>NZ_JBEPMB010000007.1:0-241026 GCF_040545545.1 Limnomicrobium aquaticum
ATCGCGGCGATGTTCGTCGAAAGCGCAGTCAGATCGCCCCCGGTCAATGCAGCAACCTGCGTGGAGTTCAGAGCACCCACGACACCCGTCGAAAGCACCGCAACCTGAGCCGTATCCAATCCACCGATCTGCGCACTGGTCAGACCAACGGCAGCGCTCGAGGTGAGACCGGCGATCTGCGTACTCATCGCCGTAACCTGACTTGCGCTCATCGCGGCAATTTGCGTCGAGGTAAACCCGGCGATCTGCGTCGAGCTCAGTGCGGCGAACTGGGCGCTCGTCATGGCCGCGATCTGCGATGTCTTGAGGTTTCCGAGCTGCGCGGATGTCAAGGCCTGCAGCTTCGCTCCGCTAAGGGCGCTCAGGGAATCGGTCCCCATCCCGCTGATAGCCTTCGACGAAATTGCCCCGATGTCAGCAGCCGAGAAAAGATTGATATCGGCTGAATTCAGCGCCGCCACCGCCGCAGAACCCAGACTGCCGATTTGAGCGGGTCCAAGCGCTTCGGCCTGATCTGTATGGAGCGCTGCGATTTGCGTCGTTGTCAGGCTACCGATCTGCGCGCTCGTCAATCCCGCGATCACACCAGACTGGATACCCGCCAGCTGCGTCGCGTTGAGGCCTACAATCGCAGATGTGGAGATCGCATCCATCTGGCTGGTTGAAAAGGCCTGGATAGTCGAGCTTAGGAAAGCGCCGATCTGCGTCGAAGACAGAGCCGCGATTTGCGCGCTGCTGAACGCGGCCGCGTCTGCTGTGTTGAGTACTGCGATCGTGCTCGTAGCGAGAGTTTTGATCTGGCTTGTCGTCAGAGAAGAAATAATCGAAACCATCTGCGCCGTCGCTTTCCAATTTGCCCATTTACGCTTCTTTTCCTGTCGTGCCCTGCTGCCGTTGCAAACAGTGGTCCCGACGGGAAAATCAAACTCTCCAGCGCGTTGGCCACAGTTCGAGGCTCAGCCGAATAAGCGCGCAGGGATAGTCTTTCAGAGAAACATGGCTTTGGAAGCCTCGGGGAAATCGCGCATCATGCAAGTGGTGCCGAAACACCAGACCCCGCCCCTCGTGGATCGGTCACCTCGTTTGCCTCTTGTGACGGGTTGATCGTGCCCGAAATAGACTGCGGCAAGCAAGCATAAAGCGATCCACTTACAATCTTGAGACCATAGCGGTTAATTTTTGCTTTACAACCCGAAAAGATATCGACGCCTCTCATTAACTTTCGTGAGAAACCATCGCCCTTTGCAGGATGGACTTGGATGACGCGGTGCGATTGAGCCGGCCAACCGGCGTCAGACCAAATGATGACAATATAAAATACGCACGCATTACATTTGTGACATTACGATACAGAATATTCGTCTTATCGGGCACACAGGTAGAATACTAATAAAGGCCCACGAAAAATATTGAAAAAATTGCGAAGTATGTCTGGGCGTCGGACACGTCTGCTTCTGGAAAATCGATGCTGAAAGGACCTGCACAGGGCCTGTCCAAAGCTTAACGCTTGACGGGTACGCCACGTTCATCCGCCGAGAGGCGAGAAGCGCCTCGAAAGGCATCCAGCCAGCCCAGTTCCGGTTGCGTCGGCCCTGCCGGGCGATATTCGGCACCGATCGGACGCTCGTAGCCAAGGCTTTCGAGAACAGCGAGGATGTGGCGATAGTCCACTTCTCCATGATCGGGCGCCCCTCTATCCGGCACCGCGGCGATCTGCACATGCCCGATGATCGGCATCAGCGCCCTGAGCCGGCGGGTGAGATCCCCTTCCGTGATCTGCACGTGATAGCAGTCGAACATGAGCCGCAGATTGCTTGCGCCGGTATTCGCGATGATCTCAGACGCCTGATCCGTCGTCCGCAGGAAATAGCTTGGCCAGTCGAAACGGTTCAACGGCTCGATGAGGATGCTGATCCCATAAGGCGCGGCGCGGTCGCCGGCATAGGCGAGATTTGACAGGAAAGTCTGCCTCGCATCGACACCTTCGGCATTGCCCGCCATCACATGGACGGAATGCGCACCGACAGCACGCGCATAGTCGACCGCCTGATCGATCGCGGAGCGCGCTTCCGTCTCGCGGCCAGGCAACGCCGCCAACCCGGTTTCGCCCTGCTCAACATCGCCTCGGACAGTATTGAGACTCAGCATGGCAAGGCCGGTTTCACAAAGCGCGGCGCGAACCTGATCCGCGGGCACGTCATAGGGCCAATGACATTCAACCGCATCGAAGCCGGCGCGGGCGGCCGCACGGATAGCATCAGGCAGCGCAAGCTCGCGCCAGAGCAGTCCAAGATTGGCAGAGAATTTCGCCATGATAGCCGCTCCAAAAAAACGAGGGAGACGGGCCAAAGCGGCCGCTGAATCCTTGATCAGAACTTGCCGGTTTCCAAAAACAATTCAACCGGAGACCATGCGGTCTCCGGTTGATTGGGGTCATTCGCTGTGCGGATTAACGAATCTTGCAGAAGTGCTCGTTGCCATATCCATCAACATAGGTGCCGGTCTGCGGATCGAAGCTGTCGTAACGATCTTCGCAGGCCTGGTACCAGGCGGCGGACCATGGACGAACGCGCTGATAGCTGGCCGGGCGATAACCATAGTCACCACCATTGTTGTAATAGGCCGGACGCTCGCGATAATGCGGCGCATCGTCATAGGTCTGCACTTCGCGAGGACCGTTGTCCTGCGAGCCGGAAACGATGGCGCCTGCAATCACGCCTGCGGCAAGACCGGCAATACCGACGGCGAGCATGTCGTCATTGTTACCATGGTCGCGTGCGGCGGCCGGAACTGCCTGTGCGGCCACCAGGAGGGCGCTCGAGACTGCAACAACCTTCAGAAACGTACGCATGTGATTTTCCTTTCAGATCGGCGAAGTGATTTGCCGTGTTGATAGCAATCTATGTCTGCCAGCCTGAACCGTGGCTGAACGAGCCATTCAGGAATGCGCTCGGTTGACATTTTCTCCTCGCGTGACATGCGACCCGCGCCGTGGCATAGGGGCGGCAACTCGTTTCAAGCGCAGTTCCGCAGGAATCCGCATCGGATTTTAGGGAACCGCCCCACCCCGGACCGCCCTCATGATTCGCATCGAAAATGTCAGCAAGTCGAACAGCAACCGCATCCTCTATATCGAGGCCTCAGCCGCATTGAACCGCGGCGAGAAGATCGGCCTGGTTGGTCCGAATGGGGCGGGCAAGACCACCCTCTTTCGCATGATCACCGGCGAGGAACAGCCCGACGAAGGCCAGATCTCCACCGAAAAGGGCGTTACCATCGGCTATTTCGACCAGGATGTCGGCGAAATGTCCGGCCGCTCGGCGGTCGAGGAGGTCATGGCGGGCGCAGGCCCGGTCAGTGAGATCGCCGCAGAACTCCATGCGCTCGAAGCCGCCATGGTCGATCCGGATCGTCTGGACGAAATGGACGAGATCATCGAGCGCTACGGCGAGGTGCAGGGCCGCTATGAGGAACTCGACGGCTACGGTCTGGAAAGCCGCGCCCGCGAAGTGCTGGCCGGCCTCTCCTTTTCGCAGGAAATGATGGATGGCGATGTCGGCAAGCTTTCGGGCGGCTGGAAGATGCGCGTGGCGCTTGCCCGCATCCTGCTGATGCGCCCCGATGTCATGCTGCTCGACGAACCGTCGAACCATCTCGATCTCGAAAGCCTGATCTGGCTCGAAAACTTCCTCAAGGGCTATGACGGCGCGCTGCTCATGACCTCGCATGACCGCGAATTCATGAACCGCATCGTCAACAAGATCATCGAGATCGACGCCGGCTCACTCACCTCCTATTCGGGCGATTATGAATTCTACGAGGGCCAGCGCGCCCAGAACGAGAAGCAGCAGCAGGCGCAGTTCGAACGCCAGCAGGCCATGCTCGCCAAGGAGCTGAAATTCATCGAGCGCTTCAAGGCCCGCGCCTCGCATGCCGCCCAGGTGCAGAGCCGGGTGAAGAAACTCGACAAGATCGAGCGCGTCGAGCCGCCGCGCCGCCGCCAGACGGTCGCCTTCGACTTCCTGCCCGCGCCGCGCTCAGGCGACGACGTCGTCAACATCAAGGGCGTCCACAAGCAATATGGCTCGAAGATCATCTATGACGGCTTCGATTTCATGATCAAGCGCCGCGAGCGCTGGTGCATCATGGGCATCAACGGGGCCGGAAAATCGACGCTGCTGAAGCTCATCGCCAGCGATGCCAAGCCGGATTCAGGCACGGTGACGATCGGCGCCAGCGTCAAGCTCGGCTATTTCGCCCAGCACGCCATGGACGTGCTGACCGGCGATCTCACCATCCTGCAATGGCTGGAGGAGCGCTTCCCCAAGGCCGGCCAGGCCCCGCTTCGCGCGCTTTCAGGCGCTTTCGGCTTCACCGGCGACGATGTCGAGAAGAAATGCCGTGTGCTGTCGGGCGGCGAAAAGGCCCGCCTCGTCATGGCCGCCATGCTCTTCGATCCGCCGAACTTCCTCGTCCTCGACGAACCGACCAACCACCTCGACCTCGACACCAAGGAAATGCTGATCAAGGCGCTGCAGAGTTACGAAGGCACCATGCTCTTCGTCTCCCACGACCGCCATTTCCTCGCAGCCCTTTCAAACCGCGTGCTGGAACTGACGCCGGAAGGCGTGCATCGGTATGATGGGGGATATACGGAATATGTCGAGCGTACGGGCCAGGAAGCACCGGGTCTGCATAGCTGACACCGCAGCGCTTTTGACTGCCATCAGCCTCGCCTCTTGAAAAAATACGCAGATTACGTATTTTACACACCAACAGGAGAGCGCGCATGGCTGACACGCTGCAAGTTTCGGCAACCAAGTTTTCGCGGAGCTTCGCCCGCTATCAGGACGAGGCTCATTCTGTTGGCGTCATTGAAGTGACGTCGCATGACCGCGTGATCGGCGGCTATCTGAGCGCCAAGGAACTCGAGAATTATCGCCGTCTCAAGAACAACGAGCGGGAAGTCATCGCTTTCAGCGAGTTTGACGATGACATGCTCTCGGAACTCAAGACCACGAAATGGGGCACCGTCTCTGAGTGATCCTGCCGGAACCCGTCCCTGGTCTCGTCGTCCGCTACAACTATCTCTGGCGCAGGGATGAGCTGCAAGGATTCTCGCAAGGCGACAAGGATCGCCCCTGCGCCATCATCTTGTCTTCCAGCAAAACTGGAAAAGTCACACTGATACCGATCACGCATTCGCCGCCGGAGCCGGGCGAACAGCATCTTTCGATCGAGATCCCCGTCGAGATTTGCAGGCAATGCGGTCTGGACGACGGCCGAAACTACATCCGACTGGGAGAAACAAACAGGTTTACCTGGCCGGGTTCCCACTTGCGACCTTTGCCGTCCGATCCGTCGAGAGTGCATTATGGGATGCTTCCGAGGGATTTCTTCGAGCACGTCCTGTCTCAGGTGATCGCCCTGGTCGAGCAGAGCATGGTCAGTCTGACAAAAAGAGACTGAACGTAACCCCATCCATCAAAATTCCTGAAGCCCGCATGACGCATTCGCCCTTGTTCGACTCAACGAACAGGCGCTGAATAGGCATCATTCGAAAGTCCTAGCTGACCTTCATTGCACCACATTCGAGGTGCACCAAACGCCCACTCTTTGAAAAGTTGCATGCCCTTCTTTTATCCGCATGTCGTGATCGCAAAACCGCTCAGCACGTTTGCGTGATATGCTTCAGGACCCCCGCCCCCATGCTTCGCTATTTCGAAAATCTCATCATCCCCACGGCCAAAGAGACCCCCGGCAATCCGCCGGAGGGAATCCTGAGCTTCTACTGGTTCTTCATCCGCCAGGCGAAGGGCCTCTTCATCATGCTGCTGGTGGCGAGCTTTCTCGTCGCCGTCACCGATGCGGCGATCCCGATCTTCATGGGCCGGCTGGTCAAGGCGCTGACGACGAGCGCGCCGGAACTGGTGGTCGGCAACAGCCAGCATCTGGTCCTGAGCCTTGTCATCCTCGTGCTCGCCGTCAAGCCGCTGGTCATGGCCTTTCAGGCACTTGTGCTCAATCAGGCGATTGCGCCGGGCATGACGAACCTTGTTCGCTGGCAGAGCCATTGGCATGTCATCCGCCAGAACCTCACCTTCTTCCAGAACGATTTCGCCGGCCGCATCGGCTCACGCGTGCTGGAAGTGGGCTTTGCGCTGAGAAACTCCGCCGTTTCGGTCATTTCCGTCGTCTGGTATCTGGCAGCGCTTGGCCTTGTCGGTGCACTGTTTCTGGCGACCGCCAGCCTCTGGCTGGTGATCCCGGTTCTCGGCTGGACAATCGCCTATGTCGGCTTCCTCGCCTTCATCGTCCCGAAGATCCGCCGCGGCTCGCGCAACATCGCCTATGCGCGCTCCGACATGGTCGGCCGCATCGTCGACAGCTACACGAATATCATGACGGTCAAGCTCTTCGCCCGCGCCGAGGACGAAGACGCCTTCGTGCGCGAATCGGTCGATGTGCATACCGGCCGCATGACGACGCAGCATCGCTGGCTCTCGCTCTTCGGCATCGGCCTGTCGCTGCTCTCCGGCCTACTGATTGCCGGCACGGCCTCGATGGCGATCTGGCTCTGGTCGCAGGGCAAGGTCGGCATAGACATCGTCGCCATCGTGTTGCCGATGACCCTGCAGATTTCCAGCATTTCATCGCGCGTCGCGCTCGAAATCTCGACCATTTTCGAACAGCTCGGCACCGTGCATGAAAGCATGGAGACCATCGCCCAGCCGATCGGCCTCACCGACAAGGCAAACGCCAAGCCGCTGGTCGTGAAAAAGGGCGGCATTCGCTTCGACAACATCTCGTTCCACTACGGCCGCAAGGGCGGCATCATCGAGAACCTGACGCTGGACATCAAGCCGGGCGAGCGCATCGGCCTCGTCGGCCGCTCCGGCGCCGGCAAATCGACGCTCGTCAACCTGCTGCTCCGCTTCTACGATCTGGAATCCGGCCGCATCCTCATCGACGGCCAGAACATTGCCGACGCCACGCAGGAAAGCATCCGCCGGCATATCTCGGTCGTGACGCAGGACACCTCGCTGCTGCACCGCTCGATCCACGAAAACATCGCCTATGGCCGCAGCAATGCGACCCGCGCCGAGGTCATCGCCGCCGCCGAACAGGCCCATGCGGTGGAGTTCATCGAGCATCTGACCGACTGGAACGGCTTGGCCGGCTTCGACGCCCATGTCGGCGAACGCGGCGTCAAGCTCTCCGGCGGCCAGCGCCAGCGCATTGCGATCGCCCGCGTGATCCTCAAGAACGCCCCGATCCTGATTTTGGACGAGGCGACCAGCGCGCTCGACTCCGAAGTCGAATCCGCCATCCAGTCGAGCCTCGAAAACCTGATGCAGGACCGCACGGTGATCGCCATCGCCCACCGGCTCTCGACCATCGCCGCCATGGACCGCCTGGTCGTGCTGGATCGCGGCCAGATCGTGGAACAGGGCACGCATCACGAATTGCTGGCGCTGGGTGGGCACTATGCCCGGCTCTGGGATCGGCAGTCGGGGGGGTTTCTGGATCCGGAGGGGTAGACTTGCTCCGCGGGTCACTCTCCCTCCCCCTTGTGGGGAGGGTTGGGGAGGGGTCTTTCTGTCCGTTTGCTCAGAGTTCGCGGGAAATACCCCCTCTGGCTGCCGCCATCTCCCCCACAAGGGGGGAGACGGGTGGGGCAGCGCCGCGGGTCACTCTCAACCCTTGTGGGGGAGATACCCGGCAGGGCAGAGGGGGCGCCCCAAGGCACGCCCCTCAATCCAGCGGATGATGACACGCAAACCTGTGGCCCGCATCCCCCGTCAGCGGCGGCATCTCTGCCTTGCAGACATCCGTCGCCCGCCAGCAACGCGGATGAAACGGACAGCCGGACGGCGGCTTGAGCGGTGACGGCAATTCGCCGGTCAGGCTGATGCGCGTCTTCTCGCGACCCGGATCGGCAACGGGCGTCGCCGATAGAAGCGCTGCAGTGTAAGGGTGTCGCGGATGGGCGAAGACCTGGTCTGCCGCCCCCTCCTCCACCGGCCGGCCGAGATACATGACCATGACATCGTCGGAAATATGCTTCACCACCGAAAGCCCGTGCGAAATGAAGAGATAGGCAAGGCCCATCTCCTCCTGCAGGTCCATCAGCAGGTTGAGCACCTGCGCCTGGATCGACAGGTCGAGCGCCGAAACCGGCTCGTCGAGCACGAGAATATCCGGGTTCAGCATCAGCGCGCGGGCAATGGCTATGCGCTGGCGCTGGCCGCCGGAGAACATGTGCGGGTAGCGCCCGTAATGTTCAGGCCGGAGCCCGACGCGCTTCATCATCTCCTCGACCTTCGCGCGACGTTCGGCCGCCGAAAGTTGCGTATTGATCTTCAGCGGCTCTTCCAGGATCGCGCCGACCTTCTGGCGCGGATTGAGCGAGCCGTAGGGGTTCTGGAACACGATCTGCACGCGCGAGCGCAGCGACGCATCGCCCACCAGCGCCGGCTTGCCACCGATCGTCAGTTCACCCTCCGACGGAGTCTCGATCATGGTCGCAAGGCGGGCCAGCGTCGATTTCCCGCAGCCGGACTCGCCGACCACGGCCAGCGTCTTGCCGCGTTCAAGCTTGAAGCTGACGCCGTTCAGCGCCCTGACGCTCGTCGCCGGTTTGAAGAGCTTGCGGCTCCCCTCGTAATACCGCTTGAGGTCGCGGCCTTCCATCACGACATCGCTCATGCCGCACCTCCCAGACGTTGCGGCTCGCCACCAACCAGCGGATAGAAACAGAGCGCATTGCCCAATGCCGGGCCCTGCCTTGGCGGCTTGGTCTGACAGGCCGCATCCGCAAATGTGCAGCGCGGCGCGAAGAGACAGCCCGGCGGCCGGTCGAACTGGCCGGGCACCACGCCCGGGATCGACGGCAGCCGCGCGCCTTCAACGGCGCGCTCCGGCAGCGAGGCCAGAAGTCCGGCCGTATAGGGATGATGCGGATCGGCAAACAGCGCCTTCACCGGCTGCTCTTCCACCTTCTGCCCTGCATATTGCACCTGCACGCGCTCGGCGGTCTCAGCAACCACGCCCATGTCATGGGTGATCAGCACCAGCGCCATGCCCTTCTCGCGCTGCAGGCGAACCAGCAGTTCGAGGATCTGCGCCTGGATCGTGACGTCGAGCGCCGTGGTCGGTTCGTCGGCAATCAGAAGCTTCGGATTGCAGGCCAGCGCCATGGCGATCATGACGCGCTGGCTCATGCCGCCCGACATCTGGTGCGGGAAGTTGGACAGCCGCTCCTCGGGCGCGGGAATACCAACGAGCTGCAGCAGCTCGATCGAGCGCGCCCGCCGCTCGGCCCGGTTGAGGCCCATATGCAGCTTCAGCGTCTCGCCGAGCTGATAGCCGACGGTGAAACACGGATTGAGGCTCGACATCGGCTCCTGGAAGATCATGGCAATGTCCTTGCCGATGATCTTGCGGCGCTCTCGCGCACTCATCTTCGCCAGGTCCTGACCGTCGAAGGCCATGCGATCAGCAGTGATCTTCGCCGTCCAGGGAAGCAACCCCATGACGGCCAGCATCGCCACCGACTTGCCAGAACCGCTCTCGCCGACAATCGCGAGGATCTCGCCCTTGTCGCAGGTCAGCGAAACGCCATCGACCGCGCGGAACACACCGCTCGCCGTCTGGAATTCCACCGTGAGGTTTGAAATTTCGAGAAGCGCCATGTCACGACCTCTTCAGCTTGGGGTCGAGCGCATCGCGCAGCCCGTCGCCCATGAGGTTGATTGCCAGAACCGTGATGAGGATGGCGAGACCGGGGAAGGTGACGACCCACCAGGCTCGGCTGATGAACTCGCGGGCTTCCGCCAGCATCGTGCCCCATTCCGGCGTCGGCGGTTGCGCGCCCATGCCGAGAAAGCCGAGCGCTGCGGCATCGAGGATCGCTGCAGAAAAGGCGAGCGTCGCCTGCACGATCAGCGGCGCAAGACAGTTCGGCAGGATGGTGATGAACATCAATCTGGGCCAGCGTGCGCCGGCAACACGCGAGCCGATCACGTATTCCTTCGTCTTTTCCGTCATCACCGAGGCGCGCGTCAGCCGCACGAAATGCGGCAGGTTGACGAGCGCGATCGCCATCATCGCATTCATGAGACCCGGCCCCAGCACCGCGACCAGCACGAGCGCCAGAAGCAGCGAGGGGAAGGCCAGAACAATGTCCATGACCCGCATGATCACGATATCGGTCTTGCCGCCGGCAAATCCGGCGATCAGTCCGATCACCACGCCTAAGACCACCGACAGCGACACGACCACGACGCCGATGAACAGCGAGAAGCGCGCGCCATAGACCAGCCGCGAGAAGATATCGCGACCCACAGGATCCGTGCCGAGCAGATAGGACGCATTTCCACCCTGCATCCAGGACGGCGGCAACAGAAGAATGGCCCGGTCCTGCTCGTTCGGCAGATGCGGTGCGATCAGCGGCGCGAAGATCGCCATCAGAACGACGATGACGAAGACCGCGAGCCCGATCACCGCCCCCTTGGAGCGGGTGAAATAATACCAGAATTCGCCGAGCGCGGATTGCGGCTTGACGGCGTTGTTTGTTGCTTCAGCCATGTCCCGCCTCCTATTTCCTGATCCGCGGGTTGATGAACCCGTAGGTGACATCAACGATCAGGTTGACGATCATGATGATGGCGGCAATCAGAAGAAGGCCACCCTGCACGACCGGATAGTCGCGCTTGAACACGGCATCGACCATCCATTTGCCGATGCCCGGCCAGGAGAAGATCGTTTCGGTCAGGATCGCGCCGGCCAGCAGCACGCCAACCTGCAGGCCGATCGTGGTGACGACCGGGATCAGCGCATTGCGCAGCGCATGGAAGCCGACAACGCGAAACGGCGAAAGCCCCTTGGAACGCGCCGTGCGCACATAATCCTCGCCCAGAACTTCCAGCATGGCCGAACGCGTCTGGCGCGCAATGACCGCAAGCGGGATCGTCGCGAGAACGATGGTCGGCAGGATCAGATGGCTGAGTGCCGAGGAAAAGGCGCCCTTCTGCCCCGACAGAAGACTGTCGATCAGCATGAAGCCCGTCACCGGCTTGAAGAAATACATCAGCGAAATGCGCCCTGACACAGGCGTCCAGCCGAGGTAGCCGGAAAAGAAGATGATGAGCAGCAGACCCCACCAGAAGATCGGCATGGAATAGCCGACAAGCGCCGCGCCCATCAGCGTCTGGTCGAGCCACGACCCGCGCTTCACCGCCGCGATCACGCCCGCCGGAATACCGAGCAGCACGGCCAAGATGATGGCACAGATGGACAGTTCCAGCGTGGCCGGAAACAGCGCCCTGAAATCGTCCAGCACCGGTTTTTTCGTCACGACCGAACGGCCGAGATCGCCGTGCACGATCTTGTCGAGATAATCGACGAACTGAAGGGCGATGGGCTTGTCATAGCCGAGATCGTGCATGATCTGGGCGTGTTTTTCTTCCGACATCACCCGTTCGCCCGACATGAGCATGACAGGATCGCCCGGAAGCAGGCGGATAAAGGAAAACGCGATCAGCGCCACCCCGACAAATGTCGGAATGAGGATCGCAATCCGGCCGAGGATGAAACGCAGCATCGGCAATACTCCGAATGGTTACGACCGGGCAGCCCGCAAGGCGGACTCCCGGCCGTGAACGTCATGACCTGCGATTATTCAGCGATATCGACGTCGTTGAAGCGATGAACGCCAACTGGATCCATGTAATAGTTGGAAACCTTCTTGCTCATCGGCATGATTTCCAGCGAATGGTCCAGCGTCGCCCAGGGGGCTTCCTTCTTGAAGACGACCTGCGCCTCTTCATAGAGCTTGGCGCGTTCGGCCTGGTCGGACGTGACCTTGGCCTTCTTCACCAGCGCATCGAAGTCCTTGTTGCACCACTGCGCGCGGTTATTGCCGCCGACGGCATCGCAGCCGAGCAGCGTGTCGAGGAAGTTGTCCGGATCGCCATTGTCGCCGGTCCAGCCGAGCATGGCAGCACCGTCGCGATCCTTGGCCTTGGAGAGCTTCAGATATTCGGCCCATTCATAGGTGACGATCTCGACCTTGACGCCAACCTTGGCGAAGTCCGCCTGCATGAGTTCGGCCGCGCGCCGCGCGTTCAGCATGTACGGACGCGAAACGGGCATGGCCCAGATCTTCATCGAAAGATCCTTGACGCCGGCCTTTTCCAGAGCGGCCTTGGCAGCAGCCGGATCGTACTTGTCGTCCTCGACCTTGTCGTTATAGGACCACATGGTCGGCGGGATCGGGTTCTTGGCCACCTGACCGGCACCCTGGAAGACGGCTTCGACAATGGCCTTCTTGTTGATCGCCATGTTGAGCGCCCGACGCACGTCCGGCTTGTCGAACGGGGCCTGCATCGTGTTGTAGGCGAGATAGGCGATGTTGAGACCCGGCTTTTCGTCAACCTTCAGGTTGGCGTCGGCCTTGAGGCCGGCAACGTCGGCAGCATTCGGGTAGGAGGCGATGTGGCACTCGCCGGCCTTCAGCTTCTGCGCGCGCACCGAGGCATCGGGCGTGATGGCGAAGACGAGATCGTCGATCTTCTGCTTCGGACCCCAATAGTCGGGATTGGCCTGATAGCGGATGACGGCGTCCTGCTGGTAGCCGACGAAGGTGAACGGACCGGTGCCGAGCGGCTTCTGGTTCATCTGCACCATGTTGTTGTCGGCGGCGAGCTTGTCAGCATATTCCTTCGACACGATGGAGGCGAAGTCCATGGCGAGGTCGGCGAGGAAAGGCGCTTCCGGCTTGTTCAGCGTGAACTTGACCGTCAGATCGTCAACCTTCTCGATGGATTTGATCAGCTTCGGGAAGCCCATGCCGTCGGCATATTCGTAAGATGCACCGGCAACATACTTGTTCCACGGATTGTCGGCCTTGAGCTGGCGCTCGAAGGAGAAGATCACGTCGTCAGCAGTCAGATCGCGCGTCGGCGTAAAGAAATCCGTCTTCTGGAACTTCACGCCCTTGCGCAGCTTGAACGTATAGACCGTGCCATCCGGCGAAATCGTGTAGCTTTCAGCAAGACCCGGCTCGGTTTCTGTCGAACCGTGCTTGAACTCCACCAGACGGTTGTAAACCGTGCGGCTTGACGCATCGAAGCTCGTGCCGGCGGTGTAGATCGCCGGGTCGAAGCCTTCGGGCGAGGCTTCGGAGCAGTAGACCAGCGTCTTGGACCAAGCGGAGGTTGCAAAGGCGGAGGCCAGCGCCGAAGCGGCCAGCAGAAGAGCCAATTTTTTCATGGCGATTTTTTCCCAGTTCTATTTTTGGTTTCGCCCGTTGCCTCGGGCTTGGCGCAAGAAAAGCGTATTTAGGCCACGAAAGCAACTCGCCCGTTTCGAAAATTTTCCGGCTGGACAAAATTTGACAATTGGCAGGCGCGGCTTGACCTGTCCCCGGCGCAAACCCTGACGATTGCCTTTGACCTTGCGGCCAAGCCCCTGTATTGCAAGGCGCAATCGAGTGCGCTTGTTGCTGTGATGCCGAGCGCCGGCCCTCATTTTGAGACGTAAGTTATGAAATTTCTGGACGAAGCCAAGGTTTACATCCGTTCGGGTGACGGTGGCGCAGGCGCGGTGTCTTTCCGCCGCGAAAAATTTGTCGAATTCGGCGGCCCCGACGGCGGTGACGGCGGGCGTGGCGGCGACGTATGGGTCGAGGCCGCCAACGGCCTGAACACGCTCATCGATTTCCGCTTTCAGCAGCACTTCAAGGCCGGCACGGGCACCCACGGCATGGGCCGCAACCGCACCGGCGCCAAGGGCGCGGAAGTGACGTTGAAGGTGCCGGTCGGCACACAGATCTTCGAGGAAGACGGTGAATCGCTGATCGTCGACATGGTGACGGAAGGCCAGCGCTTCCGGCTCGCCGCCGGCGGCAATGGCGGCTTCGGTAACACGCATTTCAAGTCGCCGACCAACCAGGCCCCGCAATGGGCCAATCCCGGCCTTCCGGGCGAGGAAAAGACACTCTGGCTGCGCCTGAAGCTCATCGCCGATGCCGGCCTCGTCGGCTTGCCGAATGCCGGCAAGTCCACGTTCCTGTCGACCGTGACCCGCGCCCGGCCGAAGATCGCCAATTATCCGTTCACGACGCTGCATCCGAACCTCGGCGTGGCAACCGTGGACGGGCGCGAATTCATCATCGCCGACATTCCGGGCCTGATTGAGGGCGCGCATGAAGGCACGGGGCTGGGCGACCGTTTCCTCGGCCATATCGAGCGCACCCGCGTGATCCTGCATCTCGTCTCCGCCATGGAAGAGAATGCCGGCAAGGCCTACAAGACGGTCAAGAAGGAGCTCGACGCCTATGGCGGCGGGCTCACCGACAAGACCGAAATCGTCGCGCTGTCGCAAATCGACGTGGTCGCTCCCGATGAGTTGAAGAAGAAGATGGCCTCGCTGAAGCGCGCTTCGGGCCAGACACCGCTGGCCATTTCCGCCATCACCGGCCTCGGCATGCGCGAAGTGCAGCGCGAGCTGGCCCGTATCATCGACGAGGCCCGCCGCGCCGATCCGGGCGTGCAATCGGCTACCACGGCGCATGGCCATTCGGGCCGCAAGCCGAAGCAGGAGCCGATCTACGACGAAGACGGTGACGAAGAAGACTGGGACTGAGTTGAGCAATGCCCGTAAAGCGTAAGAAACCCTCCGCCTGCAAACGCATCGTCATCAAGATCGGATCGGCGCTGCTGGTTGATCGTAAGTCGGGACTTAAGAAGGCGTGGCTCGATGCCGTCTGCGAGGATATCGCGGCGCTCCGCAAGGCGGGCGTCGAAGTCCTCGTCGTCTCGTCCGGCGCGATTGCCATGGGCCGCACGGTGCTTGATCTTCCCCCGGGCATCCTGAAGCTGGAGGAAAGCCAGGCGGCAGCGGCCGTTGGGCAGATTGCACTTGCCCGCGCCTGGACAGAAAGCCTGTCCTTCCATTCCATCGTCGCCGGCCAGATCCTGCTGACGCTCGGCGATACGGAAGAGCGCCGCCGCTATCTCAACGGCCGCGAGACGATGAACCAGCTTCTCAAGCTCGGCGCCGTTCCGATCATCAACGAGAATGACACCGTCGCCACGACCGAAATCCGCTATGGCGACAACGATCGCCTCGCCGCCCGCGTCGCCACCATGGTCGGCGCGGATTTGTTGGTTCTTCTCTCAGACATCGACGGTCTCTACACTGCTCCGCCGCATCTCGATCCGGACGCGAAGCTGATCGAAGAAATCCCCGCGATCACCCCCGAGATCGACGCCATGGCCGGCGGGCCGGCCTCGGAACTGTCGCGCGGCGGCATGCGCACCAAGATCGATGCCGGCAAGATCGCCACATCGGCCGGCTGCGCCATGATCATCGCGTCTGGCAAACCCGACCATCCGCTCGCCCTCATCGAGGCCGGCGGCCGCCATTCCTGGTTCGCCGCCTCCGGCAACCCCTCGACGGCGCGCAAGACCTGGATTGCCGGCAAGCTGCAACCGGCGGGCAGGATTCGGGTGGACGAGGGGGCCGAAAAGGCGCTTTTCTCCGGCAAGAGCCTGCTTGCCGCCGGTGTGCGGGAGCTGGAAGGCGATTTCAGCCGTGGCGACACGGTGGCCATCGTCACCCTCACCGGTACCGAGATCGCGCGCGGCCTTTCCGCCTATGACGCGGACGAGGCCCGCCAGATCCTCGGCAAGAAAAGCAGTGAAATCGCCGAGATTCTCGGCTATGCAGGCCGCTCTGCCATGGTCCATCGCGACGATCTCGTGATGACCGCAGCGCGGGAAAAGGCTTGAGACGACATCTTCAAGCGAAAGGATGAGACGATGTTGGACGGAACCACGGACAAGGCCGCAGTCGAGACGCTGATGCTCGAAATCGGGCAAAAGGCCCGCGCCGCCGCCCGACCGTTGAGCATCGCATCGCCTGAGCGCAAGCACGCGGCGCTTATCGCCATGGCCACCTATATCATCGCCGGCATGGACAAGATCCTGGCCGCCAACGCGCTTGATCTCGAAAATGCCCGCGAGACCGGCATGGCCGCGTCCTTCATCGACCGGCTGACGCTGACCGAAAGCCGAATCCGCGACATGGCAAACGGCATCCGCGCCATTGCCGAACTGAAGGACCCGATCGGTGAAGTCATCGCCGAATGGGACCGTCCCAACGGTCTGCATATCGAGCGCGTCCGCACGCCGCTCGGCGTCATCGGCGTGATCTACGAAAGCCGCCCGAACGTGACGGCGGACGCCGGCGCGCTTTGCCTCGCAGCCGGCAATGCCGTGATTCTCCGCGGCGGATCGGACTCGATCAACTCCTCGCAAGCCATCCACGCCTGCCTGACGCGCGGGCTGAAGGATGCCGGCCTGCCGGAAGCGGCGATCCAGATGGTGCCGACGACCGACCGCGCTGCCGTCGGCGCGATGCTTTCGGGCCTCAACGGCAATGTCGACGTCATCGTCCCGCGCGGCGGCAAGAGCCTCGTGGCCCGCGTGCAGTCGGAAGCCCGCGTACCGGTCTTCGCGCATCTGGAAGGCATCTGCCATCTCTATATCGACAAGACCGCGAAGCTCGACATGGCGGTCGAGATCGCTGTCAACGCCAAGATGCGCCGCACCGGCATCTGCGGCTCTGCCGAAACGCTGCTCGTGGACCGCGCCTGCGCTTCCACCCATCTGAAGCCGATCCTCGAAGCACTGGCCGCAAAGGGTTGCGAAATCCGCGCGTCCGAAGCGGTGATGGCCCTCGTGCCGAACCTGAAAGCCGCAACGGAAGAAGACTGGTCGACCGAATATCTCGACGCCATCATCTCCGTGGCGCTTGTGGACGGCATCGGCGGGGCCATCGAGCACATCGCCCGCTATTCGTCCAACCACACCGAGGCCATCGTTGCGGAAGATGTCAGCGCCGTCGAACGCTTCTTCAACGAGATCGACAGCGCCATCCTGCTGCACAACGCCTCGACGCAATTTGCCGATGGCGGCGAGTTCGGCATGGGCGCGGAAATCGGGATCGCCACCGGCAAGATGCATGCCCGCGGCCCCGTCGGCGTCGAGCAGCTCACCTCGTTTAAATACCGGGTGCGCGGCAATGGCCAGGTAAGGCCGGGCTGACGCGTGGAGACAGAAGCGGCTCTTTCCGATCGCTATCTCACCATGCCGCACACCGAGCGCGGCATGGTCATTGGCCTGTTCGGCGGCTCGTTCAATCCGCCGCATGAGGGACACAAGCTGGTCGCCGAAATCGCTCTGAAACGCTTGGGCCTTGACCGGCTCTGGTGGATGGTGACTCCCGGCAACCCCTTGAAAAGCCACAATGGCCTCGCCCCGCTTGCCGAGCGCATCGCGGCCTGCGAGCAGATGGCGACAGATCCGCGCATTCAGGTCACGGCATTCGAGAAACGGATGAACAACAGCTACACCGCCGAGACGCTCGCGGCCGTGAAGGCGCGCAATCCGGATTGCCATTTCGTCTGGATCATGGGTGCCGACAATCTGAAGAGCTTCCACCGCTGGCAGAAATGGCAGGAGATCGCCGCAACCTACCCCATCGCCGTCATAGACCGGCCGGGTTCGACGCTTGCCTATCTCTCCTCCAAGATGGCCAAGACCTTCGACTACGCCCGCGTCGACGAGCAGGAAGCCCGCGCGCTCCCCTTCCGCAAGGCCCCCGCCTGGACCTTCATCCACGGCCCCCGCTCGACGCTGAGTTCGACGCTGATCCGCGAGAAGAACGGCAAGTGAGCCTGTCGCAGCTTTCGGACCGTTTGGCGTGACCGCCAGACATTGACCCTCACCGTAAGCCTTGACTGACGAACACCAGGCTTAGGCTGTCGCCAGCGAAGAGGTTGCTTCAAAATTCTCCCGCAGCGTGCTTCCCTCGTAGTCGGACTGGAAAAGACCCCTGCTCTGGAGGATCGGCACCACACCTTCGACAAAGGCTGGCAGACCATCGCTGATGACATCGGGCATGATGAAGAACCCGTCGGCAGCGCCTGCCTCGAAGAGTTCCTGAAGCTGATCTGCGACCTGAGTTGGCGACCCGATGACGGTCGTATGGAAGCCGGTCACATCGCGCAGCAGAACTTCGTATGGCGATTTTCCATCCTGAAGAAGCTTTGTGGCCCTTTCGGCATGCGGATAGCTGAAGTTCGGCCTGAGTGCGGCCAGGCGATCGGCAGACAGCGGCTCGCGCATCGTGTCCATCGTCAGCCGCATGCCGACCAGAACGGACAGATGATGCAGTTTCGCAGCCAGCGGGATCGAGGCGAATTGAAGCAGGGCCTCCCGGCGGGCCAGCGCCGCTTCCTCCGTCTCCGCGACCGTCGTGAAGATCCCCATGAAGAGTTTCACCGCGCTCGGATCGCGTCCGGCGGCCAGAGCCGCGCGGTCGAGTGCCTGCCGATGCGCCCGCCCGGTCGCAATATCCGTGACCATCGAATAGACGCCTGACGCATACATGCCGGCAAGCTGAAGCCCCTCCGCACCACCGCCGGCCTGGAAGATGATCGGCTGGCCTTGCGGCGACGGCGGTGTCGGCAGCGGGCCGCGAGAGGCCACGAATTGACCGCCGAGGTTTATCGGCTGGATCTGGCTGACATCGGCATAGATGCCGCGCTCGACGTCGAGTTTCAGCGCGTCCTTGCCCCAGCTGTCCCAAAGCGCCTTCACAAGCTGAATGAATTCGTGCGCCCGGGCATAGCGCGTTTCGCGGTCATCGATATGGGAGCCATAATTGGCGCCAATGGTCGGATCGTTGGTGGTGACGGCGTTCCAGCCGATGCGGCCGCCGCTCAGCACGTCCAGCGCCTTCATCTGCCGCGCCACCGTGTAGGGAAAGTTGAATGTCGTCGACTGCGTGAGGGCGAAGCCGAGATGCTTCGTCTGGCCGATCAGGTGGCTGGTGATCACGAGCGGCTCGATCGTTGCTGTGGGCGGGGAATGCGATATGTCTTCGCGCATGGCCGGGTGATCGGCGATGAAAATGAGCTGGAATTTTCCCTGTTCGGCAACCCTGGCGATGTGGGTCATGGCGTCCAGATCGTAATGGAGGCCTGGCGTGTTGCCGGGCCAGCGCCAGGCGCCATCGGCCGAGCCGTGATTGATGATCTGGCCGCCCAGCAGCATCTTGCGGCGGGGGGCCTTCGTGACGTCGGTGACATGATGGGTCATTGCGAACTGCTCTGAAATCTGGGCGCGAAGCCGGCTGATCGATGAAGAAAGCACTTTGGGCGAGCATGCCACGCATCGCGCAAAAGGACGTTGCCAGCGCCATTCCTATACGATATCGTTTCGATACGCAATCGTATCGTTTTATGGAGGCCATCTTGTCCCGCCCGATCCCCCTTTCCGTTCTCGACTTTGCCGTCATTGGCACTGGACAAAGCGAGGCTGCCGCTCTCAACCAGTCCGTCGAACTGGCAAGACACGCAGAAGCGCTTGGCTACCAGCGCTTCTGGACCTCAGAGCATCACAACATGGCCTCGGTCGCCTCCACGGCCCCGGATCTGATCGCGATGCGGATTGCGGACAGGACCACGTATATCAAGGTCGGCGCCGGAGGGGTCATGCTGCCCAACCACGCGCCGTTTTCCGTCGCGGAACGCTATCTGACGCTTGAGGCCTTTCACCCGGACCGCATCGATCTGGGCGTGGGCCGGGCGCCGGGAACCGATGGCGTCGCCGCCCATGCCTTGCGGCGGTCCGACGCGGCGCATTACGCGCAACAGCTTGCCGAACTCGACTGCTTTCTCCATGACGGATTTCCGGCAAACCACCCCTACGCGCAGATATCGGCGATGCCGAAAGGCGCAAGCCGCCCGAAGCTTATCGTCCTGGGTTCAAGCCTGGCCAGCGCCCAACTCGCCGCAGCACAAGGCTATCCCTTCGGCTTTGCCGGGCATTTCTCGTTGCAACTGGCAGCCTCCGCCATCCGCGCCTACAAACAGCATTTCGTGCCGGGCGCGACCGCGAGCCCCTATGCGATCCTGGCGGCCAATGTGGTTGCCGCGGACACGCAAGAGAAGGCGGAATGGGTCGCGCGCTCCGGCAAGCTCGGCTATATCCGCCATGCGCGCGGCATGCTTGGGCCGCTTCCAAGTCCTGAAGAGGCGGCGGAGCATCCCTGGATCCAGGAAGAAATCGCAGCCGCCGACGCCTTTTCAGCGGACCATATCGTTGGCGACGGCACGAGCGTTGGACAGAAACTTCGCGCGCTGGTACGAGAAACCGGAGCCGATGAGTTGATGATCAACGCGACCATCCATGGATTTGAAGATCACAAGCGCAGCCTTGAAATCATTGCCGATGTCATTGCAGCCGAACGGGTCGCAATGCGGGCCTGAATGGAGCTAGCCGATGCAGAATGAGGTTCCCGGCTCGTCGCGGCAGAAGCCGGCAGGAACGGCCGGCCGAACACGCGATGCCGGCCGGGACAGGCTGATCCATGAAGCCGTTCTCGCGCTGCTGAGCGAAGTGGGGGCCGAAGCGCTGAGCATGGAAGCCGTCGCCGCAAGGGCTGGTGTCGGCAAAGCCACGATCTATCGCCGATGGGCGACGCTTGCCGACCTGATTGCCGATGCGACGGACACGCTGGTCTTTCCAGCCAGTCCGGCCGGCGCCCGCTCGGGCTCACTGCGCAACGATCTGATCGAAAGCCTGATCGAGGCCACAGGCTGCCTCGACCCGCACCGCCAGAGGATCATTTCGACGGTTCTGGAGGCATCGCTTCGCGGCACGCACTCCGTCGAGGGGCTGCGATCGCGCTTTATCCGATGCGTCAAGACTGCCATCAACGGCGCGATCGAACGGGCCGTCGCGCGCGGCGAGCTCGATGCAAATGTAACAAGCGCAGGCTCCCCCGGCGAAGAGCCGATCCAGCTTGCGGTGGTCGTTGGGCTGCTCATCAATTTCCCGCATATAACTGGCCACCCGCTGACCCATCGCGAGTTTGAGCGCATCGTCGACGAGGCGCTTTTGCCTTTGTTGAAGCGGCCCGCATAGCGGCGCACCCACGCCTCTCCCCTTGCCCGACAGAGCATTGCCCCCTATCTTACCCCTGTCCCCAACAGGAGCCAGACCGATGAACATGATGCCGAAGACCCCGCTTTCGCCCGTCTTTGCATCCGCCTTCAAGGTTCATCATGTCCACGCGCTCCAACACACCCGCCATCACGCTCACCGGTCTTTCCGCCGCAGCGCCTGACGGTCACACCCTCTTCAAAAATCTCGACTTGAGCTTCGGCTCCGAACGCACCGGCCTTGTCGGTCGCAACGGCACCGGCAAGACGACGCTGCTGGAACTGATTGTCGGCCTTCGCGAACCGCTCGCCGGCACCGTCCAGCGGCGCGGTAAGATCGGCTATCTGCGCCAATGGCCGGACATGCCGGATGACGCGACCGTAGCGCAAGGCATCGGCCTTGCCGGCAAACTCGCCCTCTTCCGCCGCGGCCTTTCCGGCGAGGCGACAGCTGACGAGCTGGAGCAGATCGACTGGGCCATAGAGGCCGAAATGGAGGCATCGCTTGCCCGCCTCGGTCTTGCCGGCCTAGACCCGGATCACCCCTTCAAAGCCTTGAGCGGTGGCGAGCAGACCCGCGCCCGGCTGGCCGGCCTTCTCACCGATAAGCCGGATTTCCTACTGATGGACGAGCCGACCAACCATCTCGACCGCGCTGCTCGCGCCTTCATCGGCGACATCGTGGAAAGCTTCAAAGGCGGCCTCCTCATCGTCAGCCACGACCGCGACCTGCTCGACCGCATGGACCGTATCGTCGAGATCACCACGCTTGGCGTCACCGTCTGGGGCGGCAATTACTGTTTCTACCGCAACGAAAAAGTCCGCGCGACAGAGCGCACCGAAGGCGAGCTGTCCTCCGCCCGGCAGCAAGCCGAACGCACAGCCCGCGACATCGAAGCCGCCCGCCAGCGCAAGGAAAAACGCGATGCAGCCGGCAGGAAGGGCCGCGCCAGCGCCGGTCAGCCGAAAATCCTGCTTGATGCCGCCAAGGAACGCGCCGAAGGCTCTGCCGGCGGTCTCGGGCGGCTGGCATTGCGCCAGCAATCAGAGGCGGAAGAGCGTCTGACCGTCGCCAAAGACGCCGTGGAGCGCGCCCGCAAACTCGATTTCCACCTCTCCGGCGCAGAACTCCCCTCCGGAAAGATCGTTCTGTCGCTGGAAAATCTCACCGGCGGCCCGCCGCAAAACCCGCGCGTCATCGCCAGGCTCTCGCTGACCGTCACCGGGGCCGAACGCATTGCGCTGGAAGGCCAGAATGGCGCGGGCAAGACGACGCTGCTTCGCCTGATTGCCGGAGAGCTTCAGCCCGCCTCGGGCCTCATCCGCTGCCCGGTGCGGCTAGCCTATCTCGACCAGTCGGCGGCGATCCTCGATTTTGGCGCGAGCCTTGTCGACAATTTCCGCCGCCTCAATCCGGGCGCCACCGACAATGCAGCCTATGCCGCACTTGCCCGTTTCCACTTCCGCAACGAGGCGGCGCGGCTGACGCCGGCAACACTTTCCGGCGGCGAACGGCTGCGCGCGGCGCTTGCCTGCGCCATCGGCGGCGAAGACCCGGCCGGTCTTCTGCTGCTCGACGAGCCGGTGAACCATCTCGACATCGAATCAGTGGAGGCCGTGGAAGACGCGCTCAACGCCTATCGCGGCGCCTTCATCGCCGTCAGTCACGACGGCACATTTCTCGAGAACATCGGTGTTTCGCGGCGGATTTTGCTTGAAAAGAGTTCGTCGCGGCTTAATTGAAGGCCCAAGGAACAAAGACGGCACAGGCCAAGTTCTGTATCCGCAGAACTGACTTCTTGAAAGCTTCGCAATTTGGTGCGTATCATCCTGTTGCGATTGTGAATCGCAACGTGACGTGCTGTGTTTTTGGATAGAAAGGCAAACCTCTGACAACAGTACATATCAAGGGAACTGCCCCCCGCAGCCTCCCACGGAGCAAGGAAACTGGCGTCGAAGCCGCCGCCCGCGCTCTTCAACTGGTTATTGGCAGTCTCGAAGACTCCAAGGCCGAAGATATCGTCACCATCGACATTGCCGGGAAATCGGCGCTGGGAGATTACATGATTGTAGTCTCCGGGCGATCAAACCGCCATGTCAGCGCCATTGCCGATCACCTCATCACCGATCTCAAGGACGAAGGCTTCGGGTCACCCCGGGTCGAGGGTCTCGAGACGGGCGATTGGGTCCTGATCGACACGGGCGACATTATCGTGCATGTGTTCCGTCCGGAAATCCGGGAGTTCTACAACATCGAAAAGATGTGGCAGGCTCCGGATATGGAAGACGGCAGGCTGCACTAGGTCGGCGCGGATCGCGTCCTCCTCGTCGCAGTCACATGACGATGTGAGGTGGGCGTTATGCGGGTTGGACTTTTCGCTGTGGGACGGCTGAAAGCCGGACCGGAGAAGGATCTTGCGGCGCGTTATCTCGACCGCTTTGCAAAGGCCGGACCTGCCATCGGCCTGGAATTCTCCCGCGTTGTCGAAGTCCAGGAAAGCCGCCTGCCGCAGCCCGAAGGCCGCAAGCGCGAAGAAGCCGGGATGCTGGACAAGGCATTGCCCGAGGGCGCGGTCCTCATTCTGCTCGACGAGCGCGGCAAGGCGCTGGGCTCGGAGGATTTCGCCAACCTCATCGGCCGCTACCGCGACGACGGCAAGCGCGACCTGATGATCGCCATCGGCGGCGCGGACGGGCTCGACCCGGATCTGGTGGCGCGGGCCGACGCGCAGATCTGCTTTGGCAAGATGACCTGGCCGCACCAGCTCGTGCGCATCATGGCCGCCGAACAGCTTTACCGGGCCGTCACCATCCTGTCGGGCCATCCCTATCACCGGGCGTGACCGACTTCTGACACAATCCCTGAACACAAGCTTGCCGAAGGGTTGGTTCTTTAGGCTTCCGCGCCAATGAACAGGCCGGGAGCGACCAAAGGTCTCATGACAACGGAACAGGCGACACGAGGAGCAGCAACGGCGCACCGCGCCGCGTATGTGCTTGTCTTGCCGGCGCTGGCTCTTGGTCTCGTCCTTGCCCCGGTGGATATTCACAGATCCGGCGCGCAGGATGCGGCAACGGCACCCAAACAGGATCGCACGGCCGCAGGCGCCGCGCCGAATGCCGGCACCGCCGACCCGACCGCCGACCTCGCCGCCCGCCGCGAAGCCACCCGCCAGGAACTGGAAACGCTTTCCAAGACAATCACGCTCTCCGACGAGCGTGTCGAGACGCTGAAAAAGGGTATTGCCGATCTCAAGCAGAACACGGCGAGCATTCGCGACGCGCTTGTCATCTCCGCTACACGCCGCAAGGAGCTGGAGATGAAGATCGCCGAAGGCGAGAAATCGCTCGCGCGGCTGCGCTCCGACGAGACAAATGCCAAAGCCTCGTTGCATGAGCGGCGCGGCCTTCTTGCGGAAGTGCTGGCCGCGCTGCAACGCATGGGCCGCAACCCCCCGCCGGCCCTGCTGGTAACACCCGAAGACGCGCTTTCATCCGTCCGCAGCGCCATTCTGCTCGGCGCGGTCGTGCCCGGCATCCGCCACGAGACGGACAAGCTGATTGCCGACCTCTCGAAGCTCGCGGAGACGCAAAAGAAGATCGGCGACGAACGCGCCTCGCTTGCGACCCTGATGACTTCCAATCTGGAGGAACAGCGGCGCATGAACCTGCTGATTGCGGAAAACGAGAAAAACGCCGCCCAGACCGAACAGCAGCTGGCCGACGAACGGGCGAAATCGGAACAATTGGCGAAGAAGGCCGCCACGCTTCAGGACCTCATCGGTTCGCTGGAAGACCAGATCGGCTCCGTGCGCGATGCGGCTGCCGCCGCCAAGGCACAGGCCAATTCAGGGACGGCCCCCGGCCAGATGCCGCCCGATAAAAACCGCATTGCGCCCGCATATGCCTTTGCCAAGTTGACCGGCAAACTCGTGCTTCCGGCGACGGGCGAGGTGGTGCGCAATTTCGGCGATCCGGACGGTACCGGACACGTCGCCCTGGGCCTCACACTGGCAACCGCGCCGGCCGCCGTCGTGACCGCGCCGTCGGATGGCTGGGTTGTTTATGCCGGGCCGTTCCGCAGCTACGGCCAGATGGTCATCCTCAATCCCGGCGACGGCTATCATGTCGTCATGTCGGGCATGGGAGCTGTCTCTGTGCGGCCGGGCCAGTTCGTTGTGGCGGGCGAGCCCTTGGCGGTCATGGGTGAAAAAAGAGTAGCAAGTGCCGCTGCATTGGCGCTGGTCACGGACAGGCCAAGCATTTACATTGAATTCAGGCAAAACGGTAAACCGGTTGATTCCCGTCCCTGGTGGACCGCTCCACAGATTGGAAAGGCTCGCAATGATACGTAAGGCTTCACTTCTTGTCGCGGGTGCGCTTCTCGGCGCGACGGCGATGAGCGTCATCTATTCGGCCGGCGTTCCCGCCTCTGCCGCCGGCAACGCCACCTACAAGGAACTGTCGGTATTCGGCGATGTGTTCGAACGGGTTCGGGCGCAATATGTGACGCCTCCGGATGAGAAGAAGCTGATCGAAGCGGCCATCAACGGCATGCTTTCGTCGCTCGATCCGCATTCGAGCTTCATGAACGCCGATCAGGCCGCCGACATGCGCACCCAGACCAAGGGTGAATTCGGTGGGCTCGGCATCGAAGTCACGATGGACAAGGATCTCGTCAAGGTCGTCACCCCGATCGAGGACACGCCGGCCGCCAAGGCAGGCATTCTCTCCGGCGACTATATTTCCAAGATCGACGGCACCGACGTACGCGGCCTGACGCTGAACCAGGCGGTTGAAAAGATGCGCGGCAAGGTCGGTGAGGCGATCAAGCTCGAAGTCATCCGCCAGGGCGCCGACAAGCCGCTGGAATTCACCGTCAAGCGTGACATCATCGCCGTTCAGGCGGTCAAGTATCGCGTCGAGGGCGATGTCGGTTATCTCCGCATCATCTCCTTCACCGAAAAGACCTTCGATGACCTGAAGAAGGCCATGGACAAGATCCAGGCGCAGGTGCCGGACGACAAGCTCAAGGGCTATGTGCTCGACCTTCGACTGAACCCCGGTGGTCTGCTCGACCAGGCGATCGACGTCTCCGACGCCTTCCTGAACAAGGGCGAAATCGTCTCCACCCGTGGCCGCGAGGCCAGCGAAACCCGCCGCTTCGACGCGACCGAAGGCGATCTCTCGCATGGCAAGCCGCTGATCGTGCTGATCAACGGTGGCTCGGCTTCTGCCTCGGAAATCGTCTCTGGCGCATTGCAGGATCTGAAGCGCGCGACCGTTGTCGGCACGCGTTCGTTCGGCAAGGGCTCGGTGCAGACGATCATCCAGCTCGGCGACAGCGGCGCGTTGCGCCTGACGACGGCGCTCTACTACACGCCGTCCGGCCGCTCGATCCAGGGCACCGGCATCACGCCGGATATCAAGGTCGATGAACCGGTTCCGGACGATCTGAAGGGTAAGGTCGAGGTCGAGGGTGAATCGAGCCTCTCCGGCCATATCAAGGGCCAGAGCGAGACGACCGAGGGCTCCGGCTCCATCGCCTATGTGCCGCCGGATCCGAAGGACGACGTCCAGCTTCACTACGCGCTCGACCTGCTGCGCGGCGTCAAGACCGACCCGTCCTTCCCGCCGGACCCGACCAAGGTCACGATGGCCAAGTAATGCAAGCCTGCCCGGATGGAGGAACACCTCGATCCGGGCATGGCTTCCAGCCAGGCAAGAGCTATCGTGAACAGCGACTTTCATGCGCCGCTCGGACAGAATCGCAAGGGGACGTCGAAAGACGGTATCCCCTTTCGACGTATTTTGACGGGCGCAGGCTGGCTTGCCGGCCTTGTGATCATAGGCGGAATTTCGGCCTGGCCCTGGTTCTACGGCGAAAAACTGCCCGATGCACGTATGCCCGCACCGCCGAAAGAGGCAGCGACGAAGCCCTTGAACCCAGGCGGCAATCCCGGCGCCAATGTCAGCGGCCTGTCGAAGAGCCACGGTCAGGAGGGCGCCAACGTGGTCAATCAGACGATGGACGACGGCTCTGTCGTCACCACCTACTCGCCCAAGGCGCGCGACGGCTCCGGCCCGGTGATGATCAATGCCGGCAAGACGCAGGAACGCCGGTTGGCCGGCATGCCCAATCTCGATCTCATCGAAGACACACCGCAAGGGCGATTGCCCAAGATCGGCGCGGACGGCCTGCGGCCCTTCGAGTTTTATGCCCGCCCATGGTCCGGGGCGCGCGGCACGCGTATTGCAATCGTCGTCTCGGGCCTGGGCATCAGCCAGACCGGCACGATGCGCGCGGTTCGCGATCTGCCGGAAGAGGTGACGCTCGCCTTCGCCGCCAATGGCAACAGCCTTTCGCGCTGGGTTCCGGAAGCCCGCCGCAACGGCCACGAAGTATTGCTTCAAGTTCCGATGGAACCATTTGATTATCCGGATAATAATCCGGGTCCCGGCACGCTGGTGACCTCAAAGGGAACAGCGGCCAACATGGCCAACCTGCACCAGGACATGGCGCGGATGGACAGCTACACCGGCATCATGAATTATCTCGGCGGCAAGTTCCTGGCCGATCCCGATGCGCTGGAGCCGGTGATGCGCGATATTGCGGCGCGCGGGCTGATGTTCCTCGATGACGGCTCCACGGCCCAGTCGCTCAGCGGGCAGCTCGCAGGCGCGCTTTCCATGCCTCACGCCTTTGCAAGCCTGACGCTCGACACCGAAGTAAACCAGACCGCCATCCTGAAGAAGCTGGACGATCTGGAACGCATGGCGGCCCGCAACGGAACTGCGATCGGCGTCGCCGCCGGCTTCGATGAAAGCATCGCCGCCATCAAGAAATGGGTGGACGATGCGCAAGGCCGCGGGATAGAAATCGTCGGCGTTTCAGCCCTCGCCGACACACCCGCAAAGAACTGAGCAGCCCCATGAAAGAGCATAAAATTCTCAGGGCGGAAGATCTGCCCTATCGCCCCTGCGTCGGCGTCATGGTGATCAACCGCGACGGCCTCGTCTGGGCCGGACGACGCATCCCGGAAGAGAATTCCGAATATGACGGTTCGCCGCAGCTCTGGCAGATGCCACAGGGCGGTATCGACAAGGGCGAGGAGCCGCTGGAGGCCGCCTGGCGCGAGCTTTACGAAGAGACCGGCATCAAGAGCGCGAGCCTGCTGGCCGAAGCGCCGGACTGGATCAACTATGACCTGCCGCCGCAGCTCATCGGGATCGGCCTCAAGGGCAAATATCGCGGCCAGACCCAGCGCTGGTTCGCCTTCCGCTTCGAGGGCTCTGAAGACGAGATCGCCATCAACCCGCCGCCCGGCGGCCATTCCGCCGAATTCGACGCCTGGGAATGGAAGCGGATGGAGGAGCTGCCCGAGCTCATCGTTCCCTTCAAGCGGGATGTCTATCTGAAGGTCGTCGAAGCCTTCCGGCATCTCGGGGCGTGAAGCCACACACGAAAAAGGCCCCTTTGCTTATCGCGAAGAGGCCTTCTGATTTTCGGGAAAGCGCTTATTCCGCTTCGTCGGCAGATACCGCGTTGAGCAGGCCGTAGCGCTCTTCGCCGATCTTGCCGAGAAGCTCCAGCTGCGTTTCGAGGAAGTCGATATGGCCCTCCTCATCCGCCAGCAGCCCTTCGAAAAGCTGCATGGTGACGTAGTCACCGGCTTCGTAACAGATTTCGCGCGACTTCTTGTAGGAGGTGCGGGCGTCATACTCGCCAGCGAGATCAGCCTCGAGCACTTCCTTGACGTTCTGTCCGATGCGTAGCGGCGCGACCGTCTGCAGGTTGGGATGGCCCTCCAGGAAAATGATGCGGGCGACGATCTTGTCGGCGTGCTGCATTTCCTCGATCGATTCGGCACGCTCCTTCTTGGCGAGCTTCTGATAGCCCCAGTCTTCCAGCAGGCGATAATGCAGCCAGTACTGGTTCACAGCACCAAGCTCAAGGAACAGTGCCTCGTTCAACCGTTCGATGACTTTCTGGTCGCCTTTCATATGCATCTCCTCTGGATAAAAAATAGGGCCGCCCCGATTCCCGTGAATCGGTGTCCTTGACGGTCATCAAGTAATTTTACGGGAAACGTGCGGTTGAAATCAGGCAACGCGGGGATTGCGCCGTTCACGCAGCGCGGTCTTCTGCTCTTCCTCGAAGCGGCGTAGCCGCTCCATGAAATCGACCACTTTCTCGTCGGCGAAATTGCGCTTGCGATGAAATTCTTCCGTCGTCGATACGATGATATCCACGACGTTCGGGAAGCAGCCGCAGCAACGACCGCGCTTCTGCATGGCGTGATAAACCTTGCCGGGCACGATGAGCTGCCAGCAATCCTCCTCGAGAAACGCGTTGATGACATCGCGGATCTCGGTGTCGGTGATGAAATTGCAGCTACAGACCAGCATGGCAGGCGTCTCTAAACCTATCTTCTGAGCTCCACTTTAATCAAAACCGGAGAGTGCTTGTCAAGATAGATCAGGCGCTGAATTCGCAAGCTTTTGTGAACGCTGCGTCCGCACCGTGAACCAGGCGGCACCCAGAGGCATCTTCAGACCTTCAGCTCGAGTTCGGCGAAGTCCTCGGTGCCGAAAAAGCGCTTGTAACGCTCCACCTCGGCAGGTTCGCCCGTCGCCTTGCGCGGATTGTCCGATAGCTTCACCGCCGGCCGGCCATTGGCATGCGACACCTTGCAGACGACAGAGATCGGTAGAAGGCCGGGCGTGTCACGTGGCGCACAATCGGCAAAGTCATTCGTAAGGTTGGTGCCCCAGCCAAAGCTCATGCGCACACGACGTTCAAAGTGGCGGTAGGTCTTGATGATCGTTTCGACGTCGAGACCGTCGGAAAAGACGAGGAGCTTGCTGCGCGGATCGCGCCCCTTCTTTTCCCACCATTCGATGATCTTCTCGCCGCCCTCGATCGGCGGCGCGCTGTCCGGGCGGAAACCTGTCCAGTCGGCCACCCAGTCCGGCGCATTGCGCAGGAAGGAGGCCGTGCCGAAGGCGTCCGGCAGCACGATCAGAAGGTTGCCGCCATAAAGCTGGCGCCAGTCTTCCAGAACCTTGTACGGCGCATAGGTGAGAGCCGCATCGGTCTCGGCGAGCGCTGCCGCCACCATCGGCAGTTCATGCGCATTGGTGCCCAGCGCTTCGAGATCGGTGTCCATGGCGAGCAGCACGTTGGACGTGCCGGAGAAACCAGCGCCGATCCCTTCCTTGAGAGCCTCGACGCACCAGCGCTGCCAGAGGAAGGAATGCCGCCGCCGTGTGCCGAAATCGGAAATCCTCAGCGCCGGATATTGCTTCAGCGCCTCAACCTTCGTCCACATCCGCGCCTTGGCGCGGGCATAGAGCACGTCAAGCTCGAAGCGCCCGAAACCCTTGAGCGCGGCGCGCGAACGAAGCTCGTTAATGATGGCGAGAGCCGGAATTTCCCACATGGTCGTCTCGGCCCACGGACCGGAGAACGTAAGTTCATACTGACCATCACGCTTTTCCAGCTGATATTCCGGCAGGCGGAAATCGGTCAGCCACTGCAGGAAATCTGGCGAGAAAATCTGCTTGCGGCCATAAAATGTGTTACCCGCCAGCCAGATCATTTCTTTCTTGGAGAAGCGCAGCGTGCGGGCATGATCAAGCTGCTCGCGCAATTCGCCTTCATCGATCACATCGGCGAGGCGCACGGTCTTCGTCCGGTTGATCAGCGAGAATTCGACATTCACGTCCTGATATTGCTGCCAGATCATCTGCTGCATCAGCAGCTTGTAAAAATCCGTATCGAGCAGACTACGGATGATCGGGTCCAGCTTCCAGGCGTGATTATAGACGCGGCGCGCCAGATCGGTCTTGGTCATGATAGCCTCCCCGGTCGCAATCAGGCGATGATAACGCCGGCGGCGCGCATGCGGCCGACCATCGTGGCAACCGAGCCGCCAAGGTCGATGCCACGGCAGGCCTCTAGTCGGACATCCGCCTTGAAACCGAGCGAGACGGCATCGAGCGCCGAGTAGGCCACGCAATAATCCGTAGCCAACCCGCAGAGCGTCACCGTGTCGATGCCGCGCTCCTTCAGATAGCCGCCAAGGCCCGTCGGCGTCCTGTGATCGTTCTCGAAAAAGGCCGAATAGCTGTCGATCCCGGCGCGGAAACCTTTGCGGATCACCATCTCGGCCTTGGTCCAGACGAGCGCCGGATGAAACGCCGCACCCTCCGTCCCCTGCACGCAATGGTCGGGCCAGAGCGTCTGACGACCATAGGGCATGTCGATATCCTCGAACGGCGCCTTGCCCGGATGCGACGAGGCAAAGCTGGAATGTCCGGCCGGATGCCAGTCCTGTGTGAGCACGACATGCTCGAATTCGCCGATCAGCCGGTTGACGGCAGGCAGGATCGCGTCGCCATCAGCCACGGCGAGCTTACCGCCCGGGCAGAAATCGTTTTGCATGTCGATGACGATCAACGCCTTGCCGCTCATGCCACTCTCCTTGGCACCGCGAGCGCCTCGAAATCCTTGCGGATACACCAAGGTGCTCTAACATTTTGAATTTGCGTATCGAAGGGAAATCACAGTTCGCCCCGCGCCACAAGGCGCGTTCAATGAAAATTGCGCCCCTTCGGCATCACGTCCGCTGCCGGAATGTGGCGCGGCACTAACACAGGCGGCAATACGGATCCCGGTCCGGGGCCTGGAACAGCTGCCGAATCCGGCGAACCGCCCCGTCGCCAATAATCCTCGCTGCGCTTTTCACGCGGATCAATACCCGGCCGGCGCACCTCATCCGCACGCGCCAGACTATCAAGATCGGCACCCTGGGCCTCCAAAAGACCGAGCAGAGGCGAGATATCCTCGATATGCTCCGCCACGAGATGGGTGACGCCCTCCGCACTTTGTAAGCGTCCGCGTACCTTCACGAGCCGTGCGCCCATGACGACTGGCCGGAACTGCTCGAACACTTTCGGCCAGACGATGACATTCAGAACGCCCGTCTCGTCCTCCAGTGTCATGAAGATCACGCCTTTGGCGGTGCCCGGCCGCTGGCGCACGAGCACCAGACCCGCCGCCGTCAGCCGCTTGCCATTGATCGATGTCTTGACCCGCTCGGAGGTTCCAACCCCCATGCCGGAAAGCCTTTCGCGCAGGAAGGAAAGCGGATGCGCCTTCAGGGAGAGTGTCAGGTAACGGTAATCCTGCACCACATGTTCGCTGTCGCGCATCTTCGGCAGAAGAACCTGCGGCTCGGCCTGAATGTCTCCAACAACCTCCGCCCGCCCCTTCGCCGCTTCAAAAAGCGGCATGGCCTCGGCTGCGGACTTCTTGTCGAGCGCCCGCGCCTCCCAGAGCGCCTGACGCCGGTCGAGGCCCATGGAGCGGAAGCAATCGGCATCCGCCAGCCGCTCGATCGTGCTGCGCGTCAGCCCAGACCGCAGCCAGAGCGCCCGGATCGAGGGATAGCCCGCGCCGCGATGCGCCACGAGTCTTTTCATATCCTCCTCGCCAAGCCCCTTGATCTGGTGAAATCCGAGCCGGACCGCCCGCGTCGTCGCGATGACCCCCGCCATGGACCGGTGCGCCGGTGCGATGTGACGCGGCTCGAACACGGCCTCTTCCAGCGTCGAATCCCAATCCGACAGGTTCACGTCCACCGGCCTCACCTCGACACCATGTTCGCGGGCATCACGGACAAGCTGGCCTGGCGCGTAAAAACCCATCGGCTGGGAATTGAGGATGGCAACGCAGAACACATCCGGATATTTTGCCTTCAGCCAGCAGGACGCATAGACGAGAAGCGCAAAGGAGGCCGCGTGGCTTTCCGGAAAGCCGTAATCCCCGAACCCCTCGATCTGCTGGAAGCAGCGTAGCGCAAACTCGGCCTCATAGCCGTTCGCCACCATGCCGGCGACCATCTTGTGGCGGAACTCGTGGATCGTGCCGAGCCGGCGAAAGGTCGCCATGGCGCGGCGCAGTTTGTCGGCCTCTGCCGGCGTGAACCCGGCAGCGACAATGGCGATCTTCATCGCCTGTTCCTGAAAGAGCGGCACGCCGAGGGTTCTATGGAGCACAGCCTTCAACTCCTCTTTCGGATAGGTGACATCCTCTTTCCCCTGCCGCCGCTTCAGGTAAGGATGCACCATGCCGCCCTGAATCGGACCGGGCCGGACGATCGCCACCTCAATCACGAGATCGTAGAATTCCTTCGGCTTCAGCCGTGGCAGCATCGACATCTGCGCCCGGCTTTCGATCTGGAAGACGCCGATCGTGTCTGCCCGGCTGGCCATTTCATAAACAAAGCTTTCATGCTGGGGGATTGTAGCGATGGTCAGCGGCCGCTCGTAATGATTTTCCAGAAGTTCAAAGGCCTTGGCAATGCAGGTGAGCATTCCGAGTGCCAGCACGTCGATCTTGAGAATACCCAATGCATCGAGATCATCCTTGTCCCACTCCACCATGGTGCGCTCGTCCATAGCGGTCGGCATGATCGGGACGACCTCATCGAGCCGGTCTCGCGTGATGACGAAACCGCCGGAATGCTGCGTCAGATGCCGCGGAAAGCCCATGAGCGTCGAGGCATGATCGAGTACCCGGCGCGTCAGCGGATCGCGAATATCGAGACCGGCTGCGCGCGCTTCCCGTTCGCTCAATTCCTTGGTTGACCAGCCCCAGATCGCCCCAGACAGCGCCGACTGCACATCCTCCGAAAGCCCGAGTGCTTTGGCAGTCTCGCGTCCCGCCGAACGCGCCCTGTAGGTCGTCACCGCCGCCGCAAGCCCTGCGTGATCGCGTCCGTAACGATCGTAGATATATTCAATGACCTCGCTTCGCCGCCGATGCTCGAAATCGACATCAATATCGGGCGGTTCCCGGCGGTCTGGCGAAATGAACCGTTCAAAGAGAAGGTCCGTCAAACTGGGATTGACCTCCGTAATGCCGATGCAATAGCAGACGGTGGAATTGGCTGCCGATCCTCGACCTTGGCAAAGGATATTCTTTGAACGGGCAAAATTCACCAGATTGTGCACCGTGAGAAAATAGGGCTCGTATTCAAGCTTGGCGATGATCGCCAGTTCGTACTCGATCTGTCCGGCAACCTTTTCAGGAACACCACCCGGATAGCGTTTTGCAGCTCCTTCCCATGCCAACCGACGTAGCGTCTCGCTTGGTGTTTCGCCGGGAAAAGACTCGTCCGGATATTGATATTTCAGTTCATCGAGCGAAAAGCGTAGCCGTGTGAAGAAGCTCTGCGCATTCTGGATGGCATGAGGATAGTCGCGGAAAATCCGCGCCATCTCCGCAGGCCCTTTCAAATGCCGCTCGGCATTGGCGGCGAGAAGGAACCCCGCATCCGCAACCTTCACCCGATGGCGGATTGCCGCCACGATATCGGCAAGAGGACGGCGTACTGGATCGTGATAGAAGGGCTCGTTGAGCGCCACCGGGGGCACACCGCAGCTTTCGGCCAGCACCGACAACCAGCCGAAACTCAGCCGGTCATTTCCGTCATAGCGCGCAGAAAGGCCGAGATGCACGGCATCGCCAAAGCGCGCCTTGAGGCGGGCGAGAAAGGCGGCCAGCGGCTCGCTTTCCTGATCGGCCGGCGGCAGGACGATCAGCAGAAGTCCTTCGCTCCATTCCATCAGATCAGCCTCGAAGAGGCGGCAGGTACCCTTTTCGGCCCGCATATTTCCAGCGCTCAGCATGCGGCAGAGACGACCCCAGGCGGGACGGTCAATCGGATAGGCGAGGATATCAGGCGTCGTATCGCTGAAGACCAGCCGCGCGCCGGGCTTGTAGGGAAAGCCGCGCTCCTTGGCGGTCAGATGCGCTCTGACGACACCCGCCACCGTGTTGCGGTCAGCAAGGCCAAGGCCCGACAGACCTGCTGCCCTCGCGGCATCCACCATTTCCTCCGGGTGGGACGCCCCTTCGAGAAAGGAGAAATTGCTGCGCGCGCCCAGTTCTGTAAAGGCAAGTTCGGGGAAGGTTGTCATGCGAAGACCCCGTGCATGAACCATCGCGGGGGAAGCGCACCCATTCCATAAAGCCCCTCCCGATAAAGCCAGAAGCGCCGACCGCCCTGATCCTCGATGCGGAAATAATCGCGCGGGCTTGCCGTCTCACCATCGATCCACCATTCCGCCTCGATCCGCTCCGGCCCTTCCGCACGGCTGACGCGGTGGAACGTGCGCCGCCAGCGAAACGTGATCGGCGGGCCTTCCGGCACTTCGGCGATCGCCTCCACGGGCTCTGGATGGGGAAACAACCGCATGGGCCGAAGCCGCGTCGGCCAATGCGCGGCCGCCGAACCGGCCATGGCGTCGTGGCTGAAAGGAGCAAGCGCCGAGGCGCGTTCCGGAACGTGACTCTCGTTGAGGACCGGAACGCGGATCACGCCGCCGCCAAGGCGTGCCTCGACCTTGCCGACGAAATCGTCGAGCGACAGATCGGACCGTCCGGCACTGGCGAAATCCGGCTGCACCGGGTCAAGCGGCCCGGTCGCCAGAACCGAAAGCCGCACGGTCTCGAACCCGTAACCGGCATCGAAATCGTCGTGAATGGCGGCAAGGCGCTCGCGGAAAAGCCCGGCAATGCGGGCAGTGGCCTTCAGCGGTGCCGGTGCACGAACGACGATCGAGACGACCTTGCCATCGACCCGATAAAGCGTCAGCGCGAAACGGAGGCCGCCCAGACCGCGCTGGGTGAGCACCTCTTCCAGATTGCCGCCGAGATGTGCGGCCAGCGCCAGAATATCCTCCTCGCCCGTCACCGGCTCGGCCAGTTGCCGCTCAGCGGACAGGGCCGCGACCGGCAGACGCGGTGAGACCGGCTCACCTTCACGTCCCAGAGCCTGATCGAGACGGGTAAGAACATCCGGCCCGAAGCGGCGGGCCAGCGGCGCACGCGGCAGGTCCATAATGTCGCCAGCGCGCTTCAGCCCGGCCTGCGCAAGTCCGTCGAGTGTCGCAGGCCACAGCCGTAGCGCCGCCAGCGGCAGACCGCGTAGCATGGCGGCTTCCTCACCCGTGGGCAATACCTGCTGCCGGCCCGCAAAGGCCATAGCATAGGAAAGGCCGGGCGTCGCAGAAAGGGCAAGCCGTGCCTCGAAACCCATGTGAAAGAGCCGCGCCGCCAGATCGTCGAACAGCGCACGCTCCCCGCCAAAGAGATGACAGCAGCCGGTCACGTCGAGAAAGAGGGCGTTGTCGCCATGAAGGGCGACCAGCGGCGTATAGCGCCCACACCAGTCCGCAAGGCTGGCGAGCAGCCGCGCATCCGCCGCCGCGTCCGCCTCAATGACGTCGAGTTCCGGCAGGCAGGCCCGCGCCTCCGCCACGCCCTGACCAACGCGTAAACCGACGCGTGCCGCCAGCTCATCGAGGGCCGAGAGCCGCATGGCATTGCGGATGCGCGCCGAGATGACGACCGGTGGGTGCTCAGGACGCCCGGCTGAACGCCAGGAGGCGCCCCATCTGATCCGCGCGATCCGGTCCGTTGGCAGGCGCGGCAGGAGAACCGTGAGGATGCGCTGGCCCAGATGTGTGAAGAGTGTCGTGTCCGGCGGGGTAAAATTGACGGTCATCGGCGTTCCACTCCATGGTGAAGGCGAAGGGTGCGGGATTGCGGCTCTTTTCGACGGTGATGCGAAAGGCGGGATGGCCGATCGTGCCGGGGGCTGAATAGCGGCCGATGCGGCGAAGACCGGCAGGGGCGGCCTCAACGAGGAAGCGCAGCTGGGCGGAGCTTGCCTCCTCCTCGCCGGCCTGGCGCAGCAGCAGGAGCGGCAGGCGCGCCTCCCGCGCCCTCAGATGCAGCCGCCGGCTTTCCGTCAGCCCGAACTTGGCCGGATTGCCGCGCACTTCCAGAACGACCGCCGAAAAAGCCTCCGTCTGAAGGGCTGATTCTGCCACCCACAGCGCCTCATCGAGGCGGCGCGGATGGGCCGTGATGAGGCTCGACGGTGCAAGACCGAAGCTGACGAGACCGGCCGCATGGGCAAGGCCTGCCTCACGCCCCGCCTCCCGCTCGGAAATCCAGAGGATCGGCCGTTCGGGACGCACCCGTTCCTGAACGAGCGACGAGAGAGCCAGCGCAAAACCCGTGGCAGCACCTGCATCCATGGTCAGCGCCGCGCGCAATTCGCAAAGCCCGGCAAGCGACACACCGCCTTCCAGCCAGGCATCAAACGCCTCGACCCCCAGCGCCAGCCGCCCCGCCGCCGCGTCGGCGGCAGGCGGCTCGTCCAGCTTGCCGGTATGCTGGCGCCCCTCTTCAATAGCGGCGACGACCTGACGCAAGGCATGCAGGTTCGCCTTCGCCAAAGCGGCATTTGCCATGGCGTTCACTCCAAATTGTTCCTGTTATGTTCCTATGGATTCCAGAGCTTCACGCAAGAGTCAACGGGTGACTTATAAGAATTTATTCCTGATTTAACCGTGACGCGAGAAACACCTCGAAATGCGCGCTCCGAATCTCTATATGGAACGGCAGAAAGGATCCTCATGGCCAATATCGACAGGTCGGACGACTGGCGTGATCGCTACTCGCCCTCCATGGAAGCAATGGAATCGCTCGCGCAGGAGGCTTTCAGCCATCTGCCGGAGGAGTTCCGCATGCTCACGGGCAACCTGATCATCGAGTTGGCGGAGTTTCCCGACGACGACGTCTTCGAGGACATGGCGCTGGAAACGCCCTTCGACCTGCTGGGTCTGTTCGAGGGACGCGGCATCACCGAGCGTTTCTCGGTCGAAAGCGGCGACATGCCGAACAAGATCCTGCTCTATCGCCGCCCGATCCTCGACTACTGGGCCGAGAACGAGGAAACGCTGGGCGACATCATCACCCATGTCCTGATCCACGAAATCGGCCACCATTTCGGCCTTTCGGACGACGACATGCAGGCGATAGAAGACCGCGCCGACGAGATGCGGACGAGCTAAGCAATTCCAGAAAAAGTGCGAAGCGGTTTTTCGTCCGGAATTGCGGCAAACAAAAATTACTTAATCTTCCCCTTCAGCGCGGAATCCGGATAACAGGTCTGCTTGAGCCCGTTTTTCGCTTCAAAATCGCCGATGGAGCGCCGCGTCTTGTAGCCGGGCAGCCCGTCCACCTTGCCGACATCATAGCCCTTTTTAACGAGCGCCTCCTGCATGGCCTGCACGTCGGAGCGCAGCATCTTGCCCACATCGCCCCATTTGCCGGCAAAGCCGCCGGCGCGCGGATTGGCGATGCGGTCGGCGAGATTGCCGACATAGAGCGCATAGAGGTCGGAATTGTTATATTCCTTCAGCACGTAGAAATTCGGCGTGACGATGAAATCCGGCCCGAAGCGACCGGCCGGCATCATCATCATGCCGTCGCTCTTCAACTCCGAGGCGGCAAACGGCTTGCCGTCGATGCGGGTCACGCCCGCCGCCACCCATTTCGAGATCGGCCGCGCGAGATCCGGCCCTTCCTGGGCGCAGGACACGCTGTCGGGAATGTTGGCCTCCACACCCCAGCCGCGGCCGCGTTGCCAGCCCTTCTGCGCCATGTAATTGGCAATCGAGGCAAGCGCGTCGGGCACGGAATTCCAGATATCGACCTTGTGGTCGCCATCGAAATCCACCGCATATTGCAAGAAGCTCGACGGCATGAATTGCGGCTGGCCCATCGCGCCGGCCCAGGAGCTTTTCATCGCCTTCGGATCGATCCTGTCGACGGCCGAAATCTGCAGCGCGGCGACCAGCTCCTTGAGAAACAGATCCTTGCGGGTCGACATGAAGGCCTTGGTGGCCAGAACCTGCATGGCCGGATAGGGCGAAGCGGCCGCGCCAAAACCTGTCTCGCGGCCCCAGAGCGCCAGCACGATCTCGCCCGGAACCCCATAGGTCTTTTCCAGCCGCGCCAGCAGGCTCGCATGCTGCGCCTTGAGCTGCTGGCCCTTCAGCGCCAGCGTCGCCATCTTCTTGTCGTCGAAATAGGGGGCCGGCGTCGCAAACTCCGCCTGGCTCTGCTTCTGCTCCGGCGGCGGCTTTTCGCCGGGCGGCACGAGATCGGGCAGCGACCAGTTGAGCGTCACGCCCTTGAAGGCTGCGTCGAAGGTCTCGCGCGGCACCTTGTTCTTCTGCGCTTCGGGCCAGACGGTTTTTTCAAGCCAGGCGCGGAATTGCGCCTCGACAGCAGGCTTGTCGAGAGCGACGGCGGGCTGGGCGAGGAGGAGTGAGGAAAGGATTCCTAGTGCGGCGAGGGTGCGGGTGAAGATTCCCCCTCTGGCCTGCCGGCCATCTCCCCCACAAGGGGGGAGACGATCCGTGGCACCCGCCTGCCTCAATGAGGGGCTGAACGATGCGCCGACGTTGCTCTCCCTCCCCCTTGTGGGGAGAGTTGGGGAGGGGTTCTTGCCACGAATGAAAACGCTCATCATCAGGCTAATCTCCCTCATTCCCTCAAATCGCCGTGCGCGCCCGAAGCGCCGCGGTCAGCGTGCCCTCGTCGAGATAGTCCAGCTCGCCGCCGACCGGCACGCCATGCGCCAGACGGCTGATCTTGACCTCGAGCCCGGCCAGCCGGTCGGTGATGTAATGCGCCGTGGTCTGCCCCTCGACGGTGGCGTTGACGGCGATGATCACCTCGCGCACGCCGCCTTCCGCCACCCGGTCGACCAGCGCACGGATGTTGAGATCATCCGGCCCGACGCCATCGAGCGGAGAGAGCGTGCCGCCGAGCACATGATAGGCCGCATTCATCGCGCCCGCCCGCTCCAGCGCCCAGAGATCGGCAACATCCTCAACCACGATGATGACGGAATGATCGCGCGTCGGGTCGGTACAGACGGTGCAAGGGTCAGATGTGTCGACATTGCCGCAGCGCGAGCAGATGCCAACCTTCAAGACCGCCTCGCCCATCGCATGCGCCAGCGGCGCCATCAGCTGTTCCTTCTTCTTGACGAGATGAAGGGCCGCGCGGCGCGCTGAACGTGGCCCCAGTCCCGGCACCTTCGCCAGCAACTGAATAAGTTTCTCGATTTCCGGTCCGGTCACACGCTTTGCCATGGTCTCGTATGTAGTGGATGGGTTGATTCTTGCAAACAGCGGGCCGGGTTTCGATCAGACATTTCGGGGGATTGTAATGGCCCCTTCTCCTCCCCAAACGCGGCAAAGAAGAGCGCCGAAGGTGCGCTTCAGCGCATCAAATAAAATCCATACCAACAGGAAGCAAATGCAGATAACGGAACAGAAAATACATCGAAGCGAGAACGGCAACCATGGCCACAGCGTATAAAGAAAATTCCAAGCTTAGCCGGGATAGTTTCACGGGCTGAGAGGACTTATCTTTATCGTAATGCCACTTTATCGAATAAAACATCCCAGCTATCAAAACGATAAGCTTGAAAGCCATGAGTGATAAGGGAACCCAATCCATAGTTTCAGACTTTTCTTTCTCTGAAGCGGCGCGCCGAACGCGGTCCCGGCACCTTCACCAGAATCTGAATGCGTTTCTCGATTTCCGGTCGGGTCACACGCTTTGCATGGCTTCGTATGTCATGGATGGGGTGATAGTTGCAAACGGTGGGGAGGATCATTGCCTCGGACAAATCAACGCAGCCCCTGCCAAAAGACCCCTCCCCACCCTCCCCACAAGGGGGAGGGAGACCCTGCCGCGCCGTCGTCCCCCAATCACCCTTCCGCGTGCTGCACCCACTTCGTTCGATTGAGGCAGCGAACTCGCCTCATGCCGTCTCCCCCCTTGTGGGGGAGATGGCGGCAGGCAGAGGGGGCCCTTGCCCTGCGCACCAAAACCCCGGCAGGACAAATCCTCCGGGTTATGCCTCATTCTCATGATCCTCGTTCTCAGAAGATCGGCCGGGGCGTCTGCAACACCTCGTAATGGTATAATTAGTATGGCGTCCCAGACGCCCCGTTTCAGTCCTTGTCACTCGACGAACTTGGATCTCAACGCCCGGTCCGCCCTCGTCATGCCGTTCCTCGTCATGTCGAGGCTACTGGCAGTGGACCGCGATTGCTTATGCTGGCCAGGCCAGCGCTTCGGGTGCGGCCTGCCTCCGCTTGCCCTCCGGGTCACCGTCTCTCGTCAAGCGCCGGCAAGTGTACGATCCGAAGACCGAACCCTCCATCCACCACCCTTGCGGGGGCGAATATCCGAGAGCTTGCGTCTGACCCTCGAACCCGGAACCGGCCCCACCTCGCCGCAGCGCCCTGCGGTGTATCCGTGATGGGACGGGATTATGATGAGGCAGGATTCGGGAGTGGGGAAATCGGGGGATGAAATATGGGCGAAGAGACCCCCTCTCTTGGAATTTCTAGCACTTAGCGTTCCGCTAAGATGCTGAAATTCCTTTCTCTCCCACCAGGGGGGAGATGGGAGTTCGCGGCAACTTCATCCTCCAATCTCCCCCCTGGTGGGGGAGAAAGCGATTTCGATGGCTTAGCCGAAGGCTAAACATCAGAAATCGCAAGAGAGGGGGTTCGGGGCGCACCGGCGCAACCCCACACTCCGTCATACCGGACTAGATCCGGCATCCAGCCAGCCCGCGTCTGTGGGCTGAAAAGACTCGTTGCAAAGAGCCTCCCGCGCGATGGGCATCGCGCACTGGATACCGGCTCAAGGCCGGTATGACGGAGGGAATACGTAAGCCAAAACAAACAAAAAACCGCCGGAAGATCTCTCATCCGGCGGTTCAAACTCTGGAGCCAGACGGCCCCCTCACCTGCGATTTCTAACACTTAGCCTTTGGCTAAGATGTTGAAATCGCTTCCTCTCCCACAAGGGGAGAGGAAAGGTGTCACGCAGCCAACTGGCGCAGCACCGTCTGCAGGATGCCGCCGTTGTTCATGTAGGTGACTTCGTCGAGCGTATCGATGCGGCAGATGATCGGGATGTCCTTCACCGTGCCGTCGCCATAGGTGACCTTGGCGATCTTCTTCTCGCGCGGCTTGACGTCGGCGAGGCCCTCGATGGTGACGAGTTCGTCGCCCTTGAGGCCGAGCGTTTCCCAGGTCGTGCCGTCCTCGAAGACGAAGGGCACGATGCCCATGCCGACGAGGTTGGAGCGGTGGATGCGCTCGAACGACTGCGCGATCACGGCCTTGACGCCGAGCAGGTTGGTGCCCTTGGCAGCCCAGTCACGCGACGAGCCGTTGCCATATTCGACACCGGCGAAGATGACGAGCGGAACGCCCTCGGCCTTGTACTGCATGGCCGCATCGTAGATCGACATCTCTTCCTTCGACGGATAGTGGATGGTGTAGCCACCTTCCTTGCCGTTCGGGCCGAGCATGTGGTTGCGGATGCGGATATTGGCGAACGTGCCGCGCATCATGACCTCATGGTTGCCGCGACGCGTGCCGTACTGGTTGAAGTCCGCAACCGCCACGCCATGGCCCGTCAGGTAGGCACCAGCGGGCGAAGCCGCCTTGATGGAGCCGGCCGGCGAGATATGGTCGGTGGTGATCTTGTCGCCGAAGAGACCGAGCACGCGCGCACCCTTGATGTCCGAAATGCCGCCGAGCTGCATGCCCATGCCGACAAAGTAGGGCGGGTTCTGCACGTAGGTGGACGAATCGTCCCAGGCATAGGTCTGACCGGTCGGGGCCTGAACGGCCTGCCAGTTGGCGTCGCCCTTGAACACATCGGCATACTTCGCCGCGTAGATTTCGCGGGTCACGTATTTCATGATGTATTCCTGGATTTCCTTCGTCGAAGGCCAGATGTCCTTCAGGTAAACCGGACCATCCTTGCCTTCGCCGATCGGCTCCTTGGTCAGGTCCTTCTGGACCGAACCGGCAAGCGCGTAGGCAACGACCAGCGGCGGAGAGGCGAGGTAGTTTGCCTGAACGTCCGGCGACACGCGGCCTTCGAAGTTGCGGTTACCGGAGAGAACGCCGGCGGCAATCAGGCCCTTGTCGTTGATCGTCTTGGAGATCGGGGCCGGAAGCGGACCCGAGTTGCCGATGCAGGTCGTGCAGCCGAAGCCGACGAGGTTGAAGCCGAGCGCATCGAGCTCCTTCTGGAGACCCGAATTGTTGAGGTATTCGGCAACAACCTGGGATCCGGGCGCCAGCGAGGTCTTCACCCACGGCTTCGTCTTCAGGCCCTTGGCGACCGCATTGCGGGCGAGCAGGCCGGCAGCGATCAGCACGGACGGGTTGGACGTGTTGGTGCAGGACGTGATGGCGGCAATGGCAACGTCACCATGTCCGAGATCGTAATCCGTGCCTTCAACCGCGTAACGGTTGGAAAGCTGGCCCGGCTTCTTGTAGTCGTTTTCGAGCGCGGCGGCGAAATTCGGCGCGATCGTTTCGAGCGGCAGGCGGCCTTCCGGACGCTTCGGGCCGGCCATCGAGGGCACGACGTCGCCGAGGTCGAGTTCCAGCGTGTCGGTGAAGACGAGATCGGAACCGTCGCCCACGCGCCACATGTCCTGCGCCTTCGAATAGGCTTCGACGAGCGCAATGCGGTCGGTGTCGCGGCCAGACATGGTGAGGTAGTTGATGGTTTCGCCGTCAACCGGGAAGAAGCCGCAGGTCGCGCCATATTCCGGACCCATGTTGCCGATCGTCGCACGGTCGGCGAGCGACATGGCGTCGAGGCCGGGGCCGAAGAATTCGACGAACTTGGAGACAACGCCCTTCTTGCGCAGCATCTGCACGACGGTCAGAACGAGGTCGGTCGCGGTGACGCCTTCCTTGAGCTTGCCGGTCAGCTTGAAGCCGATGACTTCCGGCAGCAGCATGGAAACCGGCTGGCCGAGCATGGCAGCTTCCGCTTCGATACCGCCCACGCCCCAGCCGAGAACGCCAAGGCCGTTGATCATCGTGGTGTGCGAATCGGTGCCGACGCAGGTGTCGGGATAGGCGATCGTTTCGCCGTCTTCTTCCTTGGTCCAGACCGTCTGGCCGAGGTACTCAAGGTTCACCTGGTGACAGATGCCGGTGCCGGGCGGAACGACGCGGAAGTTCTTGAACGCCTGCTGGCCCCACTTGAGGAACTTGTAGCGCTCTTCGTTGCGCTCATATTCGAGTTCCACGTTGCGGGCGAAAGCGCGCGGCGTGCCGAATTCGTCGACGATGACCGAGTGGTCGATGACGAGGTCGACGGGAACGAGCGGGTTGATCTTTTCCGGATCGCCACCGAGCGCCTTGATGCCGTCACGCATGGCGGCAAGGTCGACGACGGCGGGAACGCCGGTGAAGTCCTGCATGAGAACGCGGGCCGGGCGATAGGCGATTTCAGCCTCTTCCTTGCCCTTGTTGACGAGCCATGCGGCGCAGGCTTCGATATCGGCCTTGGTGACGGAGCGGCCGTCTTCGTTGCGCAGCAGGTTTTCCAGAACCACCTTCATGGAATAGGGCAGCTTGGAAATGCCGGCGAGGCCGTTTTTCTCGGCGGTGGGCAGGCTGTAATAGACATAGTCCTTGCCGTTGACGGTCAACGTCGAGCGGCACTTGAAACTGTCAAGAGATGTAGCCACGGATAGAACCCCGTTTCGTCTGTTCGCCAAATTTGACGTGCGGACGCCCGAGCGCTTGAAATTCGCGCAAATGGGATGCGGGTACGGCCATTTCCGCTGTCCGCACGAGAATATCTTCCTCAAGAATTCACGTTCGGCGCAAGGATAATGATCACGCCGGCCGCTGGCGTGTTGCGGGCGTTATAGATGTTTTCTAAAGAAGGTTCCAGACCTGCGAAGGTCGAAGCGTGTAATTTTTTTGCAGTGCGGCGAAGCACTTGCAGTTGAGGCGGTGGGACATGCGGTTCGAGGCGCAAGCGCTTTCGGCGAGGCGGGGCGAAGACCTCCTCTTCCGCGACATTTCCTTCGCGCTTTCAGACGGCGAAGCGCTGGTCGTGACGGGCCCGAACGGTTCGGGCAAGTCGACATTGCTGCGCGTGCTGGCCGGCCTCCTGCCGCAGGAAGAGGGCACGGTGCGATTCGTGGACGGAACCGAAGACCGCCCCGCCCGCGAGGCCTGCCACTATCTCGGCCACCGCAACGCGATGAAGCGCGAACTGACCGTGGAGGAGAACCTCACCTTCTGGGCCGAGTTCATGGCGAAAGAGGGCGCCGCCCCCGGCATGGACATAGACGAAGCCGCCGAATCGGTCGGCCTTGCCGGCATCGCCCACCTCCCCTTCGGCTACCTCTCCGCCGGCCAGCAGCGCCGCATGGCGTTTGCCAAACTCCTCGTCGCACATCGGCCGGTCTGGATATTGGACGAGCCGACCGCGGCGCTGGATGTGAAGGCGGATGCGATGTTTGCGGGATTGTGTCAGGCGCATCTGGCGGCGGGCGGAATGCTGGTTGCGGCGACGCATCAGCCGCTGGGGATCGAGAGCGTCAAGTCGCTGGTGATGAAGGGGTTTGAGTATGGGGAGGCGCTGGCATGACCGCCCTCCTCCTGCGCGATCTCCGTCTCTCCATCCGCTCCGGCGGTGGCGCACTGATTGGCGTCCTCTTCTTCATGGCGGTCGTGGCCGTCATTCCCTTCGGCGTCGGGCCGGACCTCAACCTCCTCTCCCGCATCGGTCCGCCGATTCTCTGGATCGGCGCACTGCTGGCCTCGCTGCTTGGGCTCGACCGGCTGTTCCAGGCCGACCGCGAGGACGGGTCGCTGGATCTGATGCTGATGCAGGAGACGCCGCTGGTCATGACGGTCTTCGTCAAATGCGTGGCGCATTGGCTGTCGCACAGCCTGCCGCTGGTGATCGCCTCACCGCTGCTGGCACTCTTCATGAACATGGATGCGCTGTCGGTGGGAGCCACGGCGCTGACGCTGCTGGTGGGCACGCCGGCGATCACCTTCATTGGTGCGGCCGGTGCGGCGGTGGCCGTATCGCTGCCGCGCGGCGGGCTGCTGGTGTCCATTCTCGTGCTTCCGCTGACCATTCCGGTGCTGATCTTCGGTGCGGGCGCGGCCTATGCGGCGACGCAGGACCCCTCACCCTTCCTGCCGCCCTTTCTCTATCTGATCGCGCTGACGCTGATCTTCGCGGTCATCGGACCGCTGGCCGCAGCCTTGGCGCTTCGAGCCTCCTCGGACTGATCAAAACTTCTTGAGTTGACCAAGATCAATTGCAGCTTGCAGGGCCAGACGGTAAAAGGGCGCCATGACAGACACGAGCCTTGCGATCAGAAGCTTTTCAGACCTCGCCAACCCGGCCAAGTTCATTGCGCTGGCGGGAAAGCTCATTCCCTGGCTGGCGGGCGTGACGGCCATCCTCTTCGCCGCGGGCCTCTGGCTCTGTTTCACCACGGATGGCGACTATCAGCAGGGCGAAACCGTCCGCATCATGTATATCCATGTGCCGGCCGCCTGGCTTTCCATGATGTGCTACACGATCATGGCGGCATCCGCCGTCGGCACGCTGGTCTGGCGGCATCCGCTGGCCGACGTTTCGGCCCGCGTAGCAGCCCCCCTGGGTGCGGCCTTCACCTTCGTCGCGCTGGTCACCGGCTCGCTCTGGGGCAAGCCGATGTGGGGCACATGGTGGGTCTGGGATGCGCGGCTCACCTCCGTCTTCATCCTCTTTCTGATGTATCTCGGCCTCATCGCCTTCAACCGCGCCATGGACGATCCGTCGCGCGCGGCGCGCGTTTCGGCGGTCATGATCCTGATCGGTTTCGTCAACATCCCGATCATCAAGTTCTCGGTCGACTGGTTCAACACGCTGCACCAGCCGGCCTCGGTCGTGCGCATGGGCGGGCCGGCCGTCGACAGCGAATTCCTGCGCCCGCTTCTCGTCATGGCGATTGCCTTCACCATGCTCTTCTTCACGCTGCATATGATGGCGATGCGCACCGAAATCTGGCGCCGCCGCGTGGCCGCCATGCGCCGCATCGCCGCCCGTTCGGCAGCGCGCGGCCAGGAGGTCTGAGCGCATGGAACTCGCCCATAACGAAGGCTATGTGCTCGCCTCCTACGCCATCACGCTCATTGCGATGATCGTCATCATCGGCTGGGTGCTCATCGACAGCCGCGGCCGGCAGCGCGAATTGAAACGGCTGGAAGAGGCCGGCATCCGCCGCCGCTCGGCACGCAACGCCGCTTCAGGCGGGGCCGCAACAGAAAAGACAATCGACGCATGACCGAACAGCACACGGAAGAGCCCGCACGCCCGAAGCTCTCGCGCATCGGCGTCATCATCGCCTTCCTGCCCATCGTCACCTTTCTGGCGCTGGCCGGCATCTTCTGGAAACAGCTGACTGCAGGCGGCAACCCCGCGACACTGCCTTCCGCGCTGATCGGCCGTCAGGCGCCGTCGTTGAACCTCAACGCGCTCGAAGGCTCCAATCGTCCGCCGCTCATTGACGCGCAGGTCAAGGGCAAGCTTACGCTGGTCAACGTCTGGGCCTCCTGGTGCATTCCCTGCCGCGACGAAGCGCCGGAAATCATGGCGATCTCCAAGGACCCGCGCATCAACGTCGTCGGCATCAACTACAAGGACAAGACCGACAACGCACTCGCCTTCCTCGGCGATTTCGGCAACCCCTTCGCCGCCATCGGGACCGACCCGAACGGCGCTGCCGCCATCGACTGGGGCGTCTACGGCATCCCGGAAAGCTATCTCGTCGATGCGACCGGCAAGATCATCTACAAGAAGGTCGGCCCGTTCGATCCCGTCAGCATCGAGAAGGAGCTGATGCCCGCGGTGGAGAAGGCGCTGGCTGGCAAGGGTTAATCCTCCCTTCCAGCTGCAGCGGCGCAAACGGCCCTTAAAGCGCCGACTGCCATTGCCGGATCGCGTCGATCGGCCAGACCAGCATGATGATATTGAGCGCAAGATTGTCGCGAATGATGATGGCTGTGGCAATCTCGAAGCCGATGGCGATGATAATCGTCAGCCAGACAGGCGCCCTCGCTGCAAAGAAAAAGCCGATCGCCATGGCCACGGTATCCATTGCCGAGTTCAGGATGCTGTCGCCTTCATAACCGTAGGACACGGTTACAGAACGATAGCGCTCGATGATGATTGGCGAGTTCTCCAGAATTTCCCAGCCGGCTTCGATGAGTGTCGCGAACGCCAGGCGCAGCGCCACCGGATAGCGTCTGAGCAGAAGAAAGCCCAGCCCGTAGAAGATGAAGCCATGAATGATGTGCGACGGCGTATACCAGTCGGAAATATGCTGGGAATTTCCGGCGGAATGCACCGAAGGCTCGAAGAGCTTGATCTCCCCGCAGGAGCAGATCCAGAGCCGGCCCATATAATGCTCACTGAGGATCTGAACGGCAAGAATGGCGAGCGCGACGCCCAGCCAAGCCAAAGAGGACTTTAAGGCGTCAGGCCGCTGGTCCATCGCAGCGGTCACGGCTGGCTTTCCTTCTCCCCCTCATCCTCCAGCGAATGCTTCATGATGAGCGGCATCTGCGACATCGTGAAGAGGATGGTGATGGGCATGGTGCCCCAGACCTTGAAGGTGATCCAGGCATCGTCGGAGAAATTGCGCCAGACGACTTCATTGAGGACCGCCAGAAACAGGAAGAACAGGCCCCAGCGGAAGGTGAGCTTGCGCCAGCCTTCATCGTCGAGCCGGAACGCCGCGTTGAAGACATAGCCGAGCAGCGACTTGCCGAAATAGAGCCCACCAAGCAGCACCACACCGAAGAGCGCATTGATGATGGTCGGCTTCATCTTGATGAAAAGCTCGTTCTGCAGATAGATGCCGAGCCCGCCGAAGACGAGCACGATGGCGCCCGACACGAAGGGCATGAGCGGCAGGTGCTTCACCACGATCTTCGAGACGACCAGCGAAATCACCGTCGCCACCATGAAGAAGGCGGTGGCCACAAAAAGCGGGCCACCCAGCTTTTCCAGCACCGGAAAATGCTTCACCAGCCATTCGCCACGCAGGTTGGCGAAGAAGAAGACAAGGATCGGCCCGAGTTCCAGCGCCAGTTTCAGGCCCGGATTTTCGCGCGGCCTGGGAAGAGCAGCGGGCTTCGGGTTCAGGCTTTCGTCAGCCATTGACGAGCTTCCTTAAATACAAAACGATCAGGCAATGCCTGCGATGGCGCTGGCGAAATCCTTCGCCTCGAAAGGTTCGAGGTCGTCGATCCCTTCGCCCACGCCGATGAAATAGACCGGCAGCTTGTGCTTGGCGGCAATGGCCACCAGAATGCCGCCACGCGCCGTGCCGTCGAGCTTGGTCATGACAAGGCCGGAGACACCCGCAATATTGCGGAAGATTTCCACCTGCTGCAGAGCATTCTGGCCAGTTGTCGCATCCAACGTCTGCAGCACGGTATGCGGAGCGTCCGGATCAAGCTTGCCGAGCACGCGGACAATCTTCTCCAGCTCCGCCATCAGCTCGGCCTTGTTCTGCAGGCGCCCGGCCGTGTCGATGATCAGCACGTCGGAGCGCTTCTCGATCGCCTTTTTGTAGGCGTCGTAAGCCAACCCCGCGGCGTCGGCGCCCAGTTGTGTGCCGATGAATTCGGAGCCCGTGCGACCCGCCCAGATCTTCAGCTGCTCGATGGCCGCCGCGCGAAATGTATCGCCCGCCGCCAGCATGACCTTGAGCCCCGCGCCGGAAAGCTTGGCGGCGAGCTTGCCGATGGTCGTCGTCTTGCCGGTGCCGTTGACGCCGACAACCAAGATGACATGCGGCTTGTGATTGAGGTCGAGTTCGAGTGGCTTGGCAACAGGCGCCAGCACCTTCTCGATTTCGCCCGCCATGATGCGGCTGACATCCTCGCCCGTCACGTCGCGGCCATACCGCTCGGCGGAGAGCGCGCCGGTGACACGCATGGCCGTTTCGACGCCGAGATCGGCCCGGATCAGCAGCTCTTCCAGTTCCTCCAGCGTGTCGTCATCGAGCTTGCGCTTGGTGAAGAGCGAGGAAATCTGCTGCGTCAGCTGCGACGAGGTGCGGAAGAGCCCGGCCTTGAGACGCTGGAACCAGGATTGCTTGACCTGCGGGGCGGGTGCCGCCGGCTCGACCTTGCGATCGGCGGCAGAGGCAAAGCCCTTGGGAAGCGCGGGTGTGGAACCTGCCTCTTCTCCCCTCGGGGAGAAGGTGGCCCGAAGGGTCGGATGGGGGGGCGACGGTTCAACAGGGGATTCGGGCGCGGCTTCAGCTGGCTTTTCAGCGGCGGCATCGCCTGGGACACCCCCCTCTGTCGGCTGCGCCGACATCTCCCCCTCAAGGGGGGAGAGGGGCGTCGGCGCTTCCGGCTCGGGCTCGGGCACACCGGCATCCCAGTCGGCAAGAGCCTCGGCATCTTCGTGGTCTATGTCGGTAACGTGAGCCGGTTCCGGCGCAGGTGTGTGCTCGGCGGCAAATTCTTCCGCCGTCTCTTCGGAAATACCGGGTGCGGGCGCGGGGTCCGGAAGGTCGGCGTCCCATTCGGTACGCTCGACAGCCTCTTCCTTGCTGAGGTCGACATCGTGGACTTCGGCGGGGGCTTCAACGGGGACGTCAACGACTGGGGAACCCCCCTCTGTCGGCTTTGCCGACATCTCCCCCTCAAGGGGGGAGAGCGGGCCGGAGTGAGCCGCCTCGGACGGTTTGGCCGTCTCGTCGTCCTTCTTGCCGAAGGAGAAGACTTTCTTGATGAAACCGAGCGCCATTTCTCGTCCGTCTGGTTCAGGCCGCGTGGGCGGCAATCGTGTCGAATATCAGATGCTTGCCGTCATGACCGGAAATCGTGACCTCGGCAAAGGTTCCGGGTGCCATGTCGGGCGTCCTGACGCTCGTGAAGTTTTCGGTATGCGCCAAGCCGCCGCGTTCGGCAAGTACGATCTGGCGCGTGCCGGCCATGGCGGAAAGATGGGTCTGGCTCAGCTGCTCGCCAAGTCCGCGCAGCCGCGCAGCCCGCTCCTTCACCAGCCGCCGATCGAGCTGCGGCATGCGCGCAGCGGGAGTCCCTTCGCGCGGGCTGAAGGGGAAGACATGCAGATGCGCGATGCCGATCTCTTCGGCCAACCGCAGCGAATTGGCAAAGGCCTCCTCCGTCTCGGTCGGAAAGCCGGCAATGATATCGGCACCGAAGGCCATGTCGGGCCGCAACCGGCGAACATCAGCGCAAAAAGCCAGCGCATCAGCGCGGGAATGCCGCCGCTTCATCCGCTTCAGGATCAGATCATCGCCATGCTGGAGCGACAGATGCAGATGCGGCATGAAGCGTGGCTCGTCGGCAATCAGGTCCATCAGATGCCGGTCCGCCTCGATGGAATCGATGGAGGAAAGCCTGAGCCGGCGAATATCGGGAACCTGTTTCAAAATGGTCTTGGCGAGCAGGCCCAGCGTCGGCTTGCCCGGCAAATCGCCCCCGTAAGAGGTTGCGTCTACCCCGGTCAGCACCACTTCGGTATAGCCGGAGGCGGCAAGCTCGCGTACCTGATCGACCACCGCGCCCATCGGCACCGAGCGCGAATTGCCCCGCCCGTAAGGGATGATGCAGAAGGTGCAGCGATGGTCGCATCCGTTCTGCACCTGCACGAAGGCGCGCACATGGCCGTCGATGAGGCGCACCATCTGCGGCGCGGTCTCTGTCACGCTCATGATGTCGTTGACGCGGGCCTTTTCCTCGACCGAGACGCCGAAATCGGGCAGCGCTCTGTAAGCCTCGGCTTTCAGTTTATCGTCATTGCCGATCACCGCATCCACTTCCGGCATGGCAGCGAAATCATGCGCGGCAACCTGCGCGGCGCAGCCGGTGACGACGATGCGGGTCGCGGGATTTTCGCGCCGCGCCCGGCGGATCGCCTGGCGCGCCTGCCGGACGGCCTCGCCGGTGACGGCGCAGGTGTTGACGAGAATGGCATCCGTCAGCCCGGCCTTGGCGGCCTCGGCCTTCATCACTTCGGATTCGTAGATATTGAGACGGCAGCCGAAGGTTATGACTTCGACAGCGCTCAAACCGCAACCGCCTCGTCGGCCTGCCAATCGCCGGTCGCGGGATCGACCGTGCCGGACCATTCCCAAGTGGCGGGGCCGGTCATGACAACATGATTGTCGAGCCGCCATTCCAGGTCCAACGAGCCGGGCGGAATGGCGCTGGCGACGTTCACCGTCACCTTGCGGCCAGTGCGCCCCGTGCGAGCGCCACTGACGGCAGCAGAACAGGCGGCAGAGCCACATGCCAGCGTCAGGCCAGCGCCGCGCTCCCAGGTCCGCGTCGTCATCGAGGTCGGCGACGTCACCTGAGCAATGGTGATGTTGCACCGCTCGGGAAAGATGGGATGGTTTTCGAGAAGCGGCCCGAACTTTTCCAGATCGTAGGACCAGACATCGTTTTCGACCCAGAAGATCGCATGCGGATTGCCCATCGACATGGCCGACGGCGAATGCAGGACAGGATTGTCGATCGGCCCGATCTGCAGCTCGATCCGGCTCGTATCGTGAAACTCTTCCGCCAGCGGAATGCGGTCCCAGTCGAAGACGGGTTCGCCCATGTCGACCGAGATCAGCCCGTTCTCATGCTCCTTCGCATTGAGAATGCCGGCAATGGTCTGGAAGGTGAAGGTCTGCTTGCCGGTCTCGGCGGCCAGCGCCTGCACCACGCAGCGCGTGCCGTTGCCGCAGGCCTGCGCGCGCGTTCCGTCGCAGTTCAAGATGTCGATATAGGCGTCCGTGCCGTCGAGCTTCGGATCGTAAACCGCCATGATCTGGTCGAACTTGGTTGCCGGATCGGCATCGAGCGCGATGGCCGCCTGCGGCGTCACCTTGTCCTTGCGGCCGCGCATATCGATGACGAGAATCTTGTTGCCAAGCCCGTTCATCTTCGCAAAGGGGACGCGTTCAGACATTGTATTGCTTTCTCATCGCCGTTTCGGCCATCGCCGGATTTCCGTCTATATGGCGGAAAAACCCGGCAATTTCCAGAGGCGACCCTATCACACCTGCGGCACGTCGAAAACGGCACCCGGTTGTAGCGCCGGGAACCGTTCCCGCGAGATGCCGACGGCCTCAAGGGCCGCATGCAGCTCCCGCTCCGGATGATGGATGTTCTCGTTGGTAAGCTGGAAAGTGAACCAATGGTGACCAGCCGCATAGGCGGCATTGCAAAGCTTCATGCCCGCCACCGCCTCTTCCGGATTCTGGTGCTGCGCCTTCATGAACCAGCGCGGCTCGTAGGCGCCAATCGGCAGGATGGCGAGGCGGAAGCGGCCGTACTTCTCACCCGCTGCCCGATAGTTGATGCCCTCATGAAACCCCGTGTCGCCGACATGATAGATCAGCCCGCCGGGCGTTTCGATGACGAAGGCCGCCCAGAGCGCGAAGCGGCGATCGTTGACACCGCGCGCAGACCAGTGATGCGCCGGCTCGCAATGAAAGACGAGACCAAGGCCGAAATCGAAACGATCACCCCAGTCCATTGTCTGGATGCGGGCATTGGCGATCGAACGGCGGATAATTGTATCGTTGCCGAGCGGCGTGACGATGAGCGGATTATGAACCCGCACCAGCCGTTTCAGCGTTGCAATGTCGAGATGGTCGTAGTGATTGTGTGAAACGATCACGACATCGATCGGCGGCAAGTCCTCGAAGCGTATACCCGGTTCATTGGCGCGCTTCGGTCCCGCGAAGGAAAACGGGCTCACGCGCTCCGACCAGACCGGATCGGTAAGGATCGAGAAGCCATGGGACTGGATCAGCATGGAGGCGTGACCGACCATGGTCACCCGCAAACGGTTGCCCTCGATCCGCGCATCAGGCCATGCCTGCAGAAAGGCTGAAGCCACCGCAGGTGGCCACGGCTGCGGCTTCTCGCGGAAACGCCATTGCAGCACCTTGGAAAACCCGCCCGGCTCGACGCCGCCGGGATTGAAAAAACGCTTTCCGTCAAAGTGATCCGTGACGGGGCCTTGGTAATAGGGATTTCCACTCATTCTCAACGCCGCTGTGCCGCTTGCCTATGGGTTGTGCTCTGCAACATAAACGCAAGTAGGTGATTGCTGGTTGCATTTAAACCCGCGAGATTGAGTGGTTTCTGAAAAAAGCTGAAAGTCCGGTGGTTTCAAGCCACATCAATATCCGTGTGGATGAAATCGTCACCCGTGAAAAGAAGCGGCACGCCAGCGCTTTTCGCGCAGGCATAGGAAAAGCAATCGCCGAAATTCAGCCGGGCCGGATGCCCGGTCCCGCGCCCGTAGCGGCGGGCAGCATTGAGGGCAAATTTATGAAGGCCCATGTCGAGCGGCATCTCGACTGCCCCAACCTCGGCCAGAAATGCGAGAACCTGTCGTTCCACCTCGTCAAATATACCGGGCGGTATCGGCTGGTGGTCGCCCAGGCGCAACACAGTCACCTTCTTCGCTATGCTGACAACGGTCTCGTAAACAACGAGGGATGAGTAAAGCACCGGTCGCCCGGCATTCTCAAGCTCACGAGAAAGCCTTTGAGCAACGGGCTCGTTCGTGAGAATTGCCACAGCGGCCGACGCGTTCAGAAACATCAGACTTCCCACATCTCGTCCATGAAGGCCTTTTCATCGAACTCGGCCTTATGCGGCCCCATCATGGCCTTGATCCTGTCCTGGATCGGCCGGATGCGCTCTTCAAGGCTCACAGGCGCGGGCGCTTCGGCCAAGGCCTTTTCCAGCGCAGTCCGGACTGCCTCTGTCTTCGTCTTCACACCCATGCGCTGCTGCAACTCGGTCGCCAGTGCATCTACGCTCGGATCGCGAATATAAAGGGACATGGCAGCTTCCTTCGGCAGATGGAATATTCCTCAATATAGAAGGAATATCCCGAGGGGACAATGCCGCGCCACGACGCGCGCCGCGCCCCGCCTTGACTTTCCGCCGCTTTTCCTGTTTAAGCCCCACAAAATCCGTCTCAAGGCAAGCTTGAGCCACTGACCGGGGCGTCGATCCCGGAGGTCAACATCCGGCAGCGCGATGCGCCCCCGGATGCCACACTGCTTTGTGCTGAAGTGTTTTACGCTTGCATTCTCGGCGGACAATACCGACGTTTCGGACACCCGAAACGAAAAGGACGACACGATGTTTGAAAACCTCCAGGAACGTCTTGGCTCCATTCTCAATGGGCTGACCGGACGTGGCGCGCTTTCGGAAGCTGACGTTTCCGCGGCGCTGCGTGAGGTGCGCCGTGCGCTTCTGGAAGCAGACGTTGCGCTCGAAGTCGTTCGCGCCTTTACTGATCGCGTCCGTGAAAAGGCCGTCGGCGCGGAGATCCTGAAGTCGATCAAGCCCGGCCAGATGGTCGTCAAGATCGTTCATGACGAGCTCATCGACATGCTCGGCACCGACGGCGAAGGCATCAGCCTGAACGCCGCCGCCCCCGTCGTCATCATGATGGTCGGTCTCCAGGGTTCGGGCAAGACGACGACATCGGCCAAGATCGCCAAGCGGCTGACGACGCGCGAGCGCAAGAAGGTCCTGATGGCCTCGCTCGACACGCGCCGTCCGGCAGCGCAGGAGCAGCTTCGCCAGCTCGGCGTCCAGACCGGCGTCGATACGCTGCCGATCATTGAAGGCCAGTCGCCGGTCGATATCGCCGCGCGCGCCGTGCAGGCGGCCAAGCTCGGCGGTCACGACGTCGTCATCCTCGACACCGCCGGCCGCACCCACATCGACGAGCCGTTGATGGTGGAAATGGCCGACATCAAGAAGAAGTCGTCCCCGCATGAAATCCTGCTGGTCGCCGATGCGCTGACCGGTCAGGACGCCGTCAATCTCGCCCGCAATTTCGATGAACGCGTCGGCATTACCGGCCTCGTCTTGACCCGCATGGATGGCGACGGCCGTGGCGGCGCGGCGCTTTCGATGCGCGCCGTCACCGGCAAGCCGGTCAAGCTCATCGGCGTCGGCGAAAAGATGGACGAACTCGACGAGTTCCATCCCCGCCGCATCGCCGACCGCATTCTCGGCATGGGCGACATCGTCTCGCTCGTTGAACGCGCCGCCGAGAACATCGATGCCGAAAAGGCCGCCGCCATGGCTGCCCGCATGGCCAAGGGCAAGTTCGACCTCAACGACATGGCCGACCAGATCCGCCAGATGGAAAAGCTCGGCGGCATGGGCGGCATCATGGGGATGATGCCCGGCATGGCCGGCATGAAGGACAAGATGTCTGCTGCCGGTCTCGATGACCGCATCTTCAAGCGCCAGCTCGCCATCATCTCCTCGATGACCAAGGCAGAGCGCGCCAATCCCGATATTCTCAAGCATTCCCGCAAGAAGCGCATCGCGAGCGGCTCCGGCACGGACGCCTCCGACATCAACAAGCTCCTGAAAATGCACCGCCAGATGGCCGACATGATGAAAATGATGGGCGGCAAGAAGGGTGGCATGATGAAGCAGATGATGGGCGGGCTTGCCGGCAAGATGGGGCTGGGCGGCATGATGGGCGGCGGCATGCCGGACCTCTCCAGCATGGACCCCAAGCAGCTGGAAGCACTCGCCAAGCAGGCGGAAGCCTCCGGCCTCACCAAGGGCATGGGCGGACTTCCCGGTGGGCTGCCGGGCGGCTTGCCGGGTCTGGGCGGCATGAAGCTGCCGGGTCTTGGCGGACTGCCTGGCCTGCCGAAGAAGAAGTAAGGAGCGCGTTTCGTGATCGATCCCGAAATCAAGACCAGGCTCGCCGGCTATCGCCAGTCGATCGACAATATCGACGCAGCTCTCGTCCACATGCTCGCCGAGCGCTTCCGCTGCACCAAGGAAGTCGGCGTCTTGAAGGCCACGCATGAATTGCCGCCGTCTGATCCGGCGCGCGAGGAATACCAGATCGAACGTCTTCGCCGACTGGCGAAGGAGGCCAATCTGGACCCGGATTTCGCTGAGAAGTTCTTGAACTTCATCATCAAGGAAGTCATCCGGCATCATGAAGCCATCGCCGCCGAACATAACGGCAAGTGAAGGCTAATGCCGCATCGGTCTGAAAAATCCGATGCGCAGAGAAGAGAATACGCAGCATCCCGCTGCAAACGACATGTCACGAAATCGCCGCCAAAAGCGGCACATCAATGCCTGAAGGAGAAATGAAATGGCACTGAAGATTCGTCTCGCCCGCGGTGGCTCCAAGAAGCGTCCGTATTACCAGATCGTCATCGCTGACGCCCGTTCGCCGCGCGATGGCCGCTTCCTGGAGAAGGTCGGTTCGTGGAACCCGATGATCGCCAAGGACGCAGAAGGCCGCATCGTTCTGAACAACGAGCGCATCCAGCATTGGCTCGACAACGGCGCACAGCCGACCGACCGCGTCCTGCGCTTCCTGAACGATGCCGGCCTTGCCAAGCGCGAAGCCCGCAACAACCCGGAAAAGGCAAAGCCGGGCAAGAAGGCCGTCGAGCGCGCCAAGGAACGCGAAGCCAAGGCCGCTGAAGCCGCTGCTGCGGAATAATTTCCAGCGACTTGACCTTGATCCGACGGGCGGCTTCACTGGGCCGCCCGTTTTCATATCCGGAGGTGGCTCATGGCCCTCAAGAACCCCGTTCTCATGGCGACCATTGGTGCCGCGCAAGGCCTGCGTGGCGAGGTGCGCGCCAAGACCTATACGACCGAGCCGACGGCGCTCGGCGATTACGGCAACCTGCATGCGGCCGACGGGCGGGTGTTTGAAATTCTCGACATTCGCGAGATGAAGGACATGGCCGTCGTCCGCTTCAAGGGCGTCAACGACCGCAATGCGGCCGAGGCAATCAAGGGTCTCGATCTCTTCATCGAGCGCGACAACCTGCCTGCAGACCTGCTGGAGGACGATGAGTTCTTCTATGCCGATCTCGAAGGGCTGGAAGCGTTTGACGCGACGGGCAAGAGCTACGGCATCGTCACCGGCATTTTCGATTTCGGCGCGGGCGACCTGCTGGAGCTGAAGGCCCCGGCCAAGCGCCCGCTGCTCATCCCCTTCTCGGAAGCCGCCGTGCTGGAAATTGACCTTGAAGAGGGCCGAATTCTGGTCGATCCGATTGCCGCCGGTCTCATCGACGACGGCGACAATGGCGAAGGCGAAAACGGACCCGGCAGCCGCAAGCGCAGCCCGCCGAACAAGGGCAACGGCCCGAAGAACGGCGGAGACGCGGAAAAGTGACCTTCCGCGCCACCATCCTCACGCTTTACCCGGAAATGTTTCCGGGCTTTCTCGGTCAGTCGCTCTCCGGAAAGGCGCTGGAGCGCGGCGCTTGGGCCATCGAGCCCGTCCAGATCCGCGACTTCGCCACCGACAGGCATCGCTCGGTCGATGACACGCCATCGGGCGGCGGAGCCGGCATGGTGTTGCGCGCGGATATTCTCGCCAAGGCGATCGATTCGGTGGGCGACGACGACCGCCCCCGCCTTCTCATGAGCCCGCGGGGGCGACCGCTCACCCAGAAGCGCGTCCGCGAACTGGCAGACGGCCCCGGCGCGGTCATCGTCTGCGGCCGCTTCGAAGGCGTGGACCAGCGCGTGATCGACGCTCGCAATCTCGAGGAAGTCTCCATCGGCGATTACATCCTCTCCGGCGGCGAGCCTGCCGCGATGATCCTGCTCGACGCCGTCATCCGCGTCCTGCCCGGCGTCATGGGCAACGAGCAATCGGGCGTGCACGAAAGCTTCGAAAGCGGGCTTCTCGAACACCCGCACTACACCCGCCCGCCGGTCTTCGAAGGCCGCGAGATCCCGGAGGTTTTGACGTCCGGCAATCACGCGAAAATCGAGAAGTGGCGGCATGAGCAGGCGCTGAAGCTCACCACCGAACGCCGGCCAGACCTCGTTCACGCTTTGAAGAAGTAATACGCCGCGAGAAACAGTCCGACGGCAATCACCGCATAGCGCATCCACGTCTGCGGCACCCGCTTGGCAAGCCACACGCCCATATAGCCGCCGAGCCCTGCGCCCGGCAGCATGATGATGGCATGCAGCCACGAGATCGCTCCGCCTGCTGTAAAAACGACAATGGCGATGGCCGCGATCACGATCGCGAGGAAATTCTTGATGGCGTTGAGCCTGTGATAGTCGCCGCCGGTCGCCAGCCCCAGCGAGGCGAGCATCATGATGCCCATACCGGCGCCGAAGAAGCCGCCATAGATCGACACGATGAATTGTGTGACGATGCCGGTCGGCGAGTTCGGCGGATGCTCCGTCTCAACCTTTGGCCTGAGCTTCGGCCCGGCGGCAAAGAGCAGGGTGGCGGCCAGCAGCAGCCACGGCACCAGCCGCTTGAAGGACGGATTGTCGAGCGACAACAGAAGCAGCGCCCCGCCGAGCGATCCTACAAGCGAAATCGCCGAGAGCACGAGGATCGGCTTCCACTCGCTGGCGATTTCGCGGCGATAGGCGAGCGCCGAGGTGATGTAACCGGGAAACTGCACGATAGACGAGGTCGCATTCGCTGCAATGGGCGGCACACCGAAAAGCGTCATCGCACCGAAGGTGAGAAACGTGCCGCCACCGGCAACAGCATTGATCGCGCCGGAAAGAAGCCCCGCAACGAAGAGCAGAAGTGCAGACAGGATCGTCATGTTTCCCCCCATGCCTCGCCCCCGGATGTCTTTCCGGGGGCTAGCATGTTGGTTGGCCCTTTGCCAAGCAGGGCCTTTTGCATCAGGCCAGGCGCTGGCGCGGCCGCATCGCGACGAGCGCCATGTAGCTCAGGCCACCAACCGCCACGCCGAAGAACCAGCCATAGGTTCCCCACCAAGCGGGCAGCACGGTGGTGAAGGTCGGCAGGATCGAGGAGAAGATGGCCCCGACGACAAAGGCGATCAGCGCGTTGACGTTCCAGCCACCCTCGAAGCGGAATTCGCCGTTCTCGTGATAGAGCGCCTCGACATCCACCTCGCCCTTCCGGATGAGATAGTAGTCCACCATCATGATGCCGAAGACCGGGCCCATGGTCGAACCGATGAAGTTGACGAAATGGGCCGCCCCCGTTTCCCATGGCGCGAACGGATAAAGCACGAGCGCGATGAAGGCCGCGATGTAGCCGCCACGCTTGAAGTTGATCTGGCGCGGGAAGACATTGGCGAAGTCGAAGGCCGGCGAAACGAAGTTCGCCACCACGTTGATGCCGAGTGTGGCCACCGCGAAGGTGAGAGCCGCAAGGGCTGCCAGGAACCAGCTGTCGAATTTGGCCGAGATCGCATCGGGATGCAGCAGCACTTCGCCATAGACGGTATAGGCGGCCGTCGTGGTGACGCCGGCGACAAGGCAGAAGGCGAGCAGGTTGACCGGCAGGCCCCAGAGATTACCCTTGCGCAGCGTCGCCTGGTCGGGCGCAAACCGTGAGAAGTCGCAGAAGTTCAGGTAAAGCGCTGCGAAATAGGTGATCCAGGTCGCAGCCACGGCGGCAAGTGCTGCGACCGAGCCCGGCGCACCGGAAACACCCGCATCCTTGGTGGCAGTCAGCAGAACATCCTGCGGAATATTGCCACCGAAGGAGAACGTGCCGGCCTTGATGATCAGATAGATCGCCAGAAGCAGCATCATGATCCAGACCGCAGGTCCGGCCCAGTCCTGGAACTTGCGCACCGTCTCCATGCCGCGCTGGATGATGAGCAGCTGCAGCGCCCAGATGATGACATAGCAGATCACTTCCAGCGTCGAATGACCGAGCATGTGGCTCGACTGGTGGAAATGCAGCAGGCTTTCATTGCGGATGAGCAGCGCGACGATCGCGCCGGACGCGGCGGACGTCTGGGCGCCATACCAGAAGCAGGCGACGATGGCCCGCACCAGCGCCGGCAGGTTCGCCCCGAACGTGCCGAAGGAGGCCCGCGCCAGGACCGGGAAAGGCACGCCGGTCTTCACGCCGGCATTGCCGACCAGGCTCATCAGCACGAAGATGACGAGAGAACCGATGCCGATCGCGATCACGAAATTGATGAAACTGCCGCAAAGCAGGAAGAGACTGGCGGCCAGATAATAGCCCCAGAGGCTGTGAACGTCCGAGGTCCAGACGTTGAAGATGGAAAATGCGCCCCAGTTGCGCGTTTCGGCAGGCGCCAGATCCTCGTTGTAAAGCGAGGGTGACGGATTGGTGACAGACATGATACTCCCCTTTGACAGAAGGCCGCCCTCCCCCGGCGACCTGGATGTTTGGCCTAAATTTTAGGCAAATGCGAATTGATTCCTCTTTTTGACGAAATGCAAGGCTTGCCTTACCTTTAAGTCACAGCATAGAAGGGGGTGACAAAGCCGGCGCGCTGGTGTATACGCCCGCCCGGAACTGATGGGCTGGGCCTATGTCTCAAGCCGCAACCGTTACCAATAAAGAACTGGCGAACCCGCTACCGCCTCGCTGAGGCGCATTCACAAGGCTTATGCCAAGGGATGATGTGAGCGCTCTGGCTGTTTCAGAAGAACAGAAGGTTGAAGACAATGAACATCATCGAACAGCTTGAGGCCGAACAGGCCGCCAAGATCGCCGCCAAGCGCACGCTTCCCGAATTTTCGCCGGGCGACACCGTCCGCGTCAACGTCCGCGTCGTCGAAGGCAACCGTACCCGTATCCAGGCCTATGAAGGCGTCTGCATCGCCCGCAAGGGTGCTGGCCTCAACGAGAGCTTCACGGTTCGCAAGATTTCCTACGGCGAAGGCGTCGAGCGCGTATTCCCGGTTTACTCCCCGCTGGTCGAAGGCGTTGAAGTCGTTCGCCGCGGTAAGGTCCGTCGCGCCAAGCTCTATTACCTGCGCGACCTGCGCGGCAAGTCGGCCCGTATCGTTGAAAACACCGGCACGCGCGCCCGCAAGCTGAACGACACCGAGCGCCAGGCGATCGCCGACGAAAAGGCACGCATCGAGGCCGAGAAGGTCGCTGCTGCCCAGGCTTTGGCCGCTGAAAAGGCTGCTGCAGAAGCCGCCGAAAAGGCCGCTGCTGAAAAGGCCGCTGCAGAAGCTGCCGCTGAATAAGCCACTTCGGCTGTTGCATTTTGAGGAAGGCCGCCGGTATGATCCGGCGGCCTTCTTTTTTGCGGAATCAGGGCCAGACCGGGGACAGCGACCGCTGATGCGTGGGATATCGGAAGAAGTTGTCGCTGCCGTGAGGCGGCTGAACTACTACACGACCGGCGTCGTGCGTGAGCTGATGCCGCGCTCACTCTTTCGCTTTGATCAGGACGCGGTTTTCCGCGAACTTGAGGATACGGGCGCGCTGCCGGCCATCCTCGAGCGTGTCAACTACTATAATGGCCTGATACCGGGCGGCCTGCCGCGTCCCTCCACCCGTATCGATGCTGTCGATCGCTCCAGAAGCCGCTATTTTCTCGATCTTGGCGAACATCTGCGCTTCTTTCCCGCGCATCTGAAGATCGACTACCTGTTCGGCGATATCACGCATGTCCCGCCCGCGCCGAGCGTGCTGAAAAGCCGACCGATCGATGGCGACAACGCCAATTCGGTTCTGCTCAAACTCGACAAGTTCCGCCATTTCCGGCTGTTCGACGATCCCATCCCGTTTTCGAAGAAAGCACCAAAGGCAGTCTGGCGTGGCAGCATGAACAATCCGCTGCGTGCCGCCCTCGTCTCGGGCCACGCAAACAGCCCGTTCTGCGATGTCGGCCATGTCAGCCGGAACTTCACGGAAGTGCCGCCGAAGGACGTGCTGTCGCCGGTCCAGCAGTTTCAATACCGCTACATCGTCTCGGTGGAAGGCTGCGACGTTGCCACGAACCTGAAATGGGTGATGGCCTCGAACAGCGTCTGCATCATGCCGCGGCCGCGCTATGAGACCTGGTTCATGGAAGGCCGGCTGATCCCCGATCATCATTATGTCGAGGTGCGCGACGACTTTTCCGACCTGGAAGAAAAGATCGAGGCGCTGGAAGCCGATCCGAAGCGCGCCCGCGAGATCGTCGCAAACGCCAACCGGCATATCGGCATGTTCCTTGAACGCAGGAACGAGAAGCTCACCTCGCTTCTCGTCCTGCAGAAATATTTCGAGGCAACCGGCCAGCTGCCGCCATCGGCTTTCACCGAAGGCTTCTTCAGCAGGACCGAGTCCGAGCCCCGCATGCTCCTGACGGCGTGAACGCGCGCGGGATCACTGCTTGACGGCAGCGTCCCAATGTTCGTCGGCCTTGCCGCCCACGATGCGCCAGGTGTCGTACCACGTCGTGGTATAGGTCTTGGATGCGTCCTGTGGGTCCTTCTCGGTGCGGACCGTCGCCACCGTCACCAGATCGCCTTCCGCATTCACGAAAACAACGGGCGTCGCCATCTTCTCCGGCACCGGCTTCGGCTCGACCTTCAGGACCTTGGTGAAGAAATCGACGACGGTGGCGCGGCCGGAGGGCACATTCGGGTTATGCTGCAGATAGCGTTCTGTCAGATACTTGTCGGCTTGGCCCCACTGGCCGGCCTCCAGCAGATCCTTCACGATGTGATAGACGACCTGCTTGTTGGCGTTGAGCGCCGGATCCCTGGAGGTGAAGAGCGCCTCCTTGTCCTTCGCCTCAACCACGGCTTCCTGCGCAAATGCGCCTGCAACGCCGCCGAATGTGGCCACCAGGCCAAGGGTGAGAGCGGCCACGCCGTTTTTCACGTTCATGATGTTTCCTTTCCGGGGTCTGGATTTGATCAAGTCAGGAAATAGGCCTTCCCGCGCGGATGCGAAAGAAGGCACTTCAGCCGCACATAGGCACCCGAAGGGAACTATTGGAAACGGCCTTCTCCTTGCAATTCCTGAACATTCTGTGACAGTGTGGCCCGCCACAAAAGACAGGAGACACCCATGATTTCCAGACGCGCACTGCTCGCGCTCGCCGCCCTTGCCGCCGCAGCGCCGCTTGCAGCACATGCAGCCGACCCCCTGCCGGACCTGAAGGGTCGCAAGGTCGTCGTCGTGACGGAAAACGCCTACCCGCCGCTGCAGTTCGTCGACCCCAAGTCCGGCAAGCAGATCGGCTGGGAATACGACGCGATGAACGAGATCGCCAAGCGCCTCAACTTCAAGGTCGAGTACCAGAACACCAGCTGGGACGCGATGATCCAGTCGGTCTCCGACAAGCAGTACGACATCGGCATGACCGGCATCACCATCAAGGACGAGCGCAAGGAAAAGGTCGATTTCTCAGATCCCTACATGCGCTCCGAACAGTTCATGCTGGTGCGTGGCGACGAAAAGCGCTTCACCGACGCCAAGAGCTTCGGCGCCGACAAGAACCTGCTGGTCGGCGCACAGCCCGGCACGACGCCCTTCTACACCGCCGTCTACAGCGTTCTCGACGGTGACGAGAAGAACCCGCGCATCAAGCTCTTCGAGACCTTCGGCGCCACCGTTCAGGCCCTCAAGGCCGGCGACGTCGACACGGTTCTGACCGACGGCACGGCTGGCAAGGGCTATGTGGACGCCTCCAATGGCGGGTTGAAGCTCGTCGGCGGCCCGCTCGGCACCGAGGATTTCGGCTTCATCTTCCCCAGGGGCTCCGACCTCGTGAAGCCGATCAATGCAGCAATTGCGGCGCTCAAGGCCGACGGCACGCTCGACGCGCTGAACAAGAAATGGTTCCTCGACTACAAGATGGGTCAGTAAGACCCATGACGAAGTCAGGCTCCTGATCCGGATGTTCAAGCCACAATGAACCTCCAGGCTCAAAACAGCTCTGACGGCGAGGCGCAAGGGTTTCCCTGGTGGCTCGCCGTTTTCGCGGTAATCGCGGTTGCAATCGCGATCGCCATTGCCGTGAACGACCTCTATGTGCAGGTCTTCGAAACGGTCATTCACGGCCTCTGGGTCACGATCGGCGTCACGCTGACGGCCTTCGTGCTGGCCTCGGCGCTCGGCCTCGGCATTGCCTTGATGGGGCTGTCCGGCTCGACCTTCGCGCAGCAGACGGCGCGCTTCTACACCGAGATCATCCGCGGCGTTCCGATCCTCGTCCTTCTCTTCTACATCGCCTTTGTCGGCGCACCGGCGCTCACCGAAGCGATCAATTTTCTCGCCACGCCGCTCATCAAGGCCGGCGTCATGGAGCCGCTCCTGGTGCGCGACATTTCGCTCATGTGGCGGGCGATCCTGGCGCTCACCATCGGCTATTCCGCCTTCATCAGCGAGGTTTTCCGCGCCGGCATCCAGTCGGTCGACAAGGGTCAGATCGAAGCGGCGAAATCGCTCGGCCTCTCCCGCTTCCAGCGCTTCCGCCTTGTCGTTCTGCCGCAGGCGATCCGCGTCATCCTGCCGCCGCTCGGCAACGATTTCGTGGCAATGGTCAAGGACTCCTCGCTCGTCTCCGTTCTCGGCGTGCAGGACATCACCCAGCTTGGCAAGGTCTACGCCTCGGGCTCCTTTCGCTTTTTCGAGACCTATTCGATTGTCGCCTATGTCTATCTGATCCTCACCGTCGGCCTGTCGCTCGGGCTGCGTCGCCTTGAAAAGCGGCTACGCCGCAACCAGATGCGATGAAGATCAAGAAGATTGCCGAGGCACACGAAAATTGATATGACGCGCCCATGACCATACCGACGGCAAAAAGCGGCATTTTCGAGCATGTCTTCGTGCTCCAGGACAGGAAGCGTCTTCCTGCCCGCTTTTTTGCAGCCATCTCCGGCGCGCTCAACACCCGCCTATCGTGATCCGTCGCGGCTCGACAAGGGCCGACCTTGCAGTCAATCCAAAATTTTCCAAGCTTCGGGATGAAACATCATGAGCGCACCGCGTACCCTCTATGACAAGATCTGGGACGATCATCTGGTCAGCCAGGCCGATGACGGCACCTGTCTCCTCTACATCGATCGCCACCTCGTCCATGAAGTGACGAGCCCGCAGGCGTTCGAAGGCCTGCGCATGGCCGGTCGCAAGGTCCACGCGCCGGAAAAGACGCTGGCCGTCGTCGACCATAACGTCCCCACCTCGCCGGACCGCCATCTCGGCATCAAGAACGAGGAAAGCCGCATCCAGGTCGAGGCGCTCGCCAGGAACGCCGCCGACTTCAACGTCGAGTACTATTCCGAGAACGACAAGCGCCAGGGCATCGTTCACATCGTCGGTCCCGAACAGGGCTTCACGCTGCCGGGCATGACGATCGTCTGCGGCGACAGCCACACGTCCACGCATGGCGCTTTCGGCGCGCTGGCGCATGGCATCGGCACGTCGGAAGTGGAACATGTTCTGGCGACGCAGACGCTGATCCAGAAGAAGGCCAAGAACATGCTGGTGCGCGTGGACGGCAAGCTGCCGGAAGGCGTCACCGCCAAGGATATCGTGCTCGCCATCATCGGCGAAATCGGGACGGCCGGTGGCACCGGCCACGTCATCGAATTCGCCGGCGAAGCGATCCGCGCGCTCTCCATGGAAGGCCGCATGACGGTCTGCAACATGACGATCGAAGGCGGCGCCCGCGCCGGCCTCATCGCCCCCGACGAAAAGACCTTCGAATACATCAAGGGCAAGCCGCGCGCGCCGAAGGGCGAAGCGTTGGAAAAGGCCCTTGAATACTGGAAGACGCTCAACACGGACGAAGGCGCGCATTACGACAAGGTCGTCGTGCTCGACGCCGCCGCCCTGCCGCCGATCGTCTCCTGGGGTTCCTCGCCGGAAGACGTCGTTTCCGTCGAAGGCACCGTTCCGAACCCGGACGACATCCATGACGAAAACAAACGCACCTCCAAGTGGCGCGCGCTCGACTATATGGGCCTGAAGCCGGGCACGAAGATCACGGATATCGCCATCGACCGCGTCTTCATTGGCTCCTGCACCAACGGCCGCATCGAAGACCTGCGCGCTGTCGCCAAGGTCGTCGAAGGCAAGAAGGTTGCGGGCACCGTCAACGCCATGATCGTTCCGGGCTCCGGCCTCGTGAAGGAACAGGCCGAAGCCGAAGGCCTCGACAAGATCTTCAAGGAAGCCGGCTTCGACTGGCGCGAGCCGGGCTGCTCCATGTGCCTCGCCATGAACGACGACCGCCTGAAGCCGGGCGAACGCTGCGCCTCGACCTCGAACCGCAACTTCGAAGGCCGCCAGGGCTTCAAGGGCCGGACACACCTCGTCTCCCCCGCCATGGCAGCCGCTGCGGCAATCGCCGGCCACTTCGTCGACATCCGCGATTTCAAGTAAGTTACGGCTGACGCAAGATTTGAAGGGCGTCCGCTTCGGCGGGCGCCTTTTTTGTTGGGTGGAACGCGGTTATCTTAACTCTCGTCCTTCCTTGCGAAGCTTGGTTCTCGAAATCGACAACGGCGCGACGGGAAAACTTGCCGGCTTTCCGCTGCGTGTTGTAATCTCGACACGAGAGCGCGGAGCGGCAAATGAACAGAATGCAGGGATTGACGGCGAGAAGACGGGAGACCCGCTTCGAACGGGCCTCGGCAGCCGTTGCGCGCATTCTGGATGACGCCGGCAAGGACGGCTTTGAGATCACCGTCATCGGATCATTGGCGAAGGGCGATTTTCGTGCGCATTCGGATGTGGATCTTTTGGTCCGCGGCCCCAGCGATCTCCACCGTCGCCGGTCAATCGAGCGGCTGGTCGCCGATCAGATGCGCGCTTGCGAAATTCCCTACGATCTAGTTTTCGAAGACGACCTCACCGAAGACCGCCTCCGGGAGTTGCTGCATGACATCGTTTAGCCTGCCGGAATTTGCAAAGCTCTCGCCGAGAATTGCACGAACGATGCGTGAATTGTCCCAGATGGAGCACTATTACGAGGCCCATTCGGCGGAACTGCTGCAAGGCGATTGGGGAGCCGTGGCGGCCATATCATCCGGGATTCACAATGTTTACAACGGAATTGAGGATATTCTACTCAGTATCGCAAAGGACATTGATGACTATGTCCCAACGGGTAGCTCAGCGCATCAGGACATTCTCGATCAGATGGCATCGGAGATCGCAGGGACGCGACCAGCTTTGCTGAGCAGCGAACTCTACGACGCTCTCTTGGAAATCAAGGGATTTCGTCACCTCGTGCGCCACAGATACGGCTTCGACCTGAAGCCGGACAGAATTGTGGCAAACCTCGAGCGCATCAGATTCGCCCTCCCCGCATTTATCGATGCCGTTACCCAATTGGAAAAAGCCATGAGCAAGGACGGCAATCCGCGCGGGCAAAACTGACAGATCGGGTGTTTCCATCACCCCGCAGAAAGCCGCGCAATCCGCCCCATCATGAACGCCTCGGCCACCGCCAGTTTCGCCCGGTCGATCCCGGTCTCGAAGCCCCTGGCCTGCAAGAGATCGACCAGCGCGCCCGTCGCCACATTGCCCTTCGCGCCGGGCGCATAGGGACACCCGCCAAGCCCGCCAACGGCACTATCAAAGGTCCGCAAACCAAGCTCCAGACTCGCCTCGACATTGGCGAGCGCCCGGTTGCCCGTGTCATGATAATGCCCGGCCAGACGCTCCGCCGGAACCGCCTGAAACACCGCCTCAAGCATCGCCGCAATCGTCTCCGGCGCGCCTGCGCCGATCGTATCGCCGAGCGACACCTCATGGCAGCCCGCATCCATCAGCCGCTCCGCCACGGCGCGCACCGCCGCAGGCGCAATCGCCCCCTCATAGGGGCAGGCAACCACGCAGGAAACATAGCCGCGCACCGGGACGCCCGCCGCAAGCGCTGCCTCCAGAACTGGCGCAAAGCGCGCAAAGCTCTCTTCGATCGAACAATTGATGTTCTTCTGGCTGAAGGTCTCGGAAGCGGAGGCGAAAATCGCCACCTCATCCGCGCCGGCCGCCAGCGCGGCCTCGAAGCCCTTCATGTTCGGCGTCAGCACGCCATAGGTCACGCCCGGCCGCCGCCGGATGCCCGCCATCACCTCCGCCGCATCCGCCATTTGCGGCACCCATTTCGGCGACACGAAGCTCGTCACCTCGATCTTGGCGAATCCGGCTTCGGACAGCAGATCGATCAGAGCGATCTTGTCGGCCGTCGGCACGATTTCCTTCTCGTTCTGCAAGCCATCGCGCGGGCCGACTTCGTAAATGGTGACGAACTCAGCCATCGGCGGCGTCCTTCAGCTTGACGAGAACCGACCCGCCCTCCGCCTGCCCGCCCTCGGCCACCAGCACCGCATCCACCACCGCGTCACGCGGCGCTTTCAGCGTATGCTCCATCTTCATCGCCTCCATGACCAGCAACCGGTCGCCTGCCTTCACCGCATCGCCTGCCTTGACCTCGACGAGACGAACGACCCCGGTCATCGGCGCAAGAATATCGCCCGACCCGCCATGCGCCGCATCCGCGCCCGAAAGCGGATCGGGATGAAGGAAGACAAAGGTCTCGCCGGCGAGGAGGACGGACACGGACTTGCCGACGCGTGTGGGTGTGATGACCACGCGGGCAGTCAGATGTGCGGACGTGCCGTTCTGTTCTGTGCGGGCGGCGATGGTGAGGCCGGTGGTTGTGGCACCCCCCTCTGTCGCTTCGCGACATCTCCCCCTCAAGGGGGGAGAGTGGGTGAACGAGGCCGTCTCTCTGCCAATCTCCCCCCTTGAGGGGGAGATGCCCGGCAGGGCAGAGGGGGGTACCCCAACCGAAACGCCCGAAATCCTCGCCTCCGCAGCGCCACCAATCAGCCGATACCCCGCCTCGTCGAACACGACGCGCCGCTCGATCGACTCGCCATCCGCCAGCAGCACGACACGCCGCGATGCCTCGCCCCAATGCCGGAATTCGGCATGGGAGGCTTGCGGATCAATCTCCAGTGCCGCCAGCGCTGCGACCAACAGAACCTCTTCCGAAATCTCCGGCTTACGCAAAAGCGCGTCCAGGTCGCGCTCGATCAGCCCCGTATCCATGCGCCCGGCGCGGAATGTGGCGTCCACGGAAAGCGCCCGCAGAAAATCGCGGTTCGTCGCAAGCCCCGCGATATGCGTGCCGCCGAGTGCGGAACCCAGCCGATCCAGCGCTGCATCGCGCGTTGCGCCATGGGCAATCACCTTGGCGATCATCGGATCGTAGAAGGGCGAAACGGTATCGCCACCGATCACGCCGCCATCGATGCGGATACCCTCGCCCGCGCCAAAAGCCAGATGATCGATGCGGCCCGCCTGTGGCAGGAAGCCACCGGCCGGGTCTTCCGCATAAAGCCGCGCCTCGACGGCATGGCCATGGATATGGATCTGCTCCTGTGTCACAGGCAAGGCCTCACCGGCCGCGACACGCAATTGCCACTCGACCAGATCGAAGCCGGTGATCGCCTCCGTCACCGGATGTTCGACCTGAAGCCGCGTGTTCATTTCCATGAACCAGAAGCCGTCCGGCCGGAGCGAGTCCGAACCATCGGCGATGAACTCGATCGTGCCTGCCCCCTTGTAATTCACCGCCTGCGCCGCCTTGACGGCCGCACCCGTCATCGCCGCACGCACAGCCTCGCTCATGCCGGGTGCGGGCGCTTCCTCGATCACCTTCTGGTGGCGACGTTGCAGCGAGCAATCGCGTTCGAACAGATGAACGGTGTTGCCTTGGCTGTCGCCAAAGACCTGCACCTCGATATGGCGCGGCGAGGATATGTATTTCTCGATCAGCACCTTGTCGTCGCCGAAGGACGACTTGGCCTCGCGCCGGCAGCTTTCCAGCGCGGCGGCGAAATCTTCTGTCCGCTCGACGCGCCGCATCCCCTTGCCGCCACCGCCGGCAGACGCCTTGATGAGCACCGGATAGCCGATCCTGTCCGCCTCAACGGCCAGAAAACCCACATCCTGATTGTCGCCGTGATAACCCGGAACGACAGGAACGCCAGCCTTTTCCATCAGCCGCTTGGCGGCATCCTTCAGGCCCATGGCGCGGATGGAACCCGCCGACGGGCCGATGAAGACAAGGCCGGCCTTCTCGACCGCGCCGACGAAGTCCGGGTTTTCCGACAGGAACCCGTAGCCCGGATGGATCGCTTCAGCGCCGGTTGCCAGCGCTGCGGCAATAATCTTTTCGCCGGATAAATAACTTTCCCGCGCTGGCGACGGGCCGATATGCACGGCCTCGTCGGCGAGCTTGCGATGCTGCGCCTCGGCATCCGCATCGGAATAGACGGCAACGGTGCGGACGCCGAGGCGTCTGGCGGTACGGATGATGCGGCAAGCAATTTCGCCGCGATTGGCAATCAGGATCTTCGAAAACACAGGTATTCTCCTCACATCCTGAACAGGCCGAATTTGGTATCTTCAACCGGCGCATTGAGCGCTGCGCGCAGCGACAGCGCCACGACGTCGCGTGTCTTTTCGGGATCGATGATCCCGTCGTCCCAGAGCCGGGCGGAGGCATAGAGCGGCGCGGACTGCCGCTCGAACTGTTCCAGCGTCGGGCGCTTGAACGCGGCCTCTTCTTCGACAGACCAGCTGCCGCCCTTGGCCTCGATGCCGGCGCGGCGAACACTCGCCAGAACCCCGGCCGCCTGCGGACCGCCCATGACGGAAATGCGCGCATTCGGCCACATCCAGAGGAAGCGCGGACTGTAAGCCCGGCCGCACATTCCGTAATTGCCGGCCCCGTAGGAGCCGCCGATGATGACGGTGACCTTCGGCACGGCGGCGGTGGCAACCGCCGTCACCAGCTTCGCCCCGTCCTTGGCAATGCCACCGGCCTCATATTTCGAACCGACCATGAAGCCGGTGATGTTCTGCAGGAAGAGCAGCGGGATCTTTCGCTGGCAGCACAGTTCGATGAAATGCGCGCCCTTCTGCGAGCTTTCGGAAAAGAGCACACCATTATTGGCGATGATGCCCACCGGCACGCCATCGATATGCGCAAAGCCTGTGACAAGCGTCGTGCCGTAGCGCGGCTTGAACTCATCGAAATCGGAGCCATCGACGATGCGGGCGATCACCTCGCGCACATCATAAGGCGTCTTCGCATCCGCCGGCACGAGAGCGGGAATGTCGGAGGCCGGATGGAGCGGCGCGCGCGCGGGCAGGACCGCGATATTCGGAGCTAGCGCGGGGCCGAGATGCTTGACGATCTGGCGGGCAAGCGCCAGCGCGTGGTCGTCATTGTCGGCGAGATAGTCGGCGACGCCGGAAAGCCGCGTATGCGTGTCACCGCCACCGAGCGTTTCCGCATCGATCACCTCACCCGTCGCCTCTTTCACCAGCGGCGGGCCGGCAAGGAAGATGGTGCCTTGCTCCTTCACGATGATGGTCTGGTCGCACATGGCCGGCACATAGGCGCCGCCCGCCGTGCACGAGCCCATGACGACAGCGATCTGTGCGATCCCGGCCGCACTCATGCGCGCCTGATTGTAGAAGATGCGGCCGAAATGATCCTTATCCGGAAAAACCTCGTCCTGGTTCGGCAGGTTCGCGCCGCCCGAGTCCACCAGATAGAGGCAGGGCAGCCGGTTTTCACTGGCGATTTCCTGCGCGCGCAGATGCTTCTTCACCGTCAGCGGATAGTAAGTCCCACCTTTCACAGTGGCATCATTGCAGACGATCATGCAATCGCGGCCCATGATCTGCCCGATACCGGCAATCACGCCGGCGGACGGGATATCGTCGTCATAAACACCGCTCGCGGCAAAGAGACCGATTTCCAGAAAGGCCGAGCCGGGATCGATGAGCCCGGCAACGCGGTCGCGCGGCACAAGCTTGCCGCGCTTGACATGGCGATCCCGCGCCGCCTGCGGCCCACCGGCCATGATGCGCCGGGCTTCAGCCTCGATGGCCGCCCGATGAACCTGCATCGCGGCACGATTTGTCTCAGCCTCGGGGGGAAGCGGCGAACCGATAATCGTCATATCTCGCTCCTCAAAGCCTCAGCGCATTGCGCTCATCAGCTCGCGGCCGATGAGCATGCGGCGGATTTCCGATGTGCCGGCGCCGATTTCCATCAGCTTCGCGTCACGGAAGATGCGGCTCACAGCGCTGTCATTGAGGAAGCCCGCCCCGCCCATGGCCTGCACCGCCTGATGCGACACTTGCATGGCAACCTCGGACGCATAAAGCACGCAGGCAGCGGCATCCTGCCGGGTGATCTGGCCGCGATCGCAGGCGGAGGCTGCGGCATAGACATAGGCGCGGGCGGAGTTCATCGCCGTGTACATGTCGGCGATCTTGCCCTGCATGAGCTGGAAATCGCCGATCGACTGGCCGAACTGCTTGCGCTCGACCATATATGGCATGACCTCGTCCAGGCAGGCTGCCATGATGCCGAGCCCGATGCCCGACAGCACCACGCGCTCGAAGTCGAGGCCTGACATCAGCACGCGCGCGCCCTTGCCCTCTTCACCCAGCACATTCTCGAACGGAACTTCGACATTGTCGAAGATCAGTTCGCCCGTATTGGAACCGCGCATGCCGAGCTTGTCGAAATGTGGCGAGGTGGAAAAACCCTTCATCGTCTTTTCGATGATAAAGGCCGTCACGCCCTTGGAGCCAGCCTCCGGGTCCGTCTTGGCGTAAACGACCAGTGTGTCGGCATCCGGGCCGTTGGTGATCCAGTATTTCGAGCCGTTGAGCACATAGCGGTCGTTGCGCTTGTCCGCGCGCAGCTTCATCGAGATGACGTCGGAGCCGGCGCTTGTCTCCGACATGGCGAGCGCGCCTATATGCTCACCCGAGACGAGCTTCGGCAGATATTTGCGCTTCTGCTCGGCATTACCGTTGAGCTTGATCTGGTTGACGCAGAGATTGGAATGCGCGCCGTAGGAAAGAGACACTGAAGCAGAGGCGCGGGCGATCTCCTCGACCACGATCGTGTGCGCCAGATAGCCCATGTCGACGCCGCCGAACTCCTCCGGCACGGTGACACCGAGAAAGCCGAGCGCGCCCATTTCCGGCCAGAGTTCGTTGGGAAAAGCGTTTGTACGGTCGATCTCGGCAGCGCGGGGCTTCAGCTTCTCCTGCGCCCAGCGATGCGCCACATCCTGCAACGCATCGATTTCTTCGCCCAGTCCAAACCGCATCGTATGATGGAACATGTCTTCCTCCCTTTGAACCATGTCGCGCTGGACCATGTCGGGTCTGCGATGGCGACATCAGAAATTCCGGTTTCAAATCACGCTTTTCAGCACCATGTCTTCGTAGATATCCTCGATCTTCTCGCGGCTAAGCCGCCCGCCGGTGCGATACCAGGTGTTGACGCCGGTCAGCATGGCAAGGATCGCCATGGCGGCGACATGCGGCTCCTCAAGCCGGAATTCGCCTGCCTCGGCCCCTTTGGCGAGGATGGATTTCAGTTCGTTTTCATAAAGCTTGCGCAGCGCTTCAACGGCCGCAAAACCCTCAGGCTCGAGCGCACGCAGCTCCATATAGGAGATGAAGACGGCATCGGCCCGGCTGATATGGTGGCGGATATGGAAGCGGGCAAAGCGCGTCAGCGCCGCACGCGGCGTCTCGCCATCCCGCCGTTCCTCCGCATAGGCCGCCAGCAGTTCCTCCATATGCTCCGTCATGAGCGTCACGAGGATCTGCTGCTTGGTCGGGAAATACTGATAAAGCGCGCTCGCCTGCACGCCGACGGCAGACGCGATCTGGCGCATGGAGACGGCATCATAGCCATGGCGCGCAAAGAGCTTCAGGCTCTCCTGCCTGATCGCCCGCGCCGTCGTCTCGCCATTCGCACCCGCCTGCCGCGCCATCACCCCTCCCGAAATAAATGAACATTCGTTAAATTAATGGCGCGAGTTGGGTCCCGAGTCAAGACCGGGACGTGCGCCAGGTCCGAAAAGCAAAAAACCGCCGGGCGCATCACCCGGCGGTTTGGATCACTCAGCCGATCAAGCCGGCTCTTATTCGAAGAATTCCTTCATCCGGGCGAAGAAGCCCGAGGATTCCGGGTTGTTTTCTTTCGACGAGATCTGGTCGAATTCCTGCAGCAACTCGCGCTGGCGCTTGGTGAGTTTCTGCGGCGTTTCGATCATGATCTGGATGTAGAGATCGCCGGTCTGGTTGGACCGCATGATCGGCATGCCCTTCCCCTTGAGGCGGAATTGCTTGCCGGTCTGCGTGCCTTCCGGGATCGTCACCCGCGATTTCGTGCCATCGAGCGTCGTCACGTCAAACTTGCCGCCGAGTGCTGCCGTCGTCATCGAGACAGGCACGGAGCAGTAAAGATCCGCGCCTTCCCGCTGGAAGAACTGATGCGGCTTCACCGACATGAAGATATAGAGATCGCCCGCCGGTCCGCCACGAAGCCCGGCCTCGCCCTCGCCTGTCAGGCGAATACGCGTGCCGTCCTCGATGCCCGCCGGAATATTGACCGAAAGCGACCGCTCTTCCTGAATCCGGCCATGTCCATGGCACTTGGTGCAAGGATCGGCGATCGTCTGGCCGCGACCCTGGCAGGTCGGGCAGGTTCGTTCGATCGAGAAGAAGCCTTGAGCGGCGCGCACGCGCCCCGCACCCTGACAGGTCGGACACGTCGTCGGCTTGGTACCGGGCTTGGCGCCCGAACCGCTGCAGACGTCGCAGGAGATCGTGGTCGGAACACGAATCTGCGCCGTCTTGCCGGAGTAAGCTTCCTCGAGCGAAATCTCCATGTTGTAGCGAAGGTCGGCACCGCGTTCGCGACCGCCGGAGGGGCGACGACCACGACCGCCACCCATCATTTCGCCAAAGATATCCTCGAAGATGTCCGAGAAGCCGCCTTGGCCGAAGCCCTGGCCACCACCCCCGAAGGGACCGCCGCCGCCCATGCCGCCCTGTTCGAAGGCCGCATGGCCGAAACGATCATAGGCCGCCCGCTTCTGCGGGTCCTTGAGCGTTTCATAGGCCTCGTTGATTTCCTTGAACTTCTTCTCGGCTTCCGTGTCATCCGGATTCTTGTCCGGATGATATTTCATCGCCATCTTGCGAAAGGCGCTTTTCAGCTCCTTTTCGTCGGCCGTCTTGGAGACGCCGAGCAATTCGTAAAAATCCGCCTTTGCCATCGTCAGTCAGCTCCGCTTCCCGAGTGTCCGGCCGGGATCAGGTCCTTATCAGACCCGATCCGGCCGGTTTGGCATCAGGCCGACTTTTTCTTGTTCTTGTCGTCGTCGACTTCTTCATATTCGGCGTCGACAACCTTGTCGTCGGCCGAAGCGCCGTGAGCGCCGGCTTCGGCAGCCTGGCTCTGTTCATACATGGCCTGTCCGAGCTTCATGGAGACTTCCATGAGCGTCTGCGTGCGGGCCTGCAGTTCAGCCAGATCCGGCTCTGCCTTTTCGACGGCTTCCTTCAGGCTGGCGATGGCATCCGCAATCGCGGTGCGATCGGCCTCGGTGACCTTGTCACCATAGTCCTTGAGCGACTTTTCCGAGGAGTGAATCAGGCTTTCGGCCTGGTTCTTGGCCTCCACGGTTTCGCGGCGCTTCTTGTCGGCGTCGGCATTGGCCTCGGCGTCCTTGACCATCTTCTCGATCTCGGCGTCGGACAGACCGCCCGAAGCCTGGATGCGGATCTGGTGCTCCTTGCCGGTGCCCTTGTCCTTGGCCGAAACCTGCACGATGCCGTTGGCGTCGATGTCGAACGTGACTTCGATCTGCGGCACGCCGCGCGGTGCCGGCGGAATGCCGACGAGGTCGAACTGGCCGAGCAGCTTGTTGTCAGCCGCCATTTCGCGCTCGCCCTGCGACACGCGGATGGTCACGGCGTTCTGGTTGTCTTCGGCCGTCGAGAAGGTCTGGCTCTTCTTCGTCGGGATCGTCGTGTTGCGGTCGATCAGACGGGTGAAGACGCCACCGAGCGTTTCGATGCCGAGCGACAGCGGGGTTACGTCGAGGAGCAGAACGTCCTTGACGTCGCCCTGCAGAACACCGGCCTGGATGGCGGCGCCCATGGCAACCACTTCATCCGGGTTGACGCCCTTGTGCGGCTCCTTGCCGAACAGCTGCTTGACGACTTCCTGCACCTTCGGCATGCGGCTCATGCCGCCGACGAGAACGACTTCGTCGATCTCGGCTGCCGTCACACCGGCATCCTTGAGGGCTGCCTTGCACGGTGCGACGGTGCGCTGGACGAGATCGTCGACAAGCGCTTCGAACTTGGCGCGCGTCAGCTTCAGCGTCAGGTGCTTCGGGCCGGAAGCATCCGCCGTGATGAACGGCAGGTTGATTTCGGTCTGCTGCGAGGACGACAGTTCGATCTTGGCCTTTTCGGCAGCTTCCTTGAGACGCTGCAGAGCGAGCTTGTCCTTCTTCAGGTCGATGCCGTTGTCCTTCTTGAACTCGTCGGCAAGATATTCGACGAGACGCATGTCGAAGTCTTCACCGCCGAGGAAGGTGTCGCCGTTGGTCGACTTCACTTCGAAGACGCCGTCGCCGATTTCCAGAACCGAGATATCGAACGTACCGCCGCCAAGGTCGTAAACGGCAATCGTCTTGCCTTCGCGCTTGTCGAGGCCATAGGCGAGTGCGGCCGCAGTCGGCTCGTTGATGATGCGGAGAACTTCAAGACCGGCGATCTTGCCGGCATCCTTGGTGGCCTGGCGCTGGGCGTCGTTGAAGTAGGCCGGAACGGTGATGACGGCCTTTTCGACCTTTTCGCCGAGATAGGCTTCCGCCGTTTCCTTCATCTTCTGGAGAACCATGGCGGAAATCTGCGACGGAGAATAATCCGTGCCGCCAGCCTTCACCCAGGCGTCGCCATTGCCGCCGCGAACGATCTGGTAGGGAACGAGACCCTTGTCCTTCTCAACCAGCTTGTCGTCGAAACGGCGGCCGATGAGGCGCTTGACGGCGAAAAGCGTGTTTTCCGGGTTGGTGACGGCCTGGCGCTTGGCCGGCTGGCCGACGAGGCGCTCACCATCGTCGCTGAAAGCGACCATCGAAGGCGTCGTACGCGCACCTTCGGCATTTTCGATGACCCGGGCGTCCTTGCCATCCATGACGGAAACGCAGGAGTTGGTGGTTCCAAGGTCGATACCAATTACTTTAGCCATGTTCATTCTCTCCTTGAAGCAAGCTGCCGGGACCCGGTCAGGCATTCCTTGGCAGCCCCTAACGGGATTACACTTGTCTATCGCAGCCTAAACTGCGGCGATGCGGGGTATATAAGGAGCGATTTTTCGCTCTGCAAGGCGGATTTGCCCTGCAAACCAAGAGATTTGCGGTGATTTTGCATGCGAGCCTTGCGCAGGGGTGGCGCGCGCAAAGCCCCGCGTCAGTTGCCGTTGATGATGTCGAGCAGCGTCTTCTGGCGCCCGCCCTGCGGACGTGTATTCTGCGCTCCGACATCACCAGGCGGAACGGGTCCTTCCAGCGTACTGCCGGGTATATCGCCGGGCGGAACGGGACCTTCCAGCACCGACCCGTCCGGACGCGGGCGCACATTGGCCTGGCTTCTGTCGACGGGGGCCGGCGGCACCGGCGCAGGCGGCGTATTGGCGACCGGTGATGGCGGGGTTGCAGGCTGGGTTTGAGCGGGAGCCGGCACGCGGCGCTCAGGCTTCGACGGGGTTCCGTTGAGGAAATCCGAGATGATATCCGTCAGCGTCCGGCCATGTTCCGGCACGTCACGCGCCGCCATCGGTGCGTTCCTTGGCGGTTGCGATGCCACGACCGGCCCACCGGACATGCCAAAGAGCGGACCCGGCGTCTTGCCCTTCTCGGCCATCACCATGAACTGATGCCAGCTTTCGGCGGGAAGACCGCCACCCGTCACCTTCTTCATTGGCGTGCCGTCGTCATTGCCGAACCAGACGCCTGTGGTCATATCGGAGGTAAAGCCGACAAACAGCGCATCGCGCGATGACTGTGTGGTTCCCGTCTTGCCGGCCACCTGCCAGCCGGAAAGCCTTGCGGCCTTGCCCGTGCCTTCGTTGACGACGCGCATGAGCATGCCGTTCATCATGGCCACGATATTCGGTTCCAGCACGCGAGGCGGCGCGTCGTAAGTGTTTTCGTAAAGCACCTTGCCCTTGGCTGTCGTGATGCGCCGCACGACATGTGGCGTTGCCTTGTAGCCGCCATTCATGAAGGGCGCGTAGGAGGCCGTCAGGTCCATCAACGTCACTTCCGAAGTGCCGAGCGCAATCGAAGCGTTCGGCTGCAGATCGGCCTCAATCCCCATGCGGTGCGCAACCTTGATCACCTGTTGCGGGCCTGCTTCCATCACGAGCTGGGCGGCAATCGTGTTCAGCGAATGCGCCAGCGCATAGGAGAGCGTGACGGGGCCGTTATACTTCTTCTCGTAGTTTTCCGGCGTCCAGTCGCCGATCCGCACCGGCGCATCGTTGCGAACAGAATCCGGGGTGGCCCCCTGCTCCAGCGCGGCAGAATAGACGAAGGGCTTGAAGGCCGAGCCGGGCTGGCGCAGTGCCTTGTAGGCGCGGTCATACTGGCTCTCGGCATAGTCCTTGCCGCCAACCAGCGCCCGTATCGCGCCGGTGCCGTCGATTGCCACCAGCGCACCCTGGCTGACATTCAGCCGCTTGCCTTCCTTGGTGATGGCATTGCGGATGACGTCGCCGGCTTCCGTCTCGAGCGCGGGGTCGATGGTCGTGTCGACGATCAGGTCTTCCTTCACGTCGCCCACCATGTCGTGCAGCTTGTCCATGACCATGTCGGCGACATACTGGCCGGCGCTTGACAGATAGGGGCGGGCCGGATCGGGTGTCTGCGCCAGCGCGCTCTGCACCTGCTTTTCGTTGATATAACCCGCATCCCGCATCGCGCCGAGCACGACTTCGGCGCGCGCCTTGGCAGCTGCGGGGTCCTTGGCCGGCGAAAGCCGGGACGGTGCCTTGAGCAGACCCGCGATCGTCGCGGCTTCCATCAGGTCCAGATCACGCGCGGACTTGTTGTAGTAGCGGCGCGCCGCCGCCTCCACGCCATAGGCATTCGCGCCGAAATAGACGCGATTGAGATACATGGCGAGGATCTCGTCCTTGGTGAACTTGTGCTCAAGCCAGATGGCGAGCAGCACTTCCTGGAACTTGCGTTCCATGGTGCGCTCGGGCGTCAGGAAGAGGTTCTTGGCCAGCTGCTGTGTCAGTGTCGACCCGCCCTGCACCGTATGACCGCTGACGAGGTTGGTGACGACAGCGCGGGCAAGACCGATCGGGTCGAAGCCGAAATGATAGTAGAAGCGCCGGTCCTCGATCGAGATCACCGCCTGCGGCAGATAGGGCGACATGCTGTCGAGGCTCAGCGCCTCGCCGCCGGTAGAACCACGATTGGCGATGATAGATCCATCGGCGGCGACAATCTTGATGTTCGGCGGCCGGTCGGGGATCGCCCATGACGTGGCATTGGGCATGCGCGCGCCGAAATAGAGGAAAAGCCCGCCAATGCCGATCGCACCCCAGATGGCGAGAACGATACCCCAGTAAATCAGCGAGCGGATCATCCCGAAGAAGCCGCCGCCCGATCGCTTGCGCGAGCGCTTGGACGACGACTTGGTTTCGCGCCGTGACCCGCCGCCGCGCGAACCTCCCCGCGAATTGTCACGCGAACCACGCGACGGGCCGCCGACGCGATCGCTTTCGCTCGCGTTCAATCCACCATCGAACGAGGGCTCGATGCGCCTGTCACTGTCGTCGTGTCTTGCCATTCCGCCGGGTTTTGTCCTTGAGGGCTTCTTGGGCCACCAGGGTCAAAACCCCAAGAGCCTGTGTCGCCGTGAACTTTAAATGTGGCGGTTTAAGGGGGCGTTAAACATTCCGGCATGCAGCAGCAATCGGAAGAGAAAAGGGCCGGCGCGACGCCAGCCCTATCCCAAACCCACAAATTTCGAAGGGGTCAGGCTGCCAGCGCAGCCATGATGCGAATCCAGGAACGGATGCCCTTGCGGTAGGATTCCAGATTGTACTTCTCGTTCGGCGAATGGATGCGGTCATCCGCCAGCGCAAAACCGGCGAGAAGCGACTGCATGCCGAGCATGGACTGGAAATCGCCGACGATCGGGATCGACCCGCCCATGCCGATCATCAGCGCCGGCTTCGGCCATTCCTGCGACAGAGCCTCGCGCGCCTTGTTGAGAAGCGGCGAATCGTAAGGCAGCTGGATGGCGGGCGAACCGCCATGCTCATGGAACTCCACCGAGCAATCAGCCGGAATGCGCGACTTGACGTAAGCACGGAAGCTTTCGCGGATTTTTGCCGGGTCCTGCTTGCCGACGAGGCGGAAGGAAATCTTGGCAGAGGCCTGCGCCGCGATCACCGTCTTGAAGCCACCGCCGGTATAGCCGCCGATAATGCCGTTGACCTCGGCCGTCGGCCGCGCCCAGGTCAGTTCCAGGATCGAGCGCCCCTTCTCGCCGGAGGGGATGGAAAGGCCGATCGAGCCGAGGAAATCCTCGCCGGTGCGGCCCAGTTCTTCCCACTTCGCCTTGATGTCGGCAGGCGTTTCTTCGACGCCGTCGTAGAAACCGGGCAGCGTCACCGCGCCGGTCTCGTCATGAAGACCATCAAGAATGTTCGAGAGAATGTGGATCGGGTTGGCGGCAGCGCCGCCGTAATAGCCCGAATGCAGGTCGCGGCTCGCAGCCTTGACGACGATTTCCTCGCCGACGAGACCACGCAGGCCGGCCGAGATCGCCGGCGTCTCCGCGTCCCACATGGACGTATCGCAGACGAGCGCGAAGTCGGCCTTCAGCTCAGCCTTGTTGGCTTCAAGGAAGGGCTTCAGCGACGGCGAACCGGACTCTTCCTCGCCTTCAAACAGGATGGTCACGCGAACCGGAAGCGCGCCCTTCACGTCCTTGTAGGCGCGAACGGCCTCGACGAAGGTCAAGAGCTGGCCCTTGTCGTCCGAGGTGCCGCGGCCGGTGATGATCTTGCGGCCCTTTTCGTCTTCCTTGATCGACGGCTCGAACGGATCGGTCTCCCAAAGCTCGATCGGATCGACCGGCTGGACGTCGTAGTGGCCGTAGAAGAGCACATGCGGGCTGTCGGCTTTTTCGCCTTCGTGATGCGCCACGACCATCGGGTGACCGGACGTGTCTCGCACGGACGCCTCGAAACCAAGACCGGTCAGAACGGTCACCAGATATTCCGCTGCCTTGCGGCAGTCTGCCTTGAATGCCGGGTCAGTCGAGATCGATTTGATGCGCACAAGTTCGAAAAGCCGCTCCAGGCTTGCGGGCAGGTTTTCATCCGCGCGGGACAGCACGTTGTCGATTGGGGCCATGAGAGGATATCCGAAGTTGTTGGGCGGGAGGTTCGGCGCGACCATAACCGACAATGGCTCAGACAGGAATCCGTTTTCTTTCCGAAATCGGTCCGGGAACCATATGGGGGTCCTGTTCAAGCTTGCGGGCGTTTTCGACAAGCCAGCGCATATATTCCAGCATGAGTTCTCGCTCGAACCGGCGGAAGCCGCTGAACATGGCGTCCTCGGCCGCGCGCGCAGCCTGCTCGGCGTCCGCCTGCATCCCACGGGCGCGCTCGGTGAGGAAAAGCAGCTGCGCCCGCTTGTCAGTCGGATGCGGCCGCCGCTCGACGAGACCGTCCCGTTCCATGCGCACCAGCGTGTTGGCCATCGTTGCCTGCTCGATATCGAGCCGGTCGACCAGCTGGCGCTGCGTCAGCCCGTCTTCTTCCCACAGGGCGACGAGGATCGGGTACTGCCCCGGCGCAAAACCAAGGCTTGCCGCCCGCTCCTGAAACGATCGTGCAAAGCCTCGCGACAGAAGGCTGGAAAGATAGATCCCGGAACTGGAGAGGTCGAAAGCCATGCCTGACTGATAGACGAGGCAGCGATTCGCGGCAATCGGAACCACAGCAGGCTATGCAACTTAAGCGAAAACTAAATCACGAATAAGGAGCCGGAAACGCAAAAGCCGCCATGGCCTGGAGGGGGACGCCATGGCGGCTTGCGATTTGGGGACAAAGACCCGGAGAGGGGGGATGAGGTCTTTGTCCACGTCTGACAATGGCGGGGGACAGGCCGTTTGTCAGACAGCGGCGTGATCAATCGCCGACTCGTTCAAAATGGCCGTCGGAATGTGGCTTTTCAAGGTCGCGGGGATTACAAATTGGTAATCCGAAAGTCACGCTGAGCGGCGTGAAAGCCCTGCGCGCCTTCTTCTCAAGGCACTGTATTTGAAAGAAAATTGGCCGCAACGGAGGGGCTATTCCGTTGCGGCCGGGGGATATAACGCGGCGTCATGGGGCGATGACACCACATACGGCGCGACCATTTTAATGGGGGACGGTGTCGCGCCGCCCGGGCCGCAGGCGGCGGCCTCTGAGCATCAAGTTGGCGACCGAAAATGGCGATTTGATGATCCCGCCATTAATTGGGACATGTGCGCAACTGGTCCGCATAGCGGTAGGCGATCTTGGTGAAGCGCTGGGCGCCGTTCAGTGCCTCGGCATTGCCGACATAGCTCTGTCGCGCATAACCCTGCTGTCCTGAATGGTAGGCGAGATAGAGGTTATAGGGATCGTTGAGCGCGATCCGGTTCGTGTCGTAGCTCTTGCGGTGGAACCAGCCTGCAAAATCCACCGCGTCGGCAAACCGGGTGCGACTTGCGGTAAAGCGCCCGGTCTCAGCCATATAATGCGCCCAGGTCCCATCAAGCGCCTGCGAATAGCCATAGGCCGTCGAGGGACGCGACCACGGAATGAAGCCCAGAAGCTTCTTGCGCGGCGGTCGCGCATTCGAGCGGAAGCCGGATTCGGTGTAGATCGTGGCCAGCAGGATCGGCGCAGGCACGCCCCAGCGCGCCTCGGCCTTTTTCGTGGCGTCGCGCCAGTTATTGAAGAAACCGTCGTTCTCGTCAAACATCGCGCAGGCATTCGTCGTATGGCGCGGAACGGTCGCGCAGCCGGCCAAGACCAGCAGACATGCCAGAAACACCCAACGCATCGTCACTACTCCATACAAACATGCCGAAAACACAAAACACGGGACCAAACGGCCCGGCGGCATGGACTGAAAGCGCCTGGCGCGTCACGCAACAAACCGTGACGGCGAACGGAATTCAGACCATTTGTAAATCATGAAGCTTAACGTTCGGTTTTTAGGCGAATTGCAGTTATCGCGGGGGGCGCCGGTTTCGCCGCTAAGTTTCGCTTTGACAGGCGGCGGCAAGATGAGTATGGGACCGGCTTGATTTTATTTCGTCTCAACCACCAGTCCGGCCCGTCCGGGCTTCGAATGGCGACACACGAGGTTTCACCGTGGCGAAAGCAGAACTTGGCACAAAGCGTATCGATCCGGATACCGGCCGCAAATTCTATGACCTGAACCGCGATCCGATCGTCTCGCCCTATACGGGCAAGTCCTATCCGCTCTCTTTCTTCGAAGAGACGAAGGTCAGCGCGCTGATGGAGAAGGAAGAAGAGGAAGACGTCGCAGAGGTCGATACCGAAAACACGGAAATCGAACTCGTCTCGCTGGAGGATGCCGACGACGAAGCGGCCGGCGCTTCGGAAGACCTGCCCGATCTCGGCGATGACGACGTCGAACTCGACGACGATGACGACGATACCTTCCTCGAAGCCGACGAAGACGATGAGGACGACGACATGTCCGGCATCATCAGCGTCAACAGCGACGAAGACGAAGTCTGATTTAAGATTTTTGATTTAACAGGGATTTCGCCCCACAGGACGGTGATGTTCGCGGGGCGGAGACCGGGCCGGAATAAAAATTTCCGACTTTCGAATTTGGGGCTTGCCAACGCGATTAAGCAGCGTTATCAAGCCGCCACCTTCCGGGACCCCAATCCCGGACAGTCGAGCGAAACGCTTGGCGAGGATGGGGCTATAGCTCAGCTGGGAGAGCGCTTGCATGGCATGCAAGAGGTCAGCGGTTCGATCCCGCTTAGCTCCACCAAACCCTCACGAACTTTCAATTTCGATAGAAACCGCAGAACATGTCACGCATGTGAAATGAGCGCGTTTGACGCGCTCACTCGACGGCAATGACCGACAGTAGATCGACGGCCACCATTGATGCCGCCACAAGCGCCAGGATGCCGTAGGTCGTCCATTTCACGAAAGTCTTGTTCACGCCGTCTCTCCATGAGGGTTATCAATGGAGAATAAACTGGTGGCGTGATGCGCGGAATTCAAGGCAGTATGCGCGTTCGATCGATGCCATAGATCAATTGGTCATGCGCGTCGTCTGATTCGCCACCTTGCCGCCAATGTCGTTGAAAGCCTTGATCAGCGACGGCATATCGGTCGCCTTGTAATAGTTCGATGCTTCGCCCGCACAGGACTTCAAAAGGGTCTCGCCATTCGGTGGCGCCATGTAGGCGACCGTGAAGATGGTCACGCCAGCCGCGCGGGCGGAAGCGCAGGTATTCAATGTCTTGGCGTCGAGCGCCGGCTTCCATTCGCTGCTTTCGCCGGTATTCTCGCCGTCTGTCATAAGAACAATGAACTTCTTGAAGGTAGCATTGCCCTTGACGGCCTGCGCAGCGGCCTCGGTCTTGCTGTTCAGGGCGGCATTTGCGTCGTCAAGCGCTTCAGTCATATCCGTTCCGCCCATCGGTTTTGCGGGCAGATTGGAAACATAGGTGCGCGACTTTTTCGTTCCCCAGTCGAGATCTGATTGTCCCTCCACTTGATGGCTGAACGAATTCACGCCTGCCCGGACAAGTGAGTTCGTTGCATCGGAAGCCTCAATCATGTCCATCTGGTCAAACAGCGCAGTGGCGGCAGTCTTCAAGGAAGCAATCTTGCTCACATAGCAAGGCGCGTAATAGACCTTCTTGTCCCAGTCCTTCTTAGGATACTGGTAGCAGCCGTTTGGTTTAGACTTGTCCTCGGTTTCGGTAGGCCACGCCATCGAACCCGATTCGTCCACGACCAGATACAAAGAAATCGCTGTCGCCGTCTGCGCCTGACTGGTCGCTGTGCTGCTGCCGGAAACCGTGCGATTGCCAAGGGCGTGGAACCCGGAAAAGGCGAGCAGCTGCGATGTGAATTTTCCGGTCACCTTGACGGTGTAGTCCTTCTTGCTGCCACTGCCCTGGCTGGTCACCGACGCAACCAGCGATGCCTTCAGTTCCTTGACCTGAGCATCCGACATGGTGGACGAAATCTGCCCCGAAGCGATCCGCGTGGCGAAGTCCTGTGCCTGGGCCGTCGTGATGTCGCCATTGGTGAGCGCCGAGGCCGTGGCAAGCGAGGCAGCGTCCAGCGCGGAAGACAGCCTCCCCTTGTCGGATAGAAGTTTCGAAATATCCATGCTGGTGGCGACAGCGGCCAGGATCACCGGAATGAGAAGAGCGGCAAGGATGCCGAAATTGCCGCGCATATCGCGCGCAAGGCGGCGAACTTTCGACTTCATGGAGCCAAGAATGCGCATGACGTTTCAACTTCCGTGCTGGCAGACGGCATTTTATAGGCGGCGGGGAATTAACATGTTCCTTCCAACATCCAGAAAAACTTAAATATGAACCGATTTTCGACAAAACGCGCATTTCGCTTAAGCGTTTTTCAACGATCCCCGAGACGATCGGGCTCAAGCCTCACGGAAGGTCGAAGGCCTAGCTTGCGGAAAAAGCGGCCAGAGACCGGGAGGGACCGATGGGATTCGCCGACATCCTGAACTATTCGGGGATCGCGGTTTTCGCGGCGACGGGCGCCCTGTCTGCATCACGAAAGCAGATGGACATCATTGGCTTCCTGTTTCTTGCGGTCGTGACGGCTGTCGGCGGCGGCACGTTCAGAGACCTGATCCTCGGCAACCTGCCGGTCTTCTGGGTCGTCAATCCCATCTACATCATGGTCTGCGCAGGCGTCGCCGTGCTGCTTTTCTTCACCGCCCATCTACTTGAATCGCGCTATGTCTGGCTGCTCTGGCTCGATGCCATCGGGCTTGCCGCCTATTGCGTCATCGGCGCTCAAAAGGGTCTGGAAACATCCGGTTCGCCGACAGTGGCCATCGTCACCGGAGTGCTCACCGCAGCTTTCGGCGGCATTCTGCGGGATCTCCTGACAGGGGAACCGTCCGTGTTGCTGCGGCCGGAAATCTATGTGACAGCTGCGCTTGCGGGCGCCGGCGCCTATACCGCGCTGGTGCAGCTTGATCTGTCATATGCCCTTTCGGCAGCCCTTGGAGCGCTCGTTGCCTTCGCCATTCGCGGCGGCGCGCTGAAATTCGGCTGGCGCCTCACAGGCTATCGCCAGCGCCCCGGCCGCCACCCGGACGATATCCCGTCCATGCGGCGTTAACGGCGACCGCCGGTCAGCGCGCTTTGCGCCGCAAACGGATCACCACGTCGACATGGGCAATTTCCATGCCTTCTGGCGGCTCCGGCAGATTGCTGATCTCGAGATTGCTGACCGGAATATCGACCACTTCGCTATCGCCTTCGACATAGAAATGATGATGGTCGGAGACATTGGTATCGAAGTAGGTCTTTGCGCTCTCGATGGCGAGAACGCGCAAAAGACCCGCTTCGGTAAACTGATGCAACGTGTTATACACTGTCGCCAGCGACACAGGTACGCCGGCAAAGGTCGCCTCTTCATGCAACTCCTCGGCCGTCAGATGGCGGTCGCCCTTAGCGAACAGCAGTTCGGCCAAAGCAATACGCTGGCGCGTCGGCCGCAAGCCGGAATCACGCAGCCTGCTCTCGGTATCGGGAAGCATTATCGGGTCCATACGTCTCAAGCCGCTTGTTCGTCCGGCATAAAAGTGGATGAATTCACTACTGTTTATCATATATCGCGCGGATACGCCGCTTGCAACCGCTTCATGATAGCAGATGGCGGCAAAAACCTGTCGTTAAGCAGCCCGACATGAAAACAGCACTGGCTGCAGGCTTGCAACTCGACTAAGAAACCGCAGAATAAAGCTGGTATAGGGGCCGGCAACGGGCGAGTGCTCAAGAGGGAATTGCAAGGGCCAGCGTCAGGCGCCATAAGAGGCGGGCGCCTGGCATCCGAGCCTTGGGAGTTTCCCCCACGTTCAATTTTTTGCTAGAGGCTTGCGGAGCGACATTCTCCTGAGCCTTTTGCAAGGTAGGCAATGTCGGAGCTGAACTCAGAACTCGGTTCGCAGACGGAATTAGGGACCTGCATTTGATGACCTCCAGGAAATCCAGTTTTACATATGAAGAGATTTTGACCTGCTCGCATGGGCAGATGTTCGGTCCCGGCAATGCGCAATTGCCGCTGCCGCCGATGCTCATGTTGCACCGGATTACGGAAATCTCCGAAACCGGCGGCCCGAACGACAAGGGCTTTGCCCGCGCCGAGTTCGACATCACGCCGGACCTCTGGTTCTTCCCCTGCCATTTCGAAGGCGACCCGGTCATGCCCGGCTGCCTCGGTCTCGATGCACTATGGCAGCTGACGGGCTTCTATCTCGGCTGGCTGGGAGAACCCGGGAAGGGCCGCGCGCTCTCCACGGGCGAAGTGAAGTTCACCGGCCAGATCACGCCTCAAACGAAGCTTGTCGAATTCGGCATCGACTTCAAGCGCGTCATGCGCGGCCGCCTCGTGCTGGGCACCGCAGACGGCTGGGTCAAGGCCGATGGCGAAGAGGTGTTCAAGGCCACCGACCTCCGCGTCGGCCTTTTCAAGGAAAAGACCGCCTGACCGATCGTCGGGTACTGAATTGAGCCGCATTTGGGCGGCACGCACAATCCTGCGCGCGGCCGTTCGGCATGCGGCAGACTTGAAGGGTGGGGAAAGGCCTCGACGGCTCTTTCACGCATCTGGCTAGAAAAAGGTAGGATACATGAGACGGGTCGTCATCACGGGTCTCGGAATTGTTTCATCCATCGGTAACAATGCCGAAGAAGTCACGCAGTCGCTTAAAGGTGCCCGTTCGGGCATCAGCGCGTCGCCGGACTTTGCCGAGCACGGCTTCCGCTGCCAGGTCTGGGGCCGCCCGACGCTCGGCACCGAACAGCTCGCCGAGATGGTTGACCGCCGCGCCATGCGCTTCCTGAGCCAGGGTGGCGCCTGGAACCACGTCGCCATGAAACAGGCGATCGCAGATGCCGGCATTTCCGAGAGCGACTACGCGGAAAACGAGCGCGTCGGCATCATCATGGGCTCCGGGGGCCCCTCCACCCGTCAGGTGGTGGAAGCGGCCGACATCACCCGCGCCAACAAGAGCCCGAAGCGCATCGGCCCGTTCGCCGTGCCGAAGGCCATGTCCTCGACGGCGTCCGCCACGCTTGCCACCTGGTTCAAGATCCACGGCGTCAACTATTCCATCTCGTCCGCCTGCTCGACCTCGGCGCATTGCATCGGCAATGCCGCTGAAATGATCCAGTGGGGCAAGCAGGACATGATGTTCGCCGGTGGCCACGAAGACCTCGACTGGACCATGTCCAACCTCTTCGACGCCATGGGCGCCATGTCTTCGAAGTACAATGATACTCCGGCAACGGCGTCCCGCGCGTATGACGTCTCGCGTGACGGCTTCGTCATCGCTGGCGGCGCCGGCGTTCTGGTTCTTGAAGAGCTGGAACATGCCAAGGCCCGCGGAGCGAAGATCTATGCCGAAATCACCGGCTATGGCGCGACCTCCGACGGATACGACATGGTGGCCCCCTCGGGTGAAGGTGCTGCCCGCTGCATGCGCCAGGCGCTGAAGACCGTTCAGGGCGAGGTTGACTATATCAACACGCACGGCACCTCCACGCCGGTCGGCGACAGCAAGGAAATCGGCGCGATTCGCGAGGTCTTCGGCGACCGCATCCCGCATATCCAGTCGACCAAGTCGCTGACCGGCCACTCGCTGGGCGCTGCCGGCGTGCAGGAATCCATTTACGGCCTCCTGATGATGCAGAACCGTTTCATCGGCGAAAGCGCGCACATCACCGAACTGGACCCGGAATTCGACGGCGTACCGATCGTGCGCAAGCGCATCGACGACGCCAAGATCGACACTGTCCTGTCCAACTCCTTTGGTTTTGGCGGCACCAATGCCACGCTGGTCTTCCAGCGCTATAACGGGTAATCGTCCATGTCGGGTTTCATGCAGGGTAAACGCGGCCTCATCATGGGGGTCGCCAACAACCATTCCATCGCTTGGGGAATCTCCAAGGCGCTCCATGCGCAGGGTGCCGAACTCGCATTCACCTTCCAGGGCGAAGCACTTGGAAAGCGCGTGAAGCCGCTGGCGGCCGAGGTCAATTCCGATATCGTTCTTCCCTGCGACGTCGAGGACATCGCCTCTGTGGATGCCGTTTTCGCGGCGCTGAAGGAGCGCTGGGGCACGATCGACTTCGTCGTGCACGCCATAGGCTTCTCCGACAAGAACGAGCTGAAGGGCCTCTACGCAGACACCACGCGCGAAAATTTCGTGCGCACCATGGTCATCTCCTGCTTCTCCTTCACGGAAATCGCCAAGCGCGCCGCCGCAATGATGAACCCGGGTGGCTCGATCCTGACGCTGACCTATAACGGCTCGCAGCGCGTCATCCCCAACTACAACGTCATGGGCGTTGCCAAGGCAGCCCTTGAAGCCTCGATGCGCTATCTCGCTGCCGATTACGGCCCGCGTGATATCCGCGTGAATGCGATCTCGGCGGGCCCGGTGCGCACGTTGGCGGGCGCGGGGATTTCAGACGCCCGCGCCATGTATTCGTGGAACCAGAAAAACGCGCCCCTGCGCCGCACGGCCTCCATCGAGGATATCGGCGGCTCCGCGCTCTATCTGCTCAGCGACCTGTCGCGTGGCGTGACGGGTGAAGTCCATTATGTCGATGCCGGCTATAACATCACGTCCATGCCAGTCCTCGACCAGCTGATGAGGTCCGACCAGGACTGACAGCTGCAAGGCATTGCTGAAAATGACAAGGCCCGGTCGTTGGGAGCGACCGGGCCTTTTCCGTAGGATGGGTCCGCCTTCGGCGCGATGGCAATCAGGTCAATGGCAGCCAAAGGCATCAAGACCGACAGCCCATACGCATAAACTTCAAGCGCCGTTTGTCATCCCCGGATTAATCATTGCACTCAATGACGTTCATGGAGGCGGCAAGACAGACCGCATGCAGACGGTTCTGCGCACTCAGCTTGCGCTCGGCGCAGAACAGCAAGGTCTCGACCTCATGGGTCGCCAGCGCCAGTTTGCGCGCAATCGATTCCACACTGTGCCCCGACGCAGTTAATGCCAGGCATTTCAGTTCCGAGCGGGTCAAGGTTTCGGCAAGCGAAACGCTCTCGCCGACCATACGCGAAGGAATGGCCACGATAGTCTCCAAAGGACGGTGTCAAAGCGCTTTAAATTGCGCGAAAAAAATTATGCGCTCAATCCGGATGGATCCGCGCATCATGAGCGAATATATAAACCGGATTTATCAATCTGTCTTTGACAGACTATGCCAATCGCTTGACACTGGAACACAATCTTACGAATGGGAGATAGAGTCTTTGACCTTTGTCAAATTCTGCGCACGACTGAGGCTGCGATACGCCCGAGGTGTCGTCCCGAACCAGCGATGAAAGGACCGGGTGAAGACGCTCGGTGCGGAATAGCCGAGCCTGTAGGACACTTCCGTGGCGCTGAGTGCGGTCTTGGCCATCAGTTGCTCCGCGAGCCTTCGCCGCATACTGTCTCGCAGTTCATTCAGCGTCGTATCAAGCTCGGCAAGCCGCCGCTGAAGCGTCCGTTCCGACACTCCGAAGAAGCTTGCCGCCGAGGCGAGCGTAATTTCATCTTCCGTCATGCGTGACAGAATGAACCGCTCCATCTCCTCCCGGAAATCCGCTTCCTCGGTCAATTCGGGGCGAAGCTGCCGGCATTGCAGGTCCATCAGTTCGAAAAGTTTCGGATCGCCATGGGGATTGGGCAGCGACAGAAGCGAGGACGGAACCCAAAGACTATTGATACGCGCGTCAAATGTGAGGTTGCGCGCGATGTTTTCCCGGAACGGTCGCGGATCGGCTGGGGCCTTCCGTTCCAGCTCCACCTCGATATCGGCCGTCTTGCCCCCAAACAGGCCGCGGATATGGCGCATGACCAGTGTTATGCCCAGATCGACAAACTGGTCGCGTTTGAGAATGACAGGAGCGAATGTCCAGCGATAGACGAGATAGTCCCCCTCTGCCTCCAAGCGGCCGTAACTCGTCTGCGCGCTGTATTGCATATGCTCGGTCTGGAAACGCAGGAAATGTTCGAGCGTCGGCGCGGCCATCAGGCCGTAGCCGAACGGTCCCGTCGAACCGGCCTTGTATTGCAGACCGAATCTGAGACCGAACGTCTCATCCTTGGTCGTTTCCGCGCAATATTCGAGAAGCACACAGAAGCGGCCGAGGCTCACCCGGTCGACCATGGAATTGAAGAGGGAAGGATCGATCCCGAGACGCCGGCATTCCGGGCGGATATCAAGCCCCAGGTTTTGCGCAAACTCGGTGAGCCCCGCGCCCATCCCGGACACGATGCTGTAACGATCCGAATAAGCCTCCTCCAGCATAGCAGTCCGCATGTCAAATAAGTGGTGCCTAAAGTAAAGACACACATATATCTGAAAAAGTCTAGATGTCAGGTCATCCAAAGCGCTTGCGGCGCGCTTTGCACGGCACAGGACTCAGAGCCGTTGAAGACAAAACTGTAGAGGGCCGGTTATTTGCGCGCCCAGAGAACCTTGTAGCGCGCATTGCGGCAGGTCTCGCCATGCGCCTTGAACAGCGTCGCCAGCGTGTCCTCGTAAGGCAGACCCCGATTGGCGACCATAAGCAGACTGCCGCCGATCTTCAGGATATCCGCCGCACGCCTGACGAAGGCGCGGCCCAGCGCCGGATCGGCAGCATGGCCCTCGTGAAAGGGCGGGTTCATGATGACGAAATCGTATTTCGCCTTGATCTCTTCGCCGGCCACGTCGTGCCAGTTGGCATGCGAGGCGATACCGGGATGCTCGGCAGCAAGATTGCCCTTGGCCATCTGCAAGGCTGCATAGTCCGCCTCATAGAGGTCGAGCGTCTTCAGGCGCGGCGAGGCGTCCGCAAGCATGACGGAGAGATAGCCCCAACCAGCACCAAGATCGGCGGCAGCGCCGTCGAGATCGGTCGGCAGGCGACCAGCCAGCAGTTCCGAGCCTGCATCGACCTCCGCATAGGAGAACATGCCCGGTGCCGTGCGGAAGCGGCCCTCGACCATGGCAGGTTCCGGCGCGAACGTGGCGGCAAGCGCCTCGGCATTCTCGGGACGCACGAACCAGACGGCCTGACCGTGATATTTCGGCATGTAGTCGCAAAGGACGCCAAGCTTGACGATGCGCTTGCGCAACGCCTCGATACCGTCTTCCTTACCGCCAGCCACGACGATCATCGCGCCGGGCTTCGTGCGCCGCAGCGCCTCGGCCATGCGCGCCTCGTTACCACCCTTGAACTTGTCGCAGAGCACCAGCGCCAGATCGTATTCGCTGTCCTGCGCATCCGGCGTGGCCGTAGCCCCGCCAGCGACCAGACGATTGTAGACAGGGCGGAAGCCCTGCACACAGGCGATCTCGGCAGCAAAGCCTTCCGGCAGGCGGAAGCCCGCTTCAGCCCCGAGGAACAATGCCTTCTGCTCCGCGCCGGGCGTATCGAGCGTTCCGGTGTCGAAGGGATGGAAAAGGGTTTTCAGCGCGTCGCGGGCCATGGTGGTCAAATCCGTGTTCAAACAAAAAAGGCGCGGGAACTGGTCCCGCGCCCGATCGGGAATGGCGAAAGCTTATTCAGCGTCGCCTTCATCCTTGGACTTCTTCTCGGCAGCCGGAACTTCCTTGCCGGTCGCCTGGTCGACAACCTTCATGGAGAGGCGAACCTTGCCGCGCTCGTCGAATCCCATGAGCTTGACCCAGACCTTCTGGCCTTCCTTGACGACGTCTGTCGTCTTGGCAACGCGGTCGCCGGCGAGCTGCGAGATGTGGACGAGACCGTCACGCGCACCGAAGAAGTTGACGAATGCGCCGAAGTCGGCGGTCTTGACGACCGTGCCTTCGTAGATCGCGCCGACTTCCGGTTCTGCAACGATGGAGTGGATCCACTTGCGGGCCGCTTCGATTTCCTTGCCCGAGGCAGAGGCGATCTTGACGGTGCCGTCGTCTTCGATGTTGATCTTCGCGCCGGTCTTTTCGACGATTTCGCGGATGACCTTGCCGCCCGAACCGATGACTTCACGGATCTTGTCGACCGGGATGTTCATGACTTCGATGCGCGGAGCGAATTCGCCGAGCTGGCCACGGCTTTCGGAGATGGCGTTCGCCATTTCGCCGAGGATGTGCTTGCGGCCGCCCTGGGCCTGACCGAGAGCGACCTTCATGATCTCTTCGGTGATGCCGGCGATCTTGATGTCCATCTGCAGCGAGGTGATGCCGTCGGCAGTACCAGCAACCTTGAAGTCCATGTCGCCGAGGTGGTCTTCGTCACCCAGGATGTCGGAGAGAACCGCAAAACGGTCGCCTTCGAGGATGAGGCCCATGGCGATACCGGCGACCGGCTTGGCAAGCGGAACGCCTGCATCCATCAGCGCCAGCGAGGTGCCGCAGACGGTTGCCATCGACGAGGAGCCGTTCGACTCGGTGATTTCCGAAACGACGCGCAGCGTGTAGGGGAACTGCTCCACCGACGGCAGCATCGGGCGGATCGCACGCCATGCGAGCTTGCCATGGCCGATTTCGCGGCGGCCCGGCGAGCCCATGCGACCCGTTTCACCAACCGAGTAGGGCGGGAAGTTGTAGTGCAGCAGGAAGCGTTCCTTGTACATGCCCGTGAGGCTGTCGACATACTGTTCGTCTTCGCCGGTGCCGAGCGTGGCGACAACGATCGCCTGCGTTTCGCCGCGTGTGAAGAGAGCCGAACCATGCGTGCGCGGCAGGATGCCGACTTCCGAGACGATCGGACGGACGGTGACGAGGTCACGGCCATCGATGCGGCTCTTGGTGTCGAGGATGTTCCAGCGAACGATCTTCGCCTGCAGGTGCTTGAAGGTCGCGCCGATTTCTTCAGCGGTATACTTGGCTGCTTCACCGTCTGCGGGGGTGAAGTGTGCCTTCACCTTGGCCTTGACTGCGTCGACGGCGGCGTAGCGGGCAGCCTTCTCGGTGATCCTGTAGGCAGCGCGCAGTTCGGTTTCGGCAAGGCCGAGCATTTCGTTTTCGAGCGCGGAATAGTCTTCCGGTTCGAATTCGCGCGGCTCCTTGGCGGCGACTTCGGCAAGCTTTATGATCGCGTCGATCACCGGCTGGAAGCCCTTGTGGCCGAACATGACGGCGCCAAGCATGACCTCTTCGCTGAGTTCCTTGGCTTCGGACTCAACCATCAGAACGGCATCCGACGTGCCGGCAACAACGAGGTCGAGCGTCGACTCGTCCATCTCGTCGATATGCGGGTTCAGAACGTATTCGCCGTTGATATAGCCAACGCGCGCGCCGCCGACCGGGCCCATGAAGGGAACGCCGGAGAGTGTCAGGGCAGCCGAGGTGGCAACCATCGACAGAACGTCCGGATCGTTTTCAAGGTCGTGCTGGACGACGGTGACGACAACCTGGGTGTCGTTCTTGTAGCCTTCCGGGAAAAGCGGACGGATCGGACGGTCGATCAGGCGGGAAACCAGCGTTTCCTTTTCCGACGGGCGGCCTTCGCGCTTGAAATAGCCACCCGGGATCTTGCCGGCGGCATAGGTCTTTTCCTGGTAGTTGACGGTCAGCGGGAAGAAGTCCTGGCCCGGCTTCGGCGACTTGGCCGAAACGACGGTGGCGAGAACGACGGTTTCGCCGTAGGTGGCGAGAACTGCGCCGTCAGCCTGACGGGCGATCTTGCCGGTTTCCAGGATGAGCGGGCGGCCTGCCCACTCGATTTCGACCTTGTGAGTCTCGAACATATCTTGTCCTTCGATGTAAGGCGGATCGGCCGGCAACCCATTCGGGCAGCACGCGCTGATCGCCTTTGGTGCAGCACATCACGGGCAAGACAACAGGAAGCTTTGGTCCCACTGGTGAGACATTCCCACCAAAAGCATCCGGCAATCCTGCCCCATGACAGGCCAACGGTTAAGTTGCGGCATTCCGGCCCATCCGGATTGCCAGCGCCCCACCCCGGTTGAAACGGGACGGAGAATTCAAAAACACCGCCTAGACGGTGCAACAAGGCCGGCTACACCTGTTGGCGCGCCGGCCCTGAAACTATTAGCGGCGGATGCCCAGGGCACCAATCAGCTTGGTGTAACGGGCTTCGTCCTTCTTCTTGAGGTAATCAAGAAGCGAACGGCGGCTGGAAACCATCGTCAGCAGGCCACGGCGGGAATGGTTATCCTTCTTGTGGTCCTTGAAATGGTCCGTCAGGTTGTTGATGCGTTCCGTCAGGATGGCAACCTGGACTTCCGGAGAGCCGGTGTCGCCTTCGAACGTTGCATATTCCTTGATGAGGGCCGTCTTGCGCTCAGCAGTGATCGACATCGTGTGATCCTTTCATATTAAGGAGTAATCGGACGCCACAAGCCGGGATGTCGTCCAGCTTCGGCCATGAAGCTTTCGGGCAAGCTGCCCAAAGCTGGGGCCGCTATACAGGAAAGTCTTGCGGAATGGAAGAGGCGGCGTTTCCACGCAGCCTTACCATTCGCCCGGCCTCAGCCGCCCTGCCGGACCCAGCGCCCGACCAGCGCGAAGCCGATCATGCCGAGCGCGCCGATGGCAGCGTTGAGAAGGAGCGAGACGGGAATGCCCAGCCGCTCCATGGCCAGTGCGAAGAAGGCGGGGGCGGCAGCACTTGCCACCAGCCGCACCGCCGTCATCCGTCCGGCAATGGCGCCATAGCCCTGCGACCCGAAGAGATGCAGCGGCACGGACCCTTGTGCGATGCTCCCGATACCCGAGCCCATGCCAACCGAGAGCGCGAAGACGACCGCCCCGGCTACATGGCCCTGCGTTACCGCGAGCAATACGCCGCCAAGCGCAATCAGCGCCGTCGAAAAGATAGCAAGACCCGTCGGCGAAAGCCGCGCGCCGAAGATCATGTTGACCAGCCGGCTCGCCACCTGCGCCGGGCCGAAAAGCGCGCTGACGGTAACGGCCGCCGCTCCAAGCCCCATCGCGCCGAGCATCGGCACCATGTGAACGAGCAGCGAGGACAGTGCAAAACCCGACAGCGCGAAGGCAAGCGAAACGACCAGCATGGCGCGCCGCCGCAGCCAGGGTGACAGAGCACCTTCAACGGGCACCGCCCCCAACGATCCCGAGACCGTTTCCATCGCTCTCGCCCGCCCGCGGGCCAGAACGAGATGCACAGGCAGGCAAAGCGCCAGATTGAGCCCGGCAAAGATCAGGTAAATCTCACGCCAGCCGAAATGCGCAGCAAGGGTTGTCGTAATCGGCCAGAAGATGCTGGACGCAAAGCCCGCGATCAGCGTCAGATAGGTAATGTTGCGGGTCGCGCTTTGCGGCCCATGCTGAACCAGCGCGGCAAACGCCGCCTGATAGGTCACGAGACCGGTCGCTATCTGAGTGAGAATAACCGCCAGCCCAAAGAGCCAGCCTGTCGGTGACACGGCGCAGAGCGAAAGCAAGACTGTGCAGCAAACCGAGCCCAACGCCATCATGCGGGCAGCACCAAACCGGTCCATCCAGCCGCCCATGAAGGGAGCCGCAAACCCGCCCGCCAGAAGCGCGGCCGAAAACGTGCCGAACACGGCTTCCCGGCTCAACCCGACGTCCGCCGCCATCGCAGGCGCCAGAATGCTGAAGCTGTAATAGAGCGTTCCGTAGCCGACGATCTGCGTCAGACCCAGCGCAGCGACAATGGCGAGCGATCTGCGGGTGGAAGCTTGGGTCAAAGGAAAGCTCATGGACAGGGGGAGAGAGTGGCGCAAAGCCATGCGCGCCAAGCGATAAACGAGGACAGACACGCTGTCACCCGGTATTCGGAGAAACGTCCTCTGCCTTCAACGGTCAACCCGTAAGGCTCACATACAACCCGCTTGAAAAAAGTCTAAGGCTCCCTTAGTGATCGTTTGTGTTTTGTTAAGCTTTTGAGACACCGCAGAGCACATCCGGGGGGCCGGGCCTCGCAAGCGACCCGATTTCCAGACACCAACAAAAAAACTTTCGCCGTCGGTGCCGCCGCTGTGCGTCGTGCGCCTGCCTGCTTCAACATGGAGGAGAGACCTTGCGTTACATTCTTCTGCTCATCCCCTGCATCGCTGCAGTACTGACGCCGTATTACAACATCACGGACCCGATGCTGTTCGGCATTCCCTTCTTCTACTGGTTCCTGATGGTCCTCATCCCGGCATCGTCCCTCTTCATCTGGCTTGCCGCCAAAACCGGTGGAGATGACCTGTGAGCGGGATCAATGTCACGGCAACCGCCGTCTTCATCTTTTTCTTCGCCCTTGTGACCATTCTCGGCTTTGTCGCCGCGCGCTGGAAGGCGGGCGATCTCAACGAGTTGCATGAATGGGGTCTCGGCGGACGTCGCTTCGGCTCGTGGATCACGTGGTTCCTGCTCGGCGGCGACCTTTATACGGCCTATACCGTGATCGCGGTTCCGGCCGTGGTCTATGCGATCGGGGCCTACGGCTTCTTCGCCGTGCCCTACACGATCCTGATCTACCCCTTCATCTTCCTGACCATGCCCCGCCTCTGGAACGCCACGCACAAGCGCGGCTATCTGACAGGTGCCGATTTCGTCTACGGAGCCTATGGCAACAAGTGGCTCGAAGGCATGGTCGCACTGACCGGCATCATCGCCACCATGCCCTACATCGCGCTGCAGCTCGTGGGCATGGAAAAGGTGATCCAGGCGCTCGGCTTCCCGCATGAGGGCATGGCGGGCCATCTGCCGCTGACCATCGCCTTCCTGATTCTGGCCGTCTACACCTATCGAAGCGGCCTGCGCGCGCCTGCCATGATCGCCTTCGTCAAGGATATCATGATCTATATCTTCGTGATCGCGGCGGTCATCATCATCCCGGCGAAGCTCGGCGGTTACGGTGCGATCTTCGATAGCGCACAGAAGGATTTTGCGGCCCAGCTCGCCGCCAATCCGAACGCTCCGGCGCGCGGCATCCTGCTGGCACCCGCGCAGATCTGGCCGTTCATCACGCTCGCCATCGGTTCGGCCATGGCGCTGTTCATGTATCCGCACTCGCTGACAGGCGTGCTTTCGGCCTCCGGCCCGAAGGCAATCCGTCATAACGCGATCTCGCTGCCGGCCTATTCGCTGGTTCTGGCGCTGATCGCCATGCTCGGCTACATGGCGCATGCCGCTGGCATCAAGGTTCAGAACCCGCAGGACGCCGTCCCGCAGCTATTCCTCGCCATGTTCCCCAGCTGGTTCGTCGGCTTCACTTTTGCGGCGATTGCCATCGGCGCGCTGGTACCGGCGGCGGTGATGTCCATCGGTGCGGCGAACACGTTCACGCGCAACCTCTGGCGGCCCTTCGTCAACCAGAACATGTCGTCCTCGGAAGAATCGACGCTTGCCAAGCTCATGTCGCTGGTCGTGAAGGTTGGTGCTCTGATCGTCATCCTCTTCCTGCCGACGCAGTTCGCGCTCGACCTGCAGCTGCTCGGCGGTGTCTGGATGATCCAGATCTTCCCGGCCATTATCTTCGGGCTCTATACCCGCTGGTACAAGGGCGGCGCGCTTCTGGCCGGCCTGATCGTCGGTCTCGCGCTTGGGACCTTCCTCTCCTACGGTCCGGCCTCCTGGGTCCCGGTCTCCAAGGCCTTCCTCGGCATTCCGCTCTATAACGGCCTGACGGCGGTGCTCGCCAATGTGATCGTTGCCACCGTGCTCTCCTTCATCCTGCCGGCCAACAAGTCCGACGAGCTGACGGAAGCCGATTTCCGCGACGCAAACGCGTGATCCGAAAAGATCTTTGAAACGACAAAGGCTGCCGCAAGCGATTGCGGCAGCCTTATTATTTGTTCGAGATGTTGCGATCAACCGAAGACGCGCTTCGGCCGGAACTCGCCCTCTTCCACCGCGCCGATGGCCACCAGCTCGCCCGAGATCGAGGTCGCATAGGCTTCCGGCGTCGGCAGCGGCGCGTCGCGGCCGCGCAGGATGACGGGATTGCCGGCGCGCAAACGGCGCACCTGATCGTCGCTGATACGCACATGCGGCAGGCTGGTCAGCGCCTCAACCGGCGGGATCAGGAAGGCGTCAAGCGCAGCAAGCCGCTCCTCGACATCTTCGATCTCCTCCAGCGCCACAAGCTTTTCCAGCGGCACCAGACGCTCTTCGCCAAACGGCGCTACAAGCGTGCGGCGGAGGCCGGCAATGTGGCCGAAGCAGCCGAGGTCGCGGCCCATGTCGCGAGCAAGCGAGCGCACATAGGTTCCCTTGCCGCATTCCACTTCAAAATGCGCCTGATCGGTTTCAGCCTTCAGCAGCGTCAGGCGATGGATTTCCACCTCGCGCGCCGGGATTTCGACCGTCTCGCCCTCGCGCGCCATGTCATAGGCCCGCTCGCCAGCAATCTTGATCGCCGAAAACTGCGGCGGCACCTGCTCGATCACGCCGGTATATTTCGGCAGCAGCGCGCGGATGTCTTCTTCCGCCGGACGCTTGTCGGAGGTCTGCGTCGGCTCGCCTTCCAGATCGTCGGTGTTGCGTTCCTCACCCCAGGCGACGGTGAATTCATAGATCTTGCGGCCATCCATGACGTAAGGCACGGTCTTGGTGGCATCGCCGAGCGCAATCGGCAGCATGCCGGAGGCGAGCGGATCGAGCGTGCCGGCATGGCCCGCCTTCTGCGCCTTGTAGAGCCATTTCACCTTGGAAACGGCTTCCGTGGAGCCGAAATCGAACGGCTTGTCGAGGACGAGCCAGCCCGAAACCGGGCGGCCTTTCGGTTTACGCGGTTTGGACATGTCTTTGCTTATTCTTCCGTGTCTGCGTCGAGATCGCGGGCAACTTCCGGCGAGCGCAGCAGCTCGTCGATCTTCTGGTAATTGTCGAAGCTGGTATCGTCGCGGAAACGCAGTTCCGGCATGTATTTCATCTGCCGGAGCGCATTGCCCAGCCGGCCGCGGATGAACTTCGCATTGCGGTTCAGCGCCGCAACGGTGGCGTCGTGATCCGTCACGCCAATGGGCGTCACGAAGGCGGTGGCGATCTTGAGGTCGGGCGACATGCGCACTTCCGAGATCGAGATCACGGTCTTCTCGATCAGCGGGTCGTTCACTTCGCCACGCTGGAGCACCTGGGTAATGGCGGCGCGGACCTGCTCGCCGACACGCAGCATACGCTGCGAGGGAGCCGATGAAGTCGGTTTTTTCATCTGTCTTTCTGTCTGTACGGTCGTGAGGCCGCTCAACGCGGCAATGTCGGGGTTCGAACCCGGGGATTTTCAAAGAGGCGCCTCAATGCCTCGTTTCGCCCCCGAGGTCAAGGGGCGGCGGGTCCTTGCGCAGCGGCTCCGAACGCTGAGGTTCGGCACGTGGAGGCTCAGCCCGCACCGATGATCTCGCGCGCTTCCACAGATCGACGATTTCCTGACCTCTTGCCTCGAATTCCTTGCGATCCTTGAAAGCGCGCGCAGGAATGGAAAACAGCGCATCGTCACGAAAGAACGTGATCGCGTTCTTCTCCATCTGGACATCGCGAAACGCCGGCCAGCTGCAATAGGCGAAGACACCGCCGATGCTCGTCTCCATGCCGCGCTCGTAGATATCGACATCGATCATGACATTTTCGGCGAGCGACGCGATCAGCCGCTTTCGTCGCCCACGCCGCACGATCTCGCGCTGGATAACGGCGCCGGCGGCGATCGCCAGCATGACCGGCAGCATTTCGAATGCCACGACCTGAATGGTCGGCAGCGCATTGATACCGAAATAGGGCGCAAGAACGAATTGCCGGAACGCCTCGATCCCGACGCCACAGACCACACCGAAAATCACCGCGCCTATGAGATAGGGCACAGGCTTCCGTCGCGACCGCGATTGCAGAAAGAGCTTGCCCGCGCGCAGCATGACATCCGCATGCTCTTCCGGCAGGCGCTTGAAACTCAATTGCGTGACGCGTGCACCAAACGGGTTCATGTCTTCCTTCCGGTCTTTCAACCTGCTTATAGCGCGCCCAGGCAAAACGCTGAATCACGATTGCGCGTTAGCCACAAAACAAAAATGGCGGCCGAAGCCGCCATTTTCGAGATTGAATTGCACGACATGATCAGAGCGAACGGGTGATGTGCTCGACGCGGAAGCATTCGATGACGTCGCCGGCGCGAATGTCTTCGTAGTTCTCGAAGGCCATACCGCATTCCTGACCCATCGGCACTTCGGCCACTTCGTCCTTGAAGCGCTTGAGCGTCTTGAGCTTGCCTTCGTGGATGACGACGTTGTCGCGCAGCAGGCGCACGCCTGCCCCACGCTCGACCTTGCCTTCGACGACACGGCAACCGGCAACCTTGCCGACCTTGGTGATGTTGAAGACTTCGAGGATTTCGGCATTGCCGAGGAAGGTCTCGCGACGTTCCGGCGACAGAAGACCGGACATGGCTGCCTTCACGTCATCCGTCAGATCGTAGATGATGTTGTAGTAGCGGATTTCGATACCGGCCCGTTCGGCCGCATCGCGGGCCTGCGGGTTGGCGCGAACGTTGAAGCCGATGATGGCGGCGTTCGAGGCTTCGGCCAGCGAGATATCCGATTCCGTGATGGCGCCGGCGCCCGAATGGACGATGCGCGCGCGCACTTCGTCGGTGCCGAGCTTTTCCAGCGCGCCGGCAATGGCTTCGATCGAGCCCTGCACGTCGCCCTTGATGACCAGCGGGAACTCCTTGAGACCGGAGGTCTGGAGCTGGCTCATCATCTGTTCGAGCGAACCGCGCGAACCGGCATGGCGGGCAACCGCCAGATCGCGAGCGAGACGCTGGCGATATTCGGAGATTTCGCGGGCGCGGCTTTCGTTCTCGACGACCGCGAAACGGTCACCCGCCTGCGGCGTGCCCTGAAGACCGAGGATTTCCACCGGCATGGCGGGACCCGCTTCCTTCACATGTTCGCCGCGATCGTTGACGAGCGCGCGGACGCGGCCCCACTGGTCGCCGGCGACGATGATCTGGCCCGGACGCAGCGTACCCTTCTGGACGAGAACGGTCGCAACCGAACCGCGGCCACGATCGAGCTGCGCTTCGATGACGCTGCCCTCTGCGGTGCGCTCCGGATCTGCCTTCAGGTCGAGAATTTCGGCCTGCAGCAGGATCGCCTCGAGCAGCTTGTCGAGGTTGATCTTGTTCTTGGCCGACACTTCGACGTCGAGCACTTCACCGCCGAGCGATTCGACGAAGACTTCGTGCTGCAGAAGCTGCTGACGAACCTTTTCGGGCTTCGCCTCGTGCTTGTCGATCTTGTTGATCGCAACGATGATCGGAACACCGGCAGCCTTGGCGTGGTTGATCGATTCAATCGTCTGCGGCATGACGCTGTCGTCGGCCGCGACCACCAGGATCGCGATATCGGTGGCCTGCGCACCGCGAGCACGCATCGCGGTAAAGGCGGCGTGGCCGGGGGTGTCGATGAAGGTGATCTTCTGGCCGTTATGCTCGACCTGATAGGCACCGATATGCTGCGTGATGCCGCCGGCTTCGCCGCTGACCACGTTGGCATTGCGGATGGCGTCGAGCAGCGAGGTCTTGCCGTGGTCGACGTGGCCCATGATGGTCACGACCGGCGGACGCGGCATCATCGCAGCGGCATTGTCCTCGACATTGAAGATGCCGGTTTCAACGTCCGATTCCGAGACGCGCTTGACGGTATGACCGAATTCCGAAGCGATGAGTTCAGCGAGGTCAGCGTCGATGACGTCGCCCGGCTTCATCATCTGGCCTTCCTTCATCAGGTACTTGATGACGTCGACGGCACGTTCGGACATGCGCTGCGACAGTTCCTGAATGGTGATGGTTTCCGGCAGGATGACTTCGCGCATGACCTTTTCGCGCGTTTCCTGCATCTGGCTGCGGCGGAACTTCTCCTGACGGCGGCGCATGGCAGCCATGGAGCGGCCACGCTGCGTACCGTCCTCATCGAGCGCGGTGTTCAGCGACAGCTTGCCCTGACGGCGGCCATCGTCGGCCTTCGGACGGGCCGGAACCTTGGCGGGAGCCGGACCCGCGACCTTGCCGCGCGGCGCACCGGGACGGGCGCCACCACGGTCTTCTTCTTCGTCGTCAGCGCCGCGACGACCGCGCGGTGCACCGGCTGCCGGAACTGGCGCACGAACATCGGCGCGCGGAGCGACGGGCTCGGGCTGCGCCGGGCGACGGACCTGAACGCCAGCGGCAGGACGCGGAGCCGCTGCAACGGGCGCAGGTGCTTCTTCCTCAGCCTCGGCAACAGGCTCTTCAACCTTGGGCTTGAGAGCTTCTTCGCGTGCTCGGGCTTCCGCCTCGATGCGCTCGCGTTCGAGACGCTCGGCTTCCTCGACCTTGCGGCGGGCTTCCAGTTCGGCGCGCTGCTTGGCTTCTTCCGCATCGCGGATCTGCGCTTCGGCGAGCGCGCGGCGACGCGCTTCCATCTCGCCGGCGGAGAGATCGTTGAGCACGGTCACGGGACGCGGGCGAGCCTGCGGCGGCGGGGCCACCGGCTGCTGCGTGCGCGTCTGCGATTCCGGCTGGCGCGGCGCGGGGGCCGGCTGCGTCTGCTGTACGGGTGTGATTACTTTTTCGTCTTCGGGGCGGTTGATGCGACGTTTGCGCGTTTCGACCACGACCGCCTTGGTGCGACCCCGACCCATGTCCTGGCGGACGGTTCCCTGGCTGAAGCCGGAAGGCTTCAGGGTAAGCGTCTTCTTGCCAGCCATGCCGGTCTTGTCGTCGTTGTTGTCTGTCATTCCGTTCCAGTTCCTCAAGGACCGGATACGGAATCGTCTCTACCGATCCGGTCGTTCAATCGTTCAATAATGAGATTTGCAAACCGGCGAGAGCCGGGACTTTCAACACTTGTTCATCAGGGCACCTGAACCCTTCTCCCTTGCATTGCCGAGGCTTTGAAAGCGCTCAAGCAGTCTTGCGCGCTTCACTACACCCTCTCCGGCCTTTCCTGCAAGCACGCATGCGTGAATAAAGCCGTTCTCGCCCATCAGTGTGACCATTTCTTCGGCAGAAAACGGCCGGTAGGCTGGAATTTCCTCATCCGTCTCGGCAAGCATATGAAAAGCCTTACGTGCCTGGCCGACTTTTCGGACGCCATCATCGGCGGCGTCCTGGGCATGCAGCACGGCAATCGCCTTGCCGGAGCGCACGGCGCTATCGACCTTGGCAAAGCCGGATACGAACTCGCCAGCCTTGCGCGCCATGTTGATCATGCCAGCGAGATCGGCGGCCAGAAGGTGCTCCACCTGATCGGCAAGGCCTTCTGGCACTGTCACCTTGTTCTTGAGCGCGCGGGCGAAGAGGTTCTTGGCGATGGCCTTTTCAAGCACCCCCCTCTCCGCTTTCACCCAGCAGCCACGGCCCGGAAGCTTGCGCTTGATATCCGGCACCACCGTTCCGTCGGGTGCGGCCACGAAGCGGATCAGTTCATCGACCGATCCGCTTTCGCGCGTCACGATACATTGGCGGCCGTTCACGTCAGAAATGTCCTCATCTTCCGTCATGAACGGTCCCTATTTTCGAAGACGCCCTTAAATCAGGCGTCCTGCTCCTCGTCGCCGGCCACTTCTTCGGCCTCGGCAGCGAGATCGTCTTCCGTGATCCAGCCGGCCGCAAGGCGGGCCTGAACAATCATGGCTTCGGCTTCGGTGCGCGAGATCTCAACGTCGGAGAAGATACCCGGGAACTTCTTCGTCTCGCCATTCTTGCGCTCCGACCAGCCGATGAGGTCGTCGGCAGCGCAGCCTGCGAAGTCTTCCATCGACTTGATGCCGTCCTTGCCGAGCGCGACCAGCATCTTGCGGGTCATGCCGTCGATGGAGAGCAGTTCGTCCGAAACGCCGAGCGTCTTGCGCTCTTCGTCGAGTTCGGCATCGAGGCGGTCCAGATAGTCGCGGGCGCGGTTCTGGATTTCCTGAGCCGTTTCTTCGTCGAAACCGTCGATGGAGGCGATTTCGTCGAGATCGACATAGGCCACTTCCTCGATCTGGGCGAAGCCTTCGGAGGCGAGAACCTGACCGACCATTTCGTCGACGTCGAGGGCATCCATGAACAGCTTTGAGCGTTCGTTGAATTCCTTCTGGCGGCGTTCCGATTCCTCGGCCTCCGTCATGATGTCGATGTCCCAGCCCGTCAGCTGCGAAGCCAGACGCACGTTCTGGCCGCGGCGGCCGATGGCGAGCGACAGGTGCTCGTCCGGAACAACGACTTCGATACGCTCTGCATCTTCATCAAGCACGACCTTGGCGACTTCCGCCGGCTGCAGCGCATTGACGATGAAGGAAGCCGGATCCGGCGACCACGGAATGATGTCGATCTTTTCGCCCTGAAGCTCGCCGACAACGGCCTGAACGCGCGAACCGCGCATACCGACGCAGGCGCCGACCGGATCGATAGACGAGTCGTTCGAGATGACGGCGATCTTGGCGCGCGAACCCGGATCGCGGGCCACCGACTTGATCTGAATGATGCCGTCGTAGATTTCCGGCACTTCCATGGTGAAGAGCTTGACCATGAACTGCGGATGCGTGCGCGACAGGAAGATCTGCGGACCGCGCTGTTCGCGGCGCACGTCGTAAACAAAGGCGCGGACACGGTCGCCATAGCGCATGGTTTCGCGCGGGATCATCTCGTCGCGACGGATGATGCCTTCACCACGGCCGAGATCGACGATGACGTTGCCATATTCGACGCGCTTGACCGTGCCATTGACGATCTCGCCGATGCGGTCCTTGAATTCGTCGAACTGACGGTCACGCTCGGCTTCGCGCACCTTCTGCACGATGACCTGCTTGGCCGACTGGGCGGCGATGCGGCCGAAATCCATCGGCGGCAGCGGATCGGCAATGTAGTCGCCGAGCTTGGCGTCGACATTGCGGTCGCGGGCGAGTTCCAGAGCGATCTGGGTCGAGTAATCCTCGACCTTCTCGACAACTTCCAGAAGGCGCTGCAGGCGGATTTCGCCGGTCTTCGGGTTGATATCGGCCTGGATGTTGGATTCCGTGCCGTAGCGGGAGCGGGCCGCCTTCTGGATCGCGTCGGCCATGGCGGCCAGGACGATCTCGCGGTCGATGACTTTTTCGCGCGCAACAGCATCCGCAATCTGCAGAAGCTCAAGCCGGTTCGCACTCACTGCCATTTCATTCGTCTCCATTTGAGGACCGGGGCATTAAAAGGTTAGGCCCGGCGGTCAATCGTCTTGGGGTTCTTCATTCTCGTTGGCGGCCTCGCGGGCGGCTGCCTTTGCGTCCTTGTCGGCTTTCAGCGCATCGCGGATCAGGTCGTCGGTGAGGATCAGACGTGCTTCGGACAGAGCCGAATAGGGAATCTCCACCGTCAGCTCCTCGCCGTAGCCCGGCTGGTCGCGCTCGATGATGAAGCCGGTCTCGTTCGCGCCAACCAGCTTGCCACGGAAGCGCTTGCGGTTGTCGACGAGAACCGAGGTCTCGCACTTGAGCAAATGGCCGACCCACTTCTCGAAATCGGACTTGCGCACCAGCGGCCGGTCGATGCCGGGCGAGGACACTTCCAGATGATACGCCTTGTCGATCGGATCCTCCACATCGAGAACCGGCGAAACGGCCATGGAGACCTCTTCGCAATCCTCGACCGTCATCGTGCCGTCGAAACGCTCGGCCATGATCTGGAGCGTCAGGCCGTTCTGGCCGGACAGGCGCACGCGCACCAGATTGAAGCCCATGGATTGAAGCAGCGGCTCGATCATCTGCGCGATGCGCAGGTCAAGACCCGTTTCGGTGATCAGACGCGCTTCCGGCGCGAATTCGGTATCGGACAAGGCCGTTATCCCAGGCTTGAAGAATTTTCTCTCCTGCCGGCAGGTAACAAAAAAGAGCGGGACCTCGCGGACCCACTCTTCATCTACCGATCAAGAATTTGAGGCTCGTATAGGCCGATTTCGGCCAAAAGGCAAGCGAATTGCAAGCCAGTCGGTTCCGCCCGTTTAATTCAACCAAATGGTTGACAATTGAAGCAGGCCGCGATATTCAACCATAAAGGTGAATATATGGATGAAGAAGTCTTATCGCAAATCCTCAAGGCGGCCAGCGATCCGACCCGCCGGCAGCTTCTGACGACACTCGTGCAACAGGGGGCGACACGTGTCACAGACCTGGCGCGTCACCACGACATGTCGCTGAACGGCATTTCCAAGCACATCAAGGTGCTGGAGGCAGCGGGACTGGTCAAACGCCGAACACTCGGCCGCGAGCATCTGATCGAGGCCGACCTCGGCGTGCTGAAGAACGTGGAAGCGTGGTTCGGCGGGCTGAAATCCATATGGGAACTGCGACTGGACGCCCTTGAAAGCGTCATCAACGAAGAGGAGTGATGCGCATGACAGAACTTTCCCTTTCCCTGACCCGTATCGTCAATGCCCGGCCGGAAAAGGTCTTTGATGCCTGGCTGACGCCGGCAATGCTCAAACGGTTCATGGTCCCCTGCGAGGGTGGCGGGGTGCCTGTGGCTGAAAGCGACGCGCGTGTCGGCGGGCACTTCAAGATCGTCATGTTCAACGGTGAAAAGAACATCGAGCATACCGGCACATATCTGGAGATCGATCCCCACAGCAGAATCGCCTTCACTTGGCAGTCCGTCTTCTCGCTCGACGACAGCACCGTCACGCTCGACTTCAGGCCCTCTGGCACGGACAAGACGGAACTGACGCTGACGCAGGTCAAGTTTGCCAGCGAAAGTGCCCGCGACGGGCACCTGAAAGGCTGGACCCTGATTGTCGACCAGCTGGCAGCCATGGACGAGGACGTTTTGCTCCCCGGCTAAACTGATTGCGATGGCGGCGGATTGATCCGCCGCCATCGCATTTCCTCCTTAGTCGGGTGTCAAATCTTGCCTATAGTCAGGTCAGAATCAAATCCTCGCCGTGGTCACCCCGACATGCCCGATAGAAAACCGCTTTTCGCGCCGCTCTCCAACACGACATTTCGCGACTTGTGGATCGCCAACAACATTTCCAATCTCGGCGGCCTGATCCAGGGCGTGGGCGCTGCCTGGATGATGACCTCGATTTCGGCGTCTGAAAACATGGTCGCGCTGGTCCAGGCATCGACCACATTGCCCATCATGCTCTTCTCCATCCTGTCCGGGGCGCTCGCCGACAATTTCCAGCGGCGGCAGGTGATCCTCTCTGCGCAGGTCTTCATGTTCGTCGTGTCGGTGCTGCTCGCCGTTTTCGCCTATCTCGGCTGGATCGGCCCCTGGATGCTGCTCGGTTTCACCTTCCTCATCGGCTGCGGCACGGCGCTGAACAATCCTGCCTGGCAGGCCTCCGTCGGCGACATGGTGCCGCGCCAGGATGTGGCCGGGGCGGTCTCGCTCAACTCCATGGGCTTTAACATGACCCGCAGCGTCGGCCCGGCGCTGGGCGGCGCCATCGTCGCCTTCGGCGGCGGCGCTGCCGCCTTCGCGGCCAATGCGGCAAGCTATCTGGCGCTGATCTATGCACTCTTCCGCTGGCAGAATTCGGAAAAGGCCCGCACCCTGCCGCGCGAGGATATCGGCCCGGCGGTCGCCGCCGGTCTGCGCTATGTCGCGATGTCGCCGAAGCTTCTGAAGGTGTTCTTCCGCAGCTTCATCTTCGGCCTTTCCTCCATCGCGATCCTTGCCCTCATGCCCATCGTGGCGCGCGATCTGATCAAGGGCGGCCCGCTGACCTATGGTCTGCTGCTCGGCGCTTTCGGCGTCGGGGCCATCGGAGGCGCATTCGCAAACGGCTGGCTCCGCGAGAAGCTGACAAGCGAGAATATCGTGCGCCTCTCCTTCGCCGGCTTCGCGCTGGCCGAGGCCGCTATGGGCGCAACCGGCAACGGCATCATCGCCGGCCTCGCAGCGATCGTGGCGGGTGCCTGCTGGGTGGTCGCGCTCTCGCTCTTCAACACGATTGTCCAGCTTTCGACACCCCGCTGGGTCGTCGGCCGCGCCGTCTCCTTCTACCAGACCGCCTCCTTCGGCGGGATGGCGGCGGGCAGCTGGGTCTGGGGCGCGGTTGCCGAAAGTGCAGGCAGCGCCACCGCGCTGTCCATCGCCGCAATCGTCACGGCGGTCGGTGTGGTCATAGGCCTCTTCCTGCCCATGCCGGTCTTCGAGGACCTCGATCTCGATCCACTCGACCGTTTCCGCGAACCGGACCTCAACCTCGAAATCCTGCCTCGCAGCGGCCCGATCGCCATCAATATCGACTATGAGATTGCAGATCAGGATGTCGCCGAATTCCTGTCGCTGATGGTCGAGCGCCGCCGGATCAGAATCCGGGATGGCGCGCAGGCCTGGGCGCTGATGCGCGATCTCGAAAACCCGCATATCTGGACCGAGACCTATCATACCCCGACCTGGGTGGACTACGTTCGCCACAACCACCGCCGCACCAAGGCAGATGCGCTGAACTTCGACCAGATCCGGGCGCTGCATCGCGGCGAACACCCGCCCAAAGTCCACCGCATGATCGAACGGCAGGTCATCCCGCCATCCGACGATGTATTCCACAAGTCGCATATCGTGCCGCACTGAGCGGCACGACGGTCACTCTCCCTCCTCCTTCTGGGGAGGGGTCTTTTTCCGCTTGATCAGAGGCCGCGGTAAAGTCCCCCTCTGGCTGCCGCCATCTCCCCCACAAGGGGGGAGACGGAAAGAGGCACCCGCTTCCATCCAACCTCACCCTTTGCAGGGATGATGAACCGAAGAGCAGACCTCACACCTTCTCGGCAATCACCACGGCCGTGTCGAGCATGAAGCTGCCATCCGCCTCGAAGGCGAAATGCTCCGCGACTTCGGCCGGCGCCTGCTGTTGCAGCGCGCGAATGGCGGCCGCATTCACCTCCGGTGTACGAATGCGCTTGATCCAAGACGCAAACTCCAGCCGGATGCGCAGGCGCCTGATCTCGCGCACCTTAAATCCGGCGTTCGTCACCATGCTCTCCCACTCGCTGACCTTGAAATCGCGGACATGCGAGGGATCGCGCAACAGTTCAATCGATTGCAGCCAAGTGTCGATCAGCGGGTCTTCATGCGCCACCGCATCGGCAAACAGCGCGAGTGCGCCCGGCTTGGCCGCACGATACATCTGCGCAATGCCCGCTGGCACGTCGCGCCAATGATGCGCGCTGAAGCGCGTCGCCACCACATCGAAGGAGTTGTCGGGACAGGGAAGCGTCTCCGCCGCACCATTCTTGGTCACGACATTGCCGAGCCCTCGCTTGGCGGCCTCGCCCGCCACCGTCTGCAACATGTCGGTCGAAAGGTCATAGGCCACGATCTTCTGAACATGCGGCGCAAGCCGGAAGGTCACATGGCCCCCGCCACAGCCCATGTCGAGCGCAATGGCCTCTGACCGCGCGCCGACGGCACGCTCCATGATGTCGAGATCCTCGCCCGCGCTGTGAACGGCGCTTTCTAGATAGGCACGTGCCTGCTGGCCGAATTGCTCGGTCACGAAACTGGCGTGGGATTTTTGTGCGTTATCGGTGCTCGCCGACATGGGTCTCTTCCTTGTCCATTTATGCATTGACTTGCAGCAGTTTGCCGGGATCTTCTACTGGTACAAGATGAGCATTTATCCTGGTATAAAACCCACCATGAACGACGCCTCCACCCACAAGCGCCTCGGCGATTTCATCCGCGCGCACCGCGAACGACAAGCACCGCCGCCCAATGCAGCGAGCCGCCGGCGCACGCCCGGCCTGCGCCGCGAGGAACTGGCCGATGCCGCCGGCATCAGCGCCACATGGTTGACCTGGCTGGAACAGGGCCGCGAGGTCAAGGCCTCCGTCCCGGCCCTGGTCAGGCTTTCCGAAGCGCTGCGGCTGACACCTGCGGAGCGCGCCTCGCTGTTCGATCTCGCCGGCAAGCGCGACCCGGATGAGACCGTGCCGGACGAAACCGAACTACCGGCAGACCTCCTCGCCCTGCCCGGACAATTCTCAGGTCCGGCCTATCTGCTCGATCATCTCTGGACGGCGCGTGCCTGGAACGAGGCGGCGGCGGAGCTTTTTGCGGGCTGGCTCGATCCACAAACGGACGAGCGCAATCTGCTCGCCTTCGTGTTCCTGTCACCCACCGCACGGACGCTCATCGGCAACTGGCAGGACCGCGCCAGCCGTCTGGCGGCCGAATTTCGCGCCGATTTCAACCGGCACCCGGACGATGCCGCCATGCGCCAGCTCGTCGCCGACCTGACAGCGAAAAGCCCGGACTTCGCGCGGCTCTGGAAAGCCCAGACCGTGCTCGGTCGAGAGGGAGGCGAACGGGATTTCCATCACCCGACACGGGGCGAATTCTCGTTTCACCAGACGACGCTGCTGGTTGCGGCGCGGCCTGACGTGAAACTCGTCTGCCTTACTGCTCGCTGAGCTTCATGTCGGGATCGTATTTCTTGCCCCGGACCTTCTTCACGACCGCCTGGCCGCATCGCATGGTGCCGGTCGCCGCATCGAAGGCATAGGTCGGCGAGCCTTCCAGAGACCACCCCTTGTTCAGCGCCGCCGTCACCTTGTGGCAGAACGTGGCGTCATCCGGACCCGTGAGAAAACGATAGAGTTTCATGGATTTCCCTTCCCTTCAAATGATAACAGCGCGAGAAGCTTCCGCGCCTCGTCGAGATGCAGCCGCTCGACCATCTCGCCGTCAATCTTGATCGCGCCCTGACCCACCGCCTCGGGCGCATCGAAGGCAGCGACGATTTTCCGCGCCGCCGTAATCTCTTCCTCCGATGGACCGAAACGGCGATTTGCGGGTTCGATCTGCGCCGGATGGATCAGCATCTTGCCGTCGAACCCCATGGCGCGCCCTTCCGTACATTCCGCCTCGAAGGCGGCAAGATCGCGGAAATCGTTGGAGACGGCATCGATCGGCACAACGCCATGGGCGCGGGCCGCAAGCACGACCTGCATGAGCCAAGGGACGAGCAAATGCCTGTTAGGCCCGCGCGGCACTTTCGTTTCCTTGCGCAGATCGTTGAGCCCGACGACAAGAGCGGCAAGACGTGGCGCGTGCGCTTCGGCAATCGCTGCGGCATTCAACACGCCTTTCGGCGTCTCGATCATCGCCATCAGCCGCGTCTCGGTCAGCCCTGCCTTGTCAAGCGTCGCGGCCACTGCCGCAAGGTCGGCAGCACGCTCCACCTTCGGCACCAGCACCGCATCCGGCCTGCATTGTGCGACCGCCTCGAGATCGGCCTCGCCCCAGGGCGACGACAGCGCGTTGATGCGGATCACATGCTCGACACCGGGCTTTGCCCCTGCGGCAAAATGGCCAATCAGCGCTGCGCGCGCGGCCGCCTTCATCTCTGGTGCAACTGCGTCCTCAAGATCGTAGATTGTTGCATCGCACTCCAGAATCGCAAGCTTTGCCAGAGCCTTGGCATTGGAGGCGGGCAGGCAGAGCATGGAGCGGCGAAAGGCGGTGTCAGTCATGGCGCAATATTTGGCGCGGATCGCTGAGCCTCGCAAGAGCAATATCTTGGAGGCCTGCCCTTGTGTGGACGCATTTGGTCTCCCAAATGTGGTTCAAGCTGAAAGGAAACTTCAATGATCATGCTCAGGACCGTCGTTTTCACCGTCATCGGGCTCGCCGTCGCGCTGCTTGCAACGCTGTTCACTGCGTCCCTCGTCGTCGCCTTTGCGGGCATCGCCACCGTGCTTCTCGCCGGCCGCGCCTTGACGATGCGCATGCAGCAGAAAGCCCAGCCGGCCTATGTCTATGCGCAACGCCGCGAGGCCCATGGTCGCCAGCCGGTCCGCATCTGGAACGACGGTCGCGGCACGATCATCGACATGTAACTGTCGTCAAGGGTTCTGCGGGAGCGTCACGCATCCCGCAAGATTCCCCTTCAATTCGCCGCCGGATTGCTCTAAAGGCAGGTCAGTTTCAAAGTTTCTGACACGATTGAAGGCGAGACCATGGACAAGTTTGTCAAGCTCACCGGCGTTGCAGCGCCCTATCCGGTCGTCAATATCGACACGGACATGATCATCCCCAAGGACTACCTGAAGACGATCAAGCGCACCGGCCTCGGCGCCGGCCTGTTCGCCGAAGCCCGTTTCAAGGAAGACGGTTCGGAAAACCCCGATTTCGTCCTCAACAAGCCCGCTTACCGCAACGCATCGATCCTCGTTGCCGGCGACAATTTCGGCTGCGGCTCATCGCGCGAACATGCGCCGTGGGCGCTCCTCGACTTCGGCATCCGCTGCGTAATCTCCACCAGCTTCGCCGACATCTTCTACAACAACTGTTTCAAGAACGGCATCCTGCCGATCACCGTGACGCCGGAAGAGCTGGAAAAGCTGCTCGACGACGCTTCGCGCGGTTCGAATGCCGTTCTGACGGTCGATCTCGAAGCCCAGGAAATCACCGGCCCGGATGGCGGCAAGATTTCCTTCTCGATCGATGAGTTCAAGCGCCACTGCCTGCTGAACGGCCTCGACGATATCGGCCTGACGCTGGAAAAGGCCTCGGCCATCGACGCTTACGAAAAGAAGACGGCCAGCTCCCGTCCTTGGGCGTGATGCGTCGCTTGACCTAATACGCCGATTGTCATGATCTAGCCCGGTAGCCGAACCTGCGGCTGCCGGGTTTTGTTTTATGTCCTGCGGAGGATGGCCCCGTGCATATCGGTCTCTTTGTCGATTCAAAACTGCCGCCGGAACGCTATGGGGGCACCGAGCGCGTTGTCCTCTGGCTCGGCCGTGCGCTGATCGAGCTTGGGCACAAGGTCACCTATTTTGCCCATGCGGGCTCCCGCGTCGACTTCGCCGAGGTGCGCCCCGCCCATGCGCCGGGTCCGAGTGCGTCCGTCCTTCCGGCCGACCTCTCCATCCTGCACTATCACGGTGGCGTCGTGCCGGAGGAACCCGGTGTGCCCGTCTGCCAGACGGTCCACGGCAATTCCCGCCTCGCGCTCACCTATCATCAGAATTCGATCTTCGTATCGGACAACCACGCTCGCAATCACAATGCGACGGCCTTCGTCCATAACGGCATGGACGCAACCGGCCTGCCCGAGCCGGATTTCAGCGCGGGCAACGGCCCCTTCGTCTTTCTCGCAAAGGCAGCCTGGAAGGCGAAGAACGTCAAGGGTGCGATTGCCGTCGCCGGCATGGCAGGGGGCCGCATCGAGGTTCTGGGCGGCTCGCGGCTCAATCTCAAGATGGGCTTCCGTCTGACGCTCGATCCCCGCGCACGCTTTCACGGCATGGTGGGCGATACGGAAAAGTCGCGCTATCTGAGACATTCCCGCGGCCTCATCTTCCCCGTGCTCTGGAACGAGCCCTTTGGCGTGGCCGTGGCCGAAGCCATGTATTTCGGCACTCCGGTTTTCGCGACCCCTTATGGCTCGCTGCCAGAACTCGTGACGCCGGAAACGGGGCATCTCTCCGCCAGCGCCTCGGAACTTGCTGAGGCAGCACGCGATCCGGCCCGCTATGACCGCCGCGCGATCCACGCCCATTGGCAGAACCACTTCTCCGCCCGGCAGATGGCCCTGAAATATATCGACTACTATCAGCGCATCCTGGATGGAGAGACGCTGCATCCCGGCCCGATCAAAGCCCCGGCGACGCGCACAAGCGAGCTTATGCCGTGGCTCCCTTGAGCCGTGCGGCGATCCCCAGCCCCGCCGCACGGCCGGTCGCCAGACACGCGGTCAGCAGATAGCCGCCGGTCGGCGCTTCCCAGTCGATCATCTCGCCGGCAACGAAGACGCCCGGCAGAGCCTTCAGCATGTAGGCATCGTCAATCTCGTGCCATCGAATGCCGCCCGCGGACGAGATCGCCTCCGCAATCGGCCGTGGCCGCGCAACCGGCAGGGACAATGCCTTTATATAGCCGGCTATCTTTTGCGGCGATTGGCCTGATATGTCCGGCACGCGTTCGCGCAGGAGCGCGCCCTTCACCCCCTCGATGCCCGCAGCCTTGCGCAACCGGTTGGAGAAGCTGACCTTGGCCGGAAGGCGCGCAAGATCGCCTGCTACGCGTGTCTCGCTGCGACCGGGTGCAAGATCCAGCACCAGCGCGGCGTGACCCTCCTTCTCCAGCGCATCGCGAAGTGCTGCCGAATGGGCATAGACGAGGCTGCCCTCGATGCCGTGCCGGCTGATGACGAACTCTCCGGGAACCGTCCCCGCCGCCGAGGTCGCCGTCACGGATTTCAGCGGCGCCCCGGCAAAGCGCTCGCGAAAGCTCTCGCTCCAGGAAACATCAAAGCCGCAATTGGCCGGCTTCAAGGGCGCAATTTCGACCCCGGCAGAGCCAAGGATTGCGGTCCACGCGCCATCCGAGCCCATGCGCGGCCAACTCGCGCCACCAAGGGCCAGAAGGCAGGCGTCGAAGCCGACGAGCTTCTCCCCGGCTTGCGTTTCGAAACGCAGCTTTCCATTCGAAAACCCGGTCCAGCGATGACGCGTATGAAATTGCACGCCCAGATTCGATAACCGACCGAGCCATGCACGCATTAGGGGCGACGCCTTCATCGACTTGGGAAAGACGCGGCCCGACGATCCGGTGAAGCATTCTCCACCCAACCCATCCGCCCAGGCCATCACATCCTGCGGCGTAAAGGCATCGAGCGCCCTGCGAAGATGCGAAGCGGCCGCACCGTAACGCGAAACGAAGGCCTCATAGGGCTCCGAATGCGTCAGGTTAAGCCCGGTCTTTCCGGCCAGCAGCACCTTGCGACCGAAGGAGGGCATTGCGTCGAACACGTGAACCCGATGACCATCGGCCGCCAGAACCTCTGCCGCAGCAAGACCCGCCGGTCCACCGCCAATGATCGCGACCCCCACCGTCCCGACGGCAGACGAGGCATTTCCGGCCGCCATCATTGGCTCGCCACGAGGCGACGGCCGAGCGCGAAGGGGGCCGTCAATGTACGGCCCACCGCATCGAACACGAAGACACCCGCCTGTCCGAGGCGCAAGGCATCGCCGCCCTTGTCGCTCTGCTTGCGCATCTCCGGGTAAATCGCGGCAAGGGCAGCAAAGCCGTTATGCTTGAACGTGTCGTCCGTCTTGACGCTCGAAATGTCGATGAACTGGATGTTCACCTCTTTCGCCCCCGCCTGCACACGCGGATTGCTGATGTCGATGCTGCCGATGCGCATCTGGTCGAGCGACAGGAAGCCCGAGACGGAGAGCGCCAGATCGTCCTTGGAGACGAGGATAGTCATCGGCTTCTTCATGCGGCCGATCTTCTGCATCTGCGCCAGGAAGACGATGCCATCGATATCGGGCGCAGCCAGAACGACCTTCAGCCGATCGAGTACGCCCTGCTGGCCGGTCAGCTTGAGCTGGCGCAGCGCCTCGCTCGTCAGCCATCCACCCATGCTGTGGGCAATCAGCGTGATGTCCCCGGTCGGCCGCGCCTTCACCGCCATGCCGAGCAGTTCGGTCAACTGGTCGCGCGAGGCCGTCGCCGTCGCCTTGTCGGCGAGGTAACCGGAAATGCTGCCTGCGGACGGCCAGGCGAAGAGTACGGACACATCGTCCAGTTCCGGGTCGTCCGCGTCGGCGGAAAGCTGCGCCTGCCGGAAGACGGCTTCGGCAAGATTGGTGTTGAAGCCATGGACGAAAATGCCGAGATCGCCCTGCTTGGCTTTGTTGCGTGCGCCGATGCGGCTCAGGAAGGTCGAGCGGTCAAGCGCCTCCACATGCACGACCGTAAACGACGTGCGCGGATCAGGCCGTTCGCCCGGATATTCGATCATGCCCGGCTTGTGCGTCGGCGGAATCGACACCTTGTATTCCGCGAAGTTCAGCGTCTCCGACGGCACATCCGTGTAGCGGTTGAGGCCGGGACCGGCACGCTCGCGCGATGTCGCGAGATAAAGGGTCACGATCCTCGCGCCGGGCACATCGGCCGCGCGCGGGTCAAGCGTTTGAGGGCCTGGCCGACTGGCGCAGGCCGAAATCAGCGTCACGGAAAAAAGCACGAGCAGGATGCCGGATACCCGCCCGGATAGGCCCTCGCAAAGCCCGATCATCGCCTTCAAGATCCGCATGTCCGTCCGCAGGTTCGAAATCACCGACAATGGTGATACGAAATCCCCTGCAAGGAGGGAAGCGGGACGGCCTGACATATAACAATTTGCCGATGGACGTGGCCCATAAGCCGCAGGGCCAGAGCTTGTCAGCAATGCGCATCCCACCCCCCGTTTTCGGCGATCCGCGATGGACGTTTGGCCCGCCCCGCGCTATTCCATTCACCCATGAAAAAAGGTGATCATCTCTTCCTCGTCGACGGCTCAGGCTTCATTTTCCGGGCCTTCCATGCCATCCCGCCGCTCAACCGCAAGTCCGACGGCTTGCCGGTCAATGCCGTCTCGGGCTTCTGCAACATGCTGTGGAAGCTGCTGAACGATGCGCGCGATACCTCGGTCGGCGTCACACCCACCCATTTCGCGGTCATCTTCGACTATTCGTCGAAGACCTTCCGCAACGAGCTCTATGACAAGTACAAGGCCCACCGCCCCCCACCGCCAGCCGATCTCATCCCGCAATTCGGGCTGATCCGCGAGGCCACCAAGGCCTTCAACCTGCCCTGCATCGAGAAGGAAGGCTACGAGGCCGACGACCTGATCGCCACCTATGCCCGCCAGGCGGAAGCCATCGGTGCAGATGTCACCATCATCTCCTCCGACAAGGACCTGATGCAGCTCGTGACGGCGAACGTGCACATGTACGACGCCATGAAGGACAAGCAGATCTCGATCCCCGAAGTGATCGAGAAATGGGGCGTGCCGCCGGAAAAGATGATCGACATGCAGGCGATGACCGGCGATTCGACCGACAATGTGCCCGGCATTCCCGGCATCGGTCCGAAGACGGCGGCGCAACTCTTGGAAGAATTCGGCGATCTCGATACGCTTCTCGCCCGTGCCGAGGAAATCAAGCAGGTAAAGCGCCGCGAGACCATCATCGCCAACCGCGAACTGGCGCTCATCTCGCGCCAACTCGTGACACTGAAGACCGACACCCCGGTTGACGTCCCGCTCGAAGAGATGGAACTTCATCCGCAGGATGGTCCCAAGCTCATCGGCTTCCTCAAAGCCATGGAGTTCACGACGCTCACCCGCCGCGTCGCCGAAAAGACCGGCACGGAAGCGGGTGAAATCGAACCGGCAAACGTGCCCGTGCAATGGGGCGAGGCCGCCCACGGCCCCGATCTCGATACGGGCGAAGCCGGCGCGAAAGATGCGGCAGCCGCGACAAAGCCGATCGCAGCTGCGCCGACCTCTTCGAAGAGCGCCGCCATCGACGCCCCCGCAGATGGCTTCAAACCCGCCGATCTTGCCGCTGCCCGAGCCGCCGCCTTTGCCGGCAAGCCCATCGATACGACGGCCTATGTGGCGATCCGCGATATCGAGACGCTGAAGCAATGGATTGCCGAGGCCTACGAAACCGGCATTGTCGGCTTCGATACCGAAACGACATCGCTCGATCCGATGCAGGCCGAACTCGTTGGCTTCTCGCTCGCGATTGCCGATAACGGCAAGTCGCCGGATGGCGCGAATATCCGCGCCGCCTATGTGCCGCTGGGCCACAAGGACGGCGTGGGCGATCTCTTGGGCGGTGGCGGATTGCTGGCCGGCCAGATCCCGATCCGCGCCGCGCTCGACCTCATCAAGCCGCTGTTGGAAGACCCGGCGGTGCTGAAGGTCGCGCAGAACATGAAATATGACTGGCTGGTGATGAAACGCCATGGCGTCGTCATCGACGGTTTCGACGACACGATGCTGATGTCCTATGTGCTCGATGCCGGCAAGGGCAATCACGGCATGGACACGCTGTCCGAACGCTGGCTCGGCCACAAGCCGATCGCCTACAAGGAGGTGACCGGCACCGGCAAGGCCTCCGTCACCTTCGACATGGTGCCGATCGACAAGGCAACCGCCTACGCAGCCGAAGACGCCGACGTGACGCTGCGCCTCTGGATGGTGCTGAAGCCCCGCCTCGTCGCCGAAGGCATCATGAGCGTTTACGAACGGCTGGAACGCCCGCTCGTCGCGGTGCTCGCACTGATGGAAGAGCGCGGCATTTCGGTGGATCGCCAGATCCTCTCGCGCCTCTCAGGAGAACTCGCGCAGGGCGCGGCAGCATTGGAGGAATCCATCCAGTCGCTCGCCGGCGAGCCCTTCAATCCCGGTTCTCCGAAACAGCTCGGCGACATTCTCTTCGGCAAGATGGGCCTGCCCGGCGGATCGAAGACCAAGACCGGTCAATGGTCCACCTCCGCACAGGTTCTCGAAGACCTTGCAGCCGAAGGCCACGAACTGCCCCGCCGCATCGTCGACTGGCGTCAGCTGACCAAGCTGAAATCGACCTATACCGACGCGCTGCCTGGCTATATCCATCCGGAAACGAAGCGCGTTCACACGTCTTATGCGCTCGCCGCCACGACAACGGGCCGTCTCTCCTCCTCCGAGCCTAACCTGCAGAACATTCCGGTTCGCACGGCGGAAGGCCGCAAGATCAGAACGGCCTTCATCGCCTCGCCCGGCAATCTTCTCGTCTCCGCCGACTACAGCCAGATCGAGCTGCGCGTGCTGGCCCATGTGGCCGACATCCCGCAGCTTCGCCGCGCTTTCGAGGACGGCATCGACATTCACGCGATGACCGCGTCGGAAATGTTCGGCGTTCCGGTCGAAGGCATGCCGTCCGAAGTGCGCCGGCGCGCCAAGGCCATCAATTTCGGCATCATCTACGGCATTTCCGCCTTCGGTCTCGCCAACCAGCTCAGCATCGCGCGCGGCGAAGCCGGCGATTACATCAAGAAATATTTCGAGCGCTTCCCCGGCATCCGCGACTATATGGAAAGCACCAAGGCCTTCGCCCGCGAGCACGGCTATGTCGAAACCATCTTCGGCCGCCGCGCCTGGTATCCGGATATCCGCTCGTCCAACCCGTCGCTGAAGGCCTTCAACGAACGCGCCGCGATCAACGCGCCGATCCAGGGGTCAGCCGCCGACATCATCCGCCGCGCCATGGTGCGCATGGACGGCGTGCTGGAAGAGGCAAAACTCTCCGCCCGCATGCTGCTGCAGGTCCACGACGAACTGATCTTCGAAGTGCCGGAGGCAGAAGCGGAGAAGACCATTGCCGTCGTCACCAAGGCCATGGAAGGTGCTGCCTTCCCCGCCATCGACATGAAAGTGCCGCTGAAGGTGGATGCGAGAGCGGCGCATAATTGGGACGAGGCGCATTGAGGCAAGTAGGCGGTGCCGTCGAATATCTCGCATTGCCTCCCGCTCCTCCGTCATCCCGGCCTTGAGCCGGGATCCAGCCAGCTCGCGTCTGCGAGCTAAAAGACCACTCGATGGAGCGAACGAGTCTTCCGCGCGATGGACATCGCCCGCTGGATGCCGGATCGGGTCCTGCATGACGACAAATAGAGGGGCGTCCCTTGCTGCATTTTCCGGACCATGACCAATCCGTAATCTTCCTTTCCTGTCTTTAATTTGGAAAAGCCACAATCCGTCCTTACCTCTCTTCATGCGCGGGCATAACTTGAACAGAGGAACACACTATGAAATCGGGAAAACTGGTTCTGGCGGGCATTGCTTCGGTGATGCTGGTCAGCGCAGCCGCGATACCGTCCCTGGCCCAGCAGGCCAATGGTGAGAAGATGCCGGGGCCGCGTGGGCCGATGGCCTTTGCCTTTGCGATGCTGGATACGAATTCCGACGGCAAGATCACGCGTGATGAGTTCGACGCCGACAAGGCAAAGATCTTCGCCGAGATCGACAAGAATGGCGACAAGAAGCTTTCCTACGACGAGGTGAAGGCCTGGGCGAAGGACGTCATGGCGAAAATGCCCGAGCGCGGACCTGGCATGGGTCCAGCCGGCAGCCCCGACGCGCCTCCGCCGCCACCCCCGCCGGCTGATGGCAAGGCTCCGCCGCCGCCGCCGGGTGCCGACAAGGCCGATGCCGGCCCGATGGGCGGCCAAGACGAGATGGGCGGTCCGCGTGGCGAATGGCGTCACGGCCCGAAGGGCCCGCACGGCAAGCACCACATGGGTCCGCGCCATATGGACCCGCGTGAACGCCTGGCCGAGATGTTCCTGCGCGCCGATGCCAATGACGATGGCTTCATCAGCCAGGAAGAGTTCAACGTCATGGCCGACCGCATGTTCACGCGCATGGACCGCAACGGGGACGGCGTGATCGACCTGAAGGACATGCCGCGCATGATGCGCGACCGTGGTCCAGACGCACCGCCGCCGCCGAAGAAGGGCTAATCCTTTTCAGGTCTCGGACCTGATCGATTGCCTTATGAGTCGAATGACGATCCGCGACGGGAAACCCTGTCGCGGATCGTTTGCATGAGATGGGTGAGTGAAGTGGATGGCTCCGCCCCGGCGAGCCGCGTCAGCCCAACAGCCCCGCGCGTCTCCGCCATATCGATCTCCAGCGCTCTGAACCGTGCTGCCGCAAGCTCGGAGGCGACGACACCGCGCGAAATGATCCAAACCGCCTTGTGCTCCGCCACGAAAGCACGGCCGAAACTGTCGGACACGGTTTCGATGGTTGCCGGAAAGGCCGCAATCCCGTTGGTGAGCAAAAGCCGGTCGACATAGGGCCGGATCACCGACCCGCGCGTCGGCATCAGAACCGGGTAGTTCGCCAGCTCGCTCAGCGAAAAATTCCGCCCTGCCGCCAACGGATGGTCCGCCGCAACGACAAACACGACCTCTTCGTTATAGAGCGGCTCGAAGGTCAGCCCCGTCATCATTTCAGGCGCGGCCATGCGGCCGACAACGAGATCGAGCCCGCCGACGCGCAGCTCTTCCAGCAGCCAGCGGTTTTCCCCCGTCACCACGGTCAGCCGGCTGCCGGTCTTCAACTTCAGAAAATCCGCCGCCACATCTGGCATCACGGTCGCCGAAACCGTCGGCAGCGCGCCGATGCGCACCGGCGGCCCCTCATCCTTCAGCGCCTGCGAAATGGAATCGAGCCCCCGCCGCACCGACGCCACGCTCTCCCCCGCATGGCGCAGGAAAATCTCGCCCGCATGAGACAACCGAATGCCGCGCCCGTCCTTTTCCACAAGCGCCGTCTCCAGAATGTCTTCCAGCTCCCGCATCGTGCGGGTGACGGCCGGTTGGGTGACATGAAGCGCCTCGGCTGCCTTGCCCACGCTTTTATGACGTGCGACTTCTATCAGCACCTGCAAATGACGGAACTTGATGCGGCTGTCCAATTCATAACCATCCCGTTATCGATTGAGCCAGAAATATCATTTTACCAAACAAAATACAGTGACTATCACATCCTTACGGAGGACATCATGGCTTTTGCTGAAATCGGCGGAACAGTACTGCACTACGAACTTCTGGGCGATCCGGAGGCCGACCGCACGATTGTGTTTGCCAACTCGCTGGGCACCGATTTTCGCATCTGGCTGCCCGTCTTCGACGAACTCGACGACGACATCGCCATCCTGCTTTACGACAAGCGCGGCCACGGCCTTTCCGGCCTCGGCAAGCAGCCGTCTTCCATCGAAGATCACGCGCAGGACGTCATCGACCTTTGCGCCCTGGTTGGTGTCGACAAGGCCGTGTTCTGCGGTCTCTCGGTCGGCGGTCTGATCGCGCAAGGCATCTGGAAGCTGAAGCCGGAACTGGTCGAAGCCATCATCCTCTGCGACACCGCCGCCAAGATCGGCACGGCCGAGATGTGGAACACCCGCATCGCCGCCATCGAGGCTAACGGTATCGCGTCGCTGTCGACCCAGGTGCTGGAGCGCTGGTTCACGCCGAATTTCTTCAAGGAGCGCGAGATCGACCTCGAAGGCTATCGCCAGATGCTCGAGCGCCAGCCGGTTGCCGGGTATAACGGCGTCTGCGCGGCCATCCGCGATGCCGATTTCACCGCGTCTACCGCAACCATCAAGGTTCCGGCCCTCGTGGTCGTTGGCGATCAGGACGGCTCGACGCCGCCAGATCTGGTGCGTGCCACTGCCGATCTCATTCCGGGCGCCGCCTTCGAAATCATCAAGGGCTGCGGCCATATTCCTTGCGTGGAACAGCCCGAGGCGTTGGCCCGGCTAATCTCGCGCTTCCTGTCGAGACTGGGAGACTAAGAACTTGAGCGAACAGCGTTCGGAGCGTTTTGAACAAGGCATGAAGACCCGCCGGTCGGTTCTGGGCGATGCCCATGTCGACCGCGCGGAGAAGATGAAGACCGCCTTCGACGAGCCGTTCCAGACACTGATCACGGAGAGCGCCTGGGGCCATGTCTGGTCCCGGCCGGGCCTGACGAAGCGGGAACGTTCGCTGATCACCATCGCGCTTTTGGCGGCGCTTGGCCATCACGACGAGGTAGCCATGCATACCCGCGCGACGGCCAATACCGGTGCGACGCCCGACGACCTGATGGAAGTCATGCTGCATGTGGCGATCTATGCCGGCGTGCCCGCCGCCAACCACAATATCAAAATCATAAAAGACGTGCTGGAGAAGATGCACCATCAAGCTACCCAACCGGAGGAAGGGAAATGACCAATTTTCAGCCCGAAACCGGCGGATTTTTTGCGCGCGACCGCGAGATGCATCCGCCAGCCTATACGCCCTGGTACAAGACATCCGTGCTGCGCTCGCCGCAGCGCGCGCTGATCTCGCTGGAAGGCACCAAGAGCGAAATCACCGGCCCGGTCTTCGGCCACAATATGCTCAACGAGCTCGATAACGACCTGATCCTCAACTATGCCAAGCCGGGCGAAATGCCGATCGGCCCGCGCATTCTGGTCCATGGCCGCATTCTCGACGAACGCGGCGTCGGCGTGCCCGGCGCGCTGGTGGAATTCTGGCAGGCAAACGCCGGCGGGCGCTATCGCCACAAGAAGGAAACCTACCTCGCCCCCCTCGATCCCAATTTCGGCGGCGTCGGCCGCACGATCACCGACGAGAACGGCTATTACTGGTTCAAGACGATCAAGCCCGGCCCCTATCCGTGGCCGAACGGCGTCAACGACTGGCGCCCCGCCCACATCCACTTCTCGATCTTCGGCCACGGTTTTGCCCAGCGTCTGATCACGCAGATGTATTTCGAGGGCGACCCGCTGATCTGGCTGTGTCCGATCGTCAAGACCATCCCGGACGAAGAGGCGATCAAGCGCCTTGTCGCGCCGCTCGACATGAACAACACGATCCCGCACGACATGCGCGCCTACAAGTTCGACATCGTGCTGCGCGGTCGCCGCTCGACCCTGTTCGAGAACCGCAAGGAGGGCAACTGACATGGTTCAACCGCTCGGTTACCTGAAGGAATCCGCTTCGCAGACGGCAGGTCCCTACGTTCACATCGGCTGCACGCCGAACTTCGCCGGCATCGAAGGCGTTTTCGACACCGATCTCGGCTCCGGCCCGCTCTATAACGACAAGACCAAGGGCGAGCGCATCACCGTGCGCGGCTTCGTCTTCGACGGGTCCGGCACGCCGCTGAAAGACGCGCTCATCGAAATCTGGCAGGCCGACGCTGACGGGCTCTACAACAGTCCGTCGGAAACGCGCGGCTCCGCCGACCCGAACTTCCTTGGCTGGGGCCGCACACCCGGCGACATGGCAACCGGCGAATTCGTCTTCGAAACGATCAAGCCGGGCAAGGTCCCCTTCAAGGGCGGTCGCTGGATGGCCCCGCACATTACGTTTTGGGTCGTCGCGCGCGGCATCAATATCGGCCTGCAGACGCGCATGTACTTCCCCGAGGAAGAAGAAGCCAACGCCGCCGACCCCATCCTCGGCCGTATCGAACACCGCGTCCGCGTACCCACGCTGATCGCCAAGAAGGACGGCAACACCTACACGTTCAACATCCATCTCCAGGGTGAAAACGAAACGGTGTTCTTCGACATCTGACGGATCGACTGTTCCGACAATTTGGCCGCCGCTCTCCTGCACGGGTGCGGCGGCCATTCTGTTTTATGGTGCAATTCCCACCGCGCGCAGGAAATGTCGCGACAGGGCATCGAGAAGCGCCACGCGCGCCAGACTGTCGGTCTCCAGTTCGGTGATGCCGATGGCGCCGTGCAGCGCGTTGAAGAGGAAAATCGCGGCGAGCACCGGATCGTCCAAGCGCCAAGCCCCGGCAGACTTCCCGGCAAGCAGCAGCGCCCTTAGATCGTCGATGAGAATATTGTTCGTCAGACCGTCCTTCGGTGGCGGCGCGGCCGAGAAGGCGAGCCTGTGTTCCGCGGCGGCAGCCAGATAGCCGGCGGCACAGGACTTGGCCCAGATCTGCAATCGCCCGCGAAAATCCCATTGCGGCGCAACATCGACCGCGTCCCGAACGGTCTTGAGAAGGCGGTCCACGAAGCGAGCGCGCAAGGCTTCGGCCACCTCGATCTTCGTTGCAAAATGCAGATAAAACGCGCCCTTGGAGATACCAGCGCCCTTTGCAATGTCTTCAATCGTGGCATCGTCGAAGCCACGCGCGAGAAAGACAGCCTCTGCTGCCTCCATGATGTCTTCCCGCCGCTCCGGCGCGGGCTTCGTTCTCGGTCTGCCGGCAGGTTTCACGATCTAGGCATCTCCTCGCGGCGTGCTGGTTCGGCTCGATGGAGATAGCCGGCAAAGACATCGCGCATCGACGCCGCCTCAACCTCCGGAACGAGGCTCCCCGCCTCCCCGCGATGATATCCGGAATGGGTCGCGACATGCAGAAATATTTCAGCGCGCGTCATTCGGCCCGCTTGCCCATCGGTAAACGTGAACGCAACGACCTCGTCCAGAGCCTCGTCGTCGAGCGATGCCAGATAGACCCGATAGCGCCCGTCAACCTCCGCCACTGAGAGCGCAAGTTCGGTCAGCGCCGGCGCCTCGGGCTCCCAACTTCCCGAGCAGCCATGCGGCCTGCCCTCCAGATGCGCAAGGAAGATGCAGTCCACGATATGCGCGTGATTGAGGATGCGCAAAGCTCGGCGGAGATTGTCTGCCGGAATGGCCACCTCACCCTCTTTCAGCGCATCGAAGAGTTCGCTGGCGGCCATAGCCTTGTAGTCGAAGAGGGATAATAGGATCGATTGCGTGCTCATAAGTCTCTCCTTTGCCCCATCCCTATATTTTGACTGACCGTCAGTCAATAAATTTCGAGCAAGACGGGAATGCGCCGTTCAATCCCTCTGCTCAATACCACGGCATGGCCGCAGGCCTTCTGTCAAACGCGGCCTGCGACGCTTCAATGGAGTTCTTGTTCAACCTCGACCAGTGTACGAGCGGCGCGATGAGTTCGGCAAAGCTGCGGCCGCGTTCCGTCAGGGAATAGGTGACTGCCGGCGGCACGGTCGGCTCAACATGGCGGCTGAGGAAACCGTCGCGCTCCAGACGTCGAAGCGTCAGGGTCAACATTCGCTGGGTTATGCCGTCAAGCGCTCGCTCCAGTTCGCGATAGCGCAGCGGCCGGACAGTCAATTCCGACAGCGTCATCACCGTCCACTTTTCCCCGAGCCTGTTGAGGATCAGGCTCAGGCCGCAATCCTCATGATCCGGCGCGCCGCAGGGCTCAAGCGCGCTGCTCACATCTGTGTTCGTGGCGGACAAGATTGTGTCTCCTTATGTGGCGGCCGATCTTCTCATAAATAGATGCGACCCAAACGAAGAGGACGCAAGACAATGATTTTGATCACTGGTGGTTCGGGACAACTGGCGACGCTTGTTGCAACAGAGGCGAGGGCGCGCGGACTGGAGATTGCGGTCGGCAGCCACAGGGCAGCGTCTCTTGACGGCAAAAGAAGGCACACCGACTTCGATTCCCCGGAGACGCTTGATTTCAGCGACGTGGAAACCCTGTTCCTGATCTCGGCAGGCTATGCTGAAGATGATGTGGTGATCCGGCGCCATGAGAACGCCATCGCAGCTGCCGAGCGGGCTAAGGTCAAGCATGTTGTCTATACGAGCCTTACCGGAACCGGCGATCATCTGGGATTTGCGCTTGCACACCGCTGGACCGAGCAGCGCCTCAAGAGAAGCGGTATCGGCTTTACGATACTTCGCAACGGCCTTTATGCGGAGCTGATAGGCGCATTGGCCAAACCGGAGAACGGCGTGATCTCAGCTCCATTTGGACACGGCGCCATCTCCAGCGTGGCGCGTCGCGATCTCGCAGATGCGGCCGTCACAATACTGAGCGAACCCGCCAGGCATTCGGGACGAACCTATGAGCTTTCAGGAACGGAAAGCTGGACAATCAATGATCTGGCCAGAAGGATCGGGGCTGAGTACCAACCCCTTACGCTAAGCGAGAAGCGCCTTCAGTTGCGACAGCTCCCGCTTCTACCGTTTCAGCCACCAATGTTGATGTCGATCTTTTCAGCGTCAGCAGCCGGCTTTCTGCAGTCGGCCACAACGGATCTGACTGCGCTTATTTCGTCTGCTCCATTAACGTCACTGGATGTGGCAGCGAAAGCGGCTGTCGCTTAAAGCAGCGATATCGATCGTTCGCAGGGACGTGAAATAGTAAGGCATTGCCCCGATTCCAGTGCATCTCGCTGTCTGAAAATGTACGTGAGCGAAACCATTTCGAGTGGTGCGGAGTTATAAAACAATCAGCTAATTTCAAGAGCGTCCGCTTCGAAGAGCTACCGCCGGCCAATACGGAGCCACAGCATGACAGGGAATGATTCGCCTCCCATCTTCCGCCTCATCAGCGGCCGCTTCTATCGCGCGGTGCTTTCCGAACGTGTCGATGCCGTTCTCGACCCTCCCTCGGCCCAGAGCGCGGGCCGCTATCATCGCCATGGTCAGCCGGCGCTTTACATGAGCCCGGAGCCGGAATGGGCCATGCGGGCGATTTCGGGTTACATGCGGGAGGATGGCAAGGCGCGGATGCTCGTGCCGCTTCTTGTCACGGAGGCGATGGTGCTTGATCAGCATGACGAGGCGCTATGCGACAGGCTCGGCATAGACCGCACGCAGTCGAATGTATCCTGGCAATCCGTGCTGGCCGCTGGCGGTGAGCCGCCATCATGGAAGACAGCCGACATCGCGAGGGCATCTGGCGCCGACGGCCTGATCGATCCGTCGCGCAACATCCCCGGCGGCTGGCATCTCGATCTGTTTCGCTGGAACGATCTCGGAGGACCCAAGGTCGAGGTGGCTGGCGATGCGGTGGCAATCCGCTTGTCGGCCACCGGCGGCAAATGGGAGCTGTAGCCCCGTCAGATAGATTTGACCGGCGCGCCGCGGAGAGAGGGGCGGGCGCGCCGGCCGTTCGGGCCTCCGGAGGGATGGAGGCCTGAATGTCTAAGCCATTCAGCGAAAGTGGGAACCGGTTTCGCGTCAGGAATCGCGTTCAGGCAAAAAGCTGAAGCACGTCCGGCGGTTCTGTCTTCGCCGGACGTCCAAGAGGGTCAGAACTCCGTCCATTCGTTGGTGACGCGGCCGCCATTGGCAGCAAGCTTCGGGCGGGCAGCCGCTGCTGCGGCCTTCGGCGCCATGGCCCGCGCCGTCTGGCGCAGGGCTTCCACCTGCATGCCGGCAGAATGGTCGAGTTTGAAGCGGGCGATCAGTTCTTTCAGCGTGTGGGATTCATCAGCCAGCGCACCACTTGCGGCATTGGCTTCTTCCACCATGGCGGCGTTCTGCTGGGTCACCTGATCCATCTGGTTGACGGCGGTGTTGACTTCCGAGAGACCGACAGCCTGTTCGCGGGCCGAGGTGGCGATGGCTTCCATATGCTGGTTGATGTTGATGACATAGTCGGCGATCGTCTTCAGCGCATCGCCGGTCTGGCTAACGAGCTTGACGCCGTGACCGACTTCCGCCGCAGAAGACTGGATCAGTTCCTTGATCTCGCGGGCGGCCTGCGCGGACCGCTGCGCCAGTTCGCGAACTTCCTGTGCGACGACCGCAAAGCCCTTGCCCGCCTCGCCGGCGCGCGCAGCCTCGACGCCCGCATTGAGCGCCAGCAGGTTGGTCTGGAAGGCAATCTCGTCGATCACGCCGATAATGTTGGCGATCTGCGACGACGACTGCTCGATGCGGTGGATCGCATCGACCGCACCCGCAACGACCCGGCCGGATTCGGTCGCGCTATCATTGGCGCGGGCAGCAATCTTGCGGGCCTCATCGGCACGCTGCGAGGAGTTGCTGACATTGGCCGTGATCTCGTCAAGCGCAGCAGCCGTTTCCTCCAGCGAAGCCGCCTGCTGCTCGGTACGCTTGGAAAGATCGTCCGCACTGCGGCTAATTTCGCGGGAACCGCTGTCGATCGATTCCGCCGAGTTTGCCACAGCCGACATGGCCTGGGCGAGCTGCGAGAGCGAACGGTTGAAGTCCTGTCGCAGCTGTTCGAAGTCGGCGGCGAAGGGTTCCGTCAGGCGGAAACCGAGATCACCATCGGCCAGATGTTGCAGCCCGAGACCGATCTGCATGGTCGCATGTGTCGTTTCGGTTGCCTTGCGATGTTCCGCTTCGGCCACGCGCTGACGCTCGGCCTCGGACATCTGGCGCTGGCTGGTGGCGTCTGCTTCCAGCTGACGCGTCGCAACCGCGTTTTCGCGGAACACGACAACGGCGCCGGCCATGGCGCCGATTTCGTCTGCACGGCCCTCGCCCGGCACGGCCACCTCAAGGTCGCCACCGGCGAGACGACGCATCGCTGCGGTCATCGCGCCGATCGGGCCTGCGATGCCCCCCGCGACAAGCCACATGGCAACAATGCCGGCAACGGCCATGACGGCGGAAACGACGAACTGAAGGGTCGTATCCTGCCGGCTGCGGGCGGCAAGCGCGTCGCGCAGAGCATCTGCCTTGGCGAGAGCAACGTCGCGTGGCACGTCAACGACGACCGACCATGTTGCTTGAGTGCGGCCATTGACGATGGGCGCAAGCGCCGTGAAGGCCTTGTCGTCGGCAACAACCGAGTCCGCGCCCTTGGAGATATCGCCGAGCACCTTGGAAGCGTCGCTGCGCACCGCAGAATAGGGGCCGCCGATCTTTTCGGGATGCTCGCTGGAGGCAACGACGAGGCCAGCCGAGGTCACGATATCAACCGAAGCCTTGCCGTCATAAATCGAAGCTTTGACGCTCTCGGCAAGCTTCTGAACGAAGGCCAGATCGAAGTCGGCACCGGCGACGCCGACAAACTTGCCATCGGCGATGACCGGAACCGACATGGTGGCGAGATAGACGCTCTTCCCCTGCACGATATAGGGCAGAGGCGCCAGAAGGCTTTCCCTGCCGGTGGTCGCCGGCCCGATATACCATCCGCCCTTGACGAGACCGTTCGGGTGGGTGGCGCTGCTGTCATATTCGACAAGTGGCTGGATCGCGATCTTGCCATCGGCGGCGCGGGTCCAGTAGGGCAGGAAACGGCCGGTCGAGTCGGAGCCAGCGCCAGCGTTGTTCTTGAAACCGGCATCGTTGCCGTCGATCGCGTTGGGCTCCCAGGCGCTGTAGGTGCCGTTAAAGCGCGGATTGTCCTTCAGCACGTTGAGAAGGATCGCGTTGAACTGGGCGCGGCGCGAGCCCGCATGCGTGCCGTCCTTTTCCGACGCAGCCATTTCGAAGCTGCGCGCCATGTTGCGCGCGGCCCCGAACGCTTCGTCGAGCGACGCGCGGATAATGCCAGCCTGCGTTGACGCGAGCCGCTTCAGCCCGTCCTTGGTCAGGTCCTCGGTCAATGAGGAGACGTTTTCGGTGACGAATGCCTGGCGGCTCTGCGCGGAGAAGACGCCATAGCCAAGGACACCGCCGACCGCCGTCAGGACACAAAGCCCCGACAGGACGGCGATCTTCGATTTGATGGATTTGAACTGCATGTACGGCCCCCAAGCCCCTATGCGATCTGACAAGGATCGCGTTGACAGATCGTGCGGGTCGCGGCGGGAACGGCCAACCCCACGATTCAGGGAACAGGCTGGCAGGTCAGGTTTTTTTATTTCTTAACAACAAGCTTCGATAATAGGGATACATCCGGTAGATTTTCGATGCATGGAAATTTAACGACTGAATTTGTTCAGTATAATTTCCGAAAATTGATAATTATCATTTTCAGATATGTCTCAGAAGTGAGACACTTGAAAAACCGTTTGTTTTTGGGGGATTCTTATTCGGAAAAAAAGCTCTGCGTTACAGGGAAAGACGCCTGAATTCCGCTTTGACTCCCAACAGTGCGGGCAGAAGCCTTTTGGCAAGGGCATCAGGCAATTCCCCGCTCGCGGCAAGCCCTACGTTCAACGCTGCCACCGTCGCGCCGCGGGCATTGACCAGCGGGACGGCAAGCGAGCGCAGCCCGATTTCGACCTCCTGATCGATGAAAGCAAAACCCCGCGCGCGCGTTTCGGCAAGGATCGCCATCAGCGCCTCGACTTCCGTCACGGTCCTGTCCGTGCGCGCAGCACGAGGATGGCTGGCGAGGATGCTGCGCGCCTCATCCGGGTCAAGCGCCGCCAGCAGAACCCGGCCCATCGAGGTGCAATAGGCAGGCAGGCGCGAGCCCGGCATGAGCGCAATCGACATCACCCGGCGCTGGGCCGCACGCGCGACATAGACGATCTCGCCACCGTCGAGAATTGAGACTGACGTGCTCTCGCCGATTTCCTGCGACAGTGCGTCGAGCATCGGCTGCACCACGCGCGGCAGCGGCATGGCGGCGAGGCAGCCGACACCCAGGCGAAGCACGCGCGGCGTCAGGGTGAAGAACTTGCCGTCGTAGTCCGCATAGCCGCCATCGGCCAATGTCAGAAGGCAACGCCGTGTCGTGGCACGGTCGAGCCCGGCCAGTTCCGAAGCCTCGGCAATCGACAACCGCGTGCGCTCGGCGCTGAAGGCCTCGATCACCTTCAGCCCCTTCATCAGCCCGCCCATCAGGTCACGATCCTGAACTGCCATACCCATCCCCATTGTGCGATATACGAACAAATATCGTATAACGCACAAAATGTTTGCCGTCGAGCCGGATTCGCCGTATCCATCTCACCATGACAGGTCGGAAGAGACTGCCGACCGCGACGGAGGATTTCATGGACAAGACGATTGGAAGTCTGGCGGAGGCAGTGGCCGGTATCGGCGACGGCGCAACCGTCATGATCGGCGGTTTCGGCGGCTCCGGCGCGCCGATCGAACTGATTCACGCGCTGATCGACAAGGGGCCGAAGGGCCTCACCGTCATCAACAACAATGCCGGCAACGGCCGCATCGGGATTGCCGCGATGATCGATGCGGGCATGGTCAAGAAGATGATCTGCTCCTTCCCGCGCTCGTCCGATCCGCGCGCCTTCACCGACCGCTACCTCGCCGGTGAGATCGAGCTGGAACTGGTGCCGCAGGGCACGCTTGCCGAGCGCATCCGTGCCGGTGGTTCCGGCATTCCGGCCTTCTACACGCCGACAAGCTTCGGCACAGAGCTTGCCAACGGCAAGGTGATCGCCGAATTCGACGGTCGCAAATATGTGCAGGAACGCTGGCTCAAGGCCGACTTCGCCATCGTCAAGGCGCATCTCGGCGACACGATGGGCAACCTCACCTACCGCATGGCCGGCCGCAACTTCAATCCGCTGATGTGCATGGCCGCCGCCAAGACCATCGCGCAGGTCTCGAAGATCGTGAAGCCCGGCGAGATCGATCCCGAACAGGTGATTACACCCGGCATTTTCGTCGATGGCGTCGTCGAAGTCGCCAATCCGCAACAGGAAGAAGAGCTCATCCGAGCCGGAGTGGCTTACGCATGACCGACGTGACCCAGATCAACACGCGCGAAGACATCAAGCTTTCCAACGCCCAGATCGCCTGGCGCGCGGCCCAGGACATTGCCGATGGCGCCTATGTGAACCTCGGCATCGGTTTTCCGGAAATGGTCGCCAAGTTCCAGCCGCCCGGTCGCGAAGCGATCTTCCACACCGAAAACGGCGTGCTGAACTTCGGTGAAGCGCCGGCTGCCGGCGAGGAAGACTGGGATCTCATCAATGCCGGCAAGAAGGCGATCACGCTGAAGCCGGGCGCTGCCTTCTTCCACCATGCCGACAGCTTCGCCATGGTGCGCGGCGGCCATCTCGATGTCGCGATCCTCGGCGCCTATCAGGTGGCCGAAAACGGCGACCTCGCCAACTGGCGCGTCGGCTCCAAGGGCGTTCCCGCCGTCGGCGGCGCGATGGACCTCGTGCATGGCGCGAAACAGGTCGTTGTCATCACCGAGCACGTCACCAAGGACGGCAAGCCGAAGCTGGTAGAGCGCTGCACCTTCCCGCTGACCGGGGTCGGCTGCATCACCCGCGTCTATACGAGCCATGCCGTGATCGACATTGTCGATGGCAAGTTCGTCGTGCGCGAAAAGCTAGCGGCCATGACCATGGACGAGCTCCAGGCCATGACCGGTGGCAAGCTCCACACCGACGGCCCCGTTGCCGACCTCGTCGTGCCGACATTGTGAGGAATGAACCGATGACCGAAGCCTTCATCTGCGCCTATATCCGCACCCCCATTGGCCGTTTCGGCGGCTCGCTTTCGTCCGTGCGCGCCGACGATCTTGGGGCGGTGCCGCTGAAAGCCCTGATGGCGCAATATCCGACCGTCGATTTCGAGGCGATCGACGATGTCATCTATGGCTGCGCCAACCAGGCGGGAGAAGACAACCGCAACGTCGCCCGCATGTCGCTGCTGCTGGCCGGCCTTCCGGTCTCGGTGACAGGCACCACGATCAACCGCCTTTGCGGCTCCGGCATGGATGCCGTTATCACGGCCGCCCGCGCCATCAAGGCCGGCGAGGCCGAGCTGATGATCGCCGGCGGCGTCGAATCGATGAGCCGCGCGCCTTTCGTCATGCCGAAGGCCGAGACGGCCTTCTCGCGCAACGCGGAAATTTACGACACCACCATCGGCTGGCGCTTCGTCAACCCGCTGATGAAGAAGCAGTATGGCGTCGATTCCATGCCGGAAACCGGCGATAACGTCGCGATCGACTTCAAGGTGTCCCGCGAAGATCAGGACGCCTTTGCCGTCCGTAGTCAGGCTCGCGCCGCAGAGGCGCAGGCAAATGGCCGTCTTGCCAAGGAAATCACGCCGGTGAGCGTGCCGCAGCGAAAGGGCGACCCAGTCGTCGTGGACCGCGACGAGCATCCGCGCGCGACCTCCATGGAAGCGCTCGGCAAGCTGAAGCCGGTCAACAAGATCGAGGGCGGCACGGTGACGGCGGGCAACGCGTCCGGCGTCAACGATGGTGCCGCAGCCCTCATCATCGCCTCGGAAGCCGCCGCGAAAAAGCACGGCCTCACACCCATCGCCCGCGTTCTCGGCGGCGCTACCGCCGGCGTTCCGCCGCGCATCATGGGCTTTGGCCCGGCGCCCGCCTCGAAGAAACTGCTCGCTCGCCTCGGCCTGAAACGGGAACAGCTGGACGTCATCGAACTCAACGAAGCCTTCGCCTCCCAAGGCCTGGCAACGCTGCGCGATCTCGGCATTGCCGACGACGACCCGCGCGTCAACATCAATGGCGGCGCCATCGCGCTCGGCCATCCGCTCGGCATGTCCGGCGCCCGCATCGCCGGCACGGCAGCGCTGGAACTGGCGCTGTCCGGCGGGCGCTACTCGCTCTCCACCATGTGCATCGGCGTCGGCCAAGGCATCGCGGTGGCGCTCGAGCGGGTGTAATAGCTCCCAGTCGAGCAACCGCATTTGAGGAGGGCAAGAACGGTCCTCCCTCTTCTCCCCTCGGGGAGAAGGTGGCCCGAAGGCCGGATGAGGGGTTCCATCCCCTCCGCGACGTGGGAGCCCCTCATCGCCTCGCTTCGCTCGGCACTTCTCCCCAAGGGGAGAAGAGGACGCCACATTGCGACCCCATCCGCTTCGTGACATCCTCCCGACCAAAATGCCTCTCGTTCCTCTAGGGCCCCCATGACCGAATTCTTTCCTGCCTTTCTCAACGACCTGCTTTACGACCCCGAGGTGGCGGCACTCATCGGCACGGAGGCAGACATGAATGCCATGCTCACTTTCGAAGTGGCGCTTGGCGAGGCTGCGGCGAAGAACCGCTTCATCCCCCAAGACCATGCCTACGAGCTGGCCGAAAAGGCTGGCACCTTCTCACCTGATCTCCTCTCGCTACAGACCGCCACCCTTAAGGACGGCGTGGTCATCCCCGACTACGTCCGTCAGCTCCGCGCCCATGTCGGCGGCGATGCGGCCAAATCAGTACATTTCGGCGCGACCAGCCAGGATGTCATCGACACAGCGCTGGCATTGAAGCTGCGCGATGTCTTCGATCTCTTCGAAGCCCGCCTGACCGGCGTCGCGGCCCTCCTCGAAGGCCTGATCGGGACTTTCGGCGCTGCAGAAATGCCCGGCCGCACCCGTATGCAATCCGCCATCCCCATCACGGCAGGTGACCGCATCCGCGTCTGGCGTGCATGCGTCACACAGGCGCTGGAGGCGCTTGACTCCGTCCGCCGCGAAAACCTCATCCTCTCGCTGGCCGGCGCCGCCGGCACGGCCGAGAAATATGGCGAGAAGATCGGCGCAGTCCGCGATGACCTCGCCCACGCCCTTGGCCTGACCGTTCCGGATTACGTGCCCCATGCCGCCCGCGGCCGCGTCGCCGATCTCGGCAACTGGCTTTCCCGCGTCTCGGGCGCACTCGGCAAAATCGGGCAGGACGTGGCACTGATGGCGCAGAACGAGTTGGGCGAGATTGCGCTATCCGGCGGCGGCGCGTCGTCGGCCATGCCGCACAAGCAGAACCCGGTGCGCGCCGAAGTTCTCGTTTCACTCGCCCGTTTCAACGCAACGCAAGTCGCAGCCCTCCATCAGTCGCTCATCCACGAGCAGGAACGGTCGGGTGCGGCCTGGACGCTCGAATGGCTCGCGCTGCCGCAAATACTGAATGCGACAGGAACGTCGCTGAAACATGCAGCAAGCCTGCTTTCCGGGATCAAGCGTCTGGGCAAAGCCGGCTAAGATTTCTGCCTCGGCGAGCTTTTCAGCTCCCCTCACGCTTCTCGTCGGACATCAGCGCGTGCAGCACGCTTGCCGGAATGGCATCGTCAGCATAGTCGAACGTGCCGCGGCTCAGCACCTCTTCGGCAGCACGCTTGAGGGCGCCCAGCGCAGCCCGCGCAAACGAGCCCCCGACACTGATGCGGCGAACGCCGGCCTCTGACAGCTGCTCGACCGTATAGCGGGGACCCCTCAGTCCCATCACGACATTGACCGGCCTGTCGACCTCGCGACACACCGTGCGGATCGCATCGAGATCAGGCAGGCCGGGCGCATAGACCACATCGGCGCCCGCCGCGCAGAAGGCCTGCAGGCGCTTGATCGTGTCATTCAGATCAGGGCGACCCCAAAGATAATTCTCTGCCCGCGCCGTCAGCAGAAAAGGCTTGCCGCGCGCGGCATCGACGGCCGCCTCGATGCGCGCCACCGCAGCCGCGGTATCATGGATGGGATCGTCCGGGTTGCCCGTTGCATCTTCGATCGACCCGCCGGCAAGACCGATGGCAACGGCCATCTCGACCGTGCGGGCACAAGCCTCCGGCGATGCGCCAAAACCGTCTTCAAGGTCGGCGGAAACCGGAAGATCGCTTGCCGCGACAATTTGCGCCGCGTTGGCCAGGATCTCATCGCGGCTCAGACCCGCGAAAGAATCCCGCTTGCCGACGGAAAACGCATAGCCCGCGCTCGTCGTTGCCAAAGCTTCGAAACCGAGGCTCGCGAGAAGACGCGCCGACCCGGCATCCCAGGGATTGGGAATGACAAAAGCCCTGTCGCGCATATGCAGCGATCTGAAATCCTCGTATTTCGTCTGCTGGCTTCGCATTGAACCGCCTCGTCCGGATTCTGAACAAATAGAGAACAAAATCTTGCGCACTTGTCAACGGTCACCGGAAGCGCTGTCATCAAATCGATTGAATTACCCCGCTATTTCCGGCATGTATCGCCGCAATCACAGTTTCACAGGGAGAGAAATCATGTCCGCAAAACTCGGCAACGGCTGGCAAAAGAGACAATTTCATCGCGACTGGCTGGCAGCCGAAGCCGTCAATCTGCTCGATTTCTTCAGCCTGAATGCCATCGATCCCGCCGGCGGCTTCTACGATCTCGACCGCGAGGGTGAACCGATGGAAGGGCCGAAGGCGCTGCATGCGACGACCCGCATGGTCCATTGCCATGTCGTCGGCCACCTGTTGGGTCGTCCGGGCTCTGCCGAAATGATCGATCACGGCATGAACTTCCTCAAGAAAGGCCATCGCGACGACAAGTTCGGCGGCTACATGTGGTCGCTGGAAGACGGGCAGCCGAAGGATGACACGAAGCAGGCCTATGGCCATGCCTTCGTCCTGCTCGCCGCCTCCAGCGCCAGCCTCATTGGCCATCCACTGGCGAAGGAAATCCTCGCCGACGTCTCCGAAGTCCTCGACAAGCGCTTCTGGGAAGAAGCGAACGGCGCGGTGTCGGAAGAGTACCAGCGCGACTGGTCGCCCATCTCCGGCTATCGCGGCCAAAACTCCAACATGCACCTGACCGAGGCCCTGATGGCCGCCTACGAAGCAACCGGCGAGCGCCTCTATCTAACGCGCGCGGAACGCATCGCCTCGCTGATCATCGACAAGCACGCCCGCTCGCTCGGCTACCGTGTCGCCGAACACTTCAAGTCTGACTGGAGCCTGGACAATACCTATTCCGGCAACGAGATGTTCCGCCCCTCCGGCTCGACGCCGGGCCACTGGCTGGAATGGGCGCGTCTGTGCCTCCAGCTCTGGGTTCTCGGAGGCAAGAAGCTCGACTGGCTGAAGGATGCGGCGGTTGCGCTGTTCAAGACCTCGATCGACCTCGGCTGGGACAAGGCCTATGGCGGCTTCTTCTACACGCTCGACTGGGACAACAACCCGAAGCGTCGCGAAAAGCTCTGGTGGCCGATCTCGGAAGGCATTGGCGCTGCCGCCTTCCTCAACGCCCATGCGCCCTCTGATTTTCACGAGGAATGGTATCGCAAGCTCTGGGACTTCGCCGCCTCCAATCTGATCGACCAGGATTTCGGCGGCTGGATGCCGGAACTTTCCGAAGACCTGCAGCCCACGGACGAGCTCTTTATTGGCAAGCCCGACATCTATCACGCCTTCCAGGCCTGCCTCATCCCGCTCTTCCCGGCGGAAGGCAGCCTGACGGCAATGATCATGGAAGAAAACAAGTAACGGCACGACGAACGTCTGGCGTATAACCAACGCGGCTTCCGGAAACGGCGGCCGCGTTTTTCATTGCGCGAAGCGCGGACAGCCAGGGACAGGCGATCCATTCAATCAGGGATGTACGGGAAAAGATCTCCGAAAACGAAAAAGCCTGCCGCGGGAGGAGGTGCGGCAGGCTTTTCGAAAAGAACCGAACAGCGACTGGGAGGAGGAGTGCCGCTGTTCCGACGGGGCCCCTGGGAGGAGGAGTAGGACCCGGTCACTCGAAGCTTTGCGGGAGGAGGTGCATCGCTTCGATGAGTCTTATAATAGTGATTCCTGTTCGTCTTTGAAGCGATTTTGCTGCAGTGCAGCTATGCATGTTTTGCATATCGCAAGTGCGAAGGAATTTGAGCATCTTCGAAACGAACAAGGCGCTGCTCCATGGGAGGCAGCGCCCGGATCAAAGCCTTTTGTCAGGCGAATCCAATTAACGGACCGAACCGCCGCGGGCAACGCGCGGGATATCGGCGCGCGTCAGGCCGAGGTCCTGCAGTTCGCGGTGGCTCATGCGGCCGAGTTCGTTGACGGTCTGACGATACTTGCGCCATTCATTGAAAGAGCGAGCGAGGTTCATGGGTGTTTCCTTTCTGAGGTCTTCTGGACGTCAGCGGCTTAACTTCAAGTCCCGGCGTCTTCTTGGATGCCCCTCATATAGCCTTCGCAAGCGCCTATAAAAAGTGCTGATGCTGCACAGCACCTATGCACGCAGCGCAAATATAAGGCAAAAGCTCTGCTGCCGTGCATGGCCAGAAGGCATTCACTTGTGGCCACAGCCTCCAGAGAGCTGGAAACGATCATGGGCGCGCTTCCTGCGAAGGCGCACCCATGTCGAAATGCAAAATCACTGTCACCCGAAACCGGGCGTGGAAGCTCAGAGACTGTCGAGCTTGGTCTGCAGCGCCTTCAGCTGCTGCTTCAGCTCCTCAAGATCGGAAGGCTCTGCCTTCTTCGCGGGCTTGACCTCCGGCTGGGCAACACCGGAAAACGGCGAGAACATCTTCATCGCATTCTGGAAGATTTCCGTGTTGCGGCGAACCTGCTCCTCGATCATCTGCATCGGAAGCTGAAGGTTCTTCGATAGAGGCGTCTCGCCGAAGGCCCTGGTCATCTGCTCCTGCATCTGCGCCTGCTGCTCGGCGAAAGACTGCATGGAATGCTCAAGGAAACTCGGCACGACCATCTGCATCTGGTCGCCATAATAGGAAATTAGCTGACGGAGGAACGAGATTGGCAAAAGCGTGTTGCCCGTCTTGGATTCCTGCTCGAAAATGATCTGCGTGAGGACCGAATGCGTGATGTCCTCTCCGGACTTGGCGTCCTGGACCGCAAAATCCTCGCCGCGCTTGACCATGCCTGCAAGGTCGTCAAGCGTCACATAGGTACTGGTGCCGGTATTGTAGAGCCGCCGGTTGGCGTATTTCTTGATGACGATTTCGCCGTCGTTCTTAGCCATGCAATCCTCCTCACCTCCAGCGTCTGCTGCGCTGCCAAAAGAGAGATTAAGCGGAGTTGAGGCGCCAACGCAATCGAATTTGTGCATCGCCGCGAAATGCGCGGCCACAGACATGGGCCGCGCTAAATGTTGGTTATTGCTTACATTATAGAAATGCGGAATGCGCTGACTTATCGGCTGGTACAAGCCCAGCGCACCACGCGGCATCCGTCGCCATGGTTGTAGCACGCATCCAGCGCATTGCTTTCGGCGGATTCGCGGTCGTCACCCCAATCCGCACCCCATCCGCCATTGCGTGCGCGAGCGACGGCACCGCAGGCATTGGAGAAATAGGTGGCGATCCGGCAATCGTCGGCATAGCCACGACAATTGCCCATCGCAACGCGCTCGGCGCGGCGACGCGAAGGATGATCGTAAGACCAGCCGACAGCCCCGGTGCGCGGAGAGTAGGCAATAGCCCCGTAATTATCGGCACGCGCATCTGCAGCACCGAAGGATGAAGCAAGCACGGCAGAGGCCAGAAAGGCTGCAATATGGAATTTTGACATGTTTAACTCCCTGAAATTCCGGGGGTTAGATTCCAAGAAATATACAATTTTTCAATCGCTAAACAAAATGACCCAGAAATGTTCTCTCGCAAGCCGAATCCGGACGCAAGTGCAGCGTAATAATTCACTTACGGTGCGACCCGTTCTCCCGCAAACTTTGCTTCCGCACCTCGTAACGAACGACGGATTATCGTTCCGTAATGGCGAGAAATCCTGTTTGACTCTTATCGACGGGTTTGCCACGCTTACGTAAAACACGCGAAAAGCAAATCATACCAACAGGACGCGAGGAGACCTCAACGTGAGCACCCCATCCATCGTCATCGCCAGCGCAGCACGGACTGCAGTCGGTTCCTTCAATGGCGCTTTTGCCAACACGCCGGCCCATGAGCTGGGCGCCGCCGCCATCAAGGCAGCGCTCGAGCGCGCAGGCGTCTCCGCAGCGGAAGTCAACGAAGTCATCATGGGTCAGGTGCTCCCCGCGGGAGAAGGCCAGAACCCGGCCCGTCAGGCTGCCATGAAGGCCGGCATTCCGCAGGAAGCGACCGCCTGGGGCCTCAACCAGCTTTGCGGCTCGGGCCTGCGCGCCGTCGCACTCGGCATGCAGCAGATCGCAACGGGCGACGCCTCCATCATCGTCGCCGGCGGCATGGAATCCATGTCCATGGCGCCCCATTGCGGCCATCTGCGCGGCGGCACCAAGATGGGCGATTTCAAGCTCATCGACACGATGATCAAGGACGGCCTGACTGACGCCTTCTACGGCTACCACATGGGCACGACGGCGGAAAACATTGCCAAGCAGTGGCAGCTGACCCGCAACGATCAGGACGAATTTGCCGTTTCCTCGCAGAACAAGGCGGAAGCTGCCCAGAAGGCTGGCCGCTTCAAGGACGAGATCGTTCCCTTCACCATCTCGACCCGCAAGGGCGACATCATCGTCGATGCCGACGAATACATTCGCGCCGGAACGACCATCGACGCCATGACCAAGCTGAAGCCTGCCTTCGACAAGGAAGGCACCGTGACCGCCGGTAACGCCTCCGGCCTCAACGACGGTGCGGCCGCAACGGTGCTCATGTCGGAAGCAGAAGCCGGTCGTCGCGGCATCAAGCCGATGGCGCGCATCGTTTCCTGGGCCACCGCCGGCGTCGATCCGCGCATCATGGGCACGGGCCCGATCCCGGCTTCGCGCAAGGCGCTGGAGAAGGCCGGCTGGTCGATCGGCGACCTCGACCTCGTCGAAGCCAACGAAGCCTTCGCCGCCCAGGCCTGCGCTGTCAACAAGGACCTCGGCTGGGATCCGTCGATCGTCAATGTCAACGGCGGTGCCATCGCCATCGGCCACCCGATCGGCGCATCGGGCGCACGCATCCTCAACACGCTGCTCTTCGAAATGGCCCGCCGTGGCTCCAAGAAGGGCCTTGCCACGCTCTGCATCGGCGGCGGCATGGGTGTCGCCCTGTGCGTCGAGGCGATGTAATCGGCCGCGAAACCGGCTCGACTGAACGACCCGCGACCCCGGGAAGGTCGCGGGAGAGAAAAGAATCCAAAAAACGTCCGGAGGATTATCATGAGCAGAGTCGCACTCGTCACAGGGGGCTCGCGCGGCATTGGCGCGGCCATTTCCATCGCTCTCAAGAATGCAGGCTACAAGGTTGCCGCAACTTACGCCGGCAATGACGAAGCCGCCGCCGCCTTCACCAGGGAAACCGGCATCCACACCTACAAGTGGGACGTTTCGAACTACGAAGCCTGCGGCGAGGGCATCGCCAAGGTCGCCGCCGAACTCGGTCCGGTCGATATTCTCGTGAACAATGCTGGCATCACGCGCGATGCGATGTTCCACAAGATGACACCGCAGCAGTGGAAAGAGGTCATCGACACGAACCTGACCGGCCTCTTCAACATGACGCACCAGGTCTGGGGCGGCATGCGCGACCGGTCCTTCGGCCGCATCGTCAACATCTCCTCGATCAATGGCCAGAAGGGTCAGGCAGGCCAGGCGAACTATTCCGCCGCCAAGGCCGGCGACATCGGCTTCACCAAAGCGCTGGCGCAAGAAGGCGCGATGAAGAACATCACCGTCAACGCCATCTGCCCCGGCTATATCGGCACGGAAATGGTGCGCGCAGTGCCTGAAAAGGTGCTGAACGAACGCATCATCCCGCAGATCCCGGTCGGTCGCCTCGGCGAACCGGAAGAGATCGCCCGCTGCGTCGTCTTCCTCGTCGCCGACGACGCCGGCTTCATCACCGGCTCGACCATCAGCGCCAATGGCGGGCAGTATTTCGCCTAATCGGCAAGATTTTGAAATAGGACGGCGCCTCGAAGGCGCCGTTTTTCATTGGGGAGTCAAGCATGACGTCACACTTTGAATCGCCGGAAATCTTCGCGGACGCTCTCAAGACTGCATGGTCGATCAACTCATCGACGAGTTGGACTGCCGGCAATCCGGCCAAGGGGCAATGCAGCGTCACGTCGCTGGTTGCACAGGACTTGTTCGGCGGGGAGATCGTCACGACCCGGACAAAGGGCGGCACGCATTTCTACAATGTGATCGACGGCCGGCGTCATGACTTCACGATCAGCCAGTTCGATTATGAGATCACCTTCGACGACACACCCTCCAGTCGCGCCGAGGCTTTCACCGACACAAGCGGGCAACAATACGCCGCCTTGAGACAGGCCCTCGGCCTTCAGACAGACGCTTCCACGAGATAAGCCTTCGCCCCCTCGACCATTTCCGGCGGCAGAGGCGTCGATTTGCGGGCCACAAGGTCGAACAGGATCGTCACGGCGGTGATTTCCGCCGACAGCGTCCCCTTTTCCGAATTGTACATGGCGTGATGCGTCGTGAGCGACGTGTGCCCCACCTTCAGGAACCGGCTGCGCACTTCGAAGAGGCTGCCGACAGGCAGTTCGTCGACAAAGTCGATCTCATAGCGCCGGTCGGCCCAGCCCCAGTTGCGCTCCTTCAGCCAGGACGGCTTGTAGCCGATGGCGGCGACCAGATGCCAGCCGGCCTGATCGAACGCGCCGATATAATGCTGCACATTCATGTGTCCCATGACGTCGCATTGCACCGGATAGACGACACCGCGATAGGTGACGAGTTCCATGCTCCCTCCCCCAAATTCATGCTGATTCCCTGTAGCCCAACCAGAAAACAGAACGTTCCCGCCCGCAAGCGCAAAGGTTAATAAAAGCGCCGTCAAGGGCCATTCAGCAGACTGCTTTCTATGGTTAACAAATTGTTTTTCCACCACATATTGCGGTGAACAAACCGGGAAGACGACCAGGTCGGTGATTCGTCGATGATTCGTTCCTGCTTTGGTTCGGGGCGCAAAAGGTTAACGTGAGAGATAACTTACCGAATAATGAAGACCGCACTGAAATCGTTAACGCCGCTCAACCACACCGCCAAAACCGGAACGCTCCCGAATCGTTTCTATGGGCGGCGGGAGGGCAAACCCACCACATCTTGTGGAGAACAGAACCGCAACGAGAATAGATCTCTGATTCGTCGATGATTCGTTCCGGCTTTGGTCGAGGTGTTAACGGAGACGCCAAAAAAGCTCGGAATTGGTCAAAATTAACAATCTGTTAACCATAAATTCCAATCCCGCTTGCCAGCCCTTGCGAGCGATTCCCCACAACTGCCGCGACTCGAATCCGGATTCGCCCGCACGATTCAGGATGTGGAGATGAATCTGGGATTCCGACTACATATGGTATAGAACAGATAAGGAACGAGGAAGAGTCATCGATTCGTCTCCGATTCGTTCGCAAGCTGTTCCGAGGCTTGCGGAACGGCATCGGAAACGCCATCTGCAGGACCTGTCCACATCACCTTCGCCCTTGCGCTTCGCCGCCCGAGCGGGCATGTCTCTGAGCAGACAAGAAATGCAAGGCCGGCAGAGCCGGGAACAACAACGACGTGACCATCCAGCCCATGATCCTGAGCGGGCGCGGCGTGACCGCGGTGCTGGGACCGACGAACACCGGGAAAACCCATTTCGCCATCGAGCGCATGGTCGCGCACGGTTCGGGCGTGATCGGGCTGCCGTTGCGGCTGCTGGCCCGCGAGGTCTACAGCCGCGTCGCCGAAAAGGTGGGTGTGGCCAATGTCGCGCTGGTCACCGGCGAGGAGAAGATTTCGCCACCCGGCGCACGCTTCACGGTCTGCACGGTCGAGGCCATGCCGCGCGAGACGAAGGCGGCCTTTGCGGCCATCGACGAAGTCCAGCTCGCCGGCGACCTGGAACGCGGCCACATCTTCACCGACCGTATCCTGCATCTGCGCGGCCGCGAAGAAACGCTCTTCCTTGGCGCGGCCACCATGGCCCCGATCCTCAGCCATCTCCTGCCGGGCATCACGATTGTCGAGCGCCCGCGCCTGTCGCAGCTTCTTTATGCCGGGCAGAAGAAGATCACGCGGCTTCCCGCGCGTTCCGCCATCGTCGCCTTCTCGGCCGAAGAGGTCTATGCGATTGCCGAGCTGATCCGCCGCCAGCGCGGCGGCGCGGCCGTGGTGCTCGGCGCGCTCTCGCCCCGCACCCGCAACGCCCAGGTCGGTCTCTACCAGTCGGGCGATGTCGATTTTCTCGTCGCCACCGACGCCATCGGCATGGGGTTGAACCTTGACGTCGGCCATGTCGCCTTCGCCCAGGACCGCAAGTTCGACGGCTACCAGTATCGCAACCTCAATCCGGGCGAGCTCGGCCAGATCGCCGGCCGCGCCGGGCGGCATCTGAATGACGGCACGTTTGGCGTCACCGGCCAGGTCGCGCCCTTCGATGACGAGCTGGTGGAGCGCATCGAAGCGCATGTCTTTGACCCGGTGAAGGTGCTGCAATGGCGCTCCAAGGCCGTGGATTATTCCTCCATCCGCGCCCTGCAGGAAAGCCTCAACGCCGCGCCAACAGTCCACGGCCTTACCCGCGCCCTCCCGGCGGTCGACCTGCAGGCGCTGGACTTCCTCGCGGCACTTCCCGAGATCCGCGACCTCGCAGACCGGCCCGCGCGGGTGGAAACATTGTGGGAAGCCTGCGCGCTTCCCGACTACCGCCGGATTGCCCCCGCGCAGCACGCCGACATCATTTCGACCATTTATTCCGATCTGGTCCGCCGCGGCCATGTCAACGAGGATTACATGGCCGAACAGGTCCGTCGCGCGGACAGGACCGATGGGGAAATCGACAGTTTATCGGCGCGCATTGCGCAAATCAGAACTTGGACCTATGTGTCGAACCGCCCCGGATGGCTTGCCGATCCGACACACTGGCAAGAAAAGACGCGCGAAATCGAGGATAGGCTATCCGACGCGCTTCATGAGAGGTTGACGAAACGCTTTGTTGATCGCAGGACATCTGTGCTCATGAAGCGCTTGAGAGAGAATGCGATGCTGGAAGCAGAAATCAGTGTAAACGGTGACGTCTTCGTCGAAGGCCACCACGTCGGACAGCTGGCCGGATTCCGGTTCACGCTGGCAAACGCGGCGGAAGGCCAGGAAGCCAAGGCGATGCTGTCGGCAGCGCAGAAGGCGCTTGCGCTGGAATTCGAGGCGCGCGCCGCCCGTCTCCATGCCGCAGGCAACAACGATCTGGCGCTGACCTCGGAAGGCGTCGTGCGTTGGCTGGGCGATCCTGTCGCCCGCCTCACCTCGACCGATCATATCCTGCATCCGCGCGTGATCCTTCTCGCCGACGAACAGCTGACCGGCCCGGCGCGCGATCACGTCGCCGCCCGCATCGAGCGCTTCGTCAATCATCACATCGCAACCGTGCTGAAGCCGCTCGACGATCTGTCGCGCGCCGAAGACCTCGAAGGCCTCGCCAAGGGTCTCGCCTTCCAGCTCGTCGAAAATCTCGGCGTGCTGTTCCGCCGCGACGTTGCAGAAGAGGTGAAGTCGCTGAGCCAGGAGCATCGTGCAGCGCTCCGCAAGCTCGGCGTTCGCTTCGGCGCCTATCACGTCTTCATGCCGGCACTTCTGAAGCCGGCCCCGGCCGAACTCATTACGCTTCTCTGGGCGCTGAAGAACGACGCCATGGACAAGCCCGGTTATGGCGACCTCATCCCCGTTCTCGCCGCCGGCCGCACCTCCGTGGTGACGGACCACGCGATCGAGCGGAACTTCTACCGTCTCGCCGGCTTCCGTTTCCTCGGCAAGCGCGCCGTGCGCATCGACATCCTGGAACGTCTCGCCGACCTGATCCGCCCGCTCTTGCAGTGGAAGCCGGAAACGGGCAAGCGTCCGGACGGCGCCTATGACGGCCGTCGCTTCGTCACCACGCCGGCCATGCTTTCCATCCTCGGCGCGACACCCGACGACATGGAAGAGATCCTGAAGGGTCTCGGCTATCGCGCCGACAGCGTCACCGCTGAAGAGGCCGCATCGCACCTCGCCGCGCAGGACGCAAAGTCTGCACCGGCAGATACCGCCGCAGCACCCGCCGATGCGGAGGCCGCAGCAGGAGAGGACGACACGGCGGACAGCGACGCGGGTCACGAGCATGACGAGCAGCCTGCAGAGGCTGCCGCTCCCGCAGAAGCAGCCTCGTCGGACACGGTCGCTTCCGAAGCCGCCGCTCCCGAAACCGCACCGGCAGAAGCTGTTGCGGCCGGCGAAACGCCCGCCGAGGAAGCCGCTCCCAAGCCGGTTCTTCTGTGGCGTCCGGGTGGCCGCCATGAGCGCGAACCGCGCCAGAATGCCGGTCCGCGCCGTGACAACCGTGGTCCCCGCGACCAGAACCGTGGCGAAGGCCGTGGCGAAGGTCGTGGCGACCGCAACCAGGGTGCAAACCGTGGCGGCAACCGCGATCGGGCACAGGGCGAGCGCAATCAGGGTGAACGCCCGCAGGGAGATCGTCCGCAAGGCGACCGCAAGGAACAGCGCTTTGGCGGCAAGCCCGGTGGTGGCAAGCCGCAGCATGACCGCAATGACCGTAACAAGTCGATGAGTGCTGCACCGCCGCGCAAGGAAAAGCCGATCGATCCGGACTCGCCCTTCGCCAAGCTCGCGATCCTCAAGGATCAGATGAAGAAATAAGGTCAGCCAGGCATGCCGGAGAACCAGCCGCTCGTTGCCGCGCGCCAGCGCATCGACAAGTGGCTGTTTTTCACGCGCGTCGCGAAGTCCCGTTCGCTCGCGCAGACGCTTGTCTCCGGCGGCAAGGTCACGGTAAACGGCCAGCGCATTGCCCAACCCTCAGTACAGGTCAAGCCGGGCGACCTGGTGGCTGTCACGCTGGAACGGCGCGACATCGTCCTGAAGGTCGTTGCTGGCGGAGACCGCCGGGGGCCTTTCGAAGAGGCGAAGCTGCTTTACGAAGACCTCTCGCCACCCCCGCCACCAAGAGACGCGGTAACCCCCTTCGAACAGGCCCAGCGTGCCCTGGGTGCAGGGCGTCCTGAAAAGAAGGACCGGCGCGCCATAGACCGACTGAAGCGCGGGCTTTCCGGCATCGATTGACGATTGGAAATTCATGCTCGCACCTGCGGCAATTTCGGCAGGTTTTGCGCTTGCAATGGGATTTTAAAGCCGTTACCTGACGTTCGAAAAAGATGGCGTCGATTGATTTGAAATCCGCCTGTTTGAACTGGCCCTTTGAACTGGAGTGCCGCATGACCTATGTCGTGACTGACAATTGTGTTCGCTGCAAATACACCGACTGCGTCGAAGTATGCCCGGTCGATTGCTTCTACGAGGGCGAAAACTTCCTCGTCATCCATCCGGACGAGTGCATCGATTGCGGCGTGTGCGAACCTGAATGTCCGGCCGAGGCCATCAAGCCGGACACCGAGCCGGGCATGGAAAAGTGGCTGAAGGTCAACACGGAATTCGCATCGATCTGGCCGAACATCACGGTCAAGCGTGACCCGATGCCCGAAGCCGAAAAGTACGACGGCGAGGAAGGCAAGTTCGAGAAGTACTTCTCGGCCGAACCCGGCCAGGGCAACTGAGCCGTAGCTTCGAGACTGTGGCCTGATATAAAAATGAATCGGCGCGGGCGCCACCCGATCATGGGTGGCTGCCCTGTTTGTCATGCAGTTGCCATATCAAATCGTTGATTTCCTCAGTTTTTTATGATAGGGTATCAATACTGACCCAAACGCGTCACTTTTGAACGCGCCAACCACCACGAAAGCAACTGATCCTGAAAACGCGATCAAACATTTGAACAGCAACCGTCGCGTTGCTTATCGTGTGTTTGCGTTGAGGGATTTTGTTTTTGCGCCCGGCTGATGGGCCAGCCAGTGCCAACGACGGCCTTGCCGTCTACCCGGGCCGAACTGACCCGGCCTTGGGCTTCCGCGAAGCCCCAAGGGAAAACAGGGAGTTTTTTGACGCATGACGATCCAGCAGAAAAAACCGGCAGCAATCAGACACGGCTTCAAGACGGGCGAGTCCATCGTGTATCCCGCTCATGGCGTCGGTCAGATTGTGACTATTGAAGAGCAGGAAGTTGCGGGCATGAAGCTCGAGCTTTTTGTCATCGACTTCGAGAAGGACAAGATGCGGCTGAAGGTTCCGGTCGCAAAGGCCGTCAGCATCGGCATGCGCAAGCTTTCCGAAAACGACAGTGTCGAGAAGGCTCTTAAGGTCGTTCAGGGCAAGGCCCGCGTCAAGCGCACCATGTGGTCGCGCCGTGCGCAGGAATATGATGCCAAGATCAATTCCGGCGACCTGATCGCAATTGCTGAAGTCGTGCGTGACCTTTACCGTGCTGAAAACCAGCCGGAGCAGTCCTATTCCGAGCGTCAGCTTTATGAAGCAGCTCTCGACCGCATGGCTCGCGAAATCGCTGCTGTCAACCGCACCTCCGAAACGGAAGCCGTGCGCCTCGTCGAGACGAACCTGAACAAGGGTCCGAAGCGTGGCAAGGCCATCGAAGAGGACGACGCGGCAGAGGAAGAAGAAGCCGCATAATCTGCGGAGCTTCTGTCTCCGAATGTTCGAAACCCCGGTCGAAAGACCGGGGTTTTTCTTTTTTTTCAAAAGGATAACGTCTTCAGCGGAGTTGCCGCTTACTCGGAAATGATCTTGAACTTGTCGCCGGGGCGAACGGGGCTGAACGCCGTCATCGCGTTGAGCAGACGGAAGAGATCCGCCTTGCGATCGGTCCCCATCATACGGGACGACAGCGTGTCCACCGTGTCTTTCGGTCCAGCGGTAATGACGCGGACGCGCAGCGGCTTCAGTGAGGCAATCTCGGCTGTCGTCATGCGGCGGAAGGAATCCCGGATTTCGCCGGCAACCTCTTCCAGCTTCGCGTCACCCTTCGGCACCGCCGTCAGGAAGCGATAGATCTGCGAGCCAGACCGGATGACGGTCACGTCGAAATCCCATTTCTGCGCCGAGGCCCGCGCCGTCGCGGCATCCATTCCGTTGACCTTGATCGCCCGGATCGATGTCTTGTCGAGTCCGGTCACCCAGCCGCTGGCAATGTAGTCGGTGAGCGAGATCTGCGTTTGGCCGGACACGCCATCGAAGCGCACGGCGATGTCGCCCGGCCCGGTCGCGAGCACGGCTTCAGCCTTGTTGTCGATCTGGAAGCCTTCCGGCACATCGAAGCGAATGCCGAGATTGGCATGCAGGAAGGTGGTCCCGCGCACATAGCCTTCCTTCGGGCTGTCGCCGAAGAGCAAACCGTCTATGCCAGCGAGATAATAGTCACGACCCTTGTCGCCGACCGTCCCTTCCTGGCCAAACCGGCGGGCATGCTGGCGCGCCAGTTCCACACGCTGCGGGGCGCTGGGATGGCTGGAGAGGAAGTCGAGGCTCTGGTCGTCGCCGTTGACGGCGGTGAAGCGGCTGTAATTTTCCATCGAGGTCAGGAAACGTGCGGCGGCGTAGGGGTCGTAACCCGCCTCGCCCAGCATGCGCACGCCGATCTCGTCGGCCTGGAGTTCCTGATTGCGCGAGAACGCTGCTAGGCGCAGCTTGCCGCGCGCAATCGCCTGCTGACCGGCCATGTCGTTCTGCAGAACCTCAGACACAACCTGGCTTGCGATCTGCTCGGCCTCTTCCTTCTGCTGTCGCAGGATGCCGTGGTTCGCGGTGACGTGCGCCATCTCGTGCGCGAGCACGGCCGCGACTTCCGAAGCATCGTTGGCGAGCGCCAGAAGGCCGCGCGTGACATAGAGATATCCGCCGGGCAGCGCGAAGGCGTTGATGGCCGGGGAGTTGAGAATGGTGATGCGATAGGACTGTTTCGGGTTTTCCGAAACGGCGGTCAGCGAACCGGCAATGCGGGCGACCAGCTTTTCCGTCTTCTCGTCATTATATTCGCCGCCGTAGGTCGCCAGAATCCGCGGATGTTCGCGCGCGCCCATCGAAGCGTTCGGATCGTTCTTCTGAGCTTCGGAGAAGACCTGCGGATTGCTGGATGGCCCGATCGCGCTTGCGGCAGTATCGGCAACGATGCTCTGGCAGGAAGAAAGCGCAACGCTGAGGGCAAGCATCGTGACAAGCGGCACCCGTCTGGCAAGGCCTGCCGGCACGCGACGCGTCCTGGCGCCTTCAGCAAACAAAAACAAAGCTTTGTTCATCTCGTTCCGCATTCCCGCCTGAAGCCGGCCACCCATCGCTTCGCGAGGTCCGGTCTTCGCTTTTGCAGCATGGCAAGCCCGGTCTAGCCGATTGACCCTCGGTTGCATAGACTTTTGCACAGAAAAATGCCGCAGATTTGCTTAGCTGTTGCAGAGCCGCATCGCATCGCGACCCGTCGGAATTGTGGCGCTTCAACGGACGCGAGGGGCACGCAGATCCGCGATCTCGCCCTCGCGAACAACGCGGCCGCCTTCAATGAGAACGAACCGGTCAGCAAGCCGCCTCGCCTCGTCCGGATCATGCGTTATCATCAACACGGTGAAGCCTTCGTCGCGGTGCAACGCGGCCAGAAGGCCGCCCATCTGATGACGAAGCTCGGGATCGAGCGCCGCAAAGGGCTCGTCAAGCAAAATGATCGGCCGCTTGCGTACGAGGGCTCGAGCAAAGGCGGCGCGCTGCCTTTCGCCGCCCGACAGCGTAGCCGGCATGCGCTTTTCGAACCCGGCAAGCCCGACGCGGGAGAGTGCCTCGGACACCAATACCCGCCCCGCCGCATCCAGCCGCAGCGAGGGACTGACGCCCAGCGCGACATTGGTGAAGAGATCGAGATGGGCGAAGAGATTGTTGTCCTGGAAGACCAGCGAAACGGGCCGCTTGCCGGGCAAAACGGTTTCCATGTCTTGCCCGCCCAGAAGCACACGACCGGCATCCGTCGTTTCGAAGCCCGCAATGATGTTGAACAGCGTGCTCTTGCCAGATCCCGAGGGACCGGTCACCGCCGTGAAGGAGCCCGCAGGAACCGCGAGATCGAAAAGGAAGCGGTGGCCGCCCAGCGTCAGGCCGACGCCTCCGAGTCTAATGGCTTCAGTCATCGCCCCGCCTCCCCGCGCCGCCGTTCAGATGGCGTGCCGAGCACGGCGAAAGCCATGCAGATAACAGCCAGGATGAGCGTCAGCGCCGCCGCGTCCGTGGTGCGATAACTGCCGAGCCGGGCATAGATCAGCCATGGCAGGGTCACGAAGCCCTCGCCGCCGAAGAGCGCCACCGCACCGAGGTCGCCCAGAGAAAGGGAAAGCGCGAAGAAGAAGGCCATCAGGAGCGGTCGCGAGAGCGCCGGCACATCGATGATGCGAAGCCGCTGGTGGCCCGTGAGGCCAAGGCTTTCCGACAGCCGCCGCGTCCGCTCGACATGGCTGCGCACCGCCGGCTGCAACACGCGCAATGCAAATGGCAGCGCCATCAAGGCGTTGATGATCGCGACAAGCAGGTGAGGCGCGAAACCGCTGCCGCCCTTGAGCCACAGGAACCATCCTGTCGACAGCACGATAGGCGGCGTGAGCAGGATCAGCGATCCGCCCGCATCCAGCCCGCCGGCAAAGAGGCGGGAGCCGCTGGAGACCCGCGCCATCGCAATCAGCCAAGAGAGCAGAAGGGCAAGCAGCGCCGCTGAAAGCCCTAGCGCGGCGCTGGTCTCAAGCGCCCGCCAGAAAAGGCGGTCGGCGAAGAGATGCGGAAAATCCGCCCGCAACCCATCGATCAGGATCGCCATGAAGGGTGCTCCGCAGAAGACAAGAAAGGCGGCGATGACGAGGCCGTCCCAGAGTTTCGAGACGGGCGAACCGCCATCGAAACGGCGCAGCCCAGTCCCCTGCTGCGCCCGCTCCTCGGCAGGCGTCGGGAAAACTGCAAGGAAGAGCAGCACCAGCCCCGTGAGCAACATTTGCACCAGAACCAGAAACACCGCCCGCCCCGGTTCGAAATCGAATTTCAGCGCCTGATAGATCGCCACCTCCAGCGTGGTGGCGGCCGGCCCGCCGCCGAGCGTCAGGACGAGAGTGAAACTCGTGGCGCAGAGCATGAAGATCAGCCCCGCCACGCCCGGCAGGGCCGCCATCAGCGCGGGCCCTTCCACCAGACGAAAGAGCGAAATCCGCCCGAGACCGAGATTGGCGGCTAGCTTCCAGTAGGTCGGCGGGAAGCGATCGAGCGCCGCCGTAAACAGTCGCGCGGCCAGCGGAATGTTGAAGAATGTGTGCGCTATCAGGATACCGGTTATTCCATAGACATTGAGCTTCGGGCTGATGCCTAAAAAAGATAGCACACTATTGAATGCGCCTTCCCGTCCCCATACGGCGAGCACGCCGAAGGCGACGGCGAGCGCCGGCAGCCCCATGGGTGCGGCCATGAAGCGCAGCAGCCAGACGCGGCCCGCAAGCGTCGGTCGTCGCGCCACGGAAAGCGCCACGATCGCCCCGAAGAAGACGGAGAGTAGCGTCGAAAGTACCGCTTGCCAGAGCGTGAATTGCAGCACGCCCGCAAGCTGCGGATCGAATCCGCCGACCCTGCCGAAGCGGACGAACGGGGCAAGCGCCAGCGCGACAAAGCCGAGAATGAAGGCGAGCGCCAAGGCCCCTCCGATCCGTTCCCCGCTCATGCCGCGCCGCGCAGGCATCGGTGATCCTTACTTCGCGCCCATGGCGGCGACCCATTCATCCACCCAGGCCTTGCGGTTCTTTTGGACCTCGTCCGGCAACATGAGGAAGGTCTTGGCCGGCTGCACGAGCTTGGCGAAGGCGTCGGGAAGCGGCTGGTCCATCTTGGCCGCCGGCAGCATCCAGTTGGTCGTCGGGATGATGTCCTGGAAGGCCGGGCTCACCATGAAGGAGAGGAAGGACTTCGCCAGCGCCGGGTCCTTCGAAGTTGCCGTCAACCCAGCCACTTCGACCTGGACATAATGCCCTTCCGAGAAGCTGGCAGCCTGATAGCGCGAGGTCTTCTCCTCCATCTCGTGATAGGCGGGCGACGTCGTATAGGAGAGCACCATCGGTGCTTCGCCCTTGGTGAAAAGCCCATAGGCTTCCGACCAGCCGGGCGTCACGGTCAGCACGCGCCTGGAAAGCTTTTTCCAGGCATCGGAAGCCTTGTCGCCATAGACCGACTTCATCCAGAGCAGCAGTCCGAGACCCGGCGTCGAGGTGCGCGGGTCTTCAATCACGATCTTCTCGTCCGGATTGCCGTTCACCAGCTCGTCCAGGCTCTTCGGCGAAGTCTTCATCTTCTCGGTGTCATAAACGACGGCGAAGTGGCCATAATCGTAAGGCAGGAAGACGTCATCCTTGAATTCGCCCGGCACCTTCACCGAAGCCGCATCCACGCCACTCGGCACAAAGAGCCCCGTGGCCTTAGCATCCGCCACGAGACCCGTGTCGAGGCCGAGTACGACATCGGCCTTGGTGTCCTTGCCTTCCAGCTTCAGCCGGTTGAGCAGCGCCACGCCATCCTCGACCGAGACGTAATTGACCGTGCAGCCGCAGGTCTTCTCGAACGCCGCCTTCACCTTCGGCCCAGGACCCCATTCGGCCGTGAAGCTCTCATAGGTATAGACGGTGAGGGTCTTGTCGGCCGCAAATGCGGATGTCGAGGAAAGAAATGCGGCCACGACCGCGAATAGAACTGTCTTGCGCATCTGCGCCTCCTTGGTTTCGAATACAGGGGAAGAGGCGCTTGATCTCGAGCCGTCTAATCCCTCCGCCGGTGCTAACCGGATCAGGTTCTTCGGGTTGGCAGTGAAGCCTCTCAGCCATTTCAACGAAACAGCACCCCGTTAGAGCAGGTTGACATTTAAGGGGTGGCGCGAATTGTGACAAGGTTTTTGTCGGGGTCACGCCTTTCAGACAGCCCGGTTTTCCGCTATCAGCCCAGCCATGAGCCTTTTCACCCTTCTTCTTGCCGGCGACCTTGCCATCACCGACCGCCTGATTGCGCAGGTGGCGGGAACGCGCGTGATCGCGGCCGATGGCGGGATGCGCCATGCCCGCGCCTTGGGCGTGACGCCGGAACTCTGGGTCGGCGATTTCGATTCAGCACCCGATGCGCTGCTTGACGAATGGCAGGGTATCGAGCGCCAGCCCTATCCCCGCGCCAAGAACGCCACGGACGGCGAGATCGCCGTCGATACCGCGATTGCCCGTGGCGCGACATCGCTCGTCATTGCCGGCGCGCTGGGCGGCGAGCGGACCGACCATGCGGTCATGCATCTTCTGCTCGCGCTGTCTCTCACCGAGCGCGGCATCCCGACGCTGCTGACGACCGGCGAGGAAGAGGCGCAGGCGCTTCTCGGCGGCACCTTGCGGATTGACCTGCCGAAGGGCGCGCTCTTCTCGATCCTGCCCTTTTCAGCGCTATCGGGCCTGACGATCGAAGGCGCGCGCTATCCGCTCGACCGCGCCGAGATCGATGCCGGCTCGTCACGCACCGTTTCCAATGTCGCCGAAGGTCCGGTGACAATCACGCTTCAATCCGGCCGCGCGATGGTGATTGCCCGGCCCGCAGACATGTCTGGAGGCTAAGATGGCCCCGCCGATCCTGAAACTCGACGATATTTTCCTAAGCTTCGGCGGCGCGCCGCTGCTCGCCGGCGCAAACCTGCAGGTCGAACCGGGCGACCGAATCTGCCTTGTCGGCCGCAACGGCTCCGGCAAATCGACGCTGATGAAGATCGCCGCCGGCCTCGCGGAAGCGCAGAGCGGCGAGATCTTCCGCCACCCGTCGGCCACCATCCGCTATCTGGAACAGGCGCCTGATTTCGGGAGCCACAAGACCGTCGAGGCCTATGCCATGTCAGGCCTCGGCCCCGGCGACGATCCCTATCGCGTCACCTATCTGCTCGAACATCTGGGCCTTCAGGGCGACGAAAACCCGGCCAACCTCTCCGGCGGCGAGGCGCGCCGCGCAGCGCTTGCCCGCGTACTGGCCCCCGAGCCGGACATCCTGCTGCTCGACGAGCCGACCAACCATCTCGATCTCAACACGATCGAATGGCTGGAAGGCGAACTCACCCGCAGTCGCTCGGCCATCGTGCTGATTTCGCACGACCGACGCTTTCTGGAGAAAGTCTCCAACGCCACCGTCTGGCTGGATCGCGGCATGGCCCGCCGGCTCGACCGCGGCTTTGCCCATTTCGAGGAATGGCGCGACCAGGTTCTCGAACAGGAAGAGCTGGAACAGCACAAGCTCGGCAAGGCCATCGAGCGCGAGGAGCACTGGCTGCGCTATGGCGTGACCGCACGCCGCAAGCGCAACATGCGTCGCCTGGGCGAATTGCAGACCATGCGCAAGGATTATCGCGGCCACAAGGGCCCGCAAGGCACGGTGCAGGCGAGCGTCACGGATGCCCGCGAATCCGGCAAACTCGTGGTCGAGGCCGAAAAGATCACCAAGACCTATGGCGAACGGACGATCGTCGCGCCCTTCTCGATCCGCGTCCATCGCGGCGACCGCATCGGCCTGATCGGTCCGAACGGCGCCGGCAAGACGACGCTGCTGAAGATGCTGACCGGGCAGCTGGAGCCGGACACCGGCACGATGAAGCTCGGCACCAATCTGGACATCGCCACGCTGGACCAGCGCCGCGAAGACCTGAACCTGAACGACACGCTGGCGCATTATCTGACCGACGGGCGCGGCGAAAACCTGCTGGTCAATGGCGAGCAGCGTCACGTAACCGGCTATATGAAGGACTTCCTCTTCCAGCCGGAACAGGCGCGAACGCCGATCCTGCAGCTTTCCGGCGGCGAGCGCGCCCGCCTGATGCTGGCGCGCATTCTGGCGCGGCCCACCAACCTGCTGATCCTCGACGAACCGACCAACGATCTCGACATCGAAACGCTGGACCTGCTGCAGGAAATCGTCGCCGGCTTCAACGGCACCGTCATCCTCGTCAGCCACGATCGCGACTTCCTCGACCGCACCGTGACCTCGACCATTGCGCCCGCCAATCCGGATGCGCCGGACGGCCGCTGGATCGAATATGCCGGCGGCTATTCCGACATGCTGGCCCAGCGCAAGGGCATCGAGGCCGAGCGCCGTCAGGCGGAGGCGAAGAAGGACAAGCCGAAGGAAGACGCACCCTCCGCCTCGCCCCCACCTGAAAAGGCGAAAGGCAAGCTCTCCTACAAGCAGAAATTCGCGCTCGAAAACCTGCCCAAGCAGATGGACGAGGCGGAGAAAAAGGCCGCGAAGCTCGAAGAGAAGATGGCGGATGCCAGCTTCTTCACAAAGGACCCCGCCGGCTTCAGCAAGACCGCCGCCGAGCTTGAAAAGCTGCGCAACCAGATCGCTGCCTGGGAAGAGGAATGGCTGGAGCTGGAAATGCTGCGGGAAGAGCTGGAGGGGTGAGCCATGACCGCTGACAACGGACGACCGCCCAAGGGCGGCTTCGCCAGTCTGGTCCCAGAACTCCTCGTTGAGGACATTGAGGAGAGTCTGCGCTTCTGGATGGACGGTCTTGGCTTCACAATTGCCTATCAGCGGCCGGAAGCCAAATTTGTATATCTAGAAAGGCCCGAAGGCGCGCAAATCATGCTTTGCCAGCGACATGGCGGCTGGGAAACCGGGCCGATGGAAGCGCCCTTCGGGCGTGGCGCGATGTTTCAGGTCCACGTGGACTCGACCGAGCCGATCCAAAAGGCTCTGGAAGCCTTGGGCATTGCCCTGCACGCCGGCCCCCGCGAAGTCTGGCGTCAGTGGGGCGACCGGGAAGGCGGCAACCGCGAAATCTTCGTGCTCGATCCGAACGGCTATCTGATCATGATGACAGAAACGCTCGGGGAGCGACCGCTTGGCACGTCGAGCGCAGGCTGAGCGCCCTCCGTTCGTTCAAGCTTGCACAAATTCGGCTCGCTGGTTACGCTGAACCCAAACGGGCGGCAACATTCGGAGCGCCCCTCATCCGGCCCTTCGGGCCACCTTCTCCCCGGTGGGGAGAAGCGGGAGTTCGCCGCGGCCTCTCGGTCCGCCTCGCCCCTCCGGGGAGAGGTACGCCGAGCAAAGCGGAGGCGGGGTGAGGGGGCGGCTTGCTTCAGCCCTACATTTGGAGAGCAAAATCGCATGACCATGCAGTTTCAAGGCACCGAGACTTACGTCGCCGAAAAGGACCTGATGATTGCGGTCAATGCCGCGATCCGGCTGGAGCGGCCGCTTCTGGTCAAGGGTGAGCCCGGCACCGGCAAGACTGAGCTGGCGCGCCAGATCGCCAGCGGTCTCGGTCTGAAGATGATCGAGTGGAACATCAAGTCCACCACCAAGGCCCAGCAGGGGCTCTATGAATACGACGCCGTTTCGCGCCTGCGCGACAGCCAGCTGGGCGACGAGCGCTTCAACGACATTTCCAACTATATCCGCAAGGGCAAGCTCTGGGAGGCGTTTTCCGCCGACGAGAAGACCGTGCTTCTGATCGATGAGATCGACAAGGCTGATATCGAGTTTCCGAACGACCTGCTGCAGGAACTCGACCGCATGGAGTTCCATGTCTACGAGACCGGCGAGACGATCCGCGCGAGGGTGCGCCCCATCGTCATCATCACCTCGAACAACGAGAAGGAACTGCCGGACGCGTTTCTGCGCCGCTGCTTCTTCCACTATATCCGCTTCCCCGAAGCCGAAACGCTCGAGAAGATCGTCGATGTCCACTATCCCGGCATCCGCCAGGATCTGGTGCGCGCGGCCCTCACCCGCTTTTTCGAGATCCGCAACGTGCCGGGCATCAAGAAGAAGCCTTCGACCTCCGAAGCACTCGACTGGATCCGCCTTCTCGTCGCCGACGATATCGATCCCGCCGATCTCTCCGCAGACGCAAAGACCATCCTGCCGAAGCTGCACGGTGCGCTGCTTAAAAACGAACAGGACGTGCATCTCTTCGAACGCCTCGCCTTCATGTCGCGCCGGGAGAATTGATTCTTCGTCACGTTAAGACTAAATAGACTCTGGAATTCGTGGTGATTTGCCGGCCGGCTTGCAGCCACGTAAAATAAGTCGCTAAAATGGGCCCAGATACGTGAGCATTCTGGAACCGGTAGCGATTTTACGCCGCCGGTTTTTTGCGTTTTGAAAGAAGAGAAGACCATGCCGATCAAGATTCCCGATGGATTGCCCGCCCAGGAAACCCTTGTGAACGAAGGCGTGCGCGTGATGACGGAGGCCGTCGCCATCCGTCAGGACATCCGCCCGCTGCGCTTCGGCCTGCTCAATCTCATGCCCAACAAGATCAAGACCGAGCTGCAATTCGCCCGCCTTCTCGGCGCATCGCCCTTGCAGATCGAGCTGAAGCTCGTCCGTGTCGGCGGCCACAAGGCCAAGAACACCTCGGAAGAGCATCTGCTCTCCTTCTACGACACCTGGGACGAGGTGAAGGACCAGAAATTCGACGGGTTCATCATTACAGGCGCCCCCATTGAAACGCTGGAATTCCAGGATGTGACCTACTGGAACGAGATGGAACAGATCCTCGACTGGACGCAAACGAACGTCCACTCGACCATGAACATCTGCTGGGGCGGCATGGCCGCCATCTGGCACTTCAACCGTGTACCCAAATATACGCTGGAGAAGAAAGCCTTTGGCGTCTACCGCCACCGCAATCTGGCCCCCGCCTCGCCCTATCTGAACGGCTTCTCGGACGATTTCCAGATCCCGGTCTCGCGCTGGACGGAAGTCCGCCGCGCCGATATCGAGAAGGTGCCGGGCCTCGAAATCCTGATGGAATCGCCCGAAACCGGCGTCTGCATCGTGCATGAGCGCAAGGGCAACCGACTCTATGTGTTCAATCACATCGAATACGATTCCACGACGCTGGCGGACGAATATTTCCGCGACGTCCAGACGGGCTCCGCGATCGAGGTGCCGCACAACTATTTCCCCGAGGACAATCCGGACAACAAGCCGCTCAACCGCTGGAAGAGCCACGCCCATCTGCTTTTCGGAAACTGGATCAACAACATCTACCAGACAACGCCCTATGACATGGCGAAGATCGGCCAGGAAGAGCACAACCCCGGATACTAATCTTGGTTGTAATAGACCTCAATTCCTATCACACTGATCGTATTGCACGATTAAATGTGATACATTAAATTTAAGATCGTCTGGGATGAAAACAAGCGACGGGCGAATCTGGCCAAGCACGGGCTGGATTTCGCGGATTTGACGCTGGAGTTTTTCGCACTGGCCGAATTCGGTCGGGTCAAACACGGCCGATTGGTGGCCGTAGGCGAATTCGACGGGCGCATGGTTATTGCCGTGATATTCCGCCCGCTGGGCGTGGAAGCAATCTCGGTCATTTCTATGCGACCGGCCAGCAAGCGGGAAAGGATGCGATGATGCCAGTAAAATTTTCCTCGAAGCGGCCACTGACCGACGACGAAGAGGCCGAGATCCAGCGTATGATTGCCTCGGACCCGGACAATCCCGAACTGACAGACGAGCAGATCGCGAACATGCGCCCTCTGCGCGAAGCCTTCCCCGATCTCGCAGCAGCCATCGATCGCGAGCTTGCCCGCCGCGGCCGCCCGCCGGTCGAAAATCCGCGCCGGCAGGTGTCGATCCGGCTGGACCCGGAGGTGCTGGACTATTACAAATCGACGGGCAAGGGCTGGCAATCGAGGATCAACGACGCCTTGAGGAAAGCCGCTGGTTTGTAAGCAATTCCAGTAAAAGTGGAGACCGGTTTTACGTTCGGAATTGCGGAGAGCAAAGTGCAATTCCAGTGAAAGTGGGAACCGGTTTCACGTCCGGAATTGCGGCAACAAAGACAAGGTATGCTCGCCCATGTTCATCCCCTTCTTCCTCGAACTGAAGGCCGCGAAGGTTCCCGTCTCGCTTCGGGAATATCTGACGCTGCTGGAGGGCATGGAGCAGGGCCTCGTCGATTTCGATGTCGAGGGCTTCTATTATCTCTCCCGCGCCACGCTGGTGAAAGACGAGCGCTTCATCGACCGCTTCGATCAGGTCTTTTCGCAGGTGTTCAAGGGACTTGAGGCAGTTTCCGGCAGCGCGGATGCGGTCGACCCGACTGACATCCCCGACGAATGGCTGCGCCGCATGGCGGAGAAGTTTCTGACGGAGGAGGAGAAGGCGATGGTGAAATCGCTCGGCGGTTTCGAGGCGCTGATGGAGACGCTGAAACAGCGGCTTGCCGAGCAGCAGGGCCGCCATCAGGGCGGCAGCAAATGGATCGGCACGGCCGGCACATCTCCCTTTGGCGCCTATGGCTACAATCCCGAAGGCGTGCGCATCGGCCAGGACAAGTCGCGCAACCGCCGCGCCGTGAAGGTCTGGGACCGTAGGGATTTCAAGAACCTCGATGACAATGTCGAAATTGGAACGCGCAATATCAAGGTCGCCCTGAAGCGCCTGCGCAAGTGGATCCGGCAGGGCGCGGACGAGGAACTGGACCTTGGCGGCACGATCCGCTCCACCGCCGAGCACGGCTATCTGGACGTCAAGACGCGGCCCGAGCGGCGCAATGCCGTCAAGCTCCTGATGTTCTTCGACATCGGCGGCTCGATGGACGATCATATCAAGGTGGCGGAAGAGCTGTTTTCGGCCGCCAAGTCCGAATTCAAGCATATGGAATATTTCTACTTCCACAATTGCGTCTATGAGGGCGTGTGGAAGGACAACAAGCGCCGCCGCGTCGATGTCACCTCGACATTCGACCTCATCCGCACCTTCGGCTCCGACTACAAGGCGATCTTCGTCGGTGACGCTGCCATGGCCCCTTACGAGATTTCCCATCCCGGCGGCTCGGTGGAGCACTGGAATGCGGAAGCCGGCGCCGTCTGGCTCGACAGGTTGACCGGTCATTTCAGCAAAAGCGTCTGGATCAACCCTGTGAAAGAAGAGTATTGGGGCTACAGCCAGTCCACGCAGATGCTACACAAGCTGATGAACGGTCGCATGTATCCGCTCACCCTCGGGGGTCTGGAAAATGCGACCCGCGAACTCTCGCGGTAAGATTTCACTGACATCAAGGAACGATTGATATGGATGCTGAACTGTTCGGCAAGACGGCCAAGGGCGAAGATGTGCATCGCGTCAGGATTTCCGGCGGCGGTCTGACCGCGCATGTGCTGACCTGGGGTGCGGTCATTCAGGACCTGCGTCTGGAAGGCCATGACGCGCCCCTCTCGCTCGGCTTCGACAAATTCGAAGACTATCCGCTCCACTCCTCCTATTTCGGCGCCACGCCCGGCCGCTGCTCCAACCGCATTGCCGGCGGCACGTTCACCCTCGACGGCAAGACGATTCAGCTGGAAAAGAACGAGAAGGGCATTGGCCACCTGCATGGCGGCTCGGACGGCATCGCCAAGCGTGTCTGGACGATCGACGCATTGACCGCCAACAGCGTCACCTTAAGCATTCTCGATCCCGATGGCCGCGCCGGCTATCCCGGCAATGCGACGATCAAGGCGATCTTCACGCTCAAGGACGGCGGCTGCCTCTCCATCGTCTACGAATCGACGACCGATGCGCCGACCCCGGTCAACATCTGCAATCACAGCTATTTCAATCTCGACGGGGGGCCAAGCATTATCGACCACGATCTGCAGATCGACGCCTATAGCTATCTCCCAACCGATGCCGCGCAGATCCCGACGGGCGAAACGCCCGACATTGCCGGCACGGGTTACGATTTCAGGACCTCGCGCCCTATCCGCAAGCTCGAAAATGGCGAACAGGTCCTCTACGACCACAATTTCTGCCTTTCGACGGAACGCGTCGCCAAGCGCAAGGTCGCCACGCTGAAGAGCCCGAAATCCGGTGTGTCCATGGATGTGCTGACGACGGAACCGGGCGTTCAGGTCTATGCCGCCTTCAAGCTTGACGTCCCTGTTCCGGGCCTCGGCGGCCGCCACTATGGCCCCTATGCCGGGCTCTGCATGGAAACGCAGGTCTGGCCGGACGCGGTCAACCACGCCCATTTCCCGAACGCGATCCTCCGCCCCGGCGAGATCCTGCGCCAGGAAACGGACTACGTTTTCAGCAAGCAAGCCTGATAGGGGCCCCAGATGGCGGAAGTGGCCCCCGGCGCCGGCGGTAATCTGAAGAGACCGGGCGGCCGCGACCTCGTGGCCGGTCTCTCCGTCGCGGGGCTGCTGCTTCCCGAAGCCGTGGCCTATGCAACCATTGCCGGCCTGCCGCCGGGCCGGTCGATCTATGCGGCCGTAGCGGGCTGTTTCGTTTATGCCATCATCGGCCGCAGCCGATTTGCGGTCGTATCGGCCACCTCCTCGTCAGCCGCGATCCTTTCGGCCATGCTGGCAACCTTTCCCGGCGATGCGGCCACCAAATCCGCGCTGGCAACGCTGGCCATCGCCATTGCCGGGCTGGTCTTTCTGGCCGCCTGGGCGCTACGGCTGGGAATTCTGACCGGCTTCATCGCAAGACCTGTGCTGCGCGGTTTCGCCTTCGGCCTTGCCGTTTCGATCATCCTGCATCAATTGCCCTCGATCACCGGCGTTCCGGTCAAAGCCGACGATATTTTTGAGTTCATCGCCGGGCTGGTGAAAAGCATTCCGCATTGGAATCCTGCCGGGCTGATCGCGGCAGCGCTGTCTCTCGCCGTGCTCTTCGGCACACGCCGCTGGCCACTCTTTCCGGCCGCCTTCGCCGTGGTGATCGCCGGAGCGAGCCTTTCGCTGGCGCTTGATCTTCCCCAATACGGGCTCAAGGAAACCGGCGCGTTATCCCTGACGCTGGAATGGCCGCATTGGCCGATCCTCGGTTGGCCTGACCTGTCGCGCCTCGTCCAGCTGACGCTGCCGCTGGTGTTGATCCTCTTTGCCGAAAGCTGGGGCACGATGCGGGCGCTGGCGCTTCGCCATGGCGACCCGATCGTGCCGGACCGCGAACTGGCGGCCCTCGGCTTCTCCAACATCGCCGCCGCCATCGTTCAGGGCATGCCGGTCGGTGCTGGCTTTTCCGCCGGCAATGCGAATGAGTCCGCCGGCGCTGAAAGCCGCTGGTCGAGCCTGATTGCCGCCTGCGCGCTCGCCGTGCTGGTCGTGGTCGCCGCCGGTCTCATTGCCCACCTGCCGGAAGCCGTCCTTGCGGCCATCGTCATTTCGGCGCTGGCCCACGCGCTCGACCCGTCGCCGCTGATCCGGCTCTGGAAGATCGACCGTGACCAGTGGATCGCGCTCGCCGCGGCAAGCGGCGTTCTCGTCTTCGGCGTGGTCAACGGCATGCTGCTCGCGGTCGCCTTCTCGGTCGCAGCCCTCATGAGCAGGCTGGCGCTGCCGCAGATCGCCCGTCTGGGCCGCCTGCCGGGCACGCATGACTTCGCCGACATCACCCGCCATCCGGAAGCGGAAGTCCCGAGCCATGTCGGCATCTGGAGGCCCTCCGAAGCGCTCTTCTTCGCCAATGCAGAGCGGACGCTCGCCACCATCGCGGCGCAAGCGGAGGCAGACCCCGCCATCCGTGTCGTCGTGCTCAGCCTTGAGGAAACGCTCAATCTCGACAGCACCGCGCTGGAGGCGATACAGGAGACAGACAGGCGCATCGCCGCCTCGGGACGCACGCTGCTTCTTGCCCGCGCCCGCGACCCGGTGCGCGATATCCTGACAGCCGCCGGAGCCATTGCCCTGGTGCAGCGCGCCTATTACAGCGTCGAGGACACGGCGGACGCCGCCCGCAAGATCATCACGGAGGCACAAACCCATGCGCCATGAATTCCAACCCCGGCTCCACCCCATCCCGATTGCCGATCTGCGCCCCACACAGATGACGGTCGGCATGCGCGAGGTCTACCGCAAGCGCCGCGAATGGCGCGACATGTCGGCAGGCGAAGATGCGGATTTTCTCGGCCAGCACATGCTGCCGGGCGTCCTTGGTCCGAAAGGTCGATGCTGGATTGTCGATCATCACCATCTGGCGCTGGCGCTGCACAAGGAAGGTGTCAAGCACGTACTCATCTCGGCCATTGCCGATCTGAGCGACCTCGGGAAGGACGAGTTCCTGAACTTCATGGACAATCGCAACTGGCTGCATCCCTTCAACGGCGACGGCGAGCGCCGACCGGTGAAAGACCTGCCGAAGCGGATCTGGGATTTGCAGGATGACCCGTTCCGCTCGCTCGCCGGCGCCGTGCGCGAGGCGGGCGGCTTTGCCAAGGAATCGACGCCCTATACCGAATTCCTCTGGGCCGATTTCTACCGCCGCCGCCTGAAGCGCCCCGAAACCGACGACGATTTCGATGACGCGGCGGAAAAGGCGCTGAAGCTGTCACGCAGCAAGGATGCCAAGCATCTGCCCGGCTGGGTGGACGGCGGCAAATAAGAAAGGCCCGCGCGAACGCGAGCCGGATTTTGAAGGATCAGTAACCCGCCTCAGATGCTGAGGCAGAGATATTTAATCTCGGTATAGTCGTCGATCCCGTATTTCGAGCCTTCGCGGCCCTGGCCCGACTGCTTGATACCGCCGAAAGGCGCCACTTCCGTGGAGATCAGGCCGGTATTGATGCCGACCATGCCGTATTCCAGCGCTTCCGCGACGCGGAAGATCTTCGAGACATCCTTCGAGTAGAAATAGGAGGCGAGACCGAATTCGGTATTGTTCGCCATTTCGATGACGTCGTCTTCCGTCTCGAACTTGAAGAGCGGCGCGACGGGACCGAAGGTCTCTTCGCGGGCGATCTTCATCTCGGTCGTCACGCCGGTCAGAACCGTCGGCTGGAAGAAGAGACCGCCGCGCTGATCCGGCTTGCCGCCGAGCTTGACGGCAGCGCCCTTGGACAGCGCATCGGCAATGTGATCCTCGACCTTTTCCATCGCCTTGGACGTGATCAGCGGACCGGCATTGACACCCTCTTCAAAGCCGTCACCGACCTTGATCTGGGCAACCTTGGCAGCCAGCTTCTCGGCAAACGCATCGTAAACGCCCGACTGCACATAGAGCCGATTGGCGCAGACGCAGGTCTGGCCGTTGTTGCGATACTTCGAAACAATCGCGCCTTCGACAGCCGCATCGAGATCAGCATCGTCAAACACGATGAACGGCGCATTGCCACCCAGCTCAAGGCCGAGCTTCATGATCTGGTCGGAGGCCTGGCGCATGAGAATGCGACCGACATTGGTCGAGCCGGTGAAGGTCAGCTTGCGCACCTTGTCGTTCTCGGTGAATTCCTTGCCGATCGACGAGGAATCCGTGCCGGTCACGACGTTGAAAATGCCGGCCGGAACGCCTGCGCGCTCGGCAAGGATCGCCAGCGACAGCGCCGAAAGCGGCGTTTCCGCAGCGGGCTTCGACACCATGGCGCAGCCGACAGCGACAGCCGGGGCCATCTTGCGGGCGAGCATGGCATTCGGGAAGTTCCACGGCGTGATGCTGGCGACGACACCGACCGGCTGCTTGATGACGATGATCCGCTTGTCGCCCTGATGGCCGGGGATCGTGTCGCCGTAAACGCGCTTGGCCTCTTCGCCGAACCATTCGACATAGGATGCGCCATAGAGGATTTCCCCGCGGGCTTCCGCCCAGGGCTTGCCCATTTCCATAGTCAGGATCGTGGCAAGATCGTCGGCATTGGCGACCATGAGGTCGAAGAGCTTGCGCAGCACGGCAGCGCGCTCCTTGCCCGTCTTCTTCGCCCAGGCCTTCTGCGCCTTATAGGCAGCATCAACCGCCCGCGACGCTTCCGCGCGGCCCATGTCGGGCAGCGTGGCGACATGTTCGCCGGTCGACGGGTTGGTAACGTCGAAGGTCTTGCCGCTATCGCTCGCAGCGAGCCATTCGCCGCCGATCACGGCCTTGTCGGTGACAAGGCTCGGATCCTTCAGCTTGGCAATCAGCTTCTCAGAAATCGCCATAAATCAAGCCTCCTTCGCGCATTCGATGAGCGTGTTTTCCAGAATGTCGAGCGCTTCGGCAAAGACATCGTCCTGAATGGTCAGCGGTGCCAGGAAACGGATGACATTGCCGTAAACGCCGCAGGTCAGCAGGATCAGGCCCTTTTCGAGCGCCTTTTCACGCACCTTGTTGGTGAACTCCGGGCTCGGGGTCTTGGTTCCGGGCAGGTTGAACTCCACCGCGTTCATGAAGCCCGGGCCGCGAATGTCGGCGATCTGCGGAACGGACGAGGAGAGCGACGACAGGCGCTGCTTGAGGCGGTTGCCGAGCAGGGTGGCGCGATCGCAAAGGTTCTCGTCCTTGATGACGTCCAGAACGGCAAGGCCGGCTGCAACGCCGATCGGGTTGCCGCCATAGGTGCCGCCGAGGCCGCCGGGGCCGGGGGCATCCATGAGATCGGCGCGGCCGGTGACGGCTGCGATCGGGAAGCCGCCGCCAAGGCCCTTGGCCATTGTGGTGATGTCGGCCGTCACGCCGAAATGCTCCATGGCAAACAGCGCGCCCGTGCGGGCAAAGCCGGTCTGAACCTCGTCGGCGATCAGAACGATGCCGTACTTGTCGGCAATTTCGCGGAGCTTGGCCATGAATGCGCGCGGCACTTCATAGAAACCGCCCTCGCCCTGAACCGGCTCGACGATGAAGGCAGCAACGCGGCTCGGATCGACATCGGCCTTGAACAGCTTTTCGAGCACGCCGAGCGAATCTTCCATCGTCGTGCCATGCAGCTCGACCGGGAAGGGTACGTGGAAGACATCGGGCATCATCGCGCCGAAGCCGACCTTGTACGGCTGGACCTTGCCGGTCAGCGTCATGCCCATGAAGGTACGGCCGTGGAAGGCGCCCGTGAATGCAATGACGGCGGAACGGTTGGTGGCGGCACGCGCGATCTTCACGGCATTTTCAACCGCTTCCGCACCCGTCGTCACGAAGATCGTCTTCTTCTTGAAATTGCCGGGAACGGCATCGTTCAGGCGCTCGGCCAGTTCGACATAGTTCTCATAGGGCACGACCTGGTGGCAGGTGTGCGTGAAGCTGTCGAGCTGCGCCTTGACGGCCTCGATGACGCGCGGATGGCGATGGCCGGTGTTGACGACGGCGATGCCGGCGGCGAAGTCGATATAGCGGCGACCCTCGACGTCCCAGATTTCGGCATTCTCTGCCTTCTGGGCATAGACCTGGGTGGTCACGCCCACGCCGCGCGAAATGGCATCAGCCCGGCGGGCCGCAATCTCGGTGTTCTGCATCGTCGTCTCCAAACGGATGGGAAATCTGGTCGCCTCATCGGCGCGACAAAAACTTTGCATTTTTTCTGTAGACTTGCAATATGGTCTGAGCGATATTTTTCCCGTAGAGGATATCGGATGGTTGAGGCGGCGAAATGATGGAAACGGTGCGATTCAAGATTGCCGAAGCGGCCCGCATGGCCGGCGTTTCAGCCTCCACGCTGCGCTTGTGGGAAAGCCAGGGGCTCATCGAGCCGGTTCGAACCGAAACCGGCCAGCGCCTTTACGAGCAGACGCATATCGACCGGTTGAAGAAGATCAGCTGGCTGCGCAGCGAGAAGGGCATCAACCCCGCAGCGATCCGCGATAATCTCGCAGCAGAGGAACCGCAACCCGCCAAGCCCAGAAAGCCATCCCGTCGCGCGCCGTCCCAGCAGATGGGCGCAAAAATCCGCAAGCTGCGCCGCGATGCGGGAGAAACGCTGGAAAAGGTGTCGCAGGACACCGGCATTTCCGCGTCGCTGCTCTCGACCTTCGAGCGCACCTCGCAGGGCCTGTCGCTGAAATCGCTGCACGACCTCGCCCACCATTTCGGCACATCGTTTTCAGCACTCAGCGGCACGGGCGGCACGCGCACGGCCGAATCGCTCATCCGCCGCGGCCGCTGGACCTCGTGGCCGGCGACGACCACCGGCGTCAGCGTGCAGGTTCTGGCCGAAGGCCGCAACATGATGGACTGCCACCGCTTCGTGCTGGCGCCGGGCGCGACCAGCGAAGGCGCCTATGCCCACGAAGGCGAGGAATTCATCCATGTGCTCGCCGGCTCCATGGAAATCGTCCTCGACGACGACCAATTCTTCGTCATCTCCGAAGGCGACAGCTTCTATTTCGAAAGCAGAAGGCCGCATTCCTGGCGGAACCTGAGCGAGGGGGAGACGGTGCTGCTGTGGATCAACACGCCGGCGTCGTTCTGAGGTGCGTGTACCAAAAACAATTGCCTGAGAAAGGAATCTCTTCAGACTTGACCGAGTGAACGCGATTGCGAGACGGAGATGTTGCGAAAGCGACAACCCGCTCGCGATTAAGTCGGCTGCGCGGCAGTTGGGGTCGGAGGGCACCCAGCATAGCTCTTGATCTTCCTTGGTGTCTGTTTGCTTCGACAAACACCGTTCTTGATTCGAAGAAATGTCTGCGCATTCATAGGCCCCCGCTGCTCGAACACACCCTTCGCTACGCCATTATCCAAAGTTTGAGCGGCTTCAATCCGCGCCTTCCGACAAAGAACATAAGACTTGTGATGAAGCCACTCATGCTCATGCGCCTCGATAATGCAGGCGTCATCGCAAAGTGCATTCGTCCAACTGGAAATGGAAACGATGAGTTGATTGCCGTCGCCGCGTGGATCGGTCACGACGACGTGCAAATGGCGCCTGTTTTCATCATGGGAGGGACCCGACGGTATCAATAATGTACCAGCGCGGGCGACCAATCAATGCACCCGAGCTGCTGCAAACGCGGCGTCGATGTTGCGTTGCGTCGCCGCCTCCTCAGCGAACCGCTCCGCATCCGCGACGCCCACCGCGTTGAGGATGCGCTGAAGCGGAATGGGGTTAGATCCGCCTTGCGGGTCTTCCCATTCGGGCACATTGCGAGGGTTGTGCGTCCAGTCACGAAGCGCATATTTATCCATGCCGCCGAAGCGCTCCCACACCGCGTCGGCGCATTCGATGTCTGCTTCACTCAGTTCATCAAGATCGTCGGCATTGAGGCTCGTACTTGCCAAAGCGACGTCGTGGTTTTCCCGATCACGGAGGAAGTCCGACCAGCCGACAGCGTCAGCATCGTAGTCGCCCGCGATATAGCTATAGGTCATAGAATTGACCGGGCCGTGAGGCATGGAGACCCGCTTCTCATCGAGAACAGGGAAACCGAACCGCTTGATGCTTTCGCGGTCTACCAAATAGACGAGCTTAATGGCTTTGAGAACATTCAGCCTGTCTCTACCCGATTTTAGTATCAGGTAAGCGATCAACTGCGCTGCCTTCCGAGGTTCGTATGTCATGCGCGCGATCCCGACTATCCCTTTAGCGAGAATCAAATCCAATCCCGTCAAGGAAAAAATTCATATTCACAAGATATCCCTATCTTCGCCAATTTTCAATTGACAAAGGATTTTTGCCTTCGAGGAATCAACCATCAAAGAAAGAGAGTGATGATTTCAGATCAAAACCATAATCAACGCCACCGAACCCAAGTCGGGCATCACAACTCATCTTAATAACCGGGAAAATTGGAGCGGGCGAAGGGATTCGAACCCTCGACCCCAACCTTGGCAAGGTTGTGCTCTACCCCTGAGCTACACCCGCTCAACCAAACGGCCTGGGTAAATAAGTGGCCGTGGAAGCGTCCCCGACTTGCGGCGACGGGCGCTATATGACCCAAGGCCTTTTCAATTGCAACAGGGAAAATTGCTTTCGGTGAAGATTTTTTGACGCGAGCGATTTGTGAAGGAAGATCAAGGGCAACCGGGCAAGGTGCGGAACGATTGCATCAGAAGGCTTTGCGGCCTATTGGGATGCTTCAATTGCAAACTTCATGCGCGGGACTTCATTGATGAGCGGCACGCCGAAAACCGACAAGGATCTGTTCGACTTCCTCGACGGCCTTGGCATCGACTATGTCAACCACGAACACCGGCCGGTTTTTACCGTGGCCGAAGGCCAGGACCTGCGCGACGCGATCCCCGGCGGGCATACGAAGAACCTCTTCATCAAGGACAAGAAGAGCCGCTATTTCCTGCTCACGGTCGAAGAACATGCAACCGTCGACCTGAAGTCGGTGCATAATCTCATCGGTGGCTCAGGCCGCGTCTCCTTCGGCTCGGCAGAAAAGCTAATGGAATATCTTGGCGTCGTGCCGGGCTCGGTGACCGCGCTGGGCGCAATCAATGACACCGAACATCAGGTGACGTTCATTCTCGACGCCGACCTGATGCAAAGCGAGATCATCAACTGCCATCCGCTGCGCAACAGCGCGACCACGTCGATCAAGCGCGACGATTTGCTGCGTTTCATGGAAGCGACGGGGCATGAGGCCATTGTCTTGAAAGTCACCGAGTGACATACGATTTGTAGCACAGAAAATGTCTGCGCGACGGCGCGGAGGGAGCACTTCGATGAGCGGCAGCAACAACCCCTATGGTTCTTCTTACGGCAGCACGATGAGCGGCTCCGCCTCCTATGGCGGCAAGCCAGCGGCGGCATCCCCTGCTGCGGCCGGCGGCGGCGACCTGATCAAGGAAACGACGACGGCGGCCTTCCCGCGCGACGTCATCGAGGAATCGAAGAACCAGCCGGTCCTGGTCGATTTTTGGGCGCCCTGGTGCGGCCCCTGCCGTCAGCTGACCCCCATCATCGAGCGCGTGGTCAAGGAAGCCGGCGGCCGCGTCAAGCTCGTCAAGATGAACATCGACGACCACCCGGAATATGCCGGCCAGATGGGCATCCAGTCGATCCCGGCCGTTGTCGCCTTCGTCAACGGTCGCCCGGCCGATGGCTTCATGGGCGCGATCCCGGAAAGCCAGATCCGTCAGTTCATCGACAAGATCGCAGGCGCTGCCCCCGGCGACGATCAGGCCGAAGCCATTGCCGAAACGCTCGCGCAGGCCGGCGAGCTGCTCGCCGCCCGCGATGCCAGCGGTGCGGCCTCGCTCTATGCGGCAGTCCTTCAGGCCGAGCCGGAAAACATCGCAGCCCTTGCCGGCATGGCGCAATGCATGATCCTCGCCGGCCAGCACGACCGCGCACTCGGCCTCATCGACAGTCTGGACGACGAGAAGAAGGCGGATCCTGCCATTCTCGCCGTACGGAAGTCGCTGGAACAGTATGAGGAGGCCCGCAAGCTGGGCGATCCGCGGGCGCTGGAGCATGAACTGTCGCTGAACCCGGACAATCACGAGGCGCGCATGAAGCTTGCCAAGATCGCCAGCGTTCAGGGCAACCGCCAGGATGCCGCCGACCACCTTCTCTACATCATGAAGAAGGACCGCACCTACGAAGATGACGGCGCGCGGCGGGAACTGCTGAATTTCTTCGAGGTTTGGGGTCCCAAGGAGCCTGCGACTGCATACGCGCGGCGCAAGATGTCCTCGATCCTGTTTTCTTGACGCCCTCGATCTCGGAGCTGGGCGTAGCAAGGAGTGACGATGCAAGTCGGTAACGCACGCTATCTGACCGAAAACGATCTTCCGAAAACGCTGGCGGTGTTTCCGCTCACCGGCGCGCTGCTTCTGCCCGGCGCGCAATTGCCGCTGAACATCTTCGAGCCGCGCTATCTGGCCATGTTCGACGATGCGCTGGCAAGCCATCGGCTCATCGGCATGATCCAGCCGGCGCTGGATGCGTCTGAGGCCGATCCGAAGCCGGAACTCGCCAAGGTCGGCTGCATTGGCCGCATCACCTCCTTTGGCGAGACGGGCGACGGGCGCTATATCCTGTCGCTGACAGGTGTGGCGCGCTTCCGCGTTCTGGAAGAACTCTCGGTCATGACGCCTTACCGGCAGGTCAAGCTGGCCCCGTTCCTCACCGATCTTGCACCGGTGGATGAGGAGAGCGTCGATCGCAAGGGTCTGCTGCAGGCCTTCCGCGATTATCTCGACGCCAACAGTCTGGAAGCAGACTGGGACAATATTTCTCGGGCCAGCAATTCCACGCTCGTCAATTCCATGTCGATGATGTCACCCTATGGCCCCGCGGAGAAGCAAGCGCTGCTCGAAGCGCAGGACCTGAAGACCCGTGCCGAAACGCTGATCGCCATCACCGAAATCGCGCTCGCGAAGGCCGCCCCAGATGGCGGCGCAATCCTGCAATAGGAGCGCCGGATGAGCGCACGCACCAACGGCATCGACCCGAAAATGCTGGAACTGCTCGTCTGCCCGCTCACCAAGGGCCGCCTGAGCTTCGATGCGGAGCGCAACGAACTCGTCTCCGAAAAGGCGAAACTCGCCTATCCCGTGCGCGACGGCATTCCGATCATGCTGATGTCGGAAGCCCGCAAGATCGAAGACTGATTCCCACTCTTTTTCAGAGCGGCTGGCCGCCCAGCAGGCGCGGATCGCCCGAGCCGCCGACATTGGACGCCTGGCGGATGAAGAAGTTCTTCAGTCCCGGCAGCCGATCGACAATGCTCAATCCGAAATCGCGCGCCATGCGCATCGGCGTGAAGTCGTTGGAGAACATGCGGTTGAGCACATCGGTCGTCACGCCCATGCGGAACGTGTCGAAACGTCGCCATTCCTGATAGCGCTCCAGAATGTTGAGCTGGCCGAAATCGATCCCCAATCTGTCCGCCTCGACGATCGTCTCGGCAAGCGCCGCCACATCCTTGAAGCCAAGATTGAGGCCTTGGCCTGAAATCGGGTGAATGCCATGCGCCGCATCGCCGGCCAGCGCAAATCGGGGTGCCACGAACTCGCGCGCCAGCGTCAGCGCAAAGGGGAAGGCACGCTTGCCTCCGACCACCTTGATCGCACCAAGCTTGTGGCCGAAGCGGCGCTCCAGCTCTTCCTCGAACACCAGATCATCCGCCTTCAGAAGCGCGTCCGCATCCGCCGTCCGCTCATTCCAGACCAGCGAGGAGCGGTTGTTCTTGAGCGGCAGCGTCGCGAACGGACCCGCAGGCAGGAAATGCTCTTCCGCAATCCCCTCATGCGGCCGCTCATGCTCGATGGTGGTCACGATGCCGGACTGGCCGTAATCGAAACGCACGGTCTTGATGCCGGCGATGTCGCGAAGCTTGGAGCGTACCCCGTCGCAGGCCACCAGCAGCCGGGCATCGACAGTCTCGCCATTGGAGAGCGTCACCGTTTGCCAGGCATCACCTGTCTTGAAATCGACGGCAGAAACGCCCTGGCGGATTTCGACCCCAAGCGCGCCGGCGCGTTTTCTCAGCGAACGCACCATGGCCGGGTTCGGCACCATATAGGCGAAGGGCTCGCCGGCTTCCGCCTCGCCGTCGAAGGTCAGGAAGACGGGGCGAACGGGATCGGCGGTCTTCGAATCGGTAATGATCATCTTGCGGATCGGCTCTGCTTCCGGCGCGATCTCGTCCCAGGCGCCGAGAACCGTCAGAAGACGCTTGGCACCGGCAGCAATCGCAGACGCGCGCTCGTCCCTTTCCCACACGCCTTCGGGCGCTGCATCGTAAACGCGCACGTCAAGATGCGGGGCCGCCGACTTGACCGCCACCGCCAGCGAAAGCCCGACATATCCACCACCCGCAATAAAGATATCGATCATCGTGCCAACCTCGCTGGTATTCCTGCCCTTGAGCAAACTTCGTGACCTATATAGAGGATGGAGTACGCCATTCCTACTTGAGAAGGATCAAACATGTCGGCCGAAGCAGGCAATTTTTCGCCCATGCAGGAACTGATCGCCACGCTTGATTTGGAAAAACTGGAAGAAAACCTGTTTCGCGGCACCAGCCCGCAGGTCGGCTGGCAGCGCGTTTTCGGCGGACAGGTGATTGCCCAGGCACTGGTCGCCGCGCAGCGCACCGTCGACGAAAGCCGCTTCGTCCACTCGCTGCACGCCTATTTCATGCGGCCCGGCGACCCGTCGATCCCGATTGTCTATGAAGTCGATCGCATTCGTGACGGCAAGAGCTTCACCACGCGCCGCGTCGTCGCCGTCCAGCACGGCAAGGCGATCTTCTCGCTTTCGGCCTCGTTCCAGGAAGATGAGGACGGCTTCGAGCACCAGCAGGCGATCCCGCCGGTTCCGACGCCGGAACAGTTGGGCGGCGAGGGCGACATTGTGTCGCGCTACGTGGAGAACGCACCCGAAGCGATCCGCCGCTACTGGCTGCGCCCGAGACCGATCGAATTCTGCCCTGCCTATCCGGAAGACTATTTCAAACGCGAACTGCTCGAGCCGGTGCAGAACGTCTGGGTCAGAACCACCGGCCCCTCCCCGGACGATCGCCGTCTGCGCGCGGCAATCCTGGCGTATCTCTCCGACATGACCCTGCTGGATACCTCGCTGTACGCGCACGGAACCTCCGTGTTTGACAGCCGCCTTCAGGTCGCGAGCCTCGATCATGCCATGTGGTTCCACCGCGACTTCTCGCTGGATGACTGGCTGCTTTACGGTCAGGACAGCCCCAGCGCGTCCGGTGCGCGCGGGATGACGCGCGGCAGCATCTATTCCCGGTCCGGCGCGCTGATCGCATCAGTGGCGCAGGAAGGTTTGATTCGGAAACGTGCAACTGCATAAATTATGGGCGTTTTTTAATTTATGCACAATATTTGGGCGATCACTCGCTCCACATTTTCGCCAATTTTTGGCCAGGAACTCAAGCGGTCATTTTTTCTTAATAAAAACAGTAAGTTCCACTTAATTTCGAATCTGGCACGGACCTTGAATGTGTCTCAGCGGTCCCGGACGGTTTTCCGCCCGGCGGCATGACGCGTTGCCCCTCCTCTTGGGGCGTACACATGAAGGATGGGAAACCAGATGAAGATTGTGATGGCCATCATCAAGCCGTTCAAGCTGGACGAGGTCCGTGAGGCCCTGACAGCTGTTGGCATCCAGGGCCTGACCGTGACCGAAGTCAAAGGCTACGGGCGCCAGAAGGGACACACCGAAATCTATCGCGGCACCGAATATGCGGTCAGCTTCCTCCCGAAGCTGAAGATCGAGGTCGCCGTGGGCTCCGACCTCGTCGACAAGGCGGTCGAAGCGATCGTTTCAGGCGCCAAGACCGGCCAGATCGGCGACGGCAAGGTGTTTGTCTACTCGATTGACCACGCCGTTCGCATCCGCACCGGCGAAACCGATTCCGAAGCGCTCTAAGCGTTGCGTTCAGGGAGTTAATATCTATGTCCTCTTCGAAACTTTCCATCCTCGGCCGCGCAGGCCTGGCAGCGACGGCGTTTCTGGCGCCCGTCGTTGCATTTGCGCAGGATGCAGCGGCCCCTGCAGCCGCAGCGGCTGCCGCAGCTGATCCGATCCCGAACAAGGGCGACACTGCCTTCATGTTCATCTCGACGCTGCTCGTTCTGTTCATGATCATTCCTGGCCTGGCGCTCTTCTACGGCGGCCTGGTTCGCGGCAAGAACATGCTGTCGATCCTGATGCAGACGACGGTCGTCGCCTGCGTGGTCATGATCCTCTGGGTCGTCTACGGCTATTCCTTCGCCTTCGGCGGCGGCACGAACGCCTTCTTCGGCGGCACCGCCAAGATGTTCCTGGCCGGCGTGACCACGTCGACGACGGCGGCAACGTTCAGCAAGGGCGTCGTCATTCCTGAAATGATCTTCATGCTCTTCCAGATGACCTTTGCGGCCATCACGCCCGCCCTGATCCTCGGCGCCTTTGCCGAACGCATCAAGTTCGGCGCTGCCGTTCTGTTCTGCGGTCTCTGGGTCACGTTCGTCTACTTCCCGATCGCCCACATGGTCTGGGATTCGAACGGCCTTCTCTTCAAGCTTGGCGCGCTCGACTTCGCCGGCGGCACGGTTGTTCACATCAACGCCGGTGTTTCCGGTCTGATCGGCGCAATCATGGTCGGCAAGCGCCTCGGCTACGGCAAGGACATGATGGCCCCGCACTCGCTGACGCTCTCCATGGTCGGCGCCGCGATGCTCTGGTTCGGCTGGTTCGGCTTCAACGCCGGCTCCAACCTCGAGGCTTCGGGCGGTGCCATGCTCGCAACCGTCAACACCTTCGTGGCAACGGCTGCTGCAACACTCTCCTGGTCGCTGGTTGAAAAGATCGTCCGCGGCAAGGCTTCAATGCTCGGCGCCATCTCCGGCATGGTTGCCGGTCTGGTTGCGGTCACCCCTGCCGCCGGTATTGCCGGCCCGATGGGCGCGATCATTCTCGGCCTTCTCGTCTCCCCGCTCTGCTTCTTCTTCGTCTCCGTCGTGAAGAACAAGTTCGGCTATGACGACACCGCAGACGTCTTCGGCGTCCACGGCATCGGCGGCATGTTCGGCGCCATCGGCACCGGCGTTCTCGCCTCCGCCAGCCTCGGCGGCGTCGGCTATGCAGATGGTGTGACCATGGGTCACCAGGTCTGGGTTCAGATTGAAGCCGTTCTCACCACGATCGCATGGACCGGTATCGGCTCGATCATCCTCTACAAGGTGACCGACCTCATCATCGGCCTGCGGGTTGCTCCGGAAGCCGAACGCGAAGGTCTCGACCTCTCGTCCCACGGCGAAGCCGCGTACCACAACTAAGACCAAGGGTCGCGGGAACACTTCCCGCCCCTCTCCATCCCGTCGCAGTCTTCGGATTGCACGTTTGGCCCGGACCGCACGGTCCGGGCTTTTTTATTTGCACATGCCGAAACCAGCGGCACGACATGCACAAAATTTCAACAGGGAAATGTCGATCGCGCTCCGAAAGCGCCGATTTTGCAGGCAATGCCCATTTGGCATGCATTTTGATTACATCTGCCGCAACAAGAGAACAAAAATTGGGCGGATGCCATGGAGCATACACATATCGGCGGCGACGTCTTCTTTCTGCTGACGGGCGCCATTCTCGTTTTCGCCATGCATGGCGGCTTTGCCTTCCTGGAAGCCGGCACCGTGCGGCACAAGAACCAGGTCAATGCGCTGGTGAAGATCCTCGTCGACTTCGCATTGTCGACACTCGCATACTTCGCCATCGGCTTTCCCATTGCCTATGGCATTTCCTTCTTCGTCAGCGCGCATGAACTGGCAGGCCTGGCGGGCGGAAACGTCTTTGGCGCGCAAGGGCTCACACTGGTGAAATTCTTCTTCCTTGCGACCTTTGCCGCCGCTGTCCCGGCAATTATTTCCGGCGGCGTCGCCGAGCGCATGAAATTCCTGCCGCAGAGCATCGCAACGCTCGCCCTTGTCGGCCTTCTCTATCCTCTGGTCGAAGGCATCATCTGGAACGGAAACTACGGCATCCAGGCGACCATCGAATCGCTCACAGGCGCGAAACTGCATGACTTTGCCGGTTCGCTCGTCGTCCACGCCTTTGGCGGCTGGGTGGCGCTTGGCGCGGTGATCACGCTCGGCGCCCGCAAGGGCCGCTACACCGCGGCCGGCCGCTCGCATCCCTTCCCGCCGTCGTCGATCCTCTGGCTTTCGCTCGGGTCATGGCTTCTGTGCACCGGCTGGTTCGGCTTCAACGTCATGAGTGCGCAATCGCTCGACAGTGTTTCCGGCCTTGTCGCCATCAATTCGCTGATGGCTATGGTGGGGGGCATCGTGACGGCCGCCATCGCGGGGCGCAACGATCCCGGCTTCGTCCACAACGGTGCGCTGGCCGGCCTTGTTGCCGTCTGTGCCGGTTCCGACGTTTTCCACCCCATCGGCGCGCTCATCACGGGCGGCATTGCGGGCATCATCTTCGTACGCGGCTTCCATATCTGTCAGGAGCGGTTGCGGATCGACGACGTCCTGGGCGTCTGGCCGCTGCATGGCCTTTGCGGCCTTTGGGGCGGCATTGCCTGCGGTATCTTCGGGCTCGAGCGTCTGGGCGGCATGGGCGGCGTATCGCCGGTCGCGCAGATTGTCGGCTCGCTTGTCGTGGCCGCCTTCGGCGCGGTCGCCGGCTTTGCCGTTTACGGCGTCCTGAAATCCACAATCGGCATTCGTCTGGACGAGGAACAGGAATATCGCGGGGCTGATCTTTCGATCCATAAGATCGGCGCCTCCCCGGAAGCCGAGATCCGCTGATCTTCTAACAAGTGCGACTTTCGAAAGGAAAACAGTTTCTGAAGGCGGATGGTTAAAGGGGCTTTAACTCTCCGCCTGCTAACGTCGGCTCAACATGGCATTGCTTTGACCGGCGATGCGCGATTGTGATTTGAGTAAACGAGCTGGATTCCATGGCACGGACGACGGTAGCGCTGGACGGCAGGCCGCAGGGCTTTGCACTTTCGACCTTCATCATCAGGCAGGCAGGCCTCGCTGCAGGCATTGCGATCTTCGTCTTGCTGATGCTTGGCGTTGCCGCCATGTCGACCTGGAATGTTACGGATCCGAGCCTCAGCTTTGCCACCGGCAAGCCGGCGACGAACATTCTCGGCTATCCGGGGGCCATCTTCGCCGACATTATCATGCAGTTCTTTGGCCTCGCCAGCGTGATTTCACTGTTGCCGCCGCTCTGCCTCGCCATAGCGCTCATGTTCCACCGCAGCATCAACCGCCTGCCGCAGCGCTTTGCTGCCTGGTTTGGCGGGTCAGTCCTCGCGTCAGCCGCCGTCGGCTGCGTGCCGCCGCCGATTACCTGGCCGCTTCCCAATGGTGCCGGCGGCGTGGCCGGCGACCTGATTCTCCGCCTGCCTGCACTTTTCGCCGGTGCCTATCCGAGCGGAACCTTCGGCCTGATCCTCGCCATCATTCTCCTGGTTCCGGCCGCCTGGCTGCTGATGGTCGCCTGCGGGCTTCTGCTGCGCAACCCGCCGGAGCGCGCGCCCAAGACATCCGCTGCTTCCAATGCTCGAACTGTCGCTCAGGGCCAGGCGGATGCCCGTGACGACGAAGAAGAAGACGAAAGCTATTCTCCGATCGCCGTCTTCTTCGGCGCCGCCGCACACCACTGGTATAACTGGCAGGCCCGCTTCCGCCGCATCTTCGGCCTGAAGGCCTCCAGCCGCAACGGCGGCCAGATCGAAGAGCCTTACGATTTCAACGAATATGAAGACGCATCCGTTGATCCGGCCGCCGCCGAAATCGACGAAGCCCCCTATTCGCCCGCGCATGAAGAGCAGATGGCTCACGCTGCGCCCGTGCAGCGCCGTGTGATTGCCGCGCCGTCCGCCGATCCCTATTTCGATGAGGACGACGACGCACCCTTCGATATTGATGTGCCCCAAAGCCGCCCCGCCGCCGCGAGCCCGCGGGTATCGATGCCGCCACAGCCGCAGCGCGCCGCAGCTCCCCAGCATCAGCCTGCCGCTGTGCGCACCACCATGCGTGCGCCGGCCCCGACGCCGCGCGGCAGTGACAGCTTCATCCTTCCCTCGACCGAGCTGCTTGCCGAACCGAAATCCACCGGCCGCGATTCGACGCTTTCGCCGGAAGCGCTGGAGCACAATGCCCGCCTGCTGGAAGGCGTGCTCGATGACTTTGGCGTCAAGGGCGAGATCATCCATGTCCGTCCCGGCCCGGTCGTCACGCTTTACGAACTGGAACCGGCTCCCGGCATCAAATCCTCCCGCGTCATCGGGCTTGCCGACGACATCGCCCGCTCGATGAGCGCGATCGCCGCCCGCGTCGCCGTTGTGCAGGGCCGCAACGCCATCGGCATCGAACTGCCGAACCAGAAGCGCGAGATGGTTTACCTGCGCGAACTGATCGAAAACCAGGAATTCCACGACGCCAAGGGCAAGCTGGCGCTTTCGCTCGGCAAGACGATCGGCGGCGAGCCGGTCATTGCCGACCTTGCCAAGATGCCTCACCTGCTCGTGGCCGGTACCACCGGCTCGGGTAAGTCGGTCGCCATCAACACGATGATCCTGTCGCTGCTCTATCGGTTGTCGCCGGAAAAGTGCCGTCTGATCATGATCGACCCGAAGATGCTCGAACTCTCCGTCTATGACGGCATTCCGCATCTGCTCTCGCCCGTCGTGACGGACCCCAAGAAGGCCGTCGTCGCGCTGAAATGGACCGTGCGCGAGATGGAAGACCGCTACAAGAAGATGTCGAAGATCGGCGTCCGCAATATCGATGGCTTCAACACCCGCGTTGAGCAGGCGCTCGCCTCGGGCGACGCGATCACCCGCACGGTGCAGACCGGCTTCGACCGCGAAACCGGCGAGGCCGTCTACGAAACGGAAGAATTCGCACTCAAGCCGTTGCCCTATATCGTCGTCATCATCGACGAAATGGCAGACCTGATGATGGTCGCCGGCAAGGATATCGAAGGTGCTGTCCAGCGTCTCGCCCAGATGGCCCGTGCCGCCGGCATTCACGTCATCATGGCGACGCAGCGTCCGTCGGTCGACGTCATTACCGGCACGATCAAGGCGAACTTCCCGACCCGCATCTCCTTCCAGGTCACGTCGAAGATCGACAGCCGCACCATTCTGGGCGAACAGGGTGCCGAACAGCTTCTCGGCCAGGGCGACATGCTCTACATGGCCGGCGGCGGCCGCATCCAGCGCGTCCACGGCCCCTTCGTGTCGGACCACGAGGTCGAGGACATCGTCGCCTACCTCAAGACACAGGGCGTGCCGCAATATCTCGACGCCATCACGGCGGACGACGAGGATGGCGACGGCGAAGGTGGCGGCGGCCCGGCCGGTACGTCGAACCTTGCGGATTCGGACGATCCCTACGATCAGGCCGTGTCGGTCGTTCTGCGCGACGGGAAGGCTTCGACCTCCTATATCCAGCGCCGCCTCGGCATCGGCTACAACCGCGCCGCATCGATCATCGAGCGGATGGAGCAGGAAGGCATCGTCGGCCCGGCAAACCACGCCGGCAAACGCGAAATCCTCGTTCCAACCGAATCAGACATTACCGGTGGCGTATAACCTCTCAAGGAACCCGCCTTGAAGGCGCCGCGTTTGCCTGAGAGACAAAGGAAGATTCGAGGAGACGAGAATGAAATTCCTGAAAGTTTTGGCGGGCATATCTGGATTGAAGCGCCCGCTCGGCATGATCCTTCCCGCCATGGCGCTTGCGCTTGGTCTCGGTGCTGCGCCGGCAGGCGCCCAGCAGGCCAACAGCAAGGCGCAGGAGATCGCCAACCATTTCTCCAGCATCAAGACGATGATGGGCGATTTCGTCCAGTTCGGGCCGCGCGGCGACCAGACCGGCGGCAAATTCTATATTGCCCGCCCCGGCAAGGTGCGCTTCAACTATGACGCTCCCTCGCCCATGCGCGTAATCTCCGACGGCCGCACCCTCGTCGTCGGCAACATCAAGCTCGGCACCTGGGACCAGTATCCGCTTTCCAAGACACCATTGGCCCTTCTGCTCGACGACAAGATCGACCTGACCGGCAAGATGGTCCGCAGCGTCAAGCAGGACCCGGATCTCGTCACCATCGTTCTTGGCGACAAGTCCGTCTTCGGCGATTCGTCGATCACCATGATGTTCGACCCCGCCACGAACGACCTGCGCCAGTGGACGATCACGGATGCGCAAGGGAAAGAAACATCGGTCATGATCTACAACGTCAAGGCCGGTGTCGATTTTGCCGGAAGCGTGTTCGCGCTGCCTTACGACCAGATGAAGCCCACGGCGCAGGGCAAGTAAACCTCGCGAAATTCGTTGGACATCGAGGCCATCACCGAATAGGTCCTGCCGGGAGAACCCCGCAGGACCTTTTTGTCATGACCTTCACGCTTGCCACCTGGAACATCAACTCCGTGCGGCTGAGAATGCCCATCGTTGCGCAGTTCCTCACCCGCTTCCAGCCCGACATCCTCTGCCTGCAGGAGATCAAGTGCCGCGACGAGGAATTTCCGTACGAGGCCTTCCGCGCGCTGGGCTATGTTCACATGGCGGTCAGCGGCCAGAAGGGTTATCACGGCGTCGCCACGGTGGCGAAGGCGAAGATCGACATCCACGAGACCCGCGATTTCTGCGGCGTGGGCGACAAGCGCCACCTCTCAGTCGATTTCGAACACGCCGGGCGCAACATCCGCCTGCATAACTTCTACGTGCCCGCCGGCGGCGACGAACCGGACCGCACGATCAATCCGAAATTCGGCCACAAGCTCGATTTCATCGAGGAAATGCGGGCTATGCGCGCGCTCGACGGCACTGGCCGCTCGTCAATCCTGGTCGGCGACCTCAATATCGCACCGCTGGAACACGACGTCTGGTCGCACAAGCAGCTCCTGAAGATCGTCAGCCACACGCCGGTCGAGACGGACGGGCTCAAGGCCGTGATCGCCGAGGGCGGCTGGTCGGACCTCATGCGCGAAAAGTTCCCGGAACCGCAGAAGCTTTACACATGGTGGAGCTACCGCGCCAAGGACTGGGACGCCGCCGACAAGGGCCGCCGCCTCGACCACATCTGGTCGTCGCCGGACCTGGCCCCCCATGTCACAGAAATCGAAATCCTGCGCGAGGCGCGCGGCTGGGCGCAGCCCTCCGACCACGTTCCGGTCATCGCCCGCTTCGTATTTTAGTCGCCTCCGCACCCTTGCAAATCTTGACTCTCGCCTAAAAGAGCGTATGAGCAGCAGCGGAAAAGGACGGGCCTATGCTTTCGTGTGACCATCACATGTCCGGCATGATCGACGCAGCGCTTTGCGACTGCGAACGCTTCCGTTCTTTCGTTTCCAAAACCAAGGCCAAAACGACGACGAAAACCGTCTGACGTCTCTGGCCTGCCGCTCTCTCCCCGGCCCGGCCGGGGACAGGATACCTGATGCGTGATCAGGTTCCCCCCTCACCGGACGAGGAGAGAAAAGAAAGAGAGCAGGAAAATGGGTTTCAAGATTGCAGTCGTCGGCGCAACCGGCAATGTCGGCAGGGAAATGCTGAACATTCTCTCCGAGCGCGGCTTTCCGGCCGATGAAGTGGTGGCGCTCGCCTCCGCCCGGTCTCAGGGAACGGAAGTGTCGTTCGGCGACAAGGTCCTGAAGGTCTCCAACCTTGAGAATTACGACTTTTCCGATACCGACATTTGCCTGATGTCGGCTGGTGGGACGATCTCGCAGAAGTGGTCTCCAAAGATCGGCGCCCAGGGTTGCGTCGTCATCGATAACTCGTCCGCATGGCGTTACGATCAGGACGTTCCGCTGGTCGTTCCGGAAGTCAACCCGGATGCGGTCGAAGGCTTCACCAAGCGCAACATCATCGCCAACCCGAACTGCTCGACCGCCCAGCTCGTCGTGGCTCTGAAGCCGCTGCACGACTATGCGAAGATCAAGCGCGTGGTCGTTTCGACCTACCAGTCCGTTTCGGGCGCCGGCAAGGAAGGCATGGACGAACTCTTCACCCAGACCCGCGCCGTTTTTGTCGCCGATCCGGTGGAATCCAAGAAGTTCACCAAGCGCATCGCCTTCAACGTCATTCCCCACATCGACGTCTTCATGGAAGACGGCTACACGAAGGAAGAGTGGAAGGTTCTGGCCGAAACCAAGAAGATGCTCGACCCGAAGATCAAGGTGACCTGCACGGCCGTGCGCGTTCCCGTCTTCATCGGCCATTCGGAATCGGTCAATATCGAGTTCGAAAACGAGATCACGGCCGACCAGGCCCGCGACATCCTGCGCGAAGCGCCGGGTTGCCTCGTCATCGACAAGCATGAAAACGGCGGCTACATCACGCCTTACGAATGCGCCGGCGAAGACGCGACCTATATCTCGCGCATCCGCGAAGACGCGACCGTCGAAAACGGTCTCAACCTCTGGGTCGTCTCTGACAACCTGCGCAAGGGTGCCGCTCTCAATGCTGTCCAGATTGCCGAGCTTCTCGTCAACCGCGGCCTGATCAAGGCCAAGAAGAAGGCCGCCTGATCGGACAATTTTGGCTCACCGCCCCGCGGCATTTTGTCAGCGGGGCGGCGGGTCACCGAAATTTGATCGCCTCCACGGCAGACCAGGTTGCGAAAAGCCTCCATTTTCGCTCAATGAAGGCGCTGCATTCTTCCTGCGAATCTTGAGTCGGTTAATCGACAGTCATTTGCGAAAATCAGGCGCGCATCCGCGCCATTCTTCAGAACGGGGGCGTTGAATGAAATTCACGAAATGGTTGGGCCTTTCCGCTGCACTGTTGGTCACGGCAACCTTTGCCGATCCTGCCTTCGCGGCCAAATGCGGAAACAACAGCGCGGGCTTTCAGGCCTGGGTGCAGGAGTTCAAGGCGGAGGCGGCAAAGAACGGCATCAAGCCGTCCGTCCTCGACAGCGTCTTCTCGAATGTCCACTATAACGTGCCCACCATTCGCGCCGACCGCGGTCAGCACAGCTTCAAGCTTTCGCTCGATTCCTTCATGAAAAAGCGCGGCGCCGCCGGTATCGTCTCCCGCGGCCGCGCCATGCTGAAATCCAATGCCGCACTGTTCAACAGCATCCAGAGCCGCTTCGGCGTCTCGCCCGGTCCGCTGATCGCGATCTGGGGCATGGAAACCGGCTTCGGCGGTTTCATGGGCGACCAGCATACGCTCTCTGCCGTCTCGACACTCGCCTATGACTGCCGCCGCCAGGACTATTTCACCGATCAGCTCTACGCGGCTCTCAAGCTCGTGCAGGCCGGAACGCTCTCCGTCAGTTCGACGGGCGCGGCTCATGGTGAAGTTGGCCAGACGCAGTTCCTGCCCAAGAACGTCCTGCTTTACGGCGTGGACGGCGACGGCGACGGCCGTGTCAATCTTGCCGGCTCCAAGGCCGATGCACTGGCCTCCACAGCCAACTTCCTGAAGGGCCACGGCTGGCGCGCAGGGGCCGGCTACCAGCCGGGCGAACCGAACTTCTCCGCGATCCAGGGCTGGAACGCAGCAACCGTCTACCAGCAGGCCATCGCCATCATGGGCAAGCAGATCGAGGGCAACTGACCCCCGAACGGTTTCACGGCACATACGAGAGCACGTCCAGCAAAAGTGCGTCAGCGGTTTTGCGTTCGGACTGCGAAAAAACAAAGAGATTGAGCATTTCAGTTGATCCGGTTTTCATCGGAAATGCTCTAGAAAAACCGGCGATCTCGGGTCGCCGGTTTTTTCATTTGGGCAAAGTCTTGATAGGCTCAGAACTTCGGACGGATGAAATCGCCGCTCGCCGAATCCATGATCCAGAGCTCGCCTGTCGAAATGTCGAACCAGGCGCCATGAAGCCGCATCTTGCCGGCATCCTCCAGAATTTTCACGCAAGGGAACGTCCGGAGGTTCTGGAGAGAATTGCGAACCGAGACACGCTCCAGCGCCCGCTGCCGCTCCGCCGCCGTTAGAATTCCAGCGCTTCTGATCTGTTCCGCCGGCCCGTCCAGCATGCCCATCCACTTGCCGATGAAATCGCCCGGCGAAAGCGGTTCGGAGGACGGTGCAAGGGCAGCGCTGATGCCGCCGCAACGTCCGTGACCCATGACGACAATGTCGCGGATCTTCAGGCCCTGCACCGCAAATTCGAGAGCCGCCGACGTGGAGTGGTAGTTCCCGTCGGGTTCATAGGGCGGCACGAGATTGGCAACGTTGCGCACAACGAAAAGCTCACCCGGCCCGCAGTCGAAGATCGTTTCGGGGGCGGCACGGGAATCGCAGCAGGCGACAACCATCGCCTTCGGCTTCTGCCCTTCCTTCGCGAGACTCTGGTAGCGGTCGCTCTCTTCGACATAGCGGCCGTTCATGAAGTTGCGATAGCCGTTCAGAAGTTCGTCAGGAAACTGCGCCAAGGGGGACCCGCCTTTGCTGGACTGAAGCCAGTCTTCCTTAGCATCTGCAGCAAACGTCAATCAAGGCGCGGGCTCGTTATCGAGCGGGGCTATCACGGCAGCGCGCTTGCGGCCAGAGGAAGGGCTCACCAGATGCCGGATGGCAACGCTTGCCATTGGCGTCTTGAGTGACGCTGCCTCGACTTGCAGCAGAAGTTCATCGGCACCGGCACGGATCGAGCGCGCGGCAATCTCGAAGACGCTGGAGGTGGACAGGCGAAGCGCCTCTTCCGCCGATCGGCCTTCGACAACATGCGACAGGAGAAGTGCAGAAAACAGATCGCCCAGCCCATTGGGCGCGTGTTCCAGCGCCTGATGCTCGGCCAGCACCTGCCTGTCGCCGTCAATGAGGAGATTGGCGATCGCACCCTTCATCATGGCGTGCGCCGACGTGGACACAACACGGGCAATGCCGGTGCGCCGCGCGGCTGCCACAATGCCCGCATTGTCATCAACCGAAGCATCAGCCAGCCAGCCAAGCTCGAAGCGGTTGGGCGTCGCGAGATCGGCCAGCGGCATCAACTCGTCACGAATGGCGGCAGCAACAGGCCCGGCAACGTAAAGTCCGCCCGCGTCGCCAATCACTGGATCGCAGAGATAGAGAAACGACGGATCGTCCGCCTTCAACGCACGAATGAGTTCGGCCGCAGCATGCACCTGCCCCGCATCGGCAAAATAGCCGGTCATGGCGGCGCGAACCTCGCCCCGCCACTTCGATCCTTTCAGATCCGCAAGCGCGCTTGCAAAAGCCGTCGTCTCCACCGCGATGCGTGTCGAGCGTCCGTGGCCAGGGTGCCAGGGCAGAATGACGGTGGGGACAGACCAGACCGCGTGCCCGCGCGATTCCAGCGCGAAAACACCAGCCCGATTGCCCACGCCGCCGCGCATGACATGGCTCGAAATCGACAGGATTGTCTTCTGCTGGTCCAAACGCGCACCTCTGCTTCAGGGCTTTTGTGTTCACCCGCCTGACGTCTCATGTCAACGTTTCCACTTTATTGCAAATCCGGCAAAAAGTGCGGGACCGAACGCAAAAATGCTGAAAACGACAGCGGAATCGCCAGAAATGTCATGAAATTGGAGTAAAAACCGTCTGAAAATTACAAATTTGAGCGATTTTCACATTCAGCTCAAAAAATCCAGGATTTCTGATATTGTTCCGCGCAAATCACCGGGAGGACGTTTCATGGCAGGCCGCAGCAACCCCAAACGCGACAAGGTTCTGGAGGCGGCCCGCAAGACCGCGAAGTCTGCCAAGGCCGCCATCATCGACCCGTTACTGCTCTACGGCCGCGCAAGCGCGGATGATATCGAAGCCTATAGCGCCGAAATGCTGGTGGCCGGCAGCGCGCATGCGGCGGCCGAAATTGCTGGTTGGGACCGCAAGAGCGCACGCGTGTCAGTTGCGACCGTCGACGCCATCGCGCCCGAGGGTATCGCCTGCTCGGTGCTTTCCATCACCGATCGCAACATGCCGTTCCTGTTCGATTCCGTCATGGGCGAACTGACCAGCACGCATCGCGATATCTTCATGGTGGTCCACCCAATCCTGATCGTGGAAGAAGGCAAGGAGCCCCGCCTTCACGTCAGTGACGACGGCAGCGATCCAGAAAGCCGCGTCAGCCACATGCAGATCCATCTGACGCGCGTCGCACCGGACGCGGCAAAGGCACTTGTCAAACGCATAGAATACGTTCTCGAACAGGTTCACCTGTCGGTGCGCGATTGGCGCGACATGGTCGCCACGCTCGATCACGCGGTCGCCGGCATTCGCGCACAGGACGGCAAACGCCGCGAAAAGGAAGAATCGCTCGCCTTCCTCGACTGGCTCCGCGCCGACAATTTCACCTTCCTCGGCATGCGTGAATACACCTATTCCGGCAAGGGTGCCGACGCGACCGTCGAACGCGGCAAGGGCGCCGGCCTCGGCATTCTTTCCGATCCGGACGTGCGCGTTCTGCGCCTCGGCAAGGACGCAGTCACCACGACACCGGAAATCATCGAATTCCTCGAAGGCCCGGACTATCTGATCGTCACCAAGGCGAATGTGAAGTCGGTCATCCACCGTCGCGCCTATATGGACTATGTCGGCATCAAGCGCTTCGACAAGCATGGCGATGTCATTGGCGAACTGCGCATCGTCGGCCTCTTTACCTCCACCGCCTATACGCAGGCCGCTTCACAGATCCCGCTTCTGCGTTCCAAGGTCGAGAAGGTCGTGCGCCATTTCGGCTACGCGCCTGACAGCCATTCCGGCAAGACGCTGATGAACGTGCTGGAATCCTATCCCCGTGACGACCTCTTCCAGATCGACAGCAGCCTGCTCGCCGGCTTCTGCGAGCAGATCATGGATCTCGCCGACCGGCCGCGCGTTCGCGCTCTGCCGCGCATCGACCATTTCGACCGCTTCGTCTCGCTCCTCGTCTATGTGCCGCGCGAGCAATACGATTCGGACGTTCGCGAGCGGATCGGCAACTATCTCAAGACCGTCTATGACGGCCGCGTCTCCGCCTATTACCCCGCCTTCCCGGAAGGTGGCGTCGCCCGCGTCCATTTCATCATCGGCCGCTCTGGCGGCAAGACGCCACGCATCGCGCAGGCCGAACTCGAACGCGAAGTGCGCAACATCGCGACCTCCTGGGAAGAGCGGTTCAGCGCGCTCGCCGGCAGCCACGAGTGTGCACTTTCAACCGGCCCGGATTTCCAGGCCGCCTTCGAACCGAAGGATGCCTTTGCCGATCTTCCGAAGATCAAGCAAGCCGTCACCCATGACGTTTCGGTGGAATTCTACCGCACCGTCGGCGAAGCCTCGGAAGTCAGCCTCAAGATCTTCCACGCCGGCGAACCGCTCTCGCTGTCGCGCCGCGTGCCGCTTCTCGAAAATCTCGGCTTCCAGGTGATTGCGGAGCGTACCTACGAGTTCATGCTGCGCGATGGCACCGAGACCTCGCCCGTTGTCCTGCATGACATGGAACTCGCCCACGCCGGTGGCCGCGCAATCGATCTCGCGGCTGAACGCAAGCCGCTCGAAGAGGCGCTCCTGGCCGCCTTCAGCGGCGCCATCGACAATGACAGTTTCAACCGGCTCGTCCTGACCAGCGCCCTGACGGCCCGCGAAGTGGTGGTGATGCGCGCCTATGCGCGCTATCTGCGCCAGACGCGGATCGCATATTCGCAAGGGTATATCGCCGACACCCTCGTCCGCTACCCCGAGATTGCCTCGCGCCTCTTCAGCCTCTTCGTCACCCGGCTCGACCCCTCGGGCTCCAACAAGCAGCGCGGCAAGCGCGAAGACGAGATCGTCGCCGAGCTGGAGGAACAGCTTTCCTCCGTGCCGAGCCTCGACGACGACCGCATTCTCCGCCGTTACATGAACGTGATCCGCGCAACACTGCGAACCAATTATTTCCAGAAGGGGCTTTACGGCCTGCCGCGCGCAACGCTCGCCTTCAAGCTCAATCCGCACGAGATCGACGGCCTGCCGGAGCCGAAGCCCTTCCGCGAAATCTTCGTCTATGGTGCAGAGGTCGAAGGCATTCACCTGCGCTTCGGCAAGGTCGCACGCGGCGGCATCCGCTGGTCCGATCGTGCCGAGGATTACCGCACGGAAGTTCTCGGCCTCGTGAAGGCGCAGCAGGTCAAAAATGCTGTCATCGTGCCCGTTGGCGCCAAGGGCGGCTTCTATCCCAAACGCCTTCCGGCAGGCGGGAGCCGCGACGCCGTTTTCGCCGCCGGCACGGAGGCCTACAAGACCTACATCCGCACGCTTCTCTCCGTCACCGACAATCTGGAAGGCGCAGACGTCGTGCCGCCGGAAAAGACGGTCCGCCACGATGGCGACGACCCCTATTTCGTGGTCGCCGCCGACAAGGGCACCGCAACCTTCTCCGACACCGCCAACGGTCTCGCGCAGGAAGCCGGTTTCTGGCTCGACGACGCCTTTGCCTCGGGCGGTTCGGCCGGTTACGACCACAAGAAGATGGGCATCACCGCGCGCGGTGCGTGGGAAGCGGTCAAGCGCCATTTCCGCGAGATGGACATCGACATCCAGTCGACCCCCTTCACCGTCGCCGGCGTCGGCGACATGTCGGGCGACGTCTTTGGCAACGGCATGCTGCTGTCGCGCAAGATTCGCCTCATCGCCGCCTTCGACCACCGCGACATCTTCATCGACCCCGATCCGGACATGGCGGCCTCCTTCGCCGAGCGCCAGCGGCTCTTTGCGCTGCCGCGTTCGAGCTGGCAGGACTATGACAAGGCAAAGCTCTCCAAGGGCGGCATGATCGTTTCACGCAACGAGAAATCCGTGAAGCTGACGGCGGAAGCGGCCAGCGCCATCGGCCTTTCGAAGGGCTCGGCAACACCCTTTGAAATCATGACGGCCATCCTGAAGGCGGACGTGGATCTTCTCTGGTTCGGCGGCATCGGCACCTATATCCGCGCGGCCTCCGAAACGGATGCCGAAGTCGGCGACCGCGCCAACGACCCGATCCGCGTGGCTGCGGCAGAGGTCCGCGCCAAGGTGATCGGCGAAGGCGCCAATCTCGGCGTAACGCAGAAGGGCCGCATCGCCTTCGGACTGAAGGGCGGACGCTGCAATTCGGATGCGATCGACAATTCGGCAGGTGTCAACTCCTCCGACGTCGAGGTGAACATCAAGATCGCGCTCTCCAGCGCCATGCGCGAGGATCGCCTGCCGCGCCCGAAGCGCAACAAGCTGCTCGCCTCGATGACCGACGAGGTCGCCGAACTCGTGCTGCGCAACAACTACCTGCAATCGCTGGCAATTTCCCTAACCGGACGGCGCGGTCTTGGAAACGGTCGCGAGCTGGCGCGTTTCATGAACCGGCTGGAGGCCGACGGCAAGCTCGACCGCAAGGTCGAGAACCTGCCAGACGAGCAGACGATGACGGAGCGCTATGCCTCGGGCCACCCGCTGACCCGCGCAGAAATCGGAGTTCTGCTCTCCTATGCCAAGATCGTGCTGTTTGACGAACTGGTGGCGAGTAATCTTCCCGACGATCCCTGGCTCGCCGGCCTCCTCTCGGATTACTTCCCCGCCGGCATGCGCAAAGCCTATGCGGATGATATCGCAAAGCACCGCCTTCGCCGCGAAATCATCGCAACCGTGCTTGCCAACCATGTGATCAACCGCGGCGGCCCTGCCTTCATCACGACCCTTTCGGATGCCACCGGCGCAAGCCCCGCAGACATCGTCAAGGCCGCCATCATCGTGCGCGACGGCTTCGGCCTTCCCGCTATCTGGCGCGAGATCGATGCGCTCGACACGGTCATCCCCGGCAACCGGCAGAACGAGCTTTATGCGCTCACGGAAGAGGTCTATCGCGCGGCGACCCGCCTGGTTCTCAAGGCCGGCATGATGTCCGGCTCGCTGGAAGAGGCCGCAAACCGCCTGCAGAAGACGATGAAGGCGCTGAAGGGCAAGGCGCTGACGCTGCTTTCCCCCGCTGCCCGCCGCGATGCTGAAGACAACAAGGCGCGTCTGACCGAGATCGGCGTTCCGGAAGCGCTGGCAAACGACCTGACCGGCCTCAGAGCCCTCGTTCTCGTGCCGGAGATTGCGCAGGTTGCGGAAGCCTCGGGCGAGAACCTCGAGCGCGCTGCCGACACCTTCACCGGTGTGACGGAGACCCTGCGCATCGGCCGGCTGCTTTCGCCCGCCAATCCGGTCACCGCTGCGGACATGTACGAGGAGCAGGCGCTGGCCCGCAGCCTCGACGACATTTCAGCGGCACGGCGCGCCATCGCCGTGCAGGTTCTGACCGACGGCAAGGGCGGCAAAGCGCCGCTCCATCAATGGCTGATGACGCATGAGGCGACGCTCGCCCGCATCACCGGACAGCTTTCGGCCATCACCGAAAGCGGCGACCTGACGCTGGCCCGCTACGTGCTGGCGGCGAGCCTCCTCAACGACCTTGCGGTCGGCAAGGCGGCATGACACAGTCCCCGCAAGTCCAGAGGGGTTGCGGGGATAAAAACATGGTGAGCGAAGCGGTGAAAGTCATTGAGGACGCACCGAAAACCACCCGCCGGGGCATTCTCGGCTGGATGTTTTTCGACTGGGCGGCCCAGCCCTATTTCACTGTCGTCACCACCTTCATCTTCGGTCCCTATTTCGTCTCGCGGCTGACCGACGATCCGATATCGGCCCAGACCCACTGGAGCAATGCGGCAACGATAGCGAGCTTCATCATCGCGATCTTTTCGCCAATCCTCGGCTCGATTGCCGATGCAACTGGCGCCAAGAAGAAGTGGATCGGCTTTTTCGCCGTCATCCAGATCGTCTCGCTGGCGATGCTCTGGTTCGCCGCGCCCGGCTCGCCGATCATCTATCCGATGATCTTCTGGATTTTCGCGACGCTGGCGGCTGAATTCTCCATTGTTTTCAACGATTCCATGATGCCGCGTCTGATCCCCGAAAAGGATGTCGGCAAGATCTCCAATCTCGCCTGGGGGCTTGGCTATCTGGGCGGCATGATTGCCCTCTTCGCCGTTATTCTACTGCTTGCCGGCAACCCTTCGACGGGCAAGACTCTGATCGGGATCACGCCGCTCTTCGGCCTCGACCCGGCGCTCGGCGAGGACGCCCGCATCACCGGCCCGCTCTCCGCCCTCTGGTATTTCATCTTCATCCTGCCGATGTTCTTTTTCACGCCCGACGTGAAAAGCACCGGGGTCAGCATGGCGAAGGCCGTGAAGGATGGCCTCCTCGAACTGAAGTTCTCCCTGGCCGAACTGACGCGCACCCGGCGCCACCTCGCCCGCTTCCTCATCGGCCGCATGATCTATCAGGACGGCGTCAATGCGGTCATCGTTCTCGGCGGCGCCTTCGCGGCAGGCATGTTCGGCTGGGCGACGATCGAGATTGGCATCTACGGTATCATTCTCAACATCGTCGCCATTGCGAGCAATGTCATAGCCGGCTGGCTCGACGGCAAGCTCGGCTCCAAGCGCGTCGTGGTGTTAAGCCTCATCAGTCTTCTTCTCGCCACCATCGGCATCATTTCGACGGCAAAGGATTCAACTCTCTTCGGCCTCATCGCCTTGTCGACGACGGATTCCGGCGGCCTGTTCGGCACCGCCGCCGAGAAGATCTTCATCCTGTACGGCCTCTTCATCGGCATCGCCTTCGGCCCCGTCCAGGCCTCGTCGCGATCCTTCATGTCGCGCAGCATCAAGCCGGAGGAAGCAGGCCGCTATTTCGGGATCTACGCACTCTCCGGCCGCGCCACGAGCTTCATGGCAACGCTTGCCTTCTCGATCGTCACCGCTGCAACAGGCTCGGCGCATCTCGGAATGGCGACCATCATCGTCTTCCTGGTGGTCGGCCTCGGCTTCCTTTTGGCGACGCCCTATCCAGCAAGGGACTAAAACGAAAAAGGCGACCCGAAGGCCGCCTTTGAATTTCTGACAGGAACCGAACGCAGCTTACTCCGCCGCTTCCGTCTTCCGCCCGAACCGCTTCTCGATATAGTCTGCCACCAGCCCCTCGAACTCGGCGGCGATATTCGGCCCGCGCAGCGTCATCGCCTTCTGCCCGTCGATAAAGACGGGGGCGGCGGGCGTTTCGCCGGTGCCGGGAAGCGAAATGCCGATATCGGCATGCTTGGACTCGCCCGGCCCGTTGACGATGCAGCCCATGACGGCGACGTTGAGGGCTTCAACGCCCGGATATTTCTCGCGCCAGACAGGCATGTTCTTGCGCAGATCGCCCTCGATCTTCTGGGCAAGCTCCTGGAAAACGGTGGAGGTCGTGCGGCCGCAGCCGGGGCAGGCGGCCACCACGGGCAGGAATTGCCGGAAGCCCATGACCTGCAGGAGTTCCTGCGCGACGATGACTTCACGGGTGCGGTCACCATTGGGCTCGGGGGTGAGCGAAACGCGGACCGTATCGCCGATCCCCTGCTGCAGCAGATAACCCATGGAGGCGGACGAAGCGACGATGCCCTTCGAGCCCATGCCGGCTTCCGTCAGACCCAGATGCAGCGCATGATCCGAGCGTTCCGCCAGCATCGAATAGACGGCAATGAGGTCCTGCACCTGGCTGACTTTCGCCGAGAGAATGATCTTGTTGCGCGGCAGGCCGATTTCTTCCGCAAGTTCGGCAGAAAGCAGCGCCGACTGCACGATGGCCTCGCGCGTCACCTCGCGCGCCGTCAGCGGCGAGCCATTGGCGGCATTTTCATCCATCAGCCGGGTCAGCAATTCCTGATCGAGCGAGCCCCAGTTGACGCCGATGCGCACCGGTTTGTTGTAAGTGATGGCCTTTTCGACGATCTCGGCGAACTGCTTGTCCTTCTTGTCCTTGAAGCCGACATTGCCGGGATTGATGCGGTATTTCGCCAAAGCCTCGGCGCAGGCCGGATGATCGGCGAGCAGCTTGTGGCCGATATAATGGAAATCGCCGACCAGCGGCACATCGAGGCCCAGCCGCTCCAGCCGCTCGCGGATCTTCGGCACGGCCGCCGCACTCTCGTCGCGGTCGACGGTGATGCGGACGATTTCGGAGCCTGCGCGATGAAGCGCGGCGACCTGCGCCACCGTACCATCGATATCGGCCGTATCGGTATTGGTCATCGACTGCACGACGACCGGCGCACCGCCACCGACAATGACGCCACCCACTTCAACGGCAACGGAGGCGCGGCGCGGTTTCGGATCGAACGGATTGCTCATGGCTCGGCTTTCAACGGAGAGTGTTGGTTTTCAGGTGGATCAAACATGGGGCGATGTCAACATCGTGACAAGGCAGCGGTGCCGGAAGTTTGACCCAATCAGCCGGCCTGTGCGGCAAGCGGCCCGATCATCAACCGCACGAAACTCTCCAGCCGCCGGGCGAGCTCCTCTGCTGAGGTCATCCGCAGCTTGAACCCTTCTGCGCCGTCCGTGATCATCGCCGCAATTTCGGCCGCGCTCACGCCGGCCACCGCGAGCGTAACCCGGCCCGCAGACGCCTCCTGCTCAAGAATTCCGGCAATCGTCACCTCGATCAGCTTCATCCAGTCGCGAAAGAGATCGGCCCCGATTTCCGATTTCAGCGCGAAAAGCTCTTCGGCATGGGCAGATGCCCCGATGGTCTCATGCGGCTCGACAATGCCTGTGCGGGCTACCGCCATGATCCGCGTTTCCGCCGACCCCGTAGACAAGGCGATGCCGGCAAGCCGTTCGCGGAGTTCGTCCATCATCGACAGGACGCAGGCGCGGAAAATGTCGGCCTTGTTCTTGTAGACGAGATAGAGCGCCGGCCGCGACATGCCGGCCGCGCGCGCAATATCGTCCATCGTGGCGCGTTTCACGCCATATTGGAAAAAGGTCTGGAAGGCGGCATCAAGGATCGCCGCAGCCTTCGGATCGCGGTCTTTGGCTTGCATGATTGACATACTGACATTTTTCGTTATTTTGTCAAGGACTGACTGCTTCGGTCCAATGTTACAGGGAGGGTGCGCAAAAATGAAACTGCAAGTCAACGGAACCGTCCATGAGCTCGACATCGAGCCTGACATGCCGCTGCTCTGGGCACTGCGCGACGAACTGAACATCAAGGGCCCGAAATTCGGCTGCGGTGCGGGCCTTTGCGGGGCCTGCACGGTGATCATTGACGGACAGGCAATGCGGTCCTGTCAGACTGCCGCAGGTGAGGTGAAATCCAATGTCCGCACCATCGACGGTCTCGGCAAGCCGGATGCGCTGCATCGGGTCCAGCAGGCATGGCTCGATGAGCAGGTCGTGCAATGCGGTTACTGTCAGGCCGGCCAGATCATGAATGCGGTCGCCCTGCTGGAAGCCAACCCCACGCCGTCCGACAAGGATATTGACGACGCCATGAGCGGCAATCTCTGCCGTTGCGGCACCTATCCGCGCATCCGCGCCGCCATCAAGCGCGCCGCTGCCGGCCAGCAGACGGGAGCTTGAGACCATGGCATCCATCGGAAAAATCGCCCGCCGCACGTTTCTTGTTGGCGCTGCCGCCGTCGCCGGCGGCGTGGCCTTCGGCTACTACAAATACAAGCAGCCGCTTGAAAACCCGCTGAAGAAGGGGCTCGCCGACGGCGAGGCGACCTTTAACCCCTACGTCAAGATCGGCACGGACAACCGCATCACCGTCATCGTTCCCCGCGCCGAAATGGGCCAGGGCGCGTTCACGACGCTCGCCGCCCTTGTCGCGGAAGAGCTGGATGTCACGCTCGAGCAGATCGCCATCGAACATGGGCCAGCAGCCCCCGCCTATTACAATGACGCCGCACTCCGAGAAGGCGCGCCCTTCCCCGCCTTCGACCATTCCATGGTAGCCGAAACTGTCCGCAACGCCATGGGCGTCATTGGCAAGTTTCTGGCGCTCCAGATGACCGGGGGCTCGTCTTCGCTGGCCGACGGTTACGAAAAGATGCGGCTTGCAGGGGCGACCGCCCGCGAAACGCTGAAAGCCGCCGCCGCGCAAAAGCTCGGTGTTCCAGCCGCCTCGCTGAAGACCGAAGCCGGCAAGGTGATCGACGCCAAGTCCGGCAAGAGCCTGACTTACGGCGAACTGGCGCTCGATGCGGCGAAGATCGACCCGCCGTCCGATGTCGCGCTGAAGCCGCGGTCGCAATGGAATCTTCTCGGCAAGCCGCAGCCGCGCAAGGACATGCCGGCGAAGGTCACGGGCCAGCCGATCTTCGGCATCGACGTGCAACTCCCAGACATGCTCTATGCAACGGTCAAGATGAACCCGCAGCCGGGCGGCGCGATGAAGAGTTTCGACGCTTCCGAAGCGCTCAAGATGCGCGGCGTGAAGAAGGTCATCGCCATCGATAGCCTCTACGGCAAGGGCTTTGCGGTCATCGCCGACAACACCTGGCGCGCCTTCAAGGCGGCTGATGCGGTCAAGGTTATCTGGGCCGACGGCCCCGGCCAACGCGACGATGCGGAGGCGAAGAAAATCCTTGCCGACACAATTGCCGCCGGCGGCGGCTTCTCGCTGCGTTCCTCGGGCGACCCGGAAAAGGCTTTCGCGGATGCCCCGCGCGAGAAGCTGGTCGAGGCGGAATATTACGCACCCTTCCTGTCGCATGCGACGATGGAGCCGATGAACGCCACGGCGCGGCTGAAAGACGGCGTGCTCGATGTCTGGTCGCCCAATCAGGCACCCAGCGTCATCAAGATCATCGGTGCGCGGCTGACCAATCTCGCGGACGACAAGATCAATGTCCACACCACCTTCCTCGGCGGCGGCTTCGGCCGGCGCATCGAGCCGGATTTCTCCGACTACGCGATCCGCATCGCCATGGAAACCGAAGGCCGCCCGGTGAAAGTCACCTGGACGCGCGAGGAGGACATGAGCCACGGGCCCTATCGCCCCGCAGCGCTGGCGAAATACCGCGCCCGCCTCGGCAATGACGGCTTGCCCGTTGCCGTTCACGGCTCGGTCGCCTCGCCCTCCGTCATGGCCGGCATGGTCGGCCGCATCATGCCGGGCCTGCCGACCGCCGGTCCCGACAATCTCATCGTCGACGGGGCCTATAACCAGCCCTACACGATCCCGAATTTCCGCATCGACGGCTACAAGGCCCCGCTTTCGACGCCTGTCGCATCGTGGCGCTCGGTCGGCAATTCCTTCAATGCCTTCATGTATGAAAGCTTCATGGACGAGCTGGCCCATGCCGGCAAAATCGATCCGCTGGAGTTCCGCCGCAAGCTGATGGCCGATTATCCGACCGCGATTGCGATCCTCGACAGGCTCAAGACACTCTCCGACTGGGGCAAGCCCATCGACAAGACCCGCGCGCAGGGCATCGCTTTTACGATTTCCTTCGGCACATGGGTCGGCGAGGTCGTTCAGGTCAAGGACGAGAACGGGGCGATCCGCGTCGAAAAGGTCTGGATCGTCGCCGATCCCGGCATGGCGCTCGACCCGCTGAACTTCAAGGCGCAGATGATGTCTGGCGCGATCTATGGCCTCTCCGCCGCCATCGGCCAGCAGATAAGCTTCAAGAACGGCGCGCCGGAACAATCGAATTTCAGCGACTATGACGCCATGCGCATGAACCAGTGCCCGGATATCACGATCGAGATTCTGGAAAATTCCGGACATCTCGGCGGCGCGGGCGAACCCGCCACGCCGCCGGTCATGGCGGCGCTGGCGAACGCGATCTACGCGCTCAACGGGAAACGGATCCGGTCCATGCCTCTCAATGGCGAAGTCAGCTTCGTCTGAAGCACGTCGCCTATCAGATGACGTGCGCAACCGCTCGACAAGTTGTGGCGGAGGCGCTAGGAGGGCGGTCATCCCATTTGAACTTTTGCTTGAGCCTCCGGGATTTCCGGAGGCTTTGGCATTGAAAGGACCGCCATGAGCGAGAACCCGCCCTGCCCGAAATGCCAGTCCGCCTTTGCCTATGAGGATGGCGGACTGATGATCTGTCCCGAATGCGGCCATGAATGGTCGCCCGGTGCAGAGGCGCAAGCCGAAGAGACCAGCTTCCGCGACGCCAACGGCGTCACGCTGGTCGACGGCGACACCGTCAGCGTCATCAAGGACTTGAAGCTCAAGGGCTCCTCGCAGGTCCTGAAGGTCGGCACCAAGGTCAAGAACATCCGCCTTGTCGAGGGCGACCACAATATCGATTGCAAGATCGACGGTTTTGGCGCGATGAAGCTGAAGTCCGAGTTCGTCAAGAAGGTCTGATCAAGCCGCCTTGGCATATGGCCGATTGACGAAACCGTGATCGACCAGCGCCTGCGCAATCGCCTCGTCGGCCGGCGTCGTTTCGACGGTGCCGAGAAACACTTCGAGCTTTTCACCCGACAGCGAATGCGGGGTGAACCAGAGATAGTTCATCTTCACGACCTCGCGCACGATCGGCGAGAAGAGTCCGACGACATTGAGCAGCGCCCAGGAGACCTTCTTGCGGGCGAGCTGCCGCCCTGCCGCAAGCTCGGCGGCGCGGGCGAAATCCTCGCCCGTCAGCGTATGACCCTCGAAATTGAACTGCGAGAACATCGGCAGTTCGTCCGCCCGTTCGGCCAGCCGCACGAAGGCGTCGGCCAGATCCGGCAGGTAGGCGAAGGCATGCGGCAGGTCATAGGGACCCGGCCAGGAGAACGCGCCCTTGTCGATCTTCGTCGCGATCATCTGGTCGAGCCAGGTACCGATCTTGTCTGTTCCGTAGAAGTCGCCGGCGCGCAGGATCACCGTCTTGACGCCTTCGGTCGTCGCGTCCCTGAACAGGGCTTCCATCTCGATGCGGATGCGCGCCTTTTCCGTCGTCGGTGCGAACGGCGCATCGTCATCGACATTCAGCCCGATCTCCTTCCCGTAATTGTAGACATTGCCGATGAAGAGATGCACGGCGCGGTTTTCCTTCGCCGCCGCCATGACGTTGCGCGCCATCGGCAGGACAGTGCCTTCCCACTTGTCGTAGGGCGGGTTGAGACCATTGAAGATCATGTCGACGCCCATCGTGGCGGCAATGACCTGCGCCCGGTCCATGGCATCCGCCGCGCGATATTCGACGCGGCCCGAAAGGCCGTCACACCGCCCGCCGCGGGTGACGGCGATGACCTCGTGACCACGGGCCAGAAAGACCTTGGCGACGGCATGGGCGAGACGTCCGTTGGCGCCCAGAACTGCAATTTTCATGTGTCTATCCTCTTCGATTGCAGGAGCCGCCGCTTCGGCGCGTTCGCTCCGGTTTCAATGAGAAGACGCTATTCCCGAATTTTCTTTGTGAATATGGACAAGATTGGATCTTAACTATACGAATTTGAACACCATGGACTGGAACCTTATCAAGACCTTCCTCGCCGTCGCCGAACAGCGTACGCTCCTTGCCGCTGCCGAAACGTTGCGGCTGAGCCAGCCAACCGTGGGCCGCCATATCGACGAACTGGAAGCGGCAACGGGGCTCACCCTCTTCATCCGCGGGCGCCGTGGCATGTCCCTGACGGAAGCCGGCCTCTCGCTATTGGACGATGCCCGCGGCATGGCGAAGGAGGCAGACCACTTTCTGCTGCGCGCCTCCGGTCGCGCCAGCGAGGCCTCCGGCCCCGTGCGGATCACCGCCAGCGATATCGTCGCGACCTATCTTCTTCCGCCGATCCTCGTGGCGCTGAAGGAGGCGGAGCCCGGCATCGATATCGAACTCGTGCCCTCCAATACGGTCGCCAACCTCCTTGCACGCGACGCCGATATCGCCATCCGCATGACGCGACCGATACAGAACGACCTCGTCGCCGTGAAGGTCAACGATTTCGCCATGGGCGTTTACGCGCATGAACGCTATCTGGAGAAAGCCGGGACGCCGCAACGGATGGAAGACCTGTTTGGCCACCGGATGGTCGGCTACGACCGCGACACTTTGATCCTAAACGGTATGAAGGCCTTGGGAATTCAGGGCGACCGCTCGCTCTTCACCTTCCGCACCGACGACCAGGTTGCCTACTGGGAACTCGTCAAGGCGGGTGCCGGCATCGGCTTTGGAGCGCTCTGGCTCGGGCGGCAAACGCCGCAACTCCGGCAAATCCTGCCGGAGCTGAAGATCGCGGCACTCCCCATGTGGCTAGCCTCGCATGAGGAATTGCGCACCTCCCTGAAAATCCGCCGGGTGATGAATTTCCTGCGCGAGGCGATTACCGCCATGCCGCTTTCGGCCTGATCAATTCTTGACGGCGTCCGCATAACGGGCCAGTCCCGAGAGGGCAAGCACCGCCAGCAGGAACACCGGCAATGTCAGGAAAACGGTCGAAAAACTCGTGTGCTCGGCGGCAAAACCGATGGCGGACGGCGCAAACAGCATGCCGGAATAGCCAAGGAAGGTCGTGACCGACAGCGCCACGCCTTGCGCAAAGCCCGGCAGGTTGCCGGCTGCCGAGAAGGCGATCGGCACCATGTTCGAAATGCCGATGCCGCAGATGGCAAAGCCGATGAAGGCAACGAGCATGTTCGGCGCAGAACCTGCCGTCACCAGCCCGATAATCGCCATGACCGTGCAGAAGCGGAAGGTCTTTACTGCGCCAAACCGGTCCCGCACCAGATCGCCGGCAAAGCGCATGATCGTCATGGTGAAGGCGAAAGCGCCGAAGGCAAAGCCGGAAAAAGCGAGCGACGCGCCGAGTTCGCGGCGAATGTAGAGGGCACCCCAATCCAGCACCGATCCCTCCGGGATCATTGAAAACAGCGCCATGATGCCGAGCAGCCAGGGCAGCGGACTGAGTGGCAATTTTACCTTTTCGCGCGCTTCGCTCACATGCGGCACGTCATGAAAAAGATGCGACCAGACCACCGCCAGCAGAACGAAACCGGCGACCGTCAGCACTATCGAATGCCCGACAGTTCCGAGCGCTTCGATCAGAAATCCGCCGCTCATCGTACCGACAAAGGTGCCGAGGCTCCAGAAGGCGTGGCAGGAGGACATGATCGAACGACGCATGGATTTTTCCGTCTCGACGGCATTGGCATTCATCGAAACGTCCATAGCCCCTGTCAGCCCACCGAAGAGGAAGATGGCGATGCCGCCCAGCCAGATATTCGGCGCGAGGCTCAGGAGCAGGATGGTCGGCAGAAACAGGATCGTGGCCGTTTTTGTGACCTTCGTCGATCCATAGCGTGCTATCTGTGTTCCCGCTGCGGGCATCAGGGTCAGCGATCCGACGCCCATGATCAGGATCATGATCCCGAGAGCGCCGGGATCGAGCCCCAGACGGCTCGCGAATTCAGGGATCTTCGGCGCCCAGGCGCCCATGATCAGGCCGTTGATGAAGAAGAGGGTGGAGACGGCCATGCGCTCGCGGGTGAAATAGCCGGCCCTGCCGGAGCGCGCCTCTTCCTTGCCGTTCATGCCGATCCCCCTCATTTAAACCGATTCGATTGCGACTTTAACCCGGCTCGCGGGGTGAGAGGAACCCGTCATTTCACGTGAATCACCGTTCGGGCATCGGCCACCGCGAGAAGCCGCCGCATGTCGCGCTCCCTCACCGCTATGCAACCCTCCGTCGGCATGAAGCCCGGACGGGCCAGATGCAGAAAGATCGCCGAGCCCGCGCCGCGCCGGCGCGACGACACGTTCCAGTCCATGACGATAACAATGTCATAGAGCTGGTCAGCGCGGCACATCGTTTCGTGGCTCTCCTTCAGCGGCAGCCGCGATAGCCGGTTATAGGTGGGGCTTTTCGGATCATCGCACCAGACCATCGTCTTTCGCGATGGGAGCATCGGTAGCTGCGTGACAGGCCGGGCGATCCTGTCGCTGCGCCAGAACCCGTAAAGCAGCCGCAGCGGCCCGCGTGGCGTATGACCATCGCCCTCGCGTTTGAACGAGCCAACGCCTGAGCGCCCGAGCGCGACCTTCAGGGTCAGCGGCCCGATCTTCATAACCCCCTGCCGGTGATTGCGCGCCGACGGTCTGACTTCCAATGACTGCATGCCGGCCCTTCACGACCTCTTGGCTTGCCCGTGATCGACAATCTGCCTATTCGGGCGGCATTGGAAATCGATTGGGCAATTGTTTTCATTTCTGCGCCGATGATTTAGAAACCTGTTCAGGTTTGATGCAAGGGCTTTTGGCTAATGGGCACCCGGACGATTTTGCTGGTGGATGACGATGACGACCTGCGCGAGATGCTGGTCGAGCAACTGGGGCTTTATGAAGAATTCCACGTGCTTCAGGAAAAGACCGCGACGAAAGGCGTGCAGGCGGCACGCAACAATCCGATCGACCTCCTGATCATGGATGTCGGCCTGCCGGATATGGACGGGCGCGAGGCTGTCAAGCTTCTGCGTCGCGGCGGTTTCAAGGCCCCGATCATCATGCTGACCGGGCACGACACCGATTCCGATACGATCCTCGGCCTGGAGGCCGGCGCAAACGACTACGTCACCAAGCCATTCCGCTTCGCCGTGCTTCTGGCCCGCATGCGGGCGCAGTTGCGCCAGCACGAACAGAGCGAAGATGCGACCTTTACGGTCGGACCCTACACGTTCAAGCCCAGCCAGAAGCTTCTCGTCGATCAGGCGGGCCAGAAAATTCGCCTCACGGAAAAGGAAGCGGCGATCATCCGCTACCTCTATCGCGCCGGCCAGAAGGTCGTGACCCGCGATGTCCTGCTGGAGGAAGTCTGGGGCTACAATTCGGGTGTGACGACCCATACGCTCGAAACCCATGTCTATCGCCTGCGCCAGAAGATCGAGCGCGATCCGTCCAACGCCGAAATCCTTGTCACCGAAAACGGCGGCTACAAGATCATTCCGTAAGGATGCAAAATACGCTATGTCGCTGAAGTCCGATATCGACCTGCTCTCTCGCGTGCCGCTCTTTCGGGGCATGAATGACGAGCAACTGCGCCTGCTGGCCTTCGGCGCGGACAAGCGGCAACTGGCGCGCGGGCACACGCTTTTCACCCCCGGAACCCGTGTCTCCACCGCCTTCGTCGTCTCGTCGGGCACGATCGGGCTGGCCGTGCCGAACCGGCAGGGAAACCGGCGGATCGAGGATGCCGGTCCGGGCTCGCTTTTGTGCGAACTCGCGCTGATCAGTGAGCATGAGTGCAGCCTGACGGCAGTCGCGGTCGAGGACTGCGAAGTATTGCAGGTCACCCGCTCGCTTTTTTCACGCCTGATGGAAGAATTCCCGCAGGTCGCCGTCGTTCTCGATCAGCGCATCCGCGACAATCTCAACCGCATGATCGGCGAATTGAGCCGGATAGAGCAGAAGTTTTCCTGATCGGTCAGCGGCTCTGCGGCGCCCTTCGCCTTGCACTCCCAACCGAAGAAAAAATCGATGGGTTGACTCAAGCGGCCGCGGTATTTTCGCGCCATTATATTTGCCATGACTCTCATGCCGGAAGCTTAGCGCTTAACCATTTTTAAACGTTTAAAGTCACCTTGCCTTTTAGGCGCAAAATTGCCATTTTTCTACATCACGGCAAAACTGCAATACCCTTGCGGGTGGCTGCGGAATCGGGGGAGCCTGCACGTCAGGCAAGAATGGCCGGAGGGTGGAGTGCCCGCCTGACCGGCATAAGACGTTGTTTCTATGCGTCGTCCTGCTTTTCTTCATCCATCATTCAGATTCGCTCGACTACGGGTATCCCACGCGATGCCCTATTTCCGACGGCTGCAGACGGTAAGGGCTTGCGGGCAAATGAGCGGCAGCGCCGCACAATGACGGAAGCTATCTTGGACACGACAACTCTTCAGAACACGCCGCGCCGGATCAAATCGGAAACCGAGACCCGGCGGATCGAGCACAATAACGCCATTCGTGCAGACTATCTGCCGATTGACGGGCTTGCCAAGGTTGGCGAGCGGCTTGCGACCGGCGAGATCAACACGCTTCCCGTCTTCGAGCCCTTCGACTTCTTTGCGCGCAACAAGGAAAACGAACGCGAGATTCTGCGCGTCTATCGCTCCGCTGCGCGCGACGTCGAAAACGGCGCCTCGATCACGCCCGCCGCCGAATGGCTGCTGGACAACCACTATATCATCGAAGAGGCCATTCAGGAGGTCCGCCGCGACTTCCCCAAGCGCTACTATCGCGAACTCACCCTGATGCGCCTTGCCGGCAACGTCGAGATCCCGCGCACGCTGGCGCTCGCCTGGCTCTATGTGGCCCACACCCATTCCACCGTCTCCCGCGAGACGCTGACCGCTCTCGTCCAGGGCTTCCAGACCTTCGAAACCTTCTCGATCGGCGAGCTTTGGGCCATTCCGTCCATGGTCCGCTTCGTGCTGGTCGAAAACCTCGCCCGCATCTCCACGCGCGTCGAAAACTCCCGGCGCATGCGCAAGTGGGCCAATGACGAGGCTGATCAGCTTCTGCGCATCAAGGACCCGGCGCGGCTTGCCGAAAAGCTGAAGACGCTGGAAGAACCGGCGCGCGACAACACGTTCGCTGCCCAGTTCCTCTATCGTCTGCGCGACGGCAGCCACACATCCGGCGTGGCCATCGCCTGGCTCGAGGCGGAATTGGAAAAGCGCGGCAGCGATGGCGAAGAGGTCATCGTCAGCGAACACAATCGCCTCTCCTCCGGCAATGCGACGATGAGTTGCATCATCCGCTCGCTACGCGAAATCGATGACGGCGAATGGCCGGTCTGGGTCGAAAGCGTCAGCAAGGTCGACGAGCTGCTCGGCGAAGGCACCGATTATCACGACCTCGATTTCGGCTCCCGCAACCAGTATCGCGACACGGTCGAGGAACTGGCAAAGCGCTCAAGCTTCAGCGAAATCGAAATAGCCGGAAAGGCCATGGAGCTGGCCGGTAGCCACAATGCCAATGTAGGCGAATTCCTCGCTGGAAAGCGGATCGGCGAACTCAAGGAAGCCATTGGCTACAGCAATTCGGTGCTGGATTATGGCCGTATCTGGCTGCGCAAGCTCGACTGGCTGGCAATTGCCGCGCCGGTGAGTGTGCTGACGCTGCTCGTCATGGCCTTCATGGCCTGGTTCCTGACCCATGCCGGTGTGCCCTACGAGCACATTCTGCCGCTTGCCGTCCTCTTTGCGCTTCCCTCCTCGGAAGGTGCCATCGGTCTCTTCAACACGCTCTCGTCCTTCGTCCTGACCCCGTCACGCCTGACGGGTTACGAGTACAAGGACGGCATCCCGGCCGAAGAGCGGACGCTGCTCGTCGTCCCCTGCATGATCACGAGCCGTGACACGGTGGACGAACTCGTCCGCAATCTCGAGGTTCACTACCTCGCCAACCCGCATGGCGAAATCTATTTCGCCCTTCTCTCCGACTGGGCCGATGCCCAGAAGGAAGAAACGCAGGCCGATATCGACGTGCTGAACTATGCCAAGAGCGAAGTGGCCAAGCTCGCCGCCCGCTACGCCTATGACGGCCGCAACCGCTTCATGCTGCTGCATCGCCGCCGCCAGTACAATCCGGCAGAAGGCTGCTGGATGGGTTGGGAGCGCAAGCGCGGCAAGTTGCACGAACTGAACCTGCTGCTGCGCGGCGACCACGACACGAGCTTCATGACCGGCGCCAACCAGGTGCCGGAAGGCGTTCAATATGTCGTGACGCTCGATGCCGATACGCGCCTGATGCGCGACGCCGTCACCAAGCTCGTCGGCAAGATCGCCCATCCAATCAACAAGCCGGTCATCGACCCGAAGACCCGTCGCGTCACGCAAGGATATGGCATCCTGCAGCCGCGCGTTACGCCGTCGCTGACCACCGGCAAGGAAGCATCCGCCTTCCAGCGCATCTTCTCCGCCAATCGCGGCATCGACCCTTACGTCTTCACCGTGTCCGACGTCTATCAGGACCTGACGGGCGAAGGCACGTTTACCGGCAAGGGCCTCTATCACGTCGACGCCTTCGAAGCCGCCATCAAGGGCCGCATCGAGGAAAACCGCGTTCTCAGCCACGACCTTCTCGAAGGCTCGCTGTCGCGCTGCGCCCTCGTGACCGATGTCGAACTCGTTGAAGACTTTCCGACCCGCTACGAGGTCGAAAGCTCGCGCCAGCATCGCTGGGCGCGCGGCGACTGGCAGCTCCTGCCCTACATTTTCGATCCGCGCTCGGGCGTGAATGGCCTTGCACGCTGGAAAATGCTCGACAACCTGCGCCGCTCGCTGACGCCCGCTGCCTGGACGCTGGCCGCCGTCTGGGGCTGGCTGCTGATGACGCCGATGTATGCCGTTCTCTGGCAGATCGCGCTTATCCTGACGCTGACCATCTCGCCGACGCTGTCGCTTCTCTCCATCGTCATGCCGCGCCGCACGGACATTGTCATGCGAGGGCATTTCCAGCGCCTGCAGGACGAAATCCGCTCGGCCTCCGCCATGGTGGCGCTGCGCGCGACCTTCATCGCGCACAACGCCTATCTGATGACGGACGCGATCATCCGCGCGCTCTATCGCTCGATCGTCTCCGGCAAGCTGCTTCTGGAATGGCGCACGGCCGCCCAGGTCCAGAGCGGCGCGCAGGGCGACGTTCACGCCTATTACCGCTCCATGTGGCAGGCGCCCGTTCTGGCAGCCCTTGCGCTCGGCTTTGCCGGCACCAAGGGCATCTACCACGTCTATGCGGGCCTGCCGCTCGGCATTGCCTGGATGCTCTCGCCCTATATCGCCTGGCGCGTCAGCCAGTCGGCCGAAACCGAGGACCGGCTGGAAACGCCGGCCGATGTCGTGCAGGGCCTGCGCCTGATCGCGCGCCGTACCTGGCGCTATTTCGAGACTTTCGTCACACCGCAGCAGAATTTCCTGCCGCCGGACAACTTCCAGGAAACGCCGAACCCGGTCATCGCGGCCAGAACCTCGCCGACCAATATCGGCGTCTATCTTCTCTCTGTCGTTTCCGCCCGTGACTTCGGCTGGATCGGCTTCGAGGACACAGTCAGCCGTCTTGAACAGACGGTCGCAACACTCGAACGGATGCAGAAGTTCCGTGGCCACCTGTTCAACTGGTATTACACCGAAACCCTGGAAACGCTCGGTCCGCAATACATTTCGGCGGTCGACAGCGGCAATCTTGCCGGCCACCTGATCGCGGTCTCCTCGCAATGCCGTGACTGGGCCGAAGCCCCCTCCGCGCATCTGCAATCGAGCCTCGACGGCATTGCCGATGCTGTGATGATCTTCCAGGAATCGCTGGCCGAGCTGCCGGACGACCGCAAGACAGTCCGCCCGCTGCGCAAGCGCATCAAGGAATTGACCGTCGGCTTCATGAAGACTCTGAACGAAGCCCGCAGCGAAAACGAGCCCGCGACGATCCATATCACGGGTCTCGCCGAGCTCGCCGAAGACCTCGAAAAGCTCTCCGCAAATCTCGACCACGAGATCGGCTCGGAAAAGAGCGGCGAGGTAGCCTGGTGGGCCACGGCCCTGTCGCGCACCTGCCAGGCCCATGTGGCCGACAGCGAATTCGACTTCGCCATGATCGATGCGCTGCGCAAGCGCCTAGAAGTGCTACGCGACACGACGCGGTCGCTGGCCTTTGCCATGGACTTCCGCTTCCTGTTCCGTCCGGAACGCCGGTTGCTCTCCATTGGCTATCGCGTCGCCTCGAACGAACTCGACGAGGCCTGCTACGACCTTCTGGCCTCGGAAGCCCGTCTCACCAGCCTCTTCGCCGTTGCCAAGGGGGATCTCCCGACGGAACACTGGTTCAAGCTCGGCCGTCAGGTCGTGCCGGTCGGCTCGCGCGGTGCGCTGGTCTCCTGGTCCGGCTCGATGTTCGAATATCTCATGCCGCCGCTCGTCATGCAGGAACGTCAGGGCGGTGTCCTGAACCAGACGTCGAACCTCGTCGTCAAGGAACAGATGAACCACGCCCGCCGTCTCGGCGGCATTCCGTGGGGCATTTCGGAAGCTGCCTTCAACGCACGCGACCACGAGCTGACCTACCAGTACACCAATTTCGGCGTACCCACTCTGGGTCTGAAGCGCGGTCTCGGCCAGAATGCCGTCATTGCGCCCTATGCATCGCTACTGGCGAGCCAGTATGCGCCGGTGGAGTCCTTCGAAAACCTCCAGCGCCTGCGCAAGCTCGGCGCGCTCGGCCGCTACGGCTTCCACGACGCGGTCGACTTCACGCCGACCCGTGTGCCGGAAGGCCAGACCTGCGCGGTGGTCTATAACTACATGGCCCACCACCACGGCATGTCGATTGCCGCTGTCGCCAACGTCGCCTTCAACGGCCATCTGCGCGAACTCTTCCACTCCGATCCGGTGATCGAGGCGGCCGAACTCCTGCTGCAGGAAAAGGCGCCGCGTGAAATCCCGGTCATGAGCGCCAAGCACGAGGCCAACCAGCCCGGTAACAATGTCGGCGACAACCTGCCGCGTCCGGAAATCCGCACCATCGACAATCCGGAAGTCAAGGATCGCCAGACGGTGTTCCTGTCGAACGGCCACTACTCGGTCATGCTGACGACTGGCGGCTCCGGCTATTCGCGCTGGAACGGCCAGACAGTCGCCCGCTGGAAGCCCGATCCGACCGAAGATCGCCACGGCACCTTCATCTTCCTGCGCGACATGGACAGTGGCGAATGGTGGTCCTCCACCGTCGAACCGCGCCGCGCCAAGGGCGAAGTCAACAAGGTTATCTTCGGCGACGACCGTGCGGAATTCTACAAGACCGTCGGCACGCTGATGAGCCATGTGGAAGTCATCACCGGCACCGAGCACGACGCCGAAGGCCGACGCATCACCATCACCAACCTCGGCACCGAGGATCGTCACATCGAGCTGACCTCCTATCTGGAACCGGTCATCTCGACGGACGAGGCGGATATCGCTCATCCGCTCTTCTCCAAGATGTTCCTCCGCACGGAAATCGGCCGCCGCGGCGACGTCATCCGCGCATGGCGCAACAAGCGCACGCCGAACGATCCGGGCACGCATATCGCGCACCTGATCGCCGATCCGACGGGCGAGACGCGTCCGACGGAATTCGAGACGAGCCGCCGCAACTTCATCGGCCGTGGCCGTTCGCTTGCCGACGCAACGGCCTTCGATGCCGGCGCAACGCTCTCCGGTACGGACGGCTATACGCTCGATCCGATCCTGTCACTGCGCCGTGTCGTCCGCATTCCGGCCGGCAAGAAGGTCAGTGCCATCTTCTGGACGATCGCAGCTGCCAACCGCGACATGATCGACGCGGCGATCGACCGTTATCGTCATCCGGATGCCTTCGGCCACGAATACATTCATTCGTGGACGCGCAGCCAGGTGCAGATGCGTCATGTCGGTGCATCGCCGCAGGAGGCGACCGCCTTCCAGATTCTCGGCCGCTACCTGGTCTATCCGGAAACGCTGCTGCGCGCGGATGCCGGTTCGGCAGAAGCCATGGCCGCCTCGCAGACTGCGCTCTGGCCGCTGGCGATCTCCGGCGACTTCCCGATCTTCATGCTGCGCATCAACGATGACGTCGACTTGAACGTCGCCTGGGGTGCGCTCCGTGCGCAGGAATATCTGCGCTCGCGCGGGGTCACCGCCGATCTGGTGATCGTCAACGAACGCGCCAGCTCCTATGCGCAGGACATGCAGCACGCGCTGGATTCCATGTGCGAAAACGCCCGTCTGCGCGGCCAGTCCGACGGCCCGCGCCAGCACATTTTCGCGGTGCGCCGCGATCTGATGGACGATGCGACCTGGGCCTCGCTGCTCGCCTCCTCCCGCGCGGTCTTCCATGCCCGCAACGGCGCGATTTCCGAGCAGATCGCCCGCACCGTCTCGCTCTTCGAAAACCGCGTTCTCGAAGCCCCGCCGGAAGCGCCACGCTATCGGTCCAAGGCCATCAAGGAAGCGGGAACGCTCTCCGGCGACGGGCTGGAATTCTGGAACGGCTATGGCGGGTTCACCACCCAGGGCGACGAATATGTCATCCGTCTGCGCGGCGGTGAATCGACGCCGCATCCGTGGATCAACGTGATTGCCGAAAACGACTTCGGCTTCCACGTCGCGGCTGAAGGCGGTGGCTATACCTGGAGCAAGAACTCCCGCGACTATCCGCTGACGACCTGGTCGAACGACCCGGTCATCGACCGGCCGAGCGAGACCTTCTACATCGCCGATCTGAACAGCGGTGCGGTTCTGACCCCCTTCGCGGCCTTGAGCGAACGCGAATCCGTCGAGTTCGAAACCCGTCACGGTTTCGGCTACTCGACCTTCCGCAGCGTGCAGGAGCAGGTCGGCATCGAACTGACCCAGACCCTTCTTCCCGGCAAGCCGGTGAAGCTGTCGCGCCTGACGATCTCCAACAAGGGCTCGATCTCGCGCAGCTTCCGCATTTACGGCTACGTCGAATGGATGCTCGGCAACAACCCGAACCGCACGGCACCCTTCGTCACCTGCCGGGCAGCGGAGAACAACCATGTTCTCTTTGCCTCCAACCCCTACAGCATCACGCATTCCGGCCGCACGGCCTTCTTTGCGGTCAATGCGGATGTCTCGAGCGCAACGGCGTCGCGCGGCGAATTCATCGGACGCTGGGGCGACATTCGCCGGCCGGGCTCGGTGACCGCCGCAAAGGAACTCTCCGGACAGATGAGCCACGATGGAGATCCCTGCGCAGCGCTCGCGCTCGACATCATCCTGCAGCCGGGCGACACGCGCGAATTCACCTTCATACTGGGTGACAGCGACAACGATGCCGCTGCGGAAATCCTTTCCGCGGAAGCCATCGCTGCCGACTTCAACAGTGCGCTCGAGGCCAACCGCACGCGCTGGAGCACGTTCCTGGGCAAGGTCCACATTGATACGCCGGACCGCGCCCTGAACCACATGCTGAACGGCTGGCTGCCCTATCAGATGCTGTCCTGCCGCATCACGGCGCGGTCCGCCTTCTATCAGGCCAGCGGCGCCTTCGGCTTCCGCGACCAGTTGCAGGATTCGCTGGCGCTCATGCTCCACGATCCGTCGATCGCGCGCCGCCAGATCGTCACTGCGGCCGGCCGTCAGTTCGTAGAAGGCGACGTCCAGCATTGGTGGCTTGCCGAAAATGGCGCGGGCGTTCGCACGCATATCTCCGACGACGTCGTCTGGCTGGCCTATGCGGTCGATCAGTACGCGACCGCAACCGGCGATACGGCAATCCTGGATGAACATGTTCCTTTCATCTCGGGCCCGCTTCTGGCAGAAAATGTGCACGACTCGTTCTTCCGGCCTGAGACGTCAGAGCGGACGGCGAGCATCTATGAGCACGCGGCTCTCGGACTTGATCTCGCTCTCTCCAGAACAGGCCCGCACGGTCTTCCGCTGATCCTCGGCGGTGACTGGAATGACGGCATGAACCGCGTCGGCGTGGCCGGCCGGGGCGAAAGCGTCTGGCTCGCCTGGATTCTCGCAGGCACGCTGTCGCGCTTCATCGCCGTTGCAGAAAGCCGTGGCGACCAGTCCCGCGCCAACAATTGGCGCACGCATCTGGAACGCCTGCGCGACGCGATCGAAACCGCCGGCTGGGATGGCCACTACTATCGCCGTGCCTATTACGACGACGGTACGCCGCTGGGCTCGGCGGAAAGCGACGAGAACCGGATCGACTCGATCGCCCAGTCCTGGAGCGTGCTCTCAGGCCAGGGCAATCCGGAACGCAGCAAGCAGGCGCTCGACGCTGCACTTGCCAACCTTCTGGAGCACGATGGCGGCATCCTGCGTCTCTTCAACCCGCCCTATGCCACGACGGATAGGGATCCGGGCTATATCCGCGCCTATCCGCCGGGCATCCGTGAAAACGGTGGGCAATACACCCATGCCGGCGCATGGCTGGCGCTCGCGCTAGCCAAGTCCGGCCGGCCGGAAGAGGCCATGCAGTGCCTCGATTGCCTGCTGCCGATCCGCCATGCCATGGACCGGGAGAGCGCCGAACGCTATCGGACCGAGCCCTACGCGGTCGCGGCCGATATCTACAGTGAGGGCGCCTTGCGGGGTCAAGGCGGCTGGAGCTGGTATACGGGCTCTGCGGCCTGGATTTACCGCGCAGTCGTTGAAGGCCTGCTGGGGATCGAGCGCAACGGCGACGATCTGGTTTCGACGCCAGCGCTGCCTGCCGCCTGGAACGGCTTCACGGCCCGGATCGAGCTACCGGGCAGGTCGGTCGAGGTCAAGGCGACGCGGAGTAGCACGGGCCAGATCGAGACCAGCGTCAGCGGCAAGAAGGGCCGCGCGCCGTCAAAGGCGAATTGAGCCCGGACAATCTGAAGGCGGGCAAATGCCCCTCCTTCGACACTGTCCTGGACGTTTAGACTGGGACTAGACGTGACAAAGCCGCCGCATTGTTCAGATGCGGCGGCTTTTTATCTATCGGCTTTCGGGGGCGCGGTGCGGGTAAGTGCCCGTCCCCTTCTCCTAGGTAGCGTATCAATGAAAACGAAAGCGATCCGTTTGATCGCACTCTGTGGCTTCCTGCGTGTGCCCCCATGATAAGAGCAGGCACTTCTTCATGACGTATTCAACACTGGAAAGCGAGTTTGGGGAGTTTCTGCCCGGCAACGAAGTCCGGTGAACCAGAGCCCACCGGACACGCTCGTTTGACGTTCACTCCGCTGCCGGATGCGCTGAACTCTTGACCAGATCGTCGGTCAGAATGCCCGACGCTCGCAGCAGGGCCGCAAACCGGCCATTGCTGTGGCTCAGGTGATCGAAAGACCCCTGCTCGGCGATCCGCCCATGATCGAGGAAAATGACCAGATCGGCATCCCGCACCGTCGAGAGACGGTGGGCGATGATGAAGGTCGTGCGATTGGCGCGAAGCCGGTCGATGGCCGTCTTGATCCGCGCCTCCGTCTCGACGTCGAGCGCAGATGTCGCCTCGTCCAGTACGAGAATGGGTGCGTCCTTCAGGATCGCACGCGCCAGCGCGATACGCTGTCTCTCGCCGCCGGAGAGCCGGTTGCCGCGATCACCGACCACCGTATCGTAACCGGCGACACGGCTTTCGATGAAATCATCGGCAGACGCAGCGCGGGCGGCCTCGATCACATCGTCGGTGGTCGCATCTTCGCGGCCAATGCGAATATTCTCGGAGATCGAGCGATTCAACAGACCCGAATCCTGGAACACGGTCGCAATGGCCCGGCGCAGCGACTTGCGCGTGACCTTGGTGATATTCATCCCGTCGATCAGGATTTCGCCCTGCTGCGGATCGTAGACCCGCTGCAGAAGGTTGATGAGCGTCGTCTTGCCCGCACCGGTCGGGCCGACGATGGCCACCGTCTGGCCTGCCTGAACCGTGAAGGAGACATCACGGACACCCTGCGTCGTATTGGCAAAATCGAAGGAGACATGGCGGAACTCGACCTTGCCGGCCACCTTTCCGAGGTCTTCCGCCTCCACCGATTCCTCGCGTTCGCGAACGGAATCCTCAAGCTTGTAGAACTCTTCAAGCTTTGCCCGCGCCTCGAAAATCTGGCTCGCAAAACCCTTGATCTGGTCGAGGCGGGAAATCAGCAGGTTGGCGAAGCCGATAAAGGCAATCACGTCCCCAACCTTGATCTGCCCGTTCTTCACCATGATCGCTCCAAGGATCAGGATGGCCATCATCGAGATGGTGGAGGCAATGCGGTTCAGCGCGCTCGCAAGCGCCCACCAGTCGAGAACCGGAAACTGCGCCGAGAGGAGCCGGCCCGTATATTCCTTCAGCGCCTGTGTTTCGCGTTCGATGCGGTTGTAGCTGTGCAGGACCGGCACGTTGCTGATCGTGTCGCTGACATGCGAAAAGACCTGATGATAATGCTCCTCGACGGCGGCCTGGCCTTCGCGCGTGCGGTTCATGACCACCTGCCCGGTCAGCCAGTAGAGAACGCCCAGAGCCAGGAGCACGATCGAAAGCCGTACATCCATCGACAGAGCCGCCGGCACAAGCAGAACAAGCGCCACGGCCGTCGAGAGATGCGTGCGCATGAATTCCAGCCACAGACCGAACAGGGTCTCGGTGGCACGCAGCAGCGTGTGCAGGACATTCGAGGTTCCGCGCTGGCTGTGCCAGGAGAGCGGCATGGAAATGATGCGGGCAAAGGCTTCCGCAAGAAGTCCGGATCGACGCGCATGCGCAAGCCTGTCCGCCTCGCGCGCGATGAGAACGAAAGCCACCGTGTTGAAAATGCCGAGCCCCGCCCAGGCGATCAGAACCGGCATGGAATTGGACCCCGTCGACATTGCATCGATGATGCGGCCAAAGAGGATCGGCTCCGTGATGGCGACCAGGGCCAGAACGATATTGCTGATGACGACGATCGAAACTCTCAGGCGCTCTTCAGCAAGATAGCGAAGGGCCCTGAGATAGACTTTGGTAAGCGACACGTTGCGTCTGCCTTTCCCTTTTATTTTCGGTCCGACCGAAGCACGATATCTCGCAAACCGGCCAGCAATGGACTTTTCAAGCACTTATTCGACAAAGCGCCTATCCCGGCGCCTGTTCACGATGGCGGGGGTGTATTCGCACCCCAATGCCGCCGCAGAAGCAACTGCGCACTACAATAGAATAGTCAGCGCAGATGAACAGAACCTGAGTGAAGCACCGTGACATATGAGATGGAGTTGTTCACGTACATCATTCGCGTCTCTTGTGCGATTCGAAATCTACACCCGTCTTGCTTTCGCCACTGCAAACCAGGTTTGAGACGTGGCTCCGCATTCACAAATCCGTGCCGGACATATCGCGCGCCTAAGTTGTGAAATACATGAAGAATCACGGAGGCCAGTTCTTGACGCAACCGTATTTAGCGTTCATAAAAACACTAAGACATTGAGTTTTATATATGTTTCTTTCTATAGGTCCAGCATCGGGTGTCAAGCGCTATGCCGCTTGTGGCAGCAAGGCATGTGCAATCCGGGGGCTGCAAGTTCTGCGACTGCGACAGAGGTTCGATAGCTTGAAGGTCGTATCTGTTTCAAAGGTCGATCGGCGGGTCCCGAGATGAGCATAAACGCGATCGTCCAGTTTCTGGTCATGGGACGGGAACACGAAAACGCAAAGACCCTGATCGCGGATTTCGAACATCTTCTGAAACAATATCGTTTCGAATATTATGGCGTACTCATTCAGCCGCGCCCGCATCAGGACCCGATGACGCTGGTGCTGGCTGGCCGCTGGCCAGCCGGCTGGCCAGAGACTTACATAGCCAACCGTTTCGTGTTGGTTGACCCGACAATCCGCTTTCTGGGCAGAGCAGCAGGCGCCTTTCGCTGGAAAGATGCGCGAAAGGCTCTCAAATCGGATCCCCAGAAGCGGCGGATGGACCAGATGTTCAAGGAGGCCGCCCGGTTCGGACTTGACGATGGGTATATTTTCCCGATCCATGGCCGGCAGGGTCTGCTGGGTAACATGACATTGGGCGGCCTGACGGTGGATTTGACGCCTGTCGAGCTTTCACTTTTCGAGCAGGTCGCAAAGCTGATGTATATGGAACTGTCGCGGTTCCGGGCCAAGGCGGAAGGTGCCGACGGCGAGACGGCACCATCTTCCGACATCAAGCTGACCCGACGCGAACTCGAGGTTCTGCACTTCCTGGCCGAGGGAATGACGTCGCAGGAAATCGGAAAGGTCCTGAATCTTTCGAGCCATACCGTCGACTGGTACATGAATGGCATCCAGGAAAAGCTGCAGGCGAAGAATCGCCAGCACGTTGTCGCTTTGGCCTTCCGGCAGGGCTTCGTCTCCTGAGTTGCAGTCCGTCAAAGAGTCCCGTTGAACTTCCCCTCGCAAGCAGCTAACAATTTGTTAGCGGGTGCAGCATGGGAGCTGCCAAAAATGGGGAACTGCCTTGACGATTTCCAAAATTCTCGTCGCAAACCGGTCTGAAATAGCAATCCGCGTCTTCCGCGCTGCAAACGAACTCGGCATCAAGACCGTGGCGATCTGGGCGGAAGAAGACAAGCTGGCGCTTCACCGCTTCAAGGCGGACGAAAGCTATCAGGTTGGTCGCGGGCCGCATCTTGCACGCGATCTGGGTCCCATCGAAAGCTACCTTTCGATTGACGAGATCATCCGTGTTGCCAAGCTTTCCGGCGCGGATGCCATCCATCCGGGCTATGGCCTTCTCTCCGAAAGCCCGGAATTTGCGGAAGCCTGCGCCGAAAACGGCATCATCTTCATCGGTCCCAAGCCCGAGACGATGCGCCAGCTCGGCAACAAGGTTGCTGCGCGCAATCTCGCAATCTCGATCGGTGTTCCGGTCGTTCCGGCAACCGATCCGCTCCCCGACGATCCGGAACAGATCAAGCGTCTGGCAGAAGAGATCGGCTATCCGGTCATGCTCAAGGCCTCCTGGGGCGGCGGCGGGCGCGGCATGCGCGCCATTCGCGACCCGAATGACCTGCTGCGTGAAGTCAACGAAGGCAAGCGCGAAGCCAAGGCCGCCTTCGGCAAGGACGAAGTCTATCTCGAAAAGCTCGTCGAGCGCGCCCGCCACGTCGAAAGCCAGGTTCTCGGCGACACGCATGGCAATGTGGTCCACCTTTTCGAGCGCGACTGCTCGATCCAGCGCCGAAACCAGAAGGTCGTCGAGCGCGCTCCTGCCCCGTACCTTTCAGCCGAGCAGCGCGCGGAACTGGCCGCCTACTCGCTTCGCATCGCTGAAGCGACGAGCTATATCGGCGCGGGCACCGTCGAATATCTGATGGATGCAGATACCGGCAAGTTCTACTTCATCGAAGTCAATCCGCGCATCCAGGTTGAACACACGGTCACCGAACAGGTCACCGGCATCGATATCGTCAAGGCGCAGATCCACATTCTGGACGGTTTCGCCATCGGCACGCCGGAATCGGGCGTTCCCGCGCAGGAAAACATCCGCCTCAACGGCCATGCGCTGCAGTGCCGCATCACCACCGAAGACCCGGAGCAGAACTTCATCCCGGACTATGGCCGCATCACCGCCTATCGCGGCGCGACCGGCTTCGGCATCCGCCTCGACGGCGGCACGGCCTATTCAGGCGCAGTGATCACCCGTTACTACGATCCGCTGCTGGAAAAGGTAACCGCCTGGGCACCCAACCCGGACGAGGCGATCCACCGCATGGAGCGCGCGCTGCGCGAATTCCGTATTCGCGGCGTGGCGACGAACCTTACCTTCCTCGAAGCCATTATCGGCCACCCGAAATTTCGCGATAACAGCTATACGACGCGCTTCATCGACACGACGCCGGAACTGTTCCAGCAGGTCAAGCGCCAGGACCGCGCCACAAAGCTGCTGACCTATATCGCCGACGTGACCGTGAACGGCCATCCGGAAGCCAAGGGCCGCGCCCGACCGCCGGAAGATGCCGCGGCCCCCATCCTCCCCTTCATCGACGGCCCGGTGCCGGACGGCACGAAGCAGCTGCTAGACAAGCTCGGCCCGAAGGGCTTCGGTGAATGGATGCGCGCCGAAAAGCGCGTGCTGATGACCGACACGACCATGCGCGACGGCCACCAGTCGCTGCTCGCAACCCGCATGCGCACCTATGACATCGCCCGCATCGCCGGCACCTATGCCCGCGCCCTGCCGAACCTTTTGTCGCTCGAATGCTGGGGCGGCGCGACCTTCGACGTCTCCATGCGCTTCCTCACCGAAGACCCGTGGGAGCGTCTCTCGCTCATCCGCGAAGGCGCGCCGAACCTGCTGCTTCAGATGCTGCTGCGCGGTGCCAACGGCGTCGGCTACAAGAACTATCCCGACAATGTGGTGAAGCATTTCGTCAAGCAGGCCTCCGCCGGCGGCATCGACCTCTTCCGCGTCTTCGACTGCCTCAACTGGGTCGAAAACATGCGCGTCTCGATGGACGCCGTGGCGGAAGAGAACAAGCTTTGCGAAGCAGCCATCTGCTATACCGGCGATATCCTGAGCTCGGCGCGTCCGAAATACGACCTGAAATACTATGTCGAGCTCGCCCGCGAGCTGGAACGCGCCGGCGCACATATCATCGCGCTGAAGGATATGGCGGGCCTCCTGAAGCCGGCGGCCGCCACCATGCTCTTCAAGGCCCTGCGCGAAGCGACCGACCTGCCGATCCACTTCCACACGCACGACACGTCCGGCATTGCTGCCGCGACAGTGCTGGCGGCGGTCGATGCGGGCGTCGACGCTGTCGACGCTGCAATGGATGCACTCTCCGGCAACACCTCGCAGCCCTGCCTCGGCTCGATTGTCGAGGCGCTGAAGGGTGGCGAACGCGATCCGGGCCTCGATACCGGCTGGATCCGCCGCATCTCCTTCTACTGGGAAGCCGTTCGCAACCAGTACGCCGCCTTTGAAAGCGACCTCAAGGGTCCGGCCTCTGAAGTTTATCTGCACGAAATGCCGGGTGGCCAGTTCACCAACCTCAAGGAACAGGCCCGCTCGCTCGGTCTCGAAACCCGCTGGCACGAAGTGGCGCAGGCCTATGCCGATGCGAACCGCATGTTCGGCGATATCGTCAAGGTAACGCCCTCCTCCAAGGTGGTCGGCGACATGGCGCTGATGATGGTGAGCCAGGACCTGACGGTCGCAGATGTCGAGAACCCGGCCAAGGACGTGTCATTCCCGGAATCGGTCGTTTCGATGCTCAAGGGCGATCTGGGCCAGCCTCCGGGCGGATGGCCGGAAGTGCTGCAGAAGAAGGCGTTGAAGGGCGATGCCGCCTATACGGTTCGTCCGGGCTCGCTGCTCGAAGACGCCGACCTCGCCGCAGAGCGCAAGGCGATCGAAGAGAAGCTGGAACGCGAGATTTCGGAATACGAATTCGCCTCCTATCTCATGTATCCGAAGGTCTTCACAGACTTTGCCGCCGCCTCGGAACTCTACGGTCCGGTGTCTGCCTTGCCGACGCCGACCTATTTCTACGGCCTACCAGTTGGTGAAGAGGTCTTTATCGATATCGAAAAAGGCAAGACACTCGTCATCCTGAACCAGGCGCAAGGCGCGACGGACGAGAAGGGGATGGTCACCGTCTTCTTCGAACTCAACGGCCAGCCGCGCCGCATCAAGGTGCCGGATCGCGCGCACGGCGCTTCCGGCGGTGCCATCCGCCGCAAGGCGGAAGCCGGCAATGCTGCCCATCTCGGCGCGCCGATGCCGGGCGTCATCTCGACGGTCGCCGTCTCTTCGGGCCAGGCCGTCAAGGCCGGCGACGTGCTGCTCTCCATTGAAGCGATGAAGATGGAAACCGCGCTGCACGCCGAGAAGGACGGCACGATTGCCGAAGTTCTGGTGCGCACCGGCGACCAGATCGACGCCAAGGACCTGCTGATCGTTTACGGCGCTTGAGACGCGACAGATTCGACTGAGAACGCCGCGCATCTTCGGGTGCGCGGCGTTTTTCTTTGGTCGTAACTGTCTTCAGGGCAACAAAAAAGCCGGCTCGAAAGCCGGCTTCTAATCCATCAGCAGATGGGAAGCGCTTATGCGCTTTCCTTCGGCGTCAGAACCTGACGACCACGGTACATGCCGGTCTTCAGGTCGATGTGGTGCGGACGGCGAAGTTCGCCGGAATTCTTGTCTTCAACGTAGGTCGCAGCCTTCAGCGCATCGGCCGAACGGCGCATGCCGCGCTTGGACGGGGAAGTTTTTCTTTTCGGAACAGCCATTTAACGTACTCCAATGTGTCAGGCAAAGCTCTGTCACAGGCCGGTTTGACTGGCCGTATGGACATTGCCGATGTCGGAAATTGGCGCGCTTATACATAAAGCTGTGGACTTTGGCTAGACCCCGCAACAATTTTTGTCGCGATGCGGTCACATCCGCCGATCATGGGTAGACGCAGCGCACATACTCACCGGACGCCGCCGCCCGCCGCGCGATGATGCCGGCAATAGCGCGCATGCCCCGCGAAGGCCTGTTCGGCACCCGAACGTAAGGATTGGGCAGAGCAGCGGCGAGCAACGCCGCCTGGCTTGCCGAGAGCTTTGAAGCCGGCACCTTGAAATAGGTCTGCGCGGCCGCCTCGATGCCGTAGATGCCCGGCCCCCACTCCGCAATGTTCAGATAGACTTCCATGATCCGCGCCTTCGACCAGACAAAATCGGTGGCAAAAGCGAGCGGCAGCTCAAACCCCTTGCGGATGAAGGAACGGCCGTTGAAGAGATAGAGGTTCTTCACCGTCTGCATGGGGATCGTACTCGCGCCCCTCGTCTCTTCGCCATTGAGTGCATCATCGATCACGCCTTTCAGCTGAACGAGATCGACACCGTAATGGCTGCAGAACTGCCCATCCTCCGACATCATGACCGATTTGACGAGCACGGGCGCGATCTTCTCCAGATCCACCCAGCGCCGATCATAGCCTCTGAAAAGCGCCAGATCGGAAACCATCAGCGTCGATACAGGATGAACGAAGGGCAGCCAGTAGAGAAGGATCAGCGCGTAGGGAAGCAGGAGAACGACGAAGAGAAGCCTCAGAACGCGAAGCCAGAGAGGCCCACGCGGCCAGATCCAGTCGATCAGTCGCTTGCGGGTTCTCACCTCTGCCTCTTGGCGTTCGCTCTCAGCTGGCGCCGGGATTTCGTCTTCCATCATCCCCATGACAAAATGCATAACGCCTGATGTTCGCCAATTCCAGTGGCGGAGAAAATTTTGCGGCCAAGCGGTTTGCCTGCCATTGCCACGACGAAAACGAAGTGCAAATGAAAAGGCATGATAGCACCAGACGCAATTTTCGATGAGCGGCTGCACGCCGCAGCGCAATCCGTACAGACACTCCTGTCCGATTTGCTTGACACCGGCATCCTGCCGGACGAAACGGCGCGCCCCGAGCGCCTGATGGCCGCGATGCGCCACGGCGTGCTCAATGGCGGCAAGCGCATGCGCCCGTTTCTGGTGCTGGAGACAGCGCGTCTCTTTGACGGCCCGGCAGAGGCAGCGCTCCGCGTCGCGGCAGCACTGGAATGCATCCATTGCTATTCGCTCGTCCATGACGACCTGCCAGCCATGGACGACGACGACCTGCGCCGCGGCCAGCCCACGGTCCACAAGGCATTTGACGAGGCAACAGCGATCCTCGCCGGCGATGCGCTGTTGACCTATGCCTTCGATATTCTCGCAGACACGGCGACCGCTCTTCCGGCAGAGGCAAAGGTCGCGCTGACGCTGAAACTCGCGCGTGCCTCCGGTCTCGGCGGCATGGCCGGCGGCCAGATGCTTGACCTGCAAGCCGAAACAAAGACACCGGACGAAGCCGGCATCGTCACCCTTCAGGCGATGAAGACCGGCGCGCTGATCCGCTTTGCCTGCGAAGCCGGCCCCATTCTTGCCGGTGCCTCGAAGGAGGACACCGCGAGACTGGCCGAATTCGGCCGCAAGATCGGCCTTGCCTTCCAGCTCGCCGACGATCTTCTCGATCTGACCGCCGACAGCGCCACGCTCGGCAAGGCGGCCGGCAAGGACGCCGCCAAGGGCAAGGGCACGCTGCCGGCGCTCCATGGCATCGACTGGACGCGCGCCCGGCTGGATCGACTTGTCGACGAGGCCGAAACCCTGCTTTCACCCTATGGCGAGAAGACCGACGTGCTGAAAGCCGCCGCCCGCTTTGTTGCGAACCGGAAAAACTGACTGATGAGCAAATACTGGTCCCACATCGTCTCGACGCTGAAGCCCTATGTCGCCGGCGAACAGCCGCGCATCGCCAATCTGGTGAAGCTGAACACCAACGAGAACCCCTATGGTCCCTCGCCCAAGGCGCTGGATGCGATCCGCAACGCCGCAGATGACCGTCTCCGGCTCTATCCCGATCCGGTCGCGCTGGAACTGAGAGAATCGATTGCCCGCCTGCACGGCGTGGACGCCGGCGAAGTGTTCGTCGGCAATGGCTCGGATGAGGTTCTCGCGCATACGTTCATGGGCCTGCTGAACCACGACGCGCCGCTTCTCTATCCGGACATCACCTACAGCTTCTATCCGGTCTACAGCCTGCTCTATGGCATCGAGAGCCGGCAGGTGCCGCTCGATGAGAACTTTGGAATCCGGCTATCGGATTACGGCCAGCCCTGTGGCGCGATCATCCTGCCCAACCCGAATGCCCCCACAGGGATCGGTCTGCCGCTCTCCGAGATAGAGGCGCTCGTCGCCGCCCATCCGGACCAGCCGGTGGTGATCGACGAAGCCTATGTCGATTTCGGCGGCGACAGCGCCATTCCTCTGACCCGGAAATATCCGAACCTGCTGGTCGTTCAGACCTTCTCCAAGTCGCGCTCGCTCGCCGGCATGCGCGTCGGCTTCGCCATCGGTCAGCGCCCGCTGATCGATGCGCTGGAGCGCGTCAAGGACAGTTTCAACTCCTATCCGCTCGACAAGCTGGCGCAGGTCGCCGCCACAGCGGCCATCGAGGATGTGGAGTGGTTCGAGACCTGCCGCAATCGCATCATCGACAGCCGCACGCGCGTCGTTTCGGGCCTCGAACAGCGCGGTTTCCGCGTCCTGCCGTCGCTCGCCAATTTTGTCTTCGCCATGCATCCGGACTTTGCCGGTACGGATCTGGCAGCAAAGCTCCGCGACCGCGCTGTCCTGGTCCGCCACTTCGCCAAGCCGCGCATCGACCCCTATTTGCGCATCTCCATCGGCACTGAAGCGGAATGCGACCGCCTCATCGAGTCACTGGATGACATCCTGGCTAACCGCTGATGTCAGATAACTGTGGTTTCACGTGAATCACGCTTGACAGGAATTCACGAAAAAGGGGCCGGAAGGCCCCTTTTGCTTGAACTACGTCGTTCGTTAGCCAGGCATCAATGTCGGAAATGCCGCATGCCGGTGAAGACCATGGCGACGCCGGCCTCGTCGGCCGCCGCAATCACGTCCGCATCCTTGATCGAGCCGCCCGGCTGGATCAACGCGGTGGCGCCGGCGGCGACCATGGAAAGCAAGCTATCGGGGAAGGGCAGGAAAGCCTCGGAAGCCACCGCAGAGCCCTTGGTCATCGGCTGGGCCCAGCCGGCAGCCTTGGCGGCCTCTTCGGCCTTGATGGCGGCGATACGGGCGGAATCGATGCGGCTCATCTGGCCGGCACCAATGCCCGCCGTCTGGCCGTCCTTCGCGTAAACCACGGCATTCGACTTGACATGCTTGGCGACGCGGAAGGCGAACTTCATGTCTTCGAGTTCCTGCGCCGTCGGCGCACGCTTCGTCACCACCTTCAGCGCCATGTCCTCAACCATCGCATTGTCGCGCGACTGGACAAGCAGGCCACCCGAAACGGTCTTGGCCGTGATCCCGCCCTTGCGCGGATCCGGCAGGCCACCGGCCGCCAGCAGGCGCAGGTTCGGCTTGGCGGCGATGATGGCCTTGGCCTCATCGCTCACCGACGGGGCGATGATGACCTCGGTGAAGAGCTTGACGATTTCCCGCGCGGTTTCGGCATCCAGTTCCTGGTTCAGCGCAATGATGCCGCCAAAGGCCGAGGTGCTGTCGCAGGCGAGTGCCCGGCGATAGGCGTCCGCAAGGCTCGGGGCCGTTGCCACGCCGCAGGGGTTGGCATGCTTGATGATGGCGCAGGCCGGACCCTGCTCGGCGCGGAACTCGGCCACCAGCTCGTAAGCGGCATCCGTGTCGTTGATATTGTTGTAGGAAAGCTGCTTGCCCTGCAGAAGCGCTGCCGTCGCAACACCGGGGCGATTTTCGCCGGTAATGTAAAAGCCGGCCGCCTGATGCGGGTTTTCGCCGTAGCGCATCTCTTCCTTGAGCACGCCGCCAATGGCGCGATGACGCATCATCCCGAGGTTCAGTTCATCGGCGAACCAGTTCGAGATCGCAGCATCGTAAGCCGCCGTGCGGGCGTAAGCAGCAGCGGCCATCTTGCGGCGGAAATCATAGGACGTCGAACCCGCATTCGCCTTCAACTCGCCGATCAGGGCGTCGTAGTCGGCGGGATTGGTGATCACGGTGACATAGGCGTGGTTCTTCGCGGACGCGCGGATCATCGCCGGACCGCCGATATCGATATTCTCGACCGTCGTCGGATAGTCGCCACCCTTGGAGCGAACCTCTTCGAACGGATAGAGATTGATCACGGCGAGATCGATATCGACGATACCATGGGCGGCCATGGCCGCCTTGTGCTCCTCGTCGTCGCGAATGGCGAGCAGGCCGCCATGAACCGTCGGATGCAGCGTCTTGACGCGGCCGTCCATGATTTCCGGAAAGCCGGTGAGTTCCGATACATCCTTCACAGCGAGGCCCGCATCGGCAATGGCCTTATGCGTACCGCCTGTGGAGAGCAGCGCAACGCCCTGTTCCACCAGCGCCCCGGCGAGCTCGACAATGCCGGTCTTGTCGGAGACGGACAGAAGCGCGGTCTTGACGCGAACCTTGTCGGGAGCGGGAATTTTCTTGGAAACGACAGCCATGGGCTCAACCTCTTGCGACGGCGGAAAGAGCGCTCCGTTCACGCGGGGCGCATGTTGCCCGCGCCCTAGCACAGTTGCGCGTCCCGGAAAACCGCAAGAGGGCGAATTATCGGGCTTTTAGGCGACCCTTTTGCTCCAGCCGCCAGCCGATTTCCGGCAGCTTGCCGACATCGAAGACAATCTCCAGCTGGCGCGAACCGCGAATGCCGGAGGAATCGGCAAAGAACACGTCTTCGCCCACCTCGATTGTGGCGTCGATACAGGTAAACGACCACGTCTGCGCGTCGGGCGCGACCAGCAGGACCTCGTTTTCATCCACCGGCCGGATCTGGATCGAAGGATGGATGTGGAAGCGCGCCGTGGCCTGAAAACCGCAATTTTCCGGAGGCTCCGCGCCGCCCTTGCCCATGAATCGATCGCCACCACGAATGATCGTGCCGCTTGGGTGGAGCTGGATGCTGCGCTCGTGATAGACGCCGAACTTGTCGAGATAGCCGTCATGGCTTGCAACGAGAATTTCGCCTTGCGGATCTTCCTTGCGTGTCGCCTCGACGCGCTTGACCCCGCCCGTCACCACTGTTCCCATGCCGGAAAGCCGGCCGAAGCTGTGGGAGGACGTATCGTTCAGCGTCACCGTTGAATGCGCAGCAGTCGAACGGGCCAGCTGACGATAGTCCTCCGGTCCGTAAATCGGTGCCCCGGAATTGACGATCAGACGATGCCCACCGGATGACAATTCGAACGAGAGGCAACCGGCATGTGCGTGCGTCGAGGTTTCCTGCGTGATGGGATAGCCCGTATCGACGATGATCGCCGTGCTGCTCGTGCCAATGCGCTGATAGCGCATATAAGGCATCGCGCGGAACGGCTGGCCAGCGGACTCGTCGTAGCGCAGCACGGCGACAAGCTCGGTCGCCAGCGTCGCCGTCGCTCCGTTGAACAGGCCGAGCTCGCCGCTCTGGTGGCGGAAGAAGCGCAGCGCCGGAAACATGCGATCGATCGCCGGGATCACCCGCGACGGCATTTCATAGCCGAGGTTCACATAGGTCTGCCTCAGCGGAAGCAGTTCCATCAGGAGATCGAGTATGGCGCGGGGATTGCGCGAGATATGCCCGCCGTCGGGAAGCACCTGCCGGTCGAGTTCGCGGTCCAGGCTGGCCCCGGCGCGCTGCACGGCAGCAAGCGTGGTGGGCAGCGACAGGCTCGCCATGGCGAGCGCAATGCGAATGCGCATGATCTCCAGGCCGTCGCCCGCCGTGGGGGCGACCGAGCGGAGATAATCGACATGCATACCGATGCTCTTCAGGAACCGGCGATAGAAACCAAGCTGTGCCGACTTCAGGATCACAGGCGAGTGTGAAAGCCAGGACATCAGCCGGATTGCTGCCGTCTGCGGCCGCCAGACGGGGCTGTCGTCAGGCCACCGATGGCGGGCGATCCAGTCCTGCGTCAATTCCTGCGCACGCTGGTAATGCTTGTCGCTCTTCGTCGCGCGAAAATCGCGAAGCCAGACGAAGGAATGCAGACGTGTCTGGAATTCGGGCGAGGGCGGATCGAGATCGAAAACCGATTCGTTGCTGGCGTCGAGCGTTCGGCCAGCCAGCGTAAATCGCCCGTTGAAGATTTCCTCGGCGATGAAGGGGTCAGAGGCGCGCAGGTCGGTGGGTGCGACGAGCAGCTTTTCCGGCGCCTTCCTGAAGGTCTGGCGGAAACGGAAAACGCCACCATTTGCCGCCTGATGGACTTGGCGGATGCCGCTCCTCATGTAGAGGGTAGACAGAATCTTGCGGCCCAATGGCGCCATACTGACAGAACTCTACAACAATTTCCGCGAAGGCGCGGAGCGGCTATGCGTTCTCAATTGCGAGAAGATCAGCGCGACCGTTCCAGGTTGTCACCTGCAACATTTGCGCATCCGAACAGGATTCCTAGGCATAATCCGACGTTGCGTCAATTCAGGACGCAGGGAAGAGCTGTTGATGGTAAATTAGCCAATCCGGAGACAACGTCCGGCATCAGCTGTCGCGCTTCAGCACACAGGCGTAAAAACCATCCATGCCGCTCGCCGCCGTTGTGTCGCGGGCGAGCATCGCGGGCGTCGTCCGCACCTCGCCCTTGGCCGTGATCGCTTCAGCGAGACCCGGCAAAACCGAAGCCTGAACGGCAACGCGGGACACGGTTGGCATACTCCGCAACAGGCCCTCGATCATGTCCTCGCCCTCGATCGGGTCGAGCGAACAATTGGAGAAGACGACAATTCCGCCCGGCCTGACCAAGGTTAGTGCGTGGCGCAGCAGCCGTTCCTGCACACCCGCAAGCTTGCGCACATCGTCCAGGCCCTTGGTCCAGGGAACGTCCGGATGGCGGCGGGCGGTCCCGGTGGAGGAACAGGGCGCGTCGAGAAGCACCGCATCGAACAGTTCGGCCGGCTTATATTCGCCCGCATTACCCTCGATCAGCTTTGCCTCGAAACGCAGACGATCCAGATTTTCCTGAAGCCGCTTCAGACGATTGGCCGACATGTCGAGCGCGGTGACTTTGGCACCGGCCTGGATGAGCTGCGCGGTCTTGCCACCCGGTGCTGCGCAGAGATCGACCACACGCTTGCCCTGAAGATCGCCGAAAAGCCGCGCAGGGATCGCAGCGGCCGCATCCTGCACCCACCATTCGCCGTCCGCATAACCTTCCAGATCGACGACAGCGCCCTCGTAATCTGCAAGCCGGACGCTCCCGGTCGGCAAGACAACACCGCCGAGCCGTTTTGCCCAGCCTTCCGGATCGGACTTTACGGTGAGATCGATGGCGGCCGGAGCGAGATGCGCCTCGGCAATCGCCAGCGCCGCATCCGGGCCGTAAACGGCCGCCAGTCGGCTCTGGAACCATTCGGGGAGGGCAGGGACCGAAGCCCCAACCTCTCCGAGAAGCCGTTCTTTCTCGGAGGAGAGCCGGCGAAGCAGCGCATTCACAAGACTGGCAAACCGCTTGTTGCGCGGGTCCTCATTCGCCTGTTCAACCGCAAGGTCGACGGCAGCGCGATCCGGAACGTCGAGATAGAGAATCTGCGCCGCGGCAACGGCGAGAACATGCTGAAGCGCCCGCGCGCCGTCCGGCAGTGGCGTCTTCAGCAACGAGCCGATCATCGCCTCAATGCGGGGCAAATGGCGCAACGCGGTGTTCAGAATGGCCCGCACGAGGCCCCGGTCTGCCGGCGAGAGCGCCATATAGGCCGGATTGCCGCCCGTCTGGTCGAGCATGCCATCGAGCGAGGCTTTCTTGTCGATAACGGCTGCCAGCAGCCTCGCGGCTGCCTGACGCGCGGCGAGACCCGGTTTATCTGAAGTTTTGATAGCGCCACGAGAGGCGGAGCCCGGCTTCGGCCGGACCGGTTTTGACGTCAAGACCAGGGTCCTTTGGATGAGTTTGGCCGCCCCGCACCCGAAGACACGCTCGGTACGGATCGCGCATTGCGCGTCGGATTAGCAGTCGGACGCGGCGGCGTCGATCCGAAACTGCTACCCGCCGCCATTTTTTCGAGCTCGGCGACACGATTATCCGTGTTGGGATGCGTCGAGAAGAGATTGTCCATTCGCTCGCCGGAGAGCGGATTGATGATGAACATATGCGCGGTCGCCGGATTATGCTCGGCCTGAACATTCGGCACCTGATGCGCATAGGCCTCGATCTTGCGCAGGGCAGACGCCAGCCAGAGCGGCTGCCCGCAAATCTCCGCCCCGCGACGGTCCGCCTCATATTCGCGCGTCCGGCTGATCGCCATCTGCACCAGCATCGCGGCAAAAGGCGCGACAATCATGGCAATCAGTGTACCGACGATGCCGAAACCATTGTTCTCGCGCCGGTCGCCAAAGAAGAAGGCGAAATTGCCGAGCATGGAGATAGCACCGGCGAGCGTCGCCGTGATCGTCATGGTCAGCGTGTCGCGGTGTTCGATATGGGCAAGCTCATGCGCCATGACGCCGGCGACTTCCTCACGGCTCAGGGCATTGAGCAAACCGACAGAAGCCGCAACGGCCGCATTTTGCGGATTTCGCCCGGTCGCGAAGGCGTTCGGCTGATCGGAATGGATGATATAAACGCGCGGCATAGGCAGGTCCGCGCGCTGCGCAAGGTCGCGCACAATGGCGTAATATTCGGGCGCGCTTGCCGCATCGACCTCCTGCGCGCCATACATGCGCAGAACCATGCTGTCTGCATTCCACCAGGAAAACAGGTTTGTCACTGCAGCCACCAGAAACGCGATCATCATGCCCACCTTGCCGCCCAGCGCAAATCCGACCGCCATGAACAGGGCGGTCATGAAGGCGAGCAACATGGCGGTTCTCATCGTATTCATCGTCGTTCCTCGTAACGGCGTGTCCAGAGACATCGATCGCCCGCGCAAGTCCTTTTGCCGAGGCGAAAATGTCCTTATATGATGGAGATCAGAGGCCTGAACTTCAATATCATGAGACTGCGATGACCGACGAACGCGCCCAGATCGAGACTTCGACCGAAACCCCGGTGGAACCGAAGAAGAAGCTCTCGCCGGCCGCTCTGCGCGCGCTGGCGGAGGCGGAAGCCCGGCGTCAGGCCGAGAAGCAGACCGAGCAGCCCAGGGAAGTCGGCGGGCGAGGCGGCGCAGACCCGGCCCGCTTTGGCGACTGGGAAATCAAGGGCCGCGCCATCGATTTCTAAAATCGGTAATTATTCCTATTTTCTGCCGGCATGAATAAGTATATATTCCTATTCATGATCCGAATCGTCGTCGCCACCGCTATCCTCCTCAGTTTGACCTCGTCTGTCGGGGCGATGGATTTTGCCATGCGGCAGATCAAGGGCCCCATCGCTGCGGATGTTCTGCGCGTTCTGGATGGCGATACGGTCGAGGTGCGCGCCTATCCCTGGCCGCAGCAGAGCGTCGATGTTCTGGTGCGTCTGCGTGGCATCGATGCGCCGGAGATTCATTCGAAATGTGCGGCAGAACGGGTGAGAGCGGAGATCGCGAAAGACAGGCTTTCGGGCATGATCGGCGGGCAAAACAAAGTCCTGCTGACAGATATCGGTGGCGACAAGTATTTCGGCCGCGTCGTCGCCAATCTCGGCCTTGAGGATGGGGAGGATGCGGCAAGCACGCTGATCCTTGAAAACCTCGTCCAGCCATACGATGGCGGCCACAAGGAGCATCCGCTATGCCCTTCGTCATAAACGCAAAAGACCCGGCACAGGCCGGGTCTTCGCGGATGATTGATAACCTGTTCAGCCCTTGCGGTTCTGACGGTTCTCGATCAGGTCTTCGACCACGGTCGGATCGGCAAGTGTCGATGTATCCCCCAGCGAACCGAAATCGTCCTCAGCAATCTTGCGCAGAATGCGGCGCATGATCTTGCCCGAGCGGGTCTTGGGCAGGCCGGGCGCAAACTGGATCTTGTCCGGCGAAGCAATCGGCCCGATCTCCTTGCGCACATGCGCTACGAGATCCTTGCGCAGCTGCTCGCTGCCGTCATGGCCGTTCATCAGCGTGACATAGCAATAGATGCCCTGACCCTTGAGATCATGCGGATAGCCGACAACAGCTGCTTCCGACACGGCGTCGTGCGAGACGAGAGCGGATTCGACTTCCGCCGTGCCCATGCGGTGGCCGGACACGTTGATCACGTCATCGACGCGGCCGGTGATCCAGTAATAGCCATCCTCATCACGGCGGCAGCCATCGCCTGTGAAATACTTGCCCTTGTAGGTGGAGAAGTAGGTCTGGATGAAACGCTCATGGTCGCCATAGACCGTGCGAGCCTGACCCGGCCAGGAATCGGTGATGCAGAGATTGCCATCCGTCGCACCGTCCAGAACCTTGCCTTCTGAATCGACCAGCTGCGGCTTCACGCCGAAGAAGGGCCGTGTTGCCGAGCCCGGCTTGAGGTCGGTCGCGCCCGGCAGAGGCGTGATCATCACGCCGCCCGTTTCCGTCTGCCACCAGGTATCGACGATCGGGCAACGCTTGTCGCCAACCACGTTGTAGTACCATTCCCAGGCTTCCGGGTTGATCGGCTCGCCGACCGAACCCATGGTGCGCAGCGAGGCGCGCGAGGCGCGCTTCACGAACTGGTCGCCCGCACCCATCAACGCACGGATCGCAGTCGGCGCAGTGTAGAAGATGTTGACCTTGTGCTTATCGACGACATCCCAGAAACGGCCAGCATCCGGATAGTTCGGCACGCCCTCGAACATCAGTGTCGTCGCGCCATTCGCCAGCGGCCCGTAGACGATATAGGAATGGCCCGTGACCCAGCCCACATCTGCCGTGCACCAATAGATGTCGCCATCCTGATAGTCGAAGACATATTGATGCGTCATCGAGGCATAGACGAGATAGCCGCCCGTCGTGTGCAGCACGCCCTTCGGCTTACCCGTAGAACCCGACGTGTAGAGGATGAAGAGTGGATCTTCGGCCTTCATCTTGGCCGGCGGGCAATCCGGCTTCGCGGCCTTCGTCGCCTCGTGGTACCAGATATCGCGCGTGTCGAACCATTCCGTCTTGCCGCCGGTGCGGCGAACGACCAGAACCTTGTCGACTTCGACGCCCGCGCGCGAAGCAATTTCGATCGCGAGGTCAGTGTTGTGCTTGAGCGGAACGGTCTTTCCGCCGCGCAGACCTTCGTCCGCCGTGATGACGAAAGTCGACTGGCAGTCAATGATACGCCCCGCGAGTGCGTCCGGGGAGAAGCCGCCGAAGACGATGGAGTGGATCGCGCCGATGCGTGCACAGGCCAGCATGGCGTAGGCGGCTTCCGGGATCATCGGCATGTAGATGGTGACGCGGTCGCCTTTCTTGACGCCGTTCGACTTCAGCACGTTGGAGAGCCGGCAGACCTGATCGTAAAGCTCGCGATAGGTGATCTTCTTGTCGTCATACGGGTTGTCGCCCTCCCAGATGATGGCGACCTGATCGCCGCGCGACACAAGGTGGCGGTCGATGCAGTTATAGGCGACGTTGGTGATCCCGTCCTCGAACCACTTGATCGACACCTTGCCGGTGAACGACGTGTTCTTGACCTTTGTGAAAGGCTTGAACCAGTCGATGCGGGTACCGTGCTTGGCCCAGAACTTCTCCGGATTGTCGGAGCTTTCCTTGTACCACTTCAGATACTTGTCGTTGTCGATCAAGGTCCGCGCCTTCGCGGTCTTCAAAACGGGATAGGTCGTGCCTGACATGAACGCTCCTCCGAAACTCCTCGCAAACGTGCATGCCCTCTCGCCTGCCGGCGATCCCGATGGACATCACGCAGATCCTGTTGCTGAGCCGGATACTTGAAATGAAGCCTCCACCCCAGCGACGGGCAACCTCCGACCCGCTTGAATCGACTTTTATCATCTAAAATCAAGCTATCAATGCGACTTTGGTCATTTGTCGCAAGCAGAATTGCAATTATGCGCCAAAACGGCTATACGACCTTCCATATCCCGGAAATCAAGAGTGGTACTACCACGGCCCGCGACACCGGCGCGGACGACTGAAGGACTCTATGCATGGCCCAACAATTGCTGATGCCCAAGGCGACCGCCGTCTGGCTTGTCGACAATACCGCCCTGTCATTCGAGCAGATTGCGCAGTTCTGCAAGCTGCATCCGCTGGAAGTGAAAGCCATCGCTGACGGCGAAAGCGCGCAGGGCATCAAGGGCCTTGATCCCATCTCCACCGGCCAGCTGTCGCGCGAGGAAATCGCTCGCGCCGAAGGTAACCCGGCGCATAAGCTGAAACTGTCCGAGCCGAAGGTGCGCGTGCCTGAATCCAAGCGCAAGGGCCCGCGTTACACGCCGGTTTCCAAGCGTCAGGACCGTCCGAACGCCATTCTCTGGCTCGTTCGCAACCATCCGGAACTGAAGGACGCGCAGATTTCGCGCCTCGTCGGTACGACCAAGTCGACCATCGAACAGATCCGCGAACGCACGCACTGGAACTCGGCAAACCTGGCCGCCATGGACCCGGTCACGCTCGGCCTCTGCTCGCAGATCGATCTCGACCTCGAAGTCGAAAAGGCCTCCAAGGGGCGTCCGCTGCCGACAGCTGAAGAACTCGGCGCGACGCTCCAGCCGGCACGCGAAACAGAGCGCTACCCTTATGGCGACGACCAGCCGGAAGAAAAGTCGCTCGACGCGGACGCCGTTTTCGCCAAGCTCAAGTCGCTCAAGTCGACCCGCAACGACGACGAAGACGAAGACAATTTCTGAGCGTTTTCAAAATTTTGGAAAAGAAAACCCGGCCATCGCCGGGTTTTTTGTTGCCAGAATACCGCTGATTCACGTGAAACCGAGCGTGAGCCCAACCTTACAAGAGATGCTTACAGCACATGCGGATGCGGCAGGCCATGCGCCTTCAGCGCCGCCTCGATTTCTCCCAGCACCGCCGGATCCTCGATCGTTGCCGGCATCTTCCAGGTCTCGCCATCGGCAATCTTCTGCATCGTCCCGCGCAGCACCTTGCCTGAGCGCGTTTTCGGCAGGCGTTTGACGCAAGTCGCAAGCTTGAAGGCCGCAACCGGGCCGATGTGATGGCGGACGAGATCGATCACTTCCTTCTCGATCGTCCGCTCAGGCTTCGTCACGCCGCTGTTAAGGACGAGGAAGCCGCAAGGCACCTGACCCTTGATGTCATCCTGCACGCCGATGACGGCGGCTTCCGCCACATCCGGATGGCTGGCGCAAACCTCTTCCATCGCGCCTGTCGACAGACGATGGCCGGCGCAATTGATGATGTCATCGGTGCGGGCCATGATGAAGAGATAGCCGTCCTCATCGATATAGCCGGCATCGGCCGTCTTGTAGTAGCCCGGAAACTCCTCGAGATAGGCGTGCCGGAACCGCTCGTCGGCATTCCACAACGTCGGAAGGCTACCGGGGGGCAGGGGGAGTTTCACGACGACGTTGCCCAGTGTACCGGCCGGCACGGCATGCCCCGCATCATCCAGAACCTGCACGTCGTATCCCGGCATCGGCACTGTCGGAGACCCGTATTTCACCGGCAGCAGGCCAAGCCCCGCCGGATTGCCGGCAATCACCCAGCCCGTTTCCGTCTGCCACCAGTGATCGACCACCGGGACCTTGAGATGCTCTTCCGCCCACTTGATCGTATCCGGATCTGCCCGCTCACCGGCCAGGAACAGGGTGCGCAGCGACGGCATCGGAATGTCTTTGAGGAATGAACCGGTCGGGTCTTCCTTGCGGATGGCGCGAAACGCCGTTGGCGCGGTGAAGAAGGCGGTGACATTGTGCTTCTGGATGACACGCCAGAATGTACCGGCATCCGGCGTCCCGATGGGCTTGCCTTCGAAGAGCACGGATGTATTGCCCGAGATCAGCGGCCCATAGACGATGTAGGAATGCCCGACGACCCAGCCGATATCGGAGGCCGCCCAGAAGGTTTCGCCCGGCTTCACGCCATAGAAATTGCGCATGCTCCAGTGGAGCGCGACGAGATGGCCGCCATTGTCGCGCACCACGCCCTTGGGCTGTCCGGTCGTTCCGGACGTGTAGAGGACATAAAGCGGATCGGTCGCGGCGACTGGCACGCAGTCGATCTCGCCGCCACGATGCTTCGCGACCAGCGCTTCGAAATCATGATCCAGCCCATCTGTCAGCGGTGCGGACAATTCCGGTCGCTGGTAAAGCAGGCAGGCCGCCGGTTTGTGGTGAGCAAGTTCGATCGCCTCGTCCAGCATCGGCTTGTAGGGCACGACGCGACCCGGCTCTATGCCGCAGCTCGCCGAAATGATGAGCTTGGCCTTGCTGTCATCGATTCTCGTCGCGAGTTCCGGTCCGGCAAAGCCGCCGAAGACGACGGAATGGACAGCACCCAGCCGCGCGCAGGCGAGCATGGAGAGCACGGCCTCAAGGATCATCGGCATATAGATGATGACGCGATCGCCCTTCTCCACGCCAAGCGAGCGCATCGCGAGCGCAATCGCCTTCACCTCTGCCAGTGCTTCCGAATAGATGATGGCGGAGGAGCGGCCGGTGATCGGGCTTTCGATGACGAATGCGTTGCGGTCGCCAAGCCCGGCTGCAACATGGCGGTCGAGCGCATTGTAGCAGGTGTTCGTTACACCATCCGGAAACCATCGACCGTAAACGTCGGCTGACGGATCGAAAGCCATTTTCGGCTTCTCGAACCAGTCTATGGCTTCTGCCTGCCGCATCCAGAAACCTTCCGGATCGGTTTTCCACGCCGCATAAGCGGCCTCATATCCCTGACGCATGATATCCTCCCGGCGCGTTCCCAGTCGCGCTTCAGGAGGCAAAGTCTACTCGACACAAAAGCGTCAAAGAACCCCGACAAAAGGCCAATAGATGCAGACTGCCCTATGCGTGCTGCTGATAGGCCCGGTTACCGAAGATCGCCGAGCCGACCCGAACGCTCGTCGCTCCGAATTCGATGGCGGTCTGGTAGTCCGACGACATGCCCATCGAGAGCTTCGAAAGCCCGCATTTACCGGCAAGCTTGGCGAGAAGAGCAAAATGTGGCCCCGGATTCTCATCCGCCGGCGGAATGCACATGAGACCGACAACGGGAAGCGACAGTTCGCCGCGGCAGAGATTGACGAAATCGACCGTGTCATCCGGCGCGATGCCAGCCTTCTGGGGCTCTAGTCCCGTATTGACCTGCACATAGAGCTCTGGCCGGCGACCCTGCTTGGCCATTTCCTCGGCAATGGCGCGGGCAATCTTTTCGCGATCAATCGTCTCGATGACATCGAAAAGCGCCACGGCGTCTCCCGCCTTGTTGGATTGCAGCGGCCCGATCAGATGCAGCTCGATGCCGGAAAACGCCTCGCGCAGGCCCGGCCACTTGGCCTTGGCTTCCTGAACCTTGTTTTCGCCGAACACGCGCTGGCCGGCATCCAGGGCAGGGCGGATTTCATCCGCCTCGAATGTCTTCGACACGGCTACCAACATTGCGGAGCCCGGCTCGCGGCCAGCACCCTTTTCCGCCTTTGCAATTTCCGCCTTTACCGCGTTCAGCCTATCCTGAAGTTCCATGCCACACTTCCCTTTGCCTGCCTTAGCACCCATTTATGATGGACCGCGCGAATTTGGAACCTCGTACGTTCCTTTTTGCCGCGCCACCATTCCCGCCTTCACCGAAATGCCCGAAAAACTTGACGCTTCCGGCATTTCATGATGAAGGTCGCCCCCAAATTCTTGATCTATCGGAACAGTCGAATCATGGCCTCAGAACGCTATAACCCGCGCGACGCTGAACCCCGCTGGCAGGCGGAATGGAACCAGCGCGAGATTTTCAAAACCGACAACGACGATCCGCGCGACAAATATTACGTGCTCGAGATGTTCCCCTATCCCTCGGGCCGCATCCATATGGGCCATGTGCGCAACTATGCCATGGGCGACGTGGTGGCGCGCTATAAGCGTGCACGCGGCTATAATGTTTTGCACCCGATGGGCTGGGACGCCTTCGGCATGCCGGCGGAAAACGCCGCCATGCAGAACAAGATCCATCCCAAGGAATGGACCTACGCCAATATCGCCACCATGCGCGGCCAGCTGAAATCCATGGGCCTGTCGCTGGACTGGTCGCGCGAATTCGCCACCTGCGACGTGGAATATTACCAGCGCCAGCAGAGCCTCTTCCTCGACTTCCTGGACAAGGGCCTCGTCTATCGCAAGCAGTCGAAGGTCAATTGGGACCCGGTCGACCAGACGGTGCTTGCCAACGAGCAGGTCATCGACGGTCGCGGCTGGCGCTCCGGCGCGCTGGTCGAGCAGCGTGAGCTGACGCAATGGTTCTTCAAAATCACCGATTTCTCGCAGGATCTGCTCGATTCGCTCGATGAGCTGGATCAGTGGCCGGAAAAGGTCCGGCTGATGCAGAAGAACTGGATCGGCCGCTCGGAAGGCCTGACGCTGCGCTGGGAAACCGTCGGCAACGAGCTGCCGGAAGAATTCCGCGACGTCACCGTCTACACGACGCGCCCGGACACGCTGTTCGGCGCCTCTTTCCTGGCAATCGCCGCTGACCATCCGCTGGCAAAATACGTGGCCGCAAGCAACCCTGCCGTCGAAGCCTTTGCCGAGGAATGCCGCCGCGCCGGCACCTCGCTGGCCGCCCTCGAAACCGCTGAAAAGAAGGGCATGGATACGGGCGTGAAGGTCCGTCATCCTTTTGATCCCTCTTGGGAACTGCCGGTCTATGTCGCCAATTTCGTGCTGATGGACTACGGCACGGGTGCGATCTTCGGCTGCCCCTCCGGCGATCAGCGAGACCTGGATTTCGCCCGTAAGTATGACCTGCCGGTCGTGCCGGTCGTCATGCCGGAAGGCGGAGATGCCGCGACCTTTACCGTGGGCGACACCGCCTATGACGGCGACGGCGTGATGATCAATTCGCGCTTCCTTGACGGCAAGTCCACGGCGGATGCCTTCCAGGAAGTCGCCGACCGCCTGAGCGCGACCATGCTCGGCGGCAAGCCGCAGGCCGAGCGCAAGGTGAATTTCCGCCTGCGCGACTGGGGTATCTCCCGCCAGCGTTACTGGGGCTGCCCAATCCCGGTCATCCATTGCGACGATTGCGGCGTCGTGCCGGTTCCGAAGAAGGACTTGCCGGTCCAGCTGCCCGACGACATCAATTTCGACAAGCCGGGCAACCCGCTCGACCGTCATCCGACCTGGCGCAACGTGAAATGCCCGCATTGCGGCAAGGATGCCCGGCGCGAGACGGACACGATGGACACGTTCGTCGATTCGTCGTGGTATTTCGCCCGCTTCACCGCGCCGCATGCCGACGAACCTGTGATCACGGACACGGCAGACGCCTGGCTGCCGGTCGACCAGTATATCGGCGGCATCGAACATGCGATCCTGCATCTGCTCTATTCGCGCTTCTTCACCCGCGCGATGCGTGAAACCGGCCATGTGAACCTGAAAGAGCCCTTCAAGGGCCTCTTCACGCAGGGCATGGTCGTGCATGAAACCTACAAGCTGGGTGAGGGCAGCAACGGAACCTGGGTCCAGCCTTCCGAAATCCGTCTCGAGGAAACGGACGGCATCCGCCGCGCCTTCCACGTCGAGTCCGGCGAAGAAGTCACCATCGGCTCCATCGAGAAGATGTCGAAGTCCAAGAAGAACGTGGTCGATCCGGACGATATCATCGCGTCCTATGGCGCTGATACCGCCCGCTTCTTCATGCTCTCGGACTCGCCGCCGGAACGCGACGTGATCTGGACGGAAGCAGGCGTCGAAGCGGCCCATCGCTTCGTTCAGCGCATCTGGCGTCTGGTTTCGGAAGCAGCGCCTACGCTTCGCGGCGCGAATCCTGCACCTGCAACGTCAGGCGAGGCCCTCCCGGTCTCACAGGCAGCCCACAAGGCGCTTCTGGCCGTTGCCAACGACTACGATCGCCTCGGCTTCAACAAGGCCGTGGCACGCGTCTATGAGCTCGTAAACGCCCTTGCAGCACCGCTAACCAAGGCAGCCAACGAAAAGGTCGACGAAGCCTATGCCGGCGCCCTGCGTGAAGCCACGCAGATCCTCGTCCAGCTCTTCGCCCCGATCATGCCGCATCTGGCCGAGGAATGCTGGAAGGAAATCGGCTGCACGGGTCTCGTTTCTGACGCGGCATGGCCCACCTATCTGGAGAGCCTCGTCGTCGAAAACACCGTCGTGCTGCCTGTTCAGGTCAACGGCAAGAAGCGCGGCGAATTGACAATCGCGCGCGACGCGTCTCAGAGTGACGTCGAGGCCGCCGTGCTTGCGCTCGATTTCGTGACGAGCGCGCTGGCCGGCGCAAAACCGAAGAAGATCGTCGTCGTACCGCAAAGGATCGTCAATGTCGTCGTTTGATAAACCTCTGTTTCGACGCGCTTTTGTGGGTGCTGTTCTGATCTCGGCGCTAGGGCTCGGTTCTTGCCAGGTTCAGCCGCTCTATGGCAAGGCCGGCATCACGGGTGAACTCGCGAGCGTCGGCATTTCCGAACCGACGAACCGCGTCGAGCAGGCCGTCCGCAACCAGATGATCTTCCTGCTTTCCGGCGGAGCCGGCGAGCCGTCAAACCCCGTTTACCAGCTGACTCTCCGTGTCAGTTCGAGTAATGTGAACTATCTTTCGCAGATTTCGTCGAATCTGCCGCAGCCCGGACGCGTGACACTGTCTGCCAGCTACACTCTGACGCGTGACGGCAAGCTCATCAAACAGGGCGCTCAACGCATGGACGCACAACTCGACTACACGAGCCAGCAATTTGCCCAGGTCCGTGCGATCCGGGACGCAGAAGACCGCGCCGCCCGCGAGCTTGCGGAAGTGTTGAAGCTCGACATCGCATCTGCTTTGTCCAAGTGATCAGCCCATGTCGGAGCTGAAGCCGCAGGAATTCGAACGCCTTTTGCGGTCAAGCTCCGCCCTGCCGCGCATCATCGTCATTTTCGGCCCTGATCGGGGGCTTGTCTCCGAACGGGCTGAAGCCGCGGCGGCGCGCACCGGAATACCGCTCAGCGATCCTTTCGCGGTTACAAAAATCGAGGCCTCGGACCTTCAGAAAGCGCCGGGGCGACTTATCGAGGAGATGCAGAGCATCGGGCTGTTCGGTGGCGAAAAACTCGTTTGGGTTCGCAATGCCGCCAATGAAAAGGCGTTAGTCGATGGCATCGCGGCTCTGGCGGCAACGGAGTTGGAAGCCTATCTCATCATCGAGGCCGGCGATCTGAAGAAGGGCTCGGCTCTGCGGAAAGCGGCCGAAGCCGCGCGCAGTATCGCCTCGGTCCCCTGCTATGCCGACGATCAGGCAAGCCTCAACGGGCTGATCGACGACATTCTGAAGGAAACCGGGCAGCGGATCACACCCGCAGCGCGCGCAAGGCTGCTGGCCAACCTGGGTGGGGATCGTCGCGCGAGCCGCGGCGAAATCCGCAAACTCGCGCTCTATTGTGCCAAGGAACCAGAGATCGATGAACGGCACGTTATCGACATTATCGGTGACGTTAGCGAAACCTCGCTCGACAACCTCATCGACGCCCTTCTGGGCGGCGACGCCAACGCAATGATCGCGGCTCTGGAGGCTTTGATTTCCGCAAAAACAGCGATTTACCAAGTCTTGAACGCGGTGCTGCGGCAGTTCCAGATGCTGGATATGCTGCGCGCCGAAATGGACAGATCCCGCCAATCGGCAAGCCAGGTCATCCAGACTCACGGAAAGCACATTTTCTTCAAACGCCGCAACGTCATCACACAGGCGCTTTCGGTGTGGACGGCCGCCAAGCTCACTCGGGAACTTTCCCGCCTGCAGACGATGGTTCTGACAAGCCAGAGGAATCCGCAGATCGCCGAAAGCGTGGCCGCGCAACTTCTCCTGTCTCTGACCCAACAATCCGTGATCAGAAAATAGGGTGGAAATGGCACGCCGCTGCGCTGCCGCGATCTAACCTTCGCCGCGTGTTTCGGTCCCATTCCTCCATGAGTGTCGAAGTCGTTACGTTATCGTAACAAAAACCCGGCTAGAGCGTTTCACCTTTTAACGGAAACATATCCGGCGTTTTCGAGATAGTTCGCACATTCGTCTGGTTGGATTGTTTGGACGAGCGCGCCGATG
>NZ_JBEPMB010000008.1:0-210360 GCF_040545545.1 Limnomicrobium aquaticum
TAGCCCGTCAGTTCAGGGATCTCGACGTCGTTGTGCCGGTTTCGTCGTAGCTCGCGGAACACGGTCGAACGGTGACGTCCCAGTCGCTCAGCGATTTCCGTCGCGCTCATCTTCATCAGTCGCCAGCGTTCGATCTGACGCCGGTCAGCTAGGGTGAGGTGGCTGTAGCGGGTCTTCATTCAGGATGTCCTTTCCATCTTCAACATCCTGCCACGTTTCAAAAGTCGCAGTTCGGTATAGCGCGTACCCCCCCTACAGGTGTTGGTGCGATAAGATATGTTATGGAACAACATTGTGGCTACGTAGTGAAGCCTCCGGCTTCATGTTCGGGCACGTGTAGCGACTGGATCAGGGTCAACGGGCTGGACGCGGGACAAGAATCGTGGCCTATCTGATAGTTGATTGTTTTCGATCTTGTCAGGATCAAGGTATACCAGACCCATGCTTAGGCTTCGGAGAAATTTTGCAGATGTCGATCCTGCTGCCCTTTGTAGAGCGGCTGACTTGACAGTCGTCTGTGAAAGGCTCCGTCTTATTCATCGTACAGCTCTGATTGTTCGAGGTAAGCCATGAGTCGACGCAAGCTCTCCGGTTCCGCTTTCAGCCTTGTGGCGACTGCATCAGAGACGCAGGAGCCTGCAAAGCCGAAGAAGCCGCAAGCGCTCTCTCCGCCGCAGGCCCATTCCCTCGTAGAAGCGGGCCATGATGGACTGGTTCGGCTCGATACCAGGCTGATAGAACCGTCACCCTTTGCCGATCGTCTTATAGATGATGATCACGACAGGTTTGCCACATTCGTAAAAAGCGTGGCAGAGCATGGCCAGCAGGTCCCGATCCGGGTTCGGCCGCATCCCGAAAAAGCTGGGCGTTATCAGGTTGTCTACGGCCACCGGCGCCTGGCCGCCGCCAAGCAATTGAACATTGCTGTCAACGCGCAAGTTGTGGAGGTCGATGACCGTGACCTGGCTGTTGCCCAGGGGATCGAAAACAGCGCCCGACAGGACCTCTCCTGGATTGAGAGGGCGCTGTTTGCCCGGAGAATGGACGACGCGAATTTTCGACCTCGCGATATCTACACAGCCCTCTCGATCGACGACGCCGAACTCGCCAGGATGCGAGGCGTATGTCGGCATGTTCCCCTCGATATCATACAGGCGATCGGCCGCGCGCCCAAGATCGGTCGCCCCCGTTGGGTTGCGCTGGCGAAATCCTTTGCAAAAAATGCAAATGCGGTTCAAAACATTCGCGAAATGCTGCAGTCCGAACGGATTCGCAAAATGGGCTCGGACGCGCGATTTTCCTGGGTGCACGAACTTATTGCTGAATCTCGGGCGCTGGGAACTGGAAATGCGCCATTGCGCGAAGCCGATGGTTTCGGGCTCGGCGAGGTCAGGTACACGAGTAAAGAGTTGCGCATTGTCGCCGCGAATGAACGCGGGCAAGCGTTCGCGGACTTTGTGCGTGCTGAATTGCCGCGTTTGCTGGACGAGTTCACCGCACTTGATACGGTCACACAGAAGACCCTGACAACTGACAGGGACTCAACTTGAGTTGCTAACCCCAACGGGTACAAACGTTAAATACCGAAAGGAATTCAATCCGGTAAAAGAAAAGCTCCCAGAACGTCGCCGTCGTGGAAGCCTCTCTCTAAGTGTCGCAACTTGAGAATCGCATTTCCCCGAATCACAGTCAAGAGTTTTTGGCGTCATTCATGGCGGGTGGGATCTTTTACCTTGTGAAAAGGTGAAGAGATGATCACGGGAAATGTGACGACGCCCTTTGGGCGGCGGTCGATGACCTATGGCATGTTGGCAGATCAGCTGGCAGCCCAATCCATCGATGAAGACGCTTGCGTAAACAAATGGAAGCTCTATCGCTGGCTTTGCGAAGCGCGGCCGCGGCTTGGTATTTCCGACCGGGCGCTTTCTCTCCTCAACGCCCTGCTCAGCTTTTACCCCAAAGCGGAGCTAAGAGGAGCCGACGGACTCATCGTGTTTCCTTCCAACGCGCAGCTCTCGTTGAGAGCGCATGGCATGGCGGAGGCAACGATCCGCAGGCACATTGCCGCACTCGTCGAGGCGGGGCTGCTGATCCGTCGCGACAGCGCCAATGGCAAGCGCTTCGCTCGCCGTGACGCCGAAGGGGATATCGGACAGGCTTTTGGATTCTCGCTGGCCCCTCTTCTCCAGCGTGCCGCAGAATTCGAGGAATTGGCCGCCTCCGTTGCTGCCGAAAGGCTCCAGTATCACGACCTCAAGGAAAGACTGACGATCTGCCGGCGTGATATTGTCAAGCTGTTCCAGGTCGCCGCCGAGGAAAATGGTGGCGAAGACGATAGTGAGATCGCCCAGATGCGTAGTCTCTATCGCGACGTAATGTCCGCGCTCCCGCGTCATCCGGAGACAACTGAGATCGACGCTATCCTGGTCGTCCTTGAAGCGCTCCGCGAAAACCTCGTCAAGTACCTGACAATTCGGCATGAAACTGAAAATATAAACGGCAATCACGCTCATTCTGAGCGGCACAAACAGAATTCAAATACACAACATCAATATGAACTTGAACCAAGCTTCGAAAAGAAGCAGGGGAAAAATCGGGAGACTGCGAACTCGACAGTGCCTGCGGACGATAACAGGGCGTTTACTCCAAGAGATAGCGAGCGAGGCATCTCGCGGCAACCTGTCAGCTACCCGGATCTTGATCCGCCGGACGGCGCGGTCATGAAGCCCTTCCCTCTTGGGATGGTTCTTTCGGCATGTCCGGAAATGAACAACTATGGCCTTGGCGGCACCATATCATCCTGGCGTGAGTTCTTGAGCGCGGCCATTTTGGTGAGATCGATGCTCGGGGTTTCGCCCAGCGCCTTCGAAGAGGCTTGCGCTGTGATGGGGCCAGAAAATGCGGCAACCGCAATTGCCTGCATCCTGGAACGCGCGGGGCATATCAACTCAGCTGGCGGCTATCTGCGGGACCTGACACGTCGCACCGAGCGAGGCGAGTTCTCGCTCGGTCCCATGCTCATGGCACAGTTGAGGGCAAATGGGGAAATTGCAGGGAAGCGCGCATGAAAAACGCCGCGAAAGATGATCGCGGCGCACAGAGGCTTGGTGACTCTCTGAAAAGGGAAGGCTTTCGGTCAGGCTATGACACGTTGGGTCTGTACGCCAAGGCGCTCGATCCCCAGCGACATGACTTCGCCACCCTTGAGAAACTTTGGCGGCTTTTGTCCCATCCCGACACCCGGAGGTGTACCGGTCGAAATGACGTCGCCGGGCTGCAGGCTCATGAAACGGCTGAGATAGGAAATCAGGAACGGAACCTTGTAGACCATCGTCCTCGTGGAGCCGTTCTGGTAGCGGTGTCCATCAACATCAAGCCACATTTTGAGGTCGTCGTAGTCACCCACTTCATCCGGGGTGACCAGCCACGGGCCAAGTGGGCCGAACGTATCGCAGCCCTTGCCCTTGTCCCAGGTCCCTGCCCTCTCAAGCTGATATTCACGTTCGGATATGTCATTGATGACGCAGAAGCCTGCAACATGTGACATGGCTTCGGCTTCCTCAATGTAGCTGCCACCTTTGCCGATGACGACGCCGAGCTCGACCTCCCAGTCCGTCTTTACGGAATCGCGCGGGATCTTGACCTCGTCATCCGGTCCTACGATGGCAGAGGTCCATTTGTTGAAGACCACGGGTTCCGGGGGGACAGTGGCGCCCGTCTCGGCGGCGTGGTCTGCATAGTTGAGACCAATGCAAATAAACTTGCCGACCTGGCCGACGCACGGGCCGACACGAACGTCCTTCTGAGGCGCACCCGGCACGATTGGCAGGCTTTTGATATCCAGCGCCATCAGGCGCTCCATGGTTTCTGGGAGGAGTGACGACCCGGCAAGGTCGGGTATGACAGCTGACAGGTCTCGAATTTGACCCATGTCGTCCAGAAGGCCCGGCTTTTCCTGTCCAGTGGGACCATAGCGTAGAAATTTCATGGATATCATTCTCCTTGTTCAATGGAATAGGCCCGGTGCTTTTGGCACCGGGCCTTTTTAGGTCTGGCTGGGAAGATCAATCGTAGAGCACGGCCGCGATCTTCGGATCCGTGATGTTGCTCTTGTCGTACCAATAGAAGCCGGTGTCGATATGCTTCTCGACCGGCTGACCCTTGACCGCTGCGAGAGCTGCCTTGACGGTTTCGTAGCCGATGCCGACGGGGTTCTGCGTAATGGCGCCAGCCATCACGCCATCCATGATCGCCTGCTTCTGGGCCTTGCCCGAGTCATAGCCGATGATGACGATCTTCGACTTCTTGGATTCCTTGACGCCATTGACGACGCCGATGGCCGAACCTTCGTTCGCGCCGAAGAAGCCCTTGATATCCGGATGCGCCGTGATGATCGACTTGGTGATTTCCGTCGACTGAAGCTGGTCGCCGGCGCCATACTGAATGTCGACGATTTCGATCTTCGGATACTTTGCCTTGATCTGCTTCACGAAGCCGTCGCGGCGGTCAATGCCGGTGCGCGACGTCTGGTCGTGAACGACGAGAGCAACCTTGCCTTCGTTGCCGATCAGAGCGGCCATCTTGTCAGCTGCCAGGGCTGCTGCAGCGACGTTGTCCGTCGAGCAGGTGGTGACCGGGATATCGCTGTCGACGCCGGAGTCAAATGCGATGACCGGGATCTTTTCCGACTGTGCCTTCTTCAGCAGCGGAGTGGCTGCCTTACTGTCGAGAGCTGCGAAGCCGATTGCTGCCGGATGCTTTGCGAGGGCCGCACTCAGCATGTCGATCTGCTTGTCGACCTGGGCTTCCGTATCCGGTCCTTCGAAGGTGACCTGAATATCGAATTCCTTGGCGGCCTTGTCGGCGCCAGCCTTCACGGCTTGCCAAAACTGGTGCTGGAAGCCTTTCGAAATCAGCGGAATGTAGATCTTGTCGGCAGCCTTTGCGACGCCTGTCGCTGCCACCACGGCCGTAGCGCTGACTGCGCCCAGGAATGTACGTCTTGTGAACATGTGCTCCTCCTCAGGTTCGTTCACTTCGTTTAAGTCTTGCAGTTCTCCTCGGGGTTATTACCCTCGCGGTTCTTGGTTCGCGGTTGGCTCACGCCTTCCGCTTTCGCATCATGTCCGCATAGACGGCAATGATGATGATGGAGCCGGTGACAACAGTCTGCCATTCTTGCGGCATGGATAGAATGCGCAAGCCGTTGAGCAGTACCGACATGATAAGCGCGCCGATGACGGTTCCCAAAATGGTGCCCCTGCCGCCGGCAAGTGATGTGCCGCCGATGACGACAGCCGCAATTGCATCCAGTTCGTATCCCTGGCCCAATGCTGGCTGCGCCGAGTTGAGGCGCGAGGCGATAACGAGACCGGCAATGCCGCAAATGCCTCCCGAGAGAGAATAGATCGCCATTTTCCAGTTATCGACATTTACGCCTGAGAGCCGCGCAGCTTCCTCGTTCGACCCCAAGGCAAAGCAATAGCGTCCCAGCACAGTACGACCCAGAATATAAGATGCGAGACCTGCAACGATAAAGAGTACGAGAACGCCGTTCGGAACAGGTACTCCGGGGATCACGTCACCTATGAACGATTCAGTCGAGATAAGGGGAAAGGACGGGGTGTCATTAAAATAGATCGGCTTTGTGCCGGAAATGACCAGGGACAAACCCTTCAGGATCAGCATCATGCCAAGTGTTGCGATGAAGGGTGGAATCTTCATCTTTGCGATAATGGCCCCGGACGTTAGCCCGACTGCAGCGCCGGTCAAAATTGAGGCAATAATGCCAATTGGCAGCGGGAGGCCCCAGTAAGTGAGAACGACGCCGGCTGTAATGGCAGTGAAGGTCATCAGAGTACCGACAGACAGATCAATGCCTCCCGTGATGATCACAAGCGTGGCAGCGACCGCGAGAATACCGTTGACGCTGGTTGCCTGCAGGATCGCCAGGATATTTGACGTCTGCATGAAGTTCGGCGATGCGAGACTGAAGCCGATCACCAGAATAATCAGCGTTCCGAATGCCAGCAGCTTCTGTTGCGCGCCGGAGAAACGGCCTTGTGCGGTTGTGGCGGCCATAGGGGCCGCGATATCGGTGTTGGTCACCCTACCCTCCTCTGCGTTTCCGTGTCGGTATCAACGACCATGGATTCCCGCAGCGTCGCGAGATGCATGATGTCTTCCTGTTTGGTAGCTGCCCCGCCCGGCAAAATTCCCGTGAGTCGACCTTCACACATGACCGCAATCCGGTGTGACAATCGCATGATCTCTGGCAATTCGGAGCTGATCACGATGATAGCCTTTCCGCTTTTGGACAGATCTACGAGCAACTGATAAATTTCCGATTTTGCCCCGACATCGATGCCTCTTGTCGGTTCATCAAAAATCAGGATGTCGCAGTTTCGAAGCAGCCACTTTGCAATGACGACCTTCTGCTGGTTGCCACCCGACAGAAGCTTAACCTCCTGGACATCGGAAGGTGTTCGTATGCCGAGCTTCTGGATGTACCCCTCAGCGGTCTTTTTCATAGCCTTTTCATCAAGTCGGCCAGGAAATTTAATAAAGGACTTTAGAGAAGCCAGGGCGATATTGTTGCGAACGTCCATGGGGAGCGCGAGGCCGAAATGTTTCCGGTCTTCTGAAAGATAGCCGATGCCTGCCTGAACCGCGTCATTGGGTGAGCGAATGGAGACGGGCTTCCCGTGCACGAGGACTTGACCGGCCTCCAGCGGATCTGCCCCGAATATGGCGCGAGCGACTTCCGTGCGCCCTGCCCCCATGAGCCCTGCAAAGCCCAGTATCTCTCCCTGGCGAAGGGTGAAGCTTACATCTTTGATTTCGCGACCACGCTTAAGGCCTTGAACTTCCAATGCAATCGGATTTCCCGATGTATTGGGCACCTGCAAGGGCTCATCCTTGACCTCTCGGCCGACCATCTTGGTGATAATCGTGCTGATGGGGGTGTCGCTCGCTGGGACGGTATCAACGTATTCGCCGTCACGCATGATCGTGACGCGGTCTGCGATCCGCTTCAGTTCGTCCATTTTATGGCTGATATAGACGATGGCAACGCCTTGAGCCTTAAGATCGCGAATGATGGCGAAAAGGTCTGCAATCTCTGCATCGTTAAGGGCAGCAGTAGGCTCATCCATGATGAGCACGCGGAATTGATAGGACAGCGCCTTGGCGATTTCGACCATCTGCTGTTTTGCAATCGTGAGGCTTCCAACAGTGACCTGCGGGTCGAGCTTCAGCCGCATCGTGTGAAAGATTTCGGCGGCCTGTTTGTTCAGAAGACGCTCATCGAGACGGCCGAAAGACTTGCGCGGTTCTCGTCCGATGAAGATATTCTGCGCGGCGGTCAGGTCATTCATCAGGCTGAGTTCCTGGTGGATAATCCCGATCCCGGCAAGCTGTGCGCTGCGTGGGTCAGTCAGCTGCAGTGGCTCACCCTCCATGATGATCTCGCCGGCATCAGGTCTGTAGATCCCCGCAAGGATTTTCATCAGGGTGGATTTGCCCGCCCCGTTCTCCCCCATGAGCGCATGAACTTCGCCTGCACGAAGATCAAAGCGGGCAGATTTCAGGGCATGCACACCGGGGAAACGCTTTTCGATCCCCTTCATTTCAATGACTGTCTTCATTCAGCAGCCCTCCCAAGCCGCACAGACGGTTGTGAGGTTAGATGGTGACGCCTCCGTCCACCAGCATGGCCTGCCCGCTCACAAAGCGGCTTTCGGGTGATAGTAGATAGATCACCATTGGGGTGATATCATCGACGCTTGCAAGGCGTCCCATGGGCTGGCGCGCGACGAAGTCCTTCTCGGCCTGCACCGGATCGGCCGAGGCTGCAATGCGGCCTCTGAGCGACGGCGTATCGACGGTCCCAGGGCAGATTGCGTTGCACCGAAGCCCCTGCTTGACGAAATCAGCGGCGATCGATTTCGTCAGGCCGATAACGGCGGCCTTTGTGGCCCCGTATGATGCCCGATTGGCGAAGCCTTTGATGGACGATGCCATGGACGCCATGTTCAATACAGACGCCGTTCCAGTCTCACCTGCCCGCTCGAGCATACCGGGCAGGAATGCGCGGCACATGCGCATCATGGCTGTCACATTGAGTTCAAACGCAAATGCCCAGTCGGCATCAGTGATGTCGAGCACGGTTCCGTTATGGACAATGCCCGCGCAGTTGAAGAGACCGTCCATTTTCGGCAATTTTGCTGCCAAATCGTCGATCTCCGACTGTTTCGTCACATCAAGACGCGACGTCCTAATGCTTGAATTCTCTGCAGAAAGTGAAGCTAGGGCTTCGCTATTGATATCCGTTGCGAAGACGTTTGCGCCTTCCGCCGCGGCTGCGAGCGCAGAAGCCCGGCCAATCCCCTGCCCTGCGGCTGTTATCAATATATTCAAGCCGTTGAGGCGCATAACTAACCCTTTACACGAGCTGTACTTGAACTAGTGCATGAAATTAAAGTAATCTGTCACGCGAGAGTGTTACATCACGGCACCAATTTGCCATGGAACGAACTCCGCTCCCCCAAAGCCTAGTTCTTCGCTCTTAGTCCGTTCGCCCGATGCGACGCGGAGAATGAGCTCGAAAAGTTCCTTGCCCTTCTCTTCGATACTTACGCCCTCGGTGACTATGTCCCCACAGTTGAGGTCCATATCTTCCGACAACTTGGCGTACATTTCGGAGTTCGTTGCAAGCTTGATGCAGGGCGTCGGCTTGTAGCCCGAGACGGAGCCTCGTCCGGTGGTGAAGACAATCAGGTTGGCGCCGGAGGCGACCTGGCCCGTTACGGAGCACGGATCGAAGCCCGGACTATCCATGAAGACAAAACCCTTTGCGTCGATTTTCTCACCGAACTTGTAAACACCGCTGAGAGGAGCTGTGCCGCCCTTGGCGACAGCTCCAAGCGACTTTTCGAGGATCGTTGTCAGGCCGCCCCGCTTGTTTCCAGGTGACGGATTGTTGTCCATCTCGCCGCCATTTCGGGCCGTGTAGTCCTCCCACCAGCGAATGCGCTCCACCAGCTTTTCGCCGATCTCGATCGTCTCGGCACGGCGTGTCAGCAGGTGTTCCGCACCGTATATTTCGGAAGTTTCCGAAAGGATTGTAGTGCCGCCATGACGTACGAGAAGGTCGGAGGCGTAGCCCAGTGCGGGGTTGGCGGTGATACCCGAATAGCCGTCAGAACCGCCGCATTGCAGCCCAATTGTGATTTCAGAAACGGAAATCGGCTCGCGGGTGGCCTTGTTGGCGTAATCTGCGACGCCTCTGAGGGCCTCCAGGCCGCGTTCTATCGTGCGTCTGGTTCCACCCTCCTGCTGGATCGTCATGTACTGCAGAGCGCCGTCTGCGCGAATTTTACGGCTACCTACGAGTTCAGGGATCTGCATGACTTCGCAGCCGAGACCGAGCAAAAGGATGCCACCGAAATTGGGGTTCTGCGCGTAGCCCGAGAGCGTCCTGAACAGCGTGGCGTAGCCTTCGCCCTCCCCGGACATGCCGCATCCGGTCGAATGGACGATTGGAACAATGCCGTCGATGTTCGCGTATTGGTTGAGAAAGCCGGCCTTCTCCGCTGCTTCTGCAATGAATTTCGCGACCGACCCGGAACAGTTCACCGTTGTCAGGATGCCGATGTAATTGCGAGTGCCGGCTTTGCCATCTGCGCGGCGGTAACCCTGAAAGGTCCGAACGTCATTGGCCGGGGCGAGACGATCGTTTTGAGTGGCGTGACCATAATCCTGATGGTGTTCGCCCATGCCGAGATTATGAACGTGCACATGCTCGCCGGCGTGGATGTCCGTCTTCGCCTGCCCGATGATCTGTCCGTATCGATAAACGTTTTCGCCCGCTGCGATGTCACGGGTCGCTACTTTATGGCCGCGTGGAACTGCAAGCTTGAGGGGCATGGAAATCTCGTCGAGGCGTTCGCCCGCGGCCAGATCGCGCAATGCGATGACCACGTTGTCATTCGAATGCAGGCGAATCAACTTAGCGCCTCGGTCCATTCCTGTACATCCTCCCCCATTAATTCTTGGCTTCTCAGGCCTCTGGTGTCAACTGACATCAGATGTTAAATAGCGTTCTATCTTGACTAGTACGCAATGTCAACTAACATGTTAGGCATTCATAGAGGAGATTCGTCGGAGATGACGCAGGCTTTTAACGCACGAGCATTGACCGCGATTGATGATTTGCCCGGTTCTCTGGCGCAGCGCGTGTACCAATCACTGCAGGAAGCGATCATGTCGCTGACGTTTCCCCCGGGTGCTTTGATCCGCAAGGGCGCCATCTGCGATGAACTTGGAGTGTCGCGCTCACCCGTGTCGGAGGCGATTACACGATTGGCGTCCGAGGGCCTGGTGGACGTTATCCCGCAAAGTGGCACGCGCGTTGCCCGGTTCTCCATTGAAGAAATCAGGGAGGCTGCTTTCATGCGCGAGGCCCTCGAAGTGGCGGCCGTCGAAAAGGTTGCGCGGGACCATACGCCCGACCAATATGCCAAACTGGCTCGCAATGTTCGGTTGCAAGCCATGCTGGTCGAGGATCACGACACGGCGGGCTTCTATCAGGCCGATGAAGAGTTTCATGCGCTGCTGATGGAGTTCACGGGTTTTCCCGGTGTGGCGGCCACTGTTGCGACAATTGCCTTGAAACTGAAGCGACCGCGCATGCTGCTGCTCCCCGAGCCTGGGCGCAACGACAATGCGGTGCGTGAGCATCTGGCGATCGTCGAGGCCATTCGGGATCGTAACCCGGACGAGGCGCGTTCTGCGATGCGCTATCACCTTGCCCAGCTCGTTAGCCGTTTCGATCCGCTGGAGAAGGAGCACCCGGAATTTTTCAGGTCACGCCAATCGCACTAGAGCAATCCAGCGTAAGTGGAAGCGGGTTTCGCGTCCGCAATCGCGTGGAAAAATTGAGATGATCGCCCTCCCCTCTTTATAAGAAGTATCTCGTCATGAAGCTGAATGATATCATCCCATTGAACGGGCGGACGAAAGGCCCGGTGAATGTTACGCGCATGGGCTTCGGCGGAGCGCCACTAGGCAATCTTTACCGAAAGGTCAGTGACGAGGATGCACAGGGCGCTCTTCTCGCTGCTTATGACATTGGCATCCGCTATTTCGACACGGCGCCGCAATATGGGCTTGGCCGATCGGAGGAACGCGTCGGCCAGGCAATGCAGACATTCGGTGCCGAGAACATCGTGCTCTCTACCAAAGTAGGCAGGCTTCTTCTCGATTGCGAGCCGGATGAGGTGACGCCGGAAAGCTTCGTGGACGTGCCGCAGAAGCGAATCGTGTTTGACTACACCTATCACGGTGTGATGCGCAGTTATGAGGCCAGCAAGGCGCGTCTCAAAGCTGACCGTGCGGATATTCTTCTCGTGCATGATGTCTGCGCGTTTTCTCAAGGGACGCAGGAGGCAAGCGACGCAAGGGTGCGCGAGCTTTTTGACGGGGGCGGATACAGGGCGCTTGTCGAGCTTCGGGATGCCGGCGACGTTTTGGCGATCGGTGCGGGTGTCAACGAGTGGCAAGTCTGCGAGAAGCTCCTGGGCCTCGGAGACTTCGACTGTTTTCTCCTGGCCGGCCGGTACACGCTTCTTGAGCAGGAGGCGCTTGAGACATTTCTCCCTCTCTGTGAAAGGCGTGATGTGGGTATCATTTTGGGTGGTCCCTACAATTCGGGAATCCTCGCGACCGGCGCAATCGAAGGCGCACGTTATAACTACGTCCCTGCCCCACCGGAGATTCTGGAGCGTGTGCGAAAGATCGAATCAGTGTGCCAGGCGCATGAGACGCCCCTGATCGCCGCCGCTCTGCAATTCGTCTTCGGCCACCCTTGCGTCAAGACGGTGATTCCCGGCGCGGTGAGTCGCGCGGAACTTTTGGCGAATGCGAGGCTGTTGGAAGTGGATATCCCGGCAGGCCTCTGGACTGATCTGAAACGCGAAGGCCTAATTCGCGCCGACGCACCCGTGCCCGAGGATAAATGACATGCTCCGCAACATACCGCCGATTCTCTCCCCTGACCTGCTTCACGCTCTCGCGGCCATGGGGCACGGCGATGATATCGTGATCGCAGACGCAAATTATCCGGCTGAAAGCTCCGGCGTTCCCTGCATCCGGCTCGACGGCATCTCTGCGACGGAGGCGCTGGAAGCGATCCTGTCACTGCTGCCGCTCGACAGCTATGTGCCGGATCCGGCGCTCGTGATGCAGGTGGTCGGTGATCCCACGGCCGTTCCCGAGGTGGTTGGCGAGTTTCAGTCGATCATCGATCGCGTGGCTGACAATCCGGCTAAGATTCAGGGTCTCGAGCGGTTTGCTTTCTACGATCGCGCGAGCGACGCCTTCGCTGTCGTTCAAACTGGCGAACGCAGGCTTTACGGAAACATCATTCTCAAGAAGGGCGTGATCAAGTAAAGATGGCGCTGCGCCATCTGGAATCCGGCGCGAACCGGATTCACTGGCCTTCGGTCTTCATCCGGATAAGAAAATGGCCCGTTTGCGGGCCATTCTCGTTCGTTAACCCTGTTACTTGCGCAATCTTACGAATCTGCGATAATAACGATTATTCAAACTGACCCGCCCGAAAATCGTTATTTGGAATTCAGACTCGATGAATGCCGTCACTTCAGCAGCGACAGACCGCTCAGCCTTTCACTTTGAGGACGAGATCCTCGAACAGGGCGACCTGATTTCGAAGAAGCTGCACCTCCTTAGCCTTCAGCGTTTTCCGCCGACTGCGCATAAGACGTTGCGTCCGTTCTCGTTGGCGGAGGTCGCGCATTTTCTCGGTGTTTCGCAGAGCACGCTGAAGAAGCTGCATCTCGAGGGCAAGGGTCCCCTCCCCCAGACATCTCCATCGGGCCGGCGCTCCTATTCCGCTCCTCAGATGGCGGAGCTGCGCGACTATCTCAGTCAGCACGGGCGCGCCGACGTGAAGGACTATTCTCCGCGCAGGCGTCCGGGCGATAAGCTCCAGGTCGTTGCGGTCGTCAACTTCAAGGGCGGGTCTGCAAAGACTACGACGGCGGCGCATCTCGCCCAACATCTTGCCCTGACCGGGCACCGTGTTCTCGCCATCGATCTGGACCCGCAGGCTTCGCTGACTTCGCTGCATGGCTTCCAGCCCGAGCTTGACCAGACGCAGTCGCTTTATGAAGCGATCCGGTATGACGAAGAGCGCAAGCCGATCAAGGACGTCATTCGCGAGACGAACTTTCCCGGTCTCCACATCGTGCCGGCCAATCTCGAACTGCAGGAATTCGAGTATGATACGCCGCTCGCGATGGCGAACCGGAACTCTAACGAGGGCAAGACCTTCTTCACCCGCATTTCTCGGGCGCTGGCTGAGGTCGATGATCAATACGACGTCGTCGTGATCGATTGCCCGCCGCAGCTCGGCTATCTGACGATTACGGCGCTGGTGGCTGCCACAAGTGTGCTGATCACCATTCATCCGCAGATGCTGGACGTTATGTCCATGGGGCAGTTCCTGCTGATGCTGGGTGGCATTCTGAAGCCCATCCGGCAGGCAGGCGCAGAGGTGAACCTTTCCTGGTATCGCTATCTTGTGACCCGATATGAGCCTACGGATGTGCCGCAGGCGCAGATGGTCGGTTTCATGCAGACGCTGTTCAATGAGTTCATGTTGAAGAACCAGATGCTCAAATCGACTGCGATTTCGGATGCGGGGATCACCAAGCAGACGCTCTACGAAGTGGAACGGACGCAGATGACACGCTCGACCTATGATCGAGCGATGGAGGCTCTTGAGTCGGTGAATGCCGAAATTACGCAACTCATTCACGCGGCTTGGGGCCGCTGAAGTTGTCGGCTGACAAAAATGGGGAAATATTCAATATTTCCAGCGATATAGAGGTAAATGACAATGGCGCGAAAGAATCTTCTCGCAGGACTGGCTGACCCGGAGGAGGCGACGCCGACCGCCTCTGCGGCTTATCCCATGCGGGGCGCATCGAAGACCATGATCCGGTCTCTCGACGAGCTTGCGCGTCAGGCCGACAAGTTTCTCGAGGGCGAGGCGGTGATTGAGATCGATCCGTCCGAGATTGATGGCTCGTTTGTATCGGACAGGCTCGAGGACGATGAAGAGCAGTTCGCGGCTCTCAAGTCCGCGATTGCAGAACGTGGTCAGGATTCCCCGGTTCTGCTGCGTCCACATCCGGACCGCGCAGGTCGTTATCAGATCGTCTTTGGACATCGGCGTGTCCGTGCAGCTCGAGAGTTGGGACGGAGCGTCCGTGCCGTCGTCAAGGCGATCGACGATCGCTCGCATGTGATCGCTCAAGGGCAGGAGAACTCTGCCCGCGCCAACCTCAGCTTCATCGAACGGGCGCTCTTTGCCAAGAGGCTCGAAGACCTCGGCTATGGCCGCGACGTGATCGGATCAGCTCTGGCGGCGAACGCCGCGGCGCTTTCGAAGATGGTGTCGGTTACTTCGCGGATCCCTGAAAGCGTTCTGTCGGCGATTGGCCCGGCCCGTGGCGTTGGGCGAGAGCGCTGGGTGGAGCTGTCATTGTTAGCCGGCAAGGAATCGAATTCAGACAAGATAGGCGACGTCGTTTCGGATCCCTCCTTCCGGGTTCAGTCAAGCGACGAGCGGTTCAATGGTCTCTATCTCGCGCTCCGGCAGAGCGGTAAGCCCGTGAAGAAAAGCAAGCCTTCACAAAAGCTCGAAACCTGGCAGGCTCGCGACAAGCAGGTCACTGCGCAGTTCTCGCAATCGGCAACCGATTTTTCGCTCAAACTGAAATCGAAGGTCGCACCGGATTTTGGCCGCTTCGTCGCAGAAAATCTGGACCGCCTCTATACCGAGTTTCAGTCCAGCAGACGGGGCCGATAAAAAGAAAGGCTCCCAAAACGTCGCCGTCGTGGAAGCCCCTCTCTAAGTGTCGCAGCTTATGGGTCGCACGTCCTCGATTTGGCGTCAAGAGTCCGCATCGGTTTTCACCCCGATGCGGACTATTTTTTTGACCGATTGCGGACGGATGCAGTTTGAGAAGAGATGTCTCAGCGCCTGAGACTCTGCCGGCTTCGGATAGGTCCGCGCCACGAGCGTTGAAGTGAGCGATGCGGAGGAGTGTCTGACGTATAGAGGGGCCGCGACCGTCACCTATAGAGACTGCCGTGCCTGCATCAGAGCGCCTGCGGGCAATATCTAAGGTAAGCGACTTGTTGATGTCTGTGCAGATCGTGTCAGAGCCGTTTGACCATAAAGGATTCTGTGGCCATTGGAGGGGCTGCAAAGAGGAGGAATTCGCAGGAGATTATGGGAAGCCGTGCTAGAGGGACGGCGACCGAGAGACCGTGAGACGAGGAAGGGGCGTGTCGCGCACTGGGCTCTCGGCAGCGACAGGGGCGGAAGCTTTTATGCTGGAGCCAGATGTGGTTTTGCTACGGAAATTGCGTGATCGATGGCTGGGGCAGGGGACTTTGCTCGCGAAATGTCGGGTCCGAGATTCGAAGGTGATGCTGGTCGGCGGGCGGCCAGAGCATAACCGTAGAACGTCCGCAGGCCTCTGGTGTCTCTAGATGCGCATGATTGCTGGAAGCCCACTGTCGTGACCTCGAGCTTCTATCCGTCACGGAAGCCTGCGGCGAGCACTTTTGCGGGGATTGAGGACCTACTTCACCTGTCCTCAATTCGGTTCCTCCAACTTATGAAATTGCAGAGCCTTGGCCCGTGCCCAGTCCAGGCAGCGACTATCGCCACCGAGCAGCGATGCGGGAGGGTGAGGGGATGGCCGTGCAGGCATGGCGTCTGGTAGCGAGGGCTGTGTTCGGGCTGCCGATGCCCGAAAGGCCGCAGGCGGCCCCGGTGTACACCCTGAACTGTCGGGCCATATGGACTGCGCTACAGTCGGTACTATCGCTTCAGTGAAAGCAAACGGCGATTTAGATTTCGTTTAGGAAATTTCGCCCGTCTTGCCCGATGACTGCCTTGGCGCATGAGCGAGCGATTTCGCTCATCGATCGCATTTGCGGTGATATTACTTTCACATCGCTGGATTTCGTTATTGCCCAGGACTTTGGGCGGAGGCAGAGGAAAAATCGAATTTTGTCCTATTCGAGGCCGCGAAATCAGCCGCACCGGTGCGAACGACCTGTTCTATGGTGATTGCGTCTTGCCGGTGGGCCCTTCAATGATACGCCATTTATGAGCACAATTTTACCCTCAATAGCATAACGCTTCTCTTTTCATCGCGGCGCTCGTCTGGATAATCACCTCTCAACGGAGCGAGGCAGCACCCGCAGGCATGGTCATTTCTCAGAGGCAGTATGCCAATGCGCTAGATGGCCGCCCGCTGAAGTGCTGATATGCATGGGAGAAGGCAGTGACTTTCAAGATCGCCATTATCGGCGCGGGCAGCGTCGAATTTACACGCAAACTTTTCTCGGACATTTTGAAGGTGCCGGAATTCGAGGGCGTCGAGTTTGCTCTGACGGATACGTCTCAGCACAATCTCTCCCTTATTGAGAAAGTTCTGAACACCATCAAGGAGGCCAATGGTCTCAAGGTTCGCATCAGCGCGACCACAGATCGCCGCAAGGCCGTTGAAGGCGCGCGATATGTCGTGTCCTGCGTTCGAGTTGGTGGATTGGAAGCCTATGCCGACGACATCCGCATTCCTCTGAAATATGGTGTCGATCAATGTGTCGGCGACACTATTTGCGCAGGCGGCATTCTCTACGGCCAGCGCAACATTCCGGTAATCCTCGATTTCTGCAAGGATATCCGCGAAGTCGCGGAAACCGGGGCGAAGTTCCTGAACTACGCCAACCCGATGGCGATGAACACCTGGGCGGCGATCGATCACGGTAAGGTTGACACGATCGGTTTGTGCCACGGTGTACAGCATGGTGGAGAGCAGATTGCCGAAGTCCTGGGAGTAGCTCACGAAGACCTTGATTTCATCTGCTCCGGGATCAATCATCAGACTTGGTATGTCGATGTGCGCGTCAAGGGCCGCAAGATCGGCAAGGACGAACTGATCGCTGCCTTTGAGCGGCACCCTGTCATCAGCCAGCAGGAAAAGGTGCGCATCGACGTCTTGAAGCGCTTCGGTGTCTATTCCACGGAAAGCAATGGGCATCTATCCGAATACCTGCCCTGGTATCGCAAGCGGGCGGACGAGATCGTCAAATGGATCGACATGTCGGACTGGATCCATGGCGAAACGGGTGGCTACCTGCGCTACACGACAGAGAACCGCAACTGGTTCGAGACCGAATTCCCGACCGTGCTTGAGCGCGCCAAGCGGCCGCTGTCGGACTACAGGCGCTCCAGCGAGCACGCGAGTTACATTCTTGAGGCCATCGAAACGGGGCGCGTCTATCGCGGCCATTTCAACCAAAAGAACAATGGCGTGATTACCAATCTGCCTTCGGATGCGATCATTGAATCGCCCGGTTTTGTTGATCGCTTCGGTATCAACATGGCAGCCGGTATTACCCTTCCGGAAGCCGCGGCCGCGACCTGCATGGCCTCGATCAATGTCCAGCGCATGTCGGTTCATGCCGCGGTCACCGGTGATGTCGATCTTCTCAAGCAGGCGATGCTGCATGACCCGCTGGTCGGCGCGATCTGCACACCGGAGGAGGTGTGGCAGATGGTGGACGAGATGCTGGTCGCACAAGCTCAGTGGCTGCCGCAATATGCCGATGCCATTCCGGCGGCGCGCGAGCGGCTTAAGATGTCAACGGTCAAGACGCGGGACTGGCAGGGCTCGGCCCGCCGCGAAGTTCGCTCGATCGAGGAACTGCGCGCGATCAAGCAGGCGAGCTGATTTCGCGGACAATGGAATCCGGCGGCCTTCGGGCCGCCGTAAGACCGGGCGGGAGGCCCGGTTTTCATCACGTAAAAGCGGGACAGGAGCCCGTCTTTCAAAGGGGAGTGAGGATGACTAACCTATATCTATTGAGAACGGCCGCCCTTCTTGTCGGCGTGTCCGCGTTTACGACGGTTGCTGTGGCATCGGACCTGACGGCCGTGCCGCAGCCGCCGGATTTTCCGGCGCAGACCAAGGTGCAATATGTGGATGGCAAGGCCATCCTCGAATACAAGGCGCTGCCTGCCTATAATGAACCGGCATGGGTCAAGAAGAACTTCGTGGATGCGGGCAAGCTGCCCCCGGTGAAGGATCGTCTGCCCAAGGAGCCGATGGTTTACAAGACGGCCAATATGGCCGACGGCATCGGCGTTTATGGCGACACGATGCGTCACGTTATCGGGGGACGTCCGGAAGGCTGGAACTACTGGGCGGGCCAGACGCAAGGCTGGGGCGGGATCGATATCGGTCTCAGCGAATGCCTGACGCGCACCGGTCCGCTTTTCCAGGTCAAGGCTGACGATCTGCAGCCGCTGCCCAACCTCGCGAAGAGCTGGGAATGGTCCAAGGATGGACACACGCTGACCATGCACCTGCTTGAAGGCGCCAAATGGTCTGACGGCGTCGAGTTCACCTCCGAAGACCTGATGTTCTACTGGGAAGACAACGTGCTCGACACGAATGTCAAGCCGCTGAACGGTGCCTCGCCGGAAACCTTCGGTGTCGGCACGACGCTGAAGGCTATCGACAAGTACACTGTCGAATGGACCTTCAAGGATGCGTTCCCCAAGCAGTTCATCTACAACATGGCCTATGGCACGTTCTGCCCCGGTCCGGCGCATGTGCTCAAGCCGCAGCACCCGAAATATTCGAAGAACACCTACGACCAGTATAAGAACGCCTTCCCGCCGACCTACATGAACTTCCCCGTCATGGGTGCCTGGGTGCCGGTTGCCTATCGTCCGGACGACATCATCGTCCTGCGCCGCAACCCGTACTACTGGAAGGTTGACGAAAAGGGCAACCAGCTGCCTTACCTGGACGAGATGCATTACAAGCTCTCGACATGGGCTGATCGTGACGTTCAGGCCGTGGCCGGCTCGGGCGACTTCTCGAACCTCGAGCAGCCGGAAAACTTCGTTGAATCCCTGAAGCGCGCTGCGCAGAAGGATGCGCCGGCCCGTCTCGCCTTCGGTTCGCGCCTCATTGGCTATAACATCAACATGAACTTCTCGGCCAATGGCTGGGGTGATCCGGACGCACGGGCGCAGGCGGTTCGTGAACTGAACCGCAACGAGCACTTCCGCAAGGCCGTGACCATGGCGATCAACCGCAAGGAACTTGGCGATTCCCTCGTCAAGGGTCCGTTTGTGGCGACCTATCCAGGCGGCATCCTGTCCGGCTCGAACTTCTATGACCGCCAGTCGACCATGTACTATCCCTTCGATCTTGAAGGGGCGAAGAAGGAACTGGCCGCTGCAGGTCTGAAGGACACGGACGGCGACGGGATCGTCAACTTCCCGGCCAACGTCAATGGCGGCAAGAATGTCGAAATCTCGCTGCTGATGACCAATGACTACACGACCGACAAGAGCCTTGCGGAAGGTGTGGTCGCGCAGATGCAGAAACTTGGCATTCGCGTTGTGCTCAACACGCAGGCCGGCAAGGACCGCGACCAGGCGGCTGGTGCGGGCAAGTTCGACTGGGAAGTCCTGCGTACCTCCGCAGAACTGGCTTCGGTCGTCCAGAACACGCCGCAGCTTGCTGCCACGGGTCCGCGTACCAGCTGGTTCCATCGCGCCAACAACAAGAACGAGCTCGACCTGATGCCGTTCGAGAAGGAGCTTGCGGACACGGTCAACAAGTTCATTGTCGCGAGCGATCCGAAGGAACAGGCCGAGCTGATGAAGAAGTACCAGAAGATCTACACAACCAACGTGAATACGGTGGGTCTTGTGGAATATCCCGGTGCGCTGATCATCAACAAGCGCTTCAAGAACGTTCCGCCCGGAACACCGATCTACATGTTCAACTGGGCCGAAGATTCAGTCATCCGCGAACGCCTCTATGTTCCGGTTGCCGATCAGGGCGACTACCAGCTCTTCAAGGACATGCTGCCGGGCAAGCCGGGTGGCGATGGCCCCCAGAAGTAAGCGTATCCTCCCAGCTCCGCGCCGCCGGTGAAAACGCGTGGCGCGGAACTCAAAAGGTGGCGGTTTGGGGTGTGCAAGCCCGAAGCCGCCACCACCCTTCTTGAGGACAAAGGTTCATGTTGAGGTTTCTGGTTACACGCCTCCTGTCCGCGATTCCGGTGCTGCTGATCCTCAGCGTCGTCACCTTCGCGATCATTCAGGCACCACCGGGCAATTATTCGGACTATATTCGCTCGCAGCTGATCAACCTGGGCGGCGCGTCCTATGAACAGGCCGACGCGCAGGCAAAGGCCTATGCCGCGGAACATGGCCTCGATAAGCCGATGGTCGTCCAGTATTTCAACTGGATCGGTGCGATGGTGACAAAGGGCGATTTCGGCTACAGCATGTATTACAACCGGCCAGTCGGCGAGATTGTCGCAGAACGCCTGCCGCGTACGCTGCTTCTCGCACTCGTCTGTCATATTTTCGCTTCGGCGCTTGGAATTACCTTCGGCGTTCTGGCCGCCACCCGGCAATATAGTTGGGTCGACACGATCCTCTCAGGCATCGCCTTTCTCGGCATGACCGTGCCGCGCTTCCTCATGGCGCTGATCATGGTCTATCTGCTGGTCTTCCAGTTCAACATGAGCGACATCGGTAACTTCTTCTCGTCGCGTTACGGCGGTGCGCCATGGTCCTGGGACAAGTTCGTCGATCTCGTCAAGCATGTCTGGCCGGTCGTCGCCATCGCGACCTTCGGCGGGCTCGCCTACAACATGCGGGTCATGCGCGGCAATCTGCTTGATACGCTGAATGCCCAATATATTGAGACAGCGCGCGCCAAGGGCCTGCGCGAAGGCGCCGTCATCATGCGCCATGCCGTGCCGAATGCGTTGCATCCGCTCATCATGTATCAGGGCGTGGTGCTGCCCTACATGCTCACCGGCGAAATCGAGGTGGCGATCATCTTCGCCCTGCCGACCGTCGGTCCGGCCATCGTCAGCTCCATGCATGTGGGTGACGTTTATGTCACGGCGACCTTCATGCTGGTGCTCGCCGCCACGCTGATCATCGGCAACATCATCGCGGATATGCTGCTGGCAGCCCTTGATCCGCGCGTCAGACTGGGAGGGGCGCATTGATGCTGGTGCCTGCCGAAACCACAATCGAACCGACCGTGAAATCCGCGCCTGCGGGCAACGAAAGCTATCAGGCGCTGGTCTGGCGCCGCCTCAAGCGGTCGTTCACCGGCATGCTGGGTCTGGTCCTTGTCTGCATGCTGCTGATCATGGCGGTTTTCGCCGGATTTTTTGCGCCCGTCGACCCGATCCAGTCGGATTCATCCTTCATGCCGCCTGAAAGCATTTCCATCCATGACAAGGACGGCAATTTTGCGATGCCGCGCATTTACCCGCTAGTTGATTCCGAAAAGCTGGATCCGGTCACCTTCCAGCCCATCAGCGGACCCGACTTCGACAATCCGCGGACGCTCGGCTTCTTCGTCTCCGGCTTCGAATACAAGCTTCTCGGCTTCATCCCGGCAACGATCCATTTCTTCGGCTCGACCGACGGCAAGCCGGTACACTTCCTGGGAACAGACAAGCTCGGGCGCGATATTCTCTCCCGTGCCATTTATGGCTCGCGGATTTCGCTGATGATTGCACTGACGGTGGTCACGATCGTGACCGTGATCGGAACGACTGTCGGCTTGGTTTCGGGCTATCTCGGAGGGGCATTCGATACCTGGCTGCAGCGTTTCGTCGAACTCGTTCTGGCCTTTCCGCAATTGCCGCTCTATCTGGCCCTGACCTCGTTGATCCCGGTCACGGCACCAACGAATGTCTTTCTGGCCTTCGTGATCGTGGTAATGTCGGCGCTTGGCTGGGCACAGATGTCGCGCGAGGTGCGAGGCAAGACGCTGGCGCTGGCCCGCATCGAATATGTGAAGGCAGCGATCGCCATCGGTGCAACCGACCGGCGCATCATCTTCCAGCACATTTTTCCCAATGTGATGAGCCATGTGATCGTCGCGGTCACGCTGAACATTCCGAATATCGTGCTGCTGGAATCCTTCCTAGGTTTCCTCGGCTTTGCCGTGAAGCCTCCGCTGATGTCCTGGGGGCTGATGCTGCAGGACACGGCGAACTATTCCGTCATTGGGTCCTATCCGTGGATTCTCGCCCCTGTCGGCTTCGTGCTGATCACAGTCTTCGCGTTTAATGCGCTGGGCGACGGTCTTCGCGATGCCATCGACCCATATTGAGAGGCGAGGAGAGCTCGATGACCGACAATCTCATTCCCGATCTTCGCCTGGATGCTGTTCATCATACCGATCAGCCGCTTCTCGATGTTCGCAATGCCGGTGTGACGTTCTGGACCGAACACGGCGACGTGCAGGCGGTGCGCGACATTTCGCTTCAGCTCTATCGCGGCGAGACGATCGCCGTTGTCGGCGAGTCCGGCTCCGGCAAGTCGGTGACGGCGCGCCTCATTATGGGACTGCTTTCGAAGCGGGCGCGTGTCAGCCCTGACGCCCGCGTTGTTTTTGACGGGCAGGACATTCTGAAATATTCGCGCGAGAAACGCCGGCAGTTGCGCGGCCGTCGCATTTCCATGATTTTTCAGGAGCCGATGAGCTCTCTGAACCCGCTTTATACGGTGGGGAACCAGATCGTTGAAGCTTTCCGCGCGCACCGCCGGGTGAGCCGGGCGGAGGCCCGCAGGCAGGCTGTTGCCTTGCTCAATGAGGTACGTATACCAAATCCGGAATTGAGGATCGATCAGTATCCGCATCAGCTTTCCGGAGGACAGCGCCAACGCGTCATGATCGCCATGGCGCTTGCGAACAATCCGGATGTTCTGATCGCGGACGAGCCGACCACGGCGCTGGACGTCACCGTGCAGGCGCAGATCCTGAACCTCATTCGCGACCTGCAGAAGAAGCACGGCATGGCGGTGATCCTGATCACCCATGACCTCACCGTCGTGCGCAAGTTCTCCGACTATGTGTACGTTATGCAGAAGGGTGCGCTACAGGAGCATAATACGACAGCAGCACTCTTCGCAGCGCCAAAGCATCCCTATACGCGCCACCTTCTCGGTTCCGAACCACGCGGCACGGCCAAGCCGCTCGGCGATAGCGAACCGATCATCCTCGAAGGGCGCAATGTCCGCGTCGCCTTTGCGCTGCGCGGGGGCGGCTTCTTCCATCCCACCTATCACGATCTCGTAGCGGTCGACAGTCTTTCGCTTCGGTTGCGCCGACACGAAACGCTGGGGCTCGTCGGCGAATCCGGCTCGGGCAAGACCACGTTCGGACAGGCGCTCGCCCGGCTGATCGACCAGGACGGCGGCGAAATCCTCTTCGACAACGTTCCGATCCAGAACAAGAGCCGCGAGGAGATGCGGCCACTGCGCTCGCGCATGCAGATTGTTTTCCAAGACCCGTTTTCTTCGCTCAACCCTCGTATGACTGTCGGTCAGATCATTGGGGAGGGGCTGGTCGTGAACGGCATCGGCGCATCTAGCGCCGAGCGGCTGGATCGCGTGCGCGCGGCGCTCCGGGATGCCGGACTTCCCGACAATATCACCGGCCGCTTTCCGCACGAGTTCTCCGGCGGCCAGCGGCAGCGCATTGCCATTGCCCGCGCCATTGCACTGGAGCCGGAGTTCCTGCTGCTGGATGAGCCGACTTCGGCACTCGACCTTTCGGTCCAGGCACAGATTATCGATCTCTTGCGCAAGCTTCAGGATGAGCGGGGCTTGAGCTACCTCTTCATCTCCCACGATCTGAAGGTCGTTCGCGCGCTCTGCCACCGCGTCATCGTCATGCAGCACGGCAAGATCGTGGAGCAGGGCCCGGTCGAGGATATTCTCAGTCGGCCGCAGACCGACTATACACAGAAGCTGGTCAAAGCGGCGTTTGAGGTCGCCGATTGAGATGGCAACGCGGATCTTCGTATTGTCTCGCAAAACGCTGTGCCAGTGAGGACGCCGGAAAAATGCCATGGTTCTGGATGTCGTATCGGGTGGCCGGCCCGTCATAAATCCTGCAGGGGGCCGGTTGCTTTGCGAGACCCGTCCATGCACCTGTCTTTTCGTTCTCTCTTCTTCCTTTGCGCGACCTCCGGCGCGATGGCGGGCGGTTTCGTGCCGCTAGCGCAAGTTCATGCGCAGGATCGTAGAACTGTCGTTGAACCCGCAATGCCGGAAAATGTCTGCGCCAGCGTTTTGCCTTCCGGTGACACCGCCAAGGGTGCCTGGAAGGAGGAGACAAAGCTGTTGCAGGCGGCGATCGATCAATGCCCTTCCGGCGGTGCGGTTCGTCTCGTCAAGGGGGCTCACGGCGGGCGGTTTGTCAGCGGTCCTTTAAACATGAAATCCGGCGTCACCCTTTGGGTCGATCGCGGCGTCACGCTGGCCGCAGTTTCCGATCCGCGGGCCTATGACAAGGGAGCGGGCACCTGCGGCACGATTGCCAAAAAGGGCGGGGGCTGCGCGGCTTTCATAACATTTGAAGGCACAAAGGGTGGCGGGATTGTCGGCGACGGTGTCGTCGACGGGCAGGGCGGCGCTACGATGGCCTCGCAACAGCCCGGACACTCGGAGACCTGGTGGCAACTCGCCCGCCGCGCGCAGAAGGATGGCGGACAACAGAACAATCCCCGCCTGATCCAGGCAGAGCAGGCCCGCGAACTCACCTTCTATCGGATCACCCTTCGCAATTCTCCCAATTTCCATGTCGTCCTCAATGCGGTCGAGGGAGCGACGTTTTGGAATATCAAGATCGACACGCCTGCCGATGCCCGCAACACGGATGGCATCGATCCCGGCGCCTCGCAGGACATTACCATCGCCCGGAGTTTCATCCGGACCGGCGACGACAACATCGCGATCAAGGCAGGGAAGGGGGCGACCCATCATATCTCCATTGTCGATGATCATTTTTATTGGGGTCACGGTCTCTCGATCGGCAGCGAGGTGAATGCCGGCGTCAGCGATATTCTGGTCCGAAACGCCACACTCGACGGCACGACGTCGGGCCTGCGCATCAAGAGCGACGTGAGCCGCGGCGGTTTGGTTACGCGGGTGCGCTACGAGGATGTATGCCTTCGCAACAACAAGAACCCTCTCGATTTCGATACTCGCTACGACAAGACGGCACACGGAACGAAATTTCCCGTCTTTGACTCGATCAGCCTGCGAAATGTGACCGGTGGCGATGGCTCGCTCATCCTGCGCGGCTACGACCAGGCGCACTCTCTCAAGGTGAACTTTGACGGAGTGCGCTTCTCAGATGCGGCCAAATGGCATCTTGAAAATACAGAACTGTCGATTGGCCCCAGTGGAGTCTCGCCGGGACCCGCTGGTTTGGCGGTCAAGCCCGCGCGTGGCGCAGCCCCCGATTGCGCAGGCCGGTGGGTCGCGTTTCCGGCTACCGGCGGCTGACGCTGCGCAAGCGGCTTTCGCCGAAGCCCGCCTGCCGATCAGGGCAGGCGATAGGCTATGACGTAGTCGCCGGCCTTTGTCCCGATGGACCCGTGTCCGCCTGCCACCAGCACGACATACTGCTTGTTGTCGCCTCCGGTGTAAGTCATCGGGGTTGCCTGCCCGCCTGCGGGCAGGCGCGCTTTCCAAAGCTGTTTGCCAGTCGTCAGATCGTAGGCGCGGAAATAGTCATCGACCGCCGCGGCAAGAAACGCGACGCCGCCTTGCGTGATGATCGGTCCGCCGATGCCGGGCACGCCGAGCTTGAAGGGCAGGGGAAGCGGCGTCATGTCATACACAGTGCCGTTTTTGTGTTTGTAGGCGATCTGGCCGGTCCTGAGATCTGCACCGGCCACGTAGCCCCACGGCGGAGCCTGACAAGGCACCTGAAGCGGCCCGAGGAACGGCTTGAGGATGACGGCGTAAGGCGCGCCTTCGTTGCGGTTCAGGCCCTGCTCGCTGCCCTTCACCTGTCCCTTCGGCGGGACCTCCGCGCGCGGGACAAGCTGCGAAATGAAGGCGAGATAGGTGGGCATGCCAAACATGACCTGCCTTTGCGGATCGACGGCGATGCTGCCCCAGTTGAACGTGCCGAAATTGCCAGGATAGACAATCGAGCCGGTGAGCGAGGGCGGCGTATAGCGGCCCTCATACCGATATTGATGGAACTCGATGCGGCAGGCGAGCTGGTCGAAGAGTGTCAGGCCCCACATGTCGCGTTCTTCGAGCGGGGGCGGGTTGAACGACAGCAAAGAAACGGGCTGCGTGGCGGCGGCCCGATCTTCCGGAATGGTGCCGCCCGGTGCCGGAACCTCCTTGACGGGCAGGATCGGCTCGCCGTTGCGGCGATCAAGTACGTAAATATCGCCTTGTTTTGTCGGCGCTACCAGCGCCGGAACTGTGCTTCCATCTTTCGCCGTCAGATCGACAAGCGCGGGCTGGGCCGGAACATCCATGTCCCATAGATCGTGATGAACGGTCTGGCGAGCCCAGCGCACGGCGCCGGTATTGATGTCCAGGGCGACAACGGAGGAGGAATATTTCTCGACGCTTTCGCTCCGTCCCATCCCGAGCTGATCGGGAACCTTGTTGCCGAGCGGAATGTAAACAAGGCCCAGGTTGGCATCGGCGCTAAAGACCGACCAGCTGTTCGGCGAATTGGTGGTGTAGGTCTGCCCGGCCGGCAGGGGAGCGGTCTGGTCTGGGTTGCCGGAATCCCAGTTCCAGATCAGCGCGCCCGTCTGGACGTCGAAAGCTCGAATGACGCCTGACTGTTCGGTCGTCGAGTAATTATCGTTGACGGCGCCGCCGATAATGATCTTGTTGCCGGTAATGAGCGGGGGCGACGTCGAATAGTAATAGCCTGACGGATCATATTTCATGCCCTCTTCGAGGTGCAGTTCGCCATTTTTGCCGAACGAACGGCACACCTGCCCATTGGTCGCATCAAGAGCGATCAGGCGGGCATCCGAGGTCGGCAGATAGACGCGCTGCGAGCATGAGGTTCCTGCGGCCGCCGCCGTGTCGCGGTAATAGGTCACGCCGCGGCATGTCTGGTGCTGCCTGTCACCGTTCAGGCCCACCTTGGGGTCAAAGCGCCACTTTTCCTTGCCGGTTGTCGCATCGAGCGCGATGGCATGATTGTGGGGCGTGCAGAGATAGAGCGAGTTGTCGAGCTTGAGGGGCGTGACCTCATAAGTCGTTTCCCCGACGTCGTCTGGACCTTTTACGTCTCCGGTTTCGACGCGCCACGCTTCTTTCAGCGTGCTCACGTTGCTCGCGTTGATCTGATTGAGCGGCGAGTAGCGCTGGCCAAATTCGGTTCGTCCGTATGCAGGCCACTCGCCCGCATCCGCTGACTGTCCCACACTGGCGTTTTGCGCGACGACGTCTGTGGGCAGGCTCCCGCCAATATTGTGCGGATCATTGAACGCCGAGACGACGGCAACGGCAATGGCGATTGCGAGCGTTGCAAGCAGCGGTGCCGAAAGGCTTTGGCGTGTGGAATCCCCCGCATTGCGCAACGGCCCGACGGTCCACGGCATGGCGAGCCAGATGCCGAGCAGGATGATGATGCCGCCGCGCGGCATGAGCGCCCACCAGTCCATGCCGACTTCCCATAGAGCCCAAAGAAGGGCCACGAGCACAAACGCCGCGTAGAGCCAGAGCGCGACACGGCTGCGCCTCCACACGAAGAAGGCTGTCAGGAGGAACATGATGCCCGCGAAGGCATAAAACCAGCTTCCCCCCAGAAGCAGAAGCCAGACACCGCCGCCACCTGTGATGAGGCCGACGATGGCGAAGACGAACGAGGTGATTGCCTGTATCATGGTCAGCCGTTCCCCTGGTTGATCGCGTGGGGGGACGGCCGCTCATTGGAGGGCTGATCAGTCGTCATGCTTTGAGAGACGTAGATGATTGCGGCGGCGAAGATGATCACGGCGGCCGCAGCCCAGAGAAGTCTGTTACTCATGGGGTACTCCCGATTGTTCGTCGGTGAAACCCGCGCAGCGATCGATTGTTCCCTTATCTCGTTGGCGGACGGCGCTTCACACGCCTGAACAAGCCAAATTCGCTGCCGTATGGCATCAATTTCGTATATAATCACCTGATTGGCAGCGTTTCTTGCCGGATTTGGTGGATGGAAAGCGGATTCCAACGCATCTTTTTGCAGCCGGTTACCAAGGTATCTGGCGGCGGCGGATTACACGGCGGGCTTCCTGGAAGGTTGCAGGGCCAAGCAGCCGCTCTTCCTGAACGGAAGCACGAGAACCGCGCCGGATTGATAGAGCCGTCGAACATAGTCTAGGTTGTCGCTTGTGACGACGGCGGTCTGCCCGTCCCAGCGCAGCACCTCGATGTCTTCCGGCAACCCCGCCGGATCGCGTGCCGGAGGAAAGATCACGAGAGCGGCAGGAGCTTCTCCGGTAATCGCAAAGACTGTGGCAAACAACAGAAACACCGCAAGCGGCAACGCAGCGGCCAATGCCACCTTTTTGCTCACCGATTTCAGACGCCGGGTCATCGTCACGCTCAGTAATCAAAAATATGCTCGATGCCGGGATCGGCGATCGGCCATTCTCGCAGAATATTGGCAAGTTCGCCGACCTTCACCGACATAAGAACCCGATCGTTGCCGAAGCCGGTTCGCGGAAGGCGCGTGATCAACTGCCCGCTCTCAAGCAGAGGCGAAGTTTCGCCCGTCTTGACGGTGGCGGACAACATGATGTCGTCGTTGCCGGCGATCTCGCGAATGTTGCCTCCAGCCCGCGCAATGTCCGCCAGAATATGCGTGAAAAGATCGTAACGAGGTGTTTCGATCAGAATGGACCCGCCGCTCTCCGATACGACCCGGACATCCTTGATGCCTGCAAGCCTTTTCGCATCGATATCCGTGACGGCCGAGAAGATCGTCAGCTTCGCCTCTCCGGCCACGCCGACCGCGCTTGCAATGGCGCCGGCGTAGGCGATTTTCGAACGCCACTCGGTTCCGAGCGCGAAGCGACGCTCCAGGGCTCTGAGCGAGCCGTCGGAAGGCGCTGCCCGCAGGGCGTCGATCGATTTCTGAAACGGATACTTGTACCAGGGAACCTGACGCAGGAAGGCGGCGTAGTCGATCGCCATGTCGCGCGCGACGATGTCCTGCGGCGTCTTCTCGGGCCCGCGCCACCAGGCCGTGAGACGGCCGATCGTGTCTTCATAGGCAGCCTTGAGGCCCATTTCGAGGGTAAAGCTCACGCCGATCGTGGCGATGGTCAGCCGCGTATCAGTATCGGCTCCGCCATGGGCGTCCGCGATGCGGGTGAGCGCGCAATCGGTCGTCCAGAAGCCCTTGACGCTTTCCCAATAGGGGAACTGATATTCGTCTCCATTTTTCAGGGTCTCGGCAAGGCCGTCATAGGCATAAACAATATGCCACTCGGGATAGGTGAGGTACGTGTTCGCCTCCGCCCGGCGTTGCTCGGGGTCCTTGATGAGCGGAACGAAGGTCTGGGCCTGCGGGTCGCCATGGCAGAAGGCTTCCACATAGCCCGCCGGGCTGATGAGGCCTATGATCCCCAGCAGCAACATAAAGGCCAGGATGGCCAGGCCTTTCAGCAGACGCCGCATCAGCGCGCCTCTTTGGCGAAGACATAGCTCGAAACGATGGCGGCTCCGCCCAGGAACAGATGCGGCAGGTTTGCCAGGATCTTGAAACCGAACGGCAGATCCAGAATGCCGTAATTGATGATCCCGAGATCGAGATAGCCCGAACCGGTGATCAGGCCCAGCAGCCCGTCACCAAAATAGAGGAGACCGAAATAGAACAGGAAAATCCGCGCCGACCGCGCCGACAGATAGGCCGCGGTCGCCGCCCAGATTGCCGAGGCCAGATGCAGGCTGTCGTCATAGATATCGAGTGCGAAAATGCCAAAGGCGCGGCCCTGCGCGTCCGTCAGGCCCGGAATGTAATTGAGGGCCGCAGCACCCAGAAGAGCCAGAGCGTAGAGGCCGGCGATCAAACGAAGTTTCGACATGTCCAGCCCTAGATGCTCGATAGATAATTCTGCCAGAGACCGTTGCGGAACAGAAGTCCCGGATCGAGCTTTCTTTTGAAAGCCACAAAGTCTGCGGCGCGGGGGTAGGCTTTCTGCAACTGGTCGAGCCGGGCGTGCGGCCTGTAGGGCAGGTAATAGCTTCCCCCGATGGCAATCACACGTTCGATCAGCGCCTCGGTCATGCGGGCCATGTCCGCCTCCCCGCGCATCGTCTTTTCCTGGGAGAACAGCATCACGGCGGCGATGCGCGGTTCCGTGGCATAGGTCAGCACACTGTCCCGATCCGTATTCACATAGCGCAGGGTGATGTTGAGAAGCTGCTGATAGGAGGCCGGGATGACATCCTTGCAAGCCTCGACAAATTCGGCAAAGTGTGACGGTGATACGAAATATTCGTGCAGGATGTCGGTTCGTCCGGGATCGCGGTCGTCCAGCGTGATCACCGGCTCGTTCATCAGGCTGTTTCGGGTCGATTGCGCCGCGATGGCGGGATTGGCGACCGCTTCCGTCCACCAGCGCAGGTGTTTGATCTCGTCGGACTCCACCTGCGCCCGGAAAATGTCGCGCGCGATGCGGCTGACGATGCCGGAGCCGACAGCCGGAGGAATATTCGACTGGTCTGCTGTGGGCCGATAGGTGATGAACAGGGCGTCGTCGAAGAAGCGGTCGAGCGAAACGTCCATGCGCCCATAGGCCATCTGAATGGATGGATCTGTAGCCAGAGCCTCCGCAAATCGCTTGCCCAGATCGCGACCGGCCAGACGCTCGAACTGCGGCTGCAGAAGCGCGTTTGGAACCATGTCGAGTTCCAGCTCGGTGATCACGCCGAAAAGGCCGTATCCACCCATGGCGTGATTGAAGATGTCGGCATTTTCCGTGCGCGAGCAGGTGATGAGCTCGCCGCCAGCCGTCACGAGCTTCAGTGAGCGGACTGTCGATCCGCAGCCGCTGAAGGGAACCGGCCAGCCATGCGCATTGACCGAGAATGTGCTGGCGACACCGAAGTCGTTGTTCGATTGCATGACGGCCGGCGAGAAGCCGATCTTGTCCAGCTTCGAGATAACCGTCGACCAGCGCGTGCCGGCGGCCACGCGGTAAGTCCTGGCAGCCGTATTGGGCTCAAGCCATTCCTGATCGAGCGTCAGGACGGCGCCGTCTCGGGCGAGGCTTTGACCCCCCATGGAATGGCGCGCGGCACTGGCAACAAACGGCTGCCCCGCCGCCTTTGCAGCTTCCAATTCCTTGCGTATGGCTTCTATAGTAGCAGTGTCCGGTGCCGACGACAGCGTGATATGTCTACGGACCGGCGTCGGCGACAATTCACTCGCGTCGTTGAGTACGCCATCAGCCATTGCATCTTCCGGCTTCGGAAAGAGTGGCCCGCGGGCATTGGTGGAGAGGGTCAGGGATCGCCCCGCCACAGCACCGGCAATCGCTGCGCCGCCCATCAGGAACAGCCGGCGGCCAATTCTGCTTTTCTTTCCGCTCACCTTTGAAACCGTGTCGTCCAAACCTCTTCCCCACCATTGTCCCGGAAATGATCAGTCACGGGAACTTCAACTAGAAGTCTATTAAATTGAAATTAAGGAATTGGTTCCAATCCGAGCCATGGCTGCAAATCAACGCGCGCGGCGGAGAGATGCTGGGACGAGCGGTTCCGACGCCGGCTGCCGATACGTTTCCACAGTCGCTCGGCAGGGTGGCCGCCACCTCGTGGAAGCGCAAGGCCGGCGATCGGATATTTACATGAATGCACGGCTGTGCAATGATCTGGATGTCGAAAATCCTTGGACAGGTCCCATGCTGCACGAGAAGGTGGATTTCTGCAAACAGGTGATCGTTCGCGCTGGCGATCTGGTCATGGAGGGTTTTGGACAGGCCCGCACGATGCAGATGAAGGGTCCGCAGGACTATCTTACCGAATTTGACGGGCGCTGCGAAGCGCTGCTGCGTCAGGCCGTTGCGGACGCCTTTCCCGGCGACGGCTTTTTCGGCGAGGAAGGCGGAGGCGCGGGCAACGCTCCCCGCTTGTGGGTCGTTGATCCTATCGACGGAACGGCCAATTTTGCTCGCAATATTCCCCATTTCTGCATCGCCATCGCCTATGTGGAGAACGGCCGCGCCGAGTTCGGCGCCATCTACAACCCTGTCCTTCGCGAGCTGCATTTCGCTCGCCGCGGGGAGGGTGCTACCCTGAACGGCAGGCCGATCCGTGTGTCGGCTGTTGCGTCCGCGCAGGCGGCGACCGTTGAACTGGGTTGGTCGTCGCGGATCGAGAAGGGTGATTACCTCGAGACCATGAGCGGTTTACTCGATCTCGGTCTCAATGTGCGGCGTGCCGGTTCGGGCGCGCTGGGGCTCGCTTATGTGGCCGACGGGCGCAACGAGGCCTATGCGGAACGCCACATGAATTCTTGGGACTGTGTCGCGGGCTTGCTGATGGTGGAGGAGGCCGGCGGAAGGATCTGTTCATTCGAGGGAGATGAAAAGATCCTGCGCGGAGGGCCGGTTCTGGCCTCGGTTCCCGGACTTGCAGACTCGATCAGTCGCGTTGTTGGAATACAGCTGGCCTGAACCTCGGGGAGGAGGTTCAGGCTCCCGGCGTTTGAAAAGGACGCTGTGCGGACGCTGTCATAAAACTTTTGCACGGCTGTGCAATCTTCATTGGTATGGAGGGACCGATGGACGGCTACCTGATTATATCGAAAGCACATGTGCGCTACGGCAATACGGAAGTCCTGAGAGGGATTGATCTTTCCGTGCGCAAGGGGGAATTCGTTGCGCTTCTCGGTTCGTCGGGCTGCGGCAAGACGACCCTCTTGCGCACCCTTGCGGGCTTCAACACGCCGACCGACGGCACGATCTCCATCGACGGCCGCGATGTGACGCGCCAGCCGCCGGACAAGCGCGGTATGGCGCTGGTCTTCCAGTCCTACGCGCTCTGGCCGCATATGAGCGTCGACCAGAATATAGGCTACGGTCTCAAGCTCCGTCGCGTCGAGGCCACGGCCGCCCGCCAGCGCATCGACGAGATGAAGGCGCTTCTCGGCCTGCAGGCGCTGGGCAGCCGCAAGCCGTCGGAGCTTTCGGGCGGCCAGCGCCAGCGCGTCGCGCTCGGCCGGGCGCTCGCCATCAATCCGGATATCCTGCTGCTCGACGAGCCGCTCTCCAACCTCGACGCCCGCATCCGTCTCACGGTCCGCCACGAGATCAGCGCGCTGCAGCGTCGCCTCGGCATCACCGCCGTCCATGTCACGCATGACCGCGAGGAGGCCATGGTAATGGCCGACCGCATCGTCATCATGAACGGCGGCGAGATCGCCCAGGCTGGCTCCCCGCAGGAGGTCTACAACAGGCCGAATTCCGACTTCGTCGCCGCCTTCATGGGGGCCGAGAATGTCGTCGAGATCAATGTCAACGTCTTCGGCAACAGCATCGGCATTTCGGAAGGCCGCAACAACCGCAAGGCCGTGATTGATCGTGGCGACCGGCAGCTTGTCACCGGCAAGGCCATCGCCCGCTTCCGCAGCGAAGCGGTGCGGATGACCCCGGCCGGGGATGCCTCCGTCTCCGAACGCGACGGGCTGGTGCTGACCGGCCAGGTGTCGCAGGTGAGCTATCCGGGCGGGCTCTGGCGCCATGTCGTGCATCTCGGCGAAACGAGCCTGATCGTCGATAGCGCCACGCGCTTCGAAGAGGGCGCAGCCGTCGAAATCACCGTGCCGGAACCCGCGCTCTACATTTTCGCCCGCAACTGACCGCGCGACGCGACCGCAGGGAGCCCTTCGCCGGGCTCCGGACAAACCGCCTCAATACCCCGCATGCCCTTCAACAGATGTGTGTAATCACCTCAAAAAGGACAGATGACATGAAAACCCTCGCCTATTCGATCCTGGCCCTTGGCCTCACGACCTCGCCGCTCATGGCTGAAGAGCTGACCGTCATGACGGCCGGCGACCAGAACATGGTCGACTATATCAACGAGTATCTCGGCCCGCTGTTTGAAAAGCAGAACCCCGGCGTCAAGGTCCGCGCGGTCGGCACCGGCCCCGGCGATGCCGGTTCGCAGAAGATCCTCGAGCGCTTCGATGCGCAGGCCGGCGCGAACGTTCCGACCTGGGACACGGACGTCGCCGTGGTGCACGAAAAGTTCGTCGGCCCCATGGTCGAGAAGAAGTATCTCGAAAAGTATCGCGACAAGATCGAAAGCGGCAAGCTGGTGACGCGCTCCAACGCCAAGATGGCGCTCGGCACCAATGTCGACGGCTATGTCATGCCGATGTTCAACAGCCAGACGGCGCTCGCCTACAATCCGGCGCTCGTTGCCACCCCGCCGAAGAGCTACGACGAACTCGTCGCCTGGGCGAAGGAGCATCCCAAGCAGTTCGGCTATAACGGCATCAAGGGCGGCGCCTCCGGCGTCAGCTTCGTCATGGGCTGGATCTATGCCTTTGCCGGCGATGGCGACAAGCTGCAGAACGGCCCGTTCGACGCCGCAGAGGCCGAAAAGTGGACGCCCGCCTTCGCCAAGCTGAAGGAGTTCACCACCAACGCGACGCTGACCCCGGGTAACGCCGGCACGCTCGACCTCTTGAGCCGCGGCGAAATCGCCATCGGCCCGGTCTGGGTGGACATGTTCTATAGCTGGAAGGCCACCGGCAAGCTGCCGCCGGAGATGAAGCTCGTGCTTCCCGCCCCCGGCATGCCCGGCCAGCCGATGCATTACACGATCCCGGAAAAGGCCGCCCACAAGGAGCTGGCCGAGAAATTCGTCAACCTCGCCACCAGCCCGGAAGTCCAGGCCAAGGGCATCGTCGAGCGCTTCAACTGGTATCCGGGCATCGATGCCGAGCATGTCCAGGCCAAGCTCGACAAGGCAACCTGGGAAAAGCTCTTCACCGATATCGGTCCGGCTGACCTCGCCAAGAACGGCAAGGCCTTCCCGATTGCGCCTTACAACAAGGCGATCCTGGAAGCCTATGAGCGCCAGGTCGGCAACTGATGGAGCGCCTGCCGGGCGGCGTTCTCCCGCCCCCGGCAACTCTCTCGCCCCTGACCGGCGAACCCTGTTCGAAACCAAGACTTCGGTGAAACCCATGCCGATCCCACTTCTAGGCCTTCTGCTGGTCACGCCGGCGCTGGTCATCGTGCTCACGCTCTTCGTCGTGCCTCTGGTGAGTTCCATCGCCGGGGCTTTCGGCGTCGACGGCAGGTTCGGCTTTGCCAATTTCCAGAAAGCCTTCGAGCTCTACAGCAGCGACATCGTCTTCACGATCGTCATCGTCAGCCTCTCCGTTGTGCTGATCGCGCTGCTTTCCATCGCCATCGGCGGCTATCTGACGCTCGGCTCTAATCCGCGCGCGGTGGCGATCCTGCGCTGGCTCTATCGCTGGCCGCTTTTCGTACCCTTCATCGTCGTCGGCCAGATCCTGCGCACCTTTCTCGCCAAGAACGGGCTGATGAACAGCCTGCTCATGCAGGCCGGCATCCTGACGCCCATGCAGACGACGAGCTTTCTCGACTGGCGCGGCATCGTCATCGCCTTCGTCTGGAAGCAGACGCCCTTCGTCACCCTGCTGCTCGCCGGCGCCATGGCCTCGCTCGACCGCTCGATGATCGAATCCGCCCGCAATCTGGGCGCCAGCCGCCTGCGCATTCTGATCGAAATCATCTTGCCGCAGGTGCTGCCCACGCTGCTTGTCGGCCTCATTCTCAGCTTCGTCACCATGATGTCGGTTCTCTCCGTGCCGCTGATGATCAATGCGCAATCGCCGACCATGATCACCGCCAGCATGGCCTTCCGCATCAATGCCTATGGAGATTACGGCGTTGCCAACGCGCTCGGCGTCATATCGCTGTTGACGACCAGCCTCGTGGCATGGGTCTATCTGCGCCAGACGATGAGGGACCATCGATGAACGCAACCATGATCGACCTCAAGTGGATACCGCGAGCCCTCGGGCTCGGCCTGCTCGCCTTCGCCATCTTCGGCCCGCTCACCAATCTCGTCCTCTGGGCCGTGGCGGAGAAGTGGTATTTCCCGCACGCCCTGCCGCTGCAATACGGCTTCTCCTATTGGGTGAGCGTGTTTTCCCCGCGCGGCAATGCCACGACCTCGCTGACGATGAGCGTCCTCATCGCCTGCCTCACCGTCGTCTTTTCCATCGGCCTTGCCATCCCCGCCGGCTATGCGCTGGCGCGGCTCAAGCTGCCCTTCCGTGGCGCGATCCTGCTCGTGCTCCTCATCCCGCAGGCCTTCCCGAACCTGCCGGTCTATGTGAACATCGCCCGGCTCTTCTACCAGATCGGCCTCAACGGCACCGTCGTTGGCGTCGTTCTCGTTCATGTCACCCACGGTCTCGTCTATGCGGTGTGGATCGCCACCGCCGCCTTCTCCGCCATCGACCGGGAACTCGAAGAGGCGGCGCGCTCCATGGGCGCCTCGGCGCTGCGCACCTTCCGCGATGTGACGCTGCCGATTGCCGCCCCCGGCCTGCTCGCCAGCGCCGTCTTCGTCTTCCTGGAATCGCTCGACGAATTCACCGGCACCTATTTTGTCGGCGCACCGGATATCTCGACCCTGCCCCTGCTGCTCTACACAGCCGGTTCTGGGGGCAATTACCAGATCGCCTCGATCACCGCGCTCATCCTGCTCGTGCCCTCCATCGCCTTCATGCTTGTCATTGAGCGGTTCCTGCGCGCCGACGTGCTTTCCAAGGTGGGGCGCTGATGCGGGATGGCAATGAAAACGATCCAACCGATCTGCCGCGCTATATCAGTGCCCATGAGGTGGCAGAGCGCGCGGGCGTATCTCGTTCGGCCGTGTCGCGCACGTTCACGCATGGCGCCAGTGTTTCGCCTGCCACGCGCGAAAAGGTTCTCAGAGCTGCCGAGGAACTCGGCTATCAGGTGAATGATCTGGCCCGAGGCCTGTTGGCAAACCGCAGCCAGCTGGTCGGCATGATCGCGTCCGATCCGGAAACGCCGTTCCGTGCGCTGCAGATTTCAACATTGTCGCGCCTGTTGATTGAGAACGGTCGAGTGCCCGTGCTGATCACCACGGACAGGTCCGAGACAGGTCAGGCGTCGCATGAGACTCTTTTGCGCTATCGGGCGCAGGCGACGATCGTTCTTTCGGGCATGCCGTCGAAGGCTTTCATCGATCTTGCCCAGCGCAACGGTCAGCCACTGATCGCCGTCGGGCGCAGTGAGGAGGGGCCGGACCACGTCCGCGTCAACAATGCGCTCGCTGCACAGACGGTCGTCCAGATTTTCGCCGCCCGCGGCATGGCCCGCATCGGTCTGGTCACGTCGGCCGTCGGGAGCCCCAATCTCGTCGAACGGGAACGGGCCTATGTCGATGCTGCCCGGAACGCTGGGCTGGAGGTTGTGGTCGAACGTGCGGAGCGGACCGATTACGAGGGCGGCACGCTCGCGGCTTCCTTGCTTCTCTCGCCACAGCGTCGCATCGAGGGCGTGTTCTGCGTAAACGATCTGATGGCGCTCGGGGTCATGGACTATGCACGCAACATGCTGGGGCTTGCCATTCCAGCCGATCTCTCGGTGATCGGCTTCGACGACATCCCGCAGGCCAGCTGGGGTGCCTATCGCCTGACAACCTTTCAGCAGAGCGCGGAGCGGCAGGCGCGGGAAATCCTGCGCATTCTCGACAGGCGTCTCAGCGATCCACATGCACCGCCGATTATTTCCGAACTGGATGTGCCTCTGATCATGCGCGACACGGTTCGTTCACCCAAGCCGGGCAAGGGGAAGGGGGAGCAGACCTTCACGACAGCGCGAACAACGGAAGGGACAGAAAAATGACCTCCTGGCATTCTATCTGGCTGCAGCCATGCAGCGCTGACCTTGATCGGCTTCAGAACATCGTTTTCGGCCTTTCCGACAAGCTGGACACGCCAAGGTTCATCCCGCATCTGACGCTTGTGGAGGACATGGAACGATCCGCCGGGGATCTGGCGGAGGTCCTGGATTCGCATTTTGCCGGTGAGTCAGCGTTTTCAACGCCTGTCACCGGCATCCATGGCCTGCCGCAATTTTTCCGGTCGCTCTATGCAGCGTTTGAGGCTGAGGGAAGGCTTCGCGCGCTCAAGATGCGGGCGGTCGACGCCTTCGGGGTCGGCTCCGTCGAGAGCTTCATGCCGCATATCTCGCTGGCCTATGGCGTCAGCGAGGAGCAGAGAAAGGCCGTAGAAGCGGGACTTCGCCAGGAACTGGATGGAAAGGTCATCCGCTTTGACGCGATCGCCGTGGTCAACTCCGCGCAGTCGATAGCGATTGAAGACTGGAACATCGTCCATGCTCTGAGACTGGTCTGAATCACGAGTTAGCAATTTTTCCCCCAACCCGTGGCCGAACGCGGCCCAAGCGAAGCGTTCTGATCAGTCGACGCGGCTACCCTCGGCGTTGAAGAGGTGCAAGTACGATGCGGGAAGCGCCATTCGGACGCTTCCTCTCGCGTTGAGGACGTCGCGATCGAGGGTGAAGACTTTCAACTTCTGGCCGCGGAAGTCCAGATGCAGGATAATGCCGAAGCCGGTGGGCTCGATCAGGTCGATCGACGCCTCCCAAGGGCCTTCTGTGGTCAGGCCGACATGCTCAGGCCGGATGCCGAGCGTTGCAGCAGCACCGTTTTCGATACCGCCACGCGGGCGAAGCGGGATCGCTGTTCCGTCTGCGAGCCTGAACTCGGCATGGTCGCCTGCCGCGCTGTAGTGGCCAGCGATAAAGTTCATCCCAGGCGAGCCGATAAAGCCCGCGACGAACAGATTGGCCGGACGATCGTAAAGCTCCAGCGGCGCTCCCACTTGTTGCACGACGCCACCGTGCATTGCGACGATCCGATCTGCCAAGGTCATCGCTTCGATCTGGTCATGCGTGACGTAAATAGACGTTGCGCTGACGCTGCGGTGGAGTTGCTTGATTTCGGCGCGCATCTGTTCGCGCAGTCGAGCATCCAGATTGGAGAGCGGCTCGTCGAAGAGAAACGCCTTGGGCTGGCGCACGATGGCGCGACCCATGGCGACGCGTTGTCGCTGGCCACCGGATAGCGCCTTGGGGCGGCGCTCCAGGAATGGATCGAGGCCCAGCTTCGCCGCGGCGTCTCGAACGGCGCTTGCAATCTTCTCTTTCGGCGTCTTGCGCAGCTTCAGGCTGTAGCTCATGTTGCCCGCGACATTCATATGCGGGTAGAGGGCATAGGACTGAAAGACCATTGCGATGTCGCGATCTTTTGGCGCGAGACTGTTGACGCGTTTGCCGGCGATCCGGATTTCCCCATCGCTCACCTCTTCAAGGCCTGCGATCATGCGCAACAATGTGGACTTACCGCAACCGGATGGCCCGACAAGCACGATGAACTCGCCATCCTGAATGGTGAGATCGATGCCGCGCAGGACAGGGAAATTCCCAAAATTCTTCCGAACCGCTTGGATATCGATGGAGGCCATGACTTGTCCTTTCAGCCTTTAACGGCGCCCGCCGTCAGGCCCTGTACGAGATAACGCTGGATCAAGAGGAAGAAGACACAGGCGGGAATGAGCGCCAGCACGCCGGCGGCCATCATCTGCCCGAAGTCGACGGAGAATTTGGAAACGAAGGTGAGCAGGCCGACGGGGAAGGTCGCCGAGCCATTGCCCGAAATCAGCATGAGTGCAAACAGAAGCTCGCTCCACGATGCGGTGAACACGAAACCGAGCGTCGCAGCGATACCCGGCAGGGTCAAAGGCAGGATGATCTGTCTGAAGGCAACGAAACGTGTGGCGCCGTCGATCATCGCGGCCTCTTCGAGGTCCTTCGGTATGCCGTCGAAGAAGGACTGCATCAGAAAGGTGGCGAAGGGTACGTTGAAGGCGGTGTAGACAATAACCAGACCGGTGAGGCTGTTTGTCAGACCCAGCGGCGACAGCATCTTGAAAATCGGCGCGACCAGCATGACCAGAGGAAACATCTGGGTGATCAGCATGAGTGCGACGATCCAGTACTTGGAGCGGAAGGTGAAACGCGACAGGGCGTAGCCGGACAGCGAGGCGAGGAGCGTGACCGAAAACGCAGTCGACCCGGCGACGATCACACTGTTGCGAAAGAAGATCGGGAAGTCGCTGTGAACAAGCACGAATTTGAAGTGCTCCAGCGTCGTCTCCGACGGCCAGAGGCGCACACCCTCCGTGTAAAGCAGGTTGGTGGGCGTGATTGCCACCTTCAGAAGCCAGAAAAGCGGAAACAAGGCGAAGGCGACATAGACCAGAAGTGCCAGGCGATGTGCGACCGTAAGCAGGATTCGTTGCATACGCATGGGCTCAATCCTTGTTGAGAAGTGTTTGCCGCAAAAGGATGATCAGCATCGAATAAGCGAGCAGGAGGACGAGCAGCACCAGTGAAACCGCCGAGGCATAGCCGAAATCGAGGCGTTTGAAGGCCTGGGTGAAGATGTAGCTTGCGACGATCTGGGTCCTGTCGGCTGGTCCGCCATTGGTCATGACAACGATGAGATCGGCGAAATTGGCGATCCAGACTGTGCGCAGAAGCACGGTGATGGCAATTGTCGGCGCAAGAAACGGCAGCGTGATCGACATGAAGCGCTGCAGCGGGTTCGCGCCGTCGATCGCGGCGGCCTCATAGAGGTCGCGCGGGATGGCCTGTAGGGCTGCTAGCAGGGTGATTGCGAAAAATGGAATGCCCCACCAGACATTGGCGATGATCGGTCCCCACATGGCCAGATTGCGATCTGAAAGAATGTTGTTCGGGGCGTCGAGCAGGCCAATGGCGAATAGCCAGTGGGGGAGCGGCCCGATGACAGGATTGAAGAGCCAGGCCCAGGTGAGTCCTGCGAGGAATGTCGGCACGGCCCATGGCAGGAAAGTGAGTGCCTGGATGAGGCCACGTCCGGCAAACGGCTTGTCGAGCAACAGCGCGAGGATCAGGCCGAACACGAATTGCAGGAAGACGGACGCGCCCGTCCACCATAGCGTATTTTTCAACGCCTTGAAGAAGGCAGGATCTTCCGCGAGATCGCGGAAATGCTGGAGACCGACAAAACCGCCGGAAAACGGATTGAGCAACTGGACATCGCGGAATGCGTAGGAAATCCCCAGCGTCAGCGGAACCAGCATGACGGCGACGATGAGGATCAGGGCCGGCGCGCTGTACAGATACGGTTCCGACGCTACGGCAAGCCTGCGCAGAAGGGGCGCACGCGCCTGGTTTAGACGTGAGGTGGTCATCGATCAGGCATTTCCGGGTTTGGAGGCATGGGGCCGGGCAGCGCTTAAACGGCTGCCCGGCCAGCGTGTCACTTCTTGTTCGCAAGGAACTTCTGCTGCGCCTTGGTCAGATAGTCGGCCCATTGCTTGGCGAGATCCTTGGGCGTGATGTCGCCCAGAAGCGCTTCCTGGGACGTCTTGATGACAAGGGAATCCTTGAAGTATGCAAATTCCTCAAGATAGGTCGGCATCTTGGTGGGAATCGCGTCCTTGTCGGCAAGCTCGGCGAACCAGCCCTTGAACTGGTCGCTCGAATAGAAAGGATCCTTCTCGGCGGACTTCAGCGCGGGCAGAGCACCGGTGCGCTTGTTCCAGGTGATGTTCCCTTCCGGACCTTCGAGCGTGGCAATCAGCTTCCATGCCAGATCCTTTTGCTTGCTCGCCGACATCATCGACCATCCGGCGTAGCCGATCGTCGGGAAGGTTTTTCCATCCGGGCCCTTCGGCATCGTGGTGACCCCGAAATCCTCCGGCTTCATGCGCTGGGCGATTGCGATCAGGGCATCGGGATCCTGATCGAGGAAGGCGCATGTGCCGGAATAGAAGCCGGCGACAATTTCATTGAAGCCCCAGTTGACCGAATCCTTGGGCGCATAGCCATTCTTGTAGAGATCGATCAGCCAGGTCAGACCTTTTTCCCAGCCTGGCGAATTGAAGGTCGAATGGCCGTCTTTGGTGAAGAACTCATTGGAACCGGCCATCGATGCGCCGAACATGACCCAGCCGTTCAAGCCGCCGGGCCCGCCGCGCAGGCAGTAGCCGTATTTGCCGGGAAGAGCTGAAACCTTCTTCGAGTCGGCAAGGAATTCATCCATGGTTTTCGGCGGCTCGGAAATGCCGGCCTCGGCGAGAAGCTTCTTGTTGTAGAACATGGCCCGCAGATAGAAGCCGTAGGGCAGCATGTAGGCGGTGTTCTTCACATCCCGGCCAAGCTCAAGTGCCCGGTCGGAAAGATCCGCCGTCGTGTCCCATGTCTTGAGATAGGGTTCGAGGCTTTCGAGCATTCCGTTGTTTGCGTAGAGCGACAGCCAGGTATCGGGCATTTCCATCACGTCGGGAATATCGCCGGCGGATGCCATGGTCGCAAACTTCTGAAAGGCATCGCTCCAGGGAAGCGAAATAATGTCGACCTTGGTCCCCGGATTGGCCGCCTCGAATTTGGCGACGATCGACTTCAGTGTCTCTGTTCGCTCGGGGCTGGTGATCACTTCCACCAGCTTCAACGTCGTGTCCGCAAATGCCGTTCCGGACATCAGCGCGGTCATCAGTGCTGCGGTTATCAGTCTTTTCATTGTCATTCCCCTTTTCGCTGGTGGTTGTGTTTCAGGTCAGGTGATCTTGGATGCGGCCATCGCCCCCACGAGGTCGGACCAGAGAGCCTCGGTGCCTTCAAGGCCGACATGGAGGCGGATAGAGCGAGGATGGGTGCCAAAAGCGTGAGCCGAATTCGGCTGGGCCTTTTGCTGGAGCACTACCTCTCCCGGCACGATCAGGCTTTCATGTCCACCCCAGCTCACGCCCAGCTTAAAAAGCTTCAGGCTGTCACAGAACGCCCGGATATCGATGCCTTCCTTGAAGATGAACGAGAACAGCCCAGACGTGCCCTTGAGGCCCGGTGGCAGGCGATTTGACACGGCGGGATGGCAGACCCGCTCGACGATTTCGAGTGCCTGCAAACGCCGTGCGATCTCCAGGGCGGAAACCTCGTGCGCCTTCATGCGCAATGGCAGGGTTCTCAGGCCGCGGATCAGCAGCCATGCGTCGAAGGGCGACAGCTTGCCGCCAAGATAGGGCAACGCTTCCCCACGAATGCGGTCTATCAACGCTTTCGATCCCGCGACCACCCCGGCAACGACGTCGCTGTGACCACCCAGATATTTCGACGCCGAATGGAGAACGAGATCGACACCCAGCGACAGCGGCTGCTGGAAGACCGGGCTCGCCCAACTGTTGTCGATCACGGAGACTGCTCCGTGCTTTCTGGCAAGGCCGGCAAGTGCCCCGACGTCATGCGTTTCCATGACCCAACTCGTCGGGCTTTCGAGATAGAGAAGCTTTGCGCCGTCAAGGGCTTTGTCCATCGCATCCTCGTCGCGGCCATCAACATAGGTCACGTCGATCTTCATGCGTTTGAGAATGGTGCCGAAGAGACGAAACGCATCCGGATAGACATGGCGCACAGCAACGATGCGATCACCGGGCTCGACGAAGCTCAGGACAGTGGAGGAGATGGCGGCCATACCGCTCGCAAATCCGAGCGCATCTTCGCCGCCCTCGAGCTTCGCCAGCATTTCCTCGAATATGCGGACCGTGGGATTCAGTCCTCGGGAATAGACGGGTCGGATCTTTTCGCCACGATAGGTCGCGATCATCTCGTCATAGGTTGAGAAAGTGAACAGCGAGGTCTGCACGATCGGCGGAACGACCGCGTCGAAGGCGTTGGCCTCGTCATGCGCAGTGATCAGCGAAAAGGCGTCAAATCCATGTTGGCCGGGTTCTGTGTGGCCTTCGTTCATCGGGACATTTCCTTGATATCGTCCTCGACCACGTCGAGGATCTTTAGTGTCTCGCGCCTTGCCGCTTCGGTATCCTGCGCGACGATCGCGTTGAACAGGGTGCGGTGAAAGGGAAACGAGCGTCGGGCAAAATCTGGCCTGTCAAACGGCCGCGACCAGAAGCGTTCAAACGCTTCACGCATCTGTTCGAGCAGTTGACGGAAAAGCGGGTTGTGGGTGGCGTCGTAGATTGCAAGATGGAAGAGCAAGTCTTCAGGTCCGGACGTGCCCTTCGAAAGATGCACACGTTCCATCTCGTTAAGTTTTGCTTCGATGTCTTTCAGGTCCTCGGGCGTGCGTCGCCGGGCGGCCATCACAGCCGCCTCGACCTCCAGCCCCCGCCGCACCTCGAGCGTTTGCAAAAGTGCATCGCGAAGCCCGGAAGTATTGAGCATCAGCGGCATATGGATCGTCGCGCTGCTGATCGGCTTCAGCAGATAGGTGCCGCTGCCCTTGCGTGTCTCCATGACACCCAGTGCCTGGAAACGCCCGATCACTTCCCTGATCGTCGACCGCCCGACACCCAGTGCCTCCATCAGCTCTCGTTCCGCGGGCAAACGCTCGCCGGTCTGCATGTCTGTATGTGCGATATAGTTGGCGAGTGCCTCGCTTACCTGCTGCACGCGGTCGATGGCGTCGAGCGGGGCAATCGGAGGCCGCGTCTTCTTGACGGTATCCGCAGCGCGGGCCATCGCTCCATCCTATGGTTCAAAATTGGTCTGACATCCTACTAAAATTGCAGCGGCTCCGAATGTCAACTGGCAATCAAACGTGGAACGACAACTTTTCGTTGGTTCCTGGGAACCCTGATTAGATGCCTTATTGGAGTGGCATCGCTTAACCGGTTTTGAGATGCGGTATGTCTTTCGCCTGAACGTCACGCATCAAGCTGATTTCTCGAGGTCGAGATCGCGTGAGAGAGAATCTGGCGAGGATTTACGGCGGTTGGCGAAGGGGATCGAATCTGCCGTCGGAACTCTCGGCGACAGTTGCGACAATGCCGCTCCATCGGACATGATCCGACGGTCAGTCAAGCAACGCGGTTTGCATCCGCTGCAGACCTTCTTCGAGCAAGGACCTTGGGCATCCGAAATTCAACCGAACGAAGTCCTTGTAGTCGGTGCCGAATTCCGAACCCGCGCTGAAAGCGACCTTGCCCCGGTCCAGGAAGAACGACTGAGGGTCCGGGGTCAAGCCGAGCTTGCTGCAGTCGAGCCAGGCCAGAAAGGTGCCTTCCGGGGCGAGACAGCGGATCGTCGGAAAGCGCCGTGCGATCTCCTTCATCAGGAAATCCCGATTGGATTGGAGATAGGCCAGCAATTCCGTTTTCCACGCCTCGGCACCGCGAAACGCAGCAAGCGTTGCCTCTAGCCCGAGAATATTCACGCTATCGACCATCCCCAGTCTAGAGGCCGCAAATCTTTCGCGGATTTTCGGGTTTTGAATGATCGCGAACGCGGTCTTCAGGCCCGCAATGTTGTAGGTCTTGCTGGCAGCCATCAGCGTGATCGTGCGCTGTTCGGCGTCCGGGGAGAGGGTCGCGATCGGGACGTGGTTTCTTCCATCCAGAAGCAGTTCACAATGAATTTCATCCGAAATGATGATCGCATCGTGTCTGTGGCATTGCTCAGCGATCCAGACCAGCTCGTCTCGCGTGAAGACCTTTCCTGTCGGATTGTGCGGATTGCAGAAGAGAAGTGCTTTTGAAAATGCCAATCGGTCGGAAAATGTCTCCCTGTCCATGACCCATCCCGAGGCGGACGGGATGAGCGGAGCCTCCTGGCGAACGAGCCCCCAATGACCGGGTGCATTGAGAATAGGGCGGTAGACAGGTGTCTGGACCAGGACCGAATCGTCAGATGCAAACATCGCCTTCAGCGCCATGTTGAAGCCCGGTTCCACGCCCGGAAGAAAGACGATATCGTCCTGTTTGATCGCCCAGCCATAATGCTTGGCCATGTCGGCAACGATCTGTTCGCGCAATTCGTCGCGGGCGACGCCATAGCCGAGAACCGGGTGTTCAAGCCGTTTGCCGAGGGCTGCCAGAATTTCGGGGGCGACGGGAAAATCCATGTCGGCAACCCACATGGGCAAGACATCCGCAGGATAACGGCTCCATTTCGAACTGCCTGTTCCGTCGCGGTTCTGGACGATGTCGAAACGGTTCATGCTCATATGCCCCGGATCATTCCGCCATCAACGCGGATGGTGGCGCCGTTGATGTAGCTTGCCTGCGCGCTGACAAGGAAGGCGGCCACAACGCCGAATTCTTCCGGATGACCATATCGCCCCACCGGAATATCGTTTCGCGATGCCTCCTGAACAGCGGCAAGGTTGCTGCCCGTTTTTTCCGCCTTTATCCCGTCGAGTTCACGCACACGATCCGTGTCAATGCGTCCGGGCAGGATCATGTTGACGGTGACGCCGTGCCGCGCAACCTCGCCGGCCAGTGTCTTCGACCATCCGGCGATGGCGGCACGAACTGCGTTGGACAGCGCGAGATTGGCAATCGGCTGGACGACGCCCGACGAACCGATTGTCAGAACGCGCCCCCAGCGCTTCTCTATCATGGCCGGCAGAAGCGCGTCGGTGATGGCGAAAATGGAGGTCGCCATCACCCGGAAGGCGGACTGCCAATTCTCACTCGACTGGCCCATGGCAGGGCCCGCCTTGGGGCCGCCCGTGTTGTTGACCAGGATATCGATCCCGCCCTCTCGCCGCACTAATGCGATCAGTTCGTCAATCGATGCCTGGTCAGCAAGATCGACGCGGACTGGATATATATTCGAGCTTGCCGGCATCGCCTCGATATTTCGCGCGGCTGCAAAAACGATAGCGCCTTCTGCTGCGAGCGCTTGTGCGATGGCCGCGCCGAGACCGCGGCTACCTCCCAATACGAGGGCCCTTTTCCCGGAAATATTCAAATCCATCAGCCCAGAGCCTCCAGTTTGCGCGTCTGCCGTGCGATCAGTTTTTCGACCTCGGCGACTGCAGCGGCGTTGAGAGGCGCGCCGGGGCGGCGCTGGGCAGCGCTGGCAATCGCACCACGTTTGGCAAGAACATATTTGCGAACGGCCAGGCCGATTCCGGGCTGCTGCTCATAACGCACGAGCGGCAGATAGGCATCGAACACATCCTGCGCGGCGTCATGCCTGGCCTCGTTGCTGAGACGGACGACGTCCACCATCATTTCCGGATAGGCGAAACCTGTCATGGCGCCATCTGCGCCGCGCTGCATTTCCTCGGGCAGGAAAACGCCAGCATTGCCGCACAGGATGGAAACACGGCGCCTGCCGCCCGCTTCCGCCCGGCGCAGGTCGGAAATCTTCTGCAGGCCCGGCCAGTCTTCGTGCTTCAGCATGACGATACTGGGCATCGCCTCGAAGATCGTCCCCAAAGTCTTGGTGGATATCTGAACGCCCGTCGACAGCGGGAAATCCTGAAGGACGATCGGAACCGTTTCCCCCACCGTTTCGACGACATCGCGGTAGTAGCCGACGATCTGATCGTCGGTGCGCAACGCGGGAGGAGGGGCGACCATCACACCTGCGGCACCAAGATCCATCACGGCTTTGGTCAGTTCGCCAATTGCCGCCAGACCGGGTGCCGACACGCCGACCACAACGGGTCTGCCACCGGCGCGCGCCATCGTCCGGCGTGTAACTTCGATCGATTCTTCCTGCGTCAGCTTCGGTGCCTCGCCCATCATGCCGAGAATGGTGAGGCCGTCGGCACCCTTTTCAGCATAGAAGTCGACCATCCGGTCGATGCTGTCGCGATCGAGTGCTCCATCGTCCTTGAAGGGCGTCACGGCAATCACGAAGACGCCCTTTGATTCTGCGCTGATAAGAGCCACGCCGATATCTCCTATTCGAACCAGTGGGATTGACCGCGGCGCAGGTACTGCCCGTCGCCCGGCTGATTGAGAACAGTGTCACCGTCGAAGGCGAGACGACCGTCAAGGTAGGTGCGCGCGACCTTGATGGTGAACCGTCGACCGTCGAACGGGCTCCATTGCAATTCGTCATGCGCGTTTCGGGCATCCCAAGTCTGTGGCGCCCTGCTGACAATGGCGAGGTCGGCATCGCCGCCGATCCGTATCGAACCCTTCTGGGGCCAGAGGCCAAAGAATTTCGCCGGCCGTTCGCAAAGCATCTCGACCGTCAGTGTCGCAGCATCATGGCCACGTTCTTCGGCAGCGGTCCAGAAAGCCGGAAGCAAAGTCTCCAGCCCCGGTACCCCGGCCCCCGCATCGAAAATAGATTCGGTCAGCTTGTTGTCGATCGGCCAGCTGGAATGGTCGGAACTGACAAAGGCGACACGACCGGCGAGAATTTCGTCCCAGAGTGCGTCGATTTGGCGGGGGCGGATCGGCGGGTTCACCTTCATGCGGGCGCCCAGTTCCCTTCCGTCGCGTTCGGGGTCAAACCAGAGGTAATGGACGCACAGCTCGCCGGTCGCGCGAAATCCATCGTTGAGATAGTTGTCGACGAGTTGGAACCCGCGCCCGGTCGTCAGATGAACAATATGGGCATGAGCGCCGGCAGACGCGCCAAGCTCCAGAAACTGTGCTGTTGCCGCCAGCTCCGCAGCGGGCGGGCGGCTGGCGGAATGGGCCTCAATACCGTTTTCTCCGCTGGCCTTGGCGGCGGCGATGTAGGCACGAACGATTTCCTGGTCTTCATTGTGCACACCCAGGGGAATGGCTGTATCCGCAAGCGCCTGGAAGATATCGAGGATGAGATCGGACGGGATACGGGGGAAGCGGGTCGGACTGCTCTCGAACGTCGAGATCTTGAAGGCGGCGATGCCGCCCTCGATCAGACTTGCGATCGCGTCTGTCGACTGGCCCGGCAGGATCGTCGCGTAGAGAGCAACATGCGCATGCGCATGGTCCGCGATCGCAGCGACCTTTTCCGACAGGCGCCCAGTATCATTGAGCGGTGCGGGATTGTCATAGGGCATGTCCACGATGGTGGTCACGCCACCTGCGATGGCAGAACGTGTGGTCGAGCGAATGCCGGGAAGACCGCCGTAGCTGCAGGCGTGGGTCTGGCCATCAATGACGCCCGGCAGGATCAGATTGTCGCCGCAGTCGTGCACTGTCGCTGCCTCTGGCGCGTCGCCGGTCCCGATAGCGCTGATCTTTCCCGCGCTGATCCCGAGCCAGGCGTTTTCCATCGGACCTTCCGGCAAGACGGCGGTGCCGCGAATGACAAGATCGAAAGACATGCGCGTCACCTTCCGTAGGCCATATCGAGATGATGGGCTGCAAGCAAAACGCCCGCCTGAACGGGATCGATAACCGGTAATCCCAACTTGTTTTGAAGCGAGGCGCGATAGGAGCCAAGCCCCGCGCATCCCAGAATGATGACGTCGGCCTTGTCCTCGTCGCGAAGAAGGCAAGCGGTCCGTGAGAGAGTTTCTATGACGTCAGTCGCCATCAACTGCACGACAGTCATGTCGATCGAACGATCACCGGCCAATCTGTGGTGGAGATCGAGCTTCTGCAGATAGCGCAGATGTCTCGCGATAGAGGAGGGGCCAAGCGAGATGATCCCGAAGCGTCGGCCCAATGAAAGGGCAGTTAGATAAGCCGACTCCGCAATCCCGGTGACAGGCTTTCCCGTGGCCGCCCGGACGCGCTCAATTCCCGGATCGGAGAAGCACGCAAGCACGAAAGCATCCGCGTTGAAGGAACCCACTGCTTCGAGAATGTTGGGGATGACCTCTGCCACATGGTCATCGGTTTCGATGCCGGCGGGTGATTTTTCGAGTTCTGTACAGGCTATCTGGTGACGGGTTGCCGCACGCAGGGGCAAAATGCATGCCTCCATCGACTGCGTGACGGAAACGGAGCTGTTGGGATTGATGACGAGGATTTTTGACAACTTGCGCTCCAATGCGCCAACCCAAATGGGGATGGATTAGATATATTACGTAGTATATTACAAGGGCCACTGTGTCAAAGTGGATGACGTGACCCTGCGCGGAAAATTGGCCGGAAACGTTTTGACATCAGGCGGATTGGTCGTAACAACAAAAGACCGCCCGGATCGGGCAGAAGGAGACTGAACGTGAGAGCCATGGGGCAAGCTGACGCGACCGGGGGCAAGCGTACGAAATCGCTGACCGAGCAGGCCTATGCGATCTTGCGAGAGCGAATCATCACCGGCGCTCTGCCGCCTGGCGCAGATGTTTCGGAGCCGGAGCTTGCAGAAGACTTGCAGATGAGCAAGACGCCTGTGCGGGAAGCTCTGGGACGTCTGTGTGTAGAAGGCTTCATGGAAGCCTATCCGCGGCGCGGGTATCGCGTCAGCCCGGTGACGATCAAGGACATGAACGATCTCTTTTCGGTTCGCGGCGTGCTGGAGGGCACTGCCGCAGCGCTGGCGGCTGAAAATCTCACGGTCGCGGAAATGGACCAACTGGATGAACTGGCGGATGCCAGCTATGTCATGGGCGAAGAGGTGAGCACGAGGACCTTTATTGCCCGTAACGAGCAGTTCCACGCCCTGATCGCACAAGGGTCGCGTAATCAGCGCCTTTCTACTTTGGTGATGAGCCATCTTGAGGAATGTGCGCGGCTTTTTCACATGGGAACCCGCGTTCGCGACATCAATCCGGAAACGAACAACGATCATCATCGCATCCTGGTGCATCTTCGCGCCCGCGACGCGGAAAAAGCCCGGCAGGCGATCATGGAGCATAACGAAAACACGCGCAAAGGCCTCCTTTCTGCCCTGATCGCCAACGGCCGCGCCGATTTGACCCTTTGACGTGACTGCAACGGCAGACTCCGCATCCTATCAGTTTTGCTTGACCAGATGCCCAGGCGCATGTTGCCGGTAGCTGGCATTCGGAGGGACGAAATCTGCCGGGCGGATTGCGCTTCCCAGTTCGAATTCGGCCCTGACCTTGGGATCATGCCTGCGTGCCGGGTCGGCGACGGGGACGGCATCCAGAAGCCGGCGTGTATAAGGATGCTGCGGGTCCCCGAAGATCTGTGCACGTGTGCCGATTTCCACGATTTCGCCAAGATACATGACTGCGACCCGGTGACTGACCCGCTCGACCACGGCCATGTCATGGCTGATGAAGAGAAAGGCGATCTTCAGACTTTCCTGCAATTCCAGCATGAGGTTGACGACCTGCGCCTTGATGGAGACGTCAAGGGCCGACACGGCTTCGTCGGCGACGATCAGTCCGGGATTGAGCGCCAGAGCCCGCGCTATGCTGATGCGCTGACGCTGACCGCCTGAGAACTCGTGAGGAAAACGCCGCGCCATGTCGGCTTTGAGGCCGACCTTCTCAATCAGTTCCGTCGCTTTCGCGATGGAATCGCGTTTGCTGGCCAACTTGTGGACGATCATCGGTTCTGCAATCGCTTCACCCACACGCATGCGCGGGTTCAGGCTCGAAAACGGGTCCTGAAAGATCATCTGCATCTGCTTTCGGCGGCCTCTCAGCGCCTTCTTCGACAGGTCCGTGATCTCCTCACCATGCACGCGGATTGTCCCGCTGGTGGGCTTGACGAGCCGCAGGACCGATCGTCCGGTCGTGGACTTGCCGCAGCCCGACTCCCCGACGAGCGACAATGTTTCACCCTCCCGCAGATCGAAGGATACGTTTTCAACCGCATGGACGCGGCTTGTGACGCGACCCAGCAAGCCGGTCTTGATGTCGAAACGGGTGACCAGATTGCGGACGTCCAGAACCGTTGCGTCACCGGCCGCCGGCATTTCGCGCTCCGGCGTGGCGCAAGCTGTCTCCGGATCAAGGAGCGGGAAGGTCGCGGGGTTCTCGCGCCCCGTCATGGACCCGAGCCGGGGAACCGCCGACAGGAGCGCGCGTGTATAAGGCTGCCGGGGTGCTGCAAAAACGTCCTGCGTCATTCCGGTTTCCACCGAACGGCTGCGGAACATCACGGTGGTGCGATCAGCGATCTCGGCAACGACGCCCATGTCGTGGGTGATGAAAAGCACACCCATCTTTTCCTCGTCCTGCAGGTTTTTGATCAGTTGCAGGATTTCCGCCTGAACAGTCACGTCCAGCGCCGTCGTGGGCTCGTCGGCGATCAGCAGGCGCGGACGGCAGGCAAGCGCCATCGCGATCATGACGCGCTGCAATGTGCCACCGGACAATTGATGCGGATATTCGTCGAAGCGGTTTGCAGCGGACGCAATGCGGACGCGGTCGAAAAGGGCGATCGCCTGCCGGCGCGCTGTGTCGGCTGAAACCTTGCCATGGCGCCGAATGGCTTCCGAAACCTGTCGCCCGACGGTCATGACCGGGTTGAGCGATGTCATGGGCTCCTGAAAGATCATGGCAATCTGGTTTCCGCGAACATCCTCCATCTCCCGCTCTGATAGCGCCAGAAGATCGCGCCCCTCCAACCGGATTTCGCCTGTCACGCGTGCTGTCTTTTCCGGAAGAAGCCGCATGATCGACATGGCTGTCACGCTTTTGCCCGACCCCGATTCGCCGACGATGGCAACGGTTTCGCCCATGTTCACTTCGAGACTGACATCATTGACCACTGCATGCCATTCACCCTTTTGCCGGAACGAGGTCGTCAGGTGGCTCACCGATAGAATGCTCATGGCAGATAGGCTCCAGCGAATGCAGCGGGGTGCTGGTCAAGGCAAAATTTTCTAATATATTACGTAATATATTTTAACTTGCCAAGCACCTTGTTGTGTTCGAAGCTAAGCTTGTAACGCCTTTGGAACGGGAGACGGAATGACCCTTGAGCAAATAAGAAGCCGTGTGCTGGTGGCTGCTCATGAATTGCAGGGGCGGCAACTGCGCGGCGAGGCCGTAACGGTTCTGGCTGTGCACTCGGTCAATCCCTACACGGGCAGATCCTCCCTCGGCGACCCTCGCATCCCAGGAGCGATAGACACATACGCCTACGAGGACTTCCAGTCGCCAGGTTCCGCAGAGCGCGGACAGCGACCTCTTCCGGAGATCGAAGTCTTTCAGGCCAAGGCGCGGGCATGGGGCCTGATGCGAACCGGCACGATTGTGGTTTATGATGCCGACCGGAGCATGACTGCGGCCCGCGCCTGGTGGGTCTTGAAATGGGCCGGTCTGCCGGATGTCAGGGTCCTGGATGGCGGATTGCCGGCCTGGTTGGCGGCCGGGCTGCCTACAGCTGCGCATGCGAGCAAGCCGAAACCGAGCGAGATCGTTCTGAGCCCAGGTCATATGCCGGAATTTGGCGCAGAGGACGCGCAGCGGTTTGTTCATGAAGGTGTCCTGCTCGATGCCCGCATTCGACCGAATTATATCGGTGGACCGGCTCAACCAGGTGCGGCGCCGCGTGGACATATTCCCGGCGCTATCAGCGCCCCTGCGCCCGACAATGTCACGGATTATGGAAACTTTACCGACGCTGCGACGCTGCAGGAGATGTACGCTGCGCTCGGCGCAGACGGCAGCAAACCCGTTGGCGTTTACTGCGGCGCAGGCATGTCGGCGGCTCATACCGTTCTGGCACTCGCATCGATAGGCATCAGGGCTTCCATGTATCCCGGGTCCTGGTCCGAATGGATCTACGACCCTGCTCGTCCGGTCGCGAGGGGCGCCAGACCCTATGACATCAGCACAAATTCTAGGCAGGATCGCGGCGTGACTAAATGATCACCAAACGGGCTTTACAGCGGGCTCGGCCATGATATATTTCGTAGTATATTACAGAAATCCAACCTGCGCATTTCGGCATCCGTGTTTATCGATCAGACAGATAGGGGAATGAGACAATGAAAATCTGGGACAGCATTGCTATCGCTGCGGTTGCCTTGCCGCTGCTATGCTCAGGCGCTCACGCCGAAGATGGGGCCAAACTGAAGACGCTTGTCGTGGCCGTGCCCTCCGACCCCGTCAGCCTCGAGCCCGGCACCAACAAGGCCGAGCCGATTGGCAGCGAAATCATCCTGAACGTCTTCGACACGCTGGTGGCTTGGACCGCACCGGATTTCAAGGTTCTCGAGGGTCGTCTGGCCAAAAGCTGGATCGTTTCCGAGGACGGTAAGGTGTTTGATTTCCAGTTGCGGGAGGGTGTGAAATTCCAGGACGGTACCGCATTCGATGCGGCGGCGGTCAAGTTCTCTCTGGAGCGCACCAAGGCTACCAACCCTTACGTCAAGGCGACATTTGATCTCATCAAGGAGATTGCGGTCGTTTCTCCGACGGAATTGAAAATCACCCTTTCGAGCGCCTATCCTGCCTTTCTTTCGATTCTTGCACAGCCACAGGCCGCCATTGTCAGCCCTGCAGCCGTTGCCAAATATGGCGACAAATTCGCCGCCCATCCTGTCGGCACTGGGCCTTTCGCTTTCAAGAGCGCCCAGCCTGATACCAACGTGGTTCTGGAGGCAAACGCGGACTATTTCCGCGGTGCGCCCAAACTGTCCCAGATCATCTATCGGGTCATTCCGGATGCCTCCACGCGCCGTCTCGAACTGGAGGGAGGCGGTGTCGATATCGTCCAGCAACAGGGACAGCTGTCCGCGATTGCTGCGGAGGACATTCAGGCGCTGAAGGCCAACAAGGATGTGAAGGTTCTGGAATCTTCAAGCCAGATCATTCGTCAGCTTGAATTCAACAACAGCAAGACAGACGGCCCGTTTGCAAACGTGAAGGCGCGCGAGGCGATTGCGCATGCCATCGACTATGATGGACTTCTGAAGGGTGTGTTCGGGGGAACGGCAGAACGGGTCTATGGACCGCTTCCTTCCAACAATTGGGCCTTCAATCCGAAGATGAAGGAACTCGCGCCGAAATACGATCCGGCGCTCGCCAAGAAGCTGCTGGCCGAGGCCGGCGTTGATCCGTCCTCATTGAACCTGAAGCTCTACAGCTTCCAGGGACCGCTCTGGGGTGCCGTGGCAACCTTTGTCCAGGCCAATCTGGCTGATATCGGCGTGAATGCGACCATCGAGCAGACCGAATTTCCGGCTCTTCGCACGTTGCAGACGTCGGGTCAGTTTGATGTCGCTCTCGACGGTCGCCAGCCGTGGTACAACGATCCCGATGCCCACATCACGATCGGATACCTCTCGTCGCTTGCCAGTACGGCCATGACGTTCCGCATGCCGCCGGACAAGCAGCTCGACGACCTGATCCTTAAAGCGCAGCAAACCTCGGATCTGGAGGCGCGCAAGCAGCTCTATTTCACGATCCAGGAGGAGATCGCAAAGCGGGTGCCCGGCGCCTATCTCTTCAGCCCGAAGCTGATCGTGTTTGCCCGGGCAAATGTCGAGGGACTTGTCGTCAACAGCGCGCCGCCGCTGAACGAATACTGGTCTGTTTACAAAAAATAGGATCATGTCAGATCGTCGGCGGTCCAGGGCCGCCGGCGCAATCCTGGGTCAGGCATTCCACGCGAATGCGCTTGATCGTCCAAAGCAAGCTGCAAGAAAGACCGAGAACCGGACATGGCGAGTTTTCTGATACGCCGTCTGATCGCCTTGATTCCAGTGATGTTGATTGTCCTCGTCATTGTGTTTTCACTGGTCCGGATCATCCCCGGCGACCCGGCTACGACATTGCTCGGGCCCGGCGCAACGCAACAGCAGATCGAAGCCTTGCGGACGCAGCTCAATCTGAACGAGCCGGTCGTCCTTCAGTTCTATCACTATGTCATGGGCTTGCTGACCGGCAACTTCGGATACTCGCTGAAGACCGGTCAGCCGGTCGCCGTGGAAATCCTCAACCGATTGCCCGCCACGATAGAGCTTTCAGTCCTGGCAACGATTTTGGCCATCGTTGTTGGCATCCCGATCGGCGTCCTCTCTGCCACGCGTCCCAACTCCCTTTTCGACCATCTGACGCGCGTCATCTCGCTGCTCGGGGTCTCCATGCCGGCGTTTCTGCTTGCATTGGTTCTGCAACTCGTTTTTGCGAACTACCTGGGCTGGCTTCCGGTCTCCGGGCGCTTGAGCCCCTATCTGCAAATACAAAGCGTGACAGGTTTTGTCATTCTCGACGGATTGCTCACGGGAAATCTGCCGGGCGCGGTCGATGCGCTTCAGCATCTGCTGCTCCCGACCGCGGTGCTGGCGGCCTTTCTGGCGGCGACGCTTGGCCGCTTCGTCCGCAACACGATGCTCGATGTCATGGGTGAGGACTTCATCAGGACGGCGAAGGCGAAAGGGCTGCGTCGTCGCGATGTGGTGCTGACCCATGGCCTGCGCAATTCTCTCCTGCCGGCAGTCACCGTCATCGGCCTCAAATTCGCGGAAATGCTGGGCGGTGCAATCCTGACGGAGACAATCTTCGCCTGGCCGGGAATCGGCCGCTACATGTTCGAAGCGATCAAAAATCGCGACTACCCTGTTATTCAGGGGACGACGCTCGTCTTCGCGCTACTTTTCGTCCTGACATCCATCCTGGTTGATGTGTTGTACAGTATCCTCGACCCGCGTGTTCGGCGAAAGATGGGATGAGGCGATGGGTGAAATTCTGCTTTTTCTGCGTCGCAACACGCTCGCCCTCGTCGGACTGATCATTCTCCTTGTCCTGGTCGGCATCATTTCCGTCGGACCTTGGCTCACTCAATACTCACCGACGAAGCTCGACATCCTGCACAAACTTGCCGCACCGAGCCTGGAGCATTGGCTCGGCACTGATGCGTTCGGTAGGGACGTTCTGACCCGCATCATGTACGGTGGACGTGCAACGCTGGCGATTGGCCTTGGGGTCGTGGCGATCGCATTTGCGGTCGGGGTTTCGGTCGGCATGCTTGCCGGCTTCGCCGGTGGCTGGGTCGATGCGCTGGTCATGCGCGTTGTCGATGCCATTCTGGCGTTTCCGGCTCTCGTGCTTGCCATCGCCCTTGCCGCAGCCTTCGGACCAAGCCTGCAAAATGCGATGCTTGCCGTCGCCATCACGCTGGCCCCGCAGTTCGCCCGTGTCGCGCGCAGTCAGGCGCTGAGCATTTCCGTCAAACCCTATGTGGAGGCGGCCGTGTCTTTGGGGCTTCCGGCCCATCGAATCCTGATCTTTTATGTCTTCGTCAACGGCCTCGGTCCTCTCCTCGTCCAGTCGACGCTTGCACTGGGCAGCGCCATCTTGCAAACCGCGAGCCTTGGCTTTCTGGGCCTTGGCGCGCAGCCACCCTTGCCGGAATGGGGCGCCGACGTGTCTGCCAACCTGCAATATGTGCGCAGCGCTGCGTGGGTTGCCCTGGCGCCGGGCATGGCCATTCTGCTCGCCGTCCTGTCATTCAACCTGATCGGCGACTCGCTGGCCGACTGGTTTAATCCGCGCCGCCGCAGCGAAATAGACTAGGATGCCATCCGTGGATCGCCTGCACATCGCCCTGGAGAAGATCGATTTCCTTCCGCCGGACCGCGTGACGGACGACACGAGCGTGCTCACCTTGAAGAACCTCGTCTTCGAGCCGCTGTTGCGCTGGGATAATGGCTGGGCGCGTCCGGCCCTTTTTCAGAACTGGACGCATTCTCCAGATGGCCGCATCTGGACCTTTTCCATCCGTGACGGCGCCACCTTTCACGACGGCAAGCCCTGCGTCGCCGCAGACATCCTGGAATTCATCGACGGCATCCTTCAAGCGGTCGATACGTTCGGCATGAAGTGGTCCTACGCGCGCTATCTTCAGGACGCGACGATTACTGCCCGGTCCCCGAACATTATTGAAGTGCGCAACCCACGTCCTTTCGCAGACATTCTTGACGTCTTCTCCGAATTCTACATCTGCCGGCGCGATGCGGACGGACGTCCGCTCATCGGAACAGGGAGATACCGCGTTGCCGAGGTCGAAATCGGACAGAAGGCCGTGCTCGAAAAGATGCCAGGGCTGCAGGGTCCGGAGCATATCATCGCGACCGCCTGCAAGCGCGCGGAGGCCCGCTACGATCTGCTGAAAGCGGGGGAGGTGGATGCAGCGCTCAATCTGGAGCGCGTGGAGCACCGGCTTGATTTCAATCCGCAATTCCAGTGGGGTAAAGCAGTCAACACCCTGTCCGTTATGTATTATCTGAACTGTCAGAACGGTCTTTTCCAGTCGCCCGCGGCGCGTCTGGCGGTGAACCATGCCGTCGACAGGGCAGCCATTGCCGCCGACATCTATCACGGGCTGGCCGTGCCATCATCGACCATCGTCAGCCCGTTTCATCTGGGCGCGGCCAAGGCCGATCTCCGGCCGATTCCCTTTGATCCCGATCGCGCGCGCCGGCTGCTCGATACGGTCGAAGGGGGCGACAATCTTGTGCGCCTGCGCACACCGACCTTCATGCCGGAGCGGGCGCCAGAGGTCAGCCATTTCGTTGCCGCATCGCTGGAAGCCATCGGCCTCAACGTGGCCGTGGAGACGGAAGCAGACCGGCCGGAATATGCCCGACAGATCGGGCGCAAGGAAATGGGCGACATGGCCCTGTTCGATTCCTCTCCGCAAAGCACCTATCGGGTCCTGAACGACAAGATTTCCAGCGGGCCGCGGGCTGTCTGGTGGCAGGGCTATGAAGATGCCGAGGCCGAAGCGCTCATCGCCACGGCCAATGACGCGGTCGATGATTTCGAGCGGGAGAATGCCTATGCACACTGCCTCAGACGCCTGCAGGCAAATCCACCCTGGCTCTACATCGTCCATCCCATCGACGTCTATGCCGCAAAACCGAACATCAGGTGCCTTGCAATCGATCACAAGGGCACGCTGAACATCCTCTAGACCATTTTGTTTTCACGCAATTCCGGACGCGAAACCGCTTTCCACTTTCGGCTCGGAATTGCTTTAGGGAGCCTTCATCATGGACCGCGACTATTCGATTACGTTTTTCTACTACGACGACATCCACGCGGTGGTGCCGTTCTACGAGCAGGTCCTGGGGTTTGAGCTGGTTCTCGATCAGGGTCTCGCCCGCATCTACCGGATCGCCGGCAAATGCTATTTCGGCATCGTCGATGGCAATCGCGGTCACCTCAAGCATCAGGAAAAAAGTGCCGTTCTCCTCACTATCGTTTCGCAGGATGTCGAGGGCTGGCATGGAAGATTGAAGGCCGCAGGCGTGCCCGGCTTGTCCGACATGCTCCGCGGCCGGTTCTGCGAGCATTTCTTCTTCGAGGACCCGGCAGGCTATGCCATCGAGATCCAGCGCTTTCACAATCCCGACGTGGCGGCGCTATTCTGATGAGGCGACGGATGAGCATTTCTGTCGACAGTCTGCGCAAGCACCTTATCGAGCGAGCACTCGCCCATGGGCAAATGCCTCTGATGGCGCATCCCGATGGCCATCCCATCTCGCTGGAAGAGGGCTACATTCCACTGCTGGTCAACTTTACCGAAGAGGACAAGGCTGCCAAGGGGCTGCGCAAGTTGCAGGATCGCGTCGAGCCCGAGCCGCCTGTCTACTTTTCCGCAATGGAGATGGCGCGCGATCATCCGGCTTTGCTGCTGGTCGGAGAAACCGGCAGCGGCAAGACAACCTTTGCACGTTATCTCAGTGGCAAGCTGGCGCGACAGGACGATCATCCCCGCGCGGTCGTGCGCAATGAATCCGGCGTGTATCGTGACGAGATCTGGGACGCCGGTCCGGCGATTCCGCTCTATATCGAGGCATGTTGCGGTCAGGACTTTGATGCGCTGGTGGATGCGGCGGTGCCAGACCTTGCCTCTGTTTTGACCTCGGAAGCCTGGGCTGCTTCATCCTGGATGCTCCATATAGTTCTCGACAGACTGGACGCTGCCGGGGACGATGCGGCGAACCTGCTGGGTGAAGCCTTGCGCTTTCAGAACGAGCATCCACGCGTGCGGCTCCTGGCGCTGGCGGAACAAGAGGCGACGAAGGGTCTTGTGCCCCCGCAGCCCTTCGCCCGCTTCTCGCTTCTGCCCTTTCTTGAGGCCCAAAGGGTTGATGCCGCCCGCAAGATTGCCGATCTCGATATCAGGCAGAGCGGCGTCGGGCTGGGGCTTGCAGCCGGCAATCCGGCGCAATTCGCCATGGCGCTTCGTGCTGCCTCGCACGGGCATTCGGCAGAGGAAATTGTCGATGCTTGGCTCTTGCGCGTGGCGGGGGACCCGCAAACATCGCGGTTTCTCGCCAGTCTGGCCTATGATTGTCTGCAGGGGACGGTCGTCGATGCCGAGGTCTTGCCGGTCAGGCGTGTGCGCCAGCTGCTGGCGGCCTGTCATCTTGTGGAAATGCCTTCCGCATCGGCCGCTGGGCCATTCCACAGCGATCCGCCGCTTTGGGCTCCAGTGATCCGCAGTCTGGCGGCACGGCAAAAAGGCGCGTCTGAAACTGGCGGTCTTGTCGAAAGTCTGATGACCGGCGATGGCGAGGCCTCCCTTCGAGGTGCGCTGCTGGCATCCGAATTTGCGGTCGATCCCGCATCGGCCCGGCGATTGGCTGAGAGGCTTTTTCACATCGTAGAATACGGTGCGCTGACACCCGCCGAGCGCGAGCAGGCCGGGCGATGGCTTGCTACATGGGGCGACCCGCGTGATCTTGGAGCGCTTGCGACGGTGCCGGGCGGAACGTTCACGATGGGTTCGACGACCCACCCCAATTCTGCGCCGCCGCACAGCGTTACCATCGAACCGTTCCGGATAGGGATTTACCCAGTCACCAACGGCCTCTATGCCGAATTTGTGAAGGCCACGAACCGGGTCTGGGTCAGTCCCGATGGCCTGGTGCCCGAACGGCGAAGTGCGCCGGCAACGGATGTTACCTGGCACGACGCCAATGCATATTGCGCCTGGCTCACCGAACGGTGGCGGCAGGATGGACGTCTTGCCGATACCGAAATCGTGCGGCTTCCGACGGAACCCGAATGGGAACGAGCCGCACGAGGCGACCAGGCCGACGCCGGAACCGCGAACGTTTATCCTTGGGGAACCTTCTGGCAGGACGATGCGTCGAACTCCGAGGAGATCGGCTTCAACAACACCTGTACCGTCGGCCTTTTTCCAAAGGGGCGCTCTCCTTATGGATGCTACGACATGACCGGTCAGGTTTGGGAGTGGTGCACGACCCTTTGGGGCGAGGATATGGCAACCCCGAGCTTCCTTTATCCCTATGGCAACGATGGACGTGAAGCTGCGAATGCGGGGCGTGAGGTTCGTCGGGTGCTTCGCGGCGGCTGTTTCAGCAGCGGTCGGCAAAAAGCCTGCTGCACCTATCGCGGAAGCCTGGAGCCGGATGGCTTCTGGCGTGGGAATGGGTTCAGGATTGTCGTGGCGAACGCGAAGAGATGAGCGTGCGCCACATCTGAAGCGCTGACGCAAAGATCAGCTTGACCGGTTGAATTTCAAGATGATCGAAACCGCCCCGTCCGACGGAAGCCGATGCCGATATCATGTCGGTTCGTCAGATCCGCACGTTCGGTATTGAAAGCGTGCTGCAGTGGATTCCTGCGGGCAAAGCTAACGACTTTCCATCGACATCAGGGCGAAGGCGCCTCAAGACGGGTATGCCCTCCCGGATCGCCACATATCCTTATTCGTGCCCCCCGATTTCTTCGTGAATGGCGGCGATGATCTCGGCGCGCTGCTGCGCTGAGCGGCCGGCATGCGCGGCAAAGGTCAGCGCCAGCAATCGCACGGTGCTCAGAACGGTCGTGTGCGACGGGCCGAGCGCGAAGCTCGCCACATGGCAGGGCAGGACCACGCTGGAATAGCGCTGCGCTTCCAGCATGGACGTCCGGTCTGTGATCGTGATGACATTGAGGCGGCTTGTGGCTGCATGACTGAGAATGGGTTTCAGGATCGGCTGTTGCGGCGGCAGTGTGATGAGGATCAGCGCGTCCTTCGGGCCCGTCATCGCAAGGTCTTCCGCCCATGATCCCTGATTGATGCCAAGGATCATCACATCGTGCCGGAGCCGTGAGAAGAGAAGCCGAGCATAACGCGCCACGCCTTCCTCGGTTCCCAGACCCAGCACCCAGACCTTCGGCGCCGCGCCGATCAATTCGGCCGCCTCGCGCACCTTGTCCGAGCGCATTTCCTCGAAGGTCTTGGTGAGGTTTTTCAGTTCCAGCTCCAGGTGCGCGCCGATCGTCCTGCCCAGCGCGACCTGCTCGGACTGTGTCACGGAATAGCCATAGGGCTCCGTTCGGTTGCGCTCCTCGCGCGCCTGCTGTCTCACCTCGTTGAAATCGGCGTAACCGAGATGCTGAAAGAAGCGCGCAGCGGTGGCCTTCGACACGCCGGCCATCTCGGCGATCTCCGTCGCCGAATGGGTGAGGATATCGTCCTGCCGGTCGAGAATGAGTTGCGCAAGCTTCTGCTCGCCGCTGGTGAGCCGCGCGTAGCGTTCCTGAATGCGCAAGACAAGACGAGAAGCCATTTTTCCTCCGGGTTGCCGAACTGCATAAAAAGATTATCACCCCTCTTGCAATAATGAAACTGTTGTTTCACAGTTATGAAACATTGAAACGGAGGTCCGTATGGCGCAACCGCGTGTTTTCCGGCAGAAGGTCTGGGATAGCCTCAAGGCCGTCGCCCGCCCCGATACGCGGTTTCATCTCGGGTTCAGCGAGTTCATTCCCGACTTCGATGGTGTGGAGCAGGCCGTCGATCGTGTGACGGGTCTGGAGGCCTGGAAAGATTGCCGCCTGGCCTTTGTGACGCCTGACAATTCCATGACGGAGGTGCGCCGCCGCCTGATTGTCGAGCGCAAGCCCTTCGTCATGTCGACCTACAACATGCAGCGCGGTTTTCTCTACATGGAGCCGGGCAAGGTGGCGCCGGAGATGGCTCTTTTCGCCGCCTGGCTCGATGGCATGGAGCACTTCGCGCGGCCGATCAATCTGGCCGAACTGACACATATCGGCCGTTTCGATTTTCTGGCGACCGGGGCATCTGCCGTGACGAAGGATGGTATCCGCTTCGGCAAGGGGCACACCTATTTCGATCTCGAATGGGGCATGTTCACCGATCTTGGCCTTGTCGATGAGGCGACGCCGGTTGTCACGGTCGTGCATGACGTCCAGGTCGTCGATGAGCAGATGAATGCCAGCGAAACCGACATTCAGGCCGATTACATCGCTACACCTTCAAGGCTCTCGACCATCGAGCGCGGTGGTCGCAGGCCGCGCGGGATCAAATGGGAGCGGCTGACGCGCGAGGAAATCCTCGTCACACCGCCACTGAAGGAACTCGCGCGCATGCGCGGGATCGTCTGACGCAAATCATAAAAAGCCTCACCAGAGAACAGGAGCCATAGTCCAATGCATCTTACCCTCAACCGCAGACATTTCATGGGTCTCATGGGCGCTGCCGCGGCGACGCCGCTTCTGACGCGCTATGCGGCCGCTGCCTCACCGTTCAATTTTCAGGCGTCGTGGATCAACGATGCGGAATTCACCGGCTATTTCGTTGCCGCCGACAAGGGCTTCTACAAGGAGGCCGGACTTGATCTGAACTACATATCGGGTGGGCCGGATGTCATTCCGGAAAGCACGATCATTGCCGGCAAGGCCGATTTGACCCTGACGACACCCGACACCACGATCAAGGCGATTGTCGAGCAGGGTGCGCCCTTCAAGATCATCGGCGCGCAATATCAGAAGAACCCCATCGGCATCGTGTCGCTCGCAAAGAAGCCGATCAAGGAACCGAAGGACCTGATCGGCAAGACGCTGGCCGTCCCGCCCGTCAATGTCGTCTCTGTCGAGGCCATGCTCAAGATCTCCGGGATCGACCGGTCCAAGGTCAATATCGTGCCCTATGCCTATGATCCGACCCCGCTCATCAAGGGCGAAATCGATGCGTCGCTCGACTTCACCACCAATGTGCCTTTCACCATCAAGCAGGCGGGCGAGGAGGCAGTGTCCTTCCTGCTCTACGATTACGGATTCAAGATATTCAATGACACCGTCGTCGTCACCGAAGAGACGCTCAAGACGAAGCGCAAGGAGATCGTCGCCTTCCTCAAGGCAAGCCGCAAGGGCTGGGAGGAAAACCTGAAGGACCCGGCCGCCTATCCCAAACAGTTGGCTGACACCTGGTACAAGGGGACCGGCCGCTCGATCGAAAACGAGGTCTATTTCAACACCGCGCAGAAGCCGCTGATCGAAAGCCCGAAGGGCATTTTCTCGATGAGCGAGGAAGCGATCGCTGCCAATATCGAGTCTCTTGCTGCGGTCGGCATCAAGGCCAAGCGAGACCATTTCGACACGACAGTTCTCGCAGAAGTCTGATGGCGCAGGACGCAGGCATTACGCTCAAAGACGTCTCGCGCTCCTTTGCCGGGCGCGAGACCGTCGTGCAGGCACTCGACCGCGTTTCGCTGGACTGTCCGGCTGGTTCGTTCACTGCGCTGATCGGGCCATCGGGATGCGGCAAGTCCACCATGCTGCGGCTCGCGCTCGGGCTCGACGCTCCTTCAGGCGGCACGATTTCGGTTTCCGGGCAGTCGCCACAGGCTGCTGCCAAGGCTGGGCTCACCGGCATTGCCTTTCAGGACGCGGCACTCATGCCCTGGCGCAGCGTTGAGGACAATATCGCGCTGCCTCTCGATGTGCTTGGCCGAAACCGTGCCGGCTACCTTGGCAAGATCGCCGGGCTGATCGAGCTTGTCGGCCTAAAGGGATTTGAGAAGGCCCTGCCCGGCGAACTCTCCGGCGGGATGCGCCAGCGGGTGGCGATTGCCCGCGCGCTCGTCACCGAGCCCGAGGTTCTGTTTCTCGATGAGCCTTTCGGCGCACTCGACCAGATCCTGCGCCGGCAGATGAATGTCGAATTGCAGCGTATCTGGATGGAAGGCCGGGCCACGACGCTGCTCGTCACCCACGGGATCGACGAGGCTGTCTTTCTTGCCGACAGGGTTGTCGTCATGCAGAGCCGGCCGGGGCGGATCGGCAAGATCGTGGATATTCCGCTGCCGCGTCCGCGCCTTCCGGATGTGTTCACCACGGAAGCCTTTCACGCGCTCGAAGACGAGATCACGGAGGCGCTGGATGGCCACTGACGTCGCCGCTGAGACGGGAGCCCGTACAGGCAGACGCCTGGCGGCATGGCGTAATGCCGTTATCCTGTTTGCCGTCTGGGAGCTTCTGGGCCGGTTCCAGCTGGTCGCAAGCGGCGCGCTGCCGGCTCCAAGCGCCGTTCTCGCCCGATTCTGGCAGGATAGAAGCGACTATCCGCTGCACATTCTGGCAACGTTCGAAGGTGCGGCAGCTGGCTTTGTCATCGGCAATTTCTTGGCAATTGCCGCAGGCATTCTCTTTGCCGTGTCCCCCGTTGCGGCTCGAATTGGACGTGGCCTGAATGTCGCAATCTTCGCCCTCCCGCCCATCGCCATTTCGCCGATCCTCGTATTGACCTTTTCCGGGATGACGCCGCGCATCGTGCTTGCCGCCCTCGGGTGCTATTTCGTCACAATGAGCGCCACTGTCACCGGTATCAGCCAGACGGACCGGCGCATTTTGGATGTTGTGCGCGCCTATGGCGGCGGACGGGCGTCGCTGCTTCGTCTCGTGGAGTTCCGCTCGGCCCTGCCGGCCATCCTTGCAGGGCTCAGGGTTGCAGCACCGGCGGCGGTCCTCGGTTCGGTTCTGGCCGAATTCGGCGGTGGCGGGCGCTACGGGCTCGGCGTCTATCTCATCGGCTCGCTGGGGCGCGCAGAGCCCGCACGGCTCTGGGGCATTGGCCTGGCCGCCACCGGCATGGCGCTGATCGCCTATGTGCTTTTCGCGCTCATCGAAGCGAAGATCACCCATACCACCCGCGCCGTTACTGTGGCAGCGCCGCCGCCGAGTGCTCTGCTTGCAACCGGCCGGTTCGCCGGTATCGTCCTCACGGTTGCCTCGATCGCGTTGCCTTTCAGCGTCTGGTGGGGGCTCCTGAAAATTCTCGGCACGCCGCTGATGATCGCAAAGACGCCGCTCGGGGTGTTCGACTATCTCTTCATCGCGCCCTCTGCGGAGACCGCACAGCTCCGGCTCGTGTCCGCGCTGATGCAGACGTTGCCGCTGACGCTTTTCGGCATGGCGGCGGGCCTTGCTTTCGCCTTTGCGCTGGCGCTCGCCTCCGTCATGCGGCCGGGCATCGTACGTTCCTTCATGCCGGTTGCTCTGGTCACGCAGACCATGCCGCTTGTCGCTTTGACGCCATTGCTGGTCCTGCTGCTGGGCCGCGGGCCTTCGGTCATTCTGTGGATCACAGTTTCGGTGACGTTCTTTCCAGCTTTCGTGACGCTGGCCCAGGGGCTCGGCATGGTATCGCGTGGCGCGCTCGATGTGGTGCGGGCCTATGGCGCAAGCCCGCTCACGCAACTGCGCCTCGTCTCGATCCCGGCTTCGCTTCCCTATCTCTTTGCAGCCATGCGGCTCGCGGTCCCGCGCGCGTTGCTCGGGGTCATGATCGCCGAATGGCTGGCGACCGGCACCGGGCTCGGCAATCTCCTAAACCAGTCCCGCGGCTATCTCGACTACGGCATGATCTGGACGGTCGCTGTCGTGTCGGTCCTCATCTCCGTCCTGTTCTATCAGATCGTCATCGTCATCGAACGGCGCGTGCTGCGGAAGCGCGGCATGCAGCCGGCGAGCTAATTCCATGAGAGGAGCATTTATGTCTACAGCCGCTGAAATCGCCGACCACAAGTCCTCCGTCCGCGAGCGCGTCTGGACCGAATTGCGTAAGGTCGCAGTCGCCGACAGCCGCTTCCACTTCGACTTCGGCGAATTCATTGCCGATTTTGAAGGCGGGGAGGAGGCTGTTCATCGCCTGATCGATCACAGCTTCTATCGCGATGCGGAGCTCATCTTCATTACCCCCGACAATTGCCTCGACCGTCTGCGACTGCGGGCGTTGCAGGACGGCAAGGTGGTGCTGATGACCACCTATTCGATCAAGCGGGGCTTCTGGCTGCTCGATCCGGCCAAGATCGCGCCGGATCACTATCTCTATGCCTCGACGTTAGATGGCATGGAGCGGGTCGGCCAGCATCTGACGCTTGCGGAAATTCAGGCGACACTTCCGAATGTCGACTACATGGTCACGGGCACGGGTGCGATCAACCATGAAGGCGTCCGTTTCGGCAAGGGTCACGGTTTCTTCGATTCCGAATGGGGCATGCTTTACCAGATCGGTCGTATATCCGTTGCGACCCCCTGCGCCGCCGTCGTCCATGATTGCCAGGTCCTGGTCGAAAAGCTAACGCCGGACGTCTATGATACCGTAGTCGACATCATCTTCACGCCGACCCGCACGATCGAAGTCCACAATCCCCACAAGCCAACCTGCGGGATCATATGGGATCGTCTCGACCAGCACATGTTCGATACGATCCCGCCCTTGCAGGAACTGAAAGCCATGGGCCTTTGAGACCCTGGGCCGAAGGACCTTTCCGCAAGCCTGTCACGGTGTCGATAATCCTGTGCTGCGTGGGCGAAAAGCTGCTCCCAGGCAATATCCGGCTTATGAAGCTTCATTGTCCTGTTTCGACACCTGAGTTGCCTTAGCGCACCCAGCGCGGCGGGGTTTTGGTCAGAAATGCCTCGATGCCATGACGCGCCTCTTCCGATTCCCAAGTGTCAGCGAGGGCTTTGATCGTGGCTTCGATGACCTCTGGCTCGATGCGGGGTCCGAGCGAGCGAGCCAGCCGCTTGGATGCGGCGACGGCACCCGAGGCGACGGTCAGGTAGGGTGCCACTTCCGCCTCGATGGCGGCATCGAGGTCTTCGGTATGGACAGCGCGCGCCAGAAGGTCGAGCGCCACCGCCTCATGGGCCGGAAACAGCCGCGCGGACATGAACACGCGCCGTGCCTTGCCCTCGCCCATGCGTGCCAGAACGTAAGGGCTGATGGTGGCCGGGATGAGCCCGAGCCGCGTTTCGGTGAAGCCGAATTGCGCGGTCGCCGGCGCTATCGCCACATCGCAGACACTGATGAGGCCGAGGCCGCCGCCGAAGGCGCTGCCGTTGATGCGGCCGATCAGTGGCTTCTCCATTGTATTCAGGACGAAGAGCGCATCAGCCAGCCCGCGCGCCTGCTTCATGCGGGTGGCGCGATCCGCCTCGATCTGCTGTTTCATCCAGGAGAGATCGCCGCCGGCACAGAAGAAGTCGCCAGCACCCGTCAGGATGACGGCACGCACGTCGGGATCGGCGGACATGCGGCCGGCCATGTCGATCAGTTCCGCCAGCATCCGGTCGGTCATCGCGTTGCGCTTTTCCGGCCGGTTCAGCGTGCATATGGCAACACCGCGCCCGTCCACTGTGAGCGTCAGGGTTTCATACTCGTGCATCATCTCTCCTTTCAGCCTTCGCTCACGCCGGCTCCGGCAGGCATCTGGCAAGCTCGCGCCGCGCCAGTTCCTTCTTGAGGATCTTGCCCGTCGCCGTCATCGGCAGTTGCGGCATGAATTCCACCTTGCGCGGATACTTCGTCGCTGCCATCCGGTTTTTCGCCCAGGCGATGAAGTCTTCCTCCGTCAGGCTTGCGCCAACCTTCAATACGGCACAAGCCTTGATCTCCTGGCCATATTTCTCGTCCGGCGTGCCGATGACGGCGACGAGCGAGATGGCGGGATGTTCTGCCAGCATCTTCTCGACCTCGGTCGGATAGACATTCTCGCCGCCGCGAATGATCATCTCCTTCAGCCGGTCGACGATATAAAGATAGCCGTCCTCGTCGAAGCGGCCGATATCGCCCGTGTGCAGCCAGCCGCCGCGAAGTGCGGCGGCGGTCTTGTCCGGCGCGTTGAAATAGCCCTTCATGACATTGTGACCGCGGCAGATGATTTCGCCGGTCTCGCCCTGCGCCACGTCGCGGTCATCCGTATCGACAATGCGCACGTTGATACCCCAGAAGGGCGTCCCCACCGATCCGATCTTGCGTGGCATTTCCAGCCGATTGAAGGTGATGCCGGGCGAGGCTTCCGACATGCCGTAGCCTTCGATGATCGTGGTCGAGAACTTCTCCTCGAAGGCCTTCAGGGTCGGCCCCGGCATGGACTGGCCGGAGGAGATGCAGCAGCGCAGATGCCGGCCGATGCTGACAGGGTCCGGTGCCGTCGGACTGTCGTGATGCAGCAGCGCCCAATACATGGTCGGCGTGCCGCAGAAGACACTGACATTCTCCTTAGCCATGGCCTGCAAGACCGTTTCGGGGTCGAAGCGTGGCTGGATGACATGTGTGATGCCGGCCAGAATGCCGGACGACATCTGCACGATCAGGCCGAACACATGGAAGAGCGGCAGGACGAGCAGCGACACGTCGCTCGGCTGGTAGTGCATCAGATCACGCAGCAGGAACGTGTTCATCATCACGTTGGAATGGGTGAGTTCCGCGCCCTTCGGGTCGCCGGTCGTCCCGGATGTGTAGATGATGATGGCGGTGTCGTCAGGATTGGTCGGTGCCGCTTCCTTGGCCGGCGCGGCGGCGGCCATGATCTGGCTAAGTGTCGGGCAACCTTCGAAGGGCGAGGGCGCTGCGGGATCGGCGGTGATGGCAATCAGCATGTCGCAGCCTGGCACCATCTCGAAAGCGGCACGGCCCCAGGTGCCCATCGGCAGCGCCTCCGTTCCCTCGAAGCAGAGAAAGGCCTTCGCCCGGCAGTCGCGCAAATGATAGGCGATCTCCTCCGTCTTCAGGAGGATATTGAGTGGTACATAGATCGCGCCGGCCTTCAGCACGCCGAACATGATCATAGGAATATAGGGCACATTCGGGCAACTGACGGCGACCCGGTCGCCGGGTTCAACGCCGAGCGCCTTCAGCCCGCTCGCTATGCGGGCGGCCGCCTGATCCAGTTCCCGGAAGCTCCAGCGCTTTTCGCCGAAGATGAAAGCGGTCTTGTCGGGCAGCGTGCGCGCTGCGTCCTCCAGAATGACGCTATAGTTGAGCATGTCTCTCCTCCCATGGTGATGTGCTCACATGTCGATGGTGGTCAGGGGTCCACGTAAAGGTCGAGCGCAAGGTCCTCCACTTGCGGGTCGATGCAATATGCAGAAAAGTCGGTGACGCCGCGGGCGCGCAAAACGTCCTCGTCGATCGTCGTCTGGCCGGTGAACGTGTCCGCCGGGGATGTCAGGATGGCATGGGCCGCGTCCGCCATGATCGCGGGATGGCGCGATCGGGCGATGAGGCTCGCATCCACCTCGTGCTCGACGGCGGCTGTGGCAATCGTCGTCTTCGGCCACAGCGTGTTGACGGCGATGCCGTCGGCGCGCAACTCCTCAGCGAGACCGAGCGACAGGATCGTCATGGCGTATTTCGTGACCGTGTAGGGAATGTAGGGCTTCAGCCACGGGGTCCCGAAATTCAACGGCGGGGAGAGACTGAGAATATGCGGGTTAGCCGATTTTCTCAGGTATGGTAGGGCGGCTTTGGCCGTAACGAACACCGCGCGCACGTTGATCTGCATCATCAGGTCGAAGCGCTTGACGCCGGTCTCGGCAAGCGGGGTGAGGCTGATCGCCCCGGCATTGTTGACCACCGCGTCGATGCCGCCGAAATGACCGGCTGCCTGCGCGACCGCCGCCTCCACCGCGTCCGCATCGCGCACATCCAGCATCAGTGCAAGACCCTGCCCACCGGCCGCCTCGATCTCGGCGACGGTGGAATGGATCGTTCCGGGAAGTTTAGGATGCGGCTCTGAGGTCTTGGCGGCAATGACGACATTCGCCCCGTTGGCGGCGGCCCGCAGCGCGATCTCGCGCCCGATGCCCCGGCTGCCGCCGGTGATGAAAAGGGTCTTGCCCTGGAGTGTGTCTGTCATCATCAATGCGCCCGGGTCTTGAGGGACAGTTGCGGCGAGATCAGCGCTGCGAAGCGGCAGACCATGTTTTCCAGATGCGCGGGATCGTCCACGAAGCGGGAATGGATAATCAGGCCGCGCAGGAAAGTGCGGGCGATCGACCAGAGAAGAGCGGCATCTTCCGGATCGTCGGTGAAGGCGGCAAAGCGATGGCGGGCGCTTTCGGCGACCTTCGCATCCCAAGTGGTGAAGAGGTCGGAGAGTGCCGATTCCAGCGCCTCGTCGGTACGGCAGGCGACGAGGATCTCGATAAAGGCCCGGCCTTCCGGCACATTCATGACCTGCCGCCAGTAGAAGAGCAGCAGCTCCTCGAGATTCTTCGCGCCATCGCCACGTCCCGGCCGGCCTTCCTGCGTCGGGCGCAGTGCCGCGTCGAGGAGGCGGGCGGCGGTGGCGGCAATCAGCTCCTGCCGCGAAGGGTAGTGATGCAGGATCGCGCCGCGTGAGACGCCCGCCGCATCCTGGATCGCCGAAATCGAGGTGCCGGAATAGCCATAGCGGTCGAGGCAGACGACGGTGGCGGCAATCAGCCGGTCCTGCATGTCGCGCACCCGGTCCGCCTGCTTGCGGGGTCCCCTTTCCGTCTCTTCGAATGCGGTCATCGGCTCACTCCTCCTGCGCGTCTTTGCAATGGATGACTTGACGTCTTCATCCAGCTTGTGGCAAACATACCGTACGAACGGTTTGTTTTCAAGTGCTCGACAGAGCGGATGAAAAAGAGTTCGCTGAAGGCCGGTTCTGGAGCCAGGCCGGCGAAGCCCGAGGAGCGCTTCGCCAGCAAGCCTGGCGGTTGTGCAGGCCGGACAGGGAGGAAAGACGTGGCATTTCAAACGCAGGTCGATGCCGGGGCGCCGGAATTCATCGCAAACAGGGACGGCATGCTCGAAACCGTGAGGCAGCTTCGCGCGCTGGAGGCGCGGGCCGAAACGGCATCGGAAAAGCGCCGCGCCCGTTTCGAGGAGCGCGGCCAGATCACGCCGCGAGAGCGGCTGGCGCGGCTACTCGATCCCGGCCTGCCGTATCTCAGGCTGCACAGCCTTGCCGGCTACATGGCGGATGCGAAGGATGAGGCGGCCTCGGTTCCCGGCTCCACCTTCATCGGTGGCATCGGGTTCGTGTCCGGCGTGCGGGCCATGATCGTTGTGGACGACAGCGGCATCAATGCCGGCGCGCTCAGTCCCTTTGCGCTACAGGCCATGCTCTCCATGCAGGAGATTGCGCTGCGCCAGAAGCTGCCTTTCATCCATCTGGTCGAAAGTGCCGGCGCGAACCTGATGAACTACGTCGTGGATGACTGGGCCCGCGGCGGTGCGGTGTTTCGCAATCTCGCCCGCCTCTCGGCCGCGGGTCTGCCGACCATTGCCGTCCTGCACGGTCCCTCGACCGCCGGCGGTGCCTATATGCCCGGTATGTCCGACTATGTGATCGGTGTGCGCAAGAACGGCATGGCAGCGCTTGCGGGTGCCGCGCTCGTCTACGCCGCGACCGGCGAGAAGGCGAAGGAGGACGAACTGGGCGGGGCCGAAATGCACGCCACCGTCTCCGGCCTCGTCGAATATCTCGCCGAGGACGATGTCCACGCCATTGCGTTGGCCCGCGACGTCATGGCCCGGCTCGACTGGAACCGCGACATGAGGCCGGTTCCCCGGACGTTTGCCCCGCCGCGTCTCGCCAGCGACGAGATCGCAGGACTGGTGCCGCTCGACATGAAGGTGCCCTATGATGTGCGGGAGCTTGTCGCACGGCTGGTGGACGGCTCTGAATTTACCGAATTCAAGCCCGGCTATGGCCCGCAGACGGTCTGCCTTCAGGCCTCCATCCACGGAGTCGCGGTCGGCATTCTAGGCAATAACGGCCCGATCGATCCTGCGGGTGCCACCAAGGCAACACATTTCATCCAGGCCTGTGAACAGGCCGGGACCGCGCTCGTCTTCCTCAACAACACGACCGGCTACATGGTCGGCACGGCCTATGAACAGGCCGGCATGATCAAGCATGGATCCAAGATGATCCAGGCGGTCGCCAATGCGAAGGTGCCGAAGATTACGCTCTATGTCGGTGCGAGTTTCGGCGCGGGCAATTACGGCATGGCCGGCATCGCCTTCGAGCCGGATTTCCTCTTTGCCTGGCCGAGCAGCCAGAGCGGCGTGATGGGCGGCGAGCAGGCGGCGCGGACCATGTCCGCCGTGGCGCGTGCCGGCGCCGCGCGGCGCGGCGACGCACTGGACGAGGAGAAGCTGGCGGCGCAGGAGGCGGCGATCAAAGCTCTGTTCGATCGGCAGTCCTCGCCCTTCTACACATCCGGCCGGGTGCTCGACCATGGACTGATCGACCCGCGCGACAGCCGCAGCGTCATTGCCTTCTGCCTGCTCACCTGCCTTGAGGCGCGCCAGCGCAGCCCTCGGCCCAACAGCTTCGGGGTCGCACGCCCATGACTATGTCCCGCTTTTCATCAATCCTGATCGCCAATCGCGGAGAAATCGCCTGCCGCGTCATCCGTTCGGCGCGGGCGCTGGGCTTGCGCACCATCGCCGTCTATTCCGAAGCCGATCACGGCGCGCCGCATGTGGCGCTCGCCGACGAGGCCGTGCTGATCGGTGCCGGTCCAGTGGGCGAAAGCTATCTCCGGCCGGAAAAAATCATCGAAGCCGCGCGGGTCAGCGGTGCCGAGTCCATCCATCCAGGCTATGGCTTCCTCTCCGAAAACGCCGGCTTTGCCGAAGCGGTCGCCGCTGCTGGTCTCATCTTCATCGGCCCGCCGGTCGAGGCGATCCGGGTCATGGGCGACAAGGCGGGCGCCAAGCGCGCCATGATCGCCGCGGGCGTGCCCTGCGTTCCGGGCTATGAAGGGCTCGACCAGAAAGACGCGACATTTATCGCCGAGGCGGAGCGCATCGGCTTTCCGGTGATGGTCAAGGCCTCGGCCGGCGGCGGCGGGCGCGGTATGCGGTTGGTCGAAGAGCCCGCCGAGCTGGCGGATGCCCTGACACGGGCGCGGGCGGAAGCGCTGAGCGCCTTCGGCTCCGGCGATCTCATTCTCGAAAAGGCCGTGCGCCGGCCGCGCCACGTCGAAATTCAGGTCTTTGCCGATGCGCATGGCCATGTGATCCATCTCGGCGAACGCGACTGCTCGGTGCAGCGCCGGCATCAGAAGGTGGTCGAGGAGGCCCCGTCACCGGTCGTCTCGCCCGAACTTCGCTCCCGCATGGGGCGGGCAGCCGTGGAGGCAGCACGCGCGGTGGATTATCGCGGTGCGGGGACGGTCGAATTCCTGCTGGATGATCACGGGGAGTTCTATTTCCTCGAAATGAACACGCGGCTTCAGGTCGAGCATCCCGTGACGGAAATGGTGACGGGCCTCGATCTCGTCGCCATGCAGATCGCCGTCGCACAAGGTGAGCCGCTGCCTCTGGACCAGGACGCGCTGAGGCTCGACGGCCACGCCATCGAGGTGCGGCTTTACGCCGAAGACCCGGCTGCCGGCTTCCTGCCCGTGACGGGCGATATCGCGCTCTGGCAGCCCGCGAGCGGGCTCGGCGTGCGGGTCGATGCAGGTATCGTGACCGGCCAGACGGTGTCGCCCTTCTACGATCCCATGCTGGCCAAGGTGATCGCCCATGGTCCGACGCGCGATATTGCGAGGCGGCGGCTCGTTGGAGCGTTGAAAGAAACGGCCGTGCTTGGGCTTTCCACGAATGCCGAGTTCTTGATCGATATTCTGGAGCGCCCCGACTTTGTTGAAGGCCGCGCCACGACCGCCTTTATTGGGGAGAACTACCCCGGCGGTGTGAAGGAAACCGAGATCGACAGTCTCAGCCTCGCCATGGGAGCGGCGCTGAAGCTCACGCTCGAAAGCCGCAAGGCGCTCGCCGCCTCGACCCTGCCGGATGAGTGCCTGATCGGCTTCCAGTCCGCAGCACCTCTCTCATCCCGTCTCGACGTGACGCTTGCCGGCAAGCTCCGCCGCCTCTCCGGCCTCTGCGCCGGCAAGGCCTGGACGATTGCAGAAGGTGGCGATTGGCAGCACAGGATCGAGGTCGTCCGCATCGAGGGACATGAGGCCGTACTGCTGGCCGGTGGCAAGCGCCAGACCATGCACTGGAGCGAGCGCCACGATGGCGAACTGCTGTTGGCCATCGGTCCGCGCCGCTTCACACTCAAGCCGCATCGGCCGTGGGAGGATGCAGCGGCAGCCGCAGGCTCCGGCCGCGTCGTTGCCCCGATGCCGGGTCTTGTCGTTTCTGTTCTGGTCGAGCCGGGCCAGACGGTCGAGGCCGGTGCGCCGCTGGCCGTGCTTGAGGCGATGAAGATGCAACATACGCTGAAGGCCACCGCGCGCGGAACGATCGCCGAAGTCCGCATCGCCAAGGGCCAGCAGCTTGCCGCCGGTGCGCTGATGGTTTCAATCGAGGAGGACGCCGCATGAGTCTGAAAGAAGCCGCAGATTTTCGTGCTGAAAGCCGCACGCTAGCCGCCCTTCTCGAAGGGGAGAGTGAGGCCACCTTCTCGAAGCCCACGCAGTTCAAGGGCTGGACGATCAACGATGTGCTCGTCCACCTGCACTTCTGGAACAAGGCCGTCGATCTCGCCGCCACCGACGAGGCAGCCTTCAAGGCAATGCTGGAGCCGCTGATGGCCGCGCTGAGTAAAGGCGGGCTCCGGGTTTACGAAAACGGGACGATCCCGGAGCGCGGCCGCGCGCTCTTCACGCTCTGGAAGGACACGGCGGAGGATATCGCCACGCGCTTTGCAGACATCGATCCCAAACAGCGCATCCCGTGGGTCGGCCCCAGCATGTCGGCGCGCTCAGCCATCACGGCGCGGCAGATGGAGACCTGGGCGCATGGTTTCGAGGTCTTCGATCTGCTCGGCCGCGTCCGGCCGGAGAGCGACCGCATCCGCAACCTCGTCGTGCTGGGCGTCAACACATTCGGCTGGTCGCATCAGGTCAATCGTCTGTCGGTTCCGGAAACCATGCCGGAACTGCAGCTGATGGCGCCGTCCGGCGAGGTCTGGACCTTCGGCGAGGCGAGCGCGGGCCGCATTTCCGGCCCGGCGGTGGATTTTGCCGCCGTCGTCACGCAGACGCGTGCAGTCGCCGATACCGCCCTCGTCATCGAAGGGGATGTGGCGCGGACATGGATGGACCATGCGCAATGCTTTGCCGGTCCGCCGGAAAAGCCGCCCGTGGCCGGTTCGCGACACCGCACCGCTGTGAACTAAGATTGGATCGTGAGATGACTGCACCCGAAAAAGCGATCGTCACCTGTGCGCTGAATGGCGTCCTGACCGACCCGAGCCTGCACAATATCGCCGTGACGCCGGCGCAATGCGCAGCCTCGGCGCGCGAGGCCTATGATGCGGGCGCGGCGATCATCCATATCCATTTCCGCCGGCAGGAGCCGGGCAAGGGGCATCTGCCTTCCTGGGAGCCGGCGGTGGCCGGGGAGATCGTGGAGGCGATCCGCGCCGCCTGTCCCGGCATCATCATCAATGCCACGACGGGCGTGGTCGGCCCGGATTATCAGGGCCCGCTGAATGTCGTGCGCGCTCTGAAGCCCGAAATCGCAGCCTGCAATGCCGGCACCCTGAATTATCTCAAGATCCGCTCCAATGGCGAATGGGCCTGGCCGCCCATGGTCTTCGACAATCCGCCCTCCAAGGTGCAGGACTTTCTCGACGTGATGGGAGAGACGGGCACGCTGCCGGAAATGGAGTGCTTCGACACCGGCATCGTCCGCTCGGTGGCCATGTATATCGCCAACGGCATGCTCGCGCGGGCGCAATATAATCTCGTGATGGGCGTGGCTTCAGGCATGCCGGTCGATGCGCGCCTGCTCCCGATCCTGAAGGACTATCTGCAGGAGGGGGCACGCTGGCAGGCGACGCTGATTGGCCGGGAGGAGATCTGGCCAGTCCATGCCGCCGCCGCCCGCCTCGGCGGCATGCTGCGCACGGGGCTGGAGGACACGTTCTACCTGCCCGATGGGGCGCGGGCGAGGGGCAATGGCGATCTCATTGAAGCCCTCGTCTCGACCGCCCGCAAGGAGGGCCGCGATATCGCCACGCCCGCAGAGGCGCGGGCGATGCTTTTTCGTTCCGCCGACGGTGCGCTGAGCGCCAGAGCAATTCCAGCGAAAGTGGGAACCGGTTTCGGGTCAGAAACTGCGTGAAAATGAGTAACGAAAGCGGCCCCGGCATTGTGGGGAGGCGCATGCCGCTGTAACCCGCCTCCCTCCGCTTTTGTGGTTGCCGGTTACGTCAAAGCATCCTTGCTTGCGGTGCTGAAGAATTGTGCCAGCGCCTGCAATTCGCCCTGCCGGATCTCGTGCCCGCCGGAATGAAAGGCGGTTTCCACCCGGCTTCCCTGTTGGGCAAAATACGAGATCAGCCGCTTCGTGAGCGGGAGTGGGCAGATGGGGTCCCGTTCGCCGGCGGTGATCAGGATCGTCTTGCCTTTCAGGTCTTCGTTTGCCTTCGGTTCCCATGGGATCAGAGGATGGAGCAGCGCGGCTTTTTCAAACAGGTCCGGGTGTTCGAACATCACCGAAGCCAGAATGTTGGCGCCGTTCGAATAGCCGAGGCCGTAGACCGGATGGCCGGGATGCGCTGCCTTCTGCGCGGCGATATAGGCTGCCATCCGTTCGGTGCGAAGTGTCAGGTCGTCCATATCATAGACGCCTTCGCCGGTGCGGCGGAAAAAGCGGAGCGCGCCGTATTCGCTGACATCACCGCGCGGTGCAACGATGCCGGCATCCGGCCGGATCTCTCCGATCAGTTCATTGAACTGGAATTCGTTACCGCCCGTGCCATGGAAGGCGAAGATCAGTGGAGCGCCGGGGGCGGGCGCCTTCGTGAATGCATGATATGCGTGTGTCATGTGATCATCTCCGACAGGCGGGACTGTTTCCAGTCCCGCTGTCTTTCTGGTGAAACTCGGCCTTAGTCGACGATCGGCTGCAGCAGGCCTTCGATCTGCTGGCGATGCGGCTCATAGCGGGTCGGCAGCTTAAGAGCCTGCCCGAGATGGGCCGTATCCTCGTCGCGGTCGAAGCCCGGCTCGTTGGTGGCGATCTCGAATAGGACGCCACCAGGGGTGCGGAAGTAGATCGCCCAGAAGTAATCGCGGTCGATGACGGGGGTCACGTGGTAGCCGGTGTCGAGAAGTGCCTTGCGGACTTCCAGCTGGGCCGCCCTGTCTTCGACGGCAAAGGCGATGTGATGCACCGAGCCGGCGCCCTGACGGGCAAAGCCTGCGCCGGGCAGCGTTTCGATGTCGATGAAATCGGCACCGTTGCCGCCGGGAATGGCGTAGCGCGACCACTCGTTCTTTTCGTCGACCTTCTGGTAGCCCATGAAGCCGAGAAGTTCGCGGGTGGCGCCGGCATCCTTCAGGCGCATGCTCGCACCGTGAAAACCCTTGATCGCCTCGGCGGCGCCGATTTCGTCCTGCAGCCAGCCGGTCCGCTCGTCGCCATCGACTTCGATCAGCGAGAAGCCGTCATTGTCGGGGCCGGCAAACCGCAGGCGCTTTTCACCGAAGGCTTCCGTCTCGGCAAGACCCTGCACGCCAAGCTTCGAAAGGCGTTCGCGCCAGTAGCCGAGCGAACCCTTGGGAACGGCGAAATAGGTTTCGCCGACTTCGCCAACGCCTGCCTTGCCGGCGGCGATGTGGGGGAAGGGGAAATAGGTCATGACCGAGCCGGGCGTACCGACTTCGTCGCCGTAATAGAGGTGGTAGACCTCCGGAGCGTCAAAGTTGACGGTCTTCTTGACGCGTCGCAGACCCAGCGTCTTGGTGAAGAAATCGCTGTTGACCTGCGCATCTGCGGCCATGGAGGTCACATGGTGCAATCCCTTGATCTGAGTAAGCATAGCCTTGGTCCTTTCTGCTGGGACGCCGTGTTTGCGTCCTTCGATGGGCAGAAAATGGCCCCAACCCGCTCCTTTGTGAATAGAAATAAATTTGACAATATTATTGCAAAATATGAAATTATCCGCATGAGCGATTTGAATTCGATCCGCATCTTTCTCTCAGTCGCCCGGCAGCGCAGCTTCGTTGCGGCCGCGCGGCAACTGTCGATGACGGCGCCAACCGTGACCCGCGCGGTGAGCGCGCTGGAGACCGAACTTGGCGTTCAGCTTCTGCTGCGCACGACGCGGCAGGTGTCGCTGACGTCGGCGGGCGCTGTCTATGCGGCCCGCATTTCGCCTTTGCTCGACCAGTTCGAGGCGGCGGCCGACGAGGTTCGCGCTCAAACCGATCACGCCTCGGGGCATATCCGCCTCAACGCGCCGCTGTCGCTGGGCCAGCGCATCCTGCCGGACGTCGTCTCCGGCCTGCGTGTCGAAAACCCGGATATCACGGTGTCGCTGTCGCTGACCGATCATTTCATCGATATCGTGTCGGGCGATTTCGACCTCGCCATCCGCGTTTCGCGCGCCCCGCAGGAAAAGTCGACGATCTGGCGCAAGATCCGCCCGGTGCGCCGTCTGCTCGTCGCCTCGCCCGGCTATCTGGCCTTGAAAGGCGTACCCAAAGAGCCCGAAGACCTGAAGGGTGCCGATTGCATCGCCTTTGACGAAGAGGCCCGCTCCGAGGAGTGGGAACTCACGAGCGCCGGTCGGACACGGAAGGTACAGGCGGGCAGGGTGCTGGCGACCAACAATGGCGAGGTCTCGGCGCGGCTTGCCGAAAACGGCGAGGGGATTGCGCTGCTGCCCCATTTCATCGTCGAGGATTTGCTGACGAGCGGAAATCTGGTGCCCGTTCTGCCCGATTGGGAACCGACGTCGCTGTGGCTCACGCTCTATTATCCGCCTTACGAGCGGCTGCCGATGCGGGTTGCCAGGTTTTCGGATTTCTTCGAGCGTTATGTCACCCAAGTTCGCCCGGTCTGAGCGGATATCACGGGAAGTTTTGATCCGAAGCGGTTCATTAGATGTTAGGACGGGATCGAACGACGAATCCGGAGACGCAGGATGACCACAGGCATTCATCACGTGACGCTGATCACGCGCAAGGTGCAGGCGAATGTCGATTTCTATGCCGGCTTTCTCGGTCTCCGGCTGGTCAAGCAGACGGGCGGGTTCGAAGATGCGGAGCAGTTGCATCTCTTCTATGGCGATGCCATGGGCAGTCCCGGTTCCGTCGTCACCTTCCTCGTCTGGGAAGATGGTGCGCCGGGCCGTGTGGGGCGCGGGCAGATTAGCGAAATCGCCTTTGCCGTCCCGCCCCAGAGCCTCGGGCAGTGGCTGACGCGGGCGATTACCGCGCAGGTGCCGGTTTCCGGTCCGACGCGCGAGTTCGGCGAACCCGTGCTGCGTCTGAAGGACCCCGATGGCGTGATCGTCAAGCTGGTCGGCGTGGACATGCCGGCGCAAGCGCCGCTTGCCGATGCGGATGCACCGAGGCGAGTGCGGGCCGTCACGCTGCTCACCGACAAGGCGGAGGGGACGGCGGCCTTTCTCGCCTATTACGGCTACCGGTCCGGGACATCGGAAGGCAATATCCGGCGGCTTTTCTCCGATACGGATGCGATCGATGTGCGCGATGCCACGGGTTTTTACGAAGGCATTCCGGGCACGGGCATTTTCGACCATGTCGCGTTGCGCGCGCCCGATTTCGATGCCGTCGAGGCGATGCAGCGGGAGCTTATGCGCTGGTCGCCGACCAATGTTCATGACCGCAAATATTTCCGTTCGCTGTATGCCCGCGACTCCTCCGGCATCCTGACGGAATATGCCACCGATACGCCGGGTTTCGCGGTGGACGAGCCTCCCGCCCATCTCGGCGAAAGGCTCTTTGTTCCCGAGCAGGACGCCGAACGGGCGCAGGACCTGCGCGTCATGCTGCCGCAATTCGCCCGACCCGGCGAGGAGCGGATCGTGTTGCGCGACCTGCCCTTCGTGCATCGCTTCTTCGTCCCGGAAGATCCAGACGGCTCGACCGTCCTGCTGCTGCACGGAAGCGGCGGGCATGAGGCGGACCTGATGCCCTTTGCCCATCGCCTGTTGCCACGCGCGACGCTGATGGGCGTCCGGGGACGTTCGACGGAGGAGGGGCATGCGCGCTGGTTCCGGCGCCGGTCTCAGCTCGAATTCGACCAGCAGGACATTCGCTTCGAGGCGGAAGCGTTCGATGAGTTCTGGCGCGAGGCACGTGGCGTTTACGGTCTCGACCGGGACCGAACGACCGTCCTCGGTCTCTCGAACGGAGCCAATTTCGCCGCCGCGGTCACGGCACTCTATCCCGATACTTTCAGGCGGGCGATTCTGATCCGCCCGATGCTCGTGCTGGAGGCACCGGAGGTGGTCGATCTCTCGGATATGGACGTGCTGACATTGACGGGTCGCGACGATCCGTTCGCGCCGCACGGGGCTGCGCTCGATGAATGGCTGCTGCGATGCGGCGCCAAGCTAGAAACACGCTCGGTCCCTGCCGGCCACGGCCTTGTTCCGGCCGATCTCATATTGGCGCGCGCCTGGGCCGTCAAAGGTCGCGATACGTGAAAGTTAGTCGCGGGCATGCAGCGGCATTCCCCGCGTCGATGACAAGGGTGTTGTCAGTGCCATTATTTACGTTTTGAAACATGGACTTCAGTGGAGAGACGCGCCGAAGGAATATGGCCCGCACAAGACACTTTACAACCGTTTCATCTGATGGAGCGAATTGGGCGTCTTCAACATATTTTCGAGGCACTTGCCGGCAGAGACTTGGCTCTCTTCGACAGCACAAGCAATTGGAGCACTGCCGGCGAAGGGGTACCGCATTCACGTATGGCGGCCTATGCTCCACGGATGGTCCAGGGAACGTCGCCCCGCGGATTGCCGAACGCCCCACGTCGGTCGTTGGACAGTCGTGGAAGATGATCTGCCGTCTGCGACCGCCGGGAAAGGCTATACAAGATGCGCGACTACGCTTTTCGCGCATTCATTCGGCACCGCATGCCGAGTCGTAGAGCCCCAGGACCTGTTTGATCGCAAGTTTTGCAATCGACCGGCCGTCTGTGGCGCCGCCGGCCAGCAGCGCATCGGCCTCGAGCCGAGGCAGATACTGGCTGAGCAGCGTGGCGGGGATGCGCTTGCCCGACAGGCGCTGCTCCAGGACGGCGACCGCCTCGCGCGCTTTCTCGGTGGGCCAGTAATAACGGATGCGATCCGAGAAGCTGAAATGCCGCTGGATGAACTGAAACGTCTGCGGGCCTTCGTAATATTTTCCCCAATAGATGGGATCGGCGACCATGATCTCTTCCATGGTTTGCATCAATCCGGACCTCGGAAGATGTCCGTCCAGAATGTCGGCAATATCATCGAGTGCGTAAAGGGCTTCGCGAAGCGCAAAGGTTAGCCATGGGCCGACCTTCAGAATTGCGAAGCCGCTCGATACCAGCTCGGAGAGATTTTCGCCGTGCTGGTAATCCGTCGAATGTGCTTCGTAGAGGAGGCCGGGGAGGTTGCTCAGGGCTGCTGTCAGTTCGGCCGCCTTTTCCGGCTGGTACTGAATGACGCCGTCATGGCCGAACTCGATACCCGGCTGGACAACGAGAGCGATCACGCGCTCGAAAGCCTCTTCGAGACCGGATGCACGGAAGGCCCTCTTGTGAACGTCGAAGGTCGTGGCCACGGAGTCCGCCGCGGTGATCTGCATATGGTCGAGCGCTTCCAGCGCGCCGCCCGGCACGGGAACCTCCGTGCCGATGACATAAACCGGCTTGGCTTCGCCGCAGGATTTCTCCGCCACAGCAGCCAGACGTGCTGCCCGGTCGGCGGTTGTGTTATCCGGAAGAGCCGCCGGCTCGCCCATGCAGCCCATCGACGTATCCAGATGCAGTTTGCTGAAACCCGCTCGCGCAAAGGCCGCGATCATATCCTCCGCTTTTCGCATGGCAATTTCGGCGGGCTCGTTTTTCCATGGATTGGGGCCTAAGTGGTCGCCTCCAAGGACAATCTTCTCTCTCGCGAAACCGACCTCATCCGCGATATCGAAGACGAACCTGCGGAAATCTTCCGGGGTCATGCCCGTGTAGCCGCCATCCTGATTGACCTGATTGCAGGTCGCCTCGATCAGGGCGAGGCGATCCCGGTCGCGCGCGAACTCGAGGGCTGCAGCGATGACGACGGGATGGGCAGAACAGACAGAGGTGATTCCGCGCCGGGTTCCGCGGTGAAACTCTTCGGCCATTTTCTTGAGGGGATGAAGCATCAGCTTGCACTTTTTGAGGTGTTGATGAGATCTGTGAGTGCGCTCATATCAGAAGCGCCTTCCATGGGCCCGCGCCGTGTTACAGCAAGCGCGCCGGCGGCGGCGGCAAGGCGCAGGGCAGTCTCGGGATCGGTTCCACGCAGCCACATCGTTGCAAATGTTGCCCCGAAACAGTCTCCAGCTCCGGTTGGGTCCACCTCGACGACCGGATAGGCGGACACAGTGTGGCTTCGATTGCTGTCATAATAGGTTGCGCCCTTGACGCCGCGTTTGTGAACGACGGCGCTTATGCCGCCGGACAGCAATTGCGTGACGGCGGCGTCAATGTCTGAACTGTCGCCGAGCAAAAACAGTTCCTCGTCGCTCGGAAGATAGAGATCGGTGACCGCGAGAACGGAGGCCATCGCCTCCTTGATCCCATTCGCGTTGAGGATTTCCTTGCGCATGTTGGGATCGAAGGAAACCGTGCCGCCCCGCTTTTTGACCGACTGGGCGGACGAAACGACGAAGCCTGAGAATTCCGGGCTCGAAAGCGACGACCCCATGACGTGGATATGGTCCGCAGAGGCCAGAACCCTGTCTGTCGCATCGCCCCGGTGAAGCTTTCCGCAGGCCGCGTGGGCGATATTGAAGACGAAATCGCGCCGGCCGTCGTGTCTATAGCGGACAAACGCCGTGCCGGTCGGCCGGTCGTCGTCGATGTAAATTGCCGATGTGTCGACACCGTCAGCCTTCAGCCGTTCCAGATTTAGTCTGCCGAAATCGTCGTTGCCGATGGCGGAAACAATGGCTGCGGGCTGGCCGAGGCGGGCGCATTGATCGACAAAAATCGCCGGGGCGCCGGATGGAAAGGGGCCGGTCAGCGCGATCGGCGTCAGGAAACCCTCACCGCGGTCGTCGGCCATGATCTCCACCAGGATTTCACCGATCACAACGATCTTCCTGAGCGCTTCCAAGCATTCCTCCCGCTTTTACCGCGCAGAGTGAGGCTCTCATCTGCGCCGCGATCCTTTTTAGGGTTGGCTTGACGAGTGGCATTTTCTGCAGTTAGTGTCAACTTAAATTTGTCGCGCGTAAAATTATTGGAAATCTGCGAGCTTGCATTTTGAAAATTCGCTGGCTACGCAGGCGCCATAAATCGGATCGTTGAGACGTTGAAAAAGGGGTTGCGCTGGGCCATGGCGGATGACCGCAAAATTCGGAACATGGAAGAGTTTTCGGAAGTCAGCGGCATCTCGCGGCCGACAATTTCGAAATATTTCAACGACCCTTCGAGCGTCAGGTCCTCGACGAGGGACCGTATCGAGCAGGCGATCAAGAAATACGACTATCGCCCCAATCTGTTTGCGATCAATCAGAACCGGAAGCTGACCCGGAATATCGGGATCGTCGTTCCGCACATCGTGGATCCGTTTTTCGCCGAGATCGTCCGGCACATCGAAACCCGATGCATCGAAGCGGGCTATTGGGCCATCGTCTTGTCCTCCCACGGCCAAGCCGAGCTGGAGGCCAACGCGCTCGACATGTTGCGCTCGCTGAAGGTGGCCGGTGCCATTATCGCGCCGCTCGGACAGGCCTCCGACGAGGAGTTGATCCATCAGTTCGCTTCCGAGGTTCCAACCGTTCTTTGCGACTCCCGATTGGACGGGGTCGGCGTCTTCGTGGGAACCGATAACTTCCAAACAATTGATCTTATTGTCGATTATCTTTCAAGAGCCGGCGATCCGCCATGTTTTGTGGAAATGCCGCCGGTGAATGCAAATGCCTATGAACGCAAAGACGCCTACGTCAGGTCGATGGAGCGACTGGGCCTCGATCCAAAGATAATCCCCATCGTCGGGGAAGGATGGGACTTCGAGCGGTTGGGATACGAGCAGGGCTTGAGACTGATCGCGTCGCGCGAGCTTCCTTCCAACACCATTCTTTGCGCCAACGATCGAATTGCCATCGGCATGCTGGCCGCCGCCTATGAAAAGGGGCTCAGGGTCGGTCGCGGTCCGGGTTCGGCAATTCGCATTGCCGGTCACGACGATCATCCTTTGTCGCGCTTCACATGCCCTCCGCTGACAACCGTTTCACAGGATTATACGGCGATCGCCGACCGCAGCCTGCACATCCTCTTCGATGCGATCGAACATAACGATGCCCACATTCCCTCATCCCAGGTCCGGCTGGAGGGAAAGCTGATCATGCGAATTTCAGCCTAAGTGGCCGAATCCGCAAAAAAACTTTGCCGCGCGTAAAAATTAACATTGACACGAATTCGTTTTATCCCCTAGTTTTCACCCTGGATGTGATCCAATCCAAAGGGAGGAACTTGGGATGAAACAGATTAAGTCCATGCTGGCTGCCACGGCGCTTGTCGCCGTTTTCGCCGGCGCAGCCGCTGCCGAGCAGCTTACGATTGCCACCGTCAACAACGGCGACATGGTCCGCATGCAAAAGCTGACTGACGACTTCACGAAATCCAATCCTGACATCAAGCTGAACTGGGTGACGCTGGAAGAAAACGATCTCCGCCAGAAGGTGACGACCGATATCTCCACCAAGGGCGGCCAGTTCGACATCATGACGATCGGGATGTACGAAGCGCCGATCTGGGGGAGCAAGGGCTGGCTGGTCGAACTGAAGGGCCTCGACGACCCGTCCGACCTCATGCCGTCCATCGTCAACGGCCTGTCCGCCAAGGGCAAGCTGTTCGCCTCACCGTTCAACGCCGAAAGCTCCTTCGTCATGTACCGGAAGGATCTGATGGAAAAGGCCGGTCTGAAGATGCCCGACGCCCCGACCTGGGACTTCATCATCGACGCTGCCAACAAGATGACCGACCGCGCCTCGGGCGTGAACGGCATCTGCCTTCGCGGCAAGGCAGGATGGGGCGAGAACATGGCCTTCATCACCGCCATGTCCAACTCCTTCGGCGCGCGCTGGTTCGACGAGAACTGGAAGCCGCAGTTCGACACTGCCGAATGGAAGGACACGCTCAAGACATATCTCAAGCTGATGAAGGATGCGGGTCCGGAAGGCGCTTCCGGCAACGGCTTCTCCGAAAATCTAGCGCTTTTCCAGTCCGGCAAGTGCGGCATGTGGGTGGATGCGACGACGGCCGCCTCGTTCACCATCGATCCGAAGGTTTCGAAGGTCGCCGACAAGGTCGGCTTTGCTCTGGCTCCGGACAAGGGCTTGGGGAAGCGCGCGAACTGGCTCTGGTCCTGGGCCCTCGCGATTCCGGCAGGTTCCAAGAAGACGGAAGCCGCTCAGAAGTTCATCTCCTGGGCAACCTCCAAGCATTATCTTGAGCTGGTCGCCTCCAAGGAGGGCTGGGCCAACGTACCTCCGGGCACGCGTCAGTCGCTCTACGCCAATGCCGAATACAAGAAGGTTCCGTTTGCCGCAGAGACCCTGGCATCGATGAACGCCGCCGATCCGGCCAAGCCGACCGTCAAGCCGGTTCCCTATGTCGGGGTACAGTTTGCGGCCATTCCGGAATTCGCCGGCATCGCGACCAAGGTCGGCGAGCTTTTCTCGGCGGCACTGGCCGGCCAGATTTCTGCCGACGATGCGCTTGCAAAGTCGCAGGAATACGCAACCGACGAAATGACCAAGGGCGGCTACATCAAGTAACGGCTTCTGTGCTTCCTCGCCCTTTCGCGAGGGAGCACATCAAGGGATAACCTCCCGAGTATGCGGACAGGGCCGAGACGCGCCGCCGGCCGGCGTGAGGCGGCCTTGTCTGCATGTCGGGAAATCTCTGTTTCGCGATGGACGGCAGCCAGTTCTGCCGAAATCAAGAATGTCCAGGCGAGCGCTTATTCAGGGAGGATATATCGATGGCAACCCGGCAGGGACAAAGATTGGCGAGATGGGCGCTGTTGCCGTCTGTCACCGTCTTGTCGAGCTTTGCTTTCGTGCCTCTGGCACTGGCATTCTATTTCGCCTTCCTGCGCTACAATATCCAGGATCCCGACCGCGTGTTCTGGTTTGGCTGGAAGAACTTCTATTACTTCATGAAAGACCCGTATTTCGTGAAGAATCTCTTCAACACGCTGCTGCTTGTCGGTGGGGTTCTGCTCACGACTGTCGTGGGCGGGTTGGGTTTGGCCCTTCTCTTCGATCAGGAGTTCTGGGGCCGCGGCTTTGTCCGCGTTTTGATGATATCGCCCTTTTTCATTCTGCCGACGGTCTCTTCCATGGTGTGGAAGAACCTGCTGATGCATCCGGTCTTCGGGCTGTTTGCCGAGATCCAGCGCTGGTTCGGGGTGACGCAGACGTTCGACTGGTTCGGCAAGCTACCCCTGTTTTCCGTCGGGCTGATCGTGGCCTGGCAGTGGCTCCCCTTTGCCGCACTGATCCTGCTGACGGCCCTGCAGTCGCTGGATGAGGAGCAAAAGGACGCCGCCGCCATGGACGGTGCAAAGCCATGGGCCTATTTCCGGTACATCGTCCTGCCGCATCTGGCGCGCCCGATCACGGTTGTCGTGCTGATCGAGACGATTTTCCTGATGAACGTCTTCGCCGAAATCAAGGTGACGTCGGTGGGCGGCTTTGCCGGAAACCTGACATATCTGGTGTTTTCCCGACTGCAAAACGACAACGACGTCGGCGCGGCGGCGGCCGGTGGCATCATCGCCATCATTCTCGCAAACCTTGTCTCCCTCGTCCTTGTGCGCCTGATGGGCAAGAATCTGGAGAACTGAGATGGCTCGGAGAATTTCCAATCGCAGGAAGTGGACAATCGCCATTCTGGCGTGGAGCATCGGCCTGCTCATGTTCTTCCCCATTCTGTGGACTGCGCTTGCGGCCTTCAAATCGGAGGCCGATGCCTATGCGATGCCGCAAACCATGTTCAGGACGCCCTGGATCCTCGATAATTTTGCGGAGGTGCAGAGCCGTTCCGACGTCGTAGCCTATCTGCGCAACACGGTGATCATCGCAGGCTTATCGACGGTGCTTGGCCTGGCATTTGCCATTCCGGCTGCATGGTCCATGGCCTTTGCAGCCAAGGGCGAAACGTCGAGCCGGCTCAACGGCATTACCTGGGCGGGGATCGTCTTCGGCGTCATCGCCGTCGCGTTTGCGATCCTTTACGCACAGGGCTGGGTCGTGACCTCTCCCTGGCTGGGAATTGGGCTCCTCCTTTTTGTATGCATCCCGCCTTCCATCTGGGTCTGGACGCGGAACACCAAGGACTCGCTCCTCTGGATCCTGTCGACGAAAATGATGCCGCCTGCCGGTGCGCTCATCCCGATATTCCTGATTTTCGGCCGCAACGGCCTCGTCTTCAAAGACTGGGGCAACGGCCTCGATCTGAGCGATTACAACATTTTCGACAGTTTCTGGGGCATGGTCCCCCTGATGATGCTGCTGAACCTGCCCATCATGATCTGGATGCTCTACACCTATTTCAAGGAAATTCCGGGCGAAATTCTCGAAGCCGCGCGGATGGACGGGGCAAATCTCTGGAACGAACTCGTGCTGGTGCTGACGCCGATGGCGGTGCCGGGCATTGCCTCGACCGCGCTTCTCAGCGTCATCCTCGCCTGGAACGAAGCGTTCTGGACGCTCAACCTCACCACCAAATTTGCCGCGCCGGTCGCCTTCCTGATCTCGGAATATTCAAACCCGCAGGGCCAGTTCTGGGCCAAGCTCTCGGCGGCGTCCATCATGGCGATCACGCCTATCCTGGTCATCGGGTGGTTCTCGCAGCGCCAGCTTGTGCGCGGTCTCACATTCGGAGCAGTGAAGTAAAAATGGGAAAGATTGCCCTCAAGAATGTCCGCAAGGCCTTTGGCGAATTCGTTATCGTCCCGGGCGCCAATCTCGAAATCGATGACGGCGAATTCATCGTCTTCGTCGGCCCTTCCGGCTGCGGAAAGTCCACATTGCTCCGGCTCATCGCCGGCCTGGAGGACGTCACATCCGGGCAGATACTGATCGACGGACGAGACGTTTCGGATGCCGCTCCGTCCGAACGCAAGCTCGCGATGGTGTTTCAGTCCTACGCACTTTATCCGCATATGAGCGTGCGCAAGAACATTGCATTCCCGCTCAAGATGGCCGGCTTGAGCCCGGACGAACAGGAGAGCAAGGTTCAGGCAGCGGCGAAAATTCTCAATCTGACCTCCTATCTGGATCGGCGTCCGGGACAGCTTTCCGGCGGGCAGCGCCAGCGTGTTGCCATCGGCCGAGCCATTGTTCGCGAGCCGACGGCCTTTCTGTTCGACGAGCCGCTGTCCAACCTCGATGCGGCGCTTCGGGTCACCATGCGGCAGGAAATCATCGAGCTGCACCAGAACCTCAAGACCACCATGATCTACGTGACTCACGACCAGATCGAAGCCATGACGATGGCCGACAGGATCGTGGTCCTGAATGCGGGACAGATCGAGCAGGTCGGCTCGCCGATAGATCTTTATTCAAGGCCGGCAAACCTCTTTGTCGCCGGTTTCATCGGCAGTCCGCGCATGAATTTCATCACCGGCCATGAGGCCGCAAGCAGGGGCGCAGCGACCATCGGCATACGCCCCGAGCATCTCGATGTAGTCAGCGAAGGCGGCTGGGACGGTGTCGTGGCGCTTGCAGAGCATCTCGGCTCCGACACGTTCCTGCGGGTCAAGACCGAAGCTGCCGGCACTCTGACCGTTCGCGTTCCAGGCGAGCGCGGCCTCACACACGGAGACCGGGTGAGCATCTCTCCCCGCCAGCACAATATCTATCGATTCTCGGAAGACGGAAAGGCAATGCAATGAGACTTCAGGGCAAGACAGCAATCATCACCGGCGCGGCGCGCGGCATAGGCCTTGAATTTGCCAGGGCTTACATTGCCGAAGGCGCGAACGTGGTTCTTGCGGACATCAATGCGGAGGCCGTTGGAAAGGCCGCCGACAGTCTCGGCCCGAAGGCGCTCGGCCTCCAGATGGATGTGACGCGGCAGGACAGTATCGACGCAGGAATTGCACGCGCTGTCAAACACTTCGGTTCACTCGATATCCTCATCAACAACGCGGCCCTCTTTACCGCTGCGCCGATCGTCGAGATCAAGCGCGAGGATTTCGACCGGGTCATGGCGGTCAATTTTGCGGGCACGATGTTCTGCCTGCAGGCTGCAGCGCGCCAGATGATCGCCCAGGGCAAGGGCGGCAAGATCATCAACATGGCGAGCCAGGCTGGGCGTCGCGGCGAGGGACTTGTGGCTGTCTATTGTGCATCCAAGGCCGCCGTCATCTCGCTCACGCAGAGTGCCGGCCTCGACCTCATCAAGCACGGCATCAACGTGAATGCCATTGCGCCCGGCGTCGTTGACGGCGAGCACTGGGATGTCGTCGACGCGCATTTTGCCAAATATGAAAATCGTCCGCTGGGCGAAAAGAAGCGCGTCGTCGGCCAGTCGGTTCCGATCGGACGGATGGCGACGGCTGCCGATCTCACGGGCATGGCGATCTTCCTCGCGAGTTCCGACGCGAATTATGTCGTTGCTCAGACCTATGGCGTCGATGGCGGAAACTGGTTGGCCTGATATGTCGAACACGATGAATACCCCTTACAATCGCGATCTGGTGACGCCGGGTATCGTCCATATCGGCGTCGGCAATTTCCACCGCGCCCATCTTGCGGTGTATGTGGACGACCTCATGTCCATGGGGCTCGCAATGGATTGGGGGATCGTCGGGGCGGGCGTCCGCCCTGCGGATGCGGCCATGCGGGAGGCATTGAAGGCGCAAGGCTATCTTTCAACCGTGATCGAACTCGACCCTTCCGGCAAGCGCGCGCGAAAGATCGGCTCGATGATCGATTTCGTGGAGGTTTCGGAGGGCAATGCGCCGCTCATCGCGGCGATGTCGCGCCCTGAAATCCGCATCGTTTCGCTGACGGTCACGGAGGGTGGATATTTCATCGACCCCGCAACGGGCCGGTTCGACCCGGACGAGGCAGAAATCCGGCACGACGCCCAAAATCCTTCCGCGCCCGTCACCGCGTTCGGGGCGATCGTTGCAGCGCTGCGCAACCGCCGGGCCGCGGGCTACGCGCCGTTTACGGTCATGTCCTGCGACAACCTTCCCGGCAACGGCCAGGTGACCAGAAGCGCTGTCGTCGGGCTCGCCGCCCTGTCCGACCGGGATCTTGCCGGCTGGATCGACGCGCAAGTCGCCTTTCCGAATGCCATGGTGGATCGCATCACGCCTGCCACAGGAGATCGCGAGCGCGGGATTGCTGCGGAACTGGGTATCGAGGATCGCGTCCCGGTGACCTGCGAGCCGTTCAGGCAATGGGTGATCGAAGACCGGTTTCCGGCAGGGCGTCCGCCGTTCGAAAATGTGGGCGTGACCTTCTCCGACCATGTTCATGCCTTCGAAGTCATGAAAATCCGCATCCTCAACGGCGGTCACGCGATCATCGCCTATCCGGGAGGGCTGAAGGGCATCGAATTCGTCCATCAGGCCATGGCCGATCCGAATATCCGTGCATTTCTCGAACGCATCGAGACAGACGAGATATTGCCGATCGTGCCGCCTGTCCCAGGGCAGGATCTCGACGCCTATAAAGACCTCATCGTCGCGCGGTTCTCCAATCCGGAAATCGCCGACACGGAGAGACGGCTTTGCCTCGACGGATCGAACCGCCAGCCGAAATTCATCGTCCCCACCATTCGGGACAATCTGGTCCAGGGACGACTGCCTAAAGGGCTCATTCTTCTCAGCGCCTTCTGGTGCCGGTACTGCTACGGCGAGGATGAAAACGGCCAGACGATTGCGCCCAACGATCCGAACTGGGCACAGTTGACCGCCCTGGCGCGGGCGGCACGCGTCAATCCCGACGCCTGGATCAGGATGGAGAGTGTCTATGGCGATCTGGCAGAGAACGAGGACTTCCGCACCACCTTTCATGAGGCCCTGACGGCCGTGTGGGCACAAGGGGTCGATGGCTCGATCCGCCAGTTCCTCACGGCCTGAACGGTGAATGGGCATGAAGGCTATTCTGTTTCCCGCCAAGGGCGTCGTTGAACTGACCGAACTGCCGGACCCCGTTCCCAGGAGTGGGGAGGTCCTGATTTCGGTGAAGGCCAGCGGCATCTGTCACACCGATTTCGAAATCCTTCGCGGGAACTATGGCGACGGCGCCTTTCCCGTCGTTCCCGGTCACGAATTCGTCGGCGAGATCGTCGGCCTTGCAGATGGCGTGAAGGGTCTTTCTCTTGGCGATCGCGTTGTAGTCGATCCCAATCTCGAATGCGGTCACTGTCGCGCCTGCCGAAGGCAAATGGCTCATCTGTGTGAGAAGCTCGGCGCCTATGGGGTCACCAAAAATGGCGGCTTCGCGGAATATTGCGCCGTCGATGCTGCCGCAGTCCGCCCCATCGGAGACATGGCTTATGACCTCGCCGCTTTGGCTGAACCGGTGGGCTGCGCGCTGAATGGGCTTGAACCGGTCAAGCACAGACATATCGAAAACGCGCTTGTCTTCGGCGCGGGACCGATGGGCATGATCATCGCCGAACTCCTGGCCAAGACGCGCGGCGTGGCGGTGAGCGTGGCCGATGTGGATGCGGATCGGCTGGCTTTCGCAAGCGCCGCGGGGCACACGGCGCTTCACGCACAGTCGAACGACCTGGCACAGGCGCGGCACGGCTTCGATTTCGTGGTCGATGCGACAGGCAAGGCTGAGGTTGTTTCAAAGCTCACCCACTTTATGGCGAGCGGTGGAAGCGCCCTGCTTTTCGGTGTCTGCAAACAGGGCGTCGGCGTCACGTTCGAACCTTTCGAACTCTTCCGGCGCCAGTTGACGGTCTACGGCACCCATTCTCTCAACCATAATCTGCCCGACGCTCTTGCGGCCATCCAGCGCATAGGTCCGTCCCTTTCAGGAATTGTCAGCCATCGGCTGGCGATTGCGGATACCGTGAAGACGTTTCAGGCAGGGGGCATTCGTGCCAGCATGAAAGTGCAGATGGCCGGGTGAGAACTTTGCCTCCGATGAAGGGAAACAACGTGATCCTCGGCCCTTTCGAAGCCCTGCTTTTCGACATGGACGGCACTCTTCTGACCTCCATCGGTGCGGTCGAAAGGGCATGGAGCGCATGGGCAAGGAGGATTGGTGCGCCCGTCGATGACGTCCTGCATTACATGCATGGCCGCAGGGCGGTCGATACGATCGCACATTTCTCGCCGCCGACCGCCGACATCGAAAAGGAGGTGGCCTGGCTCGACGCCAGGGAGCACGAAGATCAGGAAGGCGTGAAAGAAATTCCCGATGCGAGACGCCTGCTGTCCAGCCTCCCCGCCCACCGCTGGGCGATCGTCACATCGGCAAATTCTGCACTCGCCCGGCGACGCCTCGAAACTGCCGGGCTGCCCATGCCGGATATTTTGGTGGCCTCGGAACACGTTGCCGTCGGAAAGCCGCATCCGGAAGGTTATCGACGGGCGGCTGGTCTCATGGGAGTCGATATCAATCGATGCCTGGCTTTCGAGGACACACGATCAGGTATCGAGGCGGTGATCGCATCCGGCGCCTATCCCGTCAGAATTGGAACGCAGCGGGATTTCGATGGACCTGACACACTCTGCCTGCGTGACTATCGCCACCTTCAGGCCATCGAAACCGCCTCTGCTGCAGCGGGATCGTGTCCGATTTCGGTGACGATAGAGGAAGGCGGATTTTCCCAGAGTGCGTAGGGAAAAGTGCAAGCGGGTTTCCGCACGGTACCGACTCATATTTGGTTTATTGGCAAGCCCGGTCGTTTTGGGCATTTTTTCAGCCCATGCCAGAATTGCTTCTTTGTTGTTCGTTTGCGATCCAGTTTCTGAGCGCGTCAATGCCGATGCGGAACCATGATTTCTCGCGCCGCCCATGGGTCTTTCGATTGACGGCTTTCATGTCCATGGTTTTTGTTGCGCAGCGATAGGCCCAGACATGGCGAGTGTGATGACGACCAGCAGGCAAGAGAGCTTTTCATGAGAGCGGATGCGGTTGTCTTCGAGATTGTTGAGGCAACCGGAAAAGGAGCCAGATAGCGTGCTGACAAGAGCAGCGTGAAATGACGTCATCATGAAGATCCCTTTGGCGAAGAATCTTCAGTTACAGCATATCACTCCGTTCTCACCCTGACTGTCGTGTACCGTGGCGGTTTCCGTTCGGAAATGCCCTAGACAAGTGAACCCGTCGTGAATTTGTGCTCCTTGCTGGCAAGAGGCGTCGCAAAGAGTGTTTCACCAATCGCGATCGGCATGTCGCCGGGGCAGCGGGCCACGAGATTTCCCAATCCTTCGACATTCAGATGCGCAATCGTGTCCGCGCCCAGCCGTTCGATATGGCGGACGGCGCCGCGCCATTTTCCGTCCGTTGCCGAGAGGGAAAGATGCTCCGGCCGGATGCCGTAGACCTTGCAGCCTTCGCGCGCGGCGATCTCGCCGTCATAAAGGTTCATCTTAGGCGATCCGATGAAGCCTGCGACGAAGGGGCTGGCGGGCTCGTTGTAGAGCGTCATCGGGGCGCCGACCTGTTCGATGCGTCCGCCGTTCAGCACCACGATCTTGTCCGCCATGGTCATGGCCTCAACCTGATCGTGCGTCACATAAATCATGGTCGCCTTGAGCTTGCCATGCAGGTCGGTCAGTTCCATGCGCATCTGCGAGCGCAGCGCTGCGTCGAGGTTCGAAAGCGGTTCGTCGAAGAGAAACACCTTTGGATCGCGGATGATGGCGCGGCCGATGGCGACGCGCTGGCGCTGCCCGCCCGAAAGTGCCTTGGGCTTGCGGTCGAGCAGGTGCGACAGCTGCAGCGTCTCGGCGACCTTGCGGACCTTTTCCTCGATCTCGGCCTTGGGACGCCGGGCGAGCGACAGGCCGAAGCCGATATTTTCGCGCACGGTCAGATGCGGGTAGAGCGCATAGGATTGGAACACCATGGCGATGCCGCGCCGGGAGGGTTCGGCATATGTGACGTCCTCCCCGTCGATGAGCACGCGGCCCGAGGAAACGGTTTCGAGACCCGAGATCATGCGCAGAAGCGTGGACTTGCCGCAGCCGGACGGTCCGACGAAGACGCAGAATTCGCCGTCTTCGACGGTGAGGCTGACGCCCTTCATGATGTCGACGCTGCCGAAGCTCTTGCAGATGTTTTCTAAGACGACGCGCGCCATGGCTTATCCTTTCACCGCGCCGGCGGTCATGCCTGCAACGATCTGCCTGTTGAAGAAGACGAAAACGATGAGCGGCGGTATCGTCACCAACAGGATGTTCATGAAGAGAAGATTGAATTCGGTCCCGAACTGGCTCTGGAAATTGTAGAGCGTGAGCTGGACGGTCACGTTCTCCCGGCCCGGCAGATAGTAGAGCGGGTTGGTGAAATCGTTGAAGATGGCAATCGACTGCACGACGATGACCGTCACCGTCACGGGCTTGAGGAGTGGCAGGATCACGCGGAAGAAGATCTGCCACGGCTTCGCTCCGTCGATAATTGCCGCTTCGTCGAGATCGCGCGGGATTGTTGCGATGAAGCTGCGAAACAGAAGCACGGCGAAGGCGAGGCCGTAGGCGACCTGGATCAGCACCATGCCGGTCCGCGTCTTGAACAGATCCAGCCATTGCAGCACCCAGATGGTGGGCACAACGGCGGGGGGCACCATGAGGCCGATCATAACGCAGGCAAAGATCAGAGTGTTCCAGCGCGAGGGGCGCCGCTGCAGGACATAGCCTACCATGGCACCGAAAAGGACAAGGAGCGCAACCGCCGCGACAGTGATCACGGTCGAATTGAAATAGGCGAGCAGCAGCATGTAGTCGCGTGCCGAAACCACGTCCATGAAGTTCTGCCAGAGCTGCCATTTCTGCGGCAGCGTGAAGGTCAGCAGCGAGGCGTCCTGCTTGGTCTTCGCCGCCGTCAGGAAGACGAACAGGAACGGCAGGACGAAGATGACGAGGGTCGCCGCAAGGGCGGCAAGGCCCGTATAGAGCTGGCGGCGGCTGTTCATAGCTCGACCTCCTTGCGGTTGAACCACAGGGTCAGCGGCAGGATGATCGCCGCGATCAGCGCGAAGAGGATGACGTTGCCGGCGGTCGAGAGGCCGTAGAAACCCGCCTGATATTGTTTGTAGATGACGCTCGCCAGAACGTCGGAAGAAAAGCCCGGTCCGCCGCGTGTCATCGCCCAGATGAGATCGAAGCTGCGCAGGCCGCCGATGAGCGAGAGGGTCACGACCGTGATGGTGGCCGGCTTCACGAGCGGGACGGTGACGCGGAAGAAAAGTTGCGTCCGGGTTGCGCCATCGATGCGGGCGGCCTCATAATATTCCGGGCTGATCGAGGCGAGGCCGGCAATGTAGATGACCGTGGCAAGCCCGATCCCCTTCCAGACATCGACGAGCACGACGGAATAGAGCGCCAGCGTCGGATCGGTCAGCCATCCGGGGCCGTGAATGCCGATGGCCGCCAGCGCCACATTGATGATCCCGCGCGTCGGATGCATGAGCACGGTGAAGGTGATGCCGACGCCGATGGTGGAGACGAGGACCGGAAAGAACATGACCGTTCTGAGGAAGCCCTGTCCCCAGAGCCCGGATGTCAGCAGAACCGCGAGCAGCAGACCCAGCACTGTCTTCGTGGCTGACGTCATCACGGCATAGACGACGGTGTTGAACAGGCCCTGGATCAGGAACGGTTCGCGGAAGAACTGGCGATAGTTCTCGATGCCGATGAACTCGACGGAAAACAGGTCCCAGCGCGTCAGACTGAACCAAAACGAGGCAAGCGTCGGCACCAGGAACAGGACCGTGAAGATCACGGCTGCCGGCAGTATGAACCAGTAGGGATAGGGTGATTTGGTGCGAGACATGTTGCGGCTCCGGATTGATGCCCCGCCCGGAGCAATCTTCGGGCGGGGTTCACTGGCGGGAGGTTACCAGTTTGGCAAGCCAAGCTGCTTGGCCTGCTTTTGAACATCCTGATCGTAAAGTGCTGCTGCGTCCTTGGCAGAGCGAATGCCGGAGCCGACTTCGACCGTGATCTGCTCAAGCGCCGGTCCCTTGATCGGCGACAGGAATTCCAGCGCCGGAGCCGTGCCGCCATCCTTGTCGAAATAGGGCAGCATGTCGGCAACCGCCTGCGGAATGTCCTTCGGCAGGTTGCAATCCTTGATCAGATACGGGCCCGACGGGACAGCTTTCGCCATCAGTTCGCAGGCCTCCTTCGAGCCGACCCAGTCGACGAACTTCTTCGCCTCGGCGACATTCTTGCTTTTGGCAGGAACATAGAGCGCTGCCGGCATCCAGATGGTCAGGCCGTTCTTGGCGGCATCCTCGCCGGGCTGGGCGAAGAAACCCAGGTCCTTCAAGTTGTCGGGATAGTTCTGCTGGATCGTGCCGATGCCGAAGGTCAGCATCGGATAGTGCCCGGCCTCGCCCGTGGCGACCATGCGCAGGCCGTCATTGAACTTGGCCGCGCCAAAATCCGCATTGGAAACCTTTGCCTTGAACACCTCTTCCAGATGTTCGAAGCCGCGCTGGGCGGCCGGCGTGGTCGCATATTTCGCCTTGTTAGCCGTATAGTCTGCGGCGAAGTTCGGCACCTGAGCCTGCACGTTGTAAAAGTCGGCGAGAACGAAGAGCTGCGAGGTCCAGGTATCTCCGTAGGTCTGGGCAACCGCCACCTTGCCGGCGGTCTTGATCTTCTCGTTATTGGCCATGAACTCGGCCCAGGTCTTCGGCACCTTGAGGCCGAGGTCCGCGTAGATCTTGCGGTTATAGAAAATGCCGCCGCCCATGGCCGGGCCGAAGGGCATGCCGCGCACCTTCCCATCCGAACCGGTCACGACCTTGCGGAAGATATCGCGAACATTGGCTTCGCTCTTCAGGTCGGAGAAGTCGGCGAGCGTCTTTTCCGGCTTCAGCGCCTGGAAGAGGGAGCCGGAATTATACTCGAAGACATCAGCCATTTCGCCGGTTGCCAGGCGTGTCTTGACGATATTGTCGCCCTCGGAGCCTCCGGCGCGCTGTTCGACGTCGAAAGACACATCCGGGTTCTTCGCCTTGTACGCCTTGGTCAGAACATCCAGCGACGCGATAGACTCCGGATTGGTGTCGATCAGGACGCTGAGTGTTACGCCCGCATGGGCAATGCTGGATGACAGGGCAACAAGTGCCGCTGCCAGAATACTTCCTTTTGCAAATTTCATGGCCATTTCCTCCTTGTAAAAGACCATATTCAAACCTGAGCTCCGGCGTGGTGTCCTCCCCGGAGCCTTCATGTCAGATCGTGAAGCGTATGATATGTTCGCCGGCGGAAAGGCGTGCGCTTTCGCCTCCGGGAACTGCTTGTCCGTCAATCGAGAGATTCTTGCGGGCGTCCGTCGCGGCGATCCGTCCCGTTGCGCCTTCCGGGAGTACGACACGATAGGTGGCCGAATTCCCCTCCAGCGACCAGCCGGCTTCGACGCGGCCCAGCCGCGTATCGTGCCAGGCTGAAACCGGGGAAAGCTGCGGCAGGATCGCGGGATCGAGATCGATTTCGCGGAAGCCCGGAGCCGAGGCGACTGGCTTGATGCCCGCGACATATTCAAAGAGCCACTGGCAGACGGCACCATAGGCATAGTGATTGTAGCTGTTCATGTCCGGATCGTAGATCGAGCCGTCCTCGGCCATCGCATCCCAGCGCTCCCAGATCGAGGTGGCACCGCGCTCGACCTGATAGAGCCAGCCTGGAACCTTGCGATTGAGGAAGATCTTCTCGGCAAGATCGAGCATGCCGAGTTCCGTCAATGCAGGAAGCAGGGCGGGGGTGCCGATAAAGCCGGTGCCGATGACGCCATCGGTCTCTTCCACCACGCGGCGGAAATAGGATTTCGCCGCCTCGGCATATTCCGACGGAACGAGGCCGTAGAGGAAAGCCAGCGCCCAGGATGTCTGGTCGTTGTGGGCGATGCGGCCGGACGGACTGAAGAACTCGTGGCGGAAGGCAGTGCGGATCTGCTCCGCCCGCGCCGCCAGGCGGCTCGCCGCTGCCTCATCGCCGATGATGCCGGCGATGCGGCTTGCGAGATCGGTCGAGATGAAATGGTAGAGCGTGGCGGCGCAATCGTCGGCGATCGTCGGCCGTGGCTTGCGGTTGTCGCCGACCGGCTGCAGCCAATCGCCGAAGGTGAAGCCATGCTCTCCCCAGACGGCCGGCGGGCGGATGACGGGGCCGTCGGAGATGCCCCAGAGATAGTCCAGCCAACGCTGCATGGCGGGGAAGCATTCGCGCAGCACCGCGTCATCGCCATAGTGCAGATAAACCTGCCAGGGGATGATGACGATGGCATCGCCCCAGCCGGTAGAACCGGCCCAATCGCCGCGCGCATCGATCGGGTGCAGGCGCGTCGGGTCGGGCGAAAAGTGCGGCACAGCCCCATTTGGGCGCTGGTCGTGCATGACGTCGCGCAGATATTTGGTCAGGAAACGCTGACTGTCGGCAAACCAGCAGGCGGTGCCGGCAAAGACCTGCGCGTCGCCGGTCCAGCCCAGGCGCTCGTCGCGCTGCGGGCAATCGGTCGGAATTTCGATGAAGTTCGAGCGCTGCGACCAGATCGAGTTCTCGACCAGCCGGTTGACTGCGGGGACGCCGGAGGTGAAACCGCCGGCCTGCACCGGAACGGAGCTGATCGGAACTGACTGGATTGAGACAAGCTCAACGCCGTCCGGCAGCGTGACGCGGGCATAGCGGAAGCCCATGAAGCTGAAGAGCGGGGCATGGATTTCCTCACCGTCACCCTTCAGCGTATAGATGAGTTCAGCGCGGGCGGAACGATAGTTGCGGTTATCGAAGAAGCGGTCTGGCCCGAGAACTTCCGAATGCTCGACACGAACGGAGGCGCCGGCCCTCCCTTTGACGCAGATGCGGATATAGGCCGCTGCATTCTGGCCGAAATCGAAGACCTGCCTGCCATCGTCCTCGGTCCAGCTGTCCTTCGGCGAAAACGGAGTAAGTTCTTTGACGGGTTCGACTTCATGTGGAACGAGCAGGGTCTTGTCGAACTCCAGGACTTCAACGCCGGCACTGTCTTCCGGCACGATCCGTGCGTCGAAATCCTCACCGTAATAGATGCCGCTTCGGACGACGGGCGTGAAGCCGCTGCGCCATGTCTCGTCGGTCGCAAGCAGGCTGCCGTCTTCGGTCGACAGTTCGGCAATGGCAGCAATCCTGTCGCCCCAGCAATTGAAGATGGGGTTGGAGGCCCAGAGGATCTGGCTGCGATACCAGCCGTCGCCGAGCCAGATTTCGATCCTGTTTTCACCCTCCTGAAGAAGGCCCGAAACGTCGTAGCTCTGAAAGGCGATACGGTCGTCGTAGCAGGTCCAGCCGGGCGTCAGAAGATCGTTGCCGACGCGCTTGCCATTGATGAAGGCACGATAGAGACCAAGCGCCGAGATGGTCAAGCGCACCGGCGAGGAAACCTCCTCGACGCTGAATTCCCGCGAGACGAAAGTTCCGGCCGTACCCTGCCCACCGTCACAGGCGGGAGCGATCATCCGGGCCTTCGGCGAAAATCCGCCGTGTGAAACCTCACCGGCCGCAGCCGTGCTGCGCCCCTCAAACATGTTCATGCTGTCTTGCCTCCCAGGTCTCACTCCCGAAACCCGATTGTGTATAACGTTCTATGTATATCATTCTACAAAACGGATTGCCGCGCAACCGTTTTTTGAATAGTATTGCAGAGAACCGGCAGATCGGATTTTTTAAATGACAGAACAAGGGGTTGGTGGCTCAGGTGAACGCGTCACCATACGGCACGTCGCAAAGGATGCTGGGGTTTCCGTCGCTGCTGTCTCAAAGGTGATGCGCAATGCCTATGGGGTCAGCGACCAGCTACGGCAAAAGGTTGAAGCCTCGATCGAGAAGCTGAACTACCGCCCGTCATTTGCCGCTCGCGGCATGCGCGGACGCACCTACACAATCGGCATTCTCGTCATCGAACTGACCAATCCCTTCCTTCCGCCCGTGATCGAGAGCGTCATCGGCCACCTGTCGGACAATGGTTACAAGGCTCTGGTCGGGGTCGGGCATTCCGTCGATCAGATCGAGGCGTCGATGATCGAGGCGATGATCGACAATCGCATGGACGGCGTCATCGTGATTGCCCCGCGCATCGGGGGGAAATTTCTGGAAACCTTTGCCCAACAGATCCCGATCGTCACAATCGCCCATCACGAACCGAACGCGACGACCTACGACACTGTCAACTCGGACGACCGAGAGGGTGCGCGCCTGGCTGTCCGGGCAATGCTGGATCGCGGCTATCGCGACATCGCCATGGTGGGATACGATTCCCGCGCCGCCGCAGCAACCGAAGTCGCGCGTCAGCGCGAGGCCGGCTATCTGGATGTCATGAAAGAGGCAGGGCTTGAACGCCAGGCCCGAATCCTCCGCCTGCCGCCGCCGGGCGAGGACCGGAGCCAAGTGTTGAAAGCCATTCTGCAGACGAGGGACAGGCCACGCGCGATGTTCGTGTGGTCGGACCTTGATGCCATCCCTTTTCTCAGCACATGTCAGTCGCTAGGCATACGGGTGCCGGAAGATATTGCGGTCATCGGTTACGATAACTCGCCACCCGCAGCCATCCCACTGGTCGGCCTTTCCAGCGTGGATCAGAACCCGGAGGAAATGGGCCGCGTTGCTGCAGACTTGCTTCTGTCCAGAATGACAGGTCGGCGCAAGACGCAGCATGTCCTGATCAAGCCGGGCGTGGTCGTGCGCAAAACTATCTAGAGAACGTCCGAGCCAAAAGTGCGTCAGCGGTTTTGCGTCCTGACTTCGAAAAGACAAATGGATAGAGCGTTACAGGTGATCCGGATTTCACCGAATACTCTAGCCGTCGCTTACTGTTCTTGTCCCTTCAAGGCGAGAACGCCAACTGTCCTACGTCAATCCAGCATGGATCGTCTCGCGCGACCCCTCCCGGATGGAGGCGAGAACCTGCTTCTGGAGCATGATGAATTTCGGCGTGGAAATCGTGTCAAGATGACGTGGGCGGGCAGGTCCCACATGATAGGTGGCGATGATGCCGCCGGGATTGATACTCATGAACACGATCCGGTCGGAAAGACAAACGGCCTCTTCGACATCATGCGTGACGAAGAAAACGGTCAGCTGACGGTCCACCCAGATGTTCGTCGGCAACTCCTGCATCTGATGACGCGCGACATCGCGGCAATCGGCCGGGCGGAAGCCTCGCCGGCTGCAGGGCGAATTCGACGAATTGCTGGGCGGTCAGCCAGGGCAGCAGCGTATAAGACTCACGCCCTGCTGATCGGAGAATGTGAATAACTTCTCAACCGAAATTAATAGGTCCCGAGCCTGGGATGTCCGATTTGGGACGGAGGGCGGCGACGCCAGACTTCGCGGATTTCAAGCCGTGGAGCAAAATCTTCCTCCTACGCTTGCAACCCGCCGCTCACTCCGCCGGAGTGGCAGTCCTTCGCCGGCCGCGCCGAAAGCCGGCTCGCTTGCCCGGCGGATAGGCGCGGGCGAGTTGGTTCAGGCCGATGCGATGCTGGGTCATCTCGCGGCGTGTCTCGTGAATGTCTTGGCGGAGAACGAGATCGGACAGAGGGCGGGCGGAGCAAAGAAGCAGGAAGCCGGCCTGCCCGTCTTCCGGATAGCGAGTGAGCGCGGCGCTGTCATCGACCTTGCCGGAGACGAGTTTGGCTGCGCAGGCAAGGCACCAGCCCTGTTCGCAGATGAAGGGCGTTTCGATACCGGCATCGATCAGGGTGTAGAGAAGATATTCGTCGGAGGGGGCCTCGAAGGTCCATGATCCATCCGGGCGCTCAAGGCGGATCGTGAAGATTTGTGCAGTTGCTGCCTGTTCTCGTTCGGTGTCGGTCCTCGCAACGCAGCTCTCCGTTTCCATTGCTACCACCGCGTATCGGGCAAAATGACATCGCCAATGCGGCCCATGGCATAGCCATGCGCGGCCTCGGCAATGCGCAGCGCGATACTGAGTTCGGCGCGGCTTTGCGGGGCGAAGACGACGAGGCTTTGCGGCGGCACGGCGCCGGCCATGTAACGGGCAAAGGGATGGATCGTCGCCCAGCCGTGATTGACGACCTTCTGTGCCCATTCGGGCCTTAAGCCCAGATGCATCGATCCATCGGGACGCAGATTGACCCAGCAGGGTGCACTGACGAAGGCTTCCGGCTGACCGCGTGCGAGCTCCTCCTCGAGCCCGAAGCCGAGGCCAGGCGCGTTGAGCGGCGTGTCAGCCGGAATGACGCCGGGGAGTTTGCCGAGCGCATCGGCCATGGCGTCGACGATCTCGGACGTGGCCTGCGCCTCTTCCTGAAGGCAGGGCCATTTGGGAGAGAGCCGCGGCCGTGGCGCAGTCCTGTGCGCGAGCCGGCGCAGGCTGGGCGCCAGCATCCAGACGGGCAGGTCGGCGGGGGTGCTTCTAGCCAAAGCTGTCATAGTGAATGCGGGTGATGGCAACGCCCGCCTCCTTCAGATGCGCCTTCACGGCATTGACCATGACTGGCGGACCGGCGACGTAGAATTCCGTTGCGGCCGGGTCGTAGGAGAGCGAGGCGAGAACATCGAGCGCTCGACCGATTGCATGGCCCGGCATGCTTGTCTCTTCCTCGACGCAAGGGATATAGATCGCGCCGGGAACGCGCGCGACCGCCTCTTCCAGTTCGTGGCCCGCGGCGAGATCGACGGCGCGGCGGGCGCAATAGACGACATCGACGGGGGCGGCAAAATCGACCTCGTCACGTGCCGCCTGCCGCACCAGCGAGAGGATCGGCGAAATGCCGGTCCCGCCGGCGATGAAGACCTTGCGGCCGGGGCGCGGCTTCAGCGTGCAGGTGCCGAAGGGCGCTTCCAGCATCAGCCGGTCGCCGGGGCGAAGGTCTGCCAGCGCATTCGAGCCCGCGCCGCCGGGATAGCGCTTGGAGATGACCTGCAGGGTCTCGCCATCGGGAAGATTGCACATGGAATAGGCGCGGCGGAGCCTCTCGCCGAGATGCAGGATCGCATATTGGCCGGGCAGGAAATCTGCCCCGCCTTCCGGACGAAAGGTAAAACGGCGGATTTCGGGCGCAAGCTCCTCCACCGCGGTCAATTCCGCCTCCTGCAGGCGGGCGGCGATCACGAGTGGCTGAGGCTCGCCGGGAGCCAGCTTGATGACGAGATCGCTGCAGGCCATGGCCTGACAGGCGACAGTTCGGTTGAGTTTCTGGTCCCGCGGCCCAAGCGCCGGTGCTGCGGGAAACATCAGGTCCGTTTCGCCTTCGACGACCGTGATCTTGCAACTGCCGCAATGTCCCCAGCCGCATTCATGCGGCAGCGTCACGCCGTTGCGACGCGCCGCCTCCAGCAATGTTTCGCCGGCTAATGCCTCGAAGCGCCGGCCATCCGGCTCTATCGTCACCTGAAATGCCATGGGTCTACCCGAGATGAGATGATGGGCCGGCGGCGCGCGCCGGCCACTGTTCGTCAAAGGCCGCAATCGGCTAGCAACTTCTGCTGCGCGTCGATCGTGCGCCGCGCAATCTCGGTGGCCGAGCCGGCACCCGATGCTTTGGCAAAGCCTTCGGCAATGCCCTTGGCCGCTTTCTCGCCGAGTGCCTGCCAGCGAGCGGCCGTATCCTTGAGAAGGCTGCGGTTCGACTCTGCCTTGCCGACCGCATAGGCAACGAGGCCCTTGGTATTGTCCGCCGCATAGCTCTGATCATAGGTGCGGAAATCGGCATGCAGCATGGAGAGGAGCCCATCGCCGTTGCGCTCTGCGATCTGCGCGAATTCCGTGTTGAACAGATGATCGAAGATCGGTCTCAGCACGAGCTGGCGCGAGGCGAAGGCTTCGGTGAAGTCATAGGCGATCAGCTGCTTCTCGACGAGTTCGCGCAGCCCCTGCCATTCGGGCGTCCCGGTCCAGGTTAACCGGGCGCGTTCGGTTTCGGCCAGTTCCGGCCGGCCGGTGTCCATGGCCAGGACCTGCGCCAGATAGGCCTGCCGCTGCACGCGGCGCATCTCGTTCGCCATCTGGAAATAGAAGGTATTCGTGACAAAAGCGGAGGGCGCCATCTGGCCGAGATAGACGGCGCTCATCTGCGCCGCATGTCCGGGGAACCTGACTGGAAGATAATAGTCACGCAGGAAATCGAGCCATGCCGGGCTCAGCTTCTCGTAATGACCGCGCGCCTCGAACTCGTCGATTAGGTTGTCGCAATAGACCTCGCGGTCCTTCTGCTCTTCGACGAAGCGGCGATAGGTATAGGCGCGCACGTCGCGATAGCCTTCCCAGTCGTCGACCGAGGCGACGAGGGGCGAGTTCTCGCGGTTGGTGCGGTAAAAGACGTTGATGCTCCAGTCTTCCGAAAGCTCGAACGGGGCCGGCTCATTGCGGAAGTGGTTGTGGAACTTGAAGGTCACGGCCTCGTATTCCGAGGGCACGCGCTTCTCTGTCCAGAGGCTCCAGGGCTGCTTGCGCTGCCGGCCTTGCGATTTTGCGACTGCCATAATTCAATCCTCCCGTTCGCATGCGCGCGCTTCCTTCAGCGGATGGCATGCTGAAATTCAAACATCCGAAGCAGCTATCAGCCCTTCAGCGCCCATTCCCATTTGTCATCCATGGTCGTCAGCCGGCCGGCGAAGGACACGAGGCTCGGTTCGAGTTCCGACAAGCGGAACGGCCGGCCGAGCTTTTCGACCATGCTGCGCTGGGTCAGCACGAATGCCTTCTCCGCCTGCACCCGGACATAGCCCGAGCGGTCCTCGACGAAGATTTCGCGGTCCGGATTGTCGGCTTCCGCCGCATCGATCACGGCATTGATGATGTCATCGTCCACACCCCGGATGATCGGACCGACGAGCTTCATTGCTGGTTCTTCAGACATTGGTCTTCCCCTAAACCTGTTCTTCTGCTTCGTGGCGGAGGCGGCGCAGCCGCCCGTCGGTCGGCACGCCGATCAGCACGTCGTCGCCGTCGAGCCGGACGTCGTAGTGGTAGAGCCGGCAGCCGGAGGGGTTGATGCCCTTGCCGGTTTCCATGCTGAATTCCCACTCATGGGCCGAGCAGGTGATCGTGCTGGCGTCGAAATCGATCTTGCCGTCGGCCAGCAGGATTTCCTGGTGCGGACACATGCCCTGATAGGCGCGGATGCGGCCGCCCGGCATGTGGATGACGATGACCTGTTCGCCTTCGATCTCTGCGTCGATGAAATCGCCCTCCCACAGATCGTCGAGCGTGGTGGCCTTCACCCATTTCAATGGATCATTCGACATAGCCGGCCTCAACGTAATCCATCGGTCCGATGCCGCTTTCCGAGAACTTCATCGACGCGGGCAACTGCTTGTCGTTGAACCAGACGGCCATCGGCAGGTTGCGCCCGGCAACCCGCAGGTTGACGGCGTGATGGGCGATCTTGGCGGCGACCGTCGCCATGTCGTCCTCGTCATCGACAGGGATGAGCTGCACCAGAAAATCGCCGTGAAAGGCGGCCTGCAAGGGGACCATTGCCATTGGAAAATTCCTCCCATGAAATTGATAGGCGAGCCGCCCCGCCGCCTCCCGCGGCGGGACAATCGCGAAGCTCGGGCTTACTCAGCCGCCATGCGCATCTGCCGCGCCCAGGCATAGTTGTCGGCGTCATTGCCGGCGACTTCGGGCGTGATGCTCATGTATTTCAGTGCGCCTTCGAGGTTCGGCGGCTGGATATGACCGGCGAGGAACCGGTCGACGACCGAGAGATGCGTGTCGTAACGTTCCGGCTGGCTCTTCCAGACCCATTCACAGCCTTCCGAACAGAAGGTGACGCGGCGGCCCTTGTAATTGAGCATGAAGGGCTTCTTCCCGACCGAGCGGCCGGTAACCGGCAGCTGGCAGCAATTGCACACCATCGGCAGCGTTTCCGGATAGGTCTTCTCGATACGCCCGACGCGGACGTTTTCGGTGATGACGTCCCAGTACTTGCCGAAGCGGTCGTTCCAGCCCGGATATTTCATTTCCAGCCAGTCGCGCTCGTCGGCGGAGACGCCGGCATCCGGGTTCCACCAAACGGTCGGACGCCAGAACCAGACGCCGAGATGCTGGGCATGGTGATACCATTCGAGCTCGGGCAGGAAATGCTCTTCCCAATACCAGGGAAGGTCCATGCCGAGATCCTTGAACTGATCGACGAACTGACGGCAGATCCACTCGGTCATGAACTCCTTGAAGCTCATCGTGCGGTGTTCGAGCGGGGTGTAATAGTCCATCGAGAAGCCGGTGAGCAGGCCGAAGATGCGCCAGGAGCGCCAGAACATCTGGTCGACCAGCTTCTGTGCTTCCGCCTTCTTGCCATTCTCGATCAGGATCTTCAGCGTCGGCTCGCCCTGCTGCGAATGGCGCGCCTCGTCCGTCTGGATCGAGGAGATCAGCGCGCCGAATTCGATATCGCCGACATGCAGCGCATCGGCCGACATGCCGAGGAACTGAAGATTGGTGAAGCCGGTCTCGAAGGTGAAGGTGAGCTGGATGGCGGTCGAGACGGCATCGTTGGCGGTGAACATGTCGTCGAACAGGGAGCGCGCGGCAATCGCGGCCCATTCATTGGTGTGGACCGTCTTGTGGGCCCAGTCCATCTGCGGGTCCTTGTCGGTCAGACAATAGGGGAAGTAGATCTGCGCCTGACCGTGGCGGGTTTCATCAAGCGTGCCGAAGCTCGCCATGTTGCGCCACGCGGCGGCGCGGCCGAAGCGGGCCATGCGGGCCTCGCCGATGGAGGCGAGATATTCCGGGATCGGGATCGCGCCATAATGCGCCTTGACCGCCGACTTCCAGCCCTCGTCCAGCTTGTCATACATGTCGGAGCGGGCAATCGTGGAGCGGATCGAATAGATGCCCGCATCCTTGCCCGCCTGATTATGCACATATTCACGGTAGGTCAGCTTGTAGGGCTCGTCCCAGCCCCACCATTTGGTATTTTCGATGCCGAAGCTCTTCGACAGTTCTTCGGGGAACACTTCCTGTTCCGTGACATAAGTGAACGCCCAGTTCATGTCGCGCGCGACATCGTAATAATCGTGACGTTGCAGTTTAGGCATCGAATTCACCTCCCAGTTCGATCCGTGCCGCTCCTTACACGGAGCGTGCAGCCCCAGGACGAGGCCGCGTTTCATGTGCGTCGATGCCGGGCGCGCCTTGAGAGTGATCTGGACACAGCTCTCCGTTCCGCGAATACTCCTCCGTAAGCGCGGTGGCAGGTTGTTCAGCCCGGCAATCTTGTACGACTAAGGGCCAATTTAGACGCCTATCTTTGGTTTTCCTTTGGTTTCGGGATCATTCTTGAAAAGAATCAAGAGAAGCGGAGATTTTCCGTATTTCGATTGATTATCAAATGGATAAACGCAGAGAACGGCCGGGCGAAACCGCCGCGGCCGTTCTTCGTTAGAGGGAAATATGCTTATCGGCCGATCAGGCTCTTCAGCCGGTCGGGACCTTCCGCCAGATCGGTGTCGCTTGGCGAAATGCCTGCGGCGATCAGCCGTCGGGCAACCATGTGGTCACCGGGTCGGTTGACGCTATCGACGGCCAGAAGCCGGTCGCCGGCATAGTGATAAACCGAGAAGGCGGGCTCGCCCAGTGCGCCGGAGCGCACATGCCGGTCAGCCCCGAAGGAGAGACCGGCCATCTGCAGCTTCATGTGTCCCTGATCGGACCAGAACCACGGCGTTTCGCGGTAGGGCTCAAGCTTGCCCATGATGGTCCTGGCGACATGCTTGGCCTGATCCGAGGCGTTCTGCACCGATTCCAGCCGCACGCGGCGGCCGGCATGGGCATGCGGGAAATTGGCGACATCGCCGATGGCGAAGATGGCGGGATCGGTCGTCGCAAGCATCTCATCGACTACGATGCCGTTGTCGCAGGCAAGGCCGGCGTCTCGGGCGAGCGCATCGTTCGGCACGGCGCCGATGCCGACGAGAACGAGATCGGCGAGGACGGTCGTCCCATCGGTCAGCCGCACGGCCTTGACCTTGCCCGCATCGTCCTCCAGCCGCTCGATCCCGGTGGCGGTGAGCACGCGGATGCCGAGCTTGCGATATTCCGCATCGACATGCGCCGCGACAACGGGCGAGACGGCGCGGCCGAGGATAAAGGGGGCAAGCTCGATGACGGTTACGCGCTTGCCGAGGGCTGCGAAGGTCGCGGCCGCCTCAAGCCCGATGAAGCCGCCACCTATGACGACAATGTCGCCAGCGGTCTGCATGGCCTCGCGCAAATGCGCCGCATCGGCACGCGTCCGGATCGAATGCAGGCCGGCGAGATCGTGGCCGGCGATAGTCAGCTTGCGGTTGGTCGCACCGGTCGCGATGACTAATCTGTCATAGCTAAGCGTCGCGCCATCGGCGAAACGGATCGCGCGTGCCTGCCGGTCGATCGCTTCGACCTTGCGGCCGAGCGCCAGTTCGATCCGCGCATCCGCATAGGCCTTTTCGGCCCGCAGGATCTGTACGTCCTGGCTTGCATCTTTCAGATATGCCTTGGAGAGGGGGGGCTTGTGATAGGGCAGGTCCGGCTCGTCGCTGACGAGATGGATCGGCCCGTCATAACCGTCCTGGCGCAGGCTGAACCCGATCTGGCTGCCGCCATGACCCGCCCCGATGATGACCACGCCGCGCTGCATGGCTCAGGCCTCCGCCACGGTGACAGTGAGGCCGTCGGTTGCCGCCGAGAGCTTGACCTGACAGCCGAGGCGGCTGGTCGGCCGCTGATGGCTGGCGGTGAATTCCAGCGCGTCCTGTTCCATTGCGTCGGGCGGATCGAGCCGGGCGAAATCCTCATCCGTCAGATAGACATGGCAGGTGGCGCACATGCAGGAACCGCCGCATTCGCCGATAATGCCGTCCACGCCGGCGCGGGTGCCGGCCTGCATCAGGCTTTCGCCGTTGACGACCTCGACGATGCGGCGCGTTCCGTCGCGCTCGATGAATGTGACCTGGCTCATTGTCTGTCCCTTTAAAGAAACTGTCTGCCGCCATCGACGATCAGGGTCTGGCCCGTCATGAAAGCGGCCTGCGGAGAGGCGAGGAAGAGGGCGGCGCCCGCCATGTCTTCCGGCGTGGAGGCACGCTTCAGCGCGCCACGCGTCACGCCATATTCGGCGGCGTTTTCCATCAGCCCGAGGCTCGCTTCGGTGAGCGTGAAGCCGGGGGCGATGGCGTTGACGGTGATGTTGTCTCCGCCAAGTTCGCGGGCAAGTGCGCGGGTCATGGCAATGATCGCCCCCTTGGAGGAAACGTAATGCAGCCATTCCGGCGATCCGCTCATGACGGTGGCCGACGAGATATTGACGATCGAGCCGGATTTCTGCGCCCGCATCACGGGCGCGACGGCCTTCGTCGCCATCCACGCGCCCTTGACGTTGACCGCCATGACGCGGTCCCACTCGTCCTCGGCGATCTGCTCGAAACCCTTGCGCTTCAGCCCGGCATAGATGGCAGCATTGTTGACCAGCGCATCGATGCGGCCGCGCCAGTCTTTCACCGCATTGACAAGAGCATCGAGCGAGGCGGCCTTGGTGACATCGACACCCAGCCCCAGCGCGGTTCCGCCCTCGGCGGCAATCAAATCTGCCGTCTCTTTCGCGCCGGCCTCATTGAGATCGGCGGCGGCGACCATCGCGCCTTCGGCAGCGAAGGCGAGCGCGAAGGTACGGCCCAGCCCACCGCCGGCTCCGGTCACCACGACCACCTTGTTCTTGAACGTATCGCCGCTCATCACGCGCCCTCCCGTTTCATCATGTCTTGGAGCCAGTTCATCGCCTGCCCCTGCGCCACCAGCGCTTCCGCCATGGCGCGACCGTCCTTCGTCAGCATCTGCGGCAGGACGAAATCTTCCAACATCGCGACCGTCTCCTTCGGCGGCGTGCCGAACCAGCCGGAGATCGTCTTCACGCCGTGGCTGGTGAAGCGCCAGAGCTTGTCGGCCTCCTTGACGATCTCGTCTTCCGGCGAAATGGCGTGCTTGCGCGTATCGTGCCCGTCGATAATCGACAGCACCGTCTCGACATCGACGCCGGGGATGGCAAGTGCGAGCAGATGCGGCCGTGCAATCGCGACGCCCTCGACCTCATGCACGCGCTGCAGCTCCGGATATTTCGGCTTCGGGCCGACGGAGTCGGCCAGCTTGTCGACCGGAACCATCTTCCAGCCAACGTCGTGAAAGAGGATGGCGGTGAGCACCGTCGCCTCGTCCACTTCCGGGCGCAGCTTCAACAGCGCGCGGGCGAGCTGATAGGAGATCAGCGTATGCTCGTCGTTGGAGCGCACATCGAGGTAGGGCCGCGCGGCCAGCCAGGTCGGAATGTCGCGATCAAGAAGCGCGCCGCTCATCAGAGGCCCTCCTTGTAGGAGAGGTAAATGCTCTTGTATTCGAGATAGGCTTCGATGCCGAAGCGGCCCTTTTCGCGGCCGAAGCCGCTTTCCTTCATGCCGCCGAAGGGCATGGTGTGGCTGGAGCGGTGAATGTTGTTGACCCAGACAGAGCCCGCCTCGATCCCTTCGGCCAATGTGAGCGCGGTCGCCAGATTTTCCGAGAAGACGAAGCCGGCAAGGCCGTAGCGCGTCTGGTTGGCGAGTTTCAGCGCTTCGCGGCGGTCCTCGAAAGGCATGATGCCGAGGACCGGGCCGAAGGTCTCTTCGGTCATGACCAGCATGGAATGATCCGCATCCGCAATCAGCGTCGGGGGGAAGAACCAGCCGCCATCGTAGAGCCCGCCGGTCAGCCGCTGGCCGCCGGTGAGGATGCGCGCGCCCTTTTCGCGGGCGTCATCGCTCTGCCGCTCGGAATTGCGATAGATCTTCTCGTTGACCAGTGGTCCCATGGCGCAAGACGCATCGAACCCGTCGCCGACTTTGAGTTTATCGACATGGGCCTTCAGCCGGGCAAGGAAATCCTCGTAGACGGCGCGTTCCACATAGCAGCGGTTGACACGATAGCAGAACTGGCCGGAATTGGCGAAGCCGTGGCGGGCAATCGCTGCGGCGGCGGTATCGAGATCGGCATCGGAACAGACAATGGCCGGGCTCTGGCCGCCAAGCTCCAGCGTGAGGCGTTTCATGGTCTGGACGGCCGCGGCCGCAATTGCCTTGCCGGCAGCGGTGCCCCCTGTAAAGGCAATCTTGCGCGGCACGGGATGCTCGATCATCGCCTTGCCGATGCCGGTCCCGCGACCGGTCACCACGTTGAAGACGCCTGCCGGAAAGCCTGCGCGGTGGAAGAGATCGGCGAGCATCAGTGTCGAAAGCGGCGTATCTTCGGCGGGTTTCGCCACCATGGTGCAGCCTGCAATGAGTGCGGCACCCAGCTTGAACGTGAGCAACGTGATTGGATAATTGAAAGGCGTGATCGCCAAGACGACGCCCACCGGCTCGCGCGTCACCAGCATCTTTTCGCCGGCGACGGATGTGAGCGGCATTTCGGCGGTAAGCCGCAACCCTTCCTCGGCGTAGACATCGAGAAGATCGGCGGAACGCTCGATTTCCGTGATCGCGGCGGCAAGCGGACGGCCCAGCTCCAGCGTCAGTGTGCGGCCGATGGCCTGCGCCTCGGCGCGCATCAGCTTTGCTGCGGCTTTCTGAAGGCGGGCGCGCTCGGCGACGGGTGTACGCTTCCAGGCCTCGAAGGCGCGTTCGGCGGCGGCAATGGCGCGGTCCGCGTCCTCTGCCGTCCCGGTCGGTACGGTGTCGATGACATCGCCGGTGGCGGGATTGGTAACGCTCTGGCGCGCGCCGGTGAGCGCCGGGACAAAAGCGCCGTCGATGAACATGTCCATGGGTTACATCCGTTCAGATCAGGTGAAGCAGGAGCGCCTGTCGCGTCAGCGCCAGTTCCTCGGTTGCCATTTTCAGGCCGGCGTCGGTTTCGAGCTGTTGCAGGCCGGTGGCTTCCAGCCGGTCGGCATATTGATGCGGGTTCATCTTGAACCAATCGCAGGCGACCGACACGCCGGTGACGGTGAAGCGCCAGAGCTTGTCGGCATCCCGCACCAGCCGGTCGTTCAGGTGTCGCGGCTCGGGCCGCGTATCATGCCCGTCGATGATTTCGCCGACGGCGGCAATGACATGTTCCGGCCAGCCGGTCTGTTCCAGCACCTCGCGGGAGAGGCGGACGCCTTCGCTTTCATGCAGGAAGCGGACATCCGACTGCATCATGTTCGGGCCGAAACCCTTTTCGAAAATGTCGGTCGCATCGATCGACCACCAGCCGATATCGTGGAGCAGGATGGCCAGCGACACGATATCCTCATCAGCCTCCGGATAGACCTCCAGCAGCTTGCGCGCGAAGGCATAGGAGAGCGGAATATGCACGTCATTCTTGCGCGCCCGCATATAGGTCTCGGCAGCGCGCCAGACGGCGTCGTAGCGGCCGGTCTTCAAGGAAATGTTCACGGTTCTCGTCCTTGCAGTCGTATCCGGAGACGGGCCAGCGTGAGGCCGGCCCGCCATGGTTCAGTCCGGGCTCAGCCGATGATCCGGACTTCGCCCGTCGCGCCATCGACGCGCAGCATCTGTCCATTCTTGATCGTCGAGGAGGCGTTGCCGGTGCCGGTGACGGCTGGCAGGCCGTATTCGCGGCAGACGATGGCGGCATGGCTCATCATGCCGCCGATATCGGTGACGGTGGCCCTGATCTTGCCGAAGACGGGCGCCCAGGAGGGAGCCGTGACCGGCGCGACAAGGATTTCACCCTCTTGGATCAGATCGAGTTCGTCCGCCGAGCGGATGACGCGGGCGCGTCCTTCCGCAATGCCCGGCGAGGCGGCCATGCCGGTGAGCTTCGACTTGTCGCTGCCGCCATCGAGCCAGCGGGCGATGGATTCCGACGTGATGCCCCAGAGCATGATCGTGAAGGGCTCGGTGATGACCTCCGGCGGATTGTTCAGCGCCGGCTGCGGCGGCTGGGTGGCAAGCGAGGCGAGGATCGCCTTGCGCTTGGCAATGACCTCCGGCCAGTAGACCGGGCCGATGGGTTCGCCGCCGACTGCCCAGGCATTGCCGTAGTCGAAGAGCGCATCGCGCACTTCCTGACGGTTCAGGAAGAACATGTCGTCGGCGTTTTCGAAGAAGCCCTGGGCATGCAGGATGGCGCTGAGCTCCCGCATCTTGCGCCAGAAGACGCTCATCGACCAATGTTCGATGTAGAAATTGTGGTTCTCCACGTAGGGGAAGACAGCGCGGGCAAGGCCCAGCTTGCCTTCGAAGACCGGGCGCAGCTCGTCCGACAGAAGCTCGGCATATTCGGCCGTGATCCGGTCGCGCTCGGCGGCGATCTTCTCGGTCGGGCGGTCGATGGTCTCGCCCTTTTCGAGCTTGCCGATATAGTCGCGGATATAGCCGAGCGGAATGTCGAGATGCTCGATCCAGTATTTGTCGGTCGAGTAGAAGCCGTTGCCCGAGGTGAAGTTGAACCACGGGTCCTGCGCGGCCTTCCAGGCATCCAGCCATTCCTTGCCGCCGGCAACGGTGGCAACGCGGGCCAGCGCCTCGTCAGCCGAACCGGTCTTCAGTGCATCGGCGACGCCGAGCTTGACGGCAAGCTTGGAGAGTTTCTTCAGCTCGTCATCCGGACGGAAGAGATCGACCTCGACGCCCTGAACCATCTTGGCAATGGCCTGATCGGGAATCGTCGGGAACTGTTCCTTCAGGAAGCCGAAGAAGTCGAGATAGGCGGCATAGCCGAGATTCAGGAACTCGAAGTGATATTGCCAGGTCTTGTAGAGAAGCTGGATGGCACGGTCATAGCTCTCCATCATGAAATAGGTGTTGTCCAGGCCGAGGCCTTCCTTCACCCATTCGACCGGAACCACCTCCGGCAGCGTTTCGAAATGGATCGCTTCCATGTCGGCGATATTCGCCCTGACCTTCTTCATCCAGTTGTCGAGCAGCGGGCCCCAGTTCTGGAAATAGTGGCCGGCGCGATCCATGAATTGCGGCACGCGGGCCGCGATGTTTTCGGGCGCAACGGCCAGCGGCGACATGTAGCAATAGCCGTTGTGGATGCGATAATCGACGCCATTGGCCGGCGGGATGAGATAATGGCGCGTGTTGTATTGGCCGAGGCACTTGACGGCGAATTCCACCGTGATCGTGTCGAAGGGCTTGAACGGGCTCGGCCAATGCTGGCTGTCGCAGAACCAGAACTTGCCTTCCTCCTTGGCACGGATCTTGTCATTGAACAGAAGGTAATAGGGATAAAGTTCCTCCCAGCCCTCGGCACCCTTCGGCGCTTTCAATTCATAGGGGCTCGGGAATTTCATATGGCTTGTCACGGGTCTCTCCTCCTTGAACCGCGTTCAATGTCTTTGATTTAATTCTTGGCCGACAGGGGCGACATCAGCGTTCCGAGAACGCCTTCGATCCCCATCGCATAGGTCTTGGCCGGCGCTTGCGCCTTCTTCTGGCTCCAGACGGTTTCCGGGCGGCTTTGCAGCGCCACGAGGTTTTCGCCATCGGGAAGATCGGCGTCGATCGCCCATTCCACGTCCTGCGGGCAGCCCATCTTGCGTTCCAGCGACTTGGCGAGCCTGGCGACCTCGATCACCTCGCCATCTGTGAGTGAAGGCTGCGTGCGCCGCTCCGGCTCGATGACGCGATCGACAGTGCGGCGAAGCGCGCGGTCGGCGACGAGTTCATGATCCTTCTCGGCGATACGCCGCTTGGTCACCTGCATCATCACCTTCTCGACCACGAAGTTGTCGGGCGTGATCTCGCCGGACACGACCGGCTCGCCGAGGCCGAAAGCGGCATCGATGACGATCTTGGTGCGGTCGCCATTGATCGGGTCGAGCGTCATGGCGACACCTGCCGCCTTGGCATTGACCATCTTCTGGACGGCCACGCTCATCAGTACTTCGAGCTGGCCGAGATTGTTCTTGGCGCGATAGGAAATGGCCCGCGCATTGAAGAGGCTCGCCCAGCAGGCACGCACCTGCCTGACGACATCGTCGGCGCTTGTCACCCAGAGATAGGTGTCCTGCTGGCCGGCGAAGCTGGCATCCGGCAGGTCTTCGGCCGTGGCGGATGAGCGCACGGCCACCGGCAGATCGTTCGACGGCGACATGTCGAGATAGGCGCTGCGGATCGCGGCTTCGATATAGGATGGCAAGGGCGTCGAGCAGATCTTCTCGCGGATCGCGGCCGCCTTCAGCGCCTCGTCGGCGACATTGCCGATCTCGATACTGTCTATGATGGCGCCGAGCGCCGATTTCACGCCGGAAATGTCGAGGAATTCCGCATAGGCATCCGTCAGCACCGCAAAGCCGGCCGGAACGGCGACGCCAGCGGCGATCATGCGGGCGAGGCTGGCGCACTTGCCGCCCATCTTGGGGAAATCGGCTTCCGAAGCCTGATCGAAGGCAAGGATGTAGTGATTATGGTTTGCGGCTGTCATTGATCTCTCTCCCGGACAGGCGTTTGCCGCCCATCCCTCTTGTTCATGCTATTTCTAAAGCAACCGGTCGCTCCTCAGCCGACCGGCCACTCCACCTGCAAGGCCGTTGGCACGCGGAAGGAAATGTTGGGCACGAAGTCGAACTTCTGTCCCTGCTTCAGCCGCATCTCCGGCAGCCTGCGCCTCAGTTCCTCCAGCGCGATCCCGAATTCGAGCTTGGCGAGTTGCTGGCCGAGGCAGAAATGGATGCCATAGCCGAAGGAGAGGTGATTTCGGGCATTCGCCCGGCGGATGTCGAACCGGTCCGGCTCGCTGAACACGCTGTCGTCGCGATTGGCCGAGCCCATGATGAGCAGGATGTTGGAATTGGCCGGGATCGGCACGCCGCCAATCTCCGCATCCTGCGTCGCGCGCCGCCGCCAGGCGACAATCGAGGGGCTGAAGCGCAGGCTTTCCTCGACCGCGCCGGGGATGAGCGACGGATCGGCGACCAGTGCTTCCCAGTTTTCCCGATAGGTCAGAAGCTCGCGAACACCATTCGCCATGAGCGTCGTCGTCGTCTCATGGCCGGCGAAGAGCACGGAATAGAGCAGCCCGGCAATCTCTGCGTCAGTGATGTCCGCGCCTTCCTGTTTGAGGCGGACAAGATCGCCCGGCAAGTCATCGGACGGCGTCTCGTAGCGTGCCTTCACCAGCGTCTGGCAGTAATTCCAGTAGTCGACCATGTTGCGGGCATGGGGAAGCTGTTCTTCATCCGTGAGGTTCGCCCAGGTCAGCAGCGCGCGGCTCAGCGCCCAGCTTTTAACGCGCGGCACATCGCTGTCGGGCACGCCGACCAGCTTGAAGAGAACGAGCGCCGGCACATCATAGGCGAACTGCGAGAAGAAATCCGTTTCACCCTTGTCGACGAAAGCGTCGATCGCCGTGTTCACGATCTGGCGGATCTGCGGCTCGATGGCCTTGAAGCGGCGAGGGCCGAAGCAGGTCTGTGCGATCTTGCGAATGCGGGTATGGTCCGGCGGCACACGGGCCGAAAGGCCGGAATAGGCGGTGAACCCACCCTGGCGCATGATCTCCTTGCCTTCCGCGCACATCGGCCGAACCGGCGCCTGCGCATTGTCGGAAGCAAAGACCTGCCAGTTGTCGAAGACGGCCTTGATGTCGGAATAGCGGGTGACGACGTGATAGCCGATGTCGTTTGAGTAGAAGACGGGATGTTCGGCGCGGGCCCATTCGTAGAAGGCGAACGGGTCCTGCATGTCGAACGGGTCGAACTCGCTGGATGCGTTCGAGAACAGGCACTTTACGGCCGCGGACGATGTCGCTGTCATTGTTTCCTCCCATGACAGAGGGGCTTCGAAGCCCCGTGATGAAGATGACGATAGCCAGCCATCTTTGGTTTATCTTTAGGCCGGGGAGGGCGGCATTTTGTGGTGTTTCAGGCCTGCTTTCCCGCCTTCAGCGCATCATAGGTGGCCTTGACCGCCGCACTCTTTGGCCGGTCGTCAAAATGGCTGAGCGAGCCGAGATAAAGCTTGTATTGCCGGTCGATGGCCTCCGGACGCCCCTGCGCGGCAAAGACCCGCATCGCCTCTTCGTGCGCAATCTCGCAGACGGGATCGATGTTGAGCGCCTTCTGGCAATGGGCGAGCGCTGCCGAATAATCCTGCCGTTGGCGGTAGATGCTGGCGGCATTGCGCTGCACCTTGAAGAACATTTCGCGCAGCCAGTAGCGTTTAGACCAGCACCAGTCGCGCTCGTTGTCGTCGGCATATTCGGGCGGGATGTCGGCGAAAAGGTCGCCCGTATAGAGCCGGTCGGCGGCCTGAAGACAGATCATTGCCTCGTCCAGGGCGCCAGCCTTCATGTGGGTAATCGACTGGCGGCAGAGCTGTTCGAAGGTGGAAATATCGAGCCAGCTCTTGTCCGGCGGCACGAGCACATAGCGCGAGGAATCGCGGATGAGATAGGTCGCGCCCTGCTTGTCGCCGTCCTGGCTGAGCGCGGTCCTGAGATAACGCACCGTATGATAGAGCCGGTTGCGTCCCGCTTCGGCCGTTTCGGCCTCTGGCCAGAGAAGGTCGGTCAGTTCGTCGGCGCTGGCGCCTTCGCCGCCTTTCTGGAGAAGATAGGCAAACAGTGTCTTCGTCTTGCGCGTCGCCCCACCCGGCGTGTCCCAGATGATCTGCGAACCGTCATTGCGATAGATGCGCAGCCGCCCGAAACAACGAATCTTCCAGCGGTCGCGTGCTTCGAAGGCACCGATGGCCGGCTCCTCTGCCGTCTTGCGCAACAACCACATCGGGTCGGCGCCCTCGGCGGCGTGAATTTCGCCCTCGCCCAAGGGGGGCGCGAGGTCCGGCGAGAGCGCATTCAACCAGTAATCGACCTGCTGGCGCAGCGTCCCGCGCGTCAGAAGCTTGGCCGGCAGCCAATGCGGGTTCTCATGCAGACCGGTTTCGGTGAGGATTTGCGGATGACCGCGCAAGGCGGTCAGCAATTGCTCGTCGATCATCAGGTTGCGATTGTAGAGCGAGATCAGCGGACAACCTATCGTCTCGGCCAGCCGTTCGGCAATTTCCGTCCAGGTTTCGAAATTGGCCGCCGCCGAATTGGTGGCAAGCGTCCAGCTCATGTCGACGATCAGCACGGAGTGTTCGCGCCGCTCCACCGACTCGACCCATGCCGTGACGCGCTGGAGTATCGTCTTGAAGGAGATGGGCGTTTCGAGAAACCCGGCATCTCGAAACGACATCAGCTTGAGCGTGTCCGCCCGCTTCGTGCCGCGACCGCGCTGAAGCCTGACCTGCGGCCAATGGTCGGAGATCACGAGGACCTCCGGCCTGTCCGCGACATGCTGCAGGGCGCCGGCAAGGCTTTGCGACTGCTGGCCAATGCCCGACACGAACATCGCCAGATTGGTCGTCCTGCCGTCGGGTTCCTCCGCCATTCTAGCTACCGTCCACTACGCAGACCTCTCTTCACACTGCAGCCTATTGAAGTTCGACAGGTCCGGCAAGAAGCGCCGCTCGCGGGCTCAGGGCGTATTCACGATGCTGTCGGATGTCGCCCGAATGGAAGCCCCCGCTTCCGGCCTCTTGAGCTTGTGCCCGACCTCGACGATTGCCTCCAGAGCAGGCACCAGCTCCAGGCCCAGCGATGTCAGCGCATATTCCACTGACGGTGGAGTTGTGGGCTGGATTGTTCTCGTCACGACATTGCGGCCTTCCAGCTCCCGAAGGCGCTGCGACAGGACCTTTGCGGAGATCGGCGGAATGTCGAGCCGCAGTTCGTTGAAGCGCCGCGGGCCGGCGCGCAGGTGCCAGATCACGTTTGGAGCCCATGCGCCGGCAATGATTGCCATGCATTCGGTCAACATACAGGTTTCGGGGGGAGGTGTGCTGCGGTTCTTGCGAATCTTGAGGCTCATGGCTGGTCCCGGTTACTGCGGAGAAACCTGAATATGAAGTAACCAAGAGAAACTTGGTTGGCAAGAGAAACTTCGCTGAGTAGCGTCCGGGTGCAAACAAACAGGAGGCTTGCATGAAACTCTACTTCAAACCGGGCGCGTGCTCGATGTCATCGCGGATCGTGCTGATTGAACTCGGACTGCCGTTCGACGCCATCGCGGTCGACACTGAAAACGGTAAGACCGAAACGGGAGCGGATTATCGCGCAATCAATCCCAAAGGCTACGTGCCGGCGCTGGAGCTGGCCGACGGATCGATCCTCACCGAAAACGCCGCCATCCTTCCGTATCTCGCGGAAACGCATCCGGGGTCGGCGCTCGCCGGTGCGCGCGGGCCTTTGCACCGCGCACGCGAACAGGCGTGGCTCAGCTTTACGTCTTCGGAACTTCACAAGGCGTTCGGCCCCTATTTCAGCGGACGACCTCTCTCCGATGGCGAGAAGGAGCATGCGGACCGGAATCTCGCGCGTCGGATAGGCGATGTCGAACAAGGACTTTCCGATGGCCGCAACTTCATCATGGGAGATACCTTCACCGTGGCGGATGCCTATCTGTTCGTGGTGCTGAACTGGACGGGCTTTATCGGATTCTCGCTCGATCCGTGGCCTCATGTGGGTGCCTATCTCGCGCGGGTTGCAGCCCGGCCGGCAACGCGTGAAGCCCTGCGCCAGGAGGGACTTCTGTCCGAGGCGCCTGCGGCATGACGTCGGCCTTTCACCAGATCGGCCTCGTGCTCCGGGACTATTTCGACGCGCTCTACTTTTGCGACACTGTCCGACTGGAGCGGGTGTTCCATCCACGTGCGCTCTACGCCACGGCGGACGAAACGCCGCCGCTCTTCCGCACCATGGATGAGTATGTGCCTGTGGTCGCTGCCCGGCAGTCCCCTGCGTCGCGTCAGGAGACGCGGCGCGATCATATCGATTGCATCGATCTCGCGGGTGACAACACGGCTTTTGCCCGCGTTCGCTGCTCGATTGGTGAGCGGGATTTCGTCGATTTCCTCACGCTGATCCGTGAGGACGGCCAATGGCGGATCATCGCCAAGGTCTTCCAGATCATCGAACGATAGGCAAAGAAGGAGAGACCATGCCCTACGTGAATATCAAGATTACCCGCGAAGGCGCGACCGCCGAACAGAAGGCCAGACTGATCAAGGGAGTGACCGATCTTCTCGTCGAGGTTCTGGACAAGAACCCCGCAACGACCGTTGTCGTAATCGACGAGGTGGAAATGGAACATTGGGGCATCGGCGGCCTGCCCGTCGAAAAATACCGGGAGGCGCTCCGCAACGCCTCCCGTTGATCTGGGCCCTGGCCCTCCAGTCTGATCCCGGTGGATCACGACATGATCAGCCCGCCATCGACATTGATGGTTTGGCCGGTGATGTAATCGGCGTCGCTGGAGGCCAGGAAGGCGACCAGCGCGCCGACTTCGGCCGGCGTGCCGGCGCGCTGCATCGGAATGCCTTCAACCCATTCCTGCATCAACTCGCCGGGGCGGTATTCGCCAAGCATCTGGCCCCAGACACGGTCGTTATAGTCCCACATTTCGGTGTGGATGATGCCGGGGCAGATGGCGTTGGCGGTGATGCCTTCCTTGGCCAGTTCCTTGGCGAGGCTCTGCGTCAGGCCGACGACACCGAATTTCGAGGCGGCGTAATGCGGCGTATAGATGAAGCCCTGCCGCGCCTGACCGGAAGCCGTGTTGACCAGCTTGCCTTTCGTTCCCGAGGCGCGGAAGCGGCGGATCGCTTCCTGGCAGCAGAGGAAGACACCCTTGGTGTTCACGTCCAGATTGAAATCCCATTCCTTCTCGGTCAGGTCCTCGACCTTGGCAATGGTGATGACCCCGGCGTTCTGAATGGAGACCGCGAGCGGCCCCAGTGCTGCTTCCGCTTCGCCATAGACCTCGCGGATGGCCTTGGCGTCGGTGACGTCGAGCACATAGCCCTTCACGATGGCGCCGGTCTCTTCGGCGAGCGCTGCGGCTGCGTCCGGTGTATCCTTGTCGATGGCGGCGATGGCGACCTTGGCGCCCTCTTCGGCAAAGCGCTTGGCGATGCCGCGGCCGATGCCCTTGTTGCCGCCGGTGACGATGACGGTCTTGCCCACAAAACGATTCATGACAGTTCCTCCTGTTGATCGCAGCGGGCTAAGACGGACCGGAAACGGTCAGTTCAAAAGCCGTGCTGCGGTGAATTTGTCGGTCACCAGAACATCGATCACGCCGAGTTTCAGCGCGGCAGCGATGGCCTGGGTCTTCGATTCGCCGCCGGCCAGCGCCATGACGCGGTCGGTCCGGCGCAGTTCCTCCAGCGTCAGGCCGATGACCCGCTCGTTAAGCGGCGTTTCGACCGGCTTTCCGTCCTCGTCGTAGAAGCGGTACGAAATCTCGCCCACGGCGCCGGCCTCATGCAGCATCGCCATTTCCTGCCGCGAGAATGTGTTGCCGGAGCGTGCCAGCAGTTCCGATGGTTCCACTGCGCCGATACCGATAATGGCAAGGCTCAGCCGGCCGAAAAGGTCCATCGTCTCACGCACAACGGGGTCGGCCAGCATCACGAGTTTCGCTTCCCGCGACGACGTGATGCCCTGAACCAGAAGCAGGCGAGGCTCGCCGCCCGTCAGTTTCGCCAGACGCGCAGTCAGCTGGGTGGCATGCATCTGCACCGAGGCATCACCCATGCCGCCGAGGATCTGCACGACATATTTCGCCTTGGCGCCCTTCATCGGGTGGATATTGTCCACCATTTTCAGGATCGTCTGGCTCCAGCTCGACACGCCGATGATTTCGTCCTGCTGCAGCGTGACTTCAATGAAATGCGCCGCCGCCTCGCCGATGCGTGCCATGATCGCCCCGTCGCGATCTTCGGAACAGTCGACAACGATGACTTCCGTCAACCCGAAGCGGCTGCGCAGCTCATTTTCCAGGTCCGCAAACGTGCCCGGCGGCGGGATGATCGTCGTGCGGACGATGCCTTCCTGTTCGGCGCGCTTCAGCATCCGCGACACGGTTGCCTGCGACATGCGCAGGATCTCGGCGATCTCAGACTGCCGCTTCTCCTCGACGTGGTACATCTGCGCCACGCGGGCAATCAGCCGTAACTCGTTGATGCGCCCCATAAGTCCCTCCGGAGTGAATTTTTATTCACTCTTAGAGGGAAGGGAGGGAGCCGTCGAGCGGTAGATTGCGTCATTCCAGACATTCAACCGGGATTTTACATCCGAGGGGTGGGGCGCCAGCGGCACCCGTGGCCGGGGGAGCGCTGAAATTGCTGCGAGATCGGGCCAGATGCCAAGCGAAAGGCCGGCCAGATAGGCGGCTCCGAGCGCAGAGGCTTCTGGGGTATCGCACTGGATGACCGTGTGGTCGAGCGCGTCAGCCACGCATTGCATCAGGAACGTATTCTTGCTCGGCCCGCCATCGACATAGAGATTGCCGAAAGGGGCTGGCGAGATCGAGGCCATAGCCATGAAGACGTCATGAACCTGAAAGGCCATGGAGTCGGTGACCGCGCGTGCCATCTGGGCTCGGCTGGTGCTGAAATTGATGTTGGAGAACAGCGCGCGGGCATCAGAATGCCAGTGCGGCGCGCCGAGGCCGACAAAGGCCGGGACGAAACCGGGCCCGTCCGGCTCGGCGGTGGCGGCAAGATCTGTCAGCGCTTGCACGTCTGGCAAGCCGAGGATTTCGACCATCCATGGAAGTGCCGCCGCTGAGACGAGAATATTGCCCTCGAAGGCATAGGTCGGTTTGCCGTTCAGCGCCCAGGCGATGGTGGTCGTGATGCCATGGTCCGGCTCAATGTGATGCGGCAGCGTGGTCATCACAGAGGAGCCGGTGCCGAATGTCACCTTGCCGTCGCCCGGATTGAAGGCGCCGTGGCCGAAGAGTGCCGCATGGCTGTCGCCGATAGCGGCTGCAATCGGAATGCCATCGGGCAAGCCCGGCACGGATTTCGTCACGCCGAAGCGGTCGCTGCTGTTACGCACCTCCGGCAGGAAGCTCGCCGGCACACCGAAGAGAGAGCAAAGCTCCTCGCTCCAGCGCTGCGCCTTCAGATCGTAAAGCTGGCTGCGGGCTGCATTGGCCGCGTCGCAGGCATGAACCGCACCGCCGGTGAAACAGTGGATCAGCCAGGAATCGATGGTGCCGAGGCGGACGTCATGGCCGGCCGGAACGCGGTCGAGCAGCCATTTCATCTTCGGACCCGGAAACATGGGATCAATCGGCAGGCCCGTCAACGCCTGTACGCGGGCCACATGACCAGCCGCGTTGAGGCGCGCGCAATCGGGGGCCGTTCGCCGGCACTGCCAGCTGACGACGGGCCCGAGTGGCTTGCCGCTCTTCGCATCCCAGACGGTCACGGATTCGCGCTGATTGGAGATGGCGATGCCCGCAATCTCGACGGCCGGACCCGCCGCAAGGCAGCGCTGGATGGCTTCAAGAACCGATTGCCAGATGCGCAACGGGTCCTGCTCCACCCAGCCGGGCTGCGGATGCTCGATGCCGACGGGCGATGAGCCGCGTGCCAGAACCTCGCCCACCGTGGAAACAAGGACGGCCTTGGAATTGGTGGTTCCCTGGTCAACGGCGAGGATGGCGGTCTGCATGGCGATCTCGAGCTTGGTTGGGAAAAGGCGCTGCAACAAAGCTGCCGCGCCGTCAGCTTAAGGCTCGGCCGCTCAGGCGCGAGTCTTTTTCCGTGCGATGAGCGCGATGGCCGCTTCCGCAACGGCGGCCGGCGCCATGCCGAACTCGTCGAGCAGGAATTCGGCCGAGCCGGTCGGTGCGAAGATGCCGGGCACGCCGAGGATCTTCATCGGAACCGGCGCTTCAGCGACAACAACTTCTGCAATTGCAGAGCCGAGACCGCCATAGACGGAATGCTCTTCCGCCGTCAGGATCGCGCCGGTTTCGGTCGCGGCCTTCACGACGGCCTCGACGTCGATGGGACGGACGGTCGCCATATTGAGCACGCGGGCTTCGATCCCTTGAGAGGCGAGAATGTCGGCGGCTTTCATCATGCGATGGGTCAGCGTGCCGTTGGCGATCAGCGTCACGGCGTCGCCGTCGCGCAGCAGGTTGGCCTTGCCCAGTTCGAATTTATGGCCGGCCGGGAGCAGGTCCGGAACGCCAACGCGCGACAGGCGCAGGAACACAGGCCCCTGATAGGCGGCGGCCCATTCGACGGCAGCTGCCGTTTCAATGGAGTCGCAGGGCGCGATAACGGGCAGGTTCGGCAGGACGCGCGTCCAGGCGAAATCCTCGATCGAGTGATGCGTCGGGCCAAGCTCGCCATAGGCCATGCCGGAGGAAATACCGACCAGCTTCACGTTGGCGTTCGAATAGGCGATGTCCGCTTTCACCTGTTCCAGCGAACGGCCGGTGAGGAAGCAGGATGCGCCGCAGACGAATGGCAACAGGCCGCCATTGGCAAGGCCAGCACCCACGCCAACCATGTTCTGTTCGGCAATGCCGACATTGACCAGACGCTCCGGCCACTTTGCCTTGAAGCCGCCGAGCTTGGAGGAGCCGACCGAGTCGTTGCAGACGGCGACGACCTTGCTGTTTTCCGCGCCGAGACGCTCCAGCACGGCGACGAAAGCGTCGCGGCAGTCGTGCAGTTTCGGTTTCGTGTCGATCGCGTTCATCACAGCGCCTCCGTCAGTTCGGCCATGGCAATTTTGTATTGCTCTTCGTTGGGGACCTTGTGGTGCCAGTCGACCTTGTCCTGCATGAACGAGATGCCTTGACCCTTGTTGGTATGTGCGACGATGCCATGCGGGCGGCCATTGGAGCTGCGGCGCTCCAGCGCCGGCACGACTTCGGCCATGGAATTGCCGTCGATCTCGGTGACGTCCCAGCCGAAGGCTTCCAGCTTCGAGCGGAAGGGGGCGAGGTTGTTCGTGTCGCTCAGCGCCGCACCCTGCTGGAAGCGGTTGTGGTCGATGATGAGCGTCAGGTTGTCGAGCTGGAACTGCGCCGCCGAAGAGATCGCCTCCCAGTTCGAGCCTTCCTGCATCTCGCCGTCGCCGGTCATGACGTAGGTGTGATAGGACGCGCCCGTCAGCTTGGCAGCCTTCGCCATGCCGACGGCAACCGGCAGACCATGGCCGAGCGGCCCAGTATTGGTCTCGACGCCCGGAACCTTGTTGCAGTTCGGGTGACCGTTGAGGCGCGACAGCGGCTTGAGGAAGGTGGAGATTTCCTCTTCCGGCAGGAAGCCTCGCTTGGCGAGCGTCACATAGAGCGCGCAGGCTGTGTGACCCTTCGAGAGCACAAAGCGGTCGCGGTCCGGATGTTTCGGCTCGTCCGGCCAAATCTTCAGAACCTTGAAATAGAGCGCGGTCATGATGTCGATGGCCGACATCTCTCCGCCGATGTGACCGGCCTTCGCCTCATAGACCGCCTGGAGATCGCGGATGCGGATCTGCCTGGCGATACGTTCCAGATCGCTGATTTGCATGAAATCCTCTATATGCATAAATATGCGTTGACTAATAATCTTGCCATTGACGGCCAAATGTCAAGCTGGGTGCCGCGAAATTTTTGCTAGCGGTAACACAAATTCGGTGTTGACAGCCCGGCAATCCGTCCGTTACGAATTTACACACAGTCAAGAATATTTATGCATGCTCGCCAACGTCGGTTGGCCGGGCTGGGAGGATTGGATGAGCATAGCGGCAGATCAGCAGCCGAAGGCGGGCTTCAATGTCTTTTCGGCATTGAGGGGGGCGACAGGTCCCCTGATAGGGCTTGTCCTGCTTTGCGTGTTCCTCGCTTTTGCCACGGACAAATTCATGTCGGTGCGCAATCTTCTGAATATCCTCGACCAGATCAGCGTGCTGGGTATCATGGCCGTCGGCATGACGCTGGTTATCCTGATCGGCGGTATCGATCTGGCTGTTGGTTCGGTTCTGGCGCTTGCCATGATGGTCATGGGCTATGTAGCCAATGTTCACGGCTACCCCATGGGCGTGGGCATCGCCGTCGCACTCATTGTCGCAGCGGTTGCAGGTGCAGTCTCCGGGCTTCTGATCACGGTTTTCCGGGTGCCGGCCTTCATTGCCACGCTTGCGATGATGTCGGCTGCGCGTGGCGTCGCCAACATGATCACCGATGGCCAGCAGATCGTCGGCTTTCCCAGCTGGTTCAGCCTTCTTGCCTATACGCGCTTTGGCGGCTTCCTGACGCTGACGGTCGCGATCATGATCGTCGTCTTCATCTTTGGCTGGATCTATCTGCGTTACACCTCGGGTGGTCGTTCGCTCTACGCAATCGGCGGCAATCCGGAAGTGGCGCGCCTGGCCGGCATCAATGTCAATCTCTTCACCACCGGCGTCTATGTCGTGTCCGGCCTTCTGGCCGGTCTCGCCGGCGTCGTTCTGGCGATGCGTCTGGACTCGGTGCAGCCGACTGCCGGCGTTGGCTATGAACTCGACACGATTGCGGCCGTCGTGATCGGCGGCACGAGCCTCACGGGCGGCAAGGGCGGCATTTTCGGAACACTGGTCGGCGTGCTCATCATCGGGGTGCTCCGCAACGGTCTCAACCTTCTCGGCGTCTCGCCGTTCACCCAGGCCGTCGTGATCGGCGTGGTGATCGCGCTGGCGGTGGCTGCGGAGTCTTTCAAGAAAATCAGGTGATTTGGCCGCGTGCCAAAACAGACGGCAATATTGCCGGGGGAATGCCAGGCTTTGGCCCGGTTTCAACGACGGACAGGCGAAAGGCGCCGGTCCTGACATCATAACGGAGGAGTATAATCATGAAATTCAAGACTGCACTCGTGGTCGCTGCTGCACTCGCCAGCACTGTCTTCAGCCCGCTCAACGCATCCGCCAAGGATGTGAAGAAGATCGGCCTCGCCGTCTCCAACCTGCAGGCCGACTATTTCAACCAGATCAAGATCGGCGTTGAAGCCTATGCCAAGCAAAAGGGCATCCAGGTCATCACCGTTGACGCGAAGAACGACTCGGCCACCCAGATCAGCCAGGTTCAGGATCTGCTGACGCAGGGCATCGACGCCTTCATCTACATCCCGGCCGGCGCTGCCGCTGCCGCCGTTCCGACCCGTCTTGCCAAGCAGGCTGGCATCCCGGTCGTCAACGTCGACCGCAATGCGCCTGAAGCCCCCGGCGACACGTTCATCGCCACCGACAATGCCACGTCGGCCTATGAAGTCTGCAAGCACATCATCGGCCTTGCCGGCGGCAAGGGCAACATGATCATGATCCATGGTCAGAAGGGCACGACGCCGGAAGTCGAGCGCACCAAGGGCTGCAACAAGGCGATCGGCGAAAATGCCGGCGTGAAGCTGGTTGCCGAGCAGTGGAGCGAGCAGTGGTCGCAGGCTGAAGGCCTCAACATCGGCCAGAACCTTCTCCAGGCTCATCCGGACACGACCCTGATCTTCGCACAGGCCGACGGTCTGGCGCTGGGTGCTGCTCAGGCGGTCAAGGTTTCGGGCGCTTCGCAGCGCATCTATGTCGGCGGCTTCGACGGTGACACCACCGCCTTGCCGATCCTGGCACAGAAGGGCTTCGACGCTACGGCCACGCAGCAGGTTCGCGGCATAGGCCGTCTGGCTGTCGACAGCGCGATCAAGCTCGCTGGTGGCGAAAAGCTCCCCGCCGAACAGCTTCTTCCGGGCTTCCTGACGACGCCGGAAAACGCTGCGAAGTTCGTCGCCGAACACCCCTGATATCGTCAAGGACGTGAATGCCATGACTTCCACGGATAAAGCTCCGATCCTGTCGCTCCGCCAGATCCGCAAATCCTACGGACCTCTGGAAGTGCTCCACGGCGTCGATCTCGACGTCCGGGCAGGGGAAGTCGTGGCGTTGCTCGGTGAAAACGGCGCTGGAAAATCGACCCTGTCGAACATCATTTCCGGCGCCATCCAGCCCAGTTCCGGCGAAATGACATGGCTCGGGGCGGCTTACGCCCCGGCCAATCCGCGCGCCGCCATGGATGTCGGCGTCGGCATGATCCACCAGGAGCTCAAGCTCCTGCCGCAGTTGTCCATTGCCGAAAACGTCTTCGTCGGCCGCTACCTGACCTCCGGCGGTCGCATCGACCGCAAGGCGATGGAAGAGCGCGCGCAGGCCGGGCTGCAGCGTCTGGGTCTCGACATTTCTCCCAAGCGCATCGTGGAAGGCCTGTCGACCGCAAACCAGCAGTTGATCGAGATTGCCAAGGCGCTGACGCTCAATGCCAAGCTGCTCATTCTCGATGAGCCGACAGCCGCGCTCGGCGGTGAAGAGACACAATTGCTCTTCCGCCAGATCGAGCGCCTGAAATCGGAAGGCGTCGGCATCATCTATATTTCCCACCGTCTCGAGGAGATCCGCCAGATCGCCGACCGCATCGTGGTCATGCGCGACGGGGCGAAGGTGCAGGAATTCGACAGCGGCGACGTCCCCATACGCTCCATCGTCGAGGCCATGGTCGGCCGTTCGCTGGAGCGCATGTTCCCGGCGGTGCCGGCACCGTCCGATCACGTCATGCTAGAGGTCAAGGGGCTTGCCTCGCCGCGCGGCAGCTTCCGCGACGTCAATTTCTCCGTTCGCAAGGGCGAGGTGTTCGGTATTGCCGGGCTCGTGGGCGCGGGCCGCACGGAACTCGTTCGCGCGCTGACCGGCGCAGACCCGATATCGGCAGGCGAAGTGGTTCTCGAAGGCAAGACCGTGACACCGCGCTCGCCGGCGGACGCCATCCGCAACGGTATGGTGTTGGTGCCGGAAGATCGCAAGCTTCAGGGCGTGGTGCTGGATCATCCCATCGCCGAGAATATCGGCTATGCGAACCTGAAGGAAATCTCGGCGGGCGGCTTCATCTCTTCGCGCAAGCTGCATCAGTTTGCCGACCGCTATATCTCCAAATTCGGCGTCAAGGGCCGGGGCAGCCAGAATGCCGGCGAGCTCTCCGGCGGCAACCAGCAGAAGGTCGTGTTGGCCAAGTGGCTGGCACGCAAGCCGCGGGTCGTCGTTCTGGACGAGCCGACGCGCGGCATCGATGTCGGCGCGCGCTCATCCATCTATGACACCATCATGGATCTTGCGCGCGAAGGCCTTGCGGTGATCGTTGTCAGCTCCGACCTCGAAGAGGTTCTTGGCGTCTCCAACCGCATCATGGTCATGGCGCAGGGCAAACAGGCCGGCATACTGGATCGCTCGGAGGCCAACGACGTCTCCGTGATGGAACTCGCGACACTTTGAAAAACAGGTAAAACATGTCTGACATCAAGCTCAACGCTCCGAAGCTTTTCGATCTCTCCGGCCAGATTGCGCTGGTCACGGGCGCCGGCAGCGGCATCGGCCAGCGTATTGCCATGGGCCTTGCCCAGTGCGGCGCGGACGTCGCGCTGCTCGACCGCCGCACCGATGACGGTCTCTCCGTAACCGCCGACTTCATCGCGAAGGCCGGCCGCCGCAGCATCAGCATCGCCGCCGACGTGACGAGCGGAGCGGCGCTCAATGAGGCTGTTGCGCGCACGGAGAAGGAGCTTGGCGCGCTGTCGCTTGCCGTCAACGCCGCCGGCATCGCCAATGCCAATCCGGCGGAGGAGATGGAAGAGAGCCAGTTCCAGACGATGATGGACATCAACCTCAAGGGTGTCTTCCTGTCCTGCCAGGCGGAAGCCCGCGCCATGCTGAAGCACGGTCGCGGCGCGATCGTCAACATCGCCTCGATGTCCGGTGTGATCGTCAATCGCGGCCTCAACCAGTGCCACTACAATGCGTCGAAGGCCGGCGTCATTCACATGACGAAGTCGATGGCAATGGAATGGGTCACGCGCGGTGTGCGCGTCAACACGATCAGCCCCGGCTACACGGCAACGCCGATGAACACGCGGCCGGAAATGGTTCACCAGACCAAGCTCTTCGAAGAGCAGACGCCGATGCAGCGCATGGCGACTGTCGATGAGATGGTCGGCCCCGCCGTGTTCCTGCTGTCGGACGCCGCGAGCTTCGTGACGGGTGTCGATCTTCTTGTCGATGGCGGCTTCTGCTGCTGGTGATGTGAAAGGCAGAGGCCGTCACACGAAAGCTTGCTTCGGGATCCCTTCGGCAGGCAAGCCAAATAAAAATCAAAAGCCCGTCAGGTCTGGTCTGGACCTGACGGGCTCTCAATTTGTCGAGGCGGGCAGATTACGCGCCGTAGCGGTTCTGGTACCAGGTCTTGAACAGCTTGTACTGGTTTTCGATCTGGCGCTGCTGCGAGGCGCTGAGCTTGTCTGTTTCGTTGAAGTGCAACTCGTATTCCTTGTCGCCGTTCAGCACCATCATGTACTTGTAGTGCAGGACCAGATCGGCGCCTTCGTCATAGGTCGAGAGCACCATCAGCGCCTCTTCCAGTTCGCGGGCTTCAGCGCGGGCCTTGGCGTCGCCGGCCGCAGCCTTTTCGCAGAGATCGACCAGGTGCAGAACTTCCTTCGGCAGTGCATTGCCGACCCCGGTGATCGCGCCGCCGGCGCCGCAATTGACGAAGCCGTGGTAGACGCCGGTGTCGACGCCGACCATGAGCGTGAGGCTGTCATCGCCGGACGTGATGTGCTCGGCTGCGTAGGTCATGTCAGCCTTGCCGCCAAATTCTTTGAAGCCGACGAGGTTCGAATACTTGGCGCGCAGTTCGAAGAACAGGTCCGCGCGTGTGGCAAAGCCATAATAGGGGCTGTTATAGATGACGGCGGGAAGGCCGTTGGCGGCTTCCAGGATTGCCGAGAAATGATGCTTCTGCGCGCTGACCGAGGTGCCGCGCGACAGAACGCGGGGGATGACCATGAGGCCGGCTGCGCCGACGGATGCCGCATGTGCCGCATGCGCCGCGGCCGCTTTCGTGTTGACAGCGCCGGTGCCGACGACCACGGGGATGCCGGCTTCGACCAAACGTCGCACGCCTTCCTGGCGCTCGGCATCCGTCAGCAACGGCCAGTCGCCCATCGAGCCGCAATAGACCACGCCGGACATGCCGAGCTCCATCAGTTCGCGGCCCTTGCGCACCAGCGCGTCAAAGTTCGGCGTGCGGTCGGGATTGCAGGGCGTCATGAGTGCCGGGATGCAGCCCTTGAATACGGATGTGGTCATGTCGGGTTCCTTTGGATTACGCCGGCCGGCTTCCGGTCGGTCCGTCGAGTTTTCTCGTATCTAGCAGGTCGCTGCGATTTTGTCGACAAATAAAATACAACGGCACAAAGATTGAAAGGGCGGTGCCGGAAACGCTGTCCGGAGCTACTTGCGCGATCCCGCAGGCGCTTGCTTTCGGGTTAAATCTTCATATCCGTGCTCTGCCGACCATCGCTGGCGATGTAGGAGCGGATCTGCCGCACGATCTGGTCGGCGTGAGCGGTGGCCAGACGATCCGCCGTTTCGGCGTCGCGATTGATGATCGCCTGGATCATATCCTCGTGCTCGCTGACATATTGGCGCGGCAGAACGTCGTTGAAGGACGAGTAGTAGAGCCGCAGAATGCGCCGACCCTCGTCGAGAAGCCGCGTAAATAGATCCACATAATAGCGGTTCTTGCCTGCCGCGGCGATGGCCACATGGAAGTCGCGATTGGTCGAGATCATGCCCAGCACGTCGCGTTCGGCCACGGTTAGCGCGAAGTCTTTCTGCAGGTCCCGGATTCTGGCAATATCGTCAGTCGTTCTGTTGAGTGCACCCAGTCGCGTCGTCACGCGATACATCAGTGTCAGCGCGTCAAAAAACTCGGAAAGGCCCAGAAAGTCGATATTGGAAACGATCGTTGCGCGGTTGGTCAGCGTGGTGATGAGCCCGTCGGCAGACAGACGCACCAGCGCTTCGCGGATCGGCGTGCGGGAAAGCGAAAAGCGGTCAGACAGCTGCTGCTCATCGATCGGGCTGCCCGGTGCGAGCTTCAGTTCGATGATCTCGTTGCGCAGCGTTTCGTAGACCGTGGAGACGCCATAGCCTCGCCGGTGAGTGACCTTCTCTGCCTCTTCCACGCTCAAGCCTCTCATCCCGTCGGTTGTTTGCATGCTTCTAATGCAAACAAGTAGCGAAATACGAGGCGTGCTGCAAACAGTATATTTTATGTCGACAATATGAAAACAACGGCTCTAAGCGGCATTCTCGATCGTCTGAATCAGAAGACGCTGCGCGGGTGTCGGCAGCCAACCGCTTCGTGTTGTCAATCCGATCGGACGTCGCGTGGCGGTGAGGTCAAAATCAATCCGCCGGAGGAGTCCTCGCGCTATCTCCGCGCGGACCTGCCCGCCGGAAGCAAAACCCAGATAGTCCGTCTCGTTCAGGATTTCGCGCATCAGGATCAGCGACCCAGCCTCCACCAGTTGCCTCGGCACCAGACCCTGTTCGCCGAACAGCCGGTCGAAGTGGTTCCGGATCGGCGTTGCCGGGGGGCTGACAACCCAGGGATATTGCGCCAGCTGCGCCAGATCGGCTTGGCCCTTGCCGAAGATCGGGTGGCCGGGACGTCCGATCATCACGGCCGTATCCTGGAATAGCTCTCTCTGTTCGACGTCATCAATGGGCACGGGATACCGCAGCGCCCCGATGAGGAAATCGATTTCGCCACGCCGAAGGCCGGACAGAAGCTCCGCATAGGGGCCTTCCGTGATCAGGATTGTCTGACCTTGTCGTTCCTGTTGGAATTTTACGATTGCCGTGGGCAGGATGTGCGAGCGCGAGAGCGGCATCGCGCCGATCACGATCTTTCCGGCGGACTCGGAGCGCAGTTCCGCGAGTTCCGCTTCAGCTTGCGACAGTTCGGCCAGAGCCAGACGCGCGGCCTGTGCAAGGCTGTGGCCAAGCCGCGTCGCGACTGTTCCAAGGGCTGTTCGTTCGAATAGCTTGCGCTGGGCGTCCTGTTCCAGCTGCGTAATGGCGCGATGAACGGTGGGTTGCGCCAGTCCCAGCCTTTTGGCTGCCAGGGTGAAATTCTCCGCATCGCTGACGGCGATCAGCGCTTCAGTCTGTGCTGCAGTGATCGTCAACTGCAGCCGTGGCGCAATCTCGGCGACAACGCGATCCAGCAAGGCAAAGGCTCGCTGTACACGCAGGCGGAAGGTTTCTCCTGCCGGCGTGGGGAACAGGCCGTGGGGAGACCGATCAAAGAGCGCCACGCCGAGGGCGGCCTCCAGCTTGGAAATGGCTTGCGTGACTGCGGGCTGCGATAAATGGGCGGATGCAGCCGCACGCGTGACAGACCCTGCCTCAGCGACCGCCAGGAATACGCGCAAATGCCTGAGATTATGACGCATCTCGATCCTGTGCCGGCGGGCTCAGCGCGTCGAGAATGCGGTCGACCCTTGAGGCCAAAGATGCTTCACCCCCTTCGAGCTTCAACGCGGCAATCTCGGCCTGCCAGTCAACGATGGCGCTCGACATGCGATCCGGCAGGCCAAGTTCACGCAGCGTTGCGGCCACTTCGCGCATTTCTGCGGCGCGGCGCTCGCCGTGCACCATCATGCGTTCAAGATTGTAGGCGCTGCGCGTCTCCCAATCGATGCCCGGATCGGAAGCTTGCAGCGAGGCGATGACCGCAGCCTCAACGCCGGCCCTGCGCGCGGCAAGCATCGCTTCCGCCGTCAGCGCCTCCAGCCCCTTGATCATCACCGAGCGTAGCATCTTGATCGCCGATGCCTCGCCGACGCGCATCCCCGCCAAGCGCGGCAGCATTCCAAGGCTGGTGAGGAGAGGGAGCGCGGATTGCGCCTCTGGCCCGCTCAACAGGATCGCCGTCTCATGCCGTTTGGCATGAACCGGGGCCATGACGGCAACATCGACATAGCGTCCGCCGGCTTTTTCAATCACCTGCGCCGACCTCGTCTTGGTGGCGGGCGAGCAGGAATTACAATCAAAGAAGAAGGCGCCCGGTTTGATATGCGTCGCACTCTCGCTCGCAGCCTCGTGTGCGCGGTCGGCGGTGACAAGGCTGAAGATAGCATCGGCGTGCTCGACGGCATCGCTGTTGGAGGCGGTCAGCGTTACCTCTGCCGCACCGGCCGCAATCTCGAAGGAAGCGCGGGTGGTCATATCCGCAGCCTTCAGATCGTAGGCCGATATCTCGGTGCCTTCCGGCCTTACCCACCCGGAAGCGAAAGCGCGGCCGGCCTCACCAAAGCCGATGACGGCGAGCTTGAAGCTGTTGGTCTGCATGTCTCCTCCGCCACTCATTCCCGAGAGGAAAACATGCGCCGCTTCACGTTGCAAATCCAGAGCCTATAGCAAAAACTTATGGATGCTGACGCCCTTTGGAATTGGCAAATGCCGCTTTCGGGCAGACATTGCCTTCAGGATATCGTCCTGGGAGGACATGATGGCAGAGAAGAAATCCGCGCTGGTCATTAGCGCGCATGCAGCCGATTTCGTCTGGCGCTGTGGCGGCGCGATCGCGCTTCATGCGGCGCAGGGCTACGAGGTGACGGTGGTCTGCCTCTCCTTTGGGGAGCGCGGCGAATCCGCCAAGCTCTGGAAGCAGAAGGACATGACGCTTGAAGGCGTCAAGGCGGCGCGGCGCGCCGAGGCAGAGAAGGCGGCAGTCGCGCTCGGTGTGCATGACCTGATCTCGTTCGATCTGGGCGACTATCCGTTGCGCCCCACCGACGACGACAAATTCCGCCTTGTCGATGTCATCCGGGCCGTACAGCCGGCTTTCATGATGAGCCATTCGCAATACGATCCATACAATACCGACCATATGTACGCCACGCAGGTGGCACTGGAGGCGCGGATGATCGCGCAGGCCTGGGGTCACAAGCCGGGCGAAAAGGTGCTGGGCGCGCCGCAGCTCTATCTGTTCGAGCCACATCAGACGGAGCAGATGGGCTGGAAGCCCGATGTCTTCCTCGACATCACGCCCGTCTGGGACAGGAAGCGCGCGGCGATCGAATGCATGGAAGGGCAGGAGCACCTCTGGGATTTCTACACCCGGGTCGCGCAGAACCGCGCCAACCATTTCCAGCGCAATTCCGGCGGCCAGTCGGGTGGGCGCGCCGCGCAATATGCCGAAGGCTTTCAATCCGTTTTCCCACGCACGGTGGACACGCTATGACCGAACCCTGTTTCGATATCGCCCATCTCGCCCATGTCGAGATGTATACGGACAAGTTCGAGGAAAGCCTCGCCTTCTTCGTCAATGTCTATGGACTAACCGTGTCTAGTCAGAATGAGACATCGGCTTATCTCCGCGCCTATGACGACTATGAGTTCCATACGCTGAAGCTCACCCGCCATCACACGACCGGCGTCGGCCATATCGCCTATCGCGCCTCTTCGCCGGAAGCGCTGGAGCGGCGGGTGAAGGCGATTGAGGCGAGCGGCTACAAGGTGCTCGGCTGGGTCGAAGGCGACAGGGGGCACGGCCGCGCCTTCCGCTTCGAAGACCCTTTCGGCCATGTCTTCGAGATCTATTGGGACACGGTGCGCTACGAAGCGCCCGAGGGCGAGCGGCCGGCGCTGAAGAACATCGCGCAGCGCTATCACGGGCGCGGCGCCAATCCGCGCCGGCTGGACCATCTGAACCTGCTGGCCGAGGACGTCAGCAAGTTCCGCGACTTCATGATTACCTGTCTGGGCTCGCGGGTGACGGAATATATCCAGCTCGACAATGGCCGGATCGGCGGCTGCTGGTTCACGATCAACAACAAGACCTATGATCTCGCCTGCACGGAGGAACATGGCGGGGCGTCGGGCCGGCTGCACCATGTGACCTATGCGACCGACACGCGCGAGGACATCCTGCGCGCCGCTGACATCTTCCTGGAAAACGGCGTCCATATCGAAACCGGCCCGCACAAGCATGCGATCCAGGGCACATTCTTCCTCTATGTCTGGGAGCCGGCGGGCAATCGTGTGGAACTTGCCAATTCCGGCGCGCGCCTCATTCTCGCGCCCGACTGGAAGCCCGTCTGCTGGACCGAGACCGAGCGCAAGAAGGGCCAAGCCTGGGGCCTGAAGACCATCGAGACCTTCCACACCCACGGCACGCCGCCGGTGGTGAAGAAGGATCATTGACCATGGGCGTGGTGGTGCAGAACATTCCCCGCGCGGATCCGGCGGTAATCGAAGGTCTCGCCCGTGCCGGTGTCGCAACCGTGCATGAGGCGCAGGGGCGCAAGGGCATGCTGGCGAGCTATATGCGGCCGATCTATCCCGGAGCCTCGGTTGCGGGGTCCGCCGTCACCATCTCCGCGCCGCCCGGCGACAATTGGATGCTGCATGTGGCGATCGAACAGGTGCGCGAGGGCGATATTCTCGTCCTTGCTCCGACGTTGCCCTGTGACAACGGCTATTTCGGCGATCTGCTTGCTACATCCGCCAAGGCGCGCGGCTGCCGCGGGTTGATCATCGATGCGGGCGTGCGCGATATCCGTGACCTGACGGCCATGGGCTTCCCGGTCTGGGCCAAGGCCATATCTGCGCAGGGCACGGTCAAGGAAACGCTGGGCTCGGTCAATGTGCCCATTGTCTGCGCCGGCGCACTGGTTGAGGCCGGTGACGTGATCGTCGCCGATGACGACGGCGTCTGCGTCGTGCATTACCCCGAAGCCGAACTGGTGCTGAACGCGGCCGAAAGGCGGCTCGCAAACGAGGAGATGAAGCGCAAGCGGCTGGCCTCGGGCGAACTGGGCCTCGACATGTACGACATGCGCGGCGCGCTCGCCGCCAAGGGGCTGAAATATGTCTGAGGACGGTATCCCCTGCCTCTGGATGCGCGGCGGCACATCGAAGGGGGCCTATTTTCTCGCCGACGACCTGCCTTCCGACCCCGCAGAACGCGACCGGCTGCTGCTCTCCATCATGGGCTCGCCCGATCCGCGCCAGATCGACGGCATCGGCGGGGCAGATCCGCTGACATCGAAGGTTGCGGTCCTGTCGAAATCCGGCCGCGCGGATGCCGATGTGGACTACCTCTTCCTGCAAGTCTTCGTCGACAGGGCGCTGGTGAGCGATGCGCAGGGCTGCGGCAATATTCTGGCGGGCGTCGGCCCGGCGGCTATCGAGCGGGGGCTGGTAAAAGCGCGGGACGAGGAGACCGAAGTCCGCATCCATATGGTCAACACGGGCGAGGTGGCGGTGGCGCGCGTGGCAACGCCGGGCGGCCGCGTGACCTATCGGGGCAAGACGGAGATTGCCGGCGTTCCGGGCAGACATGCCGCCGTGCCGCTGCTCTTTGCCAATATTGCAGGCTCGATGTGCGGCGCGTTGCTGCCAACTGGCCATCTAGTGGACATAATTGACAGTATTGAGACAACGTTGATCGACAACGGGATGCCCTGTGTTATCTTGCGCGCTTCCGATTTTGGAATTTCAGGTGAGGAGAGCTGGGAGGAACTTGAAGCAATCGCGGACCTGAAGGCACGGATCGAGGCCATCCGCCTGCAAGCGGGGCCACTGATGAATCTCGGTGACGTCACAGAGTCCTCGGTGCCCAAGATAGTGCTGGTCTCGCGGCCCCGTGCCGGCGGGGTACTCTCGACGCGCAGCTTCATCCCCCACCGTGTCCACGCCTCTATCGGCGTCTTCGCCGCAATCACCGTTGCGACGGCTACGCGGCTGAAGTCGGGACCAGCGGCAGCGCTTGCCGCGCTGCCTGTGGGCAACGTCTATCACATTGAGCATCCCACGGGATCGATGGAAGTCTTCCTCGATCTCGACGGGGAGGGGAATGTGACAGGTGCCGGCTCGATCCGCACCGCCCGCAAGCTCTTCGACGGGCGGGTGTTTCCGGCGATTTGATGCGCCGCGCCATCATGCGACTTTTCTTGAAGACCCCATCACCATGTCCACGTGGATGTTCTCAAACGGGCAGTTCAGCGCACCGCGCTCATCCTTCTCGATCAGCCCGAGTTCGACCAGTGCGGCGGCATCTTCGTGGACACGTTTAACGTCCCTGCCTAGTCTGCGCGCCAGCTCGCGCACACCGACCTTGCCGCTCCCAAGGAGTGCGTCGAGCAGTTGCCAACGGCGCTCGGTGAGACGCGAAAAGAATGCGCCCGGCGTTTCGAAATTCAGCGTTTCGCCTTGATATTCATCGGAATTGAGACCAGCTTCGGCGCGATGTCCTGCAGTACGCAGGGCAGATTTCCAGTCCGGATTCGTGGTGATGGTCAATGCTCTCATGACTGCCTCCGCTTTTCGACTTCGGATAGAAAATCCTCGATCAATTGTTCCACTGTGTTGAACCGATAGGGGAATTCCTCGCCATCCAGATGCATGTGGTCGCCCTTTCCGCGCTCGTTGTCGAAGCCCACGATGCGCACTCCGTCCTGGATGTAAGCCAGACGGAATTTGAAAGCGTGCGCGTAGGGTGGAACAGACTTTGGCGCTTTCCAGACGACGAACTGGATGATGCTCCCGTCGGCCGGAACGCTCTTATGCTCCGTGATCTTCTCGGCCTTCATGTTGTCTAAGATGCCAACACTTCAGACCGTTGTCAAGTTAGCCAACATTGCTTTCCTGCGCTGATTATGAGGAAGCCCGGGCAGCGATGCGATCGTCGTAACGGCCGATCCTCACGCCATCGCCGCTTGGGGCTCTGCCGGCAGCTGCCGGTTCATCCAGTCGGCGGCGGTGCGGATGCCGCCGAGGGGGAAGACGTGGACCTGCGAAATGAGGCTCTCGGGGTTGCTTGCCTTGTATTGCGCAAGGCCGCTAACGACGTCGGTGGGCTCATAGGGCGCGAGCAGGCGGGTCACGTCCATGGCACGCTTCTGCAAGACTTTCAGCGACGGGCCGACGCCGCAGGAGAGGGCAAACTGGATCAGCGTTTGTAGCTTGGCAGGTCCCGCAATGCCGATATGGATGGGAAGGCGGACGCCGAGATCGGCGATGCGCTCGGCCCAGTTTGTGACGGCTGCGGCGTCGAAGGCGAACTGGGTGACGATCGCCATCTGCGCGTCGGTCCGCGCGGAGAAGTCCTGCTTCCATAGCAGGCCCGCATCGACTTGCGCCGTCGTGCCATCCGAGTCGATATCACGATTGCCTTCGGGGTGACCGGCGACATGCAGGTGCCGGAAGCCGTAGCGGTCGAAAAGGCCGGTTTCGAGCAGCTGGATGGCGCTTTCCAGAGTGCCTTCAGGCTTTGTCAGCCCGCCGCCGAGCAGCAGCGCCTGCGTAACGCCCGCTTCCTCGCGATAGCGCCGCACCCAGGTCTCCAGCGTCGTCAAATCGGGAATGATGCGGGCCGGAAAATGCGGCATCACAGGGAAGCCTTCTTCCGTCAGTCGCCGCGCGGTCGCCAGCATGTCCTCGAAGGGCGTTCCGGCGATATGGGCAATATAGACCCGCGTTCCGGCGGGTAGCAGAGCGCGGAAGCTCTCGACCTTCGCGGCCGTGCGCGGCATGACTTCAATGGACCAGTTGTCGATGAAGGATGCGGCCTCCGCATCGAGATCGGGGCTTGATGCCTTGGCGTCGGTGCGACTTCCGAAATTCAAAAAAGCCATCTTGCTCCTCCTCGATGTCTCTTGTTATGTATACATCAAGGTTGTCGAAACAATCAATATGCGGACGAAAATGACCTTTATGGTTGATATTTGGCGATAAGGTCTTGGAAAATGTGTACGCATAGCCGGTTTGTGGCACGCAAGGACTGACGGGGACGTGGGAGCGCTCTTCCAAGTCCTTCACAAGGGAGGAGAGACATGACCGACTATATTCTGACGCTTCGCTGCGCCAATCGCAGCGGTATCGTAGCCGCTGTTGCGGTGCGGATCGCCACCCATGGCGGCGACATTTTCGAGGCGCACCAGTTCGACGATCCGGAAACCGGGATGTTCTTCATGCGCGTGGCGTTTTCGATGTCGGAGCCGGAAGCTGCCTTTCGTGCCGGCATCGACGAAGAGGTGGAGCGCTTTGGCCTTGACTTGACGCTGCGCGTTGCCGGAACGCGGCGTAAGGTGTTGTTCATGGTGTCCCGCTTCGACCATTGCCTCGGCGATCTGCTCTACCGGATGCGGATCGGCGAGTTGAACATGGAGGCTGTCGGCATTATCAGCAATCACCCGCGCGGGGCGCTGAACCTGACGCTGATGGAGGGCATCCCCTATCATCACCTGCCGGTGACGAAGGAGACCAAGGCGGCACAGGAGGCGGACGTGCGGCGCATTGTGGAGAAGAGCGGGGCCGAGCTTGTCGTGCTGGCGCGCTACATGCAGGTACTTTCCGATGGGCTTTCGACGTTTCTTTCCGGCCGCTGCATCAACATCCACCACTCCTTCCTGCCCGGCTTCAAGGGCGCCAAGCCCTATCATCAGGCCCATGCGCGCGGCGTGAAGATGATCGGCGCGACGGCGCATTATGTGACTGGCGATCTCGATGAGGGACCGATCATATGCCAGGACGTCGAGCCGGTCAGCCATGCCGACACGCCGGAAGAACTGGTGGGCAAGGGGCGCGATATCGAGCGCCGGGTTCTGTCGCGCGCCGTGACGTGGCATCTGGAGGATCGCGTTCTGCTCAACAAGCACAAGACGGTCGTCTTCGCCAAATAGGCGGCGCTGTTCGTCAGTGTATACAAGTCGCCCTTGAGGCGCTTCGCAGTCGCCTCTGCGGGTGCTATAGCGTTTGCGTGAATGGGGGAATCCAACCATGAAAGTCAGTGAAGCGGCCACCCATGGCCGCCGGGCCGTGATCGAATTACGCGAAAAGATCGTCAGTGGCGAATTGCCCGGCGGAATGCGTCTTTTCGAAGTGTCGCTGGCCGAAACGCTGGAGATTTCCCGCACACCGGTGCGTGAGGCTCTGTCTCGGCTGGCGGAGGAGGGTCTTCTGGATCGTCTGCCCAATGGCGGCTTCGTTGTACGCCGCTTTGGCTATGAGGACGTGATCGATTCCATCGAGCTGCGCGGGGTCATGGAAGGTACGGCCGCGCGGCTTGCCGCCGAGCGGGGCGCTTCGCCGGAGGGTCTGGCTCGGCTGCATGAGATTGTCGAGAAGATCGACGCCTGTTTCGGGGAAGGCGATGCGGTCGATTTCGATGCCTATTCCGATCTCAACGAGGATTTTCACCGCGAGCTGGCCGGGCTCTGCGGCAGCGAAATGATCCGCCGCGAGGTGGAGCGCGCCTCGGCACTGCCCTTCGCCTCGCCGTCGGCATTTCTTCCCAATCGCATGGAAATCGCCGCCTTCCGCCGCTCGCTGCGCTCGGCGCAGGAGCAGCACAAGGCGATCGTCAATGCCATCGTCGGTCGCGAAGGCGCGCGCGCGGAATTCGTGGCGCGCGAACATGCGCGCACCGCGCGGCACAATATTGAATACATTTTCAATAAAGACCCCGACCTCTTAGCCAAGATCCCCGGACTAGCCCTGATCCACCGCTAGATACGGCAAAACAGCACGCTTTCCTCGTGATGCGTGCTGAAACCGTCATCCATCTATCGCCGTTTCCCAACAGTCTCCCAGAAAAAGAAGCTTGCATTCTGCGCGTCAATCGGCATGAATGTATACATAACAGCTTTGCCAATGGGAGGAACCACGATGGCTGCGTCCAGTCTGTCCGACATCATGAAAGAAAATCCCGACATCGTCGGGCGTCTGCGCAATTCCAAGATCGGGATGTATGTATACCCGGTCGTTGCCCCGGAATTTGCCAACTGGCGCGACGAACAGGCGGCCTGGCGCCATTCGGCGGTTCTCTTCGACCAGTCGCACCACATGGACGAACTGATCGTCGAAGGCCCTGATGCCGAGGCGTTCCTTGCCTATCACGGCATCAACGCCTTCTCGAATTTCGGCCTCAACCGCGCCAAGCATTTCGTGCCGGTCACGCCGAACGGCCATGTCATCGGCGACCACATCATCTTCCGTGAGCGCCAGGACAAGTTCATTCTCGTCGGCCGCGCGCCGACCTCCAACTGGCTGATGTTCTGCGCCGCCTATGGCAAATGGAATGTACGCATCAAGCACGATCCGCGCTCACCGTCGCGCCCTGAAGGCGAGCGCGTGTTCCGCACGCATTACCGCTACCAGATCCAGGGCCCCGAGGCCTACAAGATCTTCGAAAAGCTGAACCGTGGCCCGATCCCGGAGATCAAGTTCTTCCATGTCGACCAGATCAATGTCGGCTCCAAGAAGGTACAGGCGCTGCGCCACGGCATGTCCGGCGCGCCGGGTCTCGAAATCTGGGGTCCCTATGACGACAAGAACTATATCCTGAGCTGCATTCTCGAAGCCGCCAAGGAAGCCAATGTCGATCTCGTGCGCTGCGGCAGCCGCGCCTATTCGACCAACACGCTGGAATCCGGCTGGATCCCGTCTCCGCTGCCGGGCATCTATACCGGCGACGGCATGTTGCAGGCCTATCGCGAGTGGCTTGGTGCTGACTCTTACGAAGCGACGGGTGCCATCGGCGGCAGCTACGTCTCGAACAATATCGAGGACTATTACGTCAACCCGTTCGAACTCGGCTATGATTTCTATATCGGCTGGAAGAAGGACGACTTCATCGGCAAGCAGGCGCTCTCGAAGATGAAGGAGCAGAAGAACCGCAAGAAGGTGACCTTCGAGTGGAACGCCGAAGATGTTGTCGAGGTCATCGCCTCGGCCTTCAAGCCGGGTGAGGACCACTACAAGTGGATCGACTTCCCGCAGCCGAACTATGCCTCGACCAGCGCCGACCTGATCCTCGACCAGAGCGGCAAGCGCGTCGGCATGTCGATGTTCAACGGCTATTCCTATAACGAGCGCTGCCTGCTTTCGCTGGGCATCGTCGATCCGGACATCAACGAAGGCGACGTGCTGACGCTCGTCTGGGGCGAGCCGGACGGCGGTTCGGGCAAGACCTCGACCGAGCGCCACAAGCAGGCCAAGATCCGCGTCCGCGTCTCGCCGACGCCGTATGCCCGCGAAGCCCGCGAGAATTATGCGGAAAGCTGGCGCACCAAGCGCTGAGACATGGAGCCGGCGCGGTGCGCGAGCGCTGCGCCTGATCTTTTCATCGAGAAACGACTGATAAAACGAAAACACCGAAGGCAAGTCTTGCCTTCGGTGTTTTCGTTTCTGGCTTATCTCAGGAAACGCTGAGCAGCCCCTCCAGCCTTTCCGGATCGTCCAACAGCGCCTGCGATGTGCCTTGATAGCTCACCGCCCCGCGGTCCAGAACCACGGCCTCGTCCGTCAGCGGCAATATCTTGCGCGCCTTCTGCTCGATGATGATCGCCGACATGCCCTCGTCCCGCACGATGCGGCGGAGTGCTGCCAGCAGTTCATCGACGATGATCGGGGCAAGGCCCTCCAGCGGCTCGTCGAGAAGCAGCAGCTTCGGGTTGAGCATGAGGGCGCGGGCGACGGCAAGCATCTGCTGTTCGCCGCCGGAAAGCTGGTTGCCCATGTTGCGCCGGCGTTCCTTCAGGCGGGGGAACATCTGATAAGCACGCTCCAGCGACCACGGGCCGGGGCGGGCAGTGGCGGTCAGGTTCTCCTCCACGGTCAGCGAAGGGAAGATGTTGCGCTCCTGCGGCACCCAGCCGATGCCGTGCGGCGCGCGCTGTTCGGGCCGCAGGCGGGCGATGTCGCAGCCGTCGAAATGGATCGCGCCGGCATGATGCGTGGTAACGCCGGCAATCGTGTCGACCAGCGTCGTCTTGCCGGCACCGTTGCGGCCGAGAAGCGCGAGCGACCGTCCGGCTTCGACGGTGAGATCGATATGCGAGAGAACCCGCGCCTCGCCATAGCCGGCCACCAGTTTCTCGATGTGGAGGAGCGCGGTCATCATGTATCCTCCCCGAGATAGATGGCCTTGACCTGCGGGTTGCGGGCGATCTCCTCGACCGTGCCTTCCGCAAAGAGGGCACCGGCGGCGAGAACCGAGATGCGGTCGGCGAAGGAGAAGACGAGGTCCATGTCGTGCTCGATCAGCACCACGGTCACGTCTTCGGGCAGGGCGCGAACGATGGCCAGAACCTCCTCGCGCTCCTCCTCCGGGACGCCAGCCGCGGGCTCGTCCAGCAACAGGACCTTCGGCTTCGCAGCGATGGCAAGGGCAATTTCGAGCAATCTTTGCTTGCCATATGGCAGCAATTTCGTCTCATTTGACATTGCGTCAGCGAGTCCGAACTGTTCCAGCGTTGCTACCGCCTCCTCGGCGACGTCACGGTCTGCCGCAAGGGGCCGCCAGAAGCGGCGGCCGTGGCCCTTGCGCTCGCCGATGGCGAGCATCATGGAATCGAGCGGCGTGAAGTCGCCGAAAAGCTGGTTGATCTGGAAGGTGCGCGACAGGCCACGCGCCACGCGGGCATGGGCGGGGAGCGTCGTGATGTCCTCACCGTCGAGCAGAATCTGCCCGCTTGTCGGCGCGAAGACGCCCGTGAAGAGATTGATCAGCGTGGTCTTGCCCGCGCCATTGGGCCCGATCAGCGCATGGCGCGCGCCTTTGCGAATAGAGAGCGACACGTCATGCGTGGCGGTGAAGCCGCCGAAGCGCTTGACGAGATGCCGCGTTTCGAGCGCCGTCATCGTGTTTCCTCCCTGCCCCTGAGCCGCGCGGCCAGCAGGGCGGGCCAGCCGGTCAGCCGCTCGCGGCCGATCATGACAATGGCGACGAGGATGGTGCCGATCCAGAACATCCAGTATTGCGGGGTGGCGACGGAGAGCCAGGCGCGCAGCATGGTGAAGATGATTGCGCCGAAAATGCCCCCATAAAGATGGCCCGCGCCGCCGATGACGAGGACCAGCAGCACATCGGCCGAGCGGTGGAACGCGAGCACGTCGGGCGAGACGAAATTGGTGGTCTGCGCGAGCAGGGCTCCCGCCATGCCGGCATAGGCGGCAGACACAGCATAGATGACGACAATGCGCCGCTTGGGCGAAATGCCGAGCATCGCGGCACGGCGCGGATTACGCCTGATCGCCATCAGCGACAGGCCGAAGGGCGAATTGACGATCCGCCGGACGACATAGGTGAGGGCGATCAGTACGGCGAGGCAATAGACATAGCCGGTGCGGCCCCAGAGATCGAATTCGAAGAGGCCGAGAATGGGTCCCATGGATATGCCCGAGAGCCCGTCCGCGCCGCCGGTGAGCCAGGCGGCCTGATTGCCGAGTTCTGCCAGCAGCATGGCGACGCCGAAGGTGGTCATCAGCCGCGTGAGGTCCGAGCCGCGCAGCACGAGAAAGCTGGTCGCCAGCCCGAAGAGACCGCTGATCAGACCGGCGAAGACGAGGCCGGTGACGGGTTCGGCGATATAGTCGCGCGCCAGAATGCCCGCCGCATAGGCCCCTAGCCCGAAAAAGGCGGTGTGGCCGAGCGAGACAATGCCCGAATAACCGAGGATGAGATCGAGAGAGACGGCGAAGAGCGCGAGGATCGCGATTTCCGTCAGGATCAGCAATTGCGAGGGCAGCACGAAGATCGCGGCAACGGCGATGAGCCAGAGCGCGATTTCCCAGAGGCGCCAGCGGTGCTTGGCGTTGAGCAGGGTGAGGGCGTCGGTTTGACGACTCATCGGCCGCCCTCTCGCGTAAAGAGGCCATTTGGCCGCACGATTAACACGAGGATCATCACTGCATAGATGATGAAGGCGCCCGCCTGCGGCAGGTAATATTTGCCCCCCACATCTGCGATGCCGAGAAGCAGGGCGGCGACAAACGGCCCGGTGATCGAGGATGTTCCGCCGACGGTGACGACAATCATGAAATAGATCAGGAATTTCAGCGGGAAATTCGGGTCAAGACCCAGCATGTCCGCCCCGATCGCGCCGCCAAGGCCGGCAAGGCCGGAACCGAGCGCGAAGGTGAGCACGAAAATGGTCGAGACATTGATGCCGAGACCGCGCGCCACGCGCCCGTCATCCACGGCGGCGCGGAGCTGGCTGCCGAAGCGGGTGCGGGTCAGTGCAAGCTGGAGGGCGACCGCGAGAAGGGCGCAGATGACGATGACGAAAAGCCGGCTGCGGCCGATGCCCACCCCGAAGAGATCGAAGCGGCCACGCAGTTCAGCGGGCAGGTTGATGAGCTGCTGCTGGCCGCCCATGAAATAGTCTGCCGCCGCAATCGCCATGAAGACGAGACCGATGGAGAAAAGCACCTGATCGAGATGCGATGCGCGGTAAAGCCGGCGATAAAGTGTGACCTCCAGCGCCGCGCCGATCAGCGCCGTGACAAGGAAGGCCGCCGGCAGGCAGAGGTAAAAGGAGATGCCGTAGCGGTTCATCAGGATCACGGTGACATAGCCGCCCGCCATGGCGAAGGCACCATGAGCGAGATTGACGAAGTTCATCAGCCCGAGCGTGATCGACAATCCGCAGGCGAGAATGAAGAGCAGCATTCCATAGGCTATGCCGTCGAACAGGATCGTGAGCATGGTCTCTCCCGGTTAAACGGCGGGCGCGACTGCCCCACCGCCGGTTTCGGAAATGTCGGTAACTGGAGATCACCGAACTAAGACAGCTTGGCTAATCACTTCGCCACGAAGGGATCGTGGATTTTCTTGAACGTGTCGAACTCGACGTTGTAGAGTTCGCCGTCCTTCTTCTCGACCTTGCGAATATAGATGTCCTGGACGATGTCGCGCGTGGCGGGATCGATCGAGATAGGCCCACGGGGGCTCGTCCATTCCATGCCCTTCATCGCGGTGATCAGCTTCGTGCCGTCCGTGTCGCCATTGGTCTTGTCGAGCGCCGCATAGGCAAGATGCATGGCGTCAAAGCCGCCGACCGCCATGAAGTTGGGACGCATCTTGGCGGCGTCCTTCACCTGCTTCACGAAAGCCTTGTTCTCCGGGCTGTCATGGTCTGCCGAATAAAAATGCCCGGTGATGACCCCGAGCGCCGGATCGCCGATGGCGCCGAGCAGATCGTCATCGGTCACGTCGCCCGTGGCAATCAGCTTGATGCCGGCATCCGCCAGACCGCGATCGACAAACTGCTTCATGAACAGCGAGCCGACGCCGGCCGGCACGAAAACGAAGACCGCATCCGGCTTTGCATCGCGCACCCGCTGGAGGAAGGGCGCAAAATCGGGGTTCTGGAGCGGCACGCGCACCGCCTCGACGATCTCGCCGCCGTCCTTCTTGAACTGGTCGGTAAAGCCCTTCTCGATATCGTAGCCGGGGCCGTAATCCGTCACCAAAGTCACGACGCGCTTCAACCCGTTCTTCGCCGCCCAGGTGGCGACGGGAACTGCCGATTGCGGACCGGCCATGGAGGTGCGCACATAATAGTCGGATTTCGACATGATGGCCGAGGTCGTGGCCGAGGTGATGATGGCTGGCACCTTGGCCTGAATGAGAACCGGAGCGACCGAAAGCGCCAGCGGCGTCAGGCCGAAGCCCATCAGCATCGACACCTTGTCGTTGACGATCAGTTCCTGCGCGAGGCGGCGTGTCTGGTCGGCGGTACCGGCGTCATCGCGCAGCACGATCTCGATCTTCTTGCCGCCGGCTGTGTCACCATTGAGCGCCATGTATGCACGAACGCCAGCTTCAACCTGCCGGCCGGTCGAGGCGAAGGGGCCTGTCATGGGCAGGATCAGGCCGATCTTGACCGCATCCGCAGCAAATGACGGTGCTGCGCCCGAAAGCATGGCAATAGCGGCTGTGCTGGCAATGAGATGACGTCTGGTGATCATGTGCATTTCCTCCCGTTTGTCGTTTCGACACGCAGATCGCAGACGGCAGGGCCGTAACGGGAAGGGCGCTCCTCCAAGCTCTTTCCTTCAGCGATCAATCCATGATGGCTCGCAATGTATACATACATATCAGGGGTGCACAAGATAGGATGTTGTCACGCATTTCGTCTCGCAGCGGTACGGACGATGTCGGTCTTTATCGAGCGTGAGGCAGGACGTGTGATGCATCTGTGGCTGCGCCGCAGCAGATGCGAGGCCTCTCAGCCGCTGCCGGCCGTTTGTCTTTGCGCCGCCCAACTGCGGTAATGGTCCTCGATGGTTTCCGCGATCGGCCGGTAGACGATACCAAGTTCGGTCCGGCTGCGGCTGTTATCAAGCGCGAAGCGGATGCCGAGGTGGTTGGACATGTATTCCTGTGTGAGGCCGAACAGCGGGCCGATGACGCGGACGACGACATTCGGGATCTGCCAGGAGGGCAGCATATATGGCCTGGCATGAACCCGTCGCGCATAACCTGCAAGTTCCACAAAGGTTCGGGTGTGATCCTCCGCTACGATGTAGCGGCCATGGGCATCCGGATTCCTCGCGGCCCGGATATGGGCGGCGGCAACCTCACGAACGTCTACACAGGCCAGCGACAGATCCGGCATGCCGTAGAAGAAATAGCCCTTGAACATTTCGTCCAGGAGGAAAAGCGAGCCGGATTCCGAGGCCGGTGTGATGGATGGGCCGAGCACCATGCCGGGATTGATCGTGACCAGAGACCAGCGGCTCTGAGCGGCGTTCATCTTCCAGGCTTCCTTCTCGGCCAGAACCTTGGAATAATGATAGGGATTGTTTTTCACATTGCTCGTGGTGTTGAAATACGCCTCCGAAAGTGTGCGGTTCTTCATCGCGTAAACGTCGATATAGTCGCCAAATATGGCGCCGATTGTCGATGTCATGACCACGCGGGTGACGATTTCGGTCCGGTTCACCGATGCCAGCACGTTACGGCTGCCCTTGAGCGCGGGATCGACCATTTCGGTCTGCCCATCCTTGATTTTCTCCGGCAGCTTGAACGGGGAGGCGACGTGGTAGACGATGGAGCAGCCGGCCATGGCGGCATCAAATGAACCTTCCTTGAGCAGGTCCGCCTCGAACAGCTTCAGCCGGCCCGGATAGCGCGCCTGCAGGTCGAGCAGTGGCTGGACCTTCGCTCTGTTCTTGAGGCTGCGGATAGTCGCATGAACCGTCGTCCCATCGGCGAGAAGCTGAAGGATGATGTGGCTGGCGACGAAGCCGGTCCCACCGGTGACAAGAACTGTTTCTTCCATATGCGTAGATCCCCTTGTTGTATCCTGAGCTGGAAGTGCATGTGCATGCGGGGTCGCGAGCTATCGTCTGTCCCTATGTTTTATGCAGTTCAGGCCGCGAAACCGCTTCTCGGCTTCGCCTGCCTTTCCCCTAGTAGCCTGCCTTCATGATCGAGCGCTCGCCACGCAGATGTCGCGCGGCGGCATCCTTCTGGTCCTTCCTCAGGCGACCGTTCGCGATATATTTGATCAGCCACGGAATGCGCTTGACCTTCAGACCTGCGCTCGCCGCCAGAACGAAGCTCTCGGCGGACTTCTCGAGAATCTCGATGTTCAGCAGCAGGCGTTCCAGACCCATGCCCAGACAGATCGAGAGATTGTCCAGGCAATAGCCGTTCGCGCCGTTGTGAAGCGCCGGAAATGCGCCCGGTTCGGTCGAACGGCGGGCAACGCGGCGGGCTTCCACGCCGAGCTGGCGGATCTGTTCGTCGAAGATCGGCGGCAGCGAGAGGTCGAGGCGCGACAGCATGCTGGTCCAGGTGAACTGGCCTGTGGCAATCGCACCGACATCCGGCCGGGCGGCGTAGATGGCATGGTGCAGGTCGGATGAAGAGCCCATCAGGTCCGACCACGCGAAATCCTCCGGTACGTCCTGCCCGGCTACGATACCGGTCAGGACCATGGCGTTCTGCTCCGGGATACGCTGCGAGAGCGTGTCCCCCGGCTTCAGGAGGCCCTTTCCGGCAAGCCTTGCGGCGGCAAGGCCCAGCGTTTCTTCAATGGTAGTGCGGTCAAGGCTCATCGTCTCAAACCAGCTTGAAGACATCTTCGAAACGGTTGAGCGCATCGTCGATCACATCATCCGTATCGGCCATGCTCGTGTAGATGCGACTGCCAGCGAGCGTCAGGATGCCGCGCGAGAGATAGGCCGCGCCCATCTCTTCCATCAGATGCTTGCGGGCATCGGCTTCGCGCATCAGCTTGATCGGGTTGCGCATGCTCATGAGCAGCACCGCGGACGTTTGCAGATGGACGATGGAGCCCATGTTGTAGACGACGTAAGGCAGGCCGAGGCGGTTCATGATCTCCTTGAGCCCTGCGGTCAGGCGATCGCCGGCGCGGCCAGCGAGAACCGGTGCGCCCGTGCGCGCCATTTCCTCGATGGCATAGTAGCCGGCGACGCAGGAAAGCGGGTTCGCCGAGAGCGTGCCGCCGACAAAGGCGCGCTTGCCGCCCTTGCCGCCGATGCCGCCGGCGAGCGTCATCATGATCTCCTTGCGTCCGCCGATGCCGCCCGCCATGGGGTAGCCGCCGGTGATCGCCTTGCCGAAGACGGTGATATCAGGCTTTACGTTGAAATAGCCTTGGCCGCCGCCCATGCCGACGCGGAAGCCGGTGACGACTTCGTCGAAGATCAGCAGTGCGCCGAATTCGTCGCAGAGCTTGCGGACTTCGCGATTGTATTCCGGTGTGACCGGGCGCGTACCGCTTTCGGGGCCCAGCGGTTCAACGATGACGGCTGCGGTGCCGCCGCGGATCTTGTTGAGCATCAGCTTGCGACGCAGCGACCCGAGTTCGTTCGGGAAGACTTCCTGCGTATAAGCCGTTGAGCCCTTCGGAATGCCGTGAGCCTCGCGGCGGCCGGTGCCGGGCACGCGCATGCCATAGACCATCTGGTCCGACCAGCCGTGATAATCGCCGCCGACCTTGATGACCCATTTCTTGCCGGTATGGGCGCGGGCGAGGCGGATCGCGCCCATGACGGCTTCCGTGCCCGAACCCAGCATGCGGAACATTTCGATGCCGGGCATGTATTTGCGGATGATCTCGGCGAGTTTGATTTCGTATTCATGCAGCAGGCCGGTCACGGGCCCACAGCTTTCGACGATCTCGTGGACCTTCTGCCGGACCGGCTGATAGTTGGAGCCCAGAATGGTCGGGCCCCCGGCCTGGAGAAAATCGATATAGCGATTGCCGTCCTCATCCCACATATAGGCGCCGTCCACCTTGGCGGCGGCAATGGCGAAGGGATAGTTGAAGGCGAGATTGTGCTGAACGCCGCCGGGAATGACCTCCTTGGCACGTTCGGCCAGCGCCTTCGAGGTCTTGCACTTCTGCTCGAAGTAGTCGAGCACCTGCGGCATGTTCTGCCGCGCAATGCCGCGCACAGGCTGCTTGAGCAGGGCATTGAGACGGCCCATCAGGTCGGGATAGTCCGGCCAGGCGCTGATCGAATAGGCATTGGTGGAGATGTCTGCGCTCATGTTCATGTCTCAAGCTCCCATCAATTCAATTTTGTTCAGGGTGTTCAGGAGGCTCGCCTGAAGCTGTTTGTCGAGGTTGGCGCGCTTTTCCAGACGCTCGCGAAGGAAGGCGGCTGCAGCCGCATCGATCTTGCGAATAACGCCAAGCCCCGCCTGAAAGTCCGGCGCCGAGCAGATCGCGCCATGGCTGGCCATCAGATAGGCGTTGATGTCGGAGCGCAGGTTCTTGCGGAAGACTTTTGCCAGCATGCCGGTGCCCGAGGGACGATAGGGGATGACGGCGATATGGGGACCGAGCCCGGTTCGATCCGTGCCGGCTGGCCAGGGCAGAACCTCGTGTGACAGCGCAACCGCGCTAGCCACCGGCTGGTGGGTGTGGATGCTGACGCCATGGTCAGGATGCGCTTTCAGCATGGCGGCGTGCAGCGCCTTCTCGACCGTTGGGGTTCTTTCGCCTTCGACAACCGTGAGCGTGTCGATATCGAGGACGACGACGTCCTCGGCATGTATCAGGTAGTAATCGAGCGCAGTCGGTGTCACGGCCATCAGCTTGTCATTGAGGCGTAAACCGAGATTGCCGCCCGTGCCGGCAAAATAGCCGGCATCGGCGAGTGTGCGGCACATGTCGGCGACATCCTGTCTTTCCTTGGCGAAACTGATCATCACATCATCCTTTCGCGCCGTTCAGGCGGCGGTAAAGCGGAGCCAGGCGCTTGTGCAGTTCGGTGAAAATGCCGAAGCGTTCGTCGTAGAGCTGGCGGGTTGCCGCCTGTGGATCATAGACGCGGTCGATGACGACCGATTTCGTCGCTTCGCGCATGTCCATGATCTTCAATCCGTGCAGCGCGATAAAGGTTGCGCCGCGGGCATTGGCCTTCATCGGGTCGCGCGGCTGCCGAATTCTGACATTCAGCACATCGGCGAAAATCTGGCACCAGGAGTTCGACATTGCGCCGCCGCCGATGATGGTCAGTTCCTCTATTCTGCGGTCGAGGAACTTGTTGACCGGGCGCATCATCCAGCGCGTGTTGAGCGCCACGCCTTCGAAAACGGCGCGCACCAGCGTTTCGCGGTTATGCTCCATGCTCATGTTGAAAATGCCGGCGCGAAGCGATGCATCGTCGACAGGGCTCCGTTCGCCGAACAGCCAGGGCAGATAGACCATGCCCTGCGCGCCGGCCGGCGTGCGGGCTGATATCTCGTCCAGCACCGCGTAGACATCGGGCGTCGGCTCACCCCGATAGAGCCCGTCATCGTGAAAAACGATGCGATCCTTCAGGAACGCTATGTTGGCGGCACCGCTCGATTGCATTGCCATCATCAGATATTTCGACGGGGCAGGGCAGGGAACGGAGGCGATCTGGTCGAAGATACTCGTCTTCTTGAACGGCACATGCGCGCCGATCCACGAGGACGAGCCCATGTAAAGATGCGCTTCATAATCCTCATAGGCCCCGGCGCCGATGGCTGCGGCCGAATTGTCGATCGCTCCAGCGACGATTGGGATCCTGGGAGACAGACCGAGCTGTTGGGCGACCTCGGGCAGAAGCGTGCCGATGACATCGGTGCAGCGCACGAGATCGGGGAATTTTGATTTGTCGATGCCGCTTGCGGCAATCAGACCGTCGTCATAACGGATATTGTCGACATTGCGATTATCTGTGACCCAAGAGGTCAGAATGGAATCCTGGGTGGCGCAGAACCGGCCGGTAAGGCGCAGATTGAAGAAGTCCAACACGTTGAGGAATTTGTAGGTCTTCTCGTAAATCGCGGGCAATTCGTCACGCACGAAGAGCATATGCCCCGCGGGGTCTTTCCCGGACAGGGCCGGGGCGCCGCCGCAGAGCCGCAGCCATTTCTGCAGCTTGATTGCGTCGTAACCGGCGACCTTCAGCGATCCCCGCATGGACTTTTTCAAGTTCCGCGCGCCGCGCATGTCGAGCCAGGTGATACCGTTGGTCAGCGGCTGGCCGTCTCGATCGACCGCAATCGTGCCCTCGCCTTGGGTCGAGGCGCAGATGCCGGCGATCTGGCCGCGCGAGACTGTTGTCCTGGAAAGGACCTCCCGGCTGGCTTCCAGAAAAGCCGCCCACCAGTCTTCCGGCCGTTGCTCTGCGCCGATGCCGTCGACAACCTGCAATCCGACGGGACGAAAGGCCCACGCCGCGACATCGCCATTGCCCGAAACCAGGCCCACCTTGCAGCCGCTGGTGCCCAGATCGATCGCCAGAATGTATTGGTCGAACACTGTCATTGCACGTTCCCGCGGGTCAGCGCTTGGCCGCGCCATTTCACCCATTTGTCACAAATCTAGCGGGAAAACGGGGTGTCATGAAGCGGCGGATGTGTCCGATATGGGGTCTATTTCGGCCAATCTGTAACGAGATCCGCGCGGATGGCGCCGGGCGTCGTTCCGGTCCAGCGCCGGAAGGCACGGCGGAAATTATGGGGGTCGGTAAAGCCCACGGCATGGGCAATCTGTTCGATCGACATCATCGGATTGGCCAGAAGCTCCAGCGCTCGCCCTTTACGCAGACCGTCCAGCAGGGTCTGGAACGAAACGCCGCTTTCGGCCAGCCGGCGGCGGAGTGACCGCTCGCTCATGCCCAATTCCTTCGCCACATCGCCGATGTTGTTGCGCCCGGCGAGATTTTGCCTCAGTGCGCGCTCCACCTGCTCTATGATCTCGACTGCCTCGCGGTTCCGTGTGCGGGTGTAGGCGAGGAATTCGAGCAATTGCCGGTGGCTGAAAGGATCGGCGCTCGCAATCGGCATCTCGTACCACCGCGCGTCGCAGATAAAGGCGTTTTCCAATTGGCCGAAGCGGACATCGCAGCAGAAAATGCGTGCATATTCGGCCGCATAAGGCGGCGGCGGATAGGCGAGGTCGATGCGCAAAGGCCGGAAGGCCTCGCCTGCCAGTTCGCGGCCAATGCCCATGAAGCTGGCGAAGGCCTCCTCAATCAGGAAGGCATAAATGTCCGGATCGTGAAAGCGGCTGGCCGCGGTATAGGCCACGCCCTCGGCCACGTCCTTCTTGTCGAACTCCAGCATGCTGCCGGTGTCTTTCTGCAGGGCAAGACCGATATTGACCGCGTCGCCTATGGTTGCTGCCGTCAACATGGCGTAGCCGACCAGGCCGACGGACGTGATCTTCTCGCGAATGCCGGTTTCCAGCCCGAGTGCGCGGCCCTTGGTCATGCTAAGTGCTCGCAACACGATTTCGCGGCCTTGCCGGAAGGAGATGCGGCAGCCGGGATCGGCCAGATCGGTGATCGTGACGCCAAGGCCGACCATCAGCCGGGACGTATCGCATTCAAGATCGTTGAGCGTTGCCACAAGGCTTCGGATCAGGAAGGCCGGGATATTGGCAGTCACGTAACGCGTATCGATCGATTTCAAATGACCCCTCCGGATGACTTGTCTCAAGCGCCCGCTGCTTATGACATGTCCTGCGGGTGCACGTAAGGCTCGGTCGCGCAAGGCTGGCCGGATATGATCCTTGGTATTAGCCGGGAAGGAGCGCTTATATGACGTTCAGTCCCGCCGGGGGCAGGGGCGCCCGCAGTCGGGCGACCAGGCCGTCCTCGGCGAAGTGGATTTCCGCTTTCCCCTCGATTTGCGAGGACAGGATGCGCTCGATCATCAGGCTGCCGAACCCCTGACGGTCAGGCATGCGGACAGGCGGGCCATCCATCTCTTGCCAAGAGAGATGGAGGATGGGGTGATCCATGGCCTCCTCCAGATGCCACACAATCCGGACGCGGCCGATATCCGAACTGAGTGCGCCGTATTTGACCGCATTGGTGCACAATTCATGGAGCGCCATTCCCAGCGCCAGTGCGGCGCGCGAGTTCAGAACCAGGTCTGGCCCTTCGACCGAAAAGCGGGACGGCTGGTGCAGGTCGAATGGTTTGATCGCCACCGCCACAAGCTCTGTCAGCGAGGCAGATTGTTCGACACCCCGCATCAGGAGGGCGTGGGCCTCGGCAATGGCCGCCAGTCGCCGGTTGAATGTCTCGATGACGGAAGGTTCGGTGCCGGCGGACCGAAAGGTTTGTCTGGCCACCGACTGGACTGTTGCCAGCAGGTTCTTCACCCGGTGATCCAGTTCGCCCATCAACAGCCTTTGCCGCTCTTCGTCGCGTCGGCGCTGGCGGCGCGCGGAGACCAGCTCGTCCATATAGGCGTCGATGGCGTGGCCCAATTGGCCAAACTCACCGTCTTCCGTACGCATGCCCGTCCGCGCAGTTTCATCCTGGCTGCGCCACGATTGCACGGTCTCGAGCAATCGGTTGACTGGCAATTGTATGGATCGTCGTGCCGTGAGGGCGGCCGCAAGGAAGACCGAAAGGCACGTGAAGAGGATAACCACGATGCCCACATAGGTCGCCCGCGTGACGCCGCGAAATTCTTCCTCGGTCGAAAGTCCCGCGCTGACATACAGACTGCGCGTCTGTCTGTCCGGCGGAAAATAGGCGAGGATGCGACGTGTGCCGTCCTGGCTTGTCAGTTCGAGCGTGCCGGGCTGGTCCGTTCGCACCAGACGCTGATATTCGTCCGGAATGCGGGTGCCAACGAAACGATCTGGATCGGGAAAGCGGGCCAGGATCACTCCGTCCCGATCCGCGATCGTGAGATTGCCGCCCGGTGCAAAATTGCGTTCCTTGATCTGGGTTTGCAGCCAGGTGAGATTGAGCGATCCGGCAACGACGCCCTTGACCGAGCCGCCCCCGTCAATGATCGGCACGGCAATTGGCAAGATTTTCGCATCGCTCAGGCGGCCCACGAGATAGGTTCCCACGGCCCGCCTGCCCGCAAGGGCCTCGCGAATATAGGGCCTGTCCGCCAGCGAAATGCCTTCCCCGCCTGGGCTCTGCCTGCAGCGCACCGTTCCGCGTGCATCGAGAACGGCAATCCCGGCAAATTGCGGCATCTGCCTGCCGACCCTTGCTAGATAATCGCCGCACATGGACGTCGCATCACCATCCAGCGCGGAGGCTGCGGAAACGGCGGCCAGCGTATCTTCGAGACCGATGACCAGCCGGCTGATTTCGAGGGCGGCAAGTTCCCCCGTCCGATACGCCTCATCGTGGATCTGCCTGATCCGCGCGGCCTTCATGGTGATAGGGACGACAACAAGCGCGCCCGCGAGCGGTATGATCGCCACGAGCAAAAGCAGGAATAGACGAAATTTCAGAGAAGACCTTGATATCATTCATCCCCCCGCATCATGCGGAGAGTGTAGCGCAATTTCCTAAAATACAAGGGGCGCGCAGCAATTCGAGTGCCGCCCTGGCGACGTTGGGCACGCTGGCTGCATCCGTCAGCCGAGACTCCGCATAGCCATTTTATGGCTTCTCTGCAGCCGGGCGATCAGATTCCGGACCCGTCCAGCTCGTCCATGTCATCGCCGTCCCAGGGCGCGGGCGCGAGACTGCGGTCGAGGCTCGCGGAGGGCATCGGCATCCAGCATTTCAGCTCGGATTCCGCATATTCGACCACTCTGCCGGGAACGGAATCCGAAGCGCGCCAGCCTTCGATGCCATGCCTGTCGCCGGGCGCCCAGAAGGCGACATCGACCTCTGCGGAACCCTGTTCTGACGAACGGATGGTCACCAGAACTCGAGTTCCGTCCTTGGGGGCGCTGTTCATGTGGCGCCATGTATTCGATTGTTCCATGACTTCCTCCCGTCGATAGCTGCTTCGTTCGACAGATCCAGCCTAGCGCAAGAGCGTCGACGCTGCCACGCGTTTGCTGCGGAGTGCACCGGGAGATTGGCCGAAGACCTTCTTGAAGGTCTTGGCGAAATAGGAGGCGTCCGCGAAGCCCAACTCGACCGCGATCTCGACCAGCGGTGCCTTCGTCTTCATGACCAGCTGTCTTGCCCGTTCCATCCGCACCTTCTGATAGACCGCGGCAGGAGTGCTGCCGGTGTTTTCGATAAAGATGCGTTCCAGCTGCCGTCGGGAGAGACCAACCGATTTCGCGATCTCAGGAATCGATATCTTTTTCTCCAGATGGCTTTCCATGAGGATCAGAGCCGCCCGCAGCCGGTCGTCGCCGCTTTCGATTTCGAGAGGACGACGTGGCTGGATATCGAACGCAGTGCGGGCCTTGTCGATCTGCAGCACCTCGAGCGCGTTGCGCTCGGCGGCGCGCCCCACATGGCGCCGGACGATGGAGGCCGCAAGGTCAGCTGCGCTGCTGCCGCCGGCGCATGAGCCGCGTTCATTGTCCAGATTGTAGAGCCGGTCGGCCCGCACGGGATGATCAGGAAAGCGTTCCCGGAAGGTCTGGTAATGAAGCCAGCTGACGCAGGTCTCGTGCTCCCGCATCAGGCCTGCTTCGGCCAGAATGAACGTGCCGGTGCAGATGCCAATGAGCGGCACTTTCTTCGTTGCGGTGACCTTGAGGAACCGGAGCGTCTCGTCATCCACCGCCAGGTCGTTTCGGAGCAATCCCCCGACAACGGCAATATAGTCGAATTCCGACGGATCGACGAAATCCGATGTGGGAGCGACCTGCACGCCGCAGCTCGAGGCGATCAGATGGCGCGTGCTGCCAAGGACTTTCCAGTCGGCCAGTACACGGCCGGATCTATCGGCTTCGTCGCTTGCGAGCCTCAGCGTATCGACGAACAGGGCGAAGGCCGAGAGGGTGAAGGACCGCGCCAGCACGAACCCGACCTGCAGGCGTTTGCCGGTGGCGACCTGACGTCCTTCCCTGCGCGGCATTTTCAAGATGAAGCCTCCATGGAGCGGTTCGGAGCCGCTCGGCAACCGGTCTGTCAATCGAAGTCTACAGCGCACCGCGCCGCATGCTGTTTTCAAACCGACGGAGTGTCAACGAGGACCGACAGCTGAACGATGCGAGCGAAATGACCATTTGCCTAAATTGAAGGCGAATATTCCACATATGGGATGGAACCACGAAAAACCTTCGCCGTTATGGCTGCAAATTGAAGTCCTGTACGCAGCCCGGCGCGGCGGTGCGTGCGATAGTCCCCTCCATCGGGAATTCGTCCCGCAATAACAAGTTTGGACACACTCATGAAACTGATCCGCACCCTTCTCGCCGCCGCGACCTTTGCCCAGATCGCCATTGCCGGCGCCGCTTTTGCAGGCTCCAATCTTGACGACGTCAAGAAGGCGAACACGCTGAAGATTGGCACGGAAGGCACCTACGCGCCCTTCACCTTCCACGATGCGTCCGGCAAGCTGGTCGGCTTCGACGTGGAGATCGGCGAAGCAATTGCCAAGAAGATCGGTGTGAAGCCGGAATTCGTCGAAGGCAAGTGGGATGGTCTGATCGCCGGTCTCGATGCCAAGCGCTACGACACCGTGATCAACCAGGTCGGCATCACCGACGCACGCAAGAAGAAGTATGACTTCTCGGAACCCTACATCGCCTCCAAGGCCGTGCTGATCGTCAAGCAGGACAATGACAAGATCAAGTCCTTCGCCGATCTCAAGGGCAAGAAGTCCGCGCAGTCGCTGACCAGCAATTTCGGCAAGATCGCCGAATCCAATGGCGCCGAACTGGTCGGTACTGATGGCTTCGACCAGTCGATCCAGCTCGTGCTGACCGGCCGTGCCGATGCCACCATCAATGACAGCCTTTCCTTCTTCGACTTCAAGAAGCACAAGCCTGACGCGCCGGTGAAGGTTGTTGCCACGGAAGCCAATGCCGACTATTCGGGCGTCATCATCCGCAAGGGCGAGCCGGAACTGCTGGCGGCGATCAACAAGGCGCTGGCCGACATCAAGGCTGACGGCACCTATGATGCCATCTCCAAGAAGTATTTCGGTCAGGACGTCTCGAAGTAAGTCACCCGGTTTCGCCGGAACCGCCATAACGCTATAGTCCGATCCGCTCCGCCTGCCGGGGCGGATCGTGTTTCAGGGGTATATGCCTTGCCTTCCTGGCTTCAACTCATGCTGGACTCGCTCCCGTCACTTCTGTGGGCCGGCCTCATCTTCACGGTGCCGCTAACGCTTCTGTCCTTCGTGCTCGGTCTTTCTCTCGGGCTGGTCACGGCGATCGCACGTCTGTTCGGCCCGAAGCCGGTAGCGGACGCGGCGCGCTTCTATGTCTGGGTGATCCGCGGAACGCCGCTTCTGGTGCAGCTTTTCGTCATATTCTATGGTCTGCCCAGTGCCGGCATCCTTCTCTCCGCCTTCCCGGCGGCACTCATTGGTTTTACGCTCAATGTCGGCGCCTACACGTCGGAGATCATTCGCGCCGCCATCTCCTCCGTTCCGCGCGGTCAGTGGGAGGCTGCCTATTCGATCGGCATGAGCTGGAGCCAGGCCATGCGCCGCACGATCCTGCCGCAGGCAACGCGCGTTGCGGTGCCGCCGCTTTCCAACACCTTCATCTCGCTGGTCAAGGACACATCGCTGGCGGCTGCGATCACCGTGCCGGAACTGTTCCAGACCGCGCAGCGGATCGTGGCAACCACCTATGAACCGCTGATCCTCTATATCGAGGCGGCGCTGCTTTATCTGGCGATGAGCTCCGTCCTTTCGCTCCTGCAGATGCGGCTGGAGAAGCGCTTTGCCCGCTATGGCGGCTTCCTGGAGGCGCGCACATGATCGAAGTTTCCCACATCGAGAAGCGCTTTGGCGACAACGTCGTGCTCAAGGATGTGAGCGTCACGCTCGCGGAAGGCACCGTGACTACACTTGTCGGGCCGTCGGGTGGTGGCAAGAGCACGCTGCTTCGCTGCATCAACCTTCTGGAGGTTCCGACCGCCGGTACGATCCGCATTGGCGACAAGTCGCTCGCGTTCCAGCCGGGCAGGAAGGTCGGCTGGGATGCGATCCAGCCTCTGAGGCGCCAGACCGGCATGGTGTTTCAGAACTTTCAGCTGTTTCCGCATCAGACGGCGCTTGAGAACGTCATGGAAGGTCTCGTCACCGTCCTGAAATGGCCAAAGGAAAAGGCGCGTGCGCACGCGCTTGAACTGTTGCAGAAGGTCGGCATGGCGCACAAGGCGGATGCCTGGCCTGCGACGCTTTCCGGCGGGCAGCAGCAACGCGTGGCAATCGCGCGGGCGCTCGCCCCATCGCCGCGCGTGCTTCTCTGCGACGAGCCGACGTCGGCACTCGATCCGGAACTGGCCGAAGAAGTGGTGGAAGTCCTGAGTCGGCTCGCGCGTGAAGGCACGACCATGATCATGGCGACCCATGATCTGCGTCTGGCCTCGCGAGTGGCCGATCAGGTGCTGTTCCTCGACGGCGGCCTGATTGTCGAACATGGCGCGCCAAGCCACATCTTCCAGGCACCCGAACAGGAGCGGACGAAAAAGTTCATCGCCTCGCTCAATGCCGGCCACAGCTACGAGATTTGACCTTCGTCTCTCAGGCCTTCGGGCCGATCGTCGTCGAGATTTCGCCCAGACCCGCGATTGAAATGACGCAGACGTCGCCCGGTACGAGCGGGCCGACGCCTGCGGGCGTTCCTGTCATGATCAGGTCGCCGGGCGCGAGGGCAATGGAGTGGGACAGGTAGGAAATGATTTCCGGGGTCGACCAGATCATCTCGGCAAGATCGGCATCCTGCTTGACCACACCGTTGACCGTCAGACGGATCGAGCCAGTCTCGGGGTGGCCGGCCTTCGCGACCGGATGAACCGGACCGATGACGGCAGAGCGGTCGAAAGCTTTTGCGAAGTCCCAGGGTCGAGCGAGATCCTTGGCGACCTGTTGCAGGTCACGCCGTGTCAGGTCGTTGCCGATCGCATAGCCCCAGACGTGGTTGAGCGCATCGTGTTCTGCGATATCGGCTCCAGCCGTCCCAATGGCGACGACAAGTTCGGCCTCGTAGTGAAAGTTCTCGGTCTGCGGCGGATAGGAGATCGTCGTCCCTGAATCGACGACGGCATCGGCAGGTTTGCTGAAGAAAAACGGGGGTTCGCGATCCGGGTCCTTGCCCATCTCGCGCGCATGGGCTGCGTAGTTGCGTCCGACGCAGAAGATGCGGCGAACGGGAAAGCGCGCTTCTGTGCCATGGACGGCAACCGTCGGCGTGATGGGGGCGGCAAAGACGAGGTTCATCGTAGGCTCCATCTTGATAGGCAGAACGCGTTCCGCATGTTCCGGTCAGGGGGGCTTACCCCTGCCGTTCGGGGATTCTGATGGCAGCCTTCCTGCTGCCGTGTCAAGCGCGAGCCTGCATGGCGCGACGACGAGAGAACCCGCCCTGCCGGCATTTCGGAGTAGGCAGGTTTCATCTTCCGAAGCATATCGTTCATTGACGGGAAAGTAGCGGTTTCAAACTAGAGCACGTCCGAGCCAAAAGTGCGTCAGCGGTTTTGCGTCCGGACCGCGAAAAAACAAAGAGATAGAGCATTTCAGGTGATCCGGTTTTCATCGGAAACGCTCGACGATCGTGCTCGGTCAGCCGGCCATCCGCATGGCCGCATTTTCGCGCTGCACCGGCTTGGTCGTGTAGGGAAGAACGCGCCGCAAAACTTCGAGCCCTAGCGCCTGTGCATTCTCCTGCGCCTTGTCGAGGTTGGAAATCCGCTCGGGATCGGCCGTATAAAGTGTCTCGCCAGAGGTGAACACGTCGCGATAGGCGGCACGTTCGATGATCGGCGTCGCGAAGACATGGACGCGGCGTTTGGAGAGCAGGTCCTTGACCGTCTGCAGCGAACGCGTCGTGACCATGGGGTTGATGCGGGTCAGCACGACGGAATGCGGAATGCGCATGTTGGCGCGGTCGGCGAGATATTGGATCAGCTCGATGACATTCGCGCCGCCTTCGGCATCCATGGCCGAGCCCTGGATCGGGATGATGACATATTGCGACTGGCCGATGGCTTGTGCGAGCAGCGGGCTGCGCGCGCCGGGCAAGTCAAGCAGAACGAAATCGACTTCTTCCCTGGCACGTTCGATATGGGCGTTGAGGCCTGCCGCGGTCACATAGGAGATGACCGAGAGCCGCTTCGGCGCATTCGTTCCCAGCTTCTCATGCCACTTGCTGAACCAGAGCTGCGGGTCGGCATCGAGCACTTTTACCGAAAAGCCCATGCGGATGAGTTCGCAAGCAACGATCGCGACCGCCGTCGTCTTGCCGGCTCCGCCCTTGGTATTCGCGAATGTAATGATGGCCATGACTGCCCCCGCTGTGCGTCTTCGTGCTGCCCCGCATGCGATTGAAATCGGCTGCGTTGAACATGTCCAAGTGTTGCGCAATTTATGGTTAACAGCCCGTAAAGTCGGGCCGCGAAAGCTGCGCCGAAGCGGGAATTTCAATAGGAATTCGAAAAACCGGGGGCTTTGATGCCGAGGTCACTCGACAAAGACCCGCACGCTTGCCGCCCGGCCTGCGGCGTCGATGACAGTCAGCGTTGAATAGCCCGCGCCCTCCGGCACCCATTGCAGGGTGCGGCGGCGAGATAGCTCGGGCAGGGGCTTGCCGTTGGCGAGCCAGTGAAAGGGCGCGCGGCCGCCCTGCAGTTTCAGCGACAGCGCTTCCGGCTGCACAGCGGCATCGTTGACGCCGAGATCCACCCGCGCGCCTTCCGGTGGATAGACGATCTGCGGAGCGGGTTCCTTCGCCGACATGGCAAGAAGGCCCGAAGATGTCATGGAAAAGCGTTTCTGGCTCATGGGAAGATCGGCGGCCGCGATGTGCCGGGCGCCTTGCGGCGCGGGCGGGAAGGGGGTAATCGCGACGCCCGATTTCACGAAGGCGTCAAAGAGGATGGGCGCGGCGGAAAGATATCCGGTCAGCCCCGGAACCGCGCCGTTGTCCGGCCGTCCGACCCAGACACCGACCACATGCGCGCCATCATAGCCGATCGACCAGGCATCGCGGTTGCCATAGCTGGTGCCGGTCTTGTAGGCGATGCCGAGCTGCCGGCTGCCGCGCGGTGCGAGTACGTCGGAGAGGATGTCGGTGATGTTCCAGGCGGCGACCGGTTCCATCAGCGGCTCGCCCTCGAGCTTTTCCGGCTGGTCGAGCACGCCGTCGCCGATCTGCACCAGCCGGCCACGGCTCGCCAGTCCGGCGTAGAGCTGCACGAGGTCCTTCAGCGTCACGCCGATGCCGCCGAGCGCTATTGCCAGCCCCGGCGCTTCATTGGGCGGGAGCACAGGCTTCACGCCAGCGCGGCGGAAGCGCACGAGCAGGCGGGTCGGGCCAACGGCGTCGAGCAGCCGGACAGCCGGGACATTGAGGGAAAGCTGCAGGGCCTCGCGTATGCTGACATCGCCCTGATAGGACATGTCGAAATTGCGCGGCCGATAGCCGAAGAAATCGGCCGGCCGATCCTCGATGATCGTCTGCTGCGCCACATAACCTTGTTCGAAGGCGAGGCCGTAGATGAAGGGCTTGAGCGTCGAGCCGGGCGAGCGCAAGACGCGGGTCATGTCCACCCAGCCGGCGCGGGCGGAATCGAAATAACCTGCCGAGCCGACTTCTCCGACGATGGCCCCGGTGCGGATATCGGCCATGACGATGGCCACGGACACCTTTGGCCCAAGCCGTTGGGCTGCGCTGGCGGCGGCGGATTCGAGACCCGCCTGGATATCGCGTTTCAGCGTTGTCTTGTGCTCCGTCGCGCCCGGCTGTTTTCGCACGGCAAGTTCGGCGAGGTGGGCGGCATAGGCCGGCAATTGCCGGCGCGCCGTGGGAACAGGTTGCAGGCTTGCGCGCTCGGCCTCGCCTTCGCCAACGACGGCGGCAACGGCGGCGCGGTTCAGCACACGGGCGCGCACCTTGGTGGCGGCTTCAGCATTGCGATCCGGCCGTCGCTTTTCCGGGAGCTGCGGCAGCGCGACGAGAAGTGCGGTCTGCGCGACATCGAGCCGAGAGGGTTCGCGGCCGAAATAGGCAAGGCTTGCCGCCCGCACGCCCTCGAGATTGCCACCATAGGGGGCGTGGGTGAGATAGAGGTTGAGGATCTCCGTCTTGCTCAGCCGGCGCTCGATCTGGAAAGCGCGGAACATCTGCAGGAGCTTGGCCGGAACGGAGCGTTCAGACCGCGGCTCTATCAGGCGGGCGACCTGCATGGTGAGCGTCGAGCCGCCCGAGACAATGCGGCCATGGGTGATCAGCTGAATAAAGGCGCGGCCGAAGGCGAGCGGATCGATGCCCCTATGCTCGTAGAAACGTCGATCCTCATAGGCGATCAGCATGCGGACGAATTGCGGATCGACATCGGCGACCGTTGTCTTCAGCCGCCAGCGGCCCTCCGGGGTGGCGAACGCGCGCAGCAACTGATTGTCGGCATCGCGCACCTCTCGCGACACGACCCGCGCGCTTTCAAGCGGCGGCGGAAAGGCGCGGTCGGCGGCGAACAGACCCATCACGGCAAGCCCTGCCATGCCGACGAGGGCTGCCAGTCCGATCCCGATCTTCGCGCGCGTCCTCATGGCCTTTGCCGCCTCAGCGCATCACTTCCATGCGGCCCAAGGCGGTGCGGGCCGAGAATTGCGGACGATACATGTCTTCGACGCTTGCCGCCGGATGATCGTAGACGCCCGGCGTCACCGCGCGCACGACATAGGCAAAAGTCAGATCGCGCTCAGCGTCGCCGGTCAGATCGAAGGCGGAGACGAAGCGGTCGTAGCGAAACTCGACATGGGCCGGCTGGATATCCGTCAGCCAGTCGAAATTGGTCAGCTGCGCGCTGCTGACCATGCTCGGATTGTCGATCTCGAGGCCCGCAGGCAGGAGATCGGTCACGAGAATGCGCTGCGGCCAGTCGTTATTCGCCACGACATGAAGAACCACGACATAGCGCTCGTTCTGCTTCGCCTGCGAGACATTCACCTCTTCGCCGGCCAGCGTGTAGTAGTGGCGCTCGATGGTGAAGCCGTCACCGCCGGCGGGCAGCGGCTGGGCGGGGGCGGCGACCGTCGTGACGTTGACGGACAGGGCATCCTTGCTGGTGTTGGTGACCGTCACCGGATGGCCGGCCAGCGCATCGCCCGTGGCGGTCGCCATGTATGCGCCCTTCTGGGTGGCGCCGTTGACGTTCAACGTCAGCCCATCGTCGCCATTCTGGAGCGCGCGGGCGGCAAGCAGCATCCAGGCCTGCTCCTGCGTGCTCGTATAGCGCCGCGTCTGCCAGTCCTTCGACACCACCGAGGCAAGTTCCGGAACAATGGGCGGAACCGGGCTGGTTTCCGCCGCAAGCGCCAGGATGGCTGCACCGTCGCGCAAGGTTGAGCCATAGTCGTTGCGCAAGAAACTTACGGGTTGTGCGGCCTGCTTTTGGGCTTCCTGCAAAGCTTCGACGAAGACGTTGCGCGAACGCTGGGCATCACCATAGAGGGCGAGCGCCGCCGCCAGGTGCGCCTTGGCAAGCGGGCTCGTCAAGAGATCCAGCTGCGTATCGGCGTAGTAGCGCAAGTCGCTGATCGAGGCCCGCTTGTTGCGCGCCAGAACATAGAGCGCATAGGCGATCTCGCTGCCATGCTCGCTCACATTGGTGTTGGCGCTCAGCGAATTCTGCAGGTTTTCCAGAGCCTGAACCATGGCCTGATCCGGCACGTCGAATTTCATTTCGCGGGCGCGGGTCAGGAAGTCGGTGACATAGGCATCGAGCCATGTATCGCCCGAACCCGGACCCCAGAGGCCGAAACTGCCGGTGGAGGACTGGTAGAACAGTTCGCGATAGATCGCATCCTGCACGCGCTGGTGCAATTCGGCGTCGTTGGCGATGCCATTGGCGGCGGCCAGTTCACTGAAATAGAGCAGGGGCAATGCGCTGGATGCGGTCTGTTCGGCGCAGCCATACGGATAGCGGCTGAGGCTCATCAGCAGTGCGGGGACGTCAAAGGCACTCGAGCGGCTGACATTGATGCTGACGGAGGCACCCGGCAGAACGCTGTCGGCGAGCAGATCGGCATTCACCGTCAGCTTCGCGCCCGCTGTCAGCGGGATCAGCCGCCGTTCGGTGACGGGAAGCTGGGCGGGGCGGACCGGAACCTCGACCGACTGGTCGAGCGAGAGCCCGCCAGCACCGGCCAGCCGGATCGCGACCGTGCCATTGCCGGGCGTACCGCCGGTCAGCGGCAGGGTGATGTTGTATTTGCCACCAGGGTCGAGATGCACCGTCTTGCTGGCCGAGGCCTCGTCAAGCTTGGTCGAAGCATTGCCGGTCACGGATAGCGTGTAGTCACCGGCTGGGGCATCCGTGTTGGCGAGATCGAGCCTCAGATCGGCCTTGTCTCCGGGGGCGAGGAATTTCGGCAGGCTCGCTGTCACGACGACCGGATCGCGGATGACCACATCCTGCGTCGCATGCCCGACGCCGGTTTTCGACCAGGCGACCGCCATGATGCGCGCCGTGCCATTGAATTGCGGGATGTCGAAGCTGACATGCGCCCTGCCATCCGCATCGAGCTTCAGCGGACCGGAGAAGAAGGCTACGAGCTTCTGCGTCGGCGGACTTGCCTGCAGATGCGCCTGGCCGCCATCGCCGCCGGTTCGCAGCGCGCCCATCGCGCCGAGCGAACCATCGATCAGGCGGCCATAAATGTCGCGGATTTCAAGACCCAGCATGCGCTGGCCATAATACCAGCCATCCGGCGAGGGCGGCTGGTAGCGCGTGAGGTTGAGAATGCCGACATCGACGGCGGCAATGGTCACATAAGCCTCTTCCTTCGCACCGGCCCCTTCGACTTGCACAGCAATGTCGAGCGGCTTGCGCGGCAGGGTCTTCTGCACCGCGTCGAACTTGATCGCGAGCTTGCGCTCGGCCGGATCGACGGCGGCCCATTTCACGCCGATGGCGCGCATCGGCATGTGGCTGTCCTGCGCGTCGCCGGGGCGGAAGAGCGTGGCGGTCAGATAGGTGCCGGCACCCCAGTCGGCCGTGACCGGCACGGCGATTTCGCCGCCGCCGGCCGCGATGTCCGCCTCATTGACGGACAGCAGTGTTTCGGACCCCGCCATGACCATGACATGGCCGCCATAGCGCGAGGTGAGCTTGAGCTTCGCCGACTCGCCGATTTTGTAACTCGGCTTGTCGAGCGCGATATCCAGCGCATCCGGCGTCTCGGTCGATTTCGCCGCGACATACCAGCCGGCGTTGAATTCGACGCTTGATTCCGGCCCGTTCGGATCCGCAGAACTAACTTCAAGGCGATAGCGGCCCCAGGCGACGGGGGCCGAGATGACGCCGCCTTCCGGTGTCGCATCCACCGCGCCGGCAGCTATCTGCTTGGTAGACATGACCGGCTCGAACTTCCAGGCGCTGCCGTCGCGATACCATTGATAGTTCCGCTCGACGGCCAGCAGCTTCCAGATCAGCCCCTTCATCGGTTGCTTCTGGCCATTACCATCGATGGCGATGACCCGGAAACCGGCCATGGCGTTTTCGCCGAGATTGCCCTCGAAATCCGGCTTGATCCCGATGCGCGAACCGTCCGCCTTGACCGGCAGGGTCAGCGAGCGCTCGACGGCGCGGCCGCCGGCTTCGACCATGCGCAGCGTGATGTTGGCGTTGATGAGCTGCGTGGTCGAGGGAATTTCCGAAAGCACGACGTCGATGGCGGACTTGCCCTGATCGTCCAGCGGATCGAGATTTTCCAGTGTCAGCTTGGAGTTCTGGGCATTGCTGTCGCCGGCATTGTCCGCGGCTTCGCCGTCATCGACCGCATCGGCCTTGCCATTGCCCTCGTCGGCGAGACCGAAGAAATAGCCCTTGTAGTCGTCGCGTAGGCGGGTCGGCTTCAGCACGACTTCGCCTTCAAGCGTGAGGCCTGCGGCTGGCGCGCCGTAAAGATAGCGGCCATCGACCTCAATATGGGCGGGGGCATCGACGCCGATTTCCTTCGACGTGGTCTTCATGTCGAATTCCGTGCGGTCCGGCACGAAATCGTCGACGATGAAGGTCTGCGAGCCGATGGAGGCCCCCTTCGGATCGACATAGATATTCATCGTCCAGGTGCCGCGCATGGCGTTCGTCAGGATCGGCAGATCGACGGTGTAGCCGCCGGCCTTGCCGCCTTCGGTGACGATCCGGCGATCTTCCACGCCATCTGGACGCAGGAAGACGAAGGTGAGCGGCAGGCTGTCGATGGACTTCGCGGAAATGTCGCGGGCGAGCGCTGCGGCGTGGACGGTTTCTCCGGGGCGATAGACGCCGCGTTCTGTCCAGGCATAGAGATCAATGGCGCCGGGCGCTACGCGGCCTGCGACGCCGCGATCCGAAAGGTCGAAGCCGGCGCGGGTCATGTCCAGGAACACATAGTCCTTGCCGTTCTGCTGGGCGGTGAGAACGGCGGGTGTCATGCCGGCGGTGCCGCGCATCAGACCGGCGCTGAACGTGGCGCGGCCATTGGCGTCGGTCTTCACCGTGCCGAGGATTTCATTGTTCTTAGCGAGCAATTGCAGATCGACGCCGGCGAGGGGCTTGGCGCTGCCGAGCGCGCGGGCAAAGACGTTGAGCCCGTCCGTACCGGCATAGGTCGTCAGGCCGATGTCCGAAACGACAAACCATTGTGTGGCCTGAGCGTCCCATTCCTGCCCGCCGCTATTGGGCACCACGGCGGTCAGCACATAGACGCCCGGCTTGCGCTCCGGCACGGCCTCATCGACGGGGAAGCTGGTGATGACGTCCTTGTTGAGCGTCTGCTTGATGTCGATGGAGCCCTGCCAGACCAGTTCGCCGTTGGTATCCCGGATCGTCTCGGCGCTGTACTTGTCGACCTGCGTCAGGAACTGCGAATTGTTCAAGAGCTGCGCGATGCTGCGGTCGCCGATGCGATAGAGCTTCAGATTGGCCGTGGTCGCGTTGACGGAAACGAGCGGAATACCGCGCCGTGCCGTCGAGGGCAGGACGAAATTGTCGCCGGTGAAGTGAACGGAGGCCGTACGGTCCTTCACGTAGACATCGACATTGACCTGCGCGAGAAGCGGCTCGTCGACGGAAGAGGGCAGGCCGGCGCGCAGCGAAATGCGGTAATGCTGGCCGAATTCCAGACCCTCGACGCAAATCTGGTTGTCCTTGGCATCCACACCCTTGGCGGCGGCATCGTTGACGGTCACGAAACTCGCGTAGTCGACACCGCTCTTCAAAAGCTTCTCGGAGAACTGCACGCAGGCGCGCGGCTGGGGATTGTCGTTGTCGAGCGTATCGCCGGTGACGCGAAAGCCCTTGCGGGCGCGAAGGTCGGCATAGGCGGCTTGCACCGCGGCTGAGGAGACAAGGTTTACGCTCGCCTTGTAGGCATTAAGCGCCTGACGATAGTTCTGTGCGTTTTCGAGCGACTTTGCGAGAACGGCGAGCGCGTCGGCGCGGGCGGAGGTGGTGCGGGTCAGCTGATAACCGTTGAGCGCGATATAAGCGGCGCGGAGAGCGAGTTGCGTGTCCTTGGGTTGGGTGTTGGCAGCGCGCGCCGTTTCGATCCAGAGGTCGGCGGAGTCAGGCGCCAGTGTGAGCGCTGTCTCAAACGCAGTCATCGCATGGGGAATATTGTTGGAGGTCGCATCAAGCCGGGCCAGCGCCAGCACGCTCTCAAGGCCTTGGTCCTTCAATTCGGCAGAGACGGTGAGACCGTTGCGCAGATCGGCGGCGGATTGGACGAATGTGTCGGAGAGGAAGGCGAGCGCGGGGGCCGCTCCAATATCGGGTTCCGTTACGGCAGAGATTTCGACCACCTTTCCGGCGATGGCGCCGGGGAAGGGGTTCATCTGATTGAAGTCGGATTTCAGGAAGCACCATTTCACCTTGGGGTTATAGGTGAAGGCGCGGCAGGACTTGTCGCCAATGCAGGCGGCGCTGCACTGGTCGAGCGTCACGTTCTGCACGGTGCGCAGGTCGAAGCCGAAATAGTCGCTGTCCTTGGTCGTGACGACCTGCCGCTTGGCATCGGCGGCGCTTGCAACGCCGCTAAAGTTCAGCAAGGCAATGAAAAGAATAGCGAAAATGTTGGTAAACGTGCGCTGTGACATGATTTTCCCCCTCATGCAGCCCGTCTGCGTGGGGCACTCTTGAGCCTCTTGGGAGCTTTGTCAACACAACGATTCTTGACGGTCGGGAGCCAGCCTTCGCGGTTCCCGACGGAACGAGAGCGGGCCTTAGCTTTGAGAAAAATTTTTCTCGTCCTGCGCCTGACGCACAATCTGCTGCCTTAAGTCTACTAATCGTCTGGATTATAAATCGGTCATCGCTGAGGAAAGGTGCCGTCATGACGACAGAGACTCAAAAGTATGCCTATCTGGTCAGAAAGCCGATGATCGCGCTGCCGCTGCCGCAGCGGATCGCGCAAGTCGCGGCGATTGCCGCGGCCTTCGGCTTCGTCATCGTCATGCTGGCCAGCGGTCACATTTCCTGAAACAGGAACACTCAAGGGACAGGGAGGTTCGAATGGAGAAGATACTCATCGTGCCTGGCCTGTTCGGTTCGGGCGAGGGGCATTGGCAGCGCCGTTGGCTTGACGATATCGCGGGCAGCCGGCTTGTGGAGCAGGCGGATTGGAACCGACCGTGTCTCGACGAATGGGTCGAGCGGCTGGAGGCGGAATTGGCTGACGGTCCGGCCTATATTGTTGCCCACAGTTTCGGTTGTCATGTGACTGCGGCATTGGCGCGGCGCGCATCGGCCGGCCGTGTTCGGGGGGCCATGCTGGTCGCGCCCTGCGACATTGCCGCGACCCGGAAACGGCATGCGGACAATCTCGGGGCGGTTCAGGCATCGCAGGCATGCAGGCTTCCTTTTCCGTCGGTGGTTGTCGGCAGCCTTAACGATGTCTACATGCCGTTTGAAAATTTGACGCAGATAACTGCGGAATGGGGCAGCGATGTTCACATTCTCGGTCAGGCGGGTCATATAAACATCGAAAGCGGTTACGGTCGCTGGACCGGCGGATATGCACTTTTCCGGCAGATGCAGGCGCGCGTGCAGCATCGGGACAAGATACCTGCCAGACGAGAGATCTCGTCGCGGTCCTATGACGCGCTGCGAGACTATTCAGCCTTCCGCATCGCCGCCAGTACTGGCGACTGCAACGAACAGAGGAGTACACCATGAGCCTTCGCATTAACGACATTGCCCCGGACTTCACCGCAGAGACGACGCAGGGGACGATCCATTTCCACGACTGGATCGGCGATGGCTGGGCGGTCCTGTTCTCGCATCCGAAGAATTTCACGCCGGTCTGCACCACCGAGCTCGGCGCCATGGCCGGGCTTGAAGGCGAGTTTCGCAAACGCGGCGTCAAGGTCATCGGCATTTCGGTCGATCCGGTCGAAAGCCACGCCAAGTGGAAGAACGACATCCGCGTTGCCACGGGCTTTGATGTCGACTACCCGCTGATCGGCGACAAGGACCTCAAGGTCGCCAAGCTATATGACATGCTGCCGGCCGGCGCGGGTGAAAGCTCCGAAGGCCGCACACCGGCCGATAACGCCACCGTGCGCTCGGTCTTCGTCATCGGTCCGGACAGGAAGATCAAGCTGATCCTGACATATCCGATGACGACGGGCCGCAATTTCGCGGAAATCCTGCGCGCCATCGATTCCATCCAGCTCACGGCCAAGCATCAGGTGGCAACACCCGCCAACTGGAACCAGGGCGACGATGTGATCATCACGGCGGCCGTGTCCAACGAAGACGCGATTGCCCGCTTCGGCTCGTTCGATACGGTTCTGCCCTATCTGCGCAAGACGAAGCAGCCGGCTGCCTGATTTTCAGACCGAACAAGCAAATCGCCCGCCGTAAAGGTCCGGCGGGCGCTCTGCCTTGTTCGGCTAAACCCTGGAATTATCGACGCTTGTCGGCTGCCAGGATTTCGCGGGCGATCTGTTCCAACGGCACGATCCGGTCGACGCCGCCCTTGGCAACGGCCTCCTTGGGCATGCCGTAAACAACGGATGTTGCCTCGTCCTGCGCGATGTTGAAGGCGCCGGCCTGGTGCATTTCCAGCATTCCGCGCGCGCCGTCATCGCCCATGCCGGTCATGATCACGCCCATGGCGTTCGAGCCGGCGGAGCGGGCGGCGGAGCGGAAGAGCACGTCGACCGACGGACGGTGGCGCGAGACGAGTGGACCGTCGCGGACGGAGACGACATAGCGCGCGCCCTGACGTTCCAGCAGCATATGCTTGTCGCCGGGCGCGATGAGGACATGGCCGCGCAGGACGGGATCGCCATTTTCGGCCTCCTTGACCTCCACTTCGCAAAGCCCGTTCAGTCGCTTGGCAAAAGCAGCGGTGAATTTTTCCGGCATGTGCTGGACGATGACGATGCCGGGCGTGTTGGCGGGCAGGACTTCGAGCAGTTCGCGCAGCGCCTCCGTGCCACCGGTGGATGCCCCGATGCAGCACACCATTTCCGTCGTCTTGGCCATCGCGCGGCCTGTCGGCGGGGGGAGGACGGCGTCTGCAGTGAGCTTGGCGGCAGGACCGCTGGACATGGAGCCCGTGGCCGACCGCTTGCGCATGGCGCCGAGGCGCGCCTGTGCGGCGGCTCGGATGGTCTGGCGGATGCGTGCACCGGATTCGGCGAGAAAGTCGGCGGCCGCGATCTTCGGCTTGAGGATCACATCGACCGCGCCGGCTTCCATGGCCTGCATCAGCGTCTCGGAGCCAGACTCGGTCAGCGAGGAACACATGACGACCGGAATCGGGTGCTGTGACATCAATTTGCGCAGGAAGGTGATGCCGTCCATCTTCGGCATTTCGACATCAAGCGTAATGACGTCCGGGACGTCTTCCTGGAGCTTCTTGGCGGCCATGAACGGATCGCCAGCCGCGCCGATGATCTCGATATCGCCTTCTTCCGTCAGAACCTTGGCAAGCGCTTGCCGGACGCTGGCGGAGTCATCGACGATAAGGACCCGTATTTTTTTCTCTGCCATGGCTGTCAGACCCTCCTGAAGACCGTGTTGGCGACTTGTTTCACCGGCAGATCAAGTCCGGTGATCGTTTCGGAATGACCGACATAGAGAAAGCCGCCGGAGATGAGATTGTCGCAGAGCCGCTTCAGCACCTTCTGCTGTGTCGGCTTGTCGAAATAGATGAGCACATTGCGGCAGAAGACGATCTGCGTTTTGTCACCAATTTCGTATTTCTCGTCCATCAGGTTGAGGCGTGCAAAGCCGACCTTGGAGCGCAGTCTTGGATGGATGCGTACCTCGTCGCGCTCCTGATCCCGCGCTTCCATGACATAGCGCTTGCGCAGTGAGCCTTCTACAGGGGTGATCATGCTTTTCGGGTAGACGCCGCGTCGGGCAATCTTGAGCACTTCGGTAGACAGGTCGGTCGCGAGGATATTGTAGTCCAGGCTGTTATGCGTGCGCAGAAACTCTTCCATGACCATGGCGATCGTGTAGGCTTCCGCGCCAATTGAGGCCGCAGCGCTCCAGATACGCAGGCGCCGGTGGCCGTCTGCGACAAGCGTGGGAAGAGCCTTCTCGAACATGTGCTCGAAATGCTTCGGCTCACGGAAGAAGTCGGTCTTGTTGGTGGTCACTGCATCCATCAGGTGGATGGCTTCGCGTTCCAGACCGTCCTGCCTGAACAGATAGTCGCAGTATTCGTCAAAGGTTTCGATATCGGTCGCCCGCAGGCGCCGACGCAGGCGGCCTTCCAACATCGTCTTCTTGGCCGGAGGCATCTTGATGCCGCTATAGTCATAAATGTAACGGGATAAACGCTCGAAATTCTTCGGGCTGATGCCCCCCGCATCGAATTGATCTCTTGCTTCTGCGACTGACACGCTTGAACTCTTTCAGTTTCAGAGCGCGGGCCCGCCCCATGTGCAAACGCACGTCCCGCGCATTCAAAAGTTATCTTGAAACGGCGGCGTGCGCTCGGCGCCCGCCGTTTCCTGTTTGACGCACTCGAAAACTGCTCACGCCGACCTGGCTTGCGGACCTGCAACCAGAGACGTGACGTCGGCGCCCGTGAACAGCCTGCCGAGATCGATGATCACGACGAAGCCGCCGTTGCGGCGCACTACGCCCGAAATATATTCCGACGACCAGCGCACGCCGATATCGGGTGCGCCTTCGACGGCGTCTTTCTGGAACGAGGCGACCTCGAAGACGCGGTCGGCGACAAGGCCGAGCGTCAGGAGGCGACCGGCAATCGGCACGTCGATGACGAGAACGCGTGTATGCGTCGTCTTTGCCATGCCCGACATGCCGAGCCGCAGCCGCAAGTCGATAACCGGAACGCCCTGGCCGCGCACGTCGCGAAGGCCCAGAAGGTAGTCGGGACCGTGCGGGATGCGAAATACATCCTCATGGTCAAGGATTTCCCTGACCACTTCGACCGGCACGGCAAAGCACTCGTCGTCGAGGCCGAAGGTTACATATTGCGATTCAGAGGCGTTCGTAGCCATTTATGCACTCTCCTTGAAATCGTGGTCGTCGCTGTCGGGGCCGCCCATCGACATGTCGAGCGCGAAGCCCTTTACACGCGCCTGCTGGGCGGAGACGCTGTGGTCGGTGGATGCCTTCCTGGGTGCCGGCTTGGATACGGCCTTGGCCTTGGCGGGGGCCGGTTTGTGAGGCGCGGCATGTGCCATCGAGTGACGGGCAACGGTCTTCTGGCCACCCGTGTTATCGACCCTGAAGAAGGCGATGGAGGCCTGAAGTTCTTCTGCCTGTGCGGCGAGTTCTTCAGACGTTGCCGACATTTCTTCCGATGCGCCGGCATTCTGCTGCGTCACCTTGTCGAGCTGCTGGATCGCCTCGTTGATCTGAGAAGCGCCGATATCCTGCTCGCGGCAGGCGGCGGAGATTTCAGCAACCAGTTCCGCCGTCTTGCGGATATCCGGAACGAGCTTGGAGAGCATGTCGCCGGCTTCGGTCGCAACCTTCACCGTTTCGCCGGAGAGACCGGAGATTTCGGCAGCGGCGAGCTGGCTGCGTTCTGCGAGCTTGCGGACTTCCGAGGCGACCACCGCGAAACCGCGACCATGTTCCCCGGCGCGTGCTGCTTCGACAGCGGCGTTCAGAGCAAGCAGGTCGGTCTGGCGGGCGATTTCCTGGACGATCGAGATCTTCTCGGCAATCGTGCGCATGGCGCTGACGGCCTTGTTGACGGCTTCGCCAGAGGCTTCTGCATCCTTGGACGACTGGCGGGCGATCTTTTCCGTCTGGGCAGCGTTATCAGCGTTCTGCTTGATATTGGCGGCCATTTGTTCCATCGAAGCGGACGCTTCTTCGGCGGACGATGCCTGCTCGGTTGCGCCCTGCGAGAGCTGTTCCGAACCTGACGAGAGTTGCTGGCTGCCGGAGGAGACGTTGTCCGAAGCGGCAAGCGCATCGCCAACGACGCCTCGCAGACGCTCGACCATTGACTGCAGCGAGAGGCCCAAGGTGTCCTTGTCGGAGAGCGGCTTTGGCGTCACGGTCAGGTCGCCATTGGCGATCTGGTCGGCGACATGCGCGGTGTTGCGCAGGTTGCCGGTCATGACGTTGATCGTATCGACCAGATCCTTGATTTCGTCATTCGTCTTGATCTGGACGTCCTGGTTCAGGTCGCCGATGGAGACGGCTTCCGCGACAGTCTGGATTTTCTTCAGGCCGGAGTTGATACCCAGGGCGATCCAGAGCGCGATGCCGATAGAGGCAACCAGCAGAAGCGCAAGGCCACCGATCAACAGATTGCGGGAAAATGCATATTCGTTGTCGGTCTCAGCATTAGTCTTGGCCAGGTCGGCCGCAATCGAGCTGTTGGCATTGTCGAGCGCCTTTACAAGATCGCCGGCCGCCTTGCGTGCCTCTCCCATGGAGATTTCGCCGGCCTGCTTGTTGCTCTCGGATGTGTTCTCCGATGCAAGCTTGACAATCTCCTCATCGAGCTGGTTCCACTTCTTGTACGTGGCATCAAACTCTTTCATGCTTTCGATGACTGCAGGGTTGTGGGAGATTTGCTTGATCTTGTCGGCGAGACCCACGGCCTGTGATTTGTAGGTTTTGACCTGTTCGACAAAGCCAGCAATCTGCTGTGCGTCAGTGCTGATGATGGCGTTCTTTTCCATCCGCACAGCGTTCAGGACTGCAGCCGAAAGATCGCCCGAGTTGCGCAGATTTGCGGCGGGCCCATCGACGATCATAGAAATCGCCGAGTTGAGCGACGAAAGCTTGACGATCGCCAGTCCTGACATCGCAGCCGACATGAAAATCATCAGTCCGAATGCAAGCGCGAGCTTGAGTTTGATAGTAAAGCGCATATCGACCCCCGTGAGTGTGATGCGTGAAAAAATTGGTCTCTTCAGACCTTGCCGATTTGATATTCGCGAAGACCGATAAACTCACCAGTCCGCTATCCGGTTACCCGTTTCTTGACACCGGGGATCCCCCGTTCCCCGATGTCACTAGCCCGCAATCATCGCGAGCCGTCTTTTCGCTGGCCGTCAGCCGGCCTGATGGAAGTGATCGTCGTCGTGATCGGGACCGCCTACGTCCATGTCGAGCGTGAAACCTTTTGCCTTCGCTTTGGGTGCGGGCGCAGATGCGCGCGTCGCCGGCTTGGGACTATTCTTCCTTATCGGAGCCTCAGCCATCTTGGCCGCCGTCGCCTTGAGCCTCTTCACCGGGCTGGCCTCTTCCGCCGCCTCGACCTTGAAGAAGGTGATGGAGGCCTGCAGTTCCTCGGCCTGGGCGGCGAGTTCTTCCGACGTGGCCGACATCTCGTCCGAGGCGCTGGCGTTCTGCTGCGTCACGCGGTCGAGCTGCTGGATCGCCTCGTTGATCTGGCTGGCGCCGATGTCCTGCTCGCGGCAGGCGGCGGAGATTTCGGCCACCAGTTCCGCCGTCTTGCGGATATCCGGGACGAGCTTCGAGAGCATGTCGCCGGCTTCTGTCGCGACCTTCACCGTTTCCCCGGAGAGACCGGAGATTTCGGCGGCAGCCTGCTGGCTGCGCTCAGCCAGCTTGCGGACTTCGGAAGCCACGACCGCGAAGCCGCGGCCATGTTCGCCAGCGCGTGCTGCCTCGACAGCGGCGTTCAGAGCAAGCAGGTCGGTCTGGCGGGCGATTTCCTGGACGATGGAGATTTTCTCTGCAATCGTGCGCATGGCGTTGACGGCGCGATTGACGGCCTCACCGGAAGCTTCAGCGTCCTTGGACGACTGACGGGCGATCTTCTCGGTCTGGGCGGCGTTATCGGCGTTCTGCTTGATGTTCGCAGCCATTTCTTCCATCGAGGCGGAGGCCTCTTCGCCCGACGCTGCCTGTTCGCTGACCCCTTGCGAGAGCTGCTCGGCAGCGGACGAGAGCTGCTGGCTGCCGGATGCCACCTGATCTGCTGCAGTGGAGATGCCAACGGCGACGGTCGACAATTGCTCGACCAGCGCGTTGATGGCGTCCTTCATCTTCTCATGGTCGCCCTCGCATTCAATCTCGACAAACTGCCGGAGATCGCCTTCGCTGACGAGTTCGAGAACGCGGTTGCCTTCGGCGATCGGCAGGATGATGGCGTCGAGCATCCCGTTGATGCCGGCAACCAGCTTTGCAAAATCGCCGACAAACTGATCTGCTGAGCCGCGTTCGCTGAGCTTGCCCTCCGTGGAGGCCGCAATCAGCCGCCGAAGTTCGGAGATGATGGCGCGGAAATTGGCGCGCAGCGTTTCGATCGTTTCGTTGATGAAGGCCTTCTTGCCGGGGAACTGTTCGAGCGGCGCGTCGAAATTGCCTGCGCCGAATTCCTTGATGCAGGCCATGGCCTTTTTCTTGACAGCGATGTGGCCGGCAACCATGTCATTGATGCCATTGGCCATCGTCGCAAAGTCGCCTTTGAACCGATCCACTGGCACGAATACGTCGATATCGCCCTTGTCGTGTTCGGTGGACATGTTCTTCATTTCGGCGATGAGGCCGCGTAGATTGGCGCGCAGCGTCTCGATCGTCTCGTTGATGAAGGCCTTCTTGCCGGGAAACTGTTCAAGCGGCGCGTCGAAATTGCCGGCGCCGAATTCCTTGATGCAATCCATGGCCTTCTTCTTGACCGCGATGTGGCCGGCGACCATGTCGTTGATGCCCTTGGCCATGGTGCCGAAATCGCCCTTGAACCGTTCGACGGTGACGAAGACATCGATGTCGCCCTTGTCGTGTTCTACGGACATGGCGTTCATTTCGCCGATCAGGCCGCGCAGATTGGCGCGCAGTGTCTCGATCGTTTCGTTGATGAAGGCTTTCTTGCCCGGGAACTGTTCGAGCGGCGCATCGAAATTGCCTTCGCCGAGTTCCTTGACGCAGGCCATGGCCTTCTTCTTGACTGCGATATGGCCGGCGACCATGTCGTTGATGCCCTTCGCCATGGTGGCGAGGCTGCCCTTGAAGGTCTCGGTCGGGATCGTCGCGTCGATGTCGCCGCGGTCATGTTCTGCGGACATGTGGGCAATCGAGTGGCCAAGGCTGTCGACCGGTCGCATGGCCGCGTCCAGGAGCGCGTTGACGGCTTCCAGCACATCGCGTGCGCCCCCCGTGGCGCCAGCGAGATCGGCGCGTCCGGAAAAGTCGCCCCCATGAAATGCTGCTGTCAGACGTCTGATCTCTTCGACGGCCGTCGGTGACTGTGAAGATTTCTTCATCTGCGTGAGAATGGACATTGCATAACCCCCAAGTTCTGCTTTTCCCTGATTGAGTGGCTTTCCGGACCCTTCCGGGCAGTCGCACCCATGCTTTTTCTTTCGTTTGGGCACCGGCGGAACTTCCGCCGGTACTTTTCTTGTGAAGCGAGCGCGGCTTAAGCGGTCTGACGAAAATCGTCGTCGTCGCTATCCGGTCCACCCATGTTCATGTCCAGGGCGAAGCCCTTGGTCTTGGATGAGGCGTGCTGCACTGCGGCTTTCGGAGCTGGCTTCTGAGCCGGTCGTTTGCCCGAGGGCGCTGCCATCTTCGCGGCCGTTGCATGCAGATGCTGGACTGCTTGGCGCGACTGGCCGGCCATATCCACGCGGAAGAAGGCGATGGAGGCCTGAAGCTCTTCTGCCTGGGCGGCGAGTTCTTCAGACGTTGCAGACATCTCTTCCGATGCGCCGGCATTCTGCTGCGTTACCTTGTCGAGCTGCTGGATCGCCTCGTTGATCTGGCTGGCGCCGATATCCTGCTCGCGGCATGCAGCCGAGATTTCGGCAACCAGTTCGGCCGTCTTGCGGATGTCGGGAACCAGCCGGGACAGCATGTCCCCGGCTTCGGTAGCGACCTTCACCGTTTCGCCGGAGAGGCCGGAGATTTCGGCCGCAGCCTGCTGGCTGCGCTCGGCGAGCTTGCGGACTTCGGACGCCACGACCGCAAAGCCGCGACCATGTTCGCCGGCGCGTGCTGCTTCCACAGCGGCGTTCAGGGCGAGAAGGTCGGTCTGGCGGGCGATTTCCTGGACGATGGAGATCTTCTCTGCAATCGTGCGCATGGCGTTGACGGCGCGATTGACGGCCTCGCCGGACGCTTCGGCATCCTTCGAAGACTGGCGGGCGATCTTTTCGGTCTGGGCAGCGTTGTCTGCATTCTGCTTGATATTGGCGGCCATTTCTTCCATCGAAGCGGACGCTTCTTCGGCGGACGATGCCTGTTCGGTCGCGCCCTGCGAGAGCTGTTCCGAACCCGAGGAGAGCTGCTGGCTACCCGACGAGACGTTGTCAGCTGCGGACAGCGCATTACCGACCACGCCGCGCAGACGCTCGACCATCGACTGCAGCGCGATGCCCAGCGTGTCCTTGTCGGACAGCGGCTTCGGCGTGATCGTGAGGTCGCCGTTGGCGATCAGGTCGGCGACGCGTGCGGTGTCGCGCAGGTTTCCGACCATGTTCTTGAGATTGCCGCTGACTTCGCTGCTGAGCGCGCCGTAGTCACGTTCCATTTCACGGCTGAGGTCGCCGGTCGAAACGGTCTGCAGGACGGAGGATATGTCGCGGAAGGCGGCTTCGACGGCCTGCGCAGTGCCCTGCATCTGGCCGATTTCGTCGCGGCGGCCGGTATCCAGCGGAGTGGCAAGCTTGGCGAGCGCTTCATTGACTTCGCCGATCGGCTTGGCAATCGTCTTCGTCATCAGGAAGCCGGAGGCCAAAGAGATCACAAGGCTGACTGCTATGCCGACGATGATGATCTCGTTGACGAGATCCAGCGCATTGGTCTGAGCTGCCTGGCGCTGGACAAGAAGAACCGCTTCGGCATCGATGATTTCGGCGACCTTCTTGCGCAGGCCGTCCATGGACTCCTTGCCGGCGCCGGAGATTTCGGTCTGGCGGGCGATTTCCTGGGTTTCAGGACGCGCCATCTGGGCAATCGCCTTTTCGGCCATGGAATTATGCCAGGTCTCTGCGAGCTTGCGCACGTCGTCGAGGCGCTGCTGCTGGCCTGGATTGTCCGAGGTCAGGCTCTTGGCTTCGCTCCAGGCCTTGTTGAAACCTTCCCAGCCGCTCTTGTAGGGATCAAGGAATTTCTGCTCGTTGGAAAGAAGGAAGCCGCGGTAGCCCGTCTCCTGATTGACCATGTTGGCAACGATGTCATTCGCGCTGGCGATCACTTTCAGGGTGTGATCGTTCCAGAACGTCGTCTGCCGTACCTCACTCGACTTAAGATAAATAACAGTGTTGACGGAAAGGATCGTCAGTATGATGAGCCCGAGAGCCAGCATAAGCTTCTTGGGAATGGAGAGGTTGTTTAACATGACGTGTTCCTTCAACGGAGATACGATTAAGTCTCGTAGGTTTGTTCGACTTCACCGCTTAAAGTCTTCTCAGAGCCCGGTGCGCGATGGCGCGTTCCCATGCGGGGTCTGTCTTTGCGGTGAGCCTTTTTAGGCGCCCGGTCTGCATTTCGGGTTCGGCGGGTCCGGGTTGATCGGCAACCCGCCGATATTCGTCAAAATCACGCGCTCTGGCGGAAGTCGTTGTCGTCACTGTCCGGGCCGCCCATGTCCATGTCGAGCGAGATGCCCCTGGAGGCAGGCCGCGCCTGAGATTTCGCGCCCATTGGCTTTGCGGCGGGACGCTTGGCGGTCGGCGCCGACATCTGGGCGGCGACAGTCTTGAGTTTCCTCACGTTGGTCGTTGCGACGGGAGAGCCTGCGGCGTCCACCCTGAAGAAGGCGATGGAGGCCTGAAGTTCTTCTGCCTGTGCGGCGAGTTCTTCAGACGTTGCCGACATTTCTTCCGATGCGCCGGCATTCTGCTGCGTCACCTTGTCGAGCTGCTGGATCGCCTCGTTGATCTGAGAAGCGCCGATATCCTGCTCGCGGCAGGCGGCGGAGATTTCAGCCACCAGTTCTGCCGTCTTGCGGATATCCGGAACGAGCTTGGAGAGCATGTCGCCGGCTTCGGTCGCGACCTTCACCGTTTCGCCGGAGAGACCGGAGATTTCGGCAGCGGCGAGCTGGCTGCGTTCTGCGAGCTTGCGGACTTCCGAGGCGACCACCGCGAAACCGCGGCCATGTTCGCCGGCGCGTGCTGCTTCGACAGCGGCGTTCAGAGCAAGCAGGTCGGTCTGGCGGGCGATTTCCTGGACGATCGAGATCTTCTCGGCAATCGTGCGCATGGCGCTGACGGCCTTGTTGACGGCTTCGCCAGAGGCTTCCGCATCCTTGGACGACTGGCGGGCGATCTTCTCGGTCTGGGCGGCGTTATCAGCGTTCTGCTTGATATTGGCGGCCATTTCTTCCATCGAAGCGGACGCTTCTTCGGCGGACGATGCCTGCTCGGTTGCGCCCTGCGAGAGCTGTTCCGAACCTGACGAGAGCTGCTGGCTGCCCGCAGACACGTTGTCAGCTGCTGACAGTGCGTCGCCGACGACGCCGCGAAGGCGTTCGATCATGAGATTCACCTGACCCAGCATTTCGGCAATTTCATCGCTGCCGGAAATTTGAACGTCTTTGGTCAGGTCGCCTTGCGCAACGTCGCGGACCGCCTGGTTGGCGCGGCTGAGGCCTCTGCTGATGGTGAAGGAGATCCAGACTGCTGCGAGGATCGAGAAGACCAGAACGACGCCGGCCATCGTGAGCAATGTCGTTCTCGCGTTGGCGTACAGGACGTCAGTGTCGTCCGCCGTGGTCTTCATTTCTTTGGCGCTGGCCGCGTCAATGGCTTCCGCAGCGTCGAACAGTTTGGTCGTCAAGACGGCGACTTCCCCGATCGAAAGGGCTGCCGCCTTTTCGTTGTCAGCCGGGTTGTTGTGAAGGGCCAATTCATTGACCACTTCCATCTTTTCCTTCCATGAGGGAAACACGATCGCGAACTCGTTTGCCGCCTTCTTGACCTCTTCGCTGTCCGCCGCCAGGAGACCCTTCAGCTGTTCCCCGATCTTCGGATATACATCCCGTGCCTTCGCAACAAATTGATCGATCTGCTGCTGATCGTTGGAAATGATCGCGTTCTTGTTGTGGCGAAGCGCGGTGAGCATGGCCACTTCCAGACGCCCCGCCGACCGCGTGCTCACGGCGGGTCCGGCGACCAGGCCGTTAATGGCGTTATTCAGGTTGTTCAGATTGGTGACAGAGAGATAGGACATCGCGCTTGCCAGAACAATGATGAGCAAGAAGGTAATGCCGAGCTTGAGTTTGATCGTGAAACGCATGATTGAAATCCTGTCCTCGAAAAGTCAGCCGGTGGCCTGGAGAGCGTTGTTCTGCTGTGAAGAGAAGATCGCCTGCAGGTTCGGGAGAATGATGAATTCGCCTTCGCGCTTGACGAGTGCGTGGATGTAATCCGGACGCCAGCGCATGCCGACGATGGGCGGCGGCTCGCTGGCTGAAACCGGCAGGCTGGTGACTTCGAACACCTTGTCCGTACGCATCCCTACCAGCGTCGTCTGGCCTTCGAGATCGAGTTCCGTCACGATGATGCGGCTGTCGATCGTGACATTCCCGGCTTCCATGCCGAAGGCGACACGGATGTCGGCCAGTGGAATGACCTTGCCGCGGAAATTGATGACGCTGCCGACGAAGGGCAGGCTGCCCGGAACGCTGGTCTCCGGCAGGAGGTCGAGGATTTCCTGTACGATGACGGCCTCGATGGCGAAGGTCTCGCCGTTCAGGCAAAATGTCAGAACCGAAATCTCGTCCGCGCCCTTCCAGATCGCGCGGTGATCTGCTTTTTGTGTTGCTTCGCTCATCCTGCTGCCCGCAATTGCGCCTCCTGGTGCTGGCCGGCGGCAATGAGATGCGCAACATCGAGGATGAGCGCGACATTGCCGTCGCCTAGGATCGTCGCGCCCGAAAAGGCCGAGACGTGATCGTGAAGTTTCGACATGTTCTTGATAACCGTCTGGTGGTCACCGATGATCTGGTCGACAACGAGGCCGACACGTTCCGTGCCGGTCGAGACGACGACGACCTTCTGGAACACATCCGGCTGCGTGCCGGTGCGGAAGAGCTCACGCAAACGCAGGAACGGCACCAGATCGTCGCGCAGAGAGATGAAGCTGCGGCCGCGCGACTTGAGGTCTTCTTCCAGCGAGAGTTCAAGGCATTCCTCGACCGCCGAGAGCGGGAGGACATACCGCCCGCTGCCGACGCGTACCAGAAGGCCGTCGATGATGGCGAGCGTGAGCGGAATGCGCAGCGCGATTTCGGAACCTTCGCCTGGGGTAGTCTTGATGTCGATGGCGCCGCGCAGCGTTTCGATCGTCTTCTTGACGACGTCCATCCCAACGCCGCGGCCGGAGAGGTTCGTGACCTTTTCCGCCGTGGAAAAGCCGGGCTGGAAGATGAGCTGCAGCAGTTCCTGATCGCTGAGCTGTGCGCCCGGCTGGATGAGACCGTTGGCCTCCGCCTTGGCGCGAACCCGCGCCCGGTCGATGCCGCGACCGTCATCCTTAATGGTGATGACGACTTCGCTGCCCGTCTGATGGGCGGAAAGGTGCACGCGTCCGACGGCCGGCTTGCCGACGGCGATGCGGTCTTCCGGTGTTTCAAGACCATGATCGACAGAGTTGCGGACGAGATGGACCAGCGGATCGGCGAGCCGGTCGATGACCGTCTTGTCGACTTCCGTCATTTCACCTTCGGTGATGAGCTCGATATCCTTGCCGGTTTCGCGGGCGAGGTCGTGAACGAGGCGGCGGAAGCGGCTGAAGAGGCTTGCTACCGGCATCATGCGCAGCACCATCATCGTGTCGCGCAGTTCGCCGGCCAGCCGTTCGATTTCTTCCGAGACCGAACGCAGGCCGAGATCGGCCACGGAGCCGGCCATCTGGCTGAGACGCGACTGGGCAATCACGAGTTCGCCGACGCGGTCCATCATTTCGTCAAGGCGCAGCGCCGGGACGCGGACGTTGTCGGCTTGCTTCTGTGCCTTGGCGTCCGTCGGTTGGCCAGCCTTGGCGGCGTCCGCAACGTTTGCCGCCGGCTGCCTCGATGCCTCCGCGTGAACGTCGGCAGGGGCGGTAACCTTTTTGGCGACGGGCGCGGGGGCCGCAATCTGCTTGAGATCCATCACCATGTCGTCCATCACGAAGATGAAGACGTCCTCGATGTCTCCCTTGGACTTGTCGGTCTTGAGCGTTACGCGCCAGGAGAGGTGGATCTCGCGCGGATCAATGTCTTCAAGCGCGGGAACATTGTCTGTCAGAGCTTCGATTTTTGCTTCTCCAAGCTCGCGAAGCTCGTCCAGCAGGCCAAGCGGGTTCGTTCCGTTGACCATCGAGTTATGCGGGAGGCTGAAGGTCAGTTCCCATGTTGTAAGGCCGGCACTTGCCGCTTCGGTGGCGGCCGCGTCGGCTGCTGCCGTCACTGTCGCAGCAGCCTTGGCGCTGCCGCCGACGGCCCGGTGCAGGTTGTCGAGCAGCTTGGCGCTCATGGCTTCGTGATCGCCGTTGGGGACCTGCAGCAGCGCCAGCATGTGGCCCTGCGCGTCGAGAACCGCGCTGACGAGTTCGAGCGTGGCGGGCGCTTCGCCCTTGCGGACGCGATCGAACGCGGTCTCGCAATGGTGGGTAAAGGCCGCGAGCTGGTCGAAGCCGAACATCGAGCCGGAACCCTTGAGGGTATGAAGGCCGCGGAAGACGGCATCGATCTGCGCCTTGTCGTCAAGGTCGCGCGTGAGGTCGAGAAGGCCGGCTTCGATCAGCTCCAGCTGTTCGAGCGCCTCCGTTTTGAACACTGCAATCGGATCGGGATTGTTCATCGGCCGAGGACCTTCTTCGTGATCTTCACCAGCATGTCGGGCTCGAAGGGCTTGGTCAGCCAACCGGTTGCCCCGGCGTCCTTGGCCTGCTGTTTCAGTTCGCCGTCGGACTCGGTCGTGAGGAAGATGACCGGCGTGCCCATATAGGCGGGCAGCTTGCGCAGGCTGCGGATCATCGTCAGGCCGTCCATGTTCGGCATGTTCAGATCGGTGACGATGAGGTCGAATGCGCCAGATCGCATCTTTGCGAGGCCGTCGGCACCGTCGACAGCTTCCGTCACCTTGTAGCCGGCGCTGGTCAGTGCCAGGCGCGTTGTCAGACGAATACTTGCGGAATCGTCTACAGTCAGAATGTTGGCGCTCATATTGCTTTTCCTTCCAGCCAGAAGTCGTCCTGTTTCTTGTCCCCGGTCAGAAGACCGGCGCGCTCGATCACCGCCAGGAAATTGCCGGCGGCGGGTTTGGCGAGCTTCAATTTTGCTCCGTTGGCGGCGACCGATTTGCGCGCCGCGATCACGAGTTGCGCCAGAGTGAGATCGCAGTCCTGCGTATCGTCGATGTCCAGCGCCAGCGTCTTGCCGCGCGCGGCCTTTTCTCCGATGAACGCCTGCAGAATGTCTCGCGCGCCGGAGATGGTCTTGATGGTGAGTGGCCCGTTGAGCGACAGGGCGGCGACTTCGGTCTTCATGCTATTTTCCCAACATTGAACGAGGCGGCGGGTTTGTTGCCGGCTTCTTGAGATGAAGAGAACGTTTGCCGGATTTCCGGCCAACGCCGACAGAAGGCTGCGACGCAAGCGGGGTCGAAATGCTTGCCGCTGGCATTGAGAATTTCTGCGAAAGCTGCATCAAGCGGCCATGCCGACTTGTAAGGCCGGTCGGAGCAGAGGGCGTCGAGGACGTCTGCCACGGCAACGATCCGGGCCTCGACAGGAATGTCCGTCCCCTTAAGGCCGTTTGGATATCCCGTTCCATCCCACTTTTCATGATGGTTTGCCGCAATGGTCTCGGCGACCTGAATGAGCTTGCTGGTGCTGCTGCCAAGTATTTGCGCGCCGAGTTCGGTATGGCGCTGCATTGCCTGAAATTCATCAGCGGTCAGCTTTCCCGGCTTCATCAGAATGCTGTCCGGTACGCCCAGCTTGCCGACGTCGTGCAGGGGGCTTGCCAGGAAGATCATCCGGCACTGTTCACGGTCCAGTCCCAGTTCCTCCGCAATCATGCCGGCGATGTAGGAGACGCGGTCAATATGATTGCCGGTGTCGCCGTCGCGGATGCCGATGGCCTTGGACAGGCGCCAGATGATCTCTTCTTCGCGCCGATTGATGCGCACCATCGCGTCTTCATATTTTCTGTTGAGTTCTGCCGCCTGTTCGGCGAGAGCCAGCTGTGCCGAACGGATGTTGAGAAGGTTCTGAACCCTGATCCTCAACTCCGTCTCGTCAAAGGGCTTGGCAAGGAACTCCGTCGCTCCTGCTTCAATGGCAGCCAGCTTGATATCCTTGTCGATGGTGGAAGTGATCATGATGACCGGGACGGTTTCCGTCGCAGGATTGGCGCGGATCGCCCGGATCACTTCGATGCCGTTCATTTCCGGCATTTCATAGTCTACCAGAACAAGATCCGGCGAGATGTCTTCAAGTTTATCTAGCGCCTTCAGCGGATCCTGGAAAGAGTGAATTGCGCAGTCGGAAATAGAGTTGATCGCTCGCTCAAATGCGAAGATCATTGAAATGCTGTCGTCGATCAAGAATATGTTCATTTCTTTCCCGCGTTCTTTCAAACTCTAATATTCCTGAATTTTATTTCCTGCCTGCCCCCGCAGTCGGAAACTTTATATTCCCCAAAAGGTTGTTCAACCTGACGCAAAAAGGAGACCACGAAATGCCTAACAGCTTCTTAATGTATACCTACTAGAAACCATCCCTCTTTAATCATGGTGGGGTCCCGAATACCGTCAGTTCTCAGGGTTGTCTGAACTTTCGCAGATGAAGATCACTCATTTGCGAAGTCTCTAAAGTAATTTTTAATTTATATTTACCTAAGACGGCGTCACTGTTGACTTTCATCAATTTCCCTCTGCCGTCTGGTTAGAATTAGGGATATCCGCCAGTCGAACCACACAGGTTTGCCGACCGTTAACCCGATGTTGTGGGGTTGGCCTTAGAGTTCGATCAAGCAAGAGCTAAATGGGGCCAGAATGAACTTGGGGATCGCTTCCTTACGGCAGGACGAAGAGCGTTTTTCTGCGTCCGCTCTTTTGGGGCGGCTGGAAAGTGCTCGCAGTCAATTGGAGGAGCGTTTCCTCGATGGTGGCTCTGTACTTGTCACGGTGCTCGATACACTTTCAAAACTCGTGGAGCTTCTCGACCAGGTTGGGACATCCCTGAAGGAGGAGGAAGCGGCGGAGGCCAAGCGCAAGCTGCTGCTGACAGCCGAGCTTCTGAAGGCAGTGCCTGCCAACCATGCAACCCGCCAGCAAAGTCTCGCCGCCGTCAAACAGATCAGTTGCCAGTTTGCGCGCAATATCGATTCCATGAACGAGGCGCTGCGTTATCTGCGAACCTTTGCGATGACCGCGAAGATTGCCGGTGCCAGCGTGGCCGACTTTTCCGATTTCGTTTCAGAAATTATGGAGCGCATCCAGTTCGCGACGCAGGAAGTCAAGGAACTGGCGGCGCGCGTTGACGCGCTTTCCGCACAGATAGACGGCGCCGATATCAAGAGCGGCGGTCCGCTTGAAAACTATTTCGACGATCTGCCGAAGATCGTTTCGCGCCTCGTGATGAACGGCGCGGAGATCGAAACGCAGAAACAGAATCTTTCTGCGATGGCGCTGAAGGTTGCCGATCTGGCGCGCAAGGCACAGGCGAAGGTCGGCCAGGTTCTTTCCGCCATGCAGATCGGCGACATCACCCGGCAGCGCATCGAGCATTGCCAGACCGCCTTCGAGATCGCTGAGGAAACCATCAGGGCTGGCGGTACGAACTGCGTTTCGCCCGAAGAGCACGATGCCGTCATGGGCACGATCACGCGACTTGTTGCCGAGCTTCTTGCGGAATCCACCGCTGATTTCCATCGCGACTCCAGCCGGGTTGTCGAGACTATCCATAGTCTTGGCGGCGATGTTGCCGCGCTCATGAAGCTTTATGAGGCCATGATCCTCGCGCAGCAGCCTGATCGCGGAAACCCGATTTCGGTCGTGCATGACGATCTTGTCACGGCGCGGGGAATGGTGGCGAACATCGCCCATGCGGCCGGCGTTGCCGCGTCGCTGAGCCGGAATACCGCCGTACTCATCGGCGAATTGACGACCAGCGTGGAAACCATTCAGTTGGTTCGCCGCGATATTCAATACATGGCGCTCAACACCACGCTGCGCTGCGGCCGGCTTGGCGAGGAGGGGCGGCCCATCAATGTCGTCACCGGAGAGCTGCGTGTCTTTGCCTCCGTCCTCGACGACGACGCGGGCCAGATACTCAACACGTTGAAGCAGCTGCAGGAGCAGTCGGCGGGCCTTGAAACCACTGATTCCGGAAAGAGTGACGGCGAGACGGAGAGCCTCGAAGGGCTACTCGACTCCGCGGTTCCGATGCTGGCCGAAGCCGCCAGAACCATGGAAGACAACATGCAGGCCCTGCGGCTGACCGCGCAAGACATGTCGGCCAATGTGACCAGAGCGATCAGCCGTCTCGACTTCAAGGCCGGGATCGGCGAGATCATGGCTGCCTGCACCGAAGAAGCGATTGCTGCAAGCGAGCAGTGGGATCGGGCGCAGGAGATGACGCCGGCGCTGGCCGCGATCGGCGAGCGCATCGGCAAGACTTACACGATGGTCGCGGAACGCAACATTCATGCGAGCGTCTTCGGTGACACGGTCGCGGCCGAGGAGGCCCCGTCCGTATCGGATGATGATTTGCTCGAAGATGCACTTTTCTAAGGCCGGCGCGGCCTGCCCGATCCTGATTGGCGGGCGCGGTGGCCGTGCGTTCCGCAGCTCAAGACATGTCTGAGAAGACTTGGAGTGCCAAACGCATCTGCGGGGAAGACGTGGCGACAACGCTCTTCCGTTTTGGGACCGTCAGGTGCATGATCCGGTGGCTGGATTTGGCCGGAACTTCGGATTCTGAAGGGAATGGCTGCGCACCAAGAACCCGTCTGAGATGCTTTCATGAATTTCCTCGCGATCGCCCCGGCCCTGTTGATGCTCACCGCCGCTCCGGGTGAGCCGCTGCCACAGCAAGGCGATGTTCCGTCCCGCGTCGATACGGCACTTGCGCGACGTCTGGGAGCGGAGTTCGTGGCTGCCGAAGGTGAGAAGATTGCGCCGAGCGGCAGCTTGCCGGGCTTTGTTGCCTGCGGACGCGTCGTCGAACGCGAGCCCGATGCTGAGCGCAAAACGGAGCGCTTTTTTGCCGTCGTGCCGGGCAATTTCGCCATTCTTGACCGCGACGGCGGCGGTCTCGTCGATGCCTACTGGAAACGTTACGGCTGCTGAGCGCTTGCCGAGGACAGGGCTGCCACCTTGTCGAGGTTCCTCACATCGTTGCTGAAAGTCACCCACATATCGGGATCCGTTTCCGACTGCCGCTTCAGGAACGTGTAACCGGTCTGGTGCCATAGAAGCACCTTGTCCTCGAGATTGTCGAGAATGAGATCGCCGCGGTCGGTGCGGGCCATGAGCACCAGGTGGCCCTCATTGTGGTGGTCCAGAACGACGGTGAGAAGCAGGGCCGAGCTGGGCCATCCTGCCTCAACCAGCAGACGCTTCTTCAAGATCGCATAGTCGTTGCAATTGCCCATGCCGTCGTCGGGATAGGTCCACCAGTTGGCGATGCCCTTGGCGTGGATTTGATAATGATCCTCATCCGAAATGCCGGCGATGTTTCGGTTCACCAGCTGATCGATATCGAGAAGCGCCTTCCAGCTCTGTTCGGTGAGGGTCACCTGCTGCGCGCTGCCGGAGCCTGCGTGGCACTCGGCGTCGTGTTCCTTGCAGAAGATATGCCAGCCGATCGGCACAGAGGTCTGGCCCGTGGTGCCGGCATAGGCGCTCAGTTCAACCGCAGCCTTGGCATGCTGACTTGCGCCTGCGCCATGCGAGGCCACGAGCGACAGGGTTACAAGGGAAATTGCAGTTGCGATGCGGAACATTGTTTTGCCCTCTTGTTTTGAGGGCATTCAAGGCCGCCGGGTCGAAATTTTCCGCATCCACAATTGATCGCATTTTATCGATCGGGAACGCTTGCAATCTCATGGTTACCGAAGTTTTCCGTCGGAGGGAGAACCCAGCCGGGATTCCCTAAAATTTAAATAAAACCTTATGTGTTAGGGTTAATCCGACCTAAACGGGTCGGACTCTTGTGTTTAGTGGCCGTATCTAAGAGTATCATCGATATGAATGAATGTCCTTGTACGGGACACGCGGATCTTTTTTAGGGACTTCTAAAAGCTGAAGGGCTGGGGCACGCTGGCTGCTCGAACCAGCTTCCGACACGTGGTTTCCTTATTTTTGAGGAACCTGAAGCGCTCTGGGAGCTTTTGGAATTTATATTTGGACTATCTGCCCGGTATTTTGTGTTGATCTCAAAATACCGGCTTTCGGAATATTTCTTTGTACAGTGTGTCCAGGTTTTCGGACTTGCTGCAGTTGTGAGAGTGTTTGGAGTTGTCACATGAGCCAGTCGACCTTTACGCGCATTGCCGATTACATCGCGAAGCAGACCGGCAAGGACCCTTCGCAGATCACCGCCGAGACCTCGCTTGAAGAGGCTGGAATCGATTCCTTCGATTTCATCGAACTCGTTTTCCAGATTGAGGAGGAGTTCGGTATCCATGTCGATCACAACCAGAACGACGTTGCCTCCCGGCTAAAGTCGGTTGGCGATATTGCGGCCCTCATCGACGAGCTGGTCGCGGCAAAATCGGGAAAGACCACGGACAGCCCCAACGAGGCCGCGTGATGCGTGAAGTCGTCGCGACCGGGCTGGGCGTTGTTGCGCCGGGAGCGGGCGACGTTCCCGCTTTCTGGAATGTGCTGAGGCGCGGGCAGGCCATCACGGCGCCGCCATCTGCGCTTCCCGATGGCAAAATCAGAGTGGCGGAGGTGACCGATCCCACTTTGACGGACCGACTTCCCGTCAAGGCCGCAGCGCTCGACCGCAGCGCGCAACTCGCCGTTCTGGCGAGCGGCGAAGCCCTCGCGATGGCTGCAATCAATTCCGACAACACCGATCTCACCCGCGTGGCCGTCATTATCGGCAATGGCGGCGCGGGGCTCACATCGCTCGATGAGCAGTTCTATCGCCTGTATCACGATGGCCAGCCGCGCCCGCATCCCATGAGCGTGTCCAAGTCGATGTCGAGTTCGTCGGCGAGCTGGGTCTCCATCGCCTATGGGTTGAAGGGTCCGACCTTCGTCATCGCCAGCGCCTGTGCATCGGGCACGCATGCGATTGGGATCGGTGCGGAACTGATCAAGTCGGGCCTGGCGGATGTCGCGGTCGTCGGCGGTGCCGAAGCGCCTCTGACCCGTGGCACCATGCTGGCTTGGGACAGCATGCGCATTCTGGCGCCTGATGTTTGCCGACCCTTTTCCAAGGGGCGGTTAGGCCTGCTTCTGGGAGAGGGCGCTGGCGTTGTCGTTCTGGAAAGCGCCGATCATGCGCGGGCACGCGGGGCCATCGTTCTGGCCAGGGTCGCGGGCTTTGCCTGCTCCGCTGACGCCGGCGACATGTTCAATCCGTCGGAGCAGGGAATGGCGCTGGTCATGAACGCGGCCCTGAAGGCCGGCGGACTCATGCCGGGCGATGTGGACTACATCAACGCACACGGCACCGGGACGCTCGCCAACGATCGAGCCGAGACCGCGGCCATCAAGGCCGCTTTCGGCGCGGCGGCGCCTCCGATCAGTGCAAGCAAGAGCGTGACCGGACATGGCCTTGGCGCCGCGGGTGGGATCGAGGCGGTCGCGACCATCCTAGCCCTGCAGAACGGAGAGATCCCCCCGACAGCTAACTATATCGAGCCGGACCCGGAATGCGATCTGGACTATGTGCCGAATGTTGCCAGGCCGGCGGGGCTGCGGGCCGCGCTTTCCAATTCGTTTGCCTTCGGGGGGCTCAATGCCTCCCTGGTCTTCACGGTCTGACCCATGGAGATGAAAAGCGCCCTCAGACAGTTTTTCGCGCGGAGGCTGGCATCGCTGCCGTTGCCTTATCGCAGGCGATTGCTGAGGTTCGGTTGGCGTCTGAGCCTGCCATTTCGGCGAGACGTTGGCTTCGGGCTGGAACCCATTCTGGAGCCGCGTTTGCGCGTTGGGCGTGAAGGCGCACGCAAGATCGCTGTCGAACACGACTTTCACGACTATCTCCAGCAGATCGAATGGCTGGCAAGCGCGACCCGCTCCGTGGATGCCATGGTTGCCGAGACGCATCGGGTTCAGGTCAGCGACCCTAATCTGGTGCAGAGGATTGCCGATAGCGGCCAGTCCGTCATCCTTGCTCCGCTGCACATGGGCATATTCCCGCTGGGTGTGAGCCACCTGCTGTGGCGCTATTTTCGCGGCAGGCGGTTGCTGGTTCTCAGAGCCCGCGAGGATCATGCGATCAACAATCTGGCCATGGACCGGCTGCGGGCGGTCGCAGGGGAAATCAGGATCCTGAACACGCGAGACCAGGCCGAGTTCATGGACGCCATGCGCTATGCACGCCAGGGCGCTGTCGTCATCTCGCTGATCGACCTGCCGCGCACCTATGGCGTTCCGGCTCCCGTCTCGCTTTTCGGGATGCCCTCAGCCATCGCCCTGGGGCTCGATTCCATGGCGCGCATGCTGAAAGCGGTCGTCATGCCGATGGCGGTTCATTCGCATCTTGACGGCGATGAGATCGTCCTGGGTCAGCCCTTCGAGGTGGCGGAAACAAATCCGACAGCCCGTGCCGCGCTTGCGGCGGATCTGGCCCGCCAGATCGAGGCCTTCATCCGCCCCGCGCCGGAGCAATGGCACATGTGGACACGCATAGACGAATTTTACCTCGACCCCGCAGAGGGTGAAGCAGATGAGGGCGACAACGATGCAGCTGCCTGATTTCCTAAAGAGGCTGTTTCAGCCGGGTGGCGGCAAACGTCCGCAGACCACGCTCGGAAATTTCGAGGTGACCGGATTGCACGATCTGGGCTCTTCCATCGAGTTCCGGCGCGACACGGCGGGCAGCCTGATGGTCGTCTTCTTCTCCGCACTCGCCATCGTCATCATCGGCGGGCTCTGGATCGGCACGTTTTCCAAGCAAGAGACGATGCGTGGCGTCGTGCTGGGGGCCAAGGGGAGCCAGCGCGTCAATTCAACGGTCGCCGGCACGGTCTCCACCATCTGGGTCAAGCAGGGCGATACGGTTGTCCCGGGACAGAAGCTGCTGACCGTGACGCCCCAGCAGTCCGGCGCCGGAAACAAGTCTCTCTCGGAGGTCGAACTTGCCGCCCTGAAGAGCCAGACGGAAAGCATCGATCGGCGGATTGGCGAGATCAAGGACCTGATGACGCGCGACGCCAGCGACTTGAAGTCCTATGAAGACAGCTCGAAGAAGCTGGCCTCCAATCTGGAGCAGCAGGAAGCCGACATGAAGCGCGCCGTGGATCAACAGGCCGCTGCTGTCGACAAGCTTCGCGGCTATCTGAAGCGTGGGCTTGCAACCCGCGATCTGGTCTCGGTTCAGGAGCGCGCGCTGCAGGACTACAAGCGTCAGCTCGCCGATATCCGCCTTCAGATCACACAGCTGACCTCGACGCGCATCGACCGCAGGCGCACCGTCGAACAGAATAACAACGGCAGCAACAGCCAGCTTGCCGATCTCGAACGCGCCAAGGCCGCGCTGAACTCGCAGATGGAACAGGCGAAATCGGCGATTGCCACCGATATTCTCGCCGTGACCGCCGGCCAGATCGCCGCCGTCAACGTGCGTGAGGGTTCGCAGGTGAATTCCGGCGATACGGTGGTCGCCATTGGCGATCCGACCGCGCCCTTTACCGTCGCGCTTGAGGCGCCCTCGAAGACAATGGGTCTTCTGACCATCGGCCAGCGGGTTGTGCTCAAATACGACGCCTTTCCCTACAAGACCTTCGGCGTGAAATACGGAAAGGTCATTTCCATCGGCGAACAGCCCGTCAGCCTTCCCAAGGCTGTTGCCGACGACAAGCCTTTCATCGACCCGAAGATGGGCGACGCCGGTCCGGCCCCGCCGCCGCAATCCCGATATCTGGTTGAAGTCGAGCCTGACGACCGCGCGATCAATGCCTATGGCGTCGACCGTCCCATTCTCGTGGGCTCCACATTGTCCGCCGATGTGGTGGTCGAGCGCCGACGACTGATCGACTGGGTCATCGATCCCATTCTTGCCATGAGGGGGCGCCTGTGAGACTTCCTTTCTTTTCCGGAAAGCCAACCGTTCACACGGTCCTGCAAAATGAAGCGCAGGAATGCGGGCTCGCCTGCATGGCCATGATCGCCAATGCCTATGGGCACAATGTCAACATGCCCTACATGCGCTCGGTTCATCAGGTCTCGGGCGGCGGCATGTCGCTTGCAGAGCTCTACAATCTGGCAGGTGTGTTCGGCTTCGATGCGCGCGGCCTTGCCGTGCAGAACACCGATGAGATGGATGCCCTGAAGCTGCCCGCCATCCTGCATTGGGAGGGCCAGCATTATGTCGTGCTGGAGCGGATCAGCGGCGGACGCTTCTACATCCAGGACCCGTCCATCGGCCCGCGCGCCTTCGACAGGGACGATTTCGAGCGATATTTCTCAGGCGTCGTTCTGGAACTCGAACCGCGGATCGCGATGGACAAGATCGCCGCCAAGGACGGCTTGACCTTCTGGGATGTCGTCAAGTCGACCAATGGTTTCCGCGAGGCGGTGCGTCGCATTCTGATCGTATCGACCGCCGTGGGCATACTGGCGCTGGCGACGCCTATCCTGCTGCAAATCTCGCTCGATTTCGTGCTGCCGCAGTCGGATATCGATCTTCTCGGCGTCCTGACCATCGGGCTCTGTGCACTGCTGCTCTTCGAGGCGGTTGGACGCTGGCTGCGCGACGTGATCATCCTGCGCACATCCGTCGGCATGCAGGTGCAGTTTACCCGCTCGGTCGTCGGCCATGGCTTGCGCCTTCCCTTGCGCTATTTCGAGGCGAGGCATCCCGGAGATTTCGTCACCCGCATGGAGTCGATCGATCAGGTGAAGGCGTTTGCTTCCGACGGCCTCGTCCGTTCGATTGCCGATGCATTCGTCTCGGTGCTCTCCGTGGCGCTGATGTTCTATTATTCGACCTCCATGACGCTGATGGTGCTGGCCACGCTCGTGCTCGCGATCGGCGCGCGAGCCCTCTACATGGCAAGGACACGCGATGCGACGAATGAATCGCTCGCGGCACGCACCGTCGAGGTCAGCACATTGCTGGACGGTCTGGACCGGATATCCACCATCAAGGCCCATAATGTCAGCGGGCGGTTCGAGCAGCGCTGGTTCGAGAAGATGGCGCGGTTCGCCAGCCGCGATTTCCTGTCCCGCAAGCTGCAGATCGATGCGCAACTCTTGATCCACATCGTCGTCATGGCCGGCACCGTCGCGACGCTTTACGCCGGGGTGGCTGCTGTTCTCACGAACAAGATGACGATCGGCATGCTCTATGCTTTCTTTGCGCTGAGGGGCACGTTCTTCCTGATGGCGGATACGCTGACAGTCAACCTCATGCATCTCACCGTCATCGGTTCGCATGTGCGGCGTCTGGAAGATGTCATTCAGGCCGATCCGGAAATGGCATCCGGCGCGACCGCCATTCGCAAGACGATCCGCAAGGATGTCACGATCAAGGATGTGTCCATTTCCTTCGGCCGCGACGAGCGTCCGGTGGTCGTCAATGCCGGGTTGACGGTCGATGTCGAGCGCAACGAGCGGATCGCCATTATCGGTGAGTCCGGTTCCGGCAAGTCCTCGTTGCTGAAGGTCATCGCGAGCGTGGCCGATCCGACCTCCGGTTCGGTTCTGGTGGATGGACAACCGCTGTCGCGCTTCGGTCTCATCGAGTATCGCAACAATATCGGCGCGGTCTTTGCGGAAGACGGTCTCTTCCAGGCCACGATCGTCGAGAACGTGTCGATGTTCGATCCGGATGTTCCGCTCGATCGCGTTCAGGAGGCGCTTGAGCTTGTCGGTCTTACCTCCGAAATCGACGCACTGCCGCAGGGGCTGGCGACGATTGTGGCAAACAACAACACGCTTCTGTCCACCGGTCAGCGTCGCCGCCTGCTCGCAGCGCGCGTGATCTGCCGCAAGCCGAAGCTCATGCTGTTTGACGAAATCACCGCCAATCTGGATGCCAGGACCGAACATGCGCTTCTGGAGGCGATCTGCCCGCTTCCGGGCGCCAAAGTTTTCGTGACCCATAGCGAGCGGCTGCTGGACTATGTAGACCGCGCCTACCGCCTCAAGGATGGAAAGCTGGAGCCGGTGGACGTGCAGCAGGCAGGAGCGAAGCGGGCGGCGGAGTAAAGGCCGCCGGCAACGCTTCATCAGGCGCAGAGCGGTTCGCGCTGTGCCTCCTCCTCTAGATGCTCGATGATGTCGCGCCCGATGATCTCGCCCAGTTCCTGCGAGGCGACGATGCCCTGCACGAAGGGGCGGCTATGCATCAGATAGGGTATGGCTCCGAAATAGAGATTTCCGGCATAGGGCGCGGGCGATAGAAGTGCGAAGCTGTCCGTCAGCATGGGCGTCTCCTGCCCGTCCTCCTCCAGTGCGCGACGCAGGCTGGCAAACGGTATGTCTTCCACGCCGAGCGGCTTCTGGCCCGTGGCGTCGATGAAGACATCGAACTCGGCCGATCCCTCCGGTGAGGAAACGGTCGTCGATCTGTCCCTCTTGATCAGCTCGTAATCCTCCGAAAGCGTCAGGATTTTCAGGACACCCGCCTCTCTCAATGCCAGCAGACGCCTGATGGACTCGGGAGGGACGGCGGCATAATTGTCGACGAACACCCGTTTGAGGCCGCGGTCAAACCGCGCGCGATCTTCGTCGGAGAACTCCGGCACAATGGTTTCGACCGGCTCGTGCATCCGCAGGATCGCATAGCGCCAGGGAACGGTGAGCCGCCTTTCCTTATTGCGCAAAACCTCGTCCAGATTCTTCTTCGCCCACCGGAAAGGGTCCGTTTTCGTCCGCTCGGCAAAATAGGCCTCTGCGAAACTATCCGCAGTCAGATCGGCGAGACCGATCCTTGAAGCGTACCCAGGGTCCGCGAGCGTAAGTTCATCGCGAAGCAGCGAAAAGACGGAATCCAGCGCATTCGGCTCCTTCGCGCAATTTGCCAGCTCACCCTCGGTCATCCGTTGAAGCGGGACATAGGGGATGGGGCAGTAGAAGTCGGCCTCCGGCAGGAGCCCGTTGCGCGACATGAAGGTGATGGAAAGGCTCGGATCTTCCAGCTGAAACTCGAGGTCATCTCCGGCTTCGACAAACCGTCCATGCTGGCAGACGACAGCCAGGGCCGCGTCGATTGCGCTCAGCGAAGTTCCGAGAATGCCGACCCTGCAAGCGGGAACATCGGTTCCGATCAATCCTGTCCAGGGGTTCGGGAAATAATGGGCATCTTCTCGCGTATCCTCGAAATCATGACCGGTTGAAAGGATCAGCTTGTCGAAAGGCCGGGCATGAGGCCCTTTCGTGGTCATGACACGGAACCGGTTACCGTCCGGGAGGATGTCGATGACTTCCACCCGCTCCAGAAGGCGGATGGTATGGCCGAGATGCCGGCCAAACTCGATCATGTCGAGCAATTGGTCGTGCAGGTAGCAACCAAGAAGCAGCCGCGGAGCAAACAGGCGATCGCTCAGCATGTCCTGCGTGATCCCGAAGCCTTCCAGGACGCGGGGCTCACAGGTCCGCATCCAGTCCAGAAAGGTCTGCTTCAGTGCGGGGATTTCTATACTTGCAATATTCGCAAGCATCAGCCGGTTTGCACCCTCCCGCGAATAGGGTGTTCCGGCACCTGCCCACTCACCCCTGTCAAAGACGGTGATATTCAGAGGGTGTCGGCATCGGATCAGTTCCGAGAGAGTGTAAAGCCCGGTCGGGCCGCATCCGACTATGCCAATTTCGTAGTTCATTTCGTTGCTCCGGAAAAACGGAGAACGGTGTGCGAGCAGATTGGTTCCGTGAACCGGTTTACCGGAGGGAAATAAGTAAAAAGCCAGCCGGACGATCGTCAAGCTGGCTTCGCAATTCCCTTTACTGGCCAAGAAGGGCCAGTAAAGCGTGAATTAGCTGCAGTGGCTGCCGCAGGCCGGAGCCGGCTTGCAAACCGGCTTCGGAGCGCAGTACGTGCCGCCGACAACAGTCTTCATCTGTGCAAGGTTGAGAGTCTTCATGTGATTTTCTCCACTGGTTTTCCGGCTTCATCGCTGCACCGGTAAGTTTATATTCCATTAAACATAATTCGAATCAACAGGTTTTTCTGCCAATCAATCCAATATGTTGCAATGAATTTTCTATAGTTTGCTATGGAAATTAACCTAGCGTTAAGCACACTATTCTGGCGGGCCGCCAAGATCAAGGTCGCTTCTGCGAGACAACGAGGCGGACCTTGCAGGAGGAGCAGGTGGCGTCTCGCCATGAGGCGACCCCGATAATGCTCCGTCACAGGGGATTTATCGTATTTTAACTACAATTGTGGATAGTAGCACGATCGCTATCGCGAATTGTTTGTAAATTAGAGTATACTTAAGAAAAGGTCCGCGTCATGGCGCGTCACGATCGGTTGCCGAAGCGTCGATGGGGAAAGAGGGTATTTGGCCTGACCCTGATGATTGGTGTCGCTGTGGCCGGCGCCTTCGCGGCTGCCGAAGAGCCCACTTGGATCAACCTGTCGGACTTCAAGCTGAGGCTGGGTCAGGATCAGGTGTTGCAGGACCTCGCCCGGACCGAACTGCGCCTTGCCCGTGCGCAACTTTACCCCAAGGTTTCCGTCGGCTCGGACTGGGTTGTTGACGGCAAGACTGAATATTCACCCGATATCACGCAGATTCCCAACAGTTCTTACGCGACCAAAGACCCGACTTCGATCGGACTGGAAGTCTCCTGGCGGCTCTTTGATGGTCTCAAGAACCTGAACACGATCAATGCCGCCCAGGAAAAGGTTGCCGCAACCGTGGAGGCCTCGCTCGATACCAAGCAGAAGCTGCTTGTCGAGCGGGCGGACAAGATGCTGGCGCTCAATCGCGACCGCGCAATTCTCGCCTCCAGCAAGCGCGCCGTTGTCCGGCAGCAGGAGGCGCTCAACATTTCCAGGCAGATGCTGATCGATGGTCTGATGACGCAGTCGGATGTCTCGATCGCGGCGTCGGAACTGGAAAACCTGCGTGCGCTCAACGAACAGGCATCGAGGCAACTGGCGGATAGCGAACTGAATTTCGAAAAATTCAATGGCTTTCAGGCGCCTTCGAAACTCGATGTGGCAGCACACAAGTTGAAGCTGCCGGCCTCGGCAACAGATGCAGCCGATCGCGCGATGGCCAATTCGCCGCTTCCGAAGATGGCGGCGCATCTCCAGAGTGCTGCCGACTTCAACGTGGATGCGGCGCGCGGTGCATTCCTGCCCACGCTGGATCTGGTGGGCAAGTATACCCGCACGTTCGACCCCACGCCGGCGGTCAAGACCGTCAACAATTATGCCCTCATGCTTCGCCTTCGCCTGCCCATCTTCGACGCGACGCTGCAACCCAACCTCGACAAGGCCCGTGCGGAGGCCCTGCAGAAATCTTATGACCGTCAGGACACGATCCGCAGTGTGACCATTGGCGCGCGCAAGTATTTCAACGACTATAAGTCTTTGAAGGCTCAGGTCGGGCGGCTAGAGGCCCGCGTGAAGGAAGCGAACAAGGCGCAGGCTGCGATGCAGGAGGAGATGAAGGCCGGGCTTCACACGGTGCTCGATCTCATCCAGACCCAGCGAAACCTCATCTCTGCGGAGCAGAGCCTTGCCGACGCGCGGTATCTGCGCGACATGTCCGCCTTCAATCTTCTGGGCACGATGGGTGAACTCGACGACGGTTCCGTCGAAGGCGGATCGCAAAGACTGTTCTGACGTTCCACGCCAGGGCAGACGTGCCTCTGAAAACAAAAACCGCCGAACCGGACGCGCTCATCGGCTGCGACCACGGTTCGACGGCCTTGTTTCGAGCGCCATTCATTGGGCGCTATCGTTTTCAGTCCCCTCTGGACCTGCCTTTCAGCAAGCAGGAACCGTGCCAGATGGGTTGGGCTTGCGAGCCGGGGCTTCTGCGCGGGTTTCCTCCGGCACTGCGCCTCACGAATGCGCAAATCCACCGCAACATCTTCGTTCCTTGCCTATAAGTTATGCAAACAGTGCTGTGTGCTATTATTGAGGCGCCGGATGCCCGGCGCGGTGCGGACATGTCTGCTTTTCTCCGGTTTTCCCGTCGGAAACGATCGGATTTCCCTTGCCGCCGGCGTTCCGGCCGCGATACCAGCATGGAGGTAGATTTCGCGGCTGGAGATTGAGGCGCTTGAAAGCGAGTATCAGGGATATAGCAACGCGTGCGGGGACGTCGGTCTCGACTGTGTCCCGAGCGCTGAACAACTCCGGTTATGTCTCGCCTGATGTGCGTGTGCGCGTCGAAGAGGCGGTTCGGGACCTTAACTACACGCCCAGCAAGGATGCCCGCATGCTGCGCGGTGGCCCGAGCCGGGTCGTCGGGCTCATGCTGCCGGCCGTCGATGTTCCCTTTTTTGGCATCCTGGCACAGGCCATCGAGCAGGCGCTTTTCCAGAAGGGATACCAGACCCTCATCTGCTGTACGTCCGAAAATCTGGAGCATGAGGCGCGCTATGTCTCGATGTTGCTGTCGCAGCGGGTGGATGGGGTCATCGTGGCCAGCGCTTTCGGGGATGATGCCCATTTCGAGGCTTTCGGTGCGGCAGATGTCCCGCTTGTGGCCATCGACCGAGACCTGGGGCGTTTTGCCGATCATGTCGTCACCGCCGATCACGAGGCCGGAGGGCGGCTGATGGTGCGGCACCTGACAGCGCTTGGCCATCGGAAAATTGCCGCGATCGGCGCGCCGGCGCATAGCCAGTCAATCCAGGTAAGATTGCAATCGATCTCGAGCGAATTGGGTGCGCAGGGCCTAGAGCTTTCTGCAATGGCACTCGGCGAAGAGCATACGTTCCCCGCAGCCTACGCTATGGCGCGCAAGATCATCGAAAATAATCAGGCCGTTACGGCGATCATCGGGATGACGGATATCGCGGCTATCGCCGCGATCCATGCGGTGCATGATTGCGGGCGTGCCGTCCCAGGCGACATATCCGTGATCGGCTTCGATGACCTACCTGAAGCGGCCTATGTCATTCCGGGCCTGACGACCGTGGCTCAGCCGATCCGCGAGATTGGGGAGCAGGCTGCGCATGTCATCGAGGCGGCGATTGCCGGGCGCAGGCAGTTTGACGAGACTGCGGTGAAGGGTGTCACCCGATTGCCGGTCCAGCTTGTGGAGCGGCAATCGACGGGTGCCGTGCGCGCGTAACACCGAAGCCAGTCACGGCTTGACGATCACCTTGATCTCGCCGCGCTCAGGTGCACTGCCGACCACGCTTGCAACATCCTCAAGGCCGATCGTCCGCGTCACAAGCTTGTCCAGCTGGAGCACGCCGCTGGATACGAGTGCGGCAGCGCGCTCATGCGTGAAGGGATTGAGGTAGGCGGGCCGCAGATCGACCTCGCTGACCAATAGGTCGAAGGGCGTGACAGCCACCTCCATGCCGGCCGGCGCAACGCCGAAGAGAACGAAGGCTCCGCCTCGCCGTGTCATCTTCAGTCCGGTCTGGAAGGTTTCCGGCACGCCCGCGCATTCGATGGTGACATCGACGCCGCCATTCGTGAGTGCTTTGACCTCCGCAACCGTGTCCGTCACGGACGGATCAAACGCATGCGTTGCGCCGAGTTCCAGCGCCGTCTCCCGCCGCGAAGCCTGGCGGGTGATGAGGATGATCCGGCCGGCTCCCTCCAACTTCGCGAGCTGCACCATGAGCAGGCCAATCACGCCACCGCCGAGGATGGCGACGCTTTCGCCGGTGCGGATATTGGCCTTGTCGATGGCGTGCAGGCAGCAGGCGAGCGGTTCGGAGAAAGCGCCATGGACGGGGTCGAGATCAGACGGCAGGAGAAAGGCCTGCGCTTCCGGGACCGCGGCATATTCGGCAAAGCCGCCATCGCGCGTGACACCGATCGCGGTCAGCCTCTCGCAGAGGTTCGGCCGTGCATTGCGGCAGGCGGAGCAGGTGCCGCAGGCAATATTCGGGTCGATGGTGACGAGTTCACCACCGGAGAAGCGGTTGATGCCCGCACCGACAGCCTCGACGCGGCCCGAGAATTCATGGCCGAGCGTGACCGGGATTGCAGTCGGATATTCGCCCTTGAACATGTGCCGGTCCGATCCGCAAATGCCGGCGGCGAGGACCTTCACGAGGATCTCGCCCGGTCCTGCGACCGGCTTATCGACGGTGCGAAGCGCCATGGTGCTGCTGGCTTCCAGCCGCGCTGCCTTCATTGTCATGTTGTCTCCTCCCCGGGATCGACGTGTTGCTTAGCTCATCACGTTGCCGCCATCGACATTGTAGCATTGAGCCACAATGTAGGCCGCATCGGGCCCCGCCAGAAAGGCCGCCATCGCAGCCTGTTCGGCGGGATAGCCGAAGCGGCCTGCGGGCACGGCTGCCGCGACTCGTTTCTTCACGTCACCCGGTTGCAAGCCCTCGCGTGCGCCGAGCTTCGCATCGACAACATCCCACATCGGCGTATCGACCACGCCCGGCGCAATCGCATTCACGTTGATCCCGTGACGGATGAGATCGAGTGCCATACTCTGCGTGATAGAAATGACGGCGGCCTTGGAGGCGCAATAGGCGACGGCCGGCCCTTCGCCGCGCCGGCCGGCCTGCGACGAGAAATTGATGATGCGCCCGCCCTGTCCGCGCTCGACCATGTGCCGCGCGACCGCCTGGCTCATGAAGATGACACCGTCGATATTGACCTGGAAGACCCTCGATGTGCGTTCGCGCGTGACTTCAAGGATGGACTGGACGTCATAAATGCCGGCCGCGTTGACGAGAATATCCACGCCGCCGGTCGCCTCGATGCCCTGGCGCACCACCGCGTCGATGCTTTCCTGCTGTGTGACGTCCAGCGCAAGACCCAGTGCGCCGCCACCGATTTCGGACGCCACAGCCTCGCAGCGCGCGCCGTCCAGATCGGCAACGATGACCCGTGCGCCGTCCTGCGCGAAACGCTCGCAGACCGCCTTGCCGATGCCGCTCGCCCCGCCGGTGACCAGCGCCACCTTGCCGTCCAGTTTTCCTGTCGTCATCTTCGCTCCTCCCAAGCGTTCATCTCATGCGTTGTCTTTGATTTCCTGCAGGATCATCGACATCGGCGGGATCCCATCCGTTGCCGTCGCACCCGTCAGGCAACGGGCTGCGGCGCGGTGGGCAGCCGCGGACGTCCTCTCCCTGCTCCAGCCTTCATGAAGCCCGAAGAGCGTTGCAGCGCAGAAGGCATCGCCCGCACCGACCGGGCTCACGATCTTTTCGGGCGGCAGGCGTAGTGACTTCGTGATGAGGGGCGCCTCGTTGACGGCCTGCCAGAGCGACAGTTCCGGCGCGTGAATGATGACGTTCTTGCGAACGCCAAGCTCAAGCATGGTCTCTGCTGCCCGCAGCATCAGATTGCGGTCGAGATTGCCGTTGAGCTTGCGAAGCGGCAGCTGCGCGACCCGACCGGCTTCAATCTCATTGATGACGACATGATCGCACCAGGGCAGGGCGGCGCTGACCTCCCGAGCAAAATCGGGGTTCTCGCTTGAGACGAAATCGACCGCGGTTTCGAGCCCCGCCATCTTTGCCCGCTCGAGCAGCCGGCTTGCGCCGGTTCGGCCATCCGCGTCCAGCCGGTCGAGGCCGGGCAGGAGCATGAGGTAGCCGAGATAAAAGAGTTTGAAACCTGCTGCCGCAAACGTCTCCGGTTCTACGTCTTCAGCGTTCAAGAGGGCACTGGCCCCGCCGTGATAAAAGAAGGTGCGGCTTCGGCCCGGAAGGCTCATGACATGCGTGTGGCTCGTGGCCGCTTCCGTCGTCTGCCTGACGGCTGTGGTGTCAACGCCGAAGCTAGCAACGCGTTCCGCCAGATAGGCGCCATCCGTGTCAGCGCCTGTCAAACCCGCAAGCGCAATACGAGCCGGCAGTCCAAGCGATCCGAGGTCGCAGGCGACATTGACCGCGCCGCCGCCGACACCGAGATCCTGATGCAGGATTTCGGCGAGATTGCCTTCCTCGGGCCAATAGGAAAGCGTGTGGACGCGGTCCACGATCAGATTACCGGCGCAGACTATGCCGCCTCTTGCTGCCCTTTTCGTTTCCTCCCCAAACGACATCAGGCGGCTCCTTCGTTCCAAAGTGGCCTGAGCGGGGGCTCATCCTCCTCGATATCCGAGAAGCGGCCCACGGGCTCCAGAAAGAAATTGTCCGTCCGGTCGTCATTCACCTGGCTCACTTCGCCGACCAGAACCGGCCCGTTGCCGGGTTTGCCGTAGAAACGATGGTAGAGGCCCGGCATGATGGTGACGCTTTCGCCGGGTGTCAGCTCCAAAGGCTGCCATTGCTTCAGTCGGCGGTCGATCCCGTCAACTGGCACGATGATCTCTTCTTCGCTGAGGTCGCCGACCGGGTTCGTGGCCGAGAATTCGATGACCAGGGTGCCGCCGGCGCGATTGATGATGTCTTCCATCTTCGCCTTGTGGCGATGGGTTGGCGTGAGCTGGCCTTCCTCCACGAAGAGCAGCTTTTCCGCATAGGTGCGTTCGCCATCCTGGCCAGTGATGCCGTTACGCAGACAAAAGAGGGTCAGGCCGCATTCCGCAAACCGGCCAAGACCGAAATCGGTGACATCCCAGCCCAATTGGCGGCTGCGGAAATAGGAGGCACCATGGGGTGAAGCGGCGAAATCCGAGGCAGTCCAGTGGCCCCAGGAGGGTAGAGACCATGAAAACCCATCGAGCATCGCCTGCGCGGCCCTGAGCGCTGCGTTGATCTCGGAGCGCTTCATGCGGAAATCCCGGTGGAATAGTCCACTGAAACGACACGGTTTTCGCTACCCGAGACCAGTGCCGCCGTCAGGACGGCATGGTGGGATGCTGCCTCGTCCGGTGTCGCGCAATGGAAGCCGTTGGCCTTGTTGCCGGCGAGTTCGTCGACAAAGGCGGCCCACATCTGCTGGATCGCATCGATGAAGCCGAATTCGAAGATCTTGCCGGTGATCGTGGGGAAGAGCGAGTCATAGCCCAGGTCTTCGGTTTGCCAAGACTGGCGGCCACCTTCGTAATCCATCCAATGCCACTGGCGTGGCTGCTTGGTCGAGAAGAAGGCACTCTTGTTCATCCCCAGTACGCGGATATACCACGTGTTGGATTCGCCGGGCGCTATGCGGAACGTTTTGAGCAGCATCGGAAAATCCTGGCTGTCCGTCTTCACGCGTGTGCTGATTGCCGCATTGTCCCATGTCGTGCAGGGCACCATGCCGCCCTTGCCGTCCGGACGTTCCGTGACCCGCTTGACCAGCTGCGCATGGACCGTCTGCGGCTTCCAGCCGAGACGCAGCGGCACATGCAGGACATGCATGCCGAGATCGCCCATGCAGCCATAATCGCCGTTGATATGCTCCATACGCTTCCAGTTGATCGGCTTTTTGCGGTCGAGGTCGGAGGAATGCAGGAAGCCGGCTTCCACTTCGATAATGTCGCCGAAGGCCCCCGCATTGGCCATCTGGATGACCTTCTGCGCGCCGGGGAAGAAGGGCATCTCTGAAGAACAGCGGACGACGAGGTCAGGCCGCTTGGCAAGCGCTGCCATGATCGCCCGGTTCTGCATCAGGTCCATGCCGAAAGGCTTTTCGCCGAGCAGGTGTTTGCCCGCTTCCAGGATCGCGATGTAGAATTCCTGATGGAGGACATGCGGTACGGCGCAATAGATCGCCTCCACGTCGGGATTGGCCAGTAGCTCGCGATAATCGGTCGTGCGCTGCTTCACCGTCGGAACGTTATCGGCGAACCAGTCCATGAGGCTCGCATTCGTGTCACAGACGGCGACGATTTCAGGGCGCGCCGCGGGATTGGAGAGATGCAGCCAGCGAGCGGCGGCGCTGGCGAATTCACGCCCCATAAGCCCGCAGCCGATGACGCCGAAGCGGAAAACCTTCGTCATGGTCGTTGTTCCTCGCGTTCCGCCTCAGCCGATATGCTTTGCGGCATCTGCAGCCGTCGCGCCGTCGTGAACGATCGCCATCAGCGCCTTGGTCATCCCGTTCGGGTTCGGATGCTGGATGACGTTGCGGCCATAAACGATGCCGCGTGCGCCCTGCTTCATCAGCATTTCGGTGCGGGCGAGTAGTTCGGCATCGCTGACGCGGCCGCCGCCGCGCACGAGCAGCGGAAGCCCCTGCGCGATCTCAATCACGCGATGGTATTCCTCGACATTCTCGCACGGGTCGGCCTTGATGATATCGGCGCCGAGTTCAACGGCCTGACGGACGAGCGGCATGATCTTGTCGATCTGGCCGTCCACCATATAGGCACCCTTGGAATTATCCTTCATGACCAGCGGCTCGACCATCAGCGGCATGCCGTAGATCTCGCATTCCCGCTTCAGCGCATTCACGTTGCGAATGCAGGCGCGGTAGACTTCCGGCTGGTTGGGCAACATCAGGATGTTGACGACGACGCAGGCGGCATCGAGCACGACGCCCTGTTCGACGGCGCGGTCGATGACTTCCGAGAAGAGCAGTTCGGGCAGGGGATTGCCATAGACATTGGCAATGTCCGTGCGCATCACCAGCGCCGGACGGTCCTTGCCGGGAATGGCCTGCAGGATCGGCGCGGTGCCCGGCGGCAGCTGGATCGCGTCGGGCTTCGCCTCGGCAATCACATGGATCGCCTTGCGCATGTCCTCGATGCCCGGAAGAAACGTCTTCTCATTGAACATGCCGTGGTCGATCGCCACGTCGAAGCAATTTCCAGATACGCCAAAGAGGCGGTTGATCCGCGCCTGTTTCATCGATGTCCTCCCAATGTGGTATCGTTATCACATTAAATCTAGCGAAGTCACGAAGGGAGTCAATCGGAATGTGGAAACGTTACCACAAAATCTTCAGAAGGCCGGCTGCCTCCAATTCATGGATGTCTGATCGTCTTGCGCACAATCTTACGGTTCTTCTGTCGCAGAAGTGCAACGAACAGGCTCGGCAACACGGCGCGATATCTGGACGAATATAACGGTATTGGTGAATATGGGGAATGCCGGATGGAGTGAGCCCGGCCCAAAGGAGGAAATCATGCTTCATCAGAAGATCATCGAGACGCCGTTCAAGGTCCGTTACGGCAATTTCATTGGTGGCGAATGGCGCGAGCCGGCATCCGGCCGCTATTTTGAAAACACCACGCCGGTCAATGGCGGGCTGCTGTGCGAAGTCGCCCGCTCCGACGAAAAGGATGTCGAAGCCGCGCTTGACGCTGCCCATGCCGCGAAGGACAAGTGGGGCCGCACGTCGACCACAGAGCGTGCCAATATCCTGAACAAGATTGCCGACCGCATGGAAGCCAATCTCAAGACGCTCGCAGAAGCCGAGACCTGGGACAATGGCAAGCCGCTGCGCGAAACCATGGCCGCCGACATTCCGCTGGCCATCGACCACTTCCGCTACTTCGCCGCCGCCATCCGCGCCCAGGAAGGCTCGATCGGCGAAGTCGATCACGATACGATTGCCTATCATTTCCATGAGCCGCTGGGCGTTGTCGGCCAGATCATTCCGTGGAACTTCCCGATCCTCATGGCCTGCTGGAAAGTGGCTCCGGCGCTCGCCGCCGGCAACTGCGTGGTACTGAAGCCCGCCGAACAGACGCCGGCCTCGATCCTCGTTCTCATCGAAATCATCGCCGACCTGCTGCCGCCGGGCGTGCTGAACATCATCAACGGCTTCGGCCTTGAAGCCGGCAAGCCGCTCGCCTCCAGCCCGCGCATTTCGAAGATCGCCTTCACCGGCGAGACCTCGACGGGCCGGCTGATCATGCAGTATGCCTCGCAGAACCTGATCCCGGTGACGCTGGAACTCGGCGGCAAGTCGCCGAACATCTTCTTCGCCGATGTCATGGCCGAAGACGACGACTATCTCGACAAGGCGCTGGAAGGTTTTGCGATGTTCGCGCTGAACCAGGGCGAAGTCTGCACCTGCCCCAGCCGCGCTGTCGTCCATGAGAAGATCTACGACCGCTTCATGGAAAAGGCGATTGCCCGCGTCAACAAGATTGTCCAGGGCAATCCGCTTGACATGTCGACGATGATCGGTGCGCAGGCCTCGTCCGAACAGCTCCACAAGATCCTCTCCTATATCGAAATCGGCAAGGGTGAGGGTGCGGAACTGCTGACCGGCGGCGAGCGCAACGTGCTCGGCGGCGATCTGGCGGAAGGCTTCTACGTCAAGCCGACCGTGTTCCGCGGCAACAACAAGATGCGCATCTTCCAGGAAGAAATCTTCGGGCCGGTTCTGTCGGTCACGACCTTCAAGACCGACGAAGAGGCGATGGAGATTGCCAACGACACGCTCTACGGCCTTGGTGCCGGCGTGTGGAGCCGCGATGCAAACCGCTGCTACAATTTCGGCCGCGGCATCCAGGCCGGTCGCGTCTGGATCAACAACTATCACGCCTATCCGGCCCACGCCGCCTTTGGCGGCTACAAGCAGTCCGGCATCGGTCGCGAGACCCACAAGATGATGCTCGACCACTACCAGCAGACCAAGAACATGCTGGTATCGTACTCCCCGAAGGCGCTCGGCTTCTTCTGAGCCAATGTATCGATAACTGAAAGGCCTCCCCTTGGGAGGCCTTTTGGCATTTCTGGGAGGAAAGAATGCCGAAAATGAAGGAAAAGTCGCATGTGCAGGCCACGCAGGCCGCGCTGGACCTGATCGCTGACATTCGCAGAGACCATCCAGATATTCTTTTTCACCAGTCGGGCGGATGCTGCGACGGCTCCTCCCCGATGTGTTATCCGGCAGGAGAGTTCATGATTGGGGATAGTGACGTGCTTCTCGGGCACATCGGCGGCGCGCCGTTTTACATATCCTCGGCGCAATTCGAAGCCTGGCAGTCACCCCATCTGGTCGTCGATGCTATTCCGGGACGCGGCGGAATGTTTTCGCTCGACAACGGACGCGAGCGCAGGTTCCTGCTTGTCTCTGACATATGCGCCGTCTCTATCGATAAATGACGAGCTTAGTCGAAAAATCTTCAGGTCGCCCTCGGGCGCGAAATGTCCTCTTCTAGAGCGTTTCACCTTTTAACGGAAACATATCCGGCGTTTTCGAGATAGTTCGCACATTCGTCTGGTTGGATTGTTTGGACGAGCGCGCCGATG
>NZ_JBEPMB010000009.1:0-181522 GCF_040545545.1 Limnomicrobium aquaticum
TGGCAACGCACCTTCGAACCGCATCCGCCCGGCAATCTGCTCCGGGCTCCAGCCAGCCTTCAGACAGACGACGATCCGCTGGCGCAACTCGGAATATCGGACGAGCTTGCGGTGCCGGAACCGACGGCCAAGCGCCAGTTTCTGAGCCAGCACACACCAGTAGCCGGTCAACTCAGGGATTTCGACGTCGTGGTGTCGGTTTCGCCGCAATTCGCGGAACACGGTCGAACGGTGGCGTCCCAGCCGTTCAGCGATTTCCGTCGCGCTCATCTTCATCAGTCGCCAGCGTTCGATCTGACGCCGGTCAGCTAGGGTGAGGTGGCTGTATCGGGTCTTCATTCAGGATGTCCTTTCCATCTTCAACATCCTGCCACGTTTCAAAAGTCGCAGTTCGGTATAGCGCGTACCCCGGCTATAAGTTTAGATTTCATAATTTAGTTTATGGAACTAATATCTTGGGCGGAATAGGAAAAATACCTTTATGTGCCAGACGTTTAACGGCTAATCGTCTATACGGACATTGAGCCCGTAAGTTTTGGTTAGAATTGTATCAATAGGTACGGAGAGTTCCGGCTCAGAGAAGACCCTTCGCCTTGAGGTCGCCGGCGAAAGTTGCCAACGGCAACACAAGCGCCAGCGGTCTATCTGCAAGCGGCTCGGCCCCATAACTGGCATACCAGCGCGCTGCTCGCTCCGCTCTTGGCGTCGATTATCATGAGCACGCCACCCACCACATCCGCGATCCGCAATCAGCGTAACGCTGCGGTCGCGAAAAGTTGCCCGCCTAACTCCTATCCCGCGACAGTAGCATCGGTTGCAGTCCGAGGCGGCGATTCATGCTGCCAACGTCCTGCCAACCGGGGGCCGTTCCACATATGAGCCAGAGCCAATTCTCCGGTCAGACCCGAAGGCGCTCAACGATATCGTCAATCAGCGTGCAGCGAAGCGGGGCTTGATCCGGCAGAGTTTCCGGCCCACGGCATTCGCTCCGGATATCTCACCGTGGCTGCCAGTCCCTGCATTCCGCTGCCCGAAGCGATTGAACAATCTCAACAGCGCTCCCGTCCGGCAGGCCACGGAATATTACAACAGCGCCACGCGGACGGGCAACAAGGCTATTGGGATCGAGTGGTCGGCGTACATGAATACATAAGCCGATGGAAAGGTATCAATATATGGCCGCTATTTCCCAAACCGTTGGTTTGAGTCCTTCCCGCAATATGAAATGGGTTAGGCCACGCAGGGATCGGATGCGACAATACTCTGCCCTGGGGATCACATCCCAATATGAGCGCCATGAGCAAGCTCAGAAGGTTTCCCACTGCGGAGCTGCAGCCGCATTGCCGGCCCGCCCGCGCTGAGCGACAGCGCGGGAAGGAGCCCGCATGCTGGAAGCCACATTGCGCAGCTGTTGCCCATCATTGCCAAGTGCAAAGCGTGCAAGAAGGTCCGCCAGGTTGACAGATTCCTGCGCAAGGCCCGCACCCGCCGCATTCATCTCTTCCACCATAGCCGCATTCTGCTGTGTTGCCTGATCCATGTGGTTGACGGCCGTGTTGACCTCCGCCAGTCCCGAGGACTGTTCCTGCGCCGCTGTCGCGATGGCTTCCATATGCGTGTTGATCACCTGGACCAGTTGCTCGATCGAATTAAGCCCCTGCCCCGTATCGGATACGAGCTTCACACCTTCGGAAACGGCAGCTGTCGAGTTGTTGATCAGCGCCTTGATCTCCTTCGCCGCATTCGCAGACCGCTGCGCAAGCTCGCGCACTTCCTGTGCAACAACCGCAAAGCCCTTTCCGGCATCACCGGCGCGTGCCGCCTCGACGCCGGCATTCAGCGCCAGCAGGTTGGTCTGGAAGGCGATCTCGTCAATGACGGAAATAATGTTGGAGATCTGCTGCGATGCCTGCTCGATCCGCTCCATCGCCGTCACCGCATTGCGCACCACTGCACCGGAGTGATCCGCATGCGAGCGGGCCTCTCGCACCACAGTGCGGGCTTCGGCTGCACGCTTGGAGGTAGAAACGACGTTGACCGTGATCTCTTCCAGCGCTGCCGCCGTCTCTTCCAGAGACGCGGCCTGCTGTTCCGTACGCTTGGCCAGGCTGTCGGAGGCGTCTGAGATTTCCTTTGAACCGTTCGTCACGGTCGCGGCCGAGTTGCTGACGCTGAGCAACGCCGCACGCAATTGGCTGACGGAGGTGTTGAAATCGGCACGCAGGGTTTCAAATTGCGGGGCGAACTGTTCGTGGATCTCGCAGAGCATGTCACCTGCGGCAAGACGCTTCAGGCCTGCTGCCAGCGAACCGGTAGCCCGGTCCAGGCGTTCCTGCGCTTCGGCTTCCGCCCGACGCTGCACCTCGACACGATCAGCTTCCGCGAGCTTGCGGTTTTCATCGGCTTCCGCCTCAAGCTGCTTGTTGCGGATGGCCGCTTGGCGGAACACTTCGACAGAGCCCGCCATACCGCCGATCTCATCCTGCCGATTGGTGAAGGGGATGAGGGATTGCGTATCGCCATCGGCCAATGCCTGCATGCAGCGGGTCAAATTACCAATTGGCATGGCGACGCGGCGCACGACAATCACCATCCCGGCAATTGCAACAACAAGTGCGGCCAGAAGCAGAAGACCATACGCGATGACGCTGGAAAGCGCGCCATCAGCGAGTTCATTGGCCTTGTCGTCCATCACCTTCATGGAAGCGACCACGACATCGGCGATCGCCGCCTGTGACTTGGAACTGGGAGCCAGCCAATTGTCCAGGGTGACACCGACAGGTTCGCCTGCCACAGCCTTCTTGAACATCCCGTCGCGCGTATCGGCGATCTGTCCGCTGAAATAGGCAGCTTCAGCCTTCGTCAGCAGCTGCTTCAGGTCGTTTGACACGATCGGATGGTCGATCAGCGCACGCACCTGCAACCAGCTGGCCGTGACCTTTGCATCCTGGGCGATCAGTTCAACGACATCAGCCTTCGGAAGCGCCGCACCAGAGGCCGCAGCCTTGTTGAGAATGATGTTTTCCGCGCCAGCACCAGCGCGGGCCGCCCAAGCGTTTCCTCGGATCTGCAAGAGATCAGTCAGGCCGTTATCAAGAGCTCGAATGGCGGATTCGGTGAAGATGGCATTGGTTTCAAGATCCGTTAAGACCGTAGCCCCAAACGACATCTGTTTGACGTTCACGTCCTTGTTTCGGCTGTCCAGCGGCATGGCCAACTGCGCGTCGATTTGTGCGCGCATCGAAACGATCGTATCGTAATTTGTCCTGGTCTTGGCAAGGATCGCGGAAAACTCCGGGCGATCCACTGCTTGTATCGCCTTATCGATTGCCTTCATCGCCGCATCGACTTTTTGGCGATCCACGGGAATGTCCTGCGGCGTCGTGCCGGCCTTTTCCGGCGTCGTAATCATCGCCGTGTTCGTGTGACCGCGCTCCAGACGATAATTCAGAAGAAAGTCGAACAGGGCCTTGTCCACAGCCGTCAAACCCGCGACCTTCTTGAAGGTATTGTACGCCGAGTACGATTCCAGAACGGATTTCGATACAACGGCACCTAAAGCCAGACTGATCACGAAAAATACGGAAACGAGAACATTTCTGATGGAAAACATGGTCTAGATAGACTCCAGAATCTTTGCATATCGTTTTCCGCTAAAGAACTTAAATATCGCTAAATTACCCGGAATTGATTTTTCGAGTTTGACGACAAACCGCGCCGCCACTCAAATCATTCGACGACGGACACTTTTGATCCTCATAAGACCGGGGAGAGATCACGACTTCGCTTGCAGCACGTCGTGATCCCTTTCTTTGGTATCTTCCACCGCGGCATCAGCCTGACTGACCGGCAGAGCCGCAATCAGGGCGAAAGTTCTTCAAGTGCCGTACCCTTGGTTTCCACCGCGAAGAAGAAGGTGAGACCCGCGCCGACCAGCAGAATGGCCGCGAAGGTGGCGAACACATACTGGATACCCACCGCCGTCATGATGAACCCGACAACCATCGGACCGGCCGAAGAGCCAAGCCTGAGCCAAGCGCTGCCCGCCCCGGTCCCGATAGCACGCAAGCGGGTCGGATAGATCTCTGCGGAATAGAGATAGAGGGAAAATGTCACTGTCTGCACAATGGCATAGGCGATGCTTGCAAGAACGAGCACCTGCACGGCCGAGGTCGCACCCAACCACGCAAGGGCGAGCAATGGAAGCGGTGCCAAAATCAGCGCCCCCGTATACCAGCGCTTGCGGCCGACCTTGTCGATGAGAAGCGCGCAGATCACAGCCGCCACGACACCGCCGATCGATGTCAGGAAGCCATAGAATATGCTGGTCTGAAGCGGCAGGTTGAAAACCTGGCGGTAGAGCGTCGGAAGCCAGGTGATCGTTCCATTGGCGACCATATAGGTCGTGAACCACATGGCCCAGATCGACAATGTGCGGCGCAGGTAAATGCCCTGGAAAAGTTCCTTCCAGTCGGAAGCGCGCTTGACCGGCGTCGCGACGATCTTCGGTTCGGGCAGCTCCTTTCCGGATGCGCGCGCACTTGCCTCCATCTTCGAGACGATGGCATCGGCCTCCTGGTAGCGACCGTTTGCGGCGAGCCAGCGCGGCGATTCGTTGAGGAACCAGCGAAGCGGGATCATGAGCACCGCCGGAACGAGACCCACGATGAACATGGCTTTCCAGCCATAGGCGGGCACCATGAAATAGCCGATGAGACCGGCACCCACGAGACCGAGCAGGAACATCACCTCGTAGAGCAGGAAGAAGCGCCCGCGGCCCTTGTAGCCGATCATTTCGTTGACATAGGCACTGGCGACAGGCACCTCGCCCCCGGTTCCGATGCCCTGCACGAAGCGAAAGGCCATCATCATGCCGGCTCCCGCCGCAAACAGGCAGGCGACGTCCATGCTGACGAAGAGCAGAATGGTGAAAAGCAGGACCTTGAGCCGGCCGACCTTTTCCGCGAGCCAGCCGAACAGAATCGCGCCGATCAACTGTCCGAGATAGCCCATGGACAGGATCATACCGGTCTGCTGGGCGTTCAGTCCCCATTCCTTGACCAGAACGGGCATGGCATAGGCAATTGCAATGACGGTATATCCGTCGAAGAAGGTCGCGGCGCCGACAATGTTTCGCGCCCAGAAAACCTCGCGCGTGACCGGAAGCCGTTCCAGGCGGGCACTGATATCCGCTTGCGGATCGTCGACCTGCCGCGCATCTGCCAACGAGGGCTGCATGATGTTCATTGGTTCCTCCTCACGCTCCGCGAACACCCTCTCCATCCCGGTGCCGGAAACGTCTTCGTGTTGTTGCTAACTTGGCTCAGGGCATCCTGTCTGTGCAAGAAATTCAGCCGGCATCCCTCTCGACGGCGTGCCGTGCCCGATCTGCCGACCGGCATGCTTCAATCGCGGGTCAGTGCCCCTGCGCGCCCAAGCGCGGCAGGGGCCGCCGACGGTTTACTCGGCAGCAATCAGCTGCTGATCGACGCGGCCGATGCCGGCGGCGTCGAAGGCCGCAAAGATCTCGCGCTCGGCCTTCTCGCCCAGGTTCTTCAGGGGCTCGCGGATCGTTGCGTGATCGAGAAGACCGCGGTGAACGAGGCCGAGCTTGAGAGCGACTGTGCCTTCCATGTGCGAACCGCGATGATAGACGGCGCGGGTGACCGGCAGAAGCTTTTCGAAGATCTTGCGGGCTTCCGGATAGTTCTGCGCCTTGCCGGCCTCGATGAGGTCAATAAGCAGTTCCGGCGCGATGTTGCCGTAGCCGACCAGCAGACCGTCGACATCGAACATGGTCGGCAGCAGCCATTCGTCGTGGCAGGACAGAACCTGGAGCTTCGGGTTGGCCTTCTTCAGTTCGGGGATTTCGACATACCAGCGCTTCATGTTGCGCACGCCGTTCTTGGTGGCGACAACGCCGTCCTGCGTGGCAATCTCAAGCTGGGTGTCGAGGTCGTAGGACGCTTTGGTTACGTCGGGATACTGGAATAGGATTTCCTGCAGTCCGGACTCTTCCCAGATCGCCTTGTAGCGGCTCTGCGGTGCGCCCTTCTGGTAGCCGAAGCGAAGCCAGCCGTGGTTCGGATAAACCAGCGCGCCGGTTGCGCCCGCTGCCTTGCACTTCTTGGCTTCGGCGGCGGCAACCTGCGTGCCTTCGCCGGTGATGCCGGCAATGATCGGAACGGCGCCATCAACGGCTTCAACATAGGTGCGGATAAGCGCCAGGCGTTCGTCTTCCGTCAGGAAAGTGCCTTCGCCGGCATGGCCGAGAATGACGAGGCTCTTCACGCCCTTCATCGAGACCAGCCATTTGGCAATCCGGGCATTCGCCTTGTGATCGACTTCGCCATCCTGCGTGAAGGCGGTGACGGGAGCGGGGCTGAGGCCGCGAAGGTCCATGGGGTTCATTTGATTTCTCCTCCTGATGCATCGCCGGCAAGTTTCGTTTGGCGATGGGAACGTTATTGGGAACGTTCCCAATATCGATTTGATTTTTGGAGGAGTCAAGTGGTAGAAATCAAATTCTATGAACGCGGGAATGAAAGCGGCGCTATGAAGAGTGACAGGACAAACCCCGAGGTGCAGCCGCGCGTGACAATCCTGGACGTGGCAAAGGCCGCCGGCGTTTCCAAATCCAGCGTTTCACGTTTTCTCGACGAGCGCATACCGAAGTCGGATAGCGAGACTGCCCGGCGCGTGCGGCAGATCGCCATGGACATGGGCTATGTGCGCGACGTTTCGGCATCCTCTCTCAGGCGCGGGAAAACCGGCATGGTTGGGGTCATCGTTCCGCGCCTCACGGATACGGTCATGGCCATGCTTTACGAAGCGCTGGCGCATGCGGCGGCGCGCGCGGGCCAGTTCACCATCGTTGCAACGACCGAAGATGAGCCTGGAGCCGACCGGCGCGCCGCCGATATCCTGCTGCGCCGCGGGGTGGACGGCCTCATCCTGTCAACAGCGCGGGAGGGGGACAATTTCACCGACGAACTGGTCGATCGCGGCGTGCCCTTCGTCCTGGCGCTGAGAACGGACGGCAAATGCCGCTCCTCCGTGGGCGATGACTGTCTGGGCGGCTATCTGGCGACCCGGCACCTCCTCGACCTTGGCCATCGTCAAATCGGCCTGATCGCCGGCCCGACCTACGCTTCCAGCGCAACGGGACGCGTGGAAGGGTACAGGAAGGCCCTGGCGGAAGCCGGCCTTGAGGCGCGGTCGGAATGGATCAAGGGTTCGACCTTCGGCATCGAATCGGGCGGCGAGGCGGCCCGCCAGCTGATGTCGCTCGCCGAGCGCCCGACGGCGATCTTCGCCGTCAACGACAATACTGCCATCGGCGCCCTGTCCGCGCTCACCCGTATGGGCCTGTCGGTGCCAAACGATGTCTCGCTGGTCGGTTATAACGACATTCCGGTGGTCAGCCATTTGCCGATCCCCCTGACATCGGTGAAGATCCCCTTCGAACAAATCGCAACAGCCGCCTTCGATCTGCTTTCGGCCGAGACCGTATCACCGCGCGAACGCATCCGCATTGCGATGCCAACATTGATCCCTCGTGGTTCCACAAAGCCGAGGTGAGATCGTGCCGACGAGCCAGCATTTTTCTTCAATCTCATCCAGCAGGGAAAGAAAGCCATCGAGGTCAAACATGGCGCGTTACCTCTTCTGACGCACGCGCCCTCCCCTTCCCGCACCCGGCTTCAAGCATTCCCATCTGTTCCATGACGAGCCTGCCAAGCCTATCAACGCCGCTCTTCAGCTCGGCATAACGCGGAGCCCGTCCGGCATTGAGCGCCCGCGCGATCTGGTTCAGGTTCATGCCCACTTTCCGCAACTGCACGACATTGGCGTGAATGCCCTTCGCAGCCTCTCCGTCGAAGGTCGGCCCAAAACCGGAGGCATGGCGCGCCAGCCGGCGCAAAATCTCGCTCGTGGTCAACCGAGAAGCGATCGCAAACGATGTCAACGCGCGCCACTCCTCGTCTGACAGACGCACAAGGACCACCCGGCCGCGTCTGATTGACGACGAAAGTTTCGGCCGTCCGCCTGCCATGGTGATCCTATTGCGTCTCATCTCGTCGTTCCGGTCGCCCTGCGACTGCCGGAACGACCCCCCAACCGCCCGCTTCGGGCACAGGCAGTTTTCGTATCACGAAGACTGCTATCCAGCCGGTCAGATAATTCAATATTATTATTTATTTTCATATACTTAAATCATCTTAAAAAGCACTTTACTGCAGGAAGTGAACCCACTTCATGAAGCATAGCGCTTCATGAAGGACTTCGCTGCGTTAAGCTCTCTGCTGTGCGGCGTGTCGTGCTCCGGCAAGCGAAATGCTTCCCGAAGACCATGTTGTTAACAGGGAATAGCTGTCTCCGATTGAGGCTTCCCTCGTCTATATATGCACATGTATGTAGGCATCATAGACTGGGACTCTGATGACCATTATCTCATTCGCAAACTCACACCGCGGCACGCGCTCTATCCTACGCAGCGAGGATAATCGTGGTCACGATCACGATGCCAGCAGTCGCGCCGAGACAGTATCGAAGGCCCGTTCGACCAGCGCCAGCTTGTTGATCTGGTAAGCCTCGTATTCCTTGCGAAACGCCGCGGACAGCCAAAGCGTCGAATGGCCGCGTCGTCCTGTCCAGCCCAGGAAGCCCCCTTGTTCGGCAACCATCAACTTGCGTCCGAGATGCGTGCGCGAGACCTTCACCTGCTCGGCAAGTTCAGTGATGGAGACAATGTTCGTCAGTGTCCGTTCGGCCTGCTCCGGCCCGGGTTCCAGCCCGGCTATCAGCTGGTCCATGAGATGGCCCCCATCCTTCAGCCAGGTGAAATTGGCGAACGCGCCCTGCGGAAGCCGCATCGACCGGGACGCCGCCAGCTCGTCGGCCACCGCCGGCTGCACGATGCGGACCGATTGCGGAACGCGCTGAAAGGTGGCGCTGCGGCATCCGCCGTCGAAGCAGTCCAGCATGTGGAGATGCAGGTTTATCCAGCCCGTGATGGCAGCAACCATCGAGTCCGGCAGGCAGAGCAGGCGGACCTTGCCTTTCTTTTCCGGAGAGCGGTACTGAACAACGCCATATTTCAGCATCTCGAGCATGAAGGCGTGTGCCGTATTGCGTGCAGCGATCTGCTCCGCCTCCACCTTGTCCAGAACCGAGGCGGTGTAGGCGGGCGGCCCATCGCCGGTGAGTTCGCGGAAATAGAGCGCGATGCCGACCTGCGCCATCAGCCAGCGCTGCTGGGTGCTGAAGACAGCGCCCGTCAATGGGTCAGCGGCATGCAGCTCCAGAAAAGCGCTGGCCAAATGCCTGACAATCGCCCGCCGGTCAGGGTGGGACATCATCTGTTCGAAAGACAAGCTCATCTTTCGGTCTCTTTAAAACGTATTGGTTTGTAATCCCGGCAGACGGTCCAAAGTTCGGTCGTCTCGCGAAACCCTATAGCAGCCGTTGTATACAAATCCTTGACAGGCCTCTAGAATTTCACGCGATAGCTTGCCGAGAGCCAGGTGACATTGCGGCCGGTCTGGTTGGAAGTGTTGAGCATGACCAGCCCGTCGCCATTGCCGAGCTTGTAGTTCACCCCGATGCCGCCCCGGACCCAGTCCTGCTGCACCGGCGCGCCGTCGATGGAGAAGGCCGAGAGCCCGAGGATCTGCCCGCTGACACCCGCGCCGGCCTTCTCGAAGCGATGGCCATATTCGAGGCGAGTGACGAGGGCGAATTGATCGTTGAGCGGCGTTTTGGCGTCCGCGCCGATCCGCACGGCGTTGGAGACTTCGCGCGACGCGTCGAAACGCGACGGGAAGCTGCCGCCGGTTTCGGTATAGCCGCCCATGCGTCCATCGATATGGGTGTAGCTCGCATAGGGCGATACACCGGTATCGGCCAGCATGAAGGCATCCTTCCAGTCGAGCCGGGCGCGCAGCGCGAAGGTCTGCGTGTCGGTCGAGCCGGTGGAGAAATCGTTTGCCGTGCCGTTCAGGTAGCCACGACGGATATCCGCCCTGCCCCAGCTGTAATAGCCGGTCAGCGTACCGACAAAGCGGCCGCCGAAGTTCAGTGCCGCTTCCGGTGCGACATAGCCGCCGGAGAAGGTGGCATTGCCGGCATTGTTCAGGTCGAAGCGCGAATATTGACCGCCACCGGCAATGCGCACCGTCCAGCCGCCTTCGATCCCGCGGCCGAAGCCGATCTCGCCCGCGCCGAGCCCGCCGCGATAGGTTTGCGCATCGGCGTAGCCGCCATCGCCCGTAAACCAGGCGGAGGATTGGCCGGCATCGAGCAGCATGAAGAGCGGCGAGGAATGCGCGCCGTTGATGACCTGATCGGCATTGAGCGACATAGGCGGAAGGCCGTTCAGGTTGGCGAGGCTCTGCTGGAAATTGGGCACGTCCATCAGGCCGGCCGTGGTTGTGGTGCCGCCGGGTTGTACCGGAACGGGGCCTCGGGCGATATAGGGGTTGGTGTTTCGCAGCTGGCCCACCACCACATTGCCGTCCGCCGACACGCCGGAGGCGGTCTGTGTGGTGAAGTCGGCGACGGCAACGCCGTTGCTGCGCAGCCATTTTTCGACGCTGAGCATGCCGGTGGCCTGGGTCCAGCGAAATCCGACCGCACTGGGTTCGTCATTCGGGGTGAGAGGCATATAGGTATTTCCGACAACCACCGCGCCATCGGCGGAGACGGCCCTGGCGTCCGAGGTATCGTTGGCGCCCCCCAGCGTGCCGAGACTGACCATGCCGGTGGCCTGGGTCCAGCGGAAGGCGCGAGCGGAGTTGTTCAGCATCCCGTCCGCGGCATATCCGACAATGACCGAGCCATCGCGGTTGGCGGCTCTTGCAAGGGAAACGCTACCGTTGTTCAGGGAGCCCAGGCTGACCATGCCGGTGGCCTGGGTCCAGCGGAAACCGCTAATATTGCCGTCCTGCTGATCATTGGAATAGCCGACGACCGTGCTACCGTCGCCGCTGACGCCATTGGCCCAGGACCACTTGGCTAATCCGACGACTCCCAGATCCACCATGCCGGCGGCCTGGGTCCAGCGGAATGCCCGGCTGCGGCCACTGGGCAAGGTTGACGAGCCGACGACGGTGTTGCCGTCGTCGCTGACCCCCGTGGCAGCGGATGTGCTGCCACCGAGTGTACCGAGACTGATCAAGCCGGTGTCCGCGGTCCAGCGAGCCGCCCGCGGCTGAAAGACGCCGCCGTCTACGGCCTGACCGACAATGACGCTGCCATCGGCATTGATCCCGTATGTGGACAGGCTGTTGCCGCCATGGAGCCTGCCGAGGTCGGTATAGGTGCCGTTCGCGGCGCGCCGGAAGCCGTTGCCCAGGGCGCTGAGCGCCAGAGTTTTTCCGTCCCCGCTGACCGCCACCCGATCCTCAACGGCTTCATCGCCGGCCGGAACACCCGGCGGCGTTCCGATATCGGTGAAGGACTGGGCCGGGGCAGGCCCGGCGGCGCAGAACGCGGCAGCACCTGCGAGAAGTACGCGCCTCAGCCGGAGAAAGACGGGGTTTTCAGATGGAAAGATAAAGGCGGGAAGGCGTTCCTTCGATACAATCGATGTGTGCAGCGTCATTGTCCAGTTCTCAACACCTGAGTTGCCGGCCTGTCGCAATCCGACGGCCGCCTTCGCGAGGCTGCGAAGAACATTCTCTTAGGAAAGCGGGAGGCCGCAGTCTCCGGCCATTTTTGGGACTCTGGATTTTTCGTCGTGTGCGGTCGCGGGGAAAGGTCGGCCGCTTTCAGATGACGCCGACGCCGCCGCACCCCCCAAGGCACCCCGGGGAGCGGCGGGTTTCGCTCAGTGCCGTGAGAGCGCCTTCAATGCGCCGATTGCTGCTTGGCGCGGGTGACGATCTGCGTCGGGTTGACGAATTGCAGGGCAATCACCAGCCAGAACAGTGTCGTGACCATGTAGACGACCGCCATCGCGTCGATGGACTGCGCGGCGCGCACGCCGGAGGCGAAGACGGCGTAATAGAGCGAGACCACCAGCGTCTGCGTCGTCGGACCGGCGACAAGGAAGGTGAGCTCGAACATGGCGAGCGCCCGGACCAGAACGAGAAGCAGCGCGGCGAGCATCCCCGGCAGCAAGAGCGGCAGCAGAATGCGGACGAACAGGCTCGTGGTCCCTGCCCCGAAGACGCGGGCCGCCGCCTCGATGCGCGGGTCGATCTGCTCGATGAAGGGGATCATCACCAGCACGACGAAGGGGAAGGAGGGCACGAGGTTGATCAGCACGACGCCCCAGAACGTGCCGCCGAGCCCGAACTGATAGAGCACGGTCGCAAGCGGAATGCCGTAGGTGAGCGTCGGGATGAGGAGCGGCAGGAGGAAGAGGAGAACGACGATCTTCTTGCCCGGAAAATCGCGCCGCGCCAGCGCATAGGCCGTCACGACACCCAGCAGGCCCGAGAGGATCGTCACGGTGAAGACGATCTCGAAGGTGACCAGCACGACATCGGAGAGCTGGAACTCGCTCCAGGCGTCGAAATACCAGCGCGTCGTCCAGCCGGCCGGAAGCCAGGTGCCCAGCCAGCGGGTGGCGAAGGAGTTGATGATCACGACGGCGATGACGCCGGCGAGATTGAGGACGAAGAGGCCGGCGACGGCCCAGATGGCGAAGCGCCAGAGTTTCGAGGCGAGGCCCTTGTCACGGATCATCGGATCAACCTTTCGTGCCGCCGGCCGGGCCGCGATAAAAGAGGGAGCGCAGCGCCAGAACCAGCACGACCACGACCAGCTCGACGCCGCCCATGACGAGCGCGATCGCCGAGCCCATGGAGTGATCATATTGCTCGAAGGCCGCCTGATAGGCCGCAATCGAAATCACGCGGGTCGGGCCGGCGGGTGCGCCGAGAAGCACGGCGGAGGGGAAGACCGCATAGGCCTGCACGAAGGACAGGCAGAAGGTGACCGCCAGCCCCGGCACCAGCAGCGGCAGGAAGATGCGCTGGAATCGCTGCCGTGCCCCCGCCCCGAGCGTCGCCGCCGCCTGCTCGATGGCCGGGTCGATGCCCGACACATAGGAGAGCGTCAGCAGGAAGGCGAAGGGAAAGCCGGTGATCAGCAACGAGGCGAAGACGCCCCAGTAATTGTTGGTGAGCTTCAGCGGCTCATGCAGGATGCCAAGCAGCATCAGCACATGGTTGAACCAGCCGCGTGGTCCGAGAAAGGTCAAGAGGCCATCGGCGACGAAGACCGTTCCGAGCGTGATCGGCAGGACGAGGATCGTGGTGAGCAGGCGTTGCCGGCGCATGAGGCGGACGCGGAAGGCGATCGGCACGGCCAGCGCGAGGTTGACGATCGTCACCGGGAGCGCGAGCCAGAGCGTCGCGGCGATGGTGCCGTATTGATAGGGATCGCCGAAGAACTTCGCATAATTCGCATACCACGCGCCGCCATCCTTCGGCCGCAGCGAGTCGATCACCCCGAAGGCGAAGGGATAGATGAAGAGCGCGAGGATAAAGATGAGCCCCGGCAGGAGGAGCAGCGTCGTGCCGTCGAACCCTCGCGCGGCAAGCCGGCTGCGAAGCGAAGGCGCACTCATGCCACGTCTTCCCGGAAGATCAGCGCCCGGCGCGGCGCCGGGGCGAGATAGGCTGAGGAACCGCGCAACAGCGGTTCGTCGGCGCGGAAATAAAGCTCCGCGCCTGCAGCCGTGCGCGCCAGCCCGAAGAAGGCCCGGCCGCGATATTCGATGCTGACGACGGTGGCGGCAATGCCGGGGCCTGTGGCGCTTGCGACAAGGTCTTCCGGACGGATGGCGAGAACCGCTCTATCGCCCACCTTCAGAGTTTCGCGCGCCAGCCCGTGGAAGCGGCTGCCATCCACTTCGATCTCGGCCTCGTCGCCAGCAACCGAAACGATCCGGCCCGGCATGCGGGTGCGGAAGCCCATGAAGTCGGCCACCGTGAGATTGACCGGCCGCTGATAAAGCTCTTCCGGCGTCCCCACCTGCTGGATATGGCCCTGGCTCATGACGACGATGCGGTCGGCCAGCGACAGCGCCTCGTCCTGATCATGCGTCACATAAATGGTGGTGGAGCCGATCTGGTCGTGGATGGCGCGGATTTCGGCGCGCATTTCCAGACGCAGCTTGGCATCGAGATTGGAAAGCGGCTCGTCCATCAGCACGATGGGCGGACGGATGACGATGGCGCGGGCAATGGCCACGCGCTGCTGCTGGCCGCCGGAAAGCTGGCCCGGCAGCTTGTCCGCCTGGCTTTCCAGCCGCACCATGGCAAGCGCATCGCGGATGCGCTTCTCGGCCTCCGGCCCCTTGATGCCCTGCATGGCAAGGCCGAAGCCGACATTCTTGCGCACGCTCATATGCGGGAAGAGCGCATAGCTCTGGAAGACCATGCCGAAGCCGCGCTTTTCGGGCTCCAGCTGGTCGATACGGCGGCCACCGAGACGGATTTCGCCGCCGGTGAGTTCCAGCAGTCCGGCAATGCAGTTGAGCGCCGTCGACTTGCCGCAGCCGGAAGGGCCAAGCAGCGCGATGAACTCGCCGGGCTCGATGGCGATATCGATGCCTGCCAGCGCGTTATAGGCACCAAAGGACCGGCGCAGGCCGTCCAGTTCAAGACGTCCGCCGATGCGCGATGCGCCCGCTGCCGGGCTCGCATGTTCTGCCACTGCGTTCACTCTATGCTCCATTCCAGAAAGACAGGCGATGCGGGCTTGGCGCCCGCATCCATCTCTTTGTCTTGACGCAATTCCGACGAAAAACCGGCTCCCGGTTCTCCTGGAATTGCCTGAGCCTCACAATCAGCCCTTCTTGGACCCGATCTTCTCGTCCCAGATGCGGAAGGCTTCCACCATCTGCTTGGGCTGAAGCGGCACTTCCAGCGGGTTGTTGGCGATCCAGTCGGCATATTCCGGCCGGCCGAATTCCTTGATCGTGTCCTGGCTTTTCTGCGGCGCCATTTCGAGCGTGACGTCCTTGACCGCCGGGCCCGGATAGAAATAGCCGGCATCGAAGGCGATCGCCTGCTGCTTGGGCTGCAGGATGAAGTTGAGCACGTCCATCAGAACGGCGACCTTCTCGTCCGGCACGCCCTTCGGCACGACGGCGTAATGCGCATCCGTCACCCAATGGAAGCCGTCAAGCTTGGCCACCTTGGCTTCGGCCGGCACGATGCCGAGCGCGCGCGGGTTGATGTCCCAGCCGGTTGTCGAGACCATCATATCGCGGGTGCCTTCGCCGAGTTCCTTGCAGACCTGCGTCGTGCCGCTCGGGTAGTACTGGATGTTTTCGCCGAGCGCCGCGAGATATTCCCAGGTCTTGGCCCAGCCGTTCGTCGGGTCCAGCGGGTCCTTGTCGCCCAACAGATAGGGCAGACCCATGAGGAAGGTGCGGCCGGGGCCGGAATTGGCGGGGCGGGCATAGATGAAGCGGTTCTTGTTCTGCTTCGCCCAGTCCATCAGTTCCTGTGCGTTCTTCGGCGGGGTCTTCACCTTGTCCGGCATGTATTCGATCAGCGGGCCGGACGGATAATAGGTGACGACGACGCCCTGATCCTTGGCCAGCGCCTGCATCTTCCAGGCCTGCGGCAGATAGATCTTTTCCAGATCCGGCAGGTCGGCCTTGTGCGAGCCGAGGTCAAGCCAGAGGCCCTGGTCAAGGCCTGCGGAAAGCGCATCCGTGCCGGTCAGCACGAGGTCGATATCGACCTTGCCGGCCGTCTGCTGCGCCTTGATCTTGCCCGGCAGTTCCGGCGCCGGCGCCTTGGTGAAGGCGAATTTGGAGACCCAGTCCGGCTTCTGCGCCGCATAGGCCTCGAACATGCCCTGCGTGAGGGCCAGATTGCCGGCAACATCGGCCACCGTTATGGTAACGGGGCTCGCGGGCTTTTTGATTTCCGCGAAAAGGCGGCTGGGAAAGGACCCCATGACAACCGCACCGGCCGCGCCTCCGACAAATGTTCTACGTGTAATTTTCATGCTGGCTCCTCCCATTGTTTCAGGCCGGCACAAAGGTGCCCAGGCCCCATGAAATCGACTGCAAAATCCTCTGAAAACTTCAGTCAGGCGCGACCTCCTCCGTCGCGCCCCTTGGCAAGTCTGATTAACTGATATACTAGTACACTTAACCCTGTCAACAGAGCCCCTTGATGCCACAGAACGAACTCGTTCCCACTCTTGACGACACTTCCTCAGCGAGAAGGCCCGTTGGCCTTGTGCGCGTGACCACGGCGCGCGCCATCTATGAGCGGCTGCATGCCGATATCCTGTCGCTGAAAATGCCGCCCGGCATGGCCCTGCAGGAAAAGAAGATCGCCGAGGAGTTCGGCGTCAGCCGCACGCCGGTGCGGGAAGCGCTGCTGCGCCTTTCGGAGGGCGGGCTGGTCGATATCTATCCGCAGTCGGGCACCGTCGTGTCCCGCATACCGGTCTCGGCCATTCCCGAAGCCGTGGTGGTGCGCAAGGCGCTGGAATCGACCACCGTGGAGCGAGCCACCGAAATTGCCGATGCCGGCGCGATTGCACGGCTGGACGCCATCATCACCCGCCAGCGCATGCGCGCGGCGCTCGGCGACACGTCCGGCTTCCACGAGGAAGACGAGGCTTTTCATGAGGCAATCACCCAGATCGCCGGCTATCCGGGCATCTGGACGATCCTCAAATCGGTGAAGGTGCAGATCGACCGCGCGCGGCGCATCACGCTGCCCATCCTCGGGCGCATGGACAAGGTCATCCAGGAACATGTGGTCATCCGCGATGCAATTGCAGCGCATGACGCTGAAAGCGCCAAGTCGGCGATCCTGCATCACCTCAACGCCGTCATTCCCGATGTCGCGGAATTGCGGCTGAAACACCCGGATTACTTCCGGTAAGCATATTCTAACATTTTAAGGCAGGCAGGCCGAACGGCAGGAGGAGACGACATTGCGGCAGGGTTGGAGATGGTTCGGGCCGGAAGCGCCGGTCACGCTGGACGAGGTGCGCCAGACGGGCGCGACGAATATCGTGTCCTCGCTGCATCAGGTTCCGATCGGCAGGGTCTGGACTGAGGCCGAGGTTGCCGAACGCAAGTCGCTGATCGAGACGACGCCGGCTGGGCGTTCGCCGCTCACGTGGTCGGTCGTCGAAAGCATTCCGATCCCGGATGCGGTCAAGCGCATGGGCGGCAAGGCCAGGTCAGAGATCGAGGCCTGGATCGCGAGCCTCGAAGCCGTCGCCGCCTGCGATATCCCCATCGTCTGCTATAATTTCATGCCCGTGGTGGACTGGACACGCACCGAACTCGACTATGAAATCGAGACCGGCGCGACCGCCATGCGCTTCGACCAGGAACGCTATGCGGCCTTCGATCTCCATATCCTGCAGCGCGCCGGTGCCGAGGCCGAATATTCACCCGAGGATCGCGCCCGCGCCCGCGCCGTCTATGAGGCAATGAGCGAAGCCGAGATCGCCGAGATCACCCGCATCATCACCTCGGCCCTTCCCGGCTCCACGACCGAGCCGATGACCGTGCCGGGCTTCCGCGACAAGCTCGCGCAATATGCCGGCATAGATGCCGCGAAACTGCGCCAGCATCTTGTCGAATTCCTGGAAGCCGTCACGCCGGCGGCGGAAGCGCGCGGCGTCAAGCTGACGCTGCATCCCGACGATCCGCCGCGTCCGCTCTTCGGCCTGCCCCGCATCGCCTCGACTGCCGACGACTACGCAGCCCTCTTCGATGCCGTGCCCTCGCCGGCCAACGGCATGTGCTACTGCACCGGCAGCCTTGGCGTGCGCGCCGACAACGACCTGCCGGCCATCGCCCGACGCTTTGCGGAACGCATCCATTTCGTGCATCTGCGCGCCACAAAGCGCGAGGGCGATGGCCGTTCCTTCCATGAGAGCGCGCATCTGGAGGGCGATGTCGACATGGTGGCGGTTCTGAAGGAACTCGTCGCCGAGGATCGCAAGCGTGACGCCGCCTCGCAGATGGTCTTCCGCTCCGACCACGGCCACCGGATGCTCGACGATCTGGCGAAGACCGTCACCCCCGGCTATCCGGCCATCGGCCGCATGCGCGGGCTCGCGGAACTGCGCGGCATTCTCTACGCGCTCGGCGTGGTCCCGAACTGAGGCCCAGAAGTGAAGAACAACATGAATAGCAAGAACGGCATTCTCCATCCCGACCGGCTCTTTCCGGCCGACCCCGCCACCCGCACGGTCGCCCGTGACCTTTATGAAACGGTCAGCGACCTGCCCATCGTCAGCCCGCATGGCCACACGGAGCCGTCATGGTTTGCCAATGACACGGCCTTTGAGGACGCCTCGGCCCTTCTGGTGATCCCGGATCACTATCTCTTCCGCATGCTCAACAGCGTCGGCGTCAAGCTCGACGATCTCGGCGTGCCCCGGCTCGATGGCAAGCCGGTGGCGAAGGGGCGTGACATCTGGCGAGCCTTTGCAGCGCAATATTCGCTGTTTCGCGGCACGCCCTCGAGCCTCTGGGTCGATCATGCCATGTCCGCCGTTCTCGGCTGCGACGAGGCTTTGACACCTCAGAACGCCGACCGGCTCTACGACCATATCAATGCCCAGCTTGCAACGCCCGAATTCCGCCCGCGTGCCCTGCTGACCCGCTTCGGCATCGAGACGATTGCGACGACCGAAGGCGCGCTCGATACGCTCCCCCATCACCAGAGGCTCGCCGCCGACGGCTGGATCGGCAAGGTGCGCACGACCTATCGCCCCGACAGCGTGACTGATCCGGACGCGCCCGGCTTTCGCGACAACCTCATCAAGCTCGGTGAAATGACCGGCGAGGACGTCACCCGCTGGGACGGCATGATTGCCGCCCATCGCAACCGCCGCGCCTGGTTCCGCCAGTTCGGAGCAACCGCGACCGACCACGGCGTGCCGTCTGCCTTCACCGCCGATCTCGCACCGGGTGAGAAGCAGGCGCTCCTCGACAAGGCGCTGAAGGGGCCGCTCTCTTCTGCGGATGCCGAACTTTTCCGGGGGCAGATGCTGACGGAAATGGCAGGGCTCTCCGCCGAAGATGGCATGGTCATGCAGATTCATGCCGGTTCGCGTCGCAACACCGATGCCGCCCTCTTCGCCACACGCGGTCCGAACATGGGCGCCGATATCCCCGGCCGCACCGACTGGGTCGGCGGGCTGAACGCGCTTCTCTCAAAGCACGGCCACGCGCCGGGGCTGAAAATCCTGCTCTTCACGTTGGACGAAACGACCTATGCCCGCGAGCTGGCCCCCATGGCCGGCTATTGGCCATGCCTGATGATCGGCCCGCCCTGGTGGTTCCATGACAGCCCCGCCGGCATTCGCCGCTATCTCGATCAGGTCTCGGAGACGGCCGGCTTTGCCAATCTCGCCGGCTTCAACGACGATACGCGGGCACTTCTGTCGATCCCGGCGCGGCACGATGTCTGGCGTCGTGAAGTCTGCCGCTACCTTTCAGGTCTCGTCACCGAGCACCGGATGACGAGCCAGGAAGCGGAAATCGTCGCCCACGATCTCTGCTACGCCAATGCGAAGAAGGCCTACAAGCTGTGACGACACGCCTGCAGAATCTGGACGGCCTCCCCGCCTCCGTCATCCGTCCGGCCTATCGCCGCGATGCGCTCACCGCCGGCATCCTGCATCTCGGGCCGGGCGCGTTCTTCCGTGCCCATCTCGCCGTCTACACCGACGATGTGCTGGCGAAGGACAATCGCTGGGGCATCGAAGCCGTCAGCCTGCGCAGCACCGATGTGGTCAATCATCTGAACGAGCAGAACGGGCTCTACACATTGCTCACGCGCGACACGGCCGGCACCACTGCGCGGGTCATCGGCTCGATCAGCAAAGCCCATGCGGCGTCCCGCAATCCTGCCGGCCTGCTGAAGCGTCTCGCCGATCCCGCCATCCGCATCGTCAGCCTGACCGTGACCGAAAAGGCCTACGGGCTCGACCCGCGCACCGGCGGCCTCGATCTTGCCCATCCCGATATCGCCGCCGATCTCGCCAATCCCACCCATCCGCGCGGCGTCATCGGATATATCGTCGCCGGTCTCGCTGCGCGCCGGGCGCAGGGTCTGAACCCTTTCACGCCGCTCAGCTGCGACAATCTGCCGGGCAATGGCGCGGTGTTGAAGCGGCTGGTGCTGGAATTTGCCGACCGCGTCGACCCGGCTCTGCGCCGCTGGATCGAGGAGAGCGTCCCCTTCCCCTCCACCATGGTCGACCGTATCACGCCGGCCAGCACCGACGAGACCTATGCGGATGCGCAGCGCCTCACAGGCCACGCCGACCGCGCGGCCATCGAGACCGAACCCTTCTCGCAATGGGTGATCGAGGATCACTTCGTTGACGGCCGCCCCGCCTGGGAAGAAGCCGGAGCGCTGATGGTTTCGGACGTCTCGGCCTACGAGAAGATGAAGCTGCGCATGCTGAACGGCGCGCATTCGCTGCTCGCCTACCTCGGCTTCATCGCCGGTCACGAATTCATCCGTGACACGATGCAGGATGCGGGCCTGAAATCGCTCGCGGAACGCCACATGAAGGCAGCGGCCAGAACGCTCGATCCGCTCGCAGGCATCGATTTCCACGATTATGCCCGCGCCCTGATCGCCCGGTTCGAAAACCGCGCCATCGCACACCGCACCTACCAGATCGCCATGGACGGCACACAGAAGCTCCCGCAGCGGCTGCTGCAGCCGGCAATGGAGGCATTGGCACGCGGCGAGGATGCGGAAACCTTCGCCATCGCGGTGGCCGGCTGGATGCGCTACGCGATGGGCATCGATCGGGACGGCAAGCCTTACGAGCTGCGCGACCCCCGCGCCGGCGAAATCGCTGCGGCGCTTGGCGCAACTGACACAAGCGCCGTCAGCGTGTCGCGGGCGCTCTTTTCGCTCCCCGGCCTGTTTCCCGAAGCCTTGACGGACAATGCGCATTGGACAGCAAGGGTGGAGACTGCGCTTGGCGATCTCATGTCCGGGGCGAGTGTTCCCGCGATCCTGTGATCGCTATTCCGTAACGGCGGCCGTCTGCCCCTTGGGCGGCCGCCCCTGTGCCCCGCGCTCGCTTGCCAGCTTCGAGATGATCTCAACGAAGAGGCGCACGGTGGGGCGGCTTTTCCAGTCTTCGGTCGTGGCGATCTGGAACTTCGCCTTGTAGGAAAAGAGCTTTGGCCGGACGGGACGCATGCGGCCCGCCGCGACGAATTGCGCCGCATAATGGTCCGGCAGATAGCCCAGAAAACTGTCCGACAGGATCAGCATCGCCTCGGCTTCCATGTTGGACACGGTCGCATGGGGGCTCGCGATGGCGAATATCTTGATGTCGCGCGCCGCCCAGTAGCTCCGCCCGATGATCCGGTGCGTGCGCACCTCATCGATGCCGATGCGCTCGTCCGGCTGCGCAAACAGCGGATGGCCCGCGCCACAATAGAAATTGTGGGTTTCCTCATAGAGATCGAGATAGGCAAGACCCAGCGCCATGCGCGGAAAGCTGCCGATCGCGACATCGAGCTTGCGGGCGACCAGATCGCGCAGCAATTCGCCCGGCGAGCGGACTTCAAGCTGGAATTGCAGGGCCGGTGCGGCGTCCACCAGACTGGCAATGCTGGCCGAAATGGGAGAGGCAGGATCGGAAATCATGTTGTCGAGCATGCCGATGGACAGCGTGCCGCCGAGATTGGAGCGGAAGCCGGCCACCTTGCGGCTGAACTGGTCGAGCGAGCCGGTGAGCCGCTGGCATTCGTCGAAGATCATCCGACCGCTTTCGGTAAGCTGGAAGCCGCCGCGGCCGCGCTTGCACAGCGTCACGCCGAGCCGCTGTTCCAGCGCTGCGATCTTTTCCGAAATGGTGGACAGCGACAGATTGAGATCGGTCTGCGCAGCCGACAGGCCGCCCGCTTCGACCACGCGGATAAAGATCCGGATGAGGCGGATATCGATATTGTCGATCGAGATCGGGCTTCGGGCGATGGTCTCCGTCTTCTGCATCCGCAACTCCTGCAGCACGTCCGCCCCTTCGAAGGCCGGGCTGCGATCAGGCCGGCGCCGATGGCGACGCCTGCTCTGTGCCAGAATGTGCAAGGCGGAGCAAGCGGTCAGGCGGCTTGCGTGATATGCTTGATGCCCTGATAGGCCGAAAGCCCCCATGGACCCAACTCGCGGCCAATGCCGCTGCGCTTGAACCCGCCCCAGGCCGTGTTCGGGGGGATGACCTGTATCGTGTTGACCCAGATATGGCCGGCTTCAATCCGACGCGCCACGGCAGCGGCCGCCTGTCTATCCGTGCCGACGACGGTTGCCGCAAGGCCGAAGCTTGTATCGTTGGCAAGGGAAATTGCCTCTTCGACGGTGGCGTAGCTGCGCAGAGCCAGAACCGGCCCGAAGATTTCCTCCTGCCAGATGGCATGATCCTGCGGCACGTTGCGATAGATGGTGGGCTCGACAAAATAGCCTCTGCCGCCTTCGACAGCCTTGCCGCCCGTCAGGCACTCAATCCCGTCCGCCTGCGCCTGAGCGAAAACGCTCTTCACCTTGGCAAATTGCGGCGCGGTGGTGAGCGGACCCATTTCCGCATCCGGATTGTCATAGCCGCCGACGGTCAGCCTGCCGGCCTTCTCGACAAGGGCGGCGATGAAATCGTCGGCGATCTTGTCCGCTACAAAGAGGCGCGAGGTGGCCGAGCACATCTGGCCGCAATTGAAGAAGATGCCGGCCGCTGCGATATCGACGGCTTCGGCAATGTTCGCATCTTCCAGAACAATCAGCGGCGATTTGCCGCCAAGCTCCAGCGAAACGGGGACGGCACGCGCCGCGGCGGCTGTCATGACGCGGGCGCCGGTGGCATTCGAGCCGGTGAAGGAAATCTTGCGGAAGCGGCGGTTTTCGGAGAGTGCCGCGCCGACGTCTCCGGCGCCCGGAACGATGTTGAGCACACCGGCGGGCAGGCCTGCCTCCAGTGCCAGATCGCCATAGACGAGTTCGGCAAGTGTCGTGAATTCGGACGGCTTCAGCACCGCCGTGCAGCCGGCGGCAAGCGCCGGGGCCAGCTTCCACGCGGTCGTGACCATGGGGAAGTTCCAGGCGACGATGAGCGCGACGGGGCCCAGCGGTTCGGCATAGGTCGCGCCTGCCAGACCGTCCATCCCCAGATCGACCGGGCGACCCTGGTCCGCATCGAGCTGGTCGGCAAGGCCGGCATAGTAGTCGAAGGTGGCGGCCGCATCGTCCACGTCGATTTCGGCCTCGAAGCGCGGCTTGCCGTTGTTGAGCATCTGCAGATGGACGAGTTCGGCCTTGCGCGCCCTCAAACCCTCGGCAAAGGCCCGCAGGTATCCGGCGCGCTTCGCGGAACCCATCTTGCCCCAGCTCGCAAAGGCCCGCGTGGCAGCCTCGGCGGCCTCGTTCACCTGCGCCGCTGAGGCTGGCTTGAATTGCGCGAAAGCCTCGCCGGTCGAAGGATCGACAGCCGAAATCGCGGCCGCACCCTCGCCCTTGCGCCAGGAACCGTCGATGAAGACGCAAGCGTCGCGGTCGATCATGGCGGTGGAAACATCCAGTGTCGCGGCGAAAGTTCGGGTTGTCATGGCGCGGGTTTCCTCCAGTCGAGCCTCTGATGAAATGCGGACGGCCGTTCCCGTTCTTCTCGGCATTCCCGTTGCGTCCAAGGGTCGGCGATGGCGCACCTTGAATACAGTGGGAGAAGTCCGCGCTTCACTTCGCAATAATCCGAATTAAAGCGCGCTTGCGCGCGATTAAGGTGGGGTCAAACAGGCAGGAGACTTCGCGATGACAGACCAGGCGCATCTTGACGCACTACGCAAGAAATACGGCAACGCGGCCGGCGGCGACATTTTCGATCCGCTTTTCAAGCAGGTGGCGGAGGCTCAGTTCTCCGGCGGCGACAAGCGCAAATGGCCGTTTGCCGGCATTCCGACCCTGCTCGATGCGCCTGCCATGCCCGATGCGGCGAACTCCGACGACTTCGGCGGCCTCGACATCGCCCTTCTCGGTGTTCCGATGGATCTCGGCGTCACCAATCGCAACGGAACCCGCTTCGGCCCGCGCGCCCTTCGCACCATCGAACGCATCGGTCCCTATGACCATGTTCTCAAGGTCTCGCCGCTCACCAGGGCCAAGGTTGCCGATATCGGCGACGTGCCGTTGCAGAGCCGTTTCGATCTCGCCCAATGCCATGCCGATATCGAGGCCTTCTATCGCCGCCTCGTGGGCGCCGGCGTGCGCCCGCTCAGCGTCGGCGGCGACCATTCGATCACCTCCTCGATCCTCAAGGCGGTTGGCGCCAAGGAGCCGGTGGGCCTCATCCATATCGACGCCCATTGCGACACGTCCGGCCCCTATGAGGGCACCAAGTTCCAGCATGGCGGCCCGTTCCGCCTCGCCGTTCTCGACGGCGTTCTCGATCCGCGCCGCACGATCCAGATCGGCATTCGGGGACCGGCCGAATATCTCTGGGAATTCTCCTATGAGAGCGGCATGACTGTCGTCCATGCCGAAGAGATCAACGAACACTCGCTGCCGCAGATCATCGCCAAGGCGCGCGAACTCGTGGGCAACGGCCCGACCTACGTCTCCTTCGATATCGACAGCGTCGACCCGGGCTTTGCGCCGGGCACCGGCACGCCGGAAGTGGGCGGCCTGATGCCGCGCGAAGTCCTGCAGATCCTGCGCGGCCTCGACGGGCTCAACATTGTCGGCGGCGACGTGGTCGAGGTTGCGCCACAATACGACTCCACCACCAACACCGCGCAGATCGCCGCGCAGGTGCTGCATACGATCCTCTGCCTGATGGTCAATTCGGGCAAGTGACCGCTCCGGAAAAACGAAGGACCGGCGAGGGTTTCAAACCCCGCCGGTCCTTTTTTTATTCTCAATCTCGGGGTGCTCCGTCAGGCGGCGGCGGAACGCAGGTCCGCCGGCACCTCGCTGAGCGCCCGATCCAGCGCGTCCACGCAACGCGCCGCATCGGCGAGGCTGAAGACGAGCGGCGGCCGGATCTTGATAATATTCCCGTGCGGCCCCGTCGAGGAGACGAGGACACCGAGCACCTTCATACGCTCGCGCACCCAGCGCGCGGCATACTTGGCCGGCCCCTTTGTGGTGCGGTCCGTCACCAGTTCGACGCCGAGGAAGAGACCGCGGCCCTGGATCTGGCCGATGATCTCGTGCCGCTGCATCAGGCCGTGGAGTTCCTTGATCAGCCATGCGCTGCTGCGCGCCGCATTGCCCTGCAGGTCTTCGCCGATCAGCACATCGAGACAGGCGTTTGCGACAGCCGCCGACACCGTGTTGCCGCCGAATGTGTTGAAATAGCCGGTCTGTTTCTGCACCGCTTCGGCGATCTCGCGCCGGGTGGCGACGGCCGCGACCGGATGGCCGTTGCCCATCGGCTTGCCCATGGTCACGATATCGGGCTGGACGCCAAAAGCCTCAAAGCCCCACATATGCGTACCCGAGCGCCCAAAGCCCATCTGCACTTCGTCCGCGATCACCAGCGCGCCGACCTTCTTCGCCGCCTCGTAAGCCAGCTGCATGTAATCCGGCGGCGGCACCAGTGCGCCATTGGCGTCGAAGATGGAATCGATCATCAGGCCGGCCATGCCCGGACCCCTGGCCGCGAGCGCCTCGGCGGCAGCCGTGACATGGTCGGCATATTTCCGGCCGGCATCGTTGACGTCTTGGCCGTAAAGCCCGCGATAGAGGTTCGGCGGCGGCACGGTTTCGACCCAGCTCGGCTTGTCCTTGATGTCGTAGTCGATCAGCGATAGCGGCGTGACCGTCGTCGTATTGCCGTGATAGCTGTTCTCGGTCACCACCACGCCCTCGTTGCCCGAGATCATGCGCGCCATGCGCACGGCCAGATCGTTGGCTTCCGAGCCGGTGCAGACGAAGATGAGCGTGTCGAGATGCGCCGGCAAGGTGGCCGAAAGCCGTTCGCCCAGCCGCACGATTTCCGGATGCAGGTAGCGCGAATTGGTGTTGAGCATGCTTGCCTGCCGCGTCAGCGCATCGAGCACATAAGGATGGCAATGGCCGACATTGGCGACATTGTTGTAGCAGTCGAGATAGTCCTTGCCCGCTGCATCATAGACCATGCAGCCGCGCCCGCGTACCAGTTCCAGCGGTTCGTTGTAGAACATGTAGGTCCTGCCGAGCACGGCCTGGCGGCGTTCCAGCAGCGCCGGTGCCGACGCCGTGGGCGAAACGGCAACAGCCTCGCTCGTCGGCACGACGGAGGGCATGACGCCCCTGACGAAATCAGGTTCGGAAACGGCAGCAAGCTTCAGGATCGCCCGGATATAAAGCGCCTGCAGTGCCTCGAGATCGTCATCCTGGCGGCCATGCACGGCCGTCTGGTAGGAAACGAGACCGACCTGCAGCAGGAGCCGCGCCAAAACGAGGCTTCTCAGGATCGCCAGATCATCCTGTTCCAGCGGCATGAAGCGCTGATAGCCGCGCACGAGGCAGTTGGCGGCAAAGACCGGATCGGGCGTCCAGTGGATGAGCGAGGCGACGGAAACGGCGAGATCCTGCGCAACCGGCCCGAAGATCATGTCGCCGAAATCGATCACGCCTTCGACGCTCAGCGACGGGTCGAGCTTCACCAGAACATTGGACTCGTGGAAGTCGTGATAGATCACCTGTGCCCGCAACTTCGGCAGCCTGTTCGAGAGCACATCGGAAATCTGCGGCAGCAGGTCTTCCAGCAGCGGCGCGATCGGGGTCGGCATATGCGCGTGGACTGCAGGCGAAAAGAGCAGGCCGCTGCGGATATCCCACGGCATGACGCTGGAGGCGCCGCGGCCGGCAAAACCCTGAAGGGCGCGCGCCAGCCGTCCGCTGGCCCGGCCAAGCGCGATGAGGTCTTCCGCGTTCAGTGACCGGCCGGTTTCCTGCAGCTGGTCGAAAAGGATTGTTCCCTTCACGAAGGTCAGCACGCGCAGCACATGGCTCACGCCTTCCTTATCGAAGATGTGTGACATGGCTTCGCCGGCCAGCGTGCGGCGCAGACGGGGCGCCACGAGGCCCGGATCGACGCTGGCAATGTGCTCCAGCGCCTCCGTCTGGAAACGAAGGCTTTCCATCGGCTCGGTCGGCGCGGCGATCTTGACCACGAAGGCCGCACCCTCGCCTATCGTGAGGCGGAAATTCTGCTCCCGCTCGCCACCGAGCTGCTTCCACTCTCCGGTGAGGCCATAGACCTCGGCGACACGCGCCCGGATCATTTCCAGCGGCAGGTTCGGCGCCTTGATCCCGGCCAGCATGGCCTCGATCGTCGGGTCCTTCATCATCGGCTGCGTGTTCAAGTCATAACCTCACGAACTGGCGAAAAGGGGAAAAGCCTGCGGCCCAAAGGCCCCGGAAGATCGCTCCCCGGCGCCAGCCATCCCCCATGGATCATGGTATTCTCACATGCCCTTACTTCGCTGCAAATGGGTCAGGGCCGGAGTTCACTTCGTGATAATTCAAACTGAATTCAATCGTCGTTGCCGTTGTTGAACTTTTCAGACCGTTTGTGCCGCCATCGTGTCTCCGCGATTTCAGGGCCGCAACCCTCTCATGCTTCGGCAATGTCCGAAGTCTCCTCCTGAACAATACGATTTTTGATCAAGTCTTGCATGTGGTCCATTCGACCGACAAACAGGGGAACCATCATGCGGACCATCATCAGCAAACTTGCGCTCGGATTGCCTCTCGCAATCCTCTCGGCTGTCCCGGCACACGCCGAGGACAGGGTCGTCAATGTCTATAACTGGTCGGACTATATCGACGCGACGATCCTGACGGATTTCACGAAAGAAACCGGGATCAAGGTTGTTTACGACACCTACGATTCCAACGAAATCGTCGAAACCAAGATGCTGACCGGCGGCTCCGGCTATGACGTCGTGGTGTCCAGCGGCCCGTTCCTCGCCCGCCAGATCCAGGCCGGTGTGTTTCGGACGCTCGACAAGTCCAAGCTGCCGAACCTTGCCAACATGTGGCCCGACATCATGACCCGGCTCGCCCAATACGACCCCGGCAACGCCCATGCCGTCAACTACATGTGGGGCACGACCGGCATCGGCTACAATATAGACAAGGTGAAGGCCGCACTGGGTGATGTGCCTCTCGACAACTGGGATATCCTCTTCAAGCCGGAAAATGCCGCCAAGCTGAAGGACTGCGGCATCAATATCGTGGATTCGCCGGATGAAGTCCTGCCGGTGGCGCTGAACTATCTCGGCAAGGCCCCGAACAGCAAGGACAAGGCCGATCTTGAGGCCGCCGCCGCCGTCTTCGCGAAGATCAGGCCCTATGTCCGCACCTTCAATTCGTCTTCCTACATCAACGATCTGGCCAATGGCGATATCTGCATTTCGATCGGCTGGTCCGGCGACGTGCTTCAGGCCCGCAATCGCGCCACGGAGGCCAAGAACGGCGTGAACGTCGGCTACGTGATCCCCAAACAGGGCACATCCGTCTTCTTCGACAATCTCGCGATCCCGGCCGACGCGAAGCATGTGGAGGAGGCGCATGCCTTCATCAACTACCTGATGCGGCCGGAGGTCATCGCCAGGTCGTCCAACTTCATACAGTCGGCCAACGGCAATCTCGCCTCGCAGAAATTCATCGATGAGGCGATCATCAAGAACCCGTCCGTCTATCCGAATGAAGAAACCTTCAAGCGCCTCTTCGCCATCACGCCCTCGGGCCCGAAGGAGCAGCGCATCACCACCCGGCTCTGGACGCAGATGAAAACCGGCCAGTAAGCAAGGGACCGCCTCTGCGGCGGCTGGCGCTGGAGCATTTCCGATGAAAACCGGATCACCTGAAATGCTCTATCTCTTTGTTTTTTCGCAGTCCGAACGCAAAACCGCTGACGCACTTTTGCTGGACGTGCTCCAGGGTCTCATGGCCCGCGCCGCGAGGTGTCTGGCATCAGTGGCAGGCCGTAAAATCGGCTGAGCGCGATCCAGAATGCGCTGACGAGGATCAGGGAGACGTCCCCGTCGATGGCATAGTGCCAGCCGCTATAGATGGAACCGAACTGGATGATGACCGCATGGCTCCAGCCCAGCATGGCCCAGCGGCGTCCGAAGCCCGACAGAAACCAGGCCGAAAGCGTGGCGACGGCGACATGAACGCTCGGGAAGGCGGAAATGCCCGCCGCGAAGGCCAGCTGCTTGCCGCGATAGGCATCCAGCAGATAGCCTGAATAGCCCAGAATGTTGCTGATGTAGGGGTTGCCCTGGATCGCCGGCTTCAGGTTGATGAACTGCGGCGCATGGGGATAGAAGTCCGTGTAGAAAATCGGACCGACGGAGGCGAACAGGGTCGCCAGCACCGTTCCCAGAACGGCATAGACGAAGAACAGGCCCCACGCATAGCGATGCAGCCGTGCGCCATCGACAAAGATCAGCCCGCTCAGCATGCCGAAAAGCAGAACGGCCGGCCAGACGCGGGTGTAGAAGAAGTCGACCACCAGGCCAACCTGCGGCGGCACTTCATGCATCAGGCGCCAGGCGTTGCGGCCATAGAGGAAACGGTCGATTTCCGCCAGATACGGGTCGGCGTAAAAGGGAACGACGGTCGGAATATTGATCTTGTAGGTCGAATAGGCGCTCAGGCCGAGAATGAACATGAAGAGGCCGCCGACGATGAAGCGTCCCCGGCGCGCAAGCCTCTCCCTCAGCGCCTCAATCGGCCGATCCGGGGCCTTGATCAGCCCTTCGAAACACACGACCAGAACGATGAAGGCGAGTGAAAAGGCGAACATTTCCGACATGGTTGTAACCACCATGGGCCAGAAGATGTCTGGATAAAGAACGCCGGCGCCCAGCGTATAGACATTGACGACGATCAGGAACGGCATCCAGGAGCGCTCTTGCGAGGCGCGCACCTGCGACGCGGCCCGGCCGGTCGCAACGTCTACCCTGAAAAAATCGGTCGAGAGCATCAGTCGCCCAAAAATTTCAATATTTTCTGGGTGCTACTCCTGCCTTATAATCCTTTCGATTTGCTAAATCCGCACTCGCGAAATCTCTTATAAGTTGCGTATCACCCGCACGAAATGCGGCGAGGTCGGCGCGGGTACTCCGCACCGGCCTCCAGGTTGAAACCCAATCGGGCACTTGCCGATACAGCTATTCCGCGAAGATGCCCGTTTCGGTGGCCACGCGACGATAGGCAGCCCCCGCGGTGAAGCCGCCATCGATGACGAAGTCTTCGCCTGTGATGAAGCTCGATGCGTCAGACGACAGGAAGAAGACGAGATCGGCGATCTCTTCCGGCTTGCCGGCGCGCTTGAGCGGCGTGATGCCGATCATAGGCTTCAGATGCGGGCTCGCCGCATTGAGGCCGGTGACGACGAGGCCGGGGCAGACGGCGTTGACGCGGATATTCTTCGGTGCAAGCTCCATGGCAGCACTCTTGGTCAGGCCGCGAAGGCCCCATTTGCTCGCCGTATAGGCCGGGTCGTAATGGCCGGAATAGCCGCTGTTGGACGAGATGTTGACGATCGCGCCGCCGCCGGTCTCCGCCATCAGCGGACTTGCCGCCTGGATACCGAGGAAGGAGCCGGTGAGGTTGACGCGCAGCACCCGTTCCCAGGCTTCGAGCGACGTGGTCTCGACCAGCGTCCGGTTGATGATGCCGGCATTGTTGACCAGCACGTCGAGCCGGCCCTTCCACGATTTCGCCAGATCGATGACGGCGGCCCAACTGGCCGGGTCCGTCACATCGAGGCGGATGAAGCGGGCCTCCTTGCCCTCTTTCGTCAGTTCCGCCGCCAGCGCCTCGCCTTCGTCCACGAGAACGTCGGCGATGATGACCGCCGCGCCCTTCGAGGCGAAGAGGCGGATTTCCGCCGCGCCCTGTCCGCGCGCGCCGCCGGTGACGATGACAAGCTTGCCTGCAAAATCGCTCATGGCTTTAGTCCTTCGCTTCAATGGTTTGCTGGCGCTGGTCGCCCAGACCCTCGATGCCGAGCGTCATGACCTGGCCCACCTTGAGGAAGACCGGTTCCGGCTTGATGCCGAGGCCGACGCCCGGCGGCGTGCCGGTGGCGATGATGTCGCCCGGCTCCAGCGTCATGAACTGGCTGATATAGCTCACCAGATGGCGCACACCGAAGATCATGTTGGCGGTGGTCCCGGTCTGGCGGCGCACGCCGTCGACATCGAGCCAGAGCGCAAGGTTCTGCGGGTCCGGCACCTCGTCGCGCGTGACCAGATACGGGCCGATGGGGCCGAACGTGTCGTGGCTCTTGCCCTTCGTCCACTGGCCCCCGCGCTCCGACTGGAAGGCGCGTTCGGACACGTCGTTGACGACGCAATAGCCGGCGACATGGTCGAGCGCCTTGTCTTCGCTGACATATTTCGCCCGTGTGCCGATGACGATGCCGAGTTCGACTTCCCAGTCGGCCTTGACGGAGCCGCGCGGAATTTCCACCTCGTCATTCGGGCCGACGATGGCGCTGGTCGCCTTCATGAAGAGGATCGGCTCTTCCGGCGGCGCTTTCCCGGTTTCCTTCGCATGGTCGCTGTAGTTGAGGCCGACGCAGATGAACTTGCGTGTGCCGGCCACGCAGGGACCGATCCTGCCGGGGGAAACCTCCGGCAGGGTCTTTAAGTCAGCGGCGGCGATGCGGGCAAGGCCCGCATCTGAAAGGACATCGCCGCCGATATCGGCGACAAGGCCCGAGAGGTCGCGGATCTTGCCGTCGCTATCCACAAGGGCGGGCTTCTCGGCGCCCGCCGGGCCATGACGCAGGAGCTTCATCAGGCGCGCCGGAAACCGACGAGGATCGAATCGTCCACGTCCGGCAGGTTGATGACGATATTGTCCGGCGTGCGCGTGGTCATCCAGACCAGCTCTTCCGTGGTCGACATGTTGACCTCGATATGCGGCCAGTAGGGCGGCACGAAGATGAAGTCGCCTTCTTCCATGTCGAGATATTCCTGCCAGTTCTCGCCGAAATAGATGCGCGCCTTGCCCTTCAGCACATAGCCGCCGGTTTCGGCTTCGCCATGGTGGTGCGGATAGGAGCGGTAGCCCGGATCGTTGGAGACCTTGCCGAACCAGATCTTGGTGGCGGGCGTGTGCTGCGGGCCGACGCCCGAAATGCGGATGCAGCCGCCGGACTGGCCGGTATTCTTGTCTTCCTGGCCCTTGCGGGTGATGACGGGCATGACGGTATTGGACATGGTTTCCTCCTGGGATTTGAGTGGTTTCTGCATTTCCACGGGGATGGAATGTATTCCTCAATCCGGAACGACGGCGAGCGCCTGGATTTCAACCTTGGCGCGGTCTTCCATCAGCGCGACGACCTGAACGGCTGCCATCGGCGGGAAATGCCGGCCGATGATCTCGCGATAGGCCGCGCCGATTTCCTTCATGCGCGACTTGTAGGCCTCGCGGTCGGTGAAATACCAGGTCATCTGGATCAGGTGTTCGGGCTTGGCACCGGCCTTTTCCAGCACGCTGACGATGTTGATCAGCGTCTGGCGGACCTGATCGACGAAGTCGTCGGAGTGGAACAGGCAGTTCTCGTCCCAGCCGACCTGACCGCCGACCTGCACGATACGGCCGCGCGCGGAAATGCCGTTGGAATAGCCGACGGGCTTGGCCCAGCCATCGGGTTGAATAATTTCATGCAGCATCTTTTGGCTCCAGATAGCGTGTGAGGCCAGCGCGGATATCGTCCGGCCAGGCGCGGGATTTGTGGTCTTCTGTGGAGGTGAGAACGATGCGCTGGCGCACCGTCCAGATCATGTCCTCGCCGACGCGAACATCGGTCTCGAGGTCCAGCGACGAGCGGCCGATGGCGCGGACATGGACGGAGAAGTCCAGAACGTCGCCATAAACGGCCGGCTTGATGAATTGAAGGTTCATGGTCACGGTCGGCAGGCCGAGACGGCGCTCGAACATGATCTCCTTCCAGGTGATGCCGAAGGAGGCAAACATCGCCTCGTTGACGTCCACCAGATAGGACAGATAGGCCGGGTGATAGGCGATCCCGGTCAGGTCGCAATCGCCGAAGCGCATCGGCTTGGATATCTTGAATGGCATCTCGTTCCCTCTCAGGTTTCTTATCTGTCAGCCCGCCAGCACTTCGCCGCCGGCGACCGCAATCGCCTGACCGTTGATCGACCGTGCTGCCGGTCCGCAAAGCCAGGCGACCGTGTCGGCCACCTCGGCAGGATCAACCAGCCGGCCTTGCGGATTGTGTTTGGTGAATTCGGTCATCGCCTGTTCCGCCGTCCGGCCGGTCTTGGCGACAATCGCCTCCACCGAGCGGGCAATGATCGGCGTATCGGTAAAGCCGGGGCAGACGGCATTCACCGTCACGCCGGTTTTCGCCAGTTCCAGCGCCAGCGCCCGTGTGAGCCCGACAACGCCATGCTTGGCGGCGCAATAGGCCGAGACGTAAGCATAGCCCGTAAGCCCCGCCGTCGAGGCGATGTTGACGATGCGCGCGCCCTGGCCGAAGGCTTTCAGATCCGGAAGCGCCGCTTTCGTCACATTGAACACGCCCGTCAGGTCGACGCCGATGACCTTTTCCCAAAGGTCGAGCCCGGTCTTCTCGAACGGCGCGCTCGGGGCCTCGCCGGCATTGTTGACGAGAATGGAGACCGGGCCGAATTTCGCCCGCGCCGCCTCGAAACCGCGCGCAATGGCTGCCGGATCGGTGACATCGACGCCGGAGACGGCCAGCGTCCGGTCAAGACCAAGCTCGGCGGCCAGAGCCTCCAGCGGCTCGGCGCGGCGGCCGGCCAGCGTCAGCAGCGTGCCCTCGCCCGCAAGTCTGCGGGCAATGGCCGCCCCGATGCCGCTGCCGGCGCCGGTGACGAGAACGTGCCTGTTTTCAAGCGCGCGGGCCACGTCAGCCTCACTTCGCCGGAGCGGTCGCACGGGCGAGGTTCGCCTCGTACTGATACTTGCCCGACACATATTGCTTGGGCCATGCGACACTCTTCAGGCCGATCTTGGCCGCCTCGTGCAGCGCCCAGGCGGGGTCTGCCAGATGCGGGCGGGCGACAGCGCAGAGGTCGGCGCGACCGGCGGCGATGACGGAGTTGGCATGGTCGGCTTCCGAGATCGCGCCGACTGCAATGGTCGGAACATGGATCTCGTTGCGGATCTTGTCGGAGAAGGGTGTCTGGAAGAGACGGCCATAGACCGGCTGTTCTTCCTTCCACACCTGACCCGACGAGCAGTCGATGAGGTCGGCGCCGGCATCCTTGAACATCTGGGCGAAGATCGCGGCATCGTCCGGCGTGTTGCCACCCTCGAACCAGTCATGGCAGGAGAGGCGCACCGAGAGCGGCTTGTCGGCCGGCCAGGCGTCGCGCACGGCGCGGAACACTTCCAGCGGATAGCGCGCCCGGTTCTCGTGGCTGCCGCCATATTCGTCCTCACGCCGGTTGGTCAGCGGCGACAGGAAGCTGGACAGGAGATAGCCGTGGGCGGCGTGGAATTCGAGCCAGTCGACACCGGCCTCAACCGCGCGCTTCGTGGCGGCGACGAAATCGGCCTTGACGCGATCCATGTCGGCCCGGTCCATCGCCTTCGGCACCTTGCTGTGCTTGAGGTAAGGCAGCGCCGAGGCCGAGAGGAGCGGCCAGTCGCCGCTTTCCAGCGGCTGGTCGATGCCTTCCCAGGCGACCTTGGTCGCACCTTTTCGACCCGCATGGCCGAGCTGCATGGCGACCTTGGCATTGGAATTGCCATGAATGAAGGCGACAAGCCGCTTCCAGCCTTCCATCTGTTCATCGTTCCAGATGCCAAGGCAGCCGGGGGTGATGCGCGCATCGGGCGACACGCAGGTCATTTCGGCAAACACGAGGCCCGCACCGCCGAGCGCACGGCTGCCGAGATGCACCATGTGGAAGTCATCGAGCAGACCGTCCCTGGCCGAATACATGGCCATGGGCGAGACGACGATGCGGTTCGGCAGCGTGAGCCCGCGCACCTTGTAAGGCGTGAACATCGGCGGCAGGCAGCGCTCGCCCTCCTGGACATTGAGGCCCTGCCTGGCGGCAAACCACCGCTCGTAGCCTTCAAGCCAGGTCTTGTCGCGCAGGCGCAGATTTTCATGGCTGATACGCTGCGAGCGGGTCAGCATCGAATACATGAACTGTTCCGGCTCCAGCGTGTCGGCATAGCGCTGACCGACGACCTCGAACCATTCCATGGCGTTGCGCGCCGCATTCTGGATGCGGGCGACATCGACGCGGCGGATTTCCTCGTAGCTCGAGAGAACGCCGGGGATCGCATCCTTGCCATGGCCGGCAATGTTGAACTGGTTGGCGAGTTCGATGGCGTCATCGATGGCGAGCTTGGTGCCCGAGCCGATCGCGAAATGGGCGGTATGGGCGGCGTCGCCCATCAGCACGACATGCGAATTGCCGTTGAAATGGCTCCACTTGCCGCAGATGAGGCGGCTGAAATTCAGCCAGGCCGAGCCGCGCAGGTGGCGGGCATTGGTCATCAGCGACGAACCTTCGAGGCTTTCGGCGAAGAGGTCTTCGCAGAACTTGATCGACTCGTCCTGCGACATCTCACCCAGCTTGTGGGCCTGATAGGCCTCTTCCGTCGTCTCCACGATGAAGGTCGAGGTCTTGTCGTCGAACTTGTAGATATGCGCCTGGAACCAGCCGTGATCCGTCTTGCGGAAATCGAAGGTGAAGGCGTCGTAGAGCTTGTTGGTGCCGAGCCAGATATAGCGGTTCGGGCGCACCACCATGTCGGGCTGGAAGATCTCCGCATATTTGTTGCGGATCTTGGAATTGAGACCGTCCGAGGCAATGACGAGATCGGCATCCGGGAAATCGAGATCGCTATCGACATCCGTCTCGAACTTGAGTTCGACGCCCAGCGCTTCGCAGCGGGCCTGCAGGATATTGAGCAGCTTCTTGCGGCCGATGCCGACGAAACCGTGGCCGGAGGTGCGCTGTCGCGTGCCCTTGAAGAGCAGTTCGATATCGTCCCAATGGTTGAACGAGTCCTCGATTTCGGCCGCACTTTCCGGGTCCCAGACGCGCATGGACTGCATGGTCTGGTCGGAGAAGACGACGCCCCAGCCGAACGTGTCATAGGGCTTGTTGCGCTCGACCACGGTGATGTCGTGGGCGGGATGAAGCTTCTTCATCAGAAGTCCGAAATAGAGGCCAGCCGGGCCTCCGCCGATGCAAACGATGCGCATTTTCGCGTTCCCTTCATTCCAGAATTTATTTTAAGTTTAAAGTATCCAGAGATGCTTTAAGCGTCAAGCAAAAAATGCCGCCCAGTCATCCTGTCGGAGAGGTTTGTTCAAACGCCTGAAACGACGCGATTTTCCGCTGTCAGCGGCCGGTAGTCGCCCTGCCAGTAGACCAGCGCCGCGCTGGCATCGCCGATCGCCACCGAGCGCACGCGGCCGATGAGGATGGAGTGGGTCGTCCACTCGATCATGTCCTGGATCTCGCAGTCGATGGCGACCGCAGCGCCTTGCAGAAGCGGCGCACCGGTCTCGCCCTTGCGCCATGTCCCGAGCGCATAGCGCTCCGCGCCCTTCACCCCGCCCTTGCCGCTGAACCGCTCGGCAATCGCCTTCTGGTCGGGCCGGAGCGCGTTCACGCCGAAGTGCCGATAGCGTTCGAAAAGCGGCCAGGACGATGCACTGCGATTGACGCAGACGAGCATCGTCGCGGGCTCGACGGAGAGCGAGACGGTGGAGGTCGCGACCAGTCCGGAGCGCTCATCGCCCTCCCCCACCGTGATGACGCTGACATTGCCGGCGAAACTGCGCATGGCCTGGCGGAAGGTGTCGGACATGTCGTGGTTGGTGAGTTTCATGGTGGGTCCCCTATTCTTTTCTGGACGTGGGTGTTTGTCGTGACGGGTTTTGGTCTGGCGCAAGTCGGCAAAAAGACCCCCTCTGGCCTGCCGGCCATCTCCCCCACAAGGGGGGAGACGACTCGTGGCACCGACCTGCCCCATGGCGGAGGACACGGACGAGGCGCTCTCAGGTTCGACGCGTGGCACCCCTAGGCACGACGGTCACTCTCCCTCCCCCTTGTGGGGAGGGTTGGGGAGGGGGCTGTGCCTCAAACTCTGCCGCTTCAGATTGAAGACGTCCCCTCTCCTCCGTCATGCCGGACTTGATCCGGCATCCAGTCAGCCCGCGTCTGCGGGCTGGAAGGCCCTTCCTTAAAGAGTCCTCTTGCGCGATAGACATCGCGCAGCTGGATCCCGGCTCAAGGCCGGGATGACGGTGGTGGGTGGGGCACACGCTGCAGCCTCAGGCAGCCTTAGCCGCCTTGGTCACAGCCCGCCGAATACCCGCGCTTTCCAGCATCGGCAGCACGGTGTCGCGGAAGTAGGGGAACTCTTGCGCATAGTCGACGAAGGAAAGCGTCGTGCCGTTGAAGCCGGCCTTGTGGAGCGCGATCAGCCCCTCGGCCACCTGTTCCGGCGTGCCGACCAGCGGGAAGCCGCCGTGGCCGGCGGCCATGCGGTCGCGGATCAGCGCGAGAAGATCGTGCGGGAAGGAATGCGCGTGCGCAAACTGCAGCCGAACGAGATTGTCGACGGCGTCCCAATCGGCATTGTCCTGGCCGAAATGCTGCAGATAGTCCTTCGCTTCTTTCTCCGTGGGACGGCAGACGACATGGCTGAAGGTGAGCACGCCCACCTTCTTGCCAACGTCGCGGGCCTGCTGCTTCAGGGCCGCAATCTCTTCGCCCGAGCGGGAGAGATCGATGGCGGGCGTGAAGAGGAAATCGGCATTCTTCACCGCGAACGCCCGGCCTTCGCCGGAGCCTGCGGCATTCAGGATCGGCACCTTGCGCGAGGGGCGCGGGTCGCCGAGGATGCCCTTCAGCTTGAAGAACGCGCCGTCCCAGTCGAAGGTTTCGGTGCGCGACCATAGCGCCTTGATGACGTCGAACCACTCCTGCGCATAGGCGTAGCGCTCTTCGTGGCCGGCGGGCAGATCGAGGCCGAGCGCCTTGTATTCCGGCTCGTTCCAGCCGGCGACGATGTTGAGCCCGATGCGGCCCCGGCTGATCTGGTCGATGGTGGCGATCTGCTTGGCAACGACGGCCGGGTGGTTGGCCGCCGTGTGGATGGTGGCAAACACATTGATGTTCTGCGTGCTGGCCAGAAGCCCGGCCGCCCAGGTCATGGTTTCCAGCACACCGCCATGGAAATTGGTCTCGCCGCCATAGCCGATCCAGCGGGCGATCGGCAGCATGAAGTCGATGCCGGCATCGTCGAGCAGGCGGGCGAGCTTCAGATTGTTGTCCCAGGAATTGACCCAGCGCTCGGGCACTTTGGTGACGGACATGCCGCCGGAGCAGTTGGACGCGAAGGTTCCGAGCACGAATTGGCCTTCAGCGAACATCGAGTTCTCTGTCATGGTAGTTCCCCAGAAGATTTGTTAGAATTTACGATAGAAAGTTTATTTGAAGTCTAAACTTTGTCAACGGTCAAATTCGCGAACCGCTATTTTTCCGCGCGCGCCGGCAGGCCCTTGGAGCCGCCGCCGTGGCGCGGTTAATGTCGGGGTCATGAGTCGGTTGCAGGAGCGGGACATGCAGGACAAGAGCGGGAATGCCGGCAAGGGAGCCGATGGGGAGAAGGACAGCGGCCTCGACCGGCACTGGCATCTGGCGCGCACACGGGGAGAAATGGATGTCGCCGAGCTGGAATATGCGTTGATGCGCACCTTCGAGGCCTTCGGCCGCTGGCAGACGGAATGTCTCGCCACCGTTCTCGACCTGACCGCGAGCGGCCCGGAAAACGCCATGCTGCACATCATCCGCATGAATGACCGGCCGAAAACGCTGAAGGACATCGCCCGCCTGTCCAACCGCGAGGACATTCCCAACATGCAATACAGCCTGCGCAAGCTCATCGGCGCGGGCCTTGTCGAGCGCACCGGCAGCGGCCGCGCCGGCGTCACCTACACCGTCACCCAGGCCGGCCGCGACGTCACCGACCGTTACGCCGACATCCGCGCCTCGCTTCTGGTCAAGGCCGTTCAATCCGTGCCGAACCTCGGCAAGCGGCTGGAAGATGCGACGGAAACGCTGGATCTGCTGACGGGGATTTACGAGCAGGTGGCACGGACGGCCGCGACACATAGGAGGCTGCCGCGGTGAGTGCTGAGGCGTGACGGAGGCTCTACCCTCCGCCGTCATGGTCGGGCCTGTCCCGACCATCTGCCCACGCCGAATTCCTGCTGCAACGTCGTTTGCTTGGCCTCTTTAGCAGATCCTCGGACAAGCCCGAGGATGACGGCGGGCATGTTTGTCAGCTCCGAGTCCCTGTCAATTGTTGTTCTTCCAACTCGGGAATGTCTGCGAGATTGTAAGGCTTGTCGGTTTCCACGCTTGCCTGCATTACTAGCCTGACATCGTTCTCAGTTAGAGTGCTAGCTTGTACTAAAAAGTTCTCTTCATTCAAATGTGCAGGTGCGTACAGAAGAAAGAAGTCGTTCCAAAACCTGACGACTACATCAAGCAGTTGGCCTAAAGGCATCCAGCGAAGCTCACCAGCTGATTCGCCGTTGTCAATGAGAAGAACAGCGTTATCGCCCGTCATATACGGCATGGGTCCGTCCCAAGAACCACTATCAAAACCTGCGTCGGCTTTATCAAAAGCGAACGGCAGGGCGCTAACCTTTAAAGCTTCAAAGGATTTCGGACGGCCGAAATGTTTCGTACCGTTCGCGAGTTCTTCAACCCAATGAAACCAAACGCAAGTTCTAAACAGCCATTTCTGAAAGCTATTTTTATCATGCAGTGCTAGCTTTGACTGGAGGCTGGCGTCTTCCTTTAGCCAGTCACTCCATACCCAATCATGCATATGATAGGCTGTAAGCACACAATTGAGCGCCAGTCTCGACGAGCCCGGATCCTTTTTCCAATCAGCAAAGTCGCCTTCTAGTTTGTTCAAGAAATCCCGTGAGTTGGTCATTCCGAAGATGCTAGGCTTTACGTTGGATTTGCGGCGGCTCATTGCACCGACCCTCCCCTATTTCAGCTCACGATGACATTTGGAGAAGAAATTACAAGAGTTTCGCGCATATAAAACCGCTGATACGCGGCGAAGCGTTCGCCTTACCACGGGAGGAAACCCTTTCGCCGCGAGCTGTGTAAGATAGGTGCTGGCCACTCCCCGCATGCACTTGTGGGCGGCGGCGTAGATAAGGCATAGGGCGCCCCTTCCGAACCTCATTTTTCGCCCCACATCAACATTGCGACCCACCCCCAACGGGTGTATGCGCCGATGATCCTTTGAAGTCGCCGAGAAAGAACACCGCATGCTCTTGCAGCAAGGCCAAGCCCGTGATGAACGCGTTGATCTCAACCTCGCGGTGACGCTGGCCGGAACGGCAGGTGCGCTCAATGCGGCGGCATTTTACTCGGTGGGCTTCTTTTCCGCGAACATGACCGGGAATGTCTCGACCCTCTCGGATCATCTCGCCATCGGCCAGTGGCAATCCGCGCTCTTCTATTTCAGCATCGTCTTCGCGTTCATCTTCGGGGCCTGTGTCTCGACGCTGCTGATCAACACCGGGCGGCGGCGGCATATCCATGGCATCTACGCCTACAGCGTGTTGACGGAAGCCATTCTGCTTGCATTGCTCGGCTGCGCCGATCTCTGGCTGCTCGAGGCCTGGCGCACACCGGTTGTCGTGCTGGGCCTGGCCTTTCTCATGGGCCTGCAGAATGCCGTGGTGACGCGGATTTCCGATGCCCGTGTGCGGACCACACATGTTTCGGGCATGGCGACCGATATCGGCATCGAACTCGGCATCGCACTCGATATCCTGCGCGGGCGCGATCGCGAAACGGATGCGGCGCATAACCGCTCGAAGCTGCGCCTGCATCTCTATACGATTTCCGCGTTCCTGCTGGGCGGCGTTCTTGGCGTCGTGGCCTATCAGGCCATCGCCGGCTGGCTGTTCATGGTCGCAGCAGGCCTCCTGTTTGTGATTTCATTGACCGGGATTTCGCGGTCGCGGCGCATCGCCGGCCGCAACGGGTCATCCGATTTCGCGACGGAGTCCGGGGACTGAGACAACAAAAAAGGCCGCGTCGAAACGCGGCCAAGGGTTCGCTTGTGTCCAGAGAGGAGAGCCTTACGCGGCGAGCCGTGTAAGGTAGGCGTCCGCCTCTTCCGGGACGGCGAACCAGGGGAAAAAGTCCCGGGGGTCGTTGAAGCCGTTGGCGATGCGCTTGGCGAGGTCCGGATAGGCCTGTGCCGAGCCCATGATGTTCAACACATGCGGCGGCGGCGGCATCAGGAGCGCGTTGGTCCAGCCGACGACGAACTGGGCATAAGACCAGTAGGCTTCGAAGGTCGCGACCATGAAGGCCTCGTCGAAGGCGCGGTCGCCGTGGGCGAGGATCGCGTCCATATAGGCCTTGGCGCATTTGGAGGCGTTGTTGGAGCCCTGGCCGGTGATCGGGTCGTTGAGGCAGACGGCGTCCGCCATGCCGAGAACGATGGCGCCGGAGGGCAGGCGGCCGACAGGCTTGCGCACCGTGGGCGGGAAGGCCCCGGCGAGGATGCCGTTATCGTCGGTGAGTTCGATATTGTGGCAGCGCTCGGCTTCCCAGGGCGTGAAGGTCTCGAGGATCCACTTGGACTTCGCCAGATGCTCTTCCGGCGACTTGACGTCTTTCCAGCAGTCCATCGGGCCGCCGGGAATGCCTTCGAACACCATGATGTCGCAGGGGCCGGTGGTCGTCAGCGCCGGGAAGGTGAAATATTCGCCGACCGTCGGGATGAGGTTGAAGTTGACGGCCGAATGGTCGGGGCGCTTTTCCATGCCCTTGACATAGGTGAGCGCCAGCGCGCGCTGCGGCTTGTCGAAGGGCGAGCGGGTGGCGTCGCGCTCGAACATCTTCACAATATCGCCCTTGCCGGCGGCGACGATGACGAGATCGCTCTGCTTGGCATAGTTTTCGAGATCTTCAATGCCGGCGTCATGGATGATCATCTCGCCGCCCTGACGGACAAATTCCTGCATCCAGCGCGGAATCTTGACGCGCTGGTCGACGCTCTGCGCGGCGTGATCGAGCTTGCCGTTCCAGTCGATCGCCTTGGCGCCACCGCCATCCGGCGAAGGCACGGTGAAGCTGATGGAGTCAACCGTCGGGCATTCGGCTTCCCAGAAATTGATGCCGAGGTCGCGTTCGTTCTGCAGCGCCTGATCGAACATGCACTGGCTGGACATCACCTTGCCCTTCTCGATGTCATCACCGGTGCGGTTCTGCACGATGCGGACTTCGTGGCCGGCCTTCAGCAGGCCGATGCCGAGCTGCAGGCCGGACTGGCCGCCGCCGACGATGGTGAAATGTCTGGATTTCGTCATGTCATTCCCCTTTCTTTGCGTGTGTTCAATTGTCGTTGAGAAGGCCCCTCACCCCGCCTCCGCTTCCGCTCGGCGACCCTCTCCCCAAGGGGAGAGGAGGTCCGGCGGCGTTGCGGCTCCACCCCTTCTCCCCTCGGGGAGAAGGTGGCGCGCAGCGCCGGATGAGGGGTATTCATCACTCCATCAGGCGCGGGATGGCCGGAACGTTGGTTTCCGGTCCCATCGCCGTGTAGCCGCCATCGACGCGGATATCCGTGCCGGTGATGAAGCTGGCATTGTCGGAGAGCAGGAAGGCGATGGCCTCGCCCACTTCGCTCGGGCTGCCGGTGCGGCCGAGCAGGTGGAAGTCCTTCGCCACGGCGTCCGCCTTGGCGCGCGTGTCATGCGTCAGTTCCTGCATGATGTTCGACCAGGTCCAGCCAGGCGACACGGCGTTGACGCGGATGCCCTCGGGCGCCAGATCCATCGCCTGGTTGCGTGTCAGTTGCAGGATCGCGGCCTTGGACACCGGATAGACCCAGCGGCCAACTTGAGCCACGCGGGCCGAGATGGAGCCGAAATTGACGATCGCGCCCTTGTTGGCGGCCAGATGCTTGCGCGCCGCCTGCATCAGCATGACGGAGCCGACGATGTTGACGTCCAGCGCCTTCAGCCAGTCGCCGCGTGTCGTGTCCGCGCCATTGTCGAGATAGGTGCAGGCGACATTGACGAGGAAGTCGAGACGGCCGGTCTTTTCCACCGTCGCCTTCACCAGCGCCTCGATTTCGGCGTCGCTGGTAATGTCGGTGGCGATGAAATGCGTGTTGCCGCCAACCTTGGCCGCTGCCTTCTCGCCGACTTCTTTATTGATGTCGGCAATGACGACCGTCACGCCATAGTTTTTCAGAACCTCGGCGATCCCCTGTCCGATCAGCGTCGCGCCGCCGGAAATGATCGCAGTTTTCCCGTTCAGTCCATTCATGATGGCTTCCCCTGTCTATTGAACGATGTCGTTCTAACGATGTCTTTTGTGATGGCTCAGGCCGCAGCAGAGGCGGTTGCTGCCGCGAGGCGGGCGGTCAGGAACGCACCGTCGCCATAGATCAGCGGCGGCGTTTCGCCATCCGCGCAGCGGGTCGAGACGACCTCGCCGATGAGGATCATGTGCGTGCCGAATTCGTGGATCTCGGCGAGCTTGCAATCGAAGGAGACGGAGGCATCGGCCAGAACCGGCGCGCCGGTGCCGTCATCGATCCAATCGCCGACCGTGAAGCGATCCTCGCGGGCGTGGCCGGTGCGCCCGGCAAAGGTCTCGGCGACCGGGCGCTGGTCCTCGGCGAGAACGTTGACGGCGAAGACGCCGCGATGTTCAACGACGGCCGCGATGGAGGTCGAGCGGTTGACGCAGGCAATCAGCGACGGCGGCTCTGTCGAGAGCGAACAGACAGCGGTCGCCGTGATGCCGCAGCGACGGCCGTCGGCATCCAGCGATGTGATGATGGTGACGCCCCCTGCAAGACGGCGCATTCCGGCACGAAAGAGATCGCTTCCCATGACCTTGTTCCCGTTTTCTGAGCCGTCTTTGTCGATGGCTTTTCATTCATTTTATGTTTAAACTAATCATGAACCGGATTTGACAATCGGCAATCCACTTTGCGCGAGGCCTTGTCCACTTTCGGCAGATATGGTTTGATTTCGGCTCGTCACGGGGAAACCGCCGATGTTCGATGCGCAGGAAAAGCCTCTTCAGCATCACGGTCTGGTCGACACCCGCGCCGTCGATGAAGCGCGCGATGCCATCGGCCGCATCTTCTGTCCCCACTTTCTCAATGTCCGCGACCGCAATGGTTATGGCTTTCATGCCGTGCACAATGCGGTGGAGCAGCCGGGCTATTCGGTGAACTTCGTCGCCTACGGCGCGGAAGTGGAGATCGATCCCGGCGAGCTGTCCGATTTCTTCCTGCTGCAATTGCCGGTCCATGGCGCCGCCCATGTCCGCTGCGGCACCAGCGCCGTCGATGTCGCCGCCGGTCAGCGCGGCTCGCTCCTGTCGCCGACGCTGGCGTCCCGCATGGTGTGGAAGGACGATTGCGAAAAGCTGATCGTGCTGATGCGCCGCCGCATGGTCGAGGATTTCTTCGAGACGCTGACGCATCGCGCGCGCGGGCCGATCGAATTCGACCCCTCGGTCGATCTCACAAGCCCTGTCGGGCGCAGCATCCTGTCGCATACCCGCATGCTGGTGGAGGCGGCGGAAGGCGGCGCGGCGCTGCCGGACGCCTATCGCAGGATGCTGCGCGACGGGCTGATTTCGCTCATCCTCAACGGACTGACCGGCAATTTCTCCTCAACCCTCAGCCAGCCCGCCATCGACCCCGGCTCTGCCGCCGTGCGCAAGGCGGAAGATTTCATCCGCGCCCGCGCGGCCGAAAACATCTCCATGGCCGACATCGCCACCGCCGCCGGCATCCCGCTGCGCACGTTGCAGGAAAGCTACCGCAAGGCCTTCGGCCGCACGCTCTCGGATGGCGTGCAGAAGGCGCGGCTTGAGAGTTTGCGCAACGCGCTGCTCAAGCCCACGCCGTCGCTCAATGTGGCAGATGCCGTGCTGGCATCAGGCTTCGGGCATCTGGGACGGGCGGCGGCCGCCTATCGCGAGGTCTATGGGGAGAGCCCGTCGGAGACCTTGCGACGGGTGCGGGGGCGGTAGTCTCGCCTCTCATTCGGTATCGTCGAAATAGGCATCGATGTCGCGATGCCCCTCCAGAATGTTGACGACCTCAAGCCTGTCTCCGACATAGCGGAAGAAGATCACGTAGCCCCGGAAGGCAAAGCTGCGCATGTCCTCGCGCAATTCCGGGCGTGGGCGGCCCATCGTTCCGGGAAGGCCCGCGAGATGCCGGCATTTCAGCCGGAGGGCTGCGACGAAATCCTGGCCTGTCTGGAGTGACGCGCTTTGCGTCGTGACGTAACGGAGGATGTGAACGAGGTCATGTCTGGCGCTGTCGAGAAATATCAACTGCGCCACATCAGAAGCCCTTGGCCCGCAATGCTTTGGCTTCCTCCGCCAGTGCCGCGTCAATGTCGCCGTCACCATTGTCGCCGCCGGCGGCGATGGAGGCGTTGAGATGGTCACGCAGCGCGTTCAGCCGCGCTTCGCGCTCCTCGACGAGGCGCAGACCCTCGCGCACGACTTCGCTGGCCGAGCCATAGCGTCCTTCGCGGACGGTCTGCTCGACAAATTTTTCCCAGCGCTCGCCCAGTGAAACATTCATCGCAGTCTTCTCCTTCGACGGTCTTAAAGATACGCCGATAACAGAAACTGCGCAATAAATGCTATTTGCGAAAACTTTCCCTCACGCCCCCGGCTTTTCCGGGTTCCACAGCAACACCTTGCTCGTCGCCTCATAGGCCATCCCCTTGGGATAGCTGATCGCCTCGAACTGCAGGCCCCACGGCGCCTGGAAATAGAGGATGGACTGCCCGGCAATCGGGCCGTCCTCAATAGGCAGTGGGCCCAAGCGCGTTTCGACGCCCATGTCGTCGAGATAGGCTTTGGCGGCGGCGATGTCGCGGACGTAGAAGGCGATGTGGAAGGCGCCGATGTCGCTGTTTTTCTGTTTCAGGTCGCGCTGGTCGGGGGCGGAATACTCGAAGAGTTCGAGGTTCGAGCCATTGCCGCAGCGGATCATCGCAACACGCTCGATGCGAGCGCGCGGGTGGACGCCGAGCGCGTCCGTCATGAAGCTGCCCTCCGGATCGCCGATGGGGCCGAAGGTGAGAACATGGGTGCAGCCGAGCACGCGGTCGAAGAAGTCGATCGCCTCGTCGAGGTTCGGCACGGTGAGGCCCGTGTGGTCGTGGCCGACGAGGCCGGGCAGGCCCTTGGTCGTTTGAACGGTCATGGCAGGTCCTCCGGTCAGGCTGCGTTTTCAAGATTGGGAGCCGGCCGCGTCAGCCAGCCGTCGTCGATTTCGGGCAGCGGAATGGCATCGAGCAGCAGGCGCGTATAGGGCGATTGCGGGGCGTCGAAAACGGTTTCGCACGGGCCCTCCTCCACCACCTCGCCGAAGCGCATGACGGTGACGCGGTCGCAGACGGCGCGGATGACGGAGAGGTCGTGGCTGATGAAGGCCATGGCGAGCCCCATTTCCTTGGACAGCGCCTTGAGGATGTTGAGCACCTGCGCCTGCGTCGACACGTCGAGACCGGAAACGATCTCGTCGGCGAGCACGAAATCCGGCTTCATCAGCACGGCGCGCGCGATGCCGACCCGCTGGCGCTGGCCGCCGGAAAGTTCATGCGGCGCGCGCTCCAGCGTGACGGGCGCAAGCGACACGCGATCGAGGATCGCCCGCACCTGCCGTTCGGCATCGCGCCGGTCGGTGGCAAGGCCGTGCAGGAAGAGCGGTTCGGTCAGGATCCGGCGGATCGTGTGGCGCGGGTTGAGCGAGGCCATCGGGTCCTGGAAGATCATCTGCATGCGCCGGCGCAAGGGGCGCATGGCGTCGGGCGAGAGGTTCGTGATGTCCTGCCCGTCGAACCGGATCGTGCCGCCGGAAACGGGCACGAGCTTCAGCAGCGCCCGGCCGAGCGTCGTCTTGCCCGAGCCGGATTCGCCGACAATGCCCACCGTCTCGCCGCGCCGGATCGCCAGATCGACGCCATGCAGCACGCGCACGCCCGGCCGGCCATGGCCGAAAAGACCCTTGCTCATGCCATAGGTGACTTCGATGCCCTTCGCTTCAAAGAGAAGATCGCTCATCTCACACTCTCCTCTCGGCAATGCCGACTTCGGCGCGCAATTGGCGGAACACGGCTTCCGGCACGGGCTCCAGCCCGGCATTCGGCCGGTCATAGCGCGGGCCTGCGGCAATTAGCGCGCGGGTATAGATGTGTTTCGGCGCGGTCAGCATGTCGGCAGTCGCGCCGTCCTCGATCACCTTGCCGGCATAGAGCAGGGTCACGCGGTCGCAGATTTTCGCGACGACGCCGAGATCGTGGGTGACGAAGATCACCGCCGTGCCATGCGCCTCCTGCATGCGGCGGATGAGGCGCAGGATTTCCTTCTGCACCGTCACGTCCAGGGCCGTCGTCGGCTCGTCGGCAACGACGAGCTTCGGGTTCAGCGCGAAGGCCGAGGCAATGAGAATGCGCTGGCGCATGCCGCCGGAGAGTTCATGCGGATAGGCGTTCAGCACCCGTTCGGGATTGCGGATCTGCACTTCGTCGAGAAGCTGCAGCGCGCGTTCGTGTGCCTGCGCCTTGCTCATCCCGAGCTTAAGCCGCAGCCCGTCGGTCAGCTGCGCCTCGATGCGCCGGGCCGGGTTCAGCGCCGTCTGCGGGTCCTGCGGGATCAGGGTGATGTCGCGGCCCATGATGTCCGAGAGTTCGCGGCGCGGCATGGCGAGCAGGTCGCGTCCCTCGAAGCGGATGAAGCCGCCGGTGACCTTCACCGTGGAGGGCAGGATGCCGAGCAGCGCCTTTGCAATGGTGGACTTGCCGGCACCGGATTCGCCGACGAGGCCGCGAACCTCGCCCTTTTCTAGCGTCAGGGACACGTCGCGCAGTACGGGCGCGCCGCCGTCGCGGGTGGAAATGGCGCTCAGGCCTTCGATAGCAACAAGTGGTTGGGTCATCGGCGCATCACCGGGTCGAGCGCCTTGCGCAGACCGTTGCCCAGCTGGTTGAAGGCAAGAACGGTGGCGAAGAGCGCGATGAGAGGAAAGACGAAAACCCACCAGCCCTGATGGATCATCTGGCGGCCTTGCGCGATCATGCCGCCCCAGGTCGGGATGTCGGAGGAGAGCGACAGACCGACAAAGGACAGGATCGCCTCGACAATCACGGCGATGCCCATTTCGAGGCTGACAAGGGCGATGAGGACCGGCGCGACATTGGGCAGGATTTCGCGCCAGAGAATGTGGCTGCGGGAAAAGCCGATGGTTTCGGCGGCCATCACATAGTCAAGCTGCGCCTGCGCCATCGTTTCGGCCCGCACCACGCGACAGAAGCGCGTCCAGTCGATGATGACGATGGCGGCGATGACCGAATGCAGGCCCGAACCCAGCACCGCGACGAGCAGAACCGAGAGCAAGACCGGGGGGAACGCCATCCAGATATCGACGAGGCGCGAGATGATCCGGTCCGCCCAGCCGCCATACCAGCCGGCGGCGAGCCCCATCAGCGTGCCGATGATGGCCGAAAGGCTGGCGGCGACGAAGGCGACGGTGAGCGCAATGCGCGAGCCGTAAAGCACGCGCGAGAGCACGTCGCGGCCGAGATCGTCGGTGCCGAGGAAGTAACCCGGCTCCGCGCCGGGATAGTTGGCGGGCGGCATGTTGCCGAGCATCAGGTCCTGCTCCAGCGGGTCCTTCGGCGCGATAAAGGGCGCGAAGATCGCGATCAGCAGCAGCAGCAGCAGGAAGCCGCCGGCGATCACCACCCGCGGTTCACGCAAAAGCGGTTTGATGTTTTTCATCGGCAGGCTCCGGAGGGGGACGGGGGCGTCCGTGGTTGCGATCTCAGCCATGGGCAGCGCCCCGCGGATTCAGCCAGGCGGCGATGAGATCGACGAGAATGTTCACGAGAATGAAGATCGCGCCGAAGGTCAGCACGATGCCCTGGATCAGCGGCAGGTCGCGGTTGATCACGGCGTCGATCGCCATGTTGCCGAGGCCGGGATAGGAGAAGATGCGCTCCACGATGACCGTGCCGCCGATCATGAACGTGAACTGCACACCGGTCAGCGTCAGCGTCGGGCCGACCGCATTGCGCAGCGCCTCCTGCAGCACGAGGCGGAGCGGCGACATGCCCTTGAGACGCGCCAGCAGCACGTAATCCTGCACCATGGCTTCGGCCAGCGCCTCCTTCAGCGTTCGCACGACGATGGCCGCGAGCGGCAGGCCGAGCGCGAGCATCGGCATGACCATATGGGAGATCAGGTCGCCGAAGGCGGAAAACTTGAGAGTGACGAGGCTTTCGATCAGGTAGAAATCCGTTTGAAAATTGGTCGAAAGCGTCGGGTCGATGCGGCCCGACAGCGGGAACACCGGCCAGAACACGCCCAGCAGCAGCACCAGCGCCAGCGCCCAGACGAAATCGGGCACGGCGAGAAACAGGCCGTTGACGAAATCCAGCGCCGGATCGAGCGCGGTGCGCCGCGCCAATGTCCCGAGCGTGGCGATGATACCACCGGCCAGCACGCCGAAGACGAGGGCGGCAAAGGCGAGTTCCAGCGTCGCCGGCAGGCGCTCGCCGATCAGCTCCATGACATCGCGGCGTTGCGAGATCGAGGTGCCGAAATTGCCTTTCAGCACATCCATGAACCAGATGCCGAATTGCTGCGGCAGGCCGAGATCGAGGCCGTAATGGGCGCGGAGCGCTGCAATGTCGGCCGGCGTCGCACTCGGCGAGATCATCATGGCGATCGGATCGCCCGGCACAACGCGCAGCAGACAGAAGACGATGACGGCGACGCCGGCAAGCGTCAGCACCGCCATGAAAAGACGATTGAGAAGATCGGAAGCGGTCATGATGAAACCTTCCTGTTGCCGTCAGCGCCGGCAAGCTAGCCGGGCGCACGGGTCTGCGAACAGGGGGAAGCAGCGCCGCGCCATCAAGGGTACGACGCTGCCTTCTTGATGTCAGGCTTTGGAGACCAGCGTCGGCTGGAGCGCGCTCGAGACGTTCGGCGTCACCTTCAGCGAGGACTTGAAGACGATGGGCTGCACATATTGCAGAAGCGGGATCACATAGCCCTGCTCGGCAATATACTTGTCGACGGCCTTCCAGCCGGCGATGCGCTTGGCCTCGTCCTTTTCGCCCCAGAGCGGACCGATGAGCGCGTCGACGTCGTCCGTCTTCCAGCCGGAATGCGGCGACTTGGAGAACATGGCAAAGCCGGTCGAGGTCGTCGGATCGCCGATCGCATTGCCCCAGTTGTAGAAGGCGGCGGGTGCGAGCTTGTGGCCGGCGCGGAGTTCGAAATGCTTGGCGATTTCGTAGACTTCGATTTCCGCCTCGATGCCGACCTTGCGCCACATGCCGACAATCGCCTGGATCATCTCGTAATCCTTGGGCTTCAGGCCGCGCGTGGTCTGGATCTTGAACTTGACCGGCTTGTCCTTGGAATAGCCCGAAGCCTTCAGGAGCGCGACGGCCTTGTCCGGATCGTAAGCGACCTTGATCGACGGATCGAAGGCGGCATATTCCGGGGCTTCCAGCGTGTCGATCGGCACGCCATAGCCGCGCAGCAGCTTCTTGACGATGCCGGCCTTGTCGATGGCGTGATGGGCAGCAAGGCGCACATTCTTGTCCAGCATCGGCTCGACATTGGTGATGAAGATCATGCCGATATCGGAGATCGGCGAGGAAACGCCGGCATAGCCCTTCTTGGCCTTCAGACGGTCGAATTCCTCGTAAGGAATTTCGAGCGTCACGTCGGACGAGCCGCTCTCGATTTCGGCGACGCGGCTGGTCGGGTCGGTGACGAACTTGAAGATGACCGTCTCGAAGGCCGGCTTGCCGCCCCAGTAGTTCGGGTTGGCCTTCAGACGCAGGAAGGAATTGCCCTCATAGGCGTCGAACATGTAGGGGCCGGTGCCGATCGGCTTCTTTTCGAAACCTGCAGCACCCACCTTTTCATAATAGGCCTTGGGCAGGACGAAGCCGGTGAGGAAGGCCATCCACTTGAAGATGGTCGGGTCGAAGGAAAGAACGTCGGCGGTGATGCGCTTGCCGTCCACCTTGTAGTTGCCGATGCCGGCCCAGACGCTGGCCACCGGGTTGCCGGTCTCGGGCTTGCCGGCGCGGGTCAGCGACCAGACGATGTCTTCGGGCGTGAAGTCCGAGCCGTCATGCCACTTCACGCCTTCGCGCACATCCATCCAGACCTTGGTCTTGTCGTCGTTCCAGCCCCAGGCCGTCAGCAGGCCGGGCTCAAACGACAGGTCCGGCTTCTGGCCGATATATTGATCGTAGATGGAGCGATAGATCGCCTGGATCGCCGGGTTCACGCCCGACAGTCCCACCGTGCCGTCGAAGGACGGCAGGTTCGAGTTGAAGGCAATCGTCAGAGTGTTCGTTTCGGCGGCCTGAACCGGGATCCGGCCGGCGAGAATGCCGGTCAGAACGGTAGCCGCACCCAGTCCCAGTACGCCACGACGCGTCATGTCAGTCATTTTGGACTCCTATGTTCCCCTTGACGGAATTCCGGTGGTTTCCGGATTTTGTGATTGTTTGAAACTTAAAATGAAAATCCGGATTTTGACAAGGGTCGTTTGGCGCATTTCTTAAAAATAATATGAAATGGAATATTTCCTCCCCGCCGCATATAAAGGCAAGCGCGCGCGTAAGCGGCAAAGATTTATGCAATTGACACAATCCGACAGATGAAATATGCATTTGCATATAACTTGCCAACAAGATGGGGAACGTCATGGCAGAGCGATCATTTGCGCGTGAAGTCGAAGACCTGAAGCTCGGCGAAGGCGACATTTTCAGAGGCGAAGGCATCCTCGCCATCACCAAGGCGCTGCTGCAATCGGGCGTCTCCTATGTGGGCGGCTATCAGGGCTCGCCGATCTCGCATCTCATGGACGTGCTGGCTGATGCCAAGGACGTGATGGAAGAGCTGGGCGTGCATTTCGAGACATCGGCGTCCGAAGCCGCCGCGGCCGCCATGCTCTCGGCCTCCGTCATGTACCCGGTGCGCGGCGCCGTCACCTGGAAGTCCACCGCCGGCACGAACGTCGCCTCGGATGCGCTCTCCAACCTCTCCTCCGGCGGCGTCACCGGCGGTGCGCTGGTCATCATCGGCGAAGATTTCGGCGAAGGCTCCTCGATCATGCAGGAGCGCAGCCATGCCTTTGCGATGAAGTCGCAGATGTGGCTGATGACCCCTCGCCCGAACTTGCCCTCCATTGTCGAGGCGGTCGAAAAGGGCTTCGAGCTTTCGGAAGCCTCCAACACGCCGGTCATGCTGCAGGTCGGCATCCGCTCCTGCCACGTTCATGGCCATTTCGTCGCCAAGGACAACAAGCGTCCCGAATATACGCTGAAGGAAGCGCTGGAAAATCCGCGCCGCGACCTCAGCCGCATCGTTCTTCCGCCGGCCTCCTTCGCGCATGAGAAGGAAAAGCTGGAGAAGCGCTGGCCCGCGGCGGTCGAATTCATCAAGGCCAACAAGCTCAACGAACATTTCGGCCCCACCGAGGGCGAGATCGGCATCGTGCTGCAGGGCGGCGTCTATAATGGCGCGATGCGGGCGCTCCAGCATCTCGGCCTCGCCGACGTCTACGGCAATTGCCGCGTGCCGCTCTATGTCATGAACGTCTCCTACCCGATGGTCGATGACGAGCTGATCGAATTTGCGGCCGGCAAGAAGGCGATCCTCATGGTCGAGGAAGGCGCGCCGGAATATATCGAGCACACGCTGCACACGCTGTTCCGCCGCCGGGACATCCAGACCAAGGTCTCGGGCAAGGACGTCCTGCCGCTCGGCGGCGAATATACGACGCCGGTCCTGATCAAGGGTCTCGGCGCCTTCATCGAGGCCAATGCGCCGGGTCTCCTCGGCAACCGCCCGCCGGTGCCGAACCCCGATCCGATCCTCACCGATCCCAAGGTCAAGGCGCTCGCCGAGGTCGTGCCGCCGCGGCCTGCCGGCTTCTGCACCGGCTGTCCGGAGCGCCCGATCTTCGCGGCCATGAAGCTGGTCGAGAAGGAACTCGGCGAACATCACGTCTCGGCCGATATCGGCTGTCACCTCTTTTCCATCCTGCCGCCCTTCAATATCGGCGGCACGACAATGGGCTACGGCCTCGGGCCGGCCTCTGCCTCCGCCTTCAATGTCGAGGCCGACAAGCGCTCCATCTCGGTCATGGGCGATGGCGGCTTCTGGCATAACGGTCTTGCCACCTCGGTCGGCAATGCCGTCTTCAACAAGCAGGATGGCGTCATCCTCGTCGTCGACAACTACTATTCGGCGGCGACCGGCGGTCAGGACATCATGTCGTCCCGCGCGCTCAACCCTCGCCGCAAGACCAACAATTCCATCGTCAATGCGGTCAAGGGCATCGGCGCGACCTGGGTCCGCCAGATCGACCGCACCTATGATGTCGCCAAGATGCGCGACACGCTGAAAGAGGCGCTGACGACAAAGGAACCGGGTCCGAAGATCATCGTCGCCTCGTCCGAATGCAGCCTCAACAAGCAGCGCCGCGTGAAGCCGCAATTCGCGAAAGCCGTGAAGGACGGCAAGCGCATGGTCAAGGAGCGCTTCGGCGTTGACGAGGATGTCTGCACCGGCGATCATGCCTGCATCCGCCTCTCCGGCTGTCCCTCGCTCTCGGTCAAGCATACGGATGATCCGCTGAAGGACGATCCGGTCGCGGCCATCGACAATTCCTGCGTCGGCTGCGGCAATTGCGGCGAAGTCTCGGAAGCGGCAGTCCTCTGCCCCTCCTTCTACCGCGCCGATGTCATCCACAATCCCACGGGCTGGGACCGCTTCGCGCATCGTGTGCGCAAGGCCGTGATCGGCTGGCTCCAGTCGCGCCGCGCCGAGGCCCGAGTCGTCTTTGCTGATTGAGAGGGATGAAAACCATGAACGTTCATGTCGATAACGCATTTGCCGCCCTCTCCCACGACAAGCCGCTGTCGCTTGCCATCCTCGCTATGGGCGGCCAGGGCGGCGGGGTTCTCGCCGACTGGATCGTGGATCTGGCAGAATCTCAGGGCTGGGTCGCGCAGACGACTTCCGTGCCGGGCGTTGCCCAGCGCACGGGCGCGACGATCTATTATCTGGAACTGCTGAAGGCCCGCGAGGGCGTCGAGCCGGTTCTGGCGCTGATGCCGACGCCTGGCGATGTGGATATCGTGCTCGCCGCCGAACTGATGGAAGCCGGCCGCTCCGTGCTGCGCGGTCTGGTCACGCCCGACAAGACAATGCTGATCGCCTCCACCCACCGCTCCTATGCGGTCGGCGAAAAGGAAAAGCCCGGCGACGGCACAGGCAACCCGACCGTGGTGGTCGACGCCACGGATTTTGCCGCCAGGAAGACCATCACCTTCGACATGGATACGCTGGCCACGAAGAACGGCAGCGTCATCTCCTCCTCCATGTTCGGCGCGCTTGCCGCCTCCGGCGCCCTGCCCTTTACCAAGGACGCCTTCGAGGCGACCGTGCGCAAGGGCGGCAAGGGCGTCGAGGCCAGCCTTCGCGCCTTCAACGCGGCCTATGACCGCGTGCTCCGCGGCGGCAATGACAAGGTCTCGGCCACATCGCCCAAGACCTTCGCCGAAATCCCGGCCTCCGCCGGCCATCCGGCGCTGGACAAGCTGCTCACCCGCATCCGCAGGGAATTCCCGGACATCATCCAGCCCATGCTCTATGCCGGTGTGAAGAAGCTCACGGATTTTCAAGACCCGGCCTATGCCGACGAATACTTAAGCGAAGTCGCCAAGCTCCACGCCGCCGACAAGGCGCATGGCGGTGGGGAAAAGGATTTCGCCTTCACCGCACAGGCCGCCAAATATGTCGCCATCGCCATGGCCTATGACGATGTGATCCGCGTCGCCGATCTGAAGACGCGCGGCACCCGCTTCGACCGCGTGAAGAAGGAAGTCGGCGTCAAGGCTGACCAGATCCTCTACACGACCGAATACATGCATCCGCGCATGGAAGAGGTCTGCGGCACGCTGCCGAAGGGGCTCGGCCAGTTCATCGGGAACCGCCCTGCCCTGTTCAACTGGCTCAACCGCCGCATCGACAAGGGCCGCCGTGTCAAGACCGGCACACTCTTCTGGTTCACCGGCCTCTATGTCGTCTCGTCGCTCCGCCGCTTCCGCCGGGGGAGCCTCCGCCACTCGATCGAAATGGCGCATCGCGATGCCTGGACCGCAGAGGCTCTGAAGGTTCTGCCGCAGAATTACGATCTCGCCGCCGAAGTGCTCGGCAACCGTCGCCTCGTGAAGGGCTATTCGGACACCCATGTGCGCGGCCTCTCCAAGTTCGACCGCGTCATGTCGGCACTGCCGATGCTCATGGGTCGCGAGGATGGTGCGACATGGATGCGACGGTTGCGTCAGGCCGCTTTGCTGGATGAAGGCGGGATTGCGCTGGATGGGGCGCTGAAGACCGTCGCAAGTTTGTGAGTTCCCTCTTCTCCCCTTGGGGAGAAGATGTCCGAAGGACAGATGAGGGGTTTCTCTCCGCATTGTTGGAACCCCTCATCCGGCGCTTCGCGCCACCTTCTCCCCTTGGGGAGAAGAGGGCACCCGCTCACCCCGCCTTCGCCACCCCGGCAAATTCCCCCGCCGGCTTGGGCTTGCTGAACAGATAGCCTTGCGCCTTGTCGACGCCGAGGTCGCGCAACGTCCGCTCTTCCTCCACCGTCTCGACACCCTCGGCCACGACGATCGTGCCGGTGCGGCGACCGTACTCGGTGAGCGCACTGATCATGGCGCTGCGCAATGGGTCGGTGTCGATATCGCGCGTCAGACTGATGTCGAACTTGATGATATCCGGCTGCAATCTCAGCACATGCTGCAGGCTCGCATAGCCGGCACCCGCGTCGTCGATGGCGATCTGCACACCGGCCGCGCGCGCCTGTCTCAAGGCGGCCTGAAGTTCGGCATAGTCGTCGACGGCAGCGTGTTCGGTGATCTCGATGACCAGACGCTTCGGGTCCACCTGCGCCAGAAGCGGCTGCAGGTTGCCGGTCAGAATCGTCTTCGGCGACAGGTTGATGTTGATCGAGCAATCCGCCGGCAGCGTCCGGCACGCGGCGAGCGCGCGCTGTGCAGCGACAAGCTCGAGCCTGCCCCCGATGCCGGCAAGCTCCGCATCTGCAAACCACTTGTCGGGGCTGCGCGGCGGTTCGCTGGAAAAGCGCGACAGCGCCTCGAAGCCGGTCACGACGCGGTTCTTCAGGTTCACGATCGGTTGAAAGACGATGGCCGGGTCGCCCGCGGCAATGGCCGTCTCCACCAGCTTGCGGGTGCGGCTGCGCTTCTTCTGCGCGCTGATGTCGCCGGCCAGCATGCGCGCCATCAGATCGGCAAGCTGGCGCAGCAGCACGAGCTGCGTTTCGCCGAGATCGGGCCGCGGCGTGAAGGCGAAACAGCAGAGCGTGCCGTAAAGCTGCCCGTCCTCCAGCCGCAGCGGAACGCTCAAATGCGCGCCGATGGGAATAGCCGCCGTTTCGGGAATTTCCGCCGTCAGCGGCACATCGGCGGTGTTGGGGATCAGCTGCGGTAGCGCACCCTCGACAACCTTGCGGCAATAGCCCGAACCGATCGGATGAACCTCGCCCGCGCGGATCGGCGGATGGTCGACAATCGAAGAGACGCCATGGAACACGCGCACCGCGTTGGAAAACTCCGCCAGAAACGCGACATCCATGTTCATCTGCGTGCGGATGGTATCGAGAATGAGATTGACATTGGTGGCGACGGGGGCCGACAAAGGCGTCGGCACGGCGCCGGCATCATCAACAAGCTTCAAGCGCGTTCCCCCCGGAATCGAATGCCTTGCAGCCTTGAGAGTATCACGACTTTCATATTAGAAAAGGCTTTCCAAAATCCTCTTTTGATTGCAGATCATGCCGTCTTGCAGCCCGGATTTCAACCTTTGGGACGTCTCGCCGCATCGTCAATTCTGTGGCCGGGCGACATCTGCATCTGCCCGTTCCGGAGACTGGCATTAGGATCATGGCCGTGGCATGGTCTGGCCGTTTGGCTCGCCGGCGCTCTTTTGCTCGTCGCGCGCACGCATGGCAGGAGGAGATTGCGATCATGAGCGGCACTTTCAACGCGATGGTGATTGATGCGGTGGACGGCAAGCCGAAGGCGGGCTTCCGGACGCTGAAGGTGACCGATCTGCCCGATCACGACGTTCTGGTCGAAATCCAATTCTCCACGCTGAACTACAAGGACGGGCTCGCCGTCAGCGGCAAGGGCCGCATCGCGCGGCGCACGCCGCTCATCGCCGGCATCGATCTGGCGGGTGTGGTGGTCGAGTCCCGCTCGCCCCACTGGAAGCCGGGCGACCGCGTCGTCGTCAACGGCTTCGGCCTCTCCGAAACCGAATGGGGCGGCTATAGCCGCTATCAGCGCCTCAAGCCCGAATGGCTGATGAAACTCCCGGAGGCCTTCTCCTTCGAACAGGCCATGGCCATCGGCACGGCGGGCTATACCGCAGCGCTCTGCGTCAACGCGTTGGAGCGCTGGGGCGCGATAAAGCCCGGCGAAGGCGAGGTTCTGGTGACGGGCGCCGCCGGCGGCGTCGGCTCCGTCGCGATCAGCCTTCTGTCAGCCAGGGGTTACAATGTGACCGCCTCGACCGGACGTCCGGAAACGCATGAGTATCTTGCGGGCCTTGGCGCCACCGCCTTCGTGGACCGTGCCAGCCTCGCTGAAAAGGGCGGCGCGCTGCAGAAGGAGCGCTGGTCCGGCGCGGTCGATTCCGTCGGCTCGACGACGCTTGCCAATGTGCTGGCGCAGACGAATTATGGCGGCGCGGTCGCGGCCTGCGGGCTTGCGGGCGGGGCCGATCTTCCCGCGACCGTCATGCCGCATATCCTGCGCGGCGTCGCCCTCCTCGGCGTCGATTCCGTCATGGCCCCGATGGCGCTGCGTCAGGCCGCGTGGCAGACGCTCGCCGACCATCTCGACCGCGACCGCCTCGCCGCCATGACGACCGTCGAGCCCATGTCGAAACTGCCGGAGCTGGCCGAGGCTATCGTAGCAGGTCAGACCCGCGGGCGCGTTGTCATTGACGTGACGCGCTGAAGACGACTGGTGTCAGTGCGAATACGGAATCCCGTAGCGTTCGGCGAGCAGTTCGCAGAGGCGGTTGATATCGCTGACGAAACGGGTCTCGCCATATGTCAAGGCATCGGCGGGCGCAGTCGCCGGGTCGGCAAAGATCAGCACCGGAAGCCCCTGGTTCTCCTCGCCGATCCGTTCGATCACCGCCGGGCGCGGCCGGGGGAAGTCGACGCGCATGACATCGACATGGTGATACAGCTGCGGAAAGGTGGCGAGCAGGCCTTCCACCATATTGCATTGCGGGCAGTAATAGAGCCTGTCCGGCGAAAGCTTCGCGTCGGGAAAGCCGGGGGTCAGCAGAATGAGAAGATCGCGGGCCATGGGATGCCTTTCCGGGATTGGTGGATGTGTCTTAGAGCAATTCCAGCGAAAGTGGAAACCGGTTTCACGTCCGGAATTGCGGAAAACAAGGAGATGGAGCGCTTCAGCGTTTCTGTGAAACGTTGAAATGCTCTAGGAAGGAAGGCCCCGCAAGGCAAGGGCCAGCGGCGGCCTCGCCTCCCCGTGAGCGATAGTTCACCCTGCTATAACTCATGAAATACCGCATTGATGAGTTATAGAAAGGACATCTATCACTCATGCGCTGAAACTATAGGCCGCCCGTCTCAGCCGTTCTGCTCCCAGATACGCCGTGCCACGTCGAAGACATGGGCGACGACCGGATCGTTGGCGCGGGCTTTCAGCGAAATGAAGCTGAGCGCGGTTTCGATCTTCACCGAATTGGCGATGATCAGACCGTTCGACTGCTGCTCGTGCAGCGCGATCGATTCCCGGCAGAGGCTCAAGCCCACGCCTGCGCGCACCATGGCGAGCATGGACATTTCCTGATCGATCAGCGCCACGACATTCTGCCGGACGCCAAGTTCGCCGAAAATGCGCCCGAGCAGGCGATTGTGCACCGAGGCCGGCGGCGTGCCGATCCAGGGCAGTGCGGCCAGTTCCGCCCAGGTCCTGTCGCGCACATAGGGCGCAAGGGCCCCCGGCGCCACGACACGATAGGTCAGCGGCGCGAGTTCCAGCACATGGAACAGGCTTTCCTCCGCGCCGGGTCCAAGCCCCGCCAGCGGATCGAAATCGCGGATATCGCCGAGGAAAAAGCCGACATCCAGCTCGTTGCGCTTCAGCCCCTCCGGCACCTGCCCGCTGATGCCGTGGCGCAGCTCCGTCTCGATGCTCGGCGCGCTTTCGACCAGCGATTTCAGGAAGGCGCCGAGCCGCGTGAATTCCGGGTCGATGATCGTGCCGATGCGCAGCGAGCCGCTGACCTGCGTGGCCAGACTGCGCGCCGTCTGACCGAAATCCATCAGCGAGGCGAAGATCAGTTCCGCCTTGGCGGCGAGCAGCGCGCCGTCATGGGTCAGCTCCAGTCCCCGCGCGGTGCGGCGGAAAAGCTCGATGCCGGTCTCGGCAGTGAGACGCTTCAGCTGCAGGCTGATGGCCGGCTGCGTCAGGTGCAACTGCTCCGCCGCGCGGGTCACATTGCCCTCCCGCGCGACCGCCACAAAGGCGCGTAATGTTTTGAGATCAAAATCGCTCATATTAATTCTGCTTATAATGTTATTCTGAATTTGTCATTGGATTTCTCGTTTACTTCCCGTTTAGCTTTTCGGTCAGGCGGGAGGACGCCCAACATGCCGGACCAGCTTTTTCAGGCTCTTGCGCTGCGGCGCGGGGCCGCAGACGCTTCTATCCGGCATCGGGAGGTTTGGGATTGATTGCGAAAGCATTCGATTACATTATAATCGGAGGAGGGTCGGCTGGCTGCCTGCTGGCCAATCGCCTGAGCCGCAATCCGGCCAATCGCGTGCTGCTTCTCGAAGCCGGCCGCAAGGATGATTATCACTGGATTCACATCCCCGTCGGCTATCTCTATTGCATCGGAAATCCCCGCACCGACTGGCTTTACAAGACCGAGGCCGAAGCCGGGCTCAATGGACGAAGCCTTATCTATCCGCGCGGCAAGACGCTCGGCGGCTGCTCCTCCATCAACGGCATGATCTACATGCGCGGTCAGGCCCGCGACTACGATCACTGGGCGGCGCTGACGGGCGATGCGTCATGGTCGTGGCAGGATGTGCTGCCGCATTTCAAGGCGCATGAGGATCACTATCGCCTCGATGGTGGCCAGGATCCCGAAACCGGCGGCAACAGCCGCTTCTCCGATCTCCACGGCCATGGCGGCGAATGGCGGGTGGAAAAGCAGCGGCTGCGCTGGGATCTGCTGGATGCCTTTGCCGATGCCGCGGTGCAAGCCGGCGTGCCGAAAACGGAGGATTTCAACACCGGAGACAATGAGGGCGTCGGCTATTTCGATGTCAACCAGCGGGCCGGCTGGCGCTGGAACACGTCGAAGGCCTTTCTCCGCCCTGCCCTGTCGCGACCCAATCTCACCGTCTGGACCGAAGCGCAGGTCGAGCGGCTGCTGTTCGAGGCGGATGACGATGGAGCCCTGCGCTGCAGGGGCGCGCGCGGCAATCGCGCCGGCGAAACGGTCGAAGTCCGCGCAAATGCCGAAGTGATCCTCTGTGCCGGCTCCATCGGCTCGCCGCAGATCATGCAGCTGAGCGGGCTTGGCGATCCGGCCTTCCTGAAAAGTCTCGGCATCGAACCGGTTGCGGACCTTCCCGGCGTCGGCGGCAACCTGCAGGACCATCTGCAGATCCGCACGGTCTTCAAGGTGACGGGCGCCAAGACGCTGAATGCGCTGACCGCCAGCCTCTTCGGCAAGATGACGATCGGCATGGAATATGCGCTGAAGCGCAGCGGCCCGATGAGCATGTCGCCCTCGCAGCTCGGCGCGTTTACCCGCTCCGACGAGAGCCAGCCGCATGCCAATCTCGAATATCACGTCCAGCCGCTGAGCCTCGAAGCCTTCGGCCAGCCGCTGCATCGCGAACCGGCCTTTACCGTCAGCGTCTGCAATCTCAACCCGACCAGCCGGGGCAGCGTGCGCATCCGCTCGAAAGACCCAAAGGATGCGCCGGCCATTGCCCCCAACTATCTGACGACGCCGGAGGATCGGCGCATTGCCGCCGACAGCATCCGTCAGGCCCGCCATATCGTGTCGCAGCCGGCGCTTTCCCGTTACGCCCCGGTGGAATGGAAGCCGGGCGTTGCGTTCCAGAGCGACGAGGAGCTGGCGAAGCTCGCCGGCGACATTGCCAGCACGATCTTTCACCCCGTCGGCACGACGAAGATGGGTCGCGAGGACGATCCGCTCGCCGTGGTCGACAGCCGGCTGCGCGTCCATGGCGTGCGCGGCCTGCGGGTGGTGGATGCCGGCGTCATGCCGACAATCACCAGCGGCAACACGAATTCCCCGACATTGATGATCGCCGAGAAAGCCGCTAGCCTCATTCTGGAGGATGAGGGGCGCAGGGCCGGATGGCCGCGGGGACAGCAATTCCGCGAAGCGGGATGATGGAGGAGGCCCGGATCGGAGCCCGCAGACAGCCGGAATGGCGCTGGGGATAACGGTTCGGACTTTAAAGGCAGACTGTCTGACAATCGCGCGGGCGCCTGAGCCCCGCAACTCAAGGAGGAAGAGTGATGAAGGCATTTCTATATGGCAGCGTGAGCGCGGCAGTTGTTGCCCTCGCGGCAACTTCGGCATTCGCCGATGGCGTTTCCAACGACGTGGTGAAGATCGGCGTTCTCGGCGACATGTCGGGCGTCTATTCCACCGGCTTCAGCGGCGATGGCGCCGTGGCGGCCGTGAAGATGGCGGTCGAGGATTTCGGCGGCACGGTTCTCGGCAAGAAGATCGAAGTGATCTCGGCGGACCACCAGAACAAGGCCGACGTCGCGTCTGCCACCGCCCGCCAGTGGATCGACCAGGATCATGTCGACATGATCACCGACCTCACCAACTCCGCCGTCGGCCTTGCCGTGCAGCAGCTCGCGTCTGAAAAGAAGGTCATCACCATGAACACGGGCTCGGCCAGCGCCGATCTCACCGGCAAGGCCTGCACGAAATACGGCATCCACTACGGCTACGATACCAATGCGCTCTCCACCGGCACGGCTTCGGCCGTGATGAAGAATGGCGGCGACAGCTGGTATTTCATCACCGCCGACTATGCCTTCGGCCATGCGCTGCAGAAGGCCACCACCGCCGTGGTCGAGAAAATGGGCGGCAAGGTGCTCGGCAGTTCCGACGTGCCGCTGGCCTCGACCGACTTCTCGTCCTACCTGCTACAGGCGCAGTCCTCGGGCGCGAAGGTCGTCGGCCTTGCCAATGCCGGTCAGGATACGGTGAACTCGATCAAGCAGGCCCATGAATTCGGCCTCACCTCGGCCGGCCAGCAGCTTGCCGGCATGCTTGTGACGATTGCCGACGTGAAGGCGCTCGGCACCGATGTCGCCAAGGGCCTGAACTTCACGGTCGGCTGGTACTGGAACCAGGACGATGCCTCGCGCGCCTGGAAGGAAAAGTACATGAAGTACTCCAATGGTGCCGCCCCGACCTTCATCCACGCCGCCGACTATTCGCTGACCATGGCCTATCTGAAGGCCGTGAAGGCCGCCGGCACGGATGATCCGGATGCCGTGCGCGCTGAACTCGGCAAGGCCAAGATCGACGACTTCTTCGCCAAGGGCGGCCAGATCCGCGCCGATGGCCTGCTGGAGCATGACATGTATCTCGTGCAGGTGCAGGATGCGACGAAGGACCCGTGGGATGTCGTAAAGGTCGTCCAGACCATCCCCGGCAAGGACGCCTATGCCTCGCTGAAGGACGGCGGCTGCCCGCTGGTGAAGTAACTGCTCCGCAGGGCGGGCAGACCGGGAGGTTTTTCCGGCTGCCCGCCCTGCCCTTCCTTGCCAATGACTTTCCGAAAACGTCTTGCCGAAGGACACTCATGAGCGATTTCATCCTCGAAGCGACTGACCTCAGCCGCAGCTTTGGCGGCTTCATGGCGGTCAGAAACGTCAATCTGAAGATTGCGCGCGGCTCCATCCATGCGCTGATCGGCCCCAATGGCGCCGGCAAGACGACGATGTTCAATCTTCTGACCAAGTTCATCACGCCAAGCTCCGGCACGATCACCTTCAACGGGCGCAACATCACGCATCTGAAGCCGGAGGAGATCGCCAATCTGGGCATCGTCCGTTCGTTCCAGATTTCCGCCGTGTTCCCGCATCTGACGGCGCTGGAAAACGTGCGCATCGCGCTGCAGAAGCGGCTCGATGTCAGCTATCAGTTCTGGCGTTCGCGCAAGATCCTGTCGACGCTCGACGGCGAAGCGCTGGGGCGGCTCGATCAGGTCGGGCTGAAACGCTTCGCCCATGTGCCGGCGGTCGAACTGCCCTATGGCCGCAAGCGCGCGCTCGAAATTGCCACGACCCTCGGGCTCGAACCCGAACTCATGCTGCTGGATGAGCCGACTCAAGGGATGGGCTCGGAGGATGTCGGCCAGGTCGCCGATCTCATCAAGCGCGTCTCGGTGGGCCGCACCATCATCATGGTCGAACACAATCTCGGCGTCGTCTCCAAGCTCGCCGATGCGATCACGGTTCTGAGCCGTGGCGAGGTTCTGGCCGAAGGCACCTATGAACAGGTGTCGAAGAACCCCGCCGTCATGGAAGCCTATATGGGCATCAAGGCCGAGGAGGTGGCATGATGGCCGCGCCGCTTCTCAAAACCAGCGGGCTCAATGCCTGGTATGGCGAATCCCATGTGCTGCACGGCATCGATATCGAGATTGCCGAGGGCGAGCTGATTACCCTTCTCGGCCGCAATGGTGCCGGCCGCACCACGACGCTGCGCGCCATCATGGGCATGGTGTCGCGCCGCACCGGCTCGGTGACGATCCGCGGCCGAGAATTCATCGACATCGCCGATCACCGCATCGCGCCGCTTGGCGGCATCGGCTATTGCCCGGAAGAGCGCGGCATTTTCGCCAGCCTCAATGTCGAGGAAAACCTCATGCTGCCGCCCAGCGTCGGCAAGGACGGCATGAGCCTTGATGAGATCTACCGCATGTTTCCCAACCTGAAAGAGGTGCGCAAGCGCATGGGCACGCGGTTGTCCGGCGGCGAACAGCAGATGCTCGCCATTGCCCGGATTCTTCGCACCGGCGCCAAGCTCCTCCTGCTCGACGAGATCACGGAAGGGCTCGCCCCCGTCATTGTCAAGGCGCTCGGCGAGGCGATCATGCGGCTGAAAGCGCAAGGCTATACGATTGTGCTGGTCGAACAGAATTTCCGCTTCGCAGCTCCGCTTGCCGACCGTCACTATGTCATCGAGCACGGCCGGGTGATCGACCGCATCGAGGGCGGCGATGTTGCCGCCAGCATGGACCGGCTCAACCATTATCTGAGTGTGTAGAAAGGCGAAAACATGCTGAAGCTTCTGCTCGCCCAGGGCATGCTGGGCCTCAACAACGGCGTCTTCTACGCCATGATGAGCCTCGGTCTCGCCGTCATTTTCGGGCTGCTCAATGTCGTCAATTTCGCCCATGGCGCGCTCTACATGCTCGGCGCCTTCGTGGCGCTGATCCTGTACACCTATGTCGGCCTGTGGTTCGGGTTGAGCGGCTTTCACATCGGCTTCTGGCCGGCACTGATCCTCACGCCCATCATCGTCGGCGGCTTCGGCATGCTGATCGAGCGCTTCCTGTTGCGCTGGCTCTACAAGTTCGATCCGATCTATTCGCTGCTGCTCACCTTCGGCGTCACGCTCGTGCTGCAGGGTCTGTTCGTCAACATCTTCAGTGCCTCGGGCACGCCCTATCCCGGCATGCCGGACGCCTTGAAGGGCGTGGTCAATCTCGGCTTCATGATGTTCCCGAAATTCCGCCTCTTCGCCATCGTCTTCTCGCTCATCGTCTGCCTGATCGTCTGGTATGTGATCGAGCGGACCAAGGTCGGGGCGCTCTTGCGCGCCGGGACGGAAAACCCGGAACTGGTGAAAGCCTTCGGCGTCAACGTACCGCTGATGGTGACGCTCACCTTCGGCTTCGGCACCGGGCTGGCGGGGCTCGCCGGCGTGCTGGCCGCACCCATCTATTCGGTGAGCCCACTCATGGGCGCCGACCTCATCATCATCATCTTCGCGGTCGTCGTCATCGGCGGCATGGGCTCGATCATGGGCGCGGTCGTCTCCGGCATCGCGCTCGGCCTCATCGAGGGCGTGACGAAGGTCTTCTACGCGCCGGCCGCCAATACGGTGATATTCTTCCTGATGGTCATCGTGCTGCTGGTGCGGCCATCCGGCCTCTTCGGGCGCGAGGGATAAGCGACATGACAAAACCTGCCTCTTCCCATCAGACCCTCGACCAGGCCGGCGAATTCGCCGAAAGCGTGCCCCATGAGAAGCTCGCCCGCAGCCGTGCGGCGCAGGCGGTGCTCTGGGTGCTGCTGATCGCGGCGGTGCTTTTTGCACCCGCCGTGCTCTATCCCGTCTTCGTCATGCAGCTCCTCTGCTTCGCGCTCTTTGCCTGCGCCTTCAACCTGCTGATCGGCTTTACCGGCCTGCTCTCCTTCGGCCATGCCGCCTTCTTCGGAGGTGCGGCCTATATCTGCGGCCATGTGGTGAAGGTGTGGGGGCTGCCGCCGCTTCTCGGCATTCTCGGCGGCGGCGTCTTTGCCGCCGCACTCGGCTATGTCGTGGGCTCGCTCGCCATCCGCCGTCAGGGCATCTATTTCGCCATGATCACGCTGGCGCTCGCCCAGATCGTCTACTTCCTTGCGCTCCAACTGCCCTTCACCGGCGGCGAGAACGGGCTGCAGGGCATTCCGCGCGGCACGCTGTTCGGCCTCGACCTGAACAGTCCACTGCCGATGTATTATTTCGTCGCAGCGATCTTCCTGGCCGGCTTCCTGATCATCTACCGCACCATCCACTCGCCTTTCGGACAGGTGCTTCAGGCGATCCGCGAGAACGAGCCGCGCGCCCGCTCGCTCGGCTACAATGTCGATCGCTTCAAGCTGATCGCCTTCGTGCTCTCGGCGTCGCTTGCCGGCGTTGCGGGCTCGACCAAGGCCATCGTCTTCCAGTTCGCCTCGCTCACCGATGCGCATTGGCAGATGTCGGGCGAAGTCATCCTCATGACGCTGATTGGCGGCATGGGCACCATCTTCGGCCCCGTCGTCGGCTCTGTCGTCATCATCACGCTGCAGCACTACCTCGCCGACATCGGCTCCTGGGTGCAGGTGGTGATCGGCGCGATCTTCATCGTCAGCGTGCTGCTGTTCCGCCGCGGCATCGTGGGAGAACTCGCCCGCATGCTGAAGATTTCCTCGGTGTGATGTCGCTGATACCGAACCGATCCGCCGAAAACCACGCTTAATGTGATCACAAAAATTCACCCGGCCGGGAATAGCGACCCGCGCCGGGTGCCTTCGCGCGCCGAGAAGACCGCGTATTTTGTCGGAACAACCCTTCGAACAGTCAAGGCCCCCCTTGCATTCCCAAATACTCCACTATAATCGTGATCACGAAAACATGATCAAATTCGGGGATCGGAATGATCGGCAGAACCTCCACGCTTGCAGACGGGAACGCGGCCAGCCTTGCGCTGACGGCGCGCGCCGGCGAGGGCGAGGAAGGCGGCGAACCTGAAGCGACCATGCAGGACCGTGCCTACCGGACCCTGCGTCATGCGCTGATCGTCGGCAAGCTGCCGCCGGGCAAGGGCATCAGCCTGCGCGCCATGGCGGAGGATCTGGGCGTCGGCGTCATGCCCATGCGCGCCGCGATTTCCCGGCTTTCGGCAGAGAATGCGCTGACGGTTCACGACAACCGGCGGGTCTCGATCCCGGAAATGACGACGGAGCGTTTCGACCAGCTGATGCAGGCGCGCCTGCTTCTGGAGCCGGCCTGTGCGATCCGCGCGCTGAACGAGATCGACGCGGCCACGCTTGCCCGCATCCGCGCCCATGACGACCAGATCAATCTCAGCTACCAAAACGGCGACGCCGAGCTTTACATGGCCGCCAATTATGCCTTCCATTTCGAGATCTACCGCGCCGGTCGCTCCGAGGTGCTGACACATCTTCTCGAAAGCGTGTGGATGCAGTTCGGCCCCTTCATGCGCCGGGTCTATGGCCTCGTCGGCACGGCCCGCCTCACCGACAAGCACGAGATCGCCATCGGCGCCATCGAACGGCGCGATGTCACCCGCCTGAAGCTCGCGCTTGAGGCCGACATTCTCGATGGCATGGAATTGCTGGGGAAATCCATTTTCGCCGACGCGACCGCTCCGTCGACGACGGCCAGGTCCGGGCGCAAGTCCGCCCGCCTGTCCGGAACGTCGGACGGCGAGGCCTGATCTATAAAGGGAGAACAAATATGGCATCCTCACTAGCCTCCGCGCCATCCGCAAACGGCGTCGATCGCGGCGCGCTTGCAGCGCTTCTCGCCGCCGAGCAGGCCCGCTATGGCGACAGCCGTCCGCTGTCGTCCGCCCGTGCCGCGCGCAATTCGAAGGGCGGTTTTTCCGGCGGCGTGCCGATGCACTGGATGCGCGACTGGCCGCAGCCCTTCCCCATGGTCATCGAGATGGCTGAGCGCAACCGGCTGCGCGACATCGACGGCAACGACATCGTCGATTTCTGCCTCGGCGATACCGGCGCCATGTTCGGCCATTCGCCGGTTCCGGTCATGCAGGCGATCCGCGGCCAGGAGACGCGCGGCCTCACCTTCATGCTGCCGTCCGCCGATGCCGACCGCGTCGGCGCGCTTCTGCAGGAACGTTTCGGCCTGCCCTGCTGGCAGATGGCGGTGACGGCGAGCGATGCCAACCGTTTTGCAATCCGCGCTGCCCGCACTGCCACCGGGCGCAAGCGCATCCTCGTTTTCGACGGCTGCTATCATGGCACGGCGGAAGACACGCTGGTCGATCTGGTTGACGGAAAGACGATCGCGCGCCGCAGCCTGCTCGGCCAGGTGCAGGACCCGAGCCTCACGACGGTGATGATCCCCTTCAACGACCGCGCGGCGCTCGCTTCCGAACTTGCGAAGAAAGACATTGCCTGCGTGATTGCCGAGCCGGTCATGACCAATTGCGGCATGATCCTGCCGGAGGACGGCTTCTGGGATTATCTCCGCACCGAGACCCGCAAGGTGGGTACGCTGCTGCTGCTCGACGAGACGCACACGATCTCGACCGGCCCCGGCGGCTATGGCCGGGCGCATGGGCTTGAGCCGGATCTCTTCGTCGTCGGCAAGCCGGTGGCCGGCGGCGTTCCCGCCGCCGTCTGGGGCATGAGCCAGGCGGTCAACGACAAGCTCTTTGCCGCGCGCCCCGAGACCGAGCACGGCCATTCCGGCATAGGCACGACGCTGGCAGGTAACGCGCTGCAGCTCGCCTGCATGCGCGCGACGCTGGAAGAGCTGATGACGCCGGAAAACTATGCGCGCATGCTGGCCGGCGCCGGGCAGCTCGATACGGGCATCAAGGCGCTGATTGCACAGCACCGCCTGCCCTGGCACACCGCCCGCGTCGGCGCCCGGCTCGAAATCGTGTTCACGCCGGAGCCGGTGAAGAATGCGGCGGAAGCGCGCGCCGCGCAGGATGCGATGCTCGAAAGCACGCTGCATGTGGCGCTGCTCAATCGCGGTTTCCTGCTGACGCCCTTCCACAACATGATGCTGGTCGGCCCCGACACGACGCAAGCGGATATTGCCGCCTTCCTCGCCGCCTTCGGCGAGGTTCTGAACCTTTTGCCTCTGGAGACTGCACAATGAGGAAGATTGACGCGCCCGCGCGCCCGGCCGCACCGGAATTTCGGGCTTCCGCTGAGGAACTGCAAGCCTTCCTCGCCGCCCATCCCGAAATCGAGGCCTTCGATCTGATGCTCTACGATCCGAACGGGATCGCCCGCGGCAAGACGGTGCGCCGCCACGAGATCGAGGGCATCTGGGAAAACGGCCGCCATCTGCCGGGCTCCATTCTCGGGCTCGACGTCACCGGCGAGGATGTGGACGAAACCGGCCTCGTCTGGACCGATGGCGATGCCGACCGCTGCGCCTGGCCGCTGCCGGGCACGCTTGTCCCCTCGCTCTGGACCGACCCGCCGCGCGGGCAGTTCCGCGTCGCGCTTCACGAGATGGACGGCAAGCCGGTCTGGGCCGATGGCCGCCATGTCCTGCAGCGCCAGATCGACCGCCTTGCCGCGCGCGGCCTTTCTGCCGTCGCCGCCTTCGAGCTGGAATTCTACCTGATCGAGGCGAGCCCCGACACGCTGACCCCGCAGGCCGCCCGCATGCCGCTCGGCGGCAGCCGGCCCTTCGGCACCAATGTCTATTGCGTCGAGGAACTCGACCGCCTCGAACCCTTCAGCCGCGATCTCTATCGCGCGGCTGAAGCGCAAGCGCTCCCGGTCGAGACGCTGATTTCGGAATATGCGGCCGGCCAGTTCGAGCTGACGCTGCACCACGGCGATGTCATGCAGGCGGCGGAAAACCTCATGGCGCTGAAACATCTCCTGCGCGGCGTCGCCCGCCGGCACGGCATGCAGGCCTGTTTCATGGCGAAACCCTTTGCCGAGCGCTCCGGCTCCGGCATGCATCTGCATGCAAGCCTCTGTGATCGCGACGGCCGCAACCTCTTCGCCGACCGCGACGGCGCGCTCTCGCCCGACCTTCTCGGCGCCATTGGCGGGCTGCTCGACACGGTGTCGGAAAGCATGCTGGTCATGGCCCCGCATCATAATTCGTGGATGCGCTTTGCCGCGCGCAGCTATGCGCCGACCACGCCCAACTGGGGCATCAACCATCGCGGCGTCGCGATCCGCGTGCCGGCCGGTTCTCCCGGAAGCCGCCATCTGGAACAGCGGCTGGCGGGCGTCGACGCCAATCCCTTCCTGGTCGCGGCGGTCACGCTGGAGGCGATGCTGCGCGGCATGGACGCAAAGCGTGACCCCGGCCCACCGATCGACGCTGCCGCCGACCATGCCGGCGCGGAGCCCACCGGCGACGGGCCTGCACTGCCGCGAAACTGGTCGGACGCCATCGAAACGGCGCAACGGTCGGCCTTCCTCAAGGATGTGCTGGGCGAAACCATGCATCGCGTTCTGGTGGCCATCAAACGCGCCGAGGCTGCCCGCTTCGCCGCCTATGTCTCGCCGCTCGATTACCAGCTCTATCTGGACACGGTCTGACGCATTTCCCCTTCTCCCCCTGGGGAGAAGGTGGCCCAAAGGGCCGGATGAGGGGCTTCCTGCCGCTGAGCCAGATGGGAACCCCTCATCGCCTCACTGCGTTCGGCACTTCTCCCCAAGGGGAGAAGAGGCAAAAACCGCACCCTTACCAGCCGAAGCTGAAGGTCGCGCCGCTGCGGTTGTTGCCGTTCTGCACCACCTCGTCATCCGTGTTGCGGCCATACTGGAAGATGCCATAGGCGTTGTTGTCGCCATTCTGCTGCAGGGTGGCCCGATGGCCGTTGCCCTGCTGCTGGATGAAGCCGAGATTGCCACGGCCGGCTTGAGCAAGCCCGGCGGCATTGCCGTTGCCCTGCTGCCGGATCTCGCCATCCTTCACGCCCCGGAAGAGCGAATAGACGCGGATGCCGGTTGAAAAGAGTGCGGCTTCGCGCTGGTTGCGCGGTGCGACATCGAAGGAAATCCGCCCGCCGGCTTCAGCCGGAACGGCAAGAACCGCCTGGCCGACGGTGGCCGAAAGAGCAAGAACGGTCAAAAGCTTAGCAATGGTGCGGGTCATCGAAATCTCCATATGACGACTGCCGTGATCGATGATGTGACATTCGCATATCCCGGCTGAACCGAAGCGGAACTGGCCGTTCAGTTGGCGTTAATCTGGCCAGAGCCATTTCGAGCCGAAAGTGGGAACCGGTTTCGCGTCCTGAATGGCGTGGAAAGAAAGAGATCGGGCACGCACGAAAAAGGGCGCCCACAGCGCACGACAGCTTCTGTTTGGATTCGCCGCTCCCCCCTCACCCTGCCTCCGCTTCGCTCGGCAGACCTCTCCCCAATGGGGCGAGGAGACCCGCAACGCTGCGGCGAATTCCCGCGTCTCCCCATCGGGGAGAAGGTGGCCCGAAGGGTCGGATGAGGGGGGCTGCCAAGCCCAAAGACGCTTGCGTCATTAACGGTGAAAGGGCGCCGAAACCCGGCGCCCCTTGGGCAAATACCGTGGCTGGAGCAGGTCGAGCCAAAAGTGCGTCAGCGGTTTTGCGCCCCGACTGCGAAAAAACAAGGAGATAGAGTTTCAGATGCCGCCGGCCTGCTTCGTGCAGGTGACCGACTTGCCGCCCGCATTGACGACCAGCGTCGCCTTGTAAACCGCACCCTTGCCGCCCAGCGAGACAGAACTCAGCGTCGCCGTCTCGCCGGCCTTGGCGTCGAAATCGCCGCCCTGGTTGATGGTCGAGCTGCCGCCACCGCCGGTCTTTTCGACGCGGAACGTGTAGCTGCCGGCAACAGCCTTGTCGGCATTGACCAGCGCGTCGAGCCGCACCGTCCCGCCGGAGGACTTGACCCCGATCTCGCAAATCTGCGGGGCATCGAGCAGTTTTGCGGAGCTCACCGTCGTCATCGTGGCGAGCGCGCCGACCGGCAGCAGGAGCGCCGCGAAGGCCGTCATCATGCGGGGAAGTTTGACGCTATTGGACATGGGTTCGTCTCCTTGCGGTCGCAAATCGTGGTTCTCTTCGCCTCGTTCTGCCTGCCGTTTACGGGCAGGCCTGGACGAAGGCGGCGACATTGCCGTTGCCGCCCTGTGCGACATTGGCGCTGCAGCCGTGGCCGACCTGAACGCCGGCGGCAATGTTGCCGTTACCGTCCTGGGTCAGGATCGTGGTGTGATTGGAACCGAACTGGCCGATGCCGGCCGTGTTGCGGTTGCCGTTCTGCGTGGTGGCGCCGTAGTTGTTATAGCCTTCCTGACCGATGGCCGAGAGATTGTGCCGGCCATTCTGGCGGCCAACCAGCCGGTTGTAGTCGCCGTTCTGGTAGGTTCGGATCCGGTTCGAATAGCCTTCCTGTGCGCCGCCGGCGGAGTTGCGCCAGCCATATTGCTCGATGCGAACATCGTTGGCCATGGCAGGGGCGGCGACTTGCAAGCCGACAAGGGCGACGAGTGCGGTAGCGATGAAAGAGGTCCGGATCATTGTTTTCTCTCCTGAAGCGGTAACGACCGCGGTTGAACGTCCTTGTTCTATTCCGCCCCGTTCGAACGGAAGCTGAAGGGATCATTCAGCCGCCGTTCAGCCGAAGAGATCGCTTCGCAGAGGGCCGCCGGAGCTGTCATCCGAAGCTCATCTCGATGCCGTTTCTCCCCTGAAAACGGACCGGAAAACCACCTTCCGGTCTCAAGACATGCCTCATCAAGACATTCCTGAAATGTTACACCGCAGGCTCCACCGGACGCGTCGAGCCCAAAAAAATAAGCGCCGGATGCGAAAAATCGCCGAGATCGTGAAAATCTTCAGTAATTCGTTGACCACCCCGCAAGTAACCTTGTGGCACTTCAGGAAAGAATTGTACCAGGCGCGTTTGTGCGGAGTTCGGCCAATGGAAGATTTCGGTTTCCCTGCAAAGGTTGCGATGTCATCGCCGGCTATCCGGTCATGGCGCAGGCGCGCATCCGGCCTGATCAAACGCTTCCGCAGCGACCGGAGTGGAAACTTCGCCCTGCTCACCGTGGCTCTCGTCATTCCGATCACGCTTTCCACGGGACTGGCCATCGATGTGGCGCGCATGACATCGGCCAAGATCACCTATCAGCAGGCCGTCGATTCCGCCGTGCTGGCCGCAGCCGCGAAGTTTGCCTCGACCGGCACGGCCGATCCGGTGATTGCGCAGAAGTTCATGAGCGGCAACAGTTCCGGCGCCACCGCAACCCCGATCACCTTCACCACCAATGCCGACGGAACAGTCACCGGCTCCGCCACCTTCCAGATGAAGCTCATGATGATGCGGATGTCGGGTCTGGATACGGTTTCGGTCAATATCAGCTCGAAGGCAAACGCCGTCGCGGTCACGAAACTGTCCCAGGCTTCGCTGCAGATCACGGCGGCGCAGGGCGCCTATTCCAAGGACATCTATTTCTTCACCCGTGACGCCAAGGGCGCGATCCTCAGCCAGACCCTCGTGCTGAAATACCGCTATGACGGGACCAACAAGACCTATACGCCGCCCATCGGCGGCACGACCACCATCAATGTCGGCGACTATGCCAGCTACGGCTATCGCATGGATATCTATGTCGACAATTCCTACAAGGGCAAGACGAACGGAGTTCCGGTCGTCACCCACTATTCCGACGATGCGGATGCAGCCAAATGGACCCGCTCGACCGGCACCTGCGCCGACCCCAACGGCATCAAGGTGCAATGGGAAGACGGCGGTGACGCCAACTATCTGGACTTCCAGTATATCCAGAAATGCACGCAGACCACCAACAAGGTGACAGATGTGCGCCTGGTGAAATGACGGGTTGAGCGGTCACCCCGCCCTCGCCTTCTCGCCAACCTTCTGCCCCACCTTCTGGCCCACTTGGCCGCGCATCTGCGCCATCAGCATCGGCCCGAGCGAGAATTCGCCGCGTTCAGCCCGGCGTGTCAGGTCGCGCAGATACCCGCCCGCCGAATTGATATGCCCGGCGCGCTCCAGAATGCAGGCCATCACGGTCGCCGCGTTTTCCGGCCCCAGAATGCCGCAGGCCTCCTCATAGGCTGACGGCGAAACGCCGAGCATGGAGCGCACCACCACCGCCGCCGACATCAGGTCTCGCCAGCTGGTGACATGGCCGCCGGGGCCGTAATCGGCGATATCCGGGCAGGCTGACAGCACCATGCCAAGCGGGAAGGGTTTCAGGCCCGCAATGCTGTCAAGCGACTTGCGTTCGGGTGCTATGCCATCGGAAGACACGGCGCGGATATCCGGCCTTGCGGCATGATCCGGCGCGAGCTCGCCCGCAAAACCGGCCGATCCCCCCACCGCTCCGGCGGATTTCGCCCCGTTTGCGGCGTCACCTGCGGCAAGTCTTGCAGTCTGACGGCGCTGGCGCGCAATTTCAGCCGCGGCCCCGTCGTCCACCTCTGCGTCCAGCGTCCGGACCGTCAGAATTCGGCCGGCGCCGGATATTTGCCCGCCTTCCGCACCGCTGTCCCCGTCGCCACCAGCTTCATGGGTGCCATCACCTTCAGCCGCTTCCGCCACATCAGACCAACCCAATCCGGTGTCACCCCGATTTTGCCCCAGCGTCTTTTCCAAGCGCGGTTCAAGTTCAGAGATAGAGTCGGATTTTGAATTCTGTATATGCCGCTCGTCCTGATAGGCATTGCCGCCTTGATTTTGGGATTTCAGCTGCATTTCCAGCTGGTTGACGATGTTTTCCCTGAGAAAAGTCATCGCATCGAGCGTCTGCGCCACCATCGCGGGCCCCGGCTTGCGCGGATAATCCGCCAGGATAGCCCGATATTCGGCCTGCGCCGCCTCCCAGTCGCCCGAAGCGCCCTCCTCGATCGCGGTCTCGATCAGCTTCACGACATCGCGCCGGCAGATGGTCAGCCGCTCCTTCAGCCGCTGCAGAGTGAGCCGCTCGGCCTCGACCTCGGCTGCCAGGCGTTCGATCTCGTCTGCCCGTGCCAGCAGCGGAGCGAGCGAGAAGCCGAAGGCCTCATCGATCTGGCCGGCGCGATCGCGGCGCACAAAGCGCTTGCCATTGGCGCTGTCGCGGCGCGTGAGCAGCCCGGCCTCAATGAGGCTCGCCAGATGCCGGCGGATCGTCTGCTCGGCCATGCCATGGGCCCGCAGCGACAGCTGCGCATTGGAGGGAAACACGATCATCGTGTCTTCAGCCGAAAGCTCCGTCTTCGGATAGAAGCTCAGGAGCGCGTTGAGGATCGCAAGCGCCCGGTCGGTCACGCCCAGCCGCTCGCGCGCCTCACAGAGCGCCCGGTAAAGCTTCCACTTGTCGGCACGCGCGCCCTCTTCGATCTCCGCCGATGCCATCTGGTCTTTCAACATGGCATAGGTCAGCGGCCGCCGCCCAAAGGGCGTCGTCACATGGTCCAGCTGCATCTCAGCTCTCGCCTTTCAATAGGCAAAAGAAAGCCGCCCGCCGAAATTGACGGTGAAACATCTTGACTGCGATTCGGGGAAATGCGATTCTCTAGCTGCTAGACACGAGAAGGGCTTCCACGGTTCGCCGTTGGGGGCCTTTTTCTTTTGCGGGTCTTCGTTTAACTCCGTTTCTGCTCGTTCCTGCGCGACGCGTCCTTGTGGTAGGCGTCGTGAAGTTCTTCCATGCGCTCGGCCAGATAGGCGACGAAATCGGCCGGAACCGACTTGCTGAACACCATCCTGCCGCCCGCCTTGCCATAGGCCACATCGGCCAGCTTGATGCCGCGCGACACGACTTCCAGCGGGCCGGGGTCCTTGGGCGCCGGCTTCAGCGCCTTGACGAACATCGACGACATGGCCAGCGCAAAGCGCTCCTCGCTCGTCATGTTCTTGCCGGCGAAATCCAGGACCTCCTGCACCATGACATGCGAATGCTGATGCGTGATCCACTTTTCCATCAGCTCGATCCAGCGCCGCCGGCCGATCTCGGGGGCCGGGCCGATGGTGCGGACAAGCTTGTCCGGCAGCGTCGAGGCGAGCCGGATCATCTCGGAAATATGCGACTTGCCGGTGGAGAGCGAGGCGGCAATCGTGTTGCGTGAATAGCCGGCCTTTTCCATCGTCAGAGCAAAGGCGCATTTCTCGATATAGGTCAGATCATTGCGGGCAGTGTTTTCCTCGCCCTGGTAGATGACCGCCTGTTCGTCGGAAAGCTCGCGGACCACCGCCTTGAACTTGAGCCCCAGCTTCTTGGCGGCGGCCAGTCGCCGGCGGCCATAGACAATCTGGTAGCGCTGCGGCTCGCCGGGCGCGGGACGGACCAGACCCGGCACGATCTGGCCGCGATCGGCCATGCTGATCACCAGCTCCGAGATGGCCGTGTCGTCATAGGCGCCTTCGAAACGGTCGGCGAGTGCGGAGGGCAGAACAGCATCCGGGTCAAGCTCGACGACCTGCCCGCCCTCCTTCATCAGCTTGTCGATGAGTTCGCCGCGCTCCTGGATCTGGCGCACACCCGCCGCCACCTTCATGAGATGCGGCGAGGCGAGCGGCTTGGGCGCCGTGGTTGCCGAAGGCGTACCGGCACCCGTGGACGGAGGGCTGTCTGCCGCCCCCTCCCCCAGCTTGCCGAGCACATTGGCGAACATGCCCTTTGAATCCTTCCGGCTCATTGACGCCCCCACGCGTTCCAAAGCAGTTGCTCGATCTCGGCGTTCGCCGCGTTGATCGACTCGATTGCCCGGTCGTAGGTCTTGGGCGCGGAGAATCGCGCCCGCTGCACCTCGTACAGGCTCTGCTTCCATGTTAGCGCATCCGCGACCGCCGTGGATTTGATGACCATATTTAAAAGCAGATCATTGCCGAAGACCTGCCGCATGAGCGCCATCATATTGGCCTGCGGATGGTCGTTGGGCTCGAATTTCGTGATCAGGAACTTGGCGAAATCCCACTGCGCGGTGGCACCGATATCCGCGAGAATCTGCATGTAGGACCCGGCCAGCTCCAGGAACTTGGCGGTCGAATCCACGTCCAGCATATGCGCCGGAACCGGGATCAGAACCCCGGTCGCGGCGGTGAGCGACGAGAGCGTCAGGAAGTTCAAGGACGGTGCCGAATCCATCAGGATCACGTCATAGCGATCCGCCACCTGCTCGATCGCCTGATTGACCCTCAGCAGAAAGCCGGTGCCCCCGGTGTTGCGCATTTCCAGCGCCACGGCGGTTTCGAATTCAGTGAGTTCAAGCCCCGCGCAGATGACGTCGAAACCGGCAATATGGGTCTTGTGGATCAGCGTTTCGGTGGGCACCGGATCGTCGAAGCGAATCGCCGAATAGAAGGTGTCGCCCTCGCGCGGGTCGAAGCCGTCCAGCGCGCCATGCAGCGCGGTGAGCGATGCCTGCGGGTCGAGATCGATGGCGAGAACGCGGTAGCCCTTCAGCGCCAGATAATGGCCGAGATGGATCGTGGTGGAGGTCTTGGACGAGCCGCCCTTGAAGTTCGTGACCGCAATCACCTGACAGGCCTCGCCTTGCGCCCGGCGCGGATTGATCCATTTCTTGCGGCCGTTTTCGGCGAGCAGCAGGCGCAGTTCGAGGATCTGTTCGACCGAATAGAGCCGCCGTCCATTGGCCGCCACTTCCGGCTCCGGACCTTTTCCTTTCAGCGAAATCTGCCGGATATAGGCTTCCGTCACATCGAGAAGCTGGGCGACTTCGGACGAAGCAAACTTGCGCATGGTGCGGTGCGCATCCGGCGGATATTGGGCAAGCGACAGATTGCGCAGAGCCACGTCGAGCTTTGCGGAAAATGTCTGCATGAAATCGAGGCTGCTCAGGTGCCGAGTCAAATGACGATCCTCTTCTTTTGAACTGCCACCATCTTACAGACTATAGTTAACCAAATGTTGATCGGGTCGAGACTACGCAAAAAATCGAAATTTTCGGAATTCCGCGTAACAGAAGATACGACGATTCGGGAAGGGTGGGCAAATGGCCGTCCCGGATGAAAAGTTCCCCGCGGGGAACTCTGCCGATGTCGGGCGGGAAGGCCTCGGGAAATTCATCACCGCGAGTTTGGGAGGGGAATGTCGGAGAGAGAGCGAAGGCAAGAATGGACGCAGGGCAGACATTGCCGAACGGGTTCGAACCGGCCCTCCAGCCAAAAGTTCCCCGCGGGGAACTTTGTGTCAGGCATGGGACAATGCCCGCAGCGTCGCACGCGCTTCAGGCCTGAGTTCCCCGCGGGGAACGTCCCAAGGAACGGCGAAAGCGCCCTCGCCTCAATCCTCTTCCGACAGATGCTTCTGGGCAGATTCCTTGACCTGGCCGAGTTCGGCGAGGAGGCGTTTCAGAACGGCCGGATCGACTTCCGCCATCAGTTCCTTGATCCAGCGCTCATGCGCATCCGCCATGCCTTCGAAATAGGTCCGGCCTTTTTCAGTCAGACGGGCGACGGTGACGCGCTTGTCGTCTTCGAGCCGTTCCCGGATGATCGTGCCGTCGGCTTCCAGCCGTTCGACGAGGCCGGTGACATTGCCGTTGGTGACCATGGTGCGGCTGGAGAGTTCGCCGAGACGAAGGCCGTCCTTCTCGCGGTAGAGCTGGGCGAGCAGGTCGAATTGCGGCAGCGTCGCGCCGAATTCGGTGCGCAGACGCCGGCGCACTTCCTGCGACATGAGCTTGGTCGTGGCAAGCAGGCGCAGCCAGAGCTTCAGCTCCTGCTTCTTGCCCTCCTGGGCGTCGCTGGCAACCAGTTCGAGATCCATCGCCGAGTCCGTCATGCGTGTGATAAGCTGAACCTTACCTGCGGGAAGTGCCGGGCCGCGTCAAGACATTCGTTGAGACCTGAAGCAATTGCCCCCAAGACTCGCGGTGGACCTAACCGGCCAGCATCTTCGCCAGCAAGAATCCGGACCCCGCCCCCGTCCCCGCGCCCGGCCATGTCGCGGCCCCGCACATATAAAGACCGCCGACCGGGCTCTTGTAGCGGGAGTAGCCGGCAACGGGGCGGAAGAGGAAATTCTGGTCGAGATGATGGGAGCCCGAAAGGCTGTCGCCACCGATCAAGTTCGGGTTCTCGGCCTGCAGATCGAGCGGCGACCAGACGGCGCGGCCACGGATTTTGGCGCGGAAGCCCGGTGCGTAATTTTCGATGATCGAAAGCACGCGATCGGCATAGGCTTCCTTTGCCGACGGCCAACCGGCCGCGGAAATTTCTCCCGCCGAATCGCCCTTGATCTCCGCAGGCAGGACGCGGACCTGCACCCAGAGCACATGTTTCCCCACCGGCGCGCGCGTCGGGTCGAGCGCCGTCGGCTGGCCGACGACGAGGGCGGGTTCGCGGGGAAGCAGGCCGGAGACCGCTTCGTCATAGACGCGGTTCATCATAGCAAGGTTCGGGGCGATGTGGACGTAGGCGTAGGACTTTAATTCGGGCGAGGCCGACCAGTCCGGCAGATCGTCCAGCGTCAGATGGATCATCATGGCGCCGGGGCCGGGGCGGTAGGTTGCAAGACCATCGGCAAACCGGACGGGCAGGGTGCTTCCTTTGACGAGACCTTTGAAGAGGAGCTTGGGGTGAATGTTCGAGATGACAGCCCGCTTCGCCGTCAGCGTCCGGCCATTGGCCAGCGTCACCGATTTGGCGCGGCCGCCCGCCACATCAACGGACGCCACCGGAGAATTGAGGAAGAGTTCCCCACCCTTGGCGTTCAACAGTCCCGTCATCGCCTTGATGATCGCATCCGCGCCGCCCTCTCCGATCACCATGCCGAAGGCCTGGTTGGTCATCGTTTCCAGATAGGGAAAGAGCGCGCCGCCGGCGGCATCCGGGGGGAAGTCGAGATGCAGGCCCCATGCGGCCATCATCGCCTTCAGTTTCTCATTGTCGAAATGCCGGTCGAGGAAGCCGCGCGGGGAGGAGAGGAGGAGACGCAGAAGATCGGTGAGCAGCGGCACGCCGCCGGCACGCCATGCCTTCCACACGGTCTTGATGCTTCCCAAGGAGGGCATGGGATTGCCGAGCAGGCCGAAGAGATGCGGGGCCATATTGCCGAACTCGGCGGACATGGCGGCGAAGCTCTCGGCATCCTTCGGCGACAGCGCCGCGATGGCCGCCTTATTCGCGGCAGCATCGGTGCCGATGCCGAGATGGGTGCCGTCGGAGAAGACGGAGGCGAAGCATTTCGGGGCGGGGATGAATTTGAGGCCATGGGCGGCCAACTCTGCCCCATAGGTCTGGTGAAAGGCGGAACCGGCGAACATGGAGAGGTTCATGGCAGCCAGATCGTGGCGGAACCCGGGCTCGATCGGCTCCTGCGTTTTCACCGCCCCGCCCGCGCTCGCCTTGGCCTCCACGACCGCGACCTTCCAGCCCTTCGCCGCCAGATGCACGGCAGCGGCCAGCCCATTGTGACCTGCGCCCAGAATGATGGCATCGAATTCAGACATCGCGTTCCCCCGATTTCTTCGGATTTATTTCTGTATGCATACATCTTCGATAAAATGCATCAAGCTTAAAATAAATCGGAAACGGGGGAATACGGCCTCCCCCGGCTATAAATCCCACACCTTCGCCGCTAACGGGCCGAGGCGCGCGCACACGAGGGCAGGGCGGCTGACAAAACCCCACGCAAAATTACTTGCATTTACATATTTTGTGATCTAGCGTCGCCTCAATGCAGGACCCGGCCGGGCTTCCGCCGGGTGCGCAACCGCCAATAAAGGGGAACGCCATGACGGATACAAGCACACTTTCGCAACTCGCCGCCAATCTTCTGACCGGCAAGGTCAAGGTCGTCGACCTGACCGCCCCGCTCGGGCCCGATACGCCGGTTCTCTATCTCCCGCCGCAGTTCGGCAAGAACACGCCGAACGTCAAGGTTCACGAGATTTCGGCCTATGACGAAAACGGTCCGTTCTGGGCCTGGAACTGGCTGGAACTCGGCGAACATACCGGCACGCATTTCGATGCGCCCTGCCACTGGATCACCGGCAAGGATCATCCCGGCAACACGACCGACACCATCCCGCCGCAGAATTTCGTCGCCCCGGTCAATGTCATCGACCGTTCCAGGGAAGCCGCCGCCGACAACGACTATCTGCTGACGGTGGAAAGCATCAAGGAATGGGAAGCCGAGCACGGCGACATCGAAGCGGGCACCTGGGTCGTGATGCGCACCGACTGGTACAAGCGCAACGGTTCGTCCGAGGCCTTCCTCAATGCCGACGAAACAGGTCCACACACGCCCGGCCCGACGGCCGAAGCCATCGAATACCTCATCTCCAAGGGCATTGTCGGCTGGGGCCAGGAAACGATCGGCACCGATGCCGGCATGGCGGGCGGAATGAACCCGCCTTTCCCGGCGCATAACCTCATGCACAAGGCCAACAAGTATGGGCTCGCCAGCCTGTCGAACCTCGACCAGCTTCCGCCGAAGGGCGCGATCCTCATCGCCGCACCGCTGAAATTCGTCAGGGGCACCGGCTCGCCGATCCGCGCACTGGCGCTGATCGCGTAAGGGGCAGGGCTGCGGCTTGAGGTGAGGTGGGCAGGCGCGACCTGAGTGGGTTCGCGTCAGAGGCTACCCCAATCTCCGTCATGCCGGACTTGATCCGGCATCCAGTGCGCGATGTCCATCGCGCGGAGGGACTCTCTTCATCTTAAGGGGGAGTCCTTTCACCCCGCAGACGCGGGGTGGCTGGATCCCGGATCAAGTCCGGGATGACGGAAGGTGAGTGAAGCCGGCCTTGACCGCCAAAGCAGCCTTGCGGAAGGCTGATGCAGCAGAGTGCTCATCCTCAACAAACCTAGGAGAGGGCAAGACGGTCGCCACATCCGTCTCCCCCCTTGTGGGGGAGATGGCGGCAGCCAGAGGGGGTCTTGACCGCAAGCACTGAGCAAGCGGAGGGAAAGGCCCCTCCCCAACCCTCCCCACAAGGGGGAGGGAGAGTGACCGCTGCGGCAAGCCTCTCACCAATTCGGGAAGAGGGAGCAAGACGCCCGACCAACATCATACAACAACCATCCCCCATCGGAGATGACCCATGAGCAACCCGGATTACATCATCGTCGGCAGCGGCATCAATGCATTGGTGGCGGCGAGCCTGCTGGGCAAGAAGGGCAAGAAGGTTCTGGTTCTGGAGCGCAACGCCAAGATCGGCGGATGCCTGCGCACGGAAGAGATCACCGCGCCGGGCTTCGTGCATGATGTCATGGCGACCACCATGGTGCTCTTCATCACCTCACCGGCCTTTGCCGCGCTCGGCAAGGATCTGGAGGCGCGGGGGCTGGAGTTCTGCCATTCGGCAACGCCGACCGGGGTTCTGCGGCCCGATGGATCGCATGCTATCCTTGCCATGAACCGGGCCGAGAATGTTGCGAATTTCGAGAAGCTCGCTCCCGGCGACGGGCAGGCTTTTGATCGCGAGATGAACCGCTTCGGCGGCAATGCCGGCTTCGTGTTCGGGCTGCTCGGCGGCAATCTCTGGTCCATTGCGACGGCCAAGCTGGTGGCGAAAGAGGCATGGTCGCGCGGCCTGAAAGGTCTTGCGGCTTTCTTCGGCGAGGCGCTGGCGCCAGCGCGCGGCTATCTGGAAAACACCTATCAATCGGATGAGATGAAGGCGCTGTGGGCGCCCTGGGCGCTGCATTGCGGGCTGGGGCCGGAAAGCAGCTATTCGGCGGAGATGGTCAAGGTCATCGGCTTTGCCATCGAGCTGGCCGGCTGCCCCATCGTCAAGGGCGGTGCGGTCAACCTTCTGAAAGCGTTCGAGAAACTGATCACGGATCAGGGCGGCGAGATCATCACCGGAGCCGATGTCGATCAGGTTTCGCAAGGGCAGGGCGGCCGCGCCAGCGGCGTGGTTCTGGCAGATGGCCGCAGCTTCAAGGCCAATGCAGGCGTGATTGCATCGATGACGCCGGACCAGATTTATAGCCGGCTATTGAAGAAGTCCTCCACGGCCCTGCCGGATTACGTGAAGGACGGGCTGAAAAACTACCGCTACGGCAAGGGCAACATGCAGATCCACTATGCGCTGAAGGCCGCGCCACGCTGGAAGGCGGGCGAGGGCTTAAGCAAGGTGGCGCTGCTGCACCTGACCCCCGGTCTCGACGGCGTGTCGCTTTCGTCCAACGAGGCGGAGCGCGGGCTGCTGCCGGCAGAACCCACCGTCTGCGTCGGCCAGCCGACCTCCTTCGACCCGAGCCGCGCGCCGGAGGGCCAGTCTATCCTCTGGCTGCAGCTGCCCGACACGCCGCGCTTGATCAAGGGCGATGCGGCGGGCCTGCTCGATTGCCCCGCCGACGGACGCTGGACCGAGGCGCTGCGCGAAGGTTTTGCCGATCGCGTGGAGGCGATGCTGCGCCACCATATCGAGAATTTCGACGAGGCGGTGATGGCGCGCCGCGTCTACTCCCCGGCAGACCTTGAGGCCATGAACATGAACCTTGTGGGCGGCGATCCCTATGGCGGTTTCTGTGGGCTGGACCAGTTTTTCCTCTGGCGTCCCTTCAAGAGACCGAATAACCACATGACCCATGTGCCGGGGCTCTACCATATCGGAGCATCCACCCATCCGGGACCGGGCCTTGGCGGGGGATCGGGCTTCCTGCTCGCATCCTCCCTGAAATGAAACGGAACGGGCCGGCGCATCGTTTACGGTCGAGCGGCCAGGGCATGAATGGGAGACGCGTGGATGGAGAACGGCTTTTCCGGTGAGGTTCTCGGGCCTCCGGGCACCGAGGAAGGACGCATGCCGTCGCTGGGAGAAATAGGCCTCAACCATTTCGCGCCCTATATCATGAACCGCATCATGGCGCGGTGGAACGTCAATCTGTCGGAAGAATTGCGCTCCCGTGACATGACGACCGCGAAGATGCGCGCACTTGCCGTTCTCTCCGTGTCCACCTCGCTGACGATCAACGAACTCTCCGTCTTCGGCGTCACCGAACAGTCGACCATGAGCCGCACGGTGGATTCGCTGGAAGAACAGGGGTTGATCAGCCGCACGCCGCGACCTGACGACCTGCGCGTGCGCGATGTCTCCATCACCGAGGAAGGCCGCGCGGTGTTCAACGACGTCTGGCCGCTGATGTATGAGGGGCTGCGCCAGATGTTCCGCGATATCGACGACGATGAATATCGCGCATTTCTCAACACGCTGCACAAGATCCTGCGCAATGTGCGCAAGAACGAGATGTGACAAAGCCATCCTGGTCCCGGCGGCGTTCACGGTATGAATCAATACCGCAATTTTGCTTTCGTTAACGCCGTATTCACCATAACTTCAATGCCTTGAAATCTCGCTAAACTGCTCAACGAGAGCCGACTGCGCAAGCACGCCCGAGGATCGTCAGGCCATGCGCCCGGTATAAGCCTGGCGGGCCCCGTCCGCTCTGGTCATGCACTCGGTTCGAATAACCTCGGCGACCTTCGCGACCTTTTCGACGCGATCCGATCTGGTCGTCACGTGAAGGAAGGTCAGGTCGCGCGCGATGGCCCTCGTTCCCGGAAGATTGCAACGCACGAGTTCGCCGCTTTCCAGCTGCGGCGCCAGCACCCGCAGTGATTCCAGGGCAATGCCGAATCCGGACAGGGCCGCCGGAATGATCTGGGAGGCCCGGTTGAACCGCAGCCAGTTGAGATTCGCCGCTGCAATCCCGTTGAGCTGAAACCAGTCCGTCCACGTCACGGCGTTCGTTTCATTGACGATCAGTGCGCAGTCGGCCAGGTCCGCGGCCGTCTGCAGACGCGCCTTCAGACCCGGCGCGCAGACGGGCATGAAGACATCCGGGCCCAGGGGTTCCAGATCATGGATCTTCGCAGCCGGTTCGCCATAGACGATTGCGACATCGAAGTCGCGATAGCGTTTGAAGTCGGGCGCCTCGTCGGCCACGATCCTGATGTCGCGGATCTTGGAGGCCAGAAGCGACTGCACGACAACCGGCAGCAACTGGCTTGCAAGGCCGGGCGGGCTGGAGATGGATATGGGCATGTCGCGCGCCTCGGTGAGCGTCTGCAGCCCGATGCGCATCTCCTCGAAACCCTTCACCACATGCTTGAGCAGCTTCTCGCCCTCCAGCGTGAGCTTCAGGCCATTCCCGATCCGCAGGAACAGGGGACAGGCCAGACGCTCCTCCAGTTTTCGGACAGCCTGGCTGACAGCGCTCGTCGACAGGGCAAGGTTTTCCGCCGCGACCCGGAAGGAACAGGTCTGGCCCGCCTCGGCAAAGATTTCGAGTGCGCTCAAGGGCACGCTGAGACGTGTCATCGTGAAGCTCCGCTTAACGGTTGAGACAATACAAGTCGTTTGCTCAGCCGGGGTCTCGATCCTAATCATATCTCTGAGGAGACTGGATTTGGCGATGCTATCGCCACGGGAGGAAGCATGCAACGCCAACTGGAGGGGCGCGTGGCGGTGGTCACCGGCGCTGCACGGGGCATCGGCTTTGCGATAGCCGAAAGGCTCGCCGGACAGGGCGCTCATGTCGTCATTTCCGACGTTGACCACAGCGCCGGCCAACAGTCGGTGGCGCGGATCGCCAACAATGGCGGTTCATCGAGTTTTGCCGCCGTGGACCTGAGCCAGCCGGACGATATACGACGGGCATCGGACGAGATATTCAGGCAGCATCCCCGCATCGACATCCTTGTGAACAATGCCGGCATTGTCTCCAGAGGTGGCATCGAGACGGTCGAACTGGAAGAGTTTCAGCGTCTGATGATGATCGATCTGACGGCGGTCTTCCTTCTGACGAAAGCCTTTCTGCCCTCCATGACCGCCGCCGGCTGGGGGCGTATCATCAACATTGCCTCCGTGGCGGGGCAACAGGGCGGCGGCCTCTTCGGCAATAGCTGCTACGCGGCGGCCAAGGGGGCGGTGATTGCCTTCAGCAAGGGCGTCGCGCGCGAGGCTGGCCGGTCGGGCGTGACCTGCAACGCCATCTGCCCCGGATTGACCGATACGGCGCTCACCTCGGAACTCACCATCGCACAGAGAGAGCAGATCATTTCGACCATCCCGGTCGGGCGCCCCGGAGAGCCGGAAGACATTGCAGAGGCCGTCGGCTTTCTGGCCTCCGATGCGGCGAGCTTCATTACAGGCGTTACGTTGAATGTCGATGGCGGCTTGATGCGCCATTGAATTGACAGGCATGCACGCGGCGGGTCAGGGAGGCCGGCCGCACCAGAAGAAGAGGGAGGAAAAGACATGCAGAAGAACTTCACGACATCCGATGGCGCCGTCCTGACCTATACGGATGAAGGCCAGGGCCCGGCGCTTGTCCTGCTGCCGGGCTGGTCGCAATCGGCGGCGATGTTCCGGCATCAGGTCGCGCATTTCTCGGCGACGCACCGCGTGCTCGCCATCGATTTTCGCGGACACGGCCGGTCGCCGGACGCCACGCGCGGCTTCCGCATCTTCCGCTTTGCTGCCGACATCATGGAACTGATGAAGCACGAGAAGATCGAGAAGGCCACGATGCTCGGCTGGTCGATGGGCGCCTCGGTGATCTGGGCGATGATCGATGTCTTCGGCACCGGCTTTATCGAGAAATTGATCCTCGTGGACGAGCCTGCGACGGTGATGCGTCAGTCGGGCATGACGGACGAGGATGCGATCAATGCCGGCGCCCTCTTCGATGCGGCGACGATGGTCGCCATCGCAGACCAGATCAAGGGCGCAGAAGGTTCGGCTGCGCGCGGCGCGTTTCTTGACGGCATGATCACGAAAAACATTCCGGCGGACCTCAAGGCCTGGCTGCTTCAGGAAAACCTGCGCGTCGATGCCATCCACGTCGCCAATCTCTTCGTCGACCATTGCTCCATCGACTGGAGCGACATCTTCCCCCGCATCGACAAGCCGACCCTGATCGTCGCAGGCCGCGTCAGCCATGTGAACTTCCGCTCGCAGGAATGGATCCACGGCCAGATCAAGGGTTCGAAGCTGGTGATCTTCGAAGAGAACGAAGGCGGCGCGCATTTCTCCTTCATCGAAGCGCCGGCGCGCTTCAACGAGGTTCTCTCGACCTTCGTCGGCAACGGGTGAGACTGGAGCCGACCGGCAGCCTAAACAGGGCCAGATCTGATCCGCGACATCTCCAACGAGGGGCTCGCAACTTGCAGGCGCGTGCAATCGCGATCACCAGTCCGTCATAGCCGCCTTCGAAGACAACCATCTTCGGGCAGTCGATGTGATCGCTGCCTGGAGAGCGCCGGAATAATTGGCCCAGGCCGAACCGGACTCCAGCGACAGGTTCAGATTGAAACCTTCGCCGGCGCTGTTGCCGATCTCGTCCGCGTAGCCCGAGAAGTATGGATAGTCATGTGCCGGATCGGCATGGATCGAGACGGTGAGCACGGACGCGGATTGCCAGAAGATGTCCTCTGTCCCGTTTCCGTGATGCGCATTGATGTCGAGGACGGCAACCCGTGCGCCGTCCTTGGCGAGCGTGGCAGCCGCGAGAGCCGTGTGGTTCAGATAGCTCGCGCGGCCGACCATGTTCCGGCACGCATGGTGGCCGGGTGGCCTGATGGGGGCGAAGACGCGCTCGTCGGTCCGGGCAAGGTGTAAGGCGGCTGCGCGCGGCACGCGTGGCGGGCGGTTGCGGTGTGGCCAGATGAAGCCGAGCCGTCGAGGTTCCCGTCGTAGCTCTTCGTCCATTCGTTCCAGACGGTTTCCAGAAAGGACAGATAGTCGGCATCGTGAACCGGAAGCAGCTCGCCCGGAATGAGTTCGCGTTTGGCTTCGTGGGCGCCATGCGCGCTGTAACCGAAGATCTTCATGCTGTGCCCTTGTGTTTTCGTGATCCGACCGGAGAGCAGGCCTCTGCGGCGGCGCTGAGCAGCCGGTCGATCAGCGAGGTTATCACGACCATGCCGACAGCCATCATCAGCGTCCGGCTAAGCGCCAGCAACAGTCCCGGCCAGGCGAGCGGCAGGCGCACCTTGACGAATGTTTGTCAGGGCGTTGCGCCGAACATGCCGGCAGCTTCCAGCACGCCGGCATCGACCTCCTTGAGGGCATGCGAGACATAGCGGATGGTGGTCGCCATCGAGTAGATGGCAATCGCCGGCACGCCCGAGACATCGCCGGAGCCCCGCAGCATCACGATCGGGACGAGGTAGACGAAGGAAGGCAGGGTCTGCCGCGCGGTCACGATACCGTCTGCGACCTTGTAGACACGGCGCGACGAGGCCGCCCACATGCCGACGAGTACGCCGATGAGGAGCGAGAGATGTTCCCCTTTTTGCTGCACCCTCAGTGAGATCGTATTTTCCCTTGATTTCAATCACAAAAATATCCCAGAATTCACTTTCTGATGCCAATTTATAATTTATAGATTGATTTGTGATTATTTTGTGCTTTCATAGAGGCAACGAAAAACACATGCCGCATCTCTGCGCAGTGCGGAAAAGGGGAACCAGATGAAAATTGAGGCAAATGCCCCTGTTGCATTCATAACGGGTGGATCTCGCGGGATTGGACGCGCCACTGCCGAACTCTTTCTGCGTGAAGGCTACGATCTTCACGCGACCTATCGCACCCGCGCCGATGCCGCCGAAGGGCTCGTCGCACTCGGGCAGAGCCTCGGTCGCCGGGTCACCCTGCATCAGCTGGAGGCCAGTTCGACGGAAAGCCAGGATCGCCTGCTCCGCAACCTCGCCGGCATCCGCTTCAACGCGCTGATCTTCAATGCCGGCACGATCGAATTCGAGGATTTCTCGCAATACGATGAGGGCATCTGGAACCGGACGATGGAAACCAACCTCAATTCCATCCTGCGCTTCTCGGTGCGCCTGCAGAACGCTCTGGCCGAAGGTGGCGCCATCGTGATCGTTTCGTCCACGGACGGCTATGTCGGCTCCTATGCGAGCATGGCCTATGCCGCATCCAAGGCTGCGCTGATCAATCTGACGCGCAGCCTCGCCTGCAATTACGGACCGCGAAATATCCGCGTCAACGCCGTCGCGCCCGGCTGGATTTCCACCGACATGACGACCGAAGGCTCTTCGGATTCGGCTTCGGTAACGCCGCTTGGCCGCGACGGCAGGCCGGACGAAGTTGCCAATGTCATCAGCTTCCTGGCTTCGCCGAAAGCCAGCTTCGTGACGGGAACGACCATCGTCGTCGATGGCGGTTACACATCCTCCGATCCGATCATGCTCAACGAAGCCCGGCAGTTTCAGGCATCCAGGCTGGAGAGCGGCGATGATCGTTGAATGCCGGCATCTCTGGAAAGTCCATGGCGGCAGGGGAACAGATCCCAATGCGGCTGGTGGCTCCGTGGAGGAGGCGGTCGCACGCGCTGAAAAGGCCGGCGCCCATGTGGCGCTTGCCGACATCAATATCGGCGTCGAGCGCGGCGAGACGCTCGTCATCATGGGCCTTTCCGGCTCGGGAAAATCCACCCTTCTGCGTTGCCTGACCCGGCGGATAGAACCGAGTTCGGCCGAGGTGATGTTGGAGGGCCTGCACGACACGTCCATACAGACCCATGCGGGAGCGGCCTGACGCGTCCGGATGCCCTGACCGGAGCGAAACGTTTCAAATCGAATTTCCATTGTTGAACACCCGAGGAAATGATGTCCAAGACAACCGCACCGCACTGGTGGACCGCAACCGAAACCCTGGCTGCGCTGCGCAGCCGTCGGATCGGCGCGGTCGAACTGCTGACGCATATGGTCGAGAGGCACGAAAGGCTCGGGGCCCGGATCAATGCCGTCATCGAGACGCAGATCGATCTGGCGACATCGACCGCCAGAGCGGTCGATAACGGCGACGTTGCAGGCCCGCTGGCAGGCCTGCCGATGACCATCAAGGACACCTATGAGGTGGACGGCTTCGGCTGCCGGGCGGGCATCCCGGAGCTGAAGGACTATCGCTCGGCGCGCGACGCCGATGCGGTCCAGCGCCTGCGCAGGGCGGGAGCCGTGTTCTGGGGCAAGACCAACGTTCCGCTCGCTGCCGCCGACCATCAGAGCTACAATTCCATCTTCGGTGTCACCAACAATCCGTGGGATTTCGGCCGGTCGCCGGGTGGCTCGTCAGGCGGTTCCGCGGCTGCCCTGGCAGCCGGCTTCACCGGCCTGGAACTCGGCAGCGATATCGGCGGCTCGATCCGCGTTCCCTCGCATTTCTGCGGCGTCTGGGGGCACAAGCCGAGCTACGGCATCGTGTCGCAGCGTGGCCAGGTGCCACCCAATCCGGGAGCACTGGTGCAATCGCCGCTCGCCGTCTGCGGGCCCATGGCACGCAGCACCGCCGATCTGACGATGGCGCTGGATATCCTGGCTGGTGCAGCGCCCGGCGAGGCCTGGACGCTGAACCTTCCGGCGGCGCGCGGCAAGTCGCTCAAGGATTTCCGGGTCGCGATCTGGTGCGGCAGCTATCCCGTCGATCCCGAATATCATCAGGCGATCTCCGCCTTCGGCCGTGCGCTTGCAGCGGAGGGCGCAAAGGTCGTCGAGCTGACACAGGCGCCAGACGCATTGCCCGGCGATGAAGACCTCTACATTTCGCTCCTGTTTGCCGTCATCGGCGGCGAACTGGGCGGCGCCGATCTGTCGGAATACGACGAGGCTGCTGCAAAATATCCCGCCGACAGCGTTGCCGGTCGTGCCGCTCGCGGTGTTCGTTCCAGCACGTCGGATTTCTTCGCGCTGCGCGAACGGCAGGCCCATCACATCGCGAAGTGGAACCAGTGGTTCGAGAGCTTCGACATTCTTATCTGCCCTGTCGCAATGACGCAGGCCTTTCCGCATCAGAACAAGGATGGCGACGGCCCCATTCCGAGCATGGCGCGCACGCTGCGTGTCGGCAACGGTGAGCGTCCCTATCTGGAAAACCTGCTGTGGTCCGGCGTTGCCACATTGGCCCATCTCCCGGCCACCGCCCGGCCGCTGCCCTGGCAGGTTGCAGGCCTGCCGGCCGGCATCCAGATCATCGGCCCCTCCTACGGCGACCGCACGACGCTCGCCTTTTCAGCCCTTTGCGACGAAATCTTCGGCACGTTCACGCCGCCGCCCGCACTTTTGCCGGACGTGCTCCAGGGTCAAAACTGACATGCATCGCCGAAACATCGATACAACGGGACGCCGGACGACATGAATGACAAGACCCTGACGGAGAGCGGCAAGGAATCGATCGCCGACCAGATCTACAAGTCCATTCGGAAAGACCTGATGGAGTGCCGCTGGCCCGCTGGTCATACGCTGAAGATCAGAAATCTTGCCGAGGAATTCGGCGTCAGCCCGATGCCGGTGCGGCTGGCCCTGAAGCGGCTGGTGGAAGAAGGTGCGCTGACCGCCGAGGAGAACCGCTCTGCCCGCGTTCCGATCATTTCGCAGCGTCGGTTCAGCGAATTCTACGAGATCACCGTGCGGCTCGAAACGCTCGCGTTGGAGAGAGCCTCGGCGCGGATCACACCGTTGCAGTTGACCAGCCTGCTCGACAGAGCCGAGGCGATACGGCTGGAAATCGAAGACGGGCGGACCGCAGGCTATGCGCAGCGTTTCAACTCGATGCTGATGGAGGTCTATCGCATCGGCGGATCAAGTGCCCTCATCGAGATGATAGAATATGCCTGGGTTCATGTCGCTCCGCCGTCGAACGCGATTTTCGAGGCACCGGAATTCGTTGGCAGTATCCATGCACACCTGATCGAGATCTTTCAGGCATTGCGGCGCAAGGATTCCATTGCGGCTGCCAACGCGCTGGTGGCCGCCTTGAGCTACGCCGAGCGGTCGATGTTCCCGTTGACGGATGAGGAATCAGGCGCGAGCCCGGTGCGTGCGCCCAAGCGCCGGGGGCGAAAGGAAATCCACGCAGCAGAAGGCTTGGCCGGCGAGGCGTGATCTCCCGGCTGCGCATCCCTGACGTTCAACGGGGTTACGGTTCCCGGAGCCGTCATATCTCACACAGCTGACGATGTGATCAGCGCAGCCATCGGAGAAAACGCATGGAAAAACAGGACAATCATGACGCATTCGAGAGCCGCATGCTGCGCCTGGCGCGGAAGTGCCGGGAGGAGAACCGGCTCATCATGAACCACGTCTGCATTCGTGTCGAAGATATCGACCGGACCGAGAAGCTGCTGGCCGCCTCCTTCGGCATCGGCGCGGAAGGGTTCACGCGGGTTGAAGGTGCTCTGTTCAAGGGCGAGGCTGCCGTCAGCGGAGCCTGGGTGAGTGACGAATTCTATCTGGAGCTCATGGAGCCGGTCGAAAAACAGCAGCTGGGCTATGACACCGGCTGCGGTGCACCCATCGGGCATTTGAGCGAAATCGGGTTTCTGACGCCCAACATGGACGCCGACCTGGAACGCCTGTCGAAAATCGGCTGGCGGGTGACGGACTCGCTCTCCTCTGACGTGTCCCGCGAGGTCAAGATGGATATGGAACCGTCAATCGGATTTCCAATCGAGCTGATGGAGATAAAGACGGATCGGAAATAGGAAATAATTCCTTCCTTCGCCGAAGCGTTCCTCATCGTGTGACAAACGCCTCCCGCACATCCCTCACGGCACAGGCATTACAGGCCCGAAGCGAGCATTGAATGGCATATATTGCAGTTTTCCCGAAATCTGCCGCGGCAGAACAGCGATTGGCAGATGACTCCACATCAGTCATGAACCTTCTTCATCAAGCAACAAAAGACGTTCTCGAGGTTCCCGATCACGACATCATCGTTGAATTGAACCGTTGCACCACGATCGCCTTCAACCAGTCTGCGATGAATGCCGGCGCAGTTCCGGATGCTGTCATTCAGATCGCGACCAGCGATCATGAGCTGCAACCCAGGTTCCAGACCCTGTGCGACCAGATCGTCAGCAGGTGGGATGCGCAGTTCGGGAAGACGCTCAAGATGGAACTCTGGGTGAACCTGATCGATACATGGGCCTGCAACATGGATTTCGGCCAGAACATTCCCTCTTTCCCATGAAACGCTGAAACCGTTTCGCGGGATCGACAACTCTCAGGCAAAGTCCACGGTTCTGAGAACCCTTTCGATCGTCCCGAGGAACAGACCTTTCAGCAGGTCGACGCTGGTGGAGGCGGAGACGAAGACGCCCATGCGGTAATTGCTGAGCGCCGTGTCGGCGATAGGCACGAACTTGAGCGTCCTGTCCTCGATCTCATCGAGGAACCCGATCTTCGTGTAGATGCCGACCACCTGTTTCGACAGGATGGCCTGTTTGGCGATCGAAAGCGTGTTGGTGAACATCTGCGTCTTGAGCATGGACGACACATTGGCGATTTCCTGATCGACGATGGAGTTGCGGCCCCGCGCTCTCGGCGTTGCGACAAGGGCATAGGCCGACAGGTCTTCCACCGTAATGCTGCTGCGTTCGGCCAGCGGGTGGTCCACCGACAGTATGGCGCCGAACGGCGCCGGCTTCTGGGCGATGATGCGCAGGTCCGGATGCATCATCTTGGTAAAGCCGATGCCGATATCGGCCTCGCCATTGACCACGCATTGCATCACCTCGTCATGCATGCCGACATTGATCGAAAGCGATATGCCGGGATGCGCCCCGCTGAACTGCTCCAGCACCTTGGGCAGAAAGCTGAAGGCGGCGGAATCGATGGCCTGGATATTGAGATGCCCGGTCTTGAGCCCGCGAATGTCGCCGAGCAGGGCCTGCGCCTGCTCGAAATCGTAGAGCGTCTTGCGGCAGTGTTCGAGGATGATCCGGCCGGACGTGGTGAGTTCCACCCCCTCCGGCGAGCGGTCGAGAAGCCTGACGCCCAATTGCTCCTCCACCTGAATGATCTTCCGGTTGACCGATGTCGAGGTCACATTGAGCACGGTCGCCGCCTTGCGGATGGAACCCTGGCGGGCGACCTCGTCGAGATAACGCAGGAAAACCGTGTGCATGCGGGATCCTTCGATGTGGAGCGAAAATCGCACCACTGTTGGTAAAAATTAGCTCTTCTTGTGTCACGGCTGGCGGGCTTAGTGTCAAGCAGATGGCAAAAACAAAACGGGGAACTCCGACGTCCATCTCAAAAACTGTGGAGACTGATCAATGACGACATTCATTCCGCACGCATCCCGCCGTTCCGTTCTGAAAGGTCTCGGCCTTGCCGCCGCCGGCGCTTTTTCCGGAACATCCTTTTCCTTCGCGCCCGCCGCCCGCGCCGCCGATCCGTTCACGGTGCGCATGCAGCTGGGCTGGCTTGCCAGCAACGGCATTCTCGGCGAAGTCGCGGCCGACAAGCTGGGTTACTTTGCTGATGAGGGGCTGAAACTCGAAATCGTCCCCGGCGGACCGAATATCGATGGTGTTGCCGCCATCGCCAGCGGCGCGTCCAATCTCGGCCAGATTTCCTCAAGCCCGTCACTCATGATGGCGCGTTCGCAAGGCATTCCGGTCAAGTGCATCGCCGCCGGCTACCAGAAGCATCCCTACACCTATTTCTCCTTGAAGAAGAAGCCGATCAGCACGCCCAAGGACATGATCGGCAAGGTCATCGGCACCCAGGCGACCGGGCGCATCCTGCTGCGCGCGCTTCTGGCCAAGAACGGGATCGCCGAGAAGGACGTCGAGATGAAGATCATCGGCGCCGACATGACACCCCTGATGACGGGCCAGGTCGATGCGATCACCGGCTGGCTGACCAATATCGATGCCCTGGCCGTGCTGGGAGACCAGCGGGTCGATCTCACGCTCTGGGACGCCGGCATCCACCTCTACGCCAACCCCTACTACGTCTCCGACCAGACCCTGAAGGATCATCCGGACAAGCTGCAGGCGACCATCCGCGCCATTGCCAAGGGCTGGGGCTTTGTCCACGACAACCCGGAAAAGGCCGTCGAATACCTGGTCGAGCGCTTCCCGAACCTCAACAAGGACAGCGAGATGAAGGCCGTGCGCCCCATCGTCGCCTACTCGTTCAATGAAACGACGGCGAAGGCCGGCTGGGGTGCGATGACGCGAGAGAACTGGCAGGCCCAGATCGACACCTACAATCAGCTTGCCCAGTTCGAGAAGGGCGCGCCGACGGTCGATGACGTCATGACCCTGTCGGTGCTGGAGGCCACGGCCGCCCAACGTCCGGCCTATGGCTGAGGTGGGGAACATGCAAACGGCCTCCGCTCCCGCCGCAGGTCCGGTGCCGATCGCGGCATCCCTGCGCAATGCGACCGTCCGGTTCGCGACCTTCACGGCGATCGACAAGATCAGCCTCGATATCGAGGATGGAGCCTTCTACTCCATCCTCGGCCCCTCCGGCTGCGGCAAGTCCACGCTGCTCCGGCTGATCTCGGACCTCATCCCGGCCGCCGAGGGCGAAGTCACCGTCTTTGGCAAGTCGACCGAAGAGGCGCGCCTTGCCCGCGAATTCGCCTTCGTCTTCCAGGAGGCGACTTTGCTTCCCTGGCGCAGCGCCATCGACAATGTCCGTCTGCCGCTGGAAATCGGCCGCAGCCGGGGTCTCAACCTGCCGGTCAGCGAGCGCTCGCCGGCGGAGCTTCTGGAACTCGTCGGCCTCAAGGGGCGCGAAAATGCACTGCCGCATGAGCTTTCGGGCGGCATGCGCCAGCGCGTGGCCATTGCCCGAGCCCTCGTCTGCAAGCCGAAGCTCCTGCTGATGGACGAGCCCTTCGGCGCGCTCGACGAGATGACGCGCGACCACATGAACCTCGAACTTCTGCGCATCTGGCAGGAAACGGGCGTGACGATCCTCTTCGTCACCCACTCGATCCCGGAGGCCATCTTTCTTGGCCAGAAGGTGTTGATGCTGAAGGCCAATCCCGGCCGGGTGCGGGAGATCGTCGATATCGACTTCCCCTATCCGCGCGAGATCGCGCTGCGCGATACGATGGAATTCACCCGCTATTCCGCGCGTCTGCGCCAGCTTCTGGAGACATGCTGATGGCTGCGACCCAAGACACGACCCGGCCGATCCCGCTGCGCCCGAGGAGCAATCCGATGCATAAATTCGGCGGCGGGGTGCCGCTTCCGCTTCTCACGGCTGTCGGTCTCATCCTGCTCTGGGAGGCCGGCGTGCGCGGTTTTTCCGTGCCCTCCTATATCGCACCGGCGCCGAGCGACATTGCCCGCACACTGGTCAGCGATTTCCCGCTGCTGATGCGCAACTTCTGGCCGACGCTGTTTGAAAGCCTGCTCGGCTTTGCGGTCGGCAATATCGGTGCGGTGCTGATCGCTATCGCCTTCGTGCACAACAAGACGGTCGAGAAGGCCTTCTTTCCGATCGCCGTCTTCGTCAACACCGTGCCGATCCTCGCGATTGCGCCGATCCTCGTGCTGATCTTCGGCGGCGGGCTGACGGCCAAGGTGGTGATTGCGGCGCTGATCTGCTTCTTCCCCACCCTCGTCAACATGGTGCGCGGGCTGGAGGCGGTGACGCCGCAGGTGATGGAACTGGCGCGCATTCTCTCGGCCTCCAAGTGGGAGATCTTCTGGAAGATCCGGCTGCCCTCGTCGCTGCCCTTCCTCTTCGCCGCGCTCAAGATTGCCGCAACGACCAGCGTCATCGGCGCGATCGTCGGGGAGTGGGTGGGGGCCGACAAGGGGCTTGGCACGCTGATCATCGATGCGACCTTCAACTTCCGCTCCGCGCAGCTCTACGCGACGGTGCTGATGTCGTCCGGCCTTTCGGTCGTGATGTTTGCCAGCGTCGCCATCGCCGAGAAGCTGCTGATCCGCTGGGAACACAAATAACGCAACGCAACCGCACAGGCTGCCTGAAACCTTCAACCGAGGGCGGGCGGAGCTATGGGAGAAAGACCATGACCGACAAAGCTATCGATCACATCACCCTCCAGAGCGAGAACGTGCCCGTCGTTGCCGATTGCGACGTGGTGGTCGTCGGCGCAGGACCAGCCGGCCTTTCCGCCGCCGTTTCGGCGGCGCGCAACGGCTGCAAGGTCGTGCTGATCGAGCGTTACCATCACCTCGGCGGCATGGCCTCCGGCGGCATGGTTCTGGTGCTTGACGACATGGTCAATGACGGAACCGAAATCGTCACGACCGGCATTGTCAGCGAATTCGTCGACCGGCTGAAGCGCCAGGATGCCGCCGTCTATCCGCCGCCGGAAGATTGCCTGACCAACTGGGACATGTGGCGCAAATGGTCGCGCTGGGGCTGCATCGATTTTCACAAGACCGGAATGCCGCAGCCGATCATCCACGCCGTCGCCTTCGATCCGGATGGCTGGAAGCGGGTGAGCCTCGATCTGGTGCGCGAGACGAATATTCACCTGCGCCTGCATAGCTGGTTCTGCGGCACGGTGGTCGAGGGGGGCGAGGTCAAGGCGGTCATCTGCCAGACCAAGCTCGGCCGGCAGGCAATCCGCGCCAGGATGGTGGTGGACGCATCCGGCGATCTCGATGTCGCGGCCTCGGCCGGCGCGTCCTTCCTCAACGGGCAATATATCGTCACGACCGTGTTCCGGCTCTGCGATGTGGACACGGATGCGGCCGAAGCCTTCGAATATGAAAACCCGGAGGCCTACAAGGAGCTGGACCGCAAGGCGCGGCGCATTATCGGCGGGGCCTGGGGCATGTGGTGGCTGAAGACGCCGCTGCCGGGCATCGTCTGGTGCAATTGCCCGCATATGCCGGGCTTCGACGGGCTTTCGCCGGAGGACATGGTGGCGGCCGAAATTCAGGGCCGCGACCGCATGATGGCGCTGCTCGAATTCGCCCGCGCCAATCTGCCGGGCTTTGAAAAGGCAAAGATGCTGGGTGCTGCCGAGCAGATCGGCATTCGCCAGACGCGGCTTCTGCAGGGCGAATATGTCGTCACCCGCGACGACGTGAAAAACCGCCGCTATTTCGACGACACCGTCTGCCGCGGTCGCGACTATTACACGCCCTATCGCGCGCTGCTGCCGCGCGGGCTCGACAACCTCATCGTCGCCGGCCGGCACTATTCGGCGGAGAGCGAGGCGCAGAAGCTTTCCCGCGAAATCCCTCCCTGCATGGCGCAAGGCGAGGCGGCCGGCGTTGCCGTTTCGCTCGCGCTCGAAGGCGGCCATGCGCTTCGCCATGTCGATGCGGCGAAGATCCAGGCGCGCATGCGGGCGCAAGGCGCCGATCCCGGCGACCGCCCCTCCGCCAACGCGCTCATCGAACCGCACTCCATTGCCGTCTGACAGAAGGAAAACACCATGGTTCATCCCCTAGAAGGCGTGCGCGTCATCGATTTCACGCAAGTCATGCTCGGCCCCTGCGCAACGCAGATGCTGGCTGATTTCGGCGCCGACGTGATCAAGATCGAACGGCCGGGCGCCGGCGATCTGTCGCGCAATTTCATGGGCGATGCGAGCGAGGCCGGGCAGAACAATGCCGTCTTCTGCTCGCTCAACCGCAACAAGCGCTCTGTCGAGATCGACACCAAGTCCGAGGCCGGGCGGCAGATGGTCTACGATCTCGTGCGCGTCTCCGACGTGGTGGTCGACAATTTCCGCGCCGGCGTGATGGATCGTTTGGGCTTTGGCTATGAGGCGCTGAAGGCGATCAATCCGCGCATTGTCTGCGCCTCCGGCACCGGCTTTGGCGAAAAGGGCCCCTATGCCCACAAGGGCGGGCAGGACGTGCTGGCGCAGGCGATGACCGGCGTCATGGAAAAGACCTCCGATCCCTCCATACCGCGCTCCATCTACCCGACGACGCTTTGCGACTATACCGCCGGCATGCATCTCGTTCAGGGCGTGCTCGCAGCACTTCTGGCGCGCGAAAAGACCGGCCATGGCCAGAAGGTCTCCGTCTCGCTTTACGACTCCATCATCGCCATGCAGATGCAGGAGGCGGCGCAATGGTCGAAGCACCGCGAAATCCTCAACTGGGCCGCCATGCCGCTGACAGGCCTGTTCGATGCCGTCGACGGGCCGCTGGTGATCGTCGGCGCCTTCAAGCAGAACCCGCTGCGTGACATCTGCACAGCACTCGGTATCGAAGACTTGTCGCCGCGCTATCCCGATCTCGCCAGCCAGCGCGCCAACAAGCCCTTCCTTCAGGACACGTTCCGCAGGCAGATCGCGACGAATACCGTGGCCCATTGGCTGGCGCGGCTGGAGGAACAGGATTTGCTCTGCGCGCCGGTGCGCTCGCTAGGCGTCGCACTCGACGATCCGCAGACGGCGATCAACGGCATGTTCATCGATATCGATCATCCGGTTATGGGGCCGCTGCGGCTTCTCGGGTCTCCGGTCCACCTCAGCGACGCGCCGCTCGAGCTTCGCCACGTCCCGCCGCGCCTTGGTGAGCATACCGACGAGGTGATTGCCGAATTCGGTCTCGCGCGCGACCAGCGGAGGGCGGCGGTATGACGGTCGGCTTTACCCTCGCCGGCGGCGTCGCCCGCGTCACGATCGACCGTCCCGACCGGATGAACGCGGTCGATCTCGCCACATCCGCCGAGCTTGAACGCATCTGGACGGCGATCGAGGCGGATGAGAGCGTGCGCTGCGTCGTACTCACGGGCGCGGGAAACCGCGCCTTCTCGGCAGGGGCGGACATGAAATCCGACAGTGGCAAGACCGGGCTTGAATATTGGGCGGAGGCAAACCCCTCCGGCTTCGGCGGCATTGCCTGCCGGGAAAGCCTGATGGTTCCGGTCATTGCCCGCGTCAACGGTCTGGCGCTCGGCGGCGGCATGGAAATGGTGCTGGGCGCCGATATCGTCATTGCCGCAGACCACGCCCGTTTCGGCCTCCCGGAAGCCAAAGTCGGGCGGCTGCCGCTCGACGGCGGCATGGTGATGCTACAGCGGCTCATTCCGCGCAATATCGCCGCCGGCCTGATGATGACCGGGCGCATGCTGGGTGCGGCTGAGGCGGCCCGGCTCGGCCTCGTCAACGCCGTCGTGCCGGAAGCGGAACTCGATGCGGAGGTCGAGCGCTGGGTTGCCGATATCCTCGCCTGCGCGCCGCTGTCGCTGAAGGCGATCAAGCGGTCGATCCGGGCGACCGCACATCTCACAAGCGCCGACGCGCGCGGGCTGAAGACGCCCGAACTGATCGCAGCACTGACCTCGGCCGACTCCCAGGAGGGCGTCGCGGCCTTCCGCGAGAAGCGCGCGCCGCAATGGACCGGCAGGTAATTCGCCATGACACTCGTCATCAAAAGCGAATGCATCGACGTGAAGGACGGGGCCTGCGCCGCCGTCTGTCCGGTCGACTGCATCTATGAAGGCGAGCGCATGTTCTACATCCACCCGAGCGAATGCATCGAATGCGGCGTCTGCGAAAGTGTGTGCCCGGTCGATGCGATCCGCTTCGAGGACGAGATCGGCGACGAGGCAAAGAGCTTCATCGCCATCAATCGTGATGTCTTTTCCGACGCGGCAGGCGCGCTCACTTCGCCCGGCGGCTGGAGCCGCAAGAGCCCGCCGATGCGCGATCATCCCGCCGTCGCCGCCACACCGATAAAAAACTGAAATCGAGAGGAAATCCCATGCAAGGCGTCATTGCAGCCGTTCCCACACCGCTTTCCGAAGGCTATGAGCCCGTTCGCGCACCCTTCATCGCCCATTGCCAATGGCTGCTCGACAATGGTTGCGACGGGCTCAACATTCTGGGCTCGACGGGGGAGGCCAATCTCTTCGATGGCGAGACGCGCCGCACCGTCATGCGCTGGGCGGCCGAAGACCTGCCGCGCGGCCGGCTGATGGTCGGCACAGGCACGCCGTCGCTTGTCGAGACCATCGAACTGACGCGGCATGCCGCAAGGCTCGGCTATCCGGTCGCTCTGGTTCTGCCGCCCTATTACTACAAGCCACTGACGAATGACGGGCTGGTTGCGTGGTACATGGCGCTGCATGAAGCGCTGGGCGACAGCACGATCGAGATCTATTTCTACAATTACCCGCAGATGACCGGCATCACGATCCCTGCGGACGTGATTGCCCGGCTGCGGCAGTTGGCACCCACGCGGTTTACCGGCATCAAGGACTCGTCCGGCGATCTCGCCTATTGCCGCGCCCTTGCGGTCACGTTTCCGGGCTTCGCCGTGTTTCCAAGTTCGGAAATCTCCCTTGGCGAGGCAGCGCAGTCGGGCTTTGCCGGCTGCATCTCGGCGACGACAAACCAGACATCCGCACAGGCCGCAAGGGTCTGGCGTCATCGCTCGGCACCCTCGAAAGCCGAACTCGAGGACATGTCCGCCATTCGCGGCGCCATCGCCGGTCCGGCGCTCGTTGCCTCGGTCAAGGCTCTCGTCGCGGAGCGGACGGGCGATCCGATCTGGACCCGCGTCATGCCCCCCTTCATCTCCCTCACCGACGAACAGCGCGCAGCGTTGGCTGCAAATGTGCTCCGGGTCGAATTGCCCCGCGCGTCATAAACGCTCATCAGACCGATACATCGGGACGTGCCGGGTTATCCCGGCGCTTTTCGGGACTGCGTCTCCAAGATGTCGCGGCGTGCGGCCAGCCATCGCTGCCGGAGAGGCTTAGGCGGCCATGTACGGGGCCGAAACCGACAGCCGCCCGCCTGAGAAAAGACCGCTCTCTTTAAAGCATCGCTATCATCGCAAATTGATGCTTTTCTGCTCGCAAGATGCTGCTCTATACGAAATCGATGGTTTACGACCCGGTGGGCCGGCGGGACCTGCAAGGGGTCGCGGCGAGCTGCGTTTCCACGCCGTGACCCGGCGGTGAGCCATGACAACGATGAAGCGCGGAACCTCAGTGCGGGAAGGCATGTCCATGGCAAGATCATTCTACTGGAACGAACTCACCGCATACGACTTCCAGTCCCTCGACCCCAACGAGACGATCGCCATCCTGCCTCTGGCCTCCACCGAACAGCATGGCCCGCATCTCCCCATCGCGACCGATGTGACCATCGCAAACGGGATGCTCGCCGAAGTCCGCAGTGTTCTTCCGGACGACCTGACGGTTCTTGTCCTGCCGACGCAGGAGATCGGCAAGGCCAATGAACATGTCTACGGTCCCGGAACGCTTTCGCTTCCCGCAACGCTTCTGATCGAAGCCTGGACGGCGATCGGGCAGAAGGTGGCGGAAGCCGGGGTTAGAAAGCTGGTCATGGTGAACTCTCATGGCGGCAATCTCGACATCATGAGCATCGTTTCGCGCGAGATGCGCGTTCGCTTCGGCCTGATGGCGGTTGCCACGCAATGGGCGCGCTTCGGCCATCCGGAGGGTCTTGTGCTCTCACCCAACGAGCAGCGGTTCGGCATCCATGGCGGGGAGGTGGAAACATCCCTCATGCTGCATTTCCGGCCCGATCTGGTGAAGATGGAAAAGGCGCAGGACTTCAAGTCCAAGGCCGAATGGATGGCCAACAACACGAAATATCTGCAGCCGCTGCCGCCTCATTCGGTCGCCTGGATTGCCCATGACCTCAACCCGTTCGGTGTCGTCGGCAATGCCTCGGCCGGAACGGCGGAAAAAGGCGAGATGATCGCAAGCCATATCGCCCGCGCCTTCATCGATCTGCTCTACGACGTGAAGGGCTATCCGCTCGACAACCTCTATTCTCCGGCGTAGCGGAAGCTCACTCCTCGGGATTGTTGGCCCGGCCGGCGCTCTTGACGCCTTGCGCCGAGAGCGTTGCCAGCAGGGCGGACAGTTCCGCAAGCAGGAACTCGACGAAGAGGCTCGTGGCGCTGTCGAGCGGTGTGCGGGCGCGCGCAAAGACCTTCATCTGCTGAACCTTGACATGCGGATCGGACAGCGGCCGGAAGACGAGATCGCCGCGCGCGCAATCGTGGATGATATCCAGCGGGTTCATCAGCGAAACGCCTGCGCCTGAGCGCACGAACTGCTTGACCGCCTCCGTCGTGTTCGTTTCGATCACCGGCTCTACCGCAACCGACAAGGGCGCCAGCGCAAAGTCGATGACTTCCCGGAGGCTGAGCGACTTCATGACAAGGACAAGGCGTTCCTGGATGAGTTCTCCCAGGCCCACCTGGGCCTGCTGCGTCAGCGGATGTCCGGGCGGCAGGACGGCGCCGATCGGCACATCGAAGACGGCGAGCGTGCGGATGCCGGGTGAGGCCGGAATGTTGAGGCCGATGCCGATATCGACCTCGCCGACGCTGACCGGATTGAGCGTCGTGCCCGAGCCGATGTCGTTGCGCATGAAGATCTTGACGCGTGGATGCTGGGCCACGAATTTCGACACGATGACGGGCATGGGACCGGCCGCAAGCCCGGTCGTCGTGACGATACGCACCTTGCCGGCATCGGGCATTTTCAGCGCCTTGACGCGGGATTCGAGCCGCTGATAGCTCTTCATCACCTCGCGGATATGCTCGACGTAAAGCTCGCCTGCGGAGGTCAGCCGCAACCCGCGCGGCAGGCGCTCGAACAGGGCCGCCCCGATCTCATCCTCCAGCTCGATGATCTGCCGGTTGATCGCCGAAGAGGCGACATTCAGCTTGGCCGCGGCCTTGCGGATGGAGCCCGTGCGCGCGATTTCGTTGATGTAAAGGAGTTTGCGGGAATGCAGCACTGACGACCTCTGGAAATCCTGCGTGTTTACATTTCGACATAGCGCAAAAAGGCATCAATGCGAACGAATTTTGATGCTTTTCAAAGAGCGAAAGGCCAGCGCACTATCCTGCTGCAGCGCAAAAAGCGCCTTCCAGATAAAGCAGGGAACAGTCTTGATGTCGCACACTTTCAAATCCATCGCCGCTTCAGCCGCGCTTTGCTTCGCGGCGGCGCTCCCGGCGCACGCGCTCGACAAGGTCTCCTTCGGCACCAACTGGCTCGCCGAGGCAGAACATGGCGGCTATTATCAGGCTGTCGCTGACGGCACCTACAAGAAGCACGGGCTCGACGTGACCATCGTTCAGGGTGGCCCGAACGCCGCCAACAGCGCGCTTCTGATTTCGGGCAAGATCGAATTCTACATGGGCGGCGAGATGGGCGAACTCAACGCCGTCAAGCAGGGCATCCCGCTGGTCGATGTCGCCGCCATGTTCCAGAAGGACCCGCAGGTCCTGATGGCCCATCCCGACCAGGGGATCGACAAGTTCGAGGATCTGGCCAAGCTGGGCGCCATCTTCATGGGCAAGGACGGGTATCTCACCTATTTCGAATGGATGAAGGTCAACTTCAAGGGTTTCAAGGACGAGCAGTACAAGCCCTATAACTTCAACCCCGGCCCTTTCATCGCCGACAAAAAGTCCGCGCAGCAGGGTTATCTGACGTCTGAACCCTTCGCGGTGGAGAAGCAGGCCGGCTGGAAGCCGAAGGTCTTCCTGCTTGCCGACAACGGTTTCAGCCCCTATTCGACCACGGTCACCGTCAAGGCGGACCTGATCAAGTCCAATCCGGATCTCATCCAGCGCTTTGTGGATGCCTCGATCGAAGGCTGGTACAACTATCTCTACGGCGACAACAAGGCTGCCAACGATCTGATCAAGAAAGAGAATCCGGAAATGACGGATGAGCAGATCGCCTTCTCCATCGCCCAGATGAAGGAGCACGGCATTCTGGAATCCGGCGAGGCTCTGACGAAGGGCATCGGCTGCATGACGGATGAGAAGTACAAGGCCTTCTTCGACGAAATGGTCAAGATCAAGCTCTTCGACGCCGGGATGGACTACAAGAAGGCCTTCACCACGCAGTTCGTCTGCAAAGGCGTCGGCATGGCTCTGAAGAAGTAACAGACCACAAGCGAAATCTCCGTTCCCGCCCGCTCGGGAACGGAGCACCCGGATCACGCATAGAGTTGATGGCATGAACGCTCAGGCGGCCGATAGTTCCGTTATGACAACGCCCCATACCCGCCCACTCGTGGCGATGGACCATGTGTCCAAGGTCTTTTCCAACGGAACGCTTGCGCTTCAGGACATGTCGCTGACCGTGCGCGGTGGCGAGTTCTTAAGCCTCCTTGGCCCCTCCGGCTGCGGCAAGTCCACGGCGCTGCGCATCATCGCCGGGCTTGGCGGCGTCACCAGCGGATCAATCGACTGGCCGAGTTCGCGGATCAACTCCAGGGGCCTGCCGGAGGGCGATATCAGCTTCGTCTTCCAGGAGCCGACGCTGATGCCCTGGCAGACGGTGTTCGGCAATGTTTATCTGCCGCTTCGCCTGCGCGGCGTCACGAAGAAGGCGGCAGAGGCGCCGATCATGGAAGCGCTCACCGCCGTCGGTCTTGGCGATTTTGCCAAGGCCTATCCGCGCGAGCTTTCCGGCGGCATGAAGATGCGCGTTTCCATCGCCCGCGCCATGGTGACCAAGCCGCGCCTCCTCCTGATGGACGAGCCCTTTGCCGCACTCGACGAGATCACGAGGCAGAAGCTCAACGACGATGTCCTCGATTTGTGGCGCAGGACCGGCATCACGGTGATCTTCGTCACCCATTCGGTCTTCGAATCCGCTTATCTCTCCAACCGCATCGTGGTGATGAAGGCGCGCCCCGGCCGCGTTCACGCGGATTTCCCGCTGGTGACGGCCAGCGAGCGCGATGCGCTCTACCGCAGCTCGGAAGATTACCGGCAGGCCTGCGAAAAGGTCTCCGCCATGCTGCTGGAAGCCATGGGCGATGCCCCGGAGGGCCATTGATGACGAACGCTGTTCCTCAGTTCGACACCGCCGCCGCCGAACGCCGCAAGGAGATCGCGCTGCGCATCGCCGTGCCGCTTGCCATGGTCGCCCTGCTGGTTGTGATCTGGCATTTCGGCGTGGTCTGGTCCGGGGTCCCGCCCTATATCCTGCCCAGTCCCGGCGCAGTGGTCAGCGCCCTCATAGGCGACTGGAGCCTTCTCTTCCCGGCGCTTCTCGTCACGACGAAAATCACGCTGATGTCGCTGGCGCTGGCGCTCATCGGCGGCGTCGGTTTTGCGATCTTTCTGGTGCAGTCGCGCTGGATCGAAATCGCTTTTTACCCCGTTGCCGTCATCCTGCAGGTCACGCCGATCGTGGCGATCTCGCCGCTCATTCTCATCTATGCGCCGACCACGCAGGTGGCGCTGCTGATCTGCGCCTTTCTGGTCGCCTTCTTCCCGATCCTCTCCAACATGGTGCAGGGCCTGAAGAGCGTCGATCACAATCTGCTGAACCTCTTCGATCTTTACGGCGCGTCGCGCTGGCAGACGCTGATTTATCTCAAGATCCCCGCCGCCCAGCCCTATTTCATGACCGGGCTTCGCATTGGCGGCGGGCTGGCGCTGATTGCGGCCGTGGTGGCGGAATTTGCGGCAGGCTCGGCGGGCGCCTCGTCCGGCCTTGCCTTCCGCCTGCTGGAATCGCAGTTCCGCATGAACATTCCCCGCCTCTTCGCGGCCCTCCTGATGCTCTCGGCGCTGGGCGTGGCGATCTTTGCGGCCACCTCCTTCATCTCCTGGCTGGCGCTGCATCGCTGGCACGAGAGCAACCTCAAGCGGGAGAACTGAGACGTGACATCGGATCTGCAATTGCCCTCATCAACCGCCTATGTCCTCGCCGGCGCGACCGTGCCGCTCGCCGCAACGGATGCGGCGCTGCCGGGGGCGAGGGAAGGTCTTGCCGCTGCCGACATCGTGGTGCGCGACGGCACCATTGCGGAGATCCTGCCGGCGGGTGCTGCGAGCGCTGATCTGCCTGCCGTGGCGCTGGGCGGGCGGATGGTCTGGCCCTCGTTCACCGACATGCATACCCATCTCGACAAGGGTCATATCTGGGAGCGCAACCCCAATCCGGACGGCAGCTTTCCCGGCGCGCTCGATGCCGTCCGCGCCGATCGCGAGGCGAACTGGTCGGCCGATGACGTCGCCACGCGCATGGATTTCTCGCTGCGCTCAGCCTACGCCCACGGCACATCGCTGATCCGCACGCATATCGATTCGCTCGACCCGCAGCACCGCATTTCCTTTCCCGTTTTCAAGGACATGCGCGAACGCTGGAAAGGCAGGATCGACCTGCAGGCGGCTGCGCTGTTTCCGCTTTATGCCATGGCGGATGAGGCCTTCTTCCGCGATCTCGTGCGCGTGATCCAGGAGACCGGCGGCCTGCTTGGCGGGTTGACGCAGGTCGGGCCGACACTGGATCAGGAACTCGACAAACTGCTCCAGACGGCCACTGACATCGGCGTCGACGTCGATCTCCACGTTGACGAGACCGCCGACCGCGAAGTTCTGACGCTGGCCTCAATTGCTAAAGCCGTGATCCGCAATCGCTTCGAAGGCACCGTCACCGTCGGCCATTGCTGCTCGCTGGCGCGGCAGGACGAGGAGACGGCCAAGCGCACCGTGGATCTCGTCGCCAGAGCCAATCTGGCCGTCGTGTCGCTTCCCATGTGCAACATGTATCTCCAGGACCGGCAGGCGGGTGTCACGCCGCGCTGGCGCGGCGTCACGCTGTTCAACGAACTGCGCGCGGCGGGCGTTCGCGCTGCCGTTTCCTCCGACAATACGCGCGACCCGTTCTATGCCTATGGCGATCTCGACCCGGCGGAGGTTTTCCGCGAGGCCGTGCGCATCCTGCATCTCGATCATCCACTGACCGATGCGGCGTCAGTGGTGACGACAACACCTGCCGGCATTCTCGGCCGGAAAGACAAAAGCCGCATCGCCATCGGCGCGTTAGCCGATCTCATCGTCTTCAAAGCCAGACGCTGGAGCGAATTCCTGTCCCGCCCCCAATCGGATCGCACCATCATCCGGGCCGGTCGCGTTATCGAGCGCGTCATTCCCGACTATGCCGAACTCGATACCCTACACGGAGCATGACCATGGTAGATTACGCACTGATCAAGAAGGACCTCGAGGGGATTGCGGTCGAGGACCATCCGGCACTGGTGAAGCAGAAGAGCCGGGACTTCTACTGGTATTCGCCGATCCTCAAGAGCCAGCTCGACAATGTGACGGCGGACCTCGTCGTGTCGCCGGTGACGGAAGAAGAGGTCATCCGCACGCTGAAAGTGGCCTATGCGCATGGCGCGCCGATCACGCCGCGCGGCGGCGGCACGGGCAATTACGGGCAGGCCATGCCGCTTTCGGGCGGCATCATCCTCAACATGGCGAACATGAACAAGGTCAAGCAGATCCTGCCCGGCCGCGTCATTGCCGAAACCGGCGTGATCATTTCCGAACTCGACAAGCAGACGAAGGCGCATTCCGGTCAGGAACTGCGGTTCCATCCCTCCACCGCGCAGACCGCGACGATCGGCGGCTTCATCGCCGGTGGCTCGGGCGGCGTGGGTTCGATCACCTGGGGGGGCTTGCGCGATCTCGGCAATATTCTGCGCCTGCGCGTCATCACCATGGAGGCCGAACCGCGCATTCTCGACCTCACGGGCTGGGACCTGCAGAAGGTCAGCCATGCCTATGGCACCAATGGCATCATCACGGAAGTCGAGATGCCGCTGGCGCCCGCCTATGACTGGGTCGATGTGATCGTCGGCTATGACGATTTCATGGATGCGGTTGGTTTTGCCGACGCGCTGGCGCATTCCAACGGGCTTCTGGTGAAGGAAATCGCGCCCATCGCGGCGCCCGCACCCTTCGATTATTTCACCCGCCACAAGCCCTATCTGAAGGAGGGGCAGTCGGTCGTCGTGATCATGGCCGCGCCGCATTCCATGGGGCCGTTCGAGGCGCTGGTTTCGCGCTACAAGGGTGATATCCGCTTCCGCTCCGACAAGGTGGAAAGCATGAAGGGCATCCCGCATGCCTATGAACTCGCCTGGAACCACACGACGCTCAGGGCGCTGAAGATCGACCCCAGCATCACCTATCTTCAGGTCCAGTATCCGGCGCCGGACCATGTGGCCAAGGTCCGCAAGACCGTCGAGACCTTCCACGGCGAGGTGATCGGCCATCTGGAATTCATGCGATTCGACGGCACAATCCAGTGCTCGGGTCTGCCCATGGTGCGCTACACGACGGCCGAGCGGCTGGAGGAGATCATTCGCATTCACGAGGACCTCGGCTGCCCGATCTTCAATCCGCATCGCTACACGCTCGAAGAGGGCGGCATGAAGCAGACGGATACAGTCCAGCTCGCATTCAAGAAGGAAACGGACCCCAAGGGCCTGCTCAATCCGGGCAAGATGATCGCCTGGGACAATCCGGATTTCGACTTCAAGGCGGGCAAGAACTACCTCTTTCAGGGCCTTGCCGCCTTCATGGAGGCGTGAATGCGCGTTCTCGTTCTCTTTTCGCATCCGGTCGAAGACAGTTTCGGGGCCGCCCTTCATGCCCAAACGGTGGAAAGCCTCAAGGCCGCCGGCCATGAAGTCGACGACTGCGATCTCTATGCCGAAGGCTTCGATCCGGTCCTGTCGCGCCACGACAGGCTGATCTACCACACCTATCCCGACAATACGGCGCTGGTCTCCGGCTATGTGGAGCGCCTGAAAAAGGCGGAAGCACTGGTCATCTGCACGCCGGTCTGGAATTTCGGCTTTCCCGCCATGCTGAAGGGCTATTTCGACCGGGTCTGGCTGCCGGGCGTCACCTTCGAGCTGGTGGATGGCAAGGTTCGGTCGACGCTGCGCCATATCAAGAAGCTGGGCGCGGTGCTGACCTATGGGGCCGATCCCTTCCGCGCCTTTGTCGCCGGCAATCCGCCGAAGAAGATTGTCAAGCGCGTGATCCGCGCGCAGATCGACCCGCTCGCGAAGGTTCGCTTTCTCGCCCATTACGACATGAACCGGGCGACGGAAGAGACCCGCAAGCGCTTCCTTGAGAAGGTGAAGCACGAATTCTCGACATTCTGAGGCGAAGGCGATGAAGCGAGTTCTCAACCCGGCAACCGTGCGCAAGCCCTTCGGACACTACAATCACGGGCTCGTTCTGCCCTCTCAGGGAGAGCTTCTCGTCACCTCCGGGCAATTGGGCATCCGGCCGGACGAAACCATTCCCGATAGTATCGAGGAACAGGCGGTGATCTGCTTCGAGGCCGTTGGTGCAATTCTGGAAGAGGCCGGCATGAGCTTCGCCGACGTCATCCGCATCGCCGGCTTCGTCACCCGCCGGGAGGATTTCGCACCCTATATGGCCGTGCGGGATCGCTACACCCTGGAGCCAAGGCCGGTCTCCACCCTGTTGATCGTCACCGGCTTCACCCGGCCGGAGTTCAAGGTCGAGGTCGAGATTACCGCCGTGAAACCGGCCAGATAAAGCCGCTCCATCTCTGCGCTGGCAAGCCGCAGCCTCCACGGCTCCACTGGCCCGCCATCACTCCGCCTCTGCACGTCCGTCGACACCTGAAAATTTCCGCTTGACTCTATTTGGATCGTTCCATATCCATATTGGAACGATCCAAATAAGAAGCATTTCGGGAGGAAAGCATGCGCTGGGCCCTGGTGGGCGCGAGCACGATCGCGTCTCAACACATGATCCGGGCGATCCGCGCTCAAGCCGGCAGCGAAGTGGCCCGCGTCGTCAGCGGCTCCCGCGATCGTGCCGAGGCCTATGCCCGTGAGCATGGCATTCCTGCCTTCGGCACCGACCTGAACGAGGCGCTGGCCGATCCGGCCATCGACGCCGTCTATATTTCAACCACGAACGAGAAGCATCTTAAGCAGGCTCTTGCTGCGATTGCCGCCGGCAAGCATGTGCTCTGCGAAAAGCCGCTGGCGATGACCGTTCCCGATGCCGCCGCCATGGTGCGCGCGGCCGACGAGGCGGGCGTGACCTTCGCGACGAACCATCACCTTCGCTGCTCCGGCAGTCATCGCGCCGTCCGCGCTCTGATCCGCGAGGGGCGCGTCGGCAAGGTTCTGTCGGTTCGCGTGTTCCATGCAGTGCACCTGCCGGAGAACCTGCAGGGCTGGCGCATCAACTCGGCGGCGGAAGGCGGCGGGGTCATTCCCGATATCACCGTGCACGATGCCGATGTGGTGCGCTTCCTGCTGGACGAGGACCCGGTTTCGGTCGTCGCGCAGGCAACCAGTTCCGGCATGGGGCAGGGCGTCGAAGATTCCGCCATGTCCGTCTGGGCCATGCCCTCCGGCGCCATGGTGATGAGCCACGAGAGCTTCACCCATCCTTTCGCCGGCAGCGGTCTGGAAGTCCATGGCACGCAAGGCTCGATCTTCGCGCGCGGCGTGATGACCCAGAAGCCGGTCGGCGAGATCGAACTGGTCGATACGGCCGACCGCCATGCGATCCCCTTCGATGCGCATGATCTCTACATCACCGGCGTCGCGGAATTCGAGGCGGCCGTGCGGGGCGAGGGTTCGCCCGCTGCAACCGGCATCGATGGCGTCAAGTCGCTGGCCGTGGCTGCTGCCGTGCGCGAGGCCGCCGAAGCGGGCACGCGCGTGACAATCAATTATGGAGGCATGAAGTGAGCAAGGTCGTCAGCGCTGCAGAAGCGGTTGCGCGCATTCAAGATGGTGCGGTGGTCACCGTCTCCTCGTCTTCCGCACTCGGCTGTCCCGATCTCGTGCTGAAGGCGCTGGGCGAGCGTTTCGACGCCGAAGGTCATCCGCGCGGGTTGACGACGCTGCATCCGATTGCCGCCGGCGACATGTATGGCGTCAAGGGCATGGACCATATCGCCAAGGACGGGCTGCTGACGCGCGTGCTCGCCGGCTCCTATCCCTCCGGCCCGTCGAACCTGCCGATGCCGGAAATCTGGAAGATGATCGTCGAGGATCGTGTCGCCGCCTACAACGTGCCCTCCGGCGTGATGTTCGACATGCATCGCGAGGCCGCCGCCCGCCGTCCCGGCGTGCTGACCCGCGTCGGTCTCGAAACCTTCGTCGATCCGATCCGCGAAGGCTGCGCGATGAATGCGAAGGGGGCGGCCCAGCCCATCGTCTCGCGCGTCGAATTCGGCGGTGAGACATGGCTTCATTTCCCTAATATCGTGCCCAATGTTTGCATCCTGCGCGCCACCACGGCGGATGAGCGCGGCAATCTCACCTATGAACATGAGGGTGCCTATCTTGGCGGGCTCGAACAGGCGATCACCGTTCGCAACCATGGCGGCCTCGTCATCGCGCAGGTCAGCCGCACGACGGCGGCCGGGAGCCTGCGGCCGCATGACGTGCGCGTGCCCGGCCATCTCGTCGATCTCGTCGTTGTCGATCCACACCAGAAACAGACTTGCGAGACACCCTATGATCCGGCGATTTCCGGCCAGATCATGCGGCCTTGGTCGAGCTTCAAGCTGGCCGAGCATGGCGTCGAGAAGGTCATCGCCCGCCGTGCGGCGATGGAACTGAAGGGCGGCATGACGGCCAATCTCGGCTTCGGCATCAGCGCGCAGGTGCCGCGCATTCTGCTGGAAGAGGGCCATCCGGACGCCGTGACCTGGGCGATCGAACAGGGGGCCGTGGGCGGCATGCCGCTCACCGATTTCGCCTTCGGCTGCGCCTCCAATGCGGACGCCTATGTGCCGTCGCCGCAGCAGTTCATCTACTTCCAGGGCGCCGGCTTCGACGTCTCCTTCCTCTCCTTCCTCGAGGTCGACGTCGAAGGCAATGTGAATGTCTCCAAGCTCGGGAAGAAGCCGTATCTGACAGCCGGCTGCGGCGGGTTTGTCGATATCACGGCCCATGCGAAGAAGATCGTCTTCTCAGGCTGGTTCGAGGCGGGCGCGGAGATTGCGCTGAGCGACAACGGCATCCGCGTCGCCAGGCCCGGCAAGTTCACCAAGATGGTTGAGCGCGTCGAGCATGTCACCTTCTCCGGCAACCGCGCGCGGGCGCAGGGGCAGGATGTGCTCTATATCACCGAGCGCTGCGTGATGCGGCTGGGCGAGGGCGGACTGGTCGCGACCGAGATCATGCCGGGCATCGATGCTCAGGCCGATATCGTCGGCGCCTCGCAGGGCCGCGTTCGCGTCGCTGAAAACGCCACGACCATGCCGGCCAGCCTCTTTGGCACCCAGCCGATGGGGTGGACGCCATGAGCGACGTGCATCTTAACATTCGCGGCCGCATCGCGGAAATCCGCCTCGACAATCCGGCCAAGCTCAATGCTTTCACCGTCGACATGCTGGCGCGGCTCGCCGCCCATCTCGACACCATCGAGCGCGACACGCAGATCGCCTGCGTGCTCATCACCGCCGAGGGCGAGAAGGCCTTCTGCTCGGGCGCGGATATCAATGGCTGGGGAGACCTGACGCCCGCCGAATTCGCGCGCCACTGGGTGCGCGGCGGCCACCGCATTTTCGACCGGCTGGCGCGGCTTGCGAAGCCGACGATTGCCGTGCTCAAAGGCCACGCCTTTGGCGGTGGGCTGGAACTGGCCGCTGCCTGCGACATCCGGGTGATGACGCCGCGGGCGACGATTGCGCTGCCCGAGGCGGCTGTCGGCATCGTGCCGGGCTGGTCGGGCACGCAGCGGCTGGCGCGGCTGCTGCCTGAACCGGTGCTGAAGGAAATGGCGCTGTTCGGCCGCCGGGTCAGTGCCGAGCGGGCGCTGCAATTCGGCTTCGCGGCCGAGGTGGGCGAGGATGTGCGTGGGCTCGCCGAAACAATGGCCGCCCGCGTCACCGAGCTTTCGCCCCGCGCCGTCGAGATCGCCAAATCCATGATCCATGCCGCGCAAGGCGAAGATGCCGGCGCGATGATCGAAGCGCTGGGCAGTGCCGCCATTTCCGCCAGCGACGACCGCAATGAAGGCGTTGCCGCCTTCAGGGAAAAGCGCAAACCCACATTTTCCGGACAATGACCATGAATGACCTGACTCTCATCACCACCGCCGATATCGCGCTGCCGCAGGCGCCGTTCGAAGGCCGCCACTTCATCGATGGCGCATGGTGCGACAGCGCGGAGGGCGAAACATTCGAGCGCGTCTCGCCCTCGCATGGCGTCGTCGTCAGTCGCTCGGCCAAGGGCGGCCGCGCCGACGCGGAGCGCGCCATTGCCGCCGCCCGCAAGGCCTTCGACGCCGGCATCTGGAGCCGCATTTCGGGCAAGGAACGCGCGACCGTGTTGCTCAAGGTGGCCGACCTGATCGAGGCCAATGCGGAGCGCATGGCGATCCTCGAAACCCTGGAAAGCGGCAAGCCGATCACCCAGGCGCGCGGCGAAGTTTCGGGCGCCGCCGATCTCTGGCGCTATGCCGCGTCGCTCGCCCGCACGCTGCATGGCGACAGCCACAATTCGCTCGGGCAGGATATGCTCGGCGTCGTGCTCAAGGAGCCGATCGGCGTCGTCTCGATCATCACGCCGTGGAACTTCCCCTTCTGGATCTTGAGCCAGAAGCTCCCCTTCGCGCTCGCCGCCGGCTGCACCTGCGTCGCCAAGCCGTCCGAAATGACGCCTTCCACGACCGTCATGCTCGCCGATCTTCTCGTCGAGGCGGGTCTCCCGGCGGGTGTCGTCAATATCGTCCTCGGCTTCGGTCAACCGGTTGGGCAGGTCATGGCGGAGCATGGTGAGGTCGACATGGTGACCTTTACCGGCTCGACGGCGGTGGGCAAGGCGATCATGGCGGCCGCTTCCGGCACGCTGAAGAAGGTGGCGCTGGAACTGGGCGGCAAGAACCCTCAAGCGATTTTCCCCGATGCCGATCTCGACTCCGCCGCCGATGCGGTGACCTTCGGCGTCTATTTCAATGCCGGCGAATGCTGCAATTCCGGCAGCCGCATCATCGTCCATGAGGACATTGCCGAGGCTTTCGTCGCCCGCGTCGTTGCGCTCTCGAAAAAGGTCGCTTTCGGCGATCCGCTCAATCCGGCAACGCAGGTCGGTGCCATCATCTCGTCGGCGCATCAGGACAAGATCGACGGCTATGTGCGTGCCGCAGTGGCCGCAGGCGCCAAGGTTCAGCTCGGCGGCGCGACGCTGCCGATTGCCGAACTGCCCGGCCGCTTCTACCAGCCGACGGTGGTTACCGGCGTGACGCCCGACATGCCGATTGCCCGCGAGGAAGTCTTCGGCCCGGTTCTCTCGGTGCTGACGTTCCGCACGCTCGAAGAGGCCATCGATCTCGTCAATGACGCATCCTATGGCCTCTCGGCCGGCGTCTGGAGCGAGAATGTCCATACCTGCCTCGAATTTTCCCGCCGTGTGCAGGCCGGAACCGTCTGGACCAATACCTGGATGGACGGTTTTCCCGAGCTCACCTTCGGCGGGTTCAAGCAAAGCGGCCAGGGCCGCGAAATCGGACCCTACGGCCTCGACGAATTCCTGGAAGTCAAAACCGTCGTCATGCGGGTCGGCCGGACACGGCCGAACTGGGTGAGGAGCTGACGGACACTTTCAGGACGCATCAAGTCACGCAACGCACCAATCAAGGAGGAGTACATGCGTAGCTTCATCAAGACGGCACTGGCCACCGCGGCCGTGCTCGCAGCCACCACCACGCTTTCCCACGCAACCGATGTCGAAGTCCTGCACTGGTGGACGTCCGGCGGCGAGGCGGCAGCACTCAATGTTCTGAAGGAAGACCTGAAGGCCAAGGGCATCGGCTGGGTCGACATGCCGGTGGCCGGCGGCGGTGGCGAAGCGGCCATGACCGCTCTGCGCGCCCGCGTCACGGCCGGCAATCCGCCGACCGCCGTGCAGATGCTCGGTTTCGACATTCTCGACTGGGCGCAGCAGGGCGCTCTCGGCAATCTCGATGCGGTCGCCTCCAAGGAGGGCTGGGACAAGGTCGTGCCGGCAGCACTTCAGAAGTTTTCCAAATATGACGGCCACTGGATCGCAGCCCCGGTCAACGTGCATTCGACCAACTGGATCTGGATCAGCAAGGCCGCGCTCGACAAGACCGGCCTGAAGGCGCCTGAAAACTGGGATCAGCTGATTGCCGTTCTCGACAAGATGAAGGCCAATGGCATCACGCCGCTCGCCCATGGCGGTCAGCCCTGGCAGGAAGCCACGATCTTCGACGGCGTCGTGCTCTCCGAAGGCACCGATTTCTACAAGAAGGCCTTCATCGATCTCGACCCGGCGACGCTTGGCGGCGACAAGATGGCGGAGGCCTTCACGCGCCTGATGAAGCTGCGCACCTATGCGGACGACAACTTCTCCGGCCGCGACTGGAACCTTGCCTCTGCCATGGTCATCAACGGCAAGGCCGGCATGCAGATCATGGGCGACTGGGCCAAGGGCGAATTCCTCAAGGCCGGCCAGAAGCCGGGCACGGACTTCGTCTGCATCCGCTTCCCCGGCACGCAAGGCGCGGTCACCTTCAACTCCGACCAGTTCGCGATGTTCAACGTGAAGGGCGACGACAAGATCAAGGCGCAGACGGAAATGGCCTCGTCCATCGAAAGCCCGAAGTTCCAGTCTGCCTTCAACGTGGTCAAGGGCTCGGTTCCGGCCCGCACGGACGTGCCGGATACCGCCTTTGACGATTGCGGCAAGAAGGGCATCAAGGATCTGGCCGAAGCCAGCTCGAAGGGCACGCTGTTCGGCTCGATGGCACATGGTCATGCCGCGCCGGCTTCGGTGAAGAGCGCCGTCTATGACGTCGTGACCAAGTCCTTCAACGGCGGCTTCAAGACCGGCAAAGAAGCCGCAAAGGCCCTGGCCGACGCTGTCGCCGCCGCCAAGTAAGGCTTTGACAAGAGGAGAGGGCGGCACTCCGCCGCCCTCCATCTCCGTCCTTTTTGCTCGGAGACCTCCGGCTCTCGCCGGCAAAACGACATTTCATGGGAGACCCGACATGGCCAGCTCAGCAGAGGCCGATCTTCGCACGCGCATACAGGACTGGCTGCCCAAGATCGTGCTGGCGCCGTCCTTCGCCGTGACGCTGCTTTTCGTCTACGGCTTCATTCTCTTCACCGTCTTCCTGTCGTTCACCGGCTCCAAGATGCTGCCGAACTACACGCTCATTGGCTGGGAGAATTACCGCAAGCTCTGGGCGCTGGAAAACTGGCACATCGCCATCGTCAATATCGGCATTTTCGCCAGCCTCTATATCGTCATCTGCACCGTGCTCGGGCTGATGCTGGCGATCTTTCTCGACCAGAAGATCCGCGGCGAAGGCGTGCTTCGGCCGATCTATCTCTACCCGATGGCGCTCTCCTTCATCGTCACGGGCACGGCGTGGAAATGGTTCCTCGATCCGGGCATCGGGCTTGAACATGTCATGCACCTCTGGGGCTGGGAGAGCTTTTCCTTCACCTGGATCAAGGACAACAACATGGCGATCTACACGATCGTGATCGCGGCCGTCTGGCAGACCAGCGGCTTCGTCATGGCCATGTTTCTCGCGGGTCTCCGCGGCATCGACAACGAGATTCTGAAGGCGGCGCAGATTGACGGCGCATCGAGCTTCCAGCTCTATCGCCGCATCGTCATTCCCATGCTGCGCCCGGCTTTCCTGTCGTCCTTCGTCATCCTCAGCCATCTGGCGATCAAGTCCTATGACCTGGTGATCGCGCTGACGGGCGGTGGGCCGGGACGCGCAACCGAAATGCCGGCGACCTTCATGTATTCCTACACATTCACCCGCAACCAGATGGGCATCGGGGCGGCCTCCGCCGTGATCATGCTGATGACGATTGCCGCCATCATGGTTCCCTATCTCTATGCCGAGCTGAAGGAGAAGTCATAATGTCCGCCGTCAGCCAGGATACCGCCGTCAATACCGGCCGGATCGCCCGCACCTTCATCTATCTGCTCCTGTTGCTCTTCGCACTGTTCTACCTGCTGCCGCTCTATGTGATGGTGGTGAACTCGCTGAAACCCTTGTCCGAAGTTACCGGCGGCAACATGATGGCGCTGCCGCGGACCTGGACGCTGGAGGCCTGGAAATCCGCCTGGTCCACCGCGCAGATCGGCGTTTCGCCCACGGGTCTTGAGCCTTACTTCCTCAATTCCATCCTCATGGTCGTGCCGGCCGTGGCGATCTCGACCGTGATCGGAGCGCTGAACGGCTATGTGCTGACCAAGTGGCGCTTCCGCTTCGACACGATTGTCTTCGGCCTGATGCTGTTTTCCTGCTTCATTCCGTTCCAGATCGTGCTGATCCCGATGGCCATGGTTCTCGGCAAGCTGGGGCTTGCCGGGACCGTGCCGGGCCTTGTGCTTGTCCATGTCGTCTACGGCATCGGCTTCACGACGCTCTATTATCGCAATTACTACGCCACGTTCCCCACTGAACTGGTGCGGGCGGCGCAGATCGACGGCGCGGGCTTCTTCCGCATCTTCTGGCGCATTCTCCTGCCGATTTCCGGGCCGATCACCGTTGTTTCCGTCATCTGGCAGTTCACCAATATCTGGAACGACTTCCTGTTCGGCGTCTCCTTCGGCGGCACCAGCCAGCCGATGACGGCGGCGCTGAACAACCTCGTCCAGTCCTCCACGGGCGTGAAGGAATATAACGTCCATTTCGCGGGCGCGATCATCGCCGCCCTTCCCACTCTCTTCGTCTACATCGTCGCCGGGCGCTATTTTGTGCGCGGCCTGATGGCGGGCTCTGTCAAAGGATAAGATCATGGGCTTTCTCGACATCGCAAACGTCACCAAGTCCTACGGCAAGCTGGAAGTACTGCATCGCGTGGACATCTCCATCGAGGAAGGCGAATTCCTCGTTCTCGTCGGCCCGTCCGGCTGCGGCAAGTCCACGCTGCTGGGCATGATCGCCGGCTTGGAGGGCATTTCGTCGGGTGATATTTCGATCAAGGGCCGCGTCATCAATGGCGTGCATCCGTCCAAGCGCAACATCGCCATGGTGTTCCAGAGCTATGCGCTCTATCCCAACATGACGGTGGCGCAGAACATCACCTTCGGGCTGGAAATGCATGGGGTGCCGAAGCCGGAGCGGGACAAGTCGTTGAGCGACGTCGCCAAGCTCCTGCAGATCGACCATCTGCTCGACCGCAAGCCCGGACAGCTTTCCGGAGGCCAGCGCCAGCGCGTCGCCATGGGCCGGGCGCTGGTGCGCGACCCGGATGTCTTCCTCTTCGACGAGCCGCTGTCGAACCTTGATGCGAAGCTGCGCGTCGACATGCGCACCGAGATCAAGAAGCTGCACGAGAAGCTGAAGACGACCATCGTCTACGTCACGCACGATCAGATCGAGGCGATGACGCTCTCGACCCGCATCGCCGTCATGTACAAGGGCTACATCCAGCAGCTCGGCACGCCGAAGGAAATCTACGACACGCCCGCCAATGTCTTCGTCGCCACCTTCATGGGCAGCCCGGCAATGAACGTCATCTCCGCGAAGGTCGTCGTGAAGGACGGCATGCCTTACGCCGAGGTGAAGGACGCCAAGGGCGCGGCGCAGCATCTGCGCTTCAGCCAGCAGAACCTCACCGCCTGGGATGGAAAAAATATCCTGCTCGGCATCCGCCCGGAGGCGATCACCGATCCCGAAGGGGCGGACCGCAAGTCCAACAATATCGTGCCGCTCGTCAACGATGTCATCGTGACCGAACCGGCGGGCTCCGATACGTTCGTCACCATGTCGCTCTCCGGCAAGGACGTGATTGCGCGCATGCGCGCCGACACCGATATCCGCGCCGGCCAGCGCTTCGACTTTGCCGTCAACATGGACAAGGCGGTTGCCTTCGATCCCGCATCCGAGGAACGGATCAAGCCGTGAGCGACCACGACATCATCATCATCGGTTCCGGAATGGGGGGTGCGACACTGGCCGCAGCGCTTGCCTCTTCCTCGGCTTCCTCCCGGCGCCGCATCCTGATCCTCGAAAAGGGCGAGCGGCTGCAACCCTCTCCCGCCGATCGGGATGCGGCTTCGATTTTCGCCCGAGGCCATTTCCGCCCCAGGGAGGAATGGCTTGACGGCGAGGGCAAGCCGTTCAATCCGGGCAATTATTACAATGTCGGCGGCAATTCGAAATTCTACGGCGCAGTGCTTATCCGCTACCGCAGGGAGGACTTCAGTCCGCTGCGCCACATCGGCGGCACGACGCCCGGCTGGCCGCTGGCCTATGACGAGATCGAACCCTTCTACCAGCAGGCCGAAACGCTCTATCGCGTGCGCGGCCAGATCGGCGAGGACCCGACCGAGCCGCACCATTCCGGCACCTATCCGCATGCGCCGCTCCCCGACGAGGCGCCGATTGCCGACCTGCGTCAGCGCCTGAAGCGCGTCGGCCTGCATCCGGCCTCGCTGCCGCTGGGCGTCGATCTGGAGCGCTGGCTAAAAGCCGGCCAGACGACCTGGGACGCCTATCCCAACACCTGCGGCGGCAAGATGGATGCCGAGACGATTGCGCTGGAAGAGGCCTTGAAGCATCCGAACGTGACGCTGAAGACCGGTTGCGAAGTGACGCGGCTGATCGCCGGGGCGGACGGGCGCATTACAGGCGTCGAGGTTCTGGAAGCGGGAAGCCGGCAGGTTCTCGAAGCACCGGTGATCGTGCTGGCCGCCGGCGCGGTACGCTCGGCCTCGATCCTGCTCGCCTCGGCCAATGAGCGCCACCCGAATGGGCTTGCCAACAGCTCCGATCAGGTCGGCCGCAATTTCATGAACCACAATTGCTCTGCCGTGCTGGCGCTGCATCCGTTCCGCAGGAACAATTCGGTCTATCAGAAGACCCTGATGGTCAACGACTTCTATTTGACCGGCGGGCCGAACGGCGAACCGCTGGGCAATATCCAGCTTCTCGGCAAGATCACCGGCACGATCCTCAAGGCCAACTCGCCGCTGCCGGGGCCGCTGGCCGACTGGATCGCGGCGCGCGCGGTCGATCTCTACGCCATGTCGGAAGACCTGCCGAACCCGCAAAGCCGGGTGACGCTGCGCAATGGGCAAATCGTGCTCGACTGGAAGCGCTCCAACTGGGAGGCGCATCTGCAGCTGGTCGAGAAGCTGAAGGCGCTGTTGCGCAAGGCCGGCTACCCGGTCGTCCTGTCGCGCCCCTTCGACCGTCGCACCCCGTCGCATCAATGCGGCACGGCGCGGATGGGCAGCGACCCGGCTTCGAGCGTCGTCAATTCCTTCGGCCGCAGCCACGACCATCGCAACCTCTTCATCGCCGACGCCTCCGTGTTGCCGACCTCGGCGGCGGTGAATCCGGCGCTGACGATTGCGGCCCTGTCGCTCCGCATGGCGAAACACATCCTGGAGACGGAGGCCGCAGCATGAGCCCGCTAGCACTCATCACCGGCGGCCAGCAGGGCATCGGTTTCGGTATTGCCAAGGCGCTGGTCGCCGCTGGCTTCCGCGTCGCGCTGGTGGCGGAAGTCGCGCCGGAGGCAGAGGTCGTGGGTGAGGCATTGGCTGCACTTGGCGGCGAGGCACGCTATTTCCAGCATGACCTGCGCGACGTCGCCCACGCGGAAGCCTGCATCGCCGATGTCGTGCGCGCCATGGGGCCAATCGATACGTTCGTGTCCAATGCGGGCGTGCCGGCAAAAGTGCGCGGCGACATGCTGGACATGGCGCCGGAAAGCTTCGATTTCGTCTTCGACATCAACCTGCGCGGGGCCTTCTTCCTCGCACAGGCTGCGGCGCGGCATATGCTGGCGACCGTCAGCGAACACTATCGCTCGATGCTCTTTGTCACCTCCGTCAGCGCCGAGATGATCTCCATCGAGCGGGCGGAATATTGCATGTCGAAATCGGCGGCCTCGATGATGGCGCAGCTTTTCGCGGTGCGGATGGCTCCGGCTGGTATCGGCGTCTTCGAGCTTCGCCCCGGCATTATCGAGACCGGCATGACGGCGGGCGTGAAGGACAAATATACCGCGCGGATCGAGGGCGGGCTGGTGCCGGTCGCGCGCTGGGGGCAGCCGGGCGATATCGGCGCGGCGGTGGTGCCGCTCGCCACCGGGCAATTCAGTTTCGCGACGGGTGCGGTGATCCCCGTCGACGGCGGCCTCTCGCTGCCGAGACTTTAGATTTTTTACGCAATTCCGGACGCGAAACCGGTTCCCACTTTCGCTGGAATTGCTTGCAGGAGTTCTCGAGAATGCAGACGTCTTACGATTTCATCATCTGCGGCGGCGGGTCGGCCGGCTCGGTGCTGGCGGCGCGGCTCTCCGAAAACCCGAAGGCGCGCGTGCTGCTGCTGGAGGCCGGCGGGCGCGACTGGCATCCGTTCTACCACATGCCGGCGGGCTTCGCGAAAATGACGAAGGGCATCGGCAGCTGGGGCTGGCACAGCGTACCGCAGAAGCACATGAACAACATGGTCATCCGCTACACCCAGGCGAAGGTTCTGGGCGGCGGCTCGACCATCAATGCGCAGATCTACACGCGCGGTAATGCGCTCGACTATGACGACTGGCGGCAGATGGGCTGCGAGGGCTGGTCCTACGAGGACGTGCTGCCCTATTTCCGCAAGGCGGAAGACAACGATACCTATGACAACCGCTATCATGGCAAGGGCGGTCCGCTCGGCGTCAGCAAGCCAGCCGCCCCGCTGCCGATCTGCGAGGCCTATTTCAAGGCCGCCGGCCAGCTAGGCATCCCGACTAATCACGACATGACCGGCGAGAAGCAGGACGGCGTCGGTTACTATCAGCTGACGCAGCGCAACGTCCGCCGCTCCTCCGCTTCGGTCGCCTATCTCAACCCGGCCCGCAGCCGGCCGAACCTGACCATCAAGACCGGCGCGCAGATCCTGCGCGTGCTCGTCGAAAATGGCAAGGCCGTCGGCGTCGAGGTGGCGGGCGAGGGGACGATCCGCGCCGATGTCGAAGTCATCCTATCCTCGGGCGCCATCGGCAGTCCGCGTCTGCTGATGCTCTCCGGAATTGGTCCGGCCGATCATTTGCGCGGTCTTGGGCTTCCGGTGGTCTTCGATCAGCCGGGCGTTGGCTCGAACCTGCAGGACCATGTCGATCTTTTCGTCATTGCCGTATGCACCGGCCCGCATACCTATGACCGCTATGCCAAGCCGCATCTGTCGGTGCTGGCCGGCCTGCAATATCTGCTCCAGAAAAAAGGCCCGGTCGCCTCGAGCCTCTTCGAGACGGGCGGCTTCTGGTATGCCGACCGGGAAGCGCGCTCGCCGGATATCCAGTTCCATCTCGGGCTCGGCTCGGGCATCGAGGCGGGCGTTGCGGCGATGGAAAATGGCGGCGTAACGCTCAATTCCGCCTATCTGCGCCCGCGCTCGCGCGGCACGGTGCGGCTCGCCTCCTCCGATCCGCTGGCTGCTCCGCTGATCGACCCGAACTATTGGGCCGACCCTTATGACCGCGAAATGTCCATTCGCGGGTTGAAGCTCGCGCAGGAGATCATGCGGCAGGATGCGCTGAAGCCCTATGTGAAGGCCGAGCGCCTGCCGGGTCCCGAGGTGCGGACCGAGCAGGATTATTTCGACTATGCCTGCCGCCACGCCAAGACCGACCACCACCCTGCCGGCACCTGCCGCATGGGGGCCGATCCCGCCGCCGTCGTCGATCCGCAATTGCGCTTCAACGGGATCGAGCGCTTGCGGGTCGTTGATGCCTCGATCATGCCGACGCTGGTCTCTTCCAACACGAATGCGCCCACCATCATGATTGCGGAAAAAGCCGCCGACATGATCCGCGCCGCCCATGGCCTCTGAGAGGAACGCTTAAATGATGATCCGCCATATCGTCCTCATCCGCTTCCGCGCCGAGGTCACCGAAGCCCAGATTGCGGCGATGTTCGCAGAGCTTGAGGAGATCCGCACCAAGATTTCCGGCGTGCTGTCGATCACCGCCGGCCGTAGCGAGAGCCCGGAAAAGATCGAGCGTGGCTACATGCACGGCTTCGTCGTCGATTTCGACGGCTGGGATGCGCTGGAAGCCTACCAGACCCATCCCGATCACAAGGCGCTGGGCGCAAAGCTGGTCGCCCATGCGGACGGTGGGCTCGACGGCATTCTCGTCTTCGACCTGCCGGTAGGCGAATAAGTGAACGAATAGGAGCGTTACCATGTTGAAACTGCCCAATGCCGATCACACGCTCGAAGCCTATTCGCTCATCGGAACGCCGCTGGTGCCCCGTGCGCCGCGCGTGCCCTTCACCCGCACCGCCTTTGCCGCCGCCCATGTTGTCTCCGATCCCTTGCGTGAGCGCAGCCCGTGGGACACGCGGCCTGCCGTGGACTGGGGGGCAACGCTCGCCTTCCGGCAGGGTCTCTGGGATCAGGGGCTCGGGCTTGCCGAGGCGATGGACACGGCGCAGCGTGGCATGGGTGTTGATTGGCTCACCGCGAAGGAACTGATCGAGCGGACCATGGCCGCCGCCAAGGTTCATCCGCAAAAGCCGCGCGTGGCCTGCGGGGCCGGCACCGATCATGTTGCGCTGGCCGATCTCACGGATGCCGATGCCATTCTCGCGGCTTATGAAACACAGGCCTCGGCCATCGAGGCGGCGGGCGGTCAGCTGATCCTCATGGCGTCCCGCGCCTTCACGGCAATAGGTGCTGGCCGCGACATCTACCGCAAGGTCTATCGCCGGCTGATCGACGGGGCGGCAGAGCCCGTGATCCTGCATTGGCTGGGCGACATGTTCGATCCGGCGCTCGCCGGCTATTGGGGTACGAGTGACGTGGCGGAAGCCAGCGATTTCGTGCTGGATCTGATCGGCGAAAATCCTGGCAAGGTGGATGGCATCAAGATTTCGCTGCTCGATCAGGCGCATGAGGAAGCTTTCCGCGCGCGCCTGCCTTCGGGCGTACGGCTCTACACGGGCGACGACTTCAACTATGCGGCGCTGATTGAAGGCGACGGGCGGCATTATTCCCATGCGCTGCTCGGCATTTTCGCGGCCATCGCGCCGGCGGCAAGCCAGGCTCTCGAAGCGTTGGCGCAGGGCGACCGGGAGACCTATCACAAGCTCTTCGCCCCGACCGTGCCGCTCAGCCGCGAGATCTTCCGGGCGCCAACGCGGTTTTACAAGGCGGGCATCGCGTTTCTCTCCTGGCTCAACGGCACCCAGACGCATTTCATCATGCCGGCCGGTTTCCAGTCGAGCCGCGACATCACGCATTATGCGGAGGTTTTCCGGCTGGCGGATCAGGCGGGGCTGCTTGCCAAGCCGGACCTCGCTGTCCACAGGATGCGAACCTTGCTTGCGCTCCACGGAATCGAATAGGTTCCGGGAATGGAGCGCAGACCGACCATCGTCGACGTGGCGCGCGAGGCGGGGGTGTCGAAATCGACCGTCAGCCTCGTGTTGCAGCAAAGCCCGCTGGTGCGGGAGGAAAAGCGCGTTCTGGTCCGCGAGGCGATGGACAAGCTCGGCTATGTCTACAATCGCTCGGCGGCCAACCTGCGCTCGGCCAATGTCGGTCTCATCGGTCTCGTCATCAACGACTTGCGAAACCCGTTCTTCACCGAATTCGCCACCTCGCTGCAGATGGCGCTCTCGGCGCGGGGCTATGCCACGGTGCTTGCCAATACGGACGAGGACCCGGCGATCCAGGCGCAGGTGGTCTCGGCGATCATCGAGCATGGCGTGTCTGCGCTGATCATCTCGCCCGCCTATGGCGAGGAATCAGCGACTTTCGATGCCATTGCGCGGGCCAACATTCCAACCATGCAGGTGTTGCGCAAGGTCGATCCGCGCGTCGAGACATTTCCGTTTGCGGCCCCCGACTATCTCTCCGGCAGCCGGCTTGCCGCCGAACATCTGGTCAGGGGCGGTGCAAAGCGTGTGGCCTTTGTTGGCGGGCTTGAGGGGCGGGCGGTGGCGCAGGAGCGCATGTCCGGCTATTTCGAGGTGATGGCAGAGGCCGGCATCGAGCCCTTTGTCCTCTCGGGTCGCGCCAGCCGCGCCTTCGGTCACGAGGCGGCGGCGATCCTGACGCGCGACCATCCCGATATCGATGCGGCCATCTGTTTTTCCGACCTTGTGGCGCTCGGGCTCCTGTCCGGCTGCGCCCGCATCGGCCGCAAGGTGGGCGAGGATTTCCGCATCGTCGGCTTCGACGATATCGAGGAATGCGCGCAGGTCTACCCGCCGCTCACCTCTGTGCGCTGCGACATTGCGGGCTTCGGCAAGGATGTCGCCTCGACCGTGCTCGACTGGCTGGAAGACAGCCAGGCGCCGATCAGCGAGCATCGCACGCCGGTGGAACTGATCGTTCGCGATTCCAGCAATGGCGGCCTACACGCATGATTTCGACCGAAACCTTCCTGCGGCAGCTCTTCGACAAGGCGGTGGAGGTGGCCGACCCCATGCGCTCGCTCGCCCGCTTCCTGCCGGAACGGCCGCAGGGTCGGGTGATCGTGGTGGGTGCCGGCAAGGCGAGTGCGCGCATGGCCGAAGCGGTCGAGGCCGCCTGGGGGCCCTGCGAGGGGCTTGTCATCACGCGCTACGGCTATGGCCGGCCCTGCCGGGGAATCGAGATCGTGGAAGCTGCACATCCGGTGCCGGATGAGAGCGGGCTTGCCGCGACTGCCCGCATGATCGAGCTTGTGAAGACGGCGGGTGAGGGTGATTTCGTCCTCGCGCTGATCTCCGGCGGTGCCTCCGCGCTTCTCGTGGCTCCCGCCGAGGGTGTCAGCCTTGCCGAGAAACAGGCGATCAATTCAGCGCTTCTCGCGTCCGGCGCGCCTATCGACAGGATGAATACCGTGCGCAAGCATCTGAGCCGCGTGAAGGGTGGACAACTGGCGGCGGCCGCCTATCCGGCGCGGATGCTCTCGCTTCTGATTTCCGACGTGCCGGGCGACGATCCCGCCTTCATCGGCTCCGGCCCGACCGTTGGCGATGCCTCGACGCCTGCCGATGCGCTGGCGACCCTGCAACGGTGGAAGATCGAAGTTCCGGCAATCGTCAAGGCGGCGCTTGCCGCGCCCAGCCGTGTTCTGGCGCCCAGCGATCCGCGTCTCTCCCGCGTTGAAAACGTGATCTATGCCGCGCCGAAACAATCGCTCGCCGCCGCCGCCGAGCTGGCGGAGAAGGCGGGCTTCGATGTGCGCCTGCTCGGCGATGCACTGGAGGGCGAGGCCCGCGATGTGGCGACGGCACAGGCGCAAATGGCCCTCGACATCCGTGCGTCGCTTCGCCCCGGCGATCGCCCGGTTCTCCTGCTTTCCGGGGGCGAGCTGACCGTCACGCGGCGCGGCAACGGCGTCGGCGGGCCGAATGCGGAATTCTGCCTTGCGCTGGCGATTGCGTTGAATGGAGCGGAGGGCATTCACGCGATTGCCTGCGATACCGATGGTGTTGACGGGGCGGCGGAGGTGGCGGGCGCGGTGATCGGGCCGGGAACGCTCGCGGCCGCGCAAGCTGCGGACATCGATCCGCAGGCCGCCCTTGCGGCCAATGATGCGCACAGCTTCTTCGCCGCGATCGGAGCCCAGGTCGTCACTGGCCCGACACTGACCAATGTCAACGACTTCCGCGCCATCGCAATCGGTGTGTGACCAAAGCAATTCCGGCGAAAGTGGAAACCGCTTTCGCGTCGGCAATTGCGCCGGACGATGATCAGGGCAGGACGGGCGCTTCCCACAATTCGATGTAGACATGCGCGTCGTCGCCGGCTTCGGCGAGCGCGGTCCCGAAAAAGACCGCGCTGCCGAGGTGGCTGTGCTTGCCTTCCGGCACTTCCAGCTCCGCGCGCGTGCGGCCGAAGAAGCTGCCGTCCGGCTGGCCGATCATGCGGCCCGCATTGGTTACCATGACGGGCGTTCCGTCTTCCAGTTCGAGGCAATAGCGGGCTTCAATAGCATACGATCCATCTGGAAGGGCGAGCGCGAAATCCGCGCCGCCGGGGACGACGCGGCCGCTCCAGCCGACCCCCACGGCCTCGCCACCGATGATGGGGAAGACCGCGCGGGTCGTGCCCTGCGTGGTCTTGAACTCCATGGCCGGACCGATGTCGGCGCGGATGACGCAGGCCTTTGTCAGCGTCGGCGCGGCGAGCGTCCGGCTTGCGCCCAGCGTCGTCATGTCGGCAGTCAATGTCTCAGGCTTCATGGGTGATCCTCCCGTCGCAAACGGTCATTCGAATGCCGATCCCGGCGATCTCGTTGACCGGCGTGGCTTCGATATCGGCAGCCAGCAGCACGAGGTCGGCCAGCATGCCGGGGCGCAGCGTGCCCGTCCTGTCTTCCATGTGGCCAGTATAGGCGCCGATGGAGGTGAAGGCCTTCAGCACATCGTTAAACGGCAGGCGATGGTCGGGCAGGCCCGGCAGATGCGGCTCGCGCGTGAGCGCGGTCTGAATGCCGAGCAACGGATCGATGGGAACGATCGGCCAGTCGGACGAGAAGGCAACCTTCGCGCCGGCCTCATGGAGCTGGCGCCAGGCATAGGCGTAAGGCGCGCGCTTCTCGCCGATGCTGCGGCTCGTGGGGTTCTCGCCAACCGGGGCATGGAGCGGCTGGACGGAGGCGATGACGCCGAGTTCGCCGAAGCGCGGAATATCGGCGGGGTCGATCATCTCGACATGCTCGATGCGATGGCGGCTGTCGCGCGGGCCGTTGGCCTTTCGGGCGGCCTCGTAGCCGTCGAGCGCGATGCGCACGGCAGCATCGCCGATGGCATGGACCGTGATCTGTATCCCGCGCCGGTCGACCTCGATGGCCGCCTCACGGAAGGAGTCTGCATCGAAGATCGGATCGCCGCGCAGGCCGGGCTTGTCGGCATAGTCGTCGAGCATGGCCGCCGTGCCGCTCTCGATGACGCCGTCGATGAAGATCTTGACGCGGCCGCAGGTCAGCTTGTCGCCGGTGAAGTCGCGCGTCATGGCGGATGCCCGGTCAAGTTCGCTGAGCGGCATGTCGCGGGTCAGGTGGAAGGGCACGGAGATGCGCGAGAGAAGCCCGCCTTCTGCCTCGACATCGCGCAGCAGTTCGAGGAGATGCCGGTTGCCGTCCATGTTGTGCATGGAGGTGATGCCCTTCGAAGCGGCGAATTTCATGCCCTGCTTCAGGATTTCCAAGTCGTCGCGCCACTCTTCCGGCGTCGGGGTCACCGGAGGCTCGATGCCGGACATGCCGAGCATTTCGCGCCCGCCCGTGGTGCGCAGGTCGAGCACGGGCAGCAGGGCGAATTTCTCGCGCAGCTCGCCGGTCGCCAGACCGTCCTCGCCCATCACGACCTCATTGCCGACCGGCAGTTCCCGGCCGTTGAGAAGGCCTGCGGCCTTGAGTGCCGCCGTGTTTGCGAAGAGCGTGTGGAAATCGTAGGCCATGGCAGCGATCGGCCGGTCGGGGCAGATGCGGTCGAGCGCATGGCGGTCGAGACGGGTTCCGCGGCCGAGAATTTCGTAGTCAGCCCCTTGAGCCAGCAGCAGGCCTTCATCCGGCTTGGAGGCCGCAAACGCCAGGAAGCCGGCCTTCAGCGCCTCGAACCCCTTGACGCCCGAAAGCTGCAGCAGGGTCTGGCCATAGGCGCCGGAGAAGAGATGGACATGGCTTTCCACGAAGCCGGGCATCAGGGTCGCGCCATGGGCGTCGATGAAGCGGGTTTCGGGACCGGCATGATCGAAAACAGCCTCTTCCGAGCCAATCGCGATGATCCGGTTGCCACCCACAGCAAGCGCTTCCGCCCGGGGCATGCTGTCGTCCATCGTCAGCACGCGGGCGTTGACGAAGATCAGTGAGGCTTTCATTCAGGCATTCCTTTGCGCATGGGATGGGCGATGCAGGCCTCATCGAAAATCATGTGGACAAGCGGCAGGAGGCGCGCGCGCAGATGAGCTTCATGCTCGTCGAGCGTCTGCTCCTCTGTGGTGATGAGGGTGACAAAGCAGGGCATCCAGACGTCATTGAACAGGCGGGCGAGGTAGTCGGGGCTGACCTCAGCGCCTGACCGCGTCGTGAGCATAAGTCCGTCGAGGAACTCCGCCACCACGGAAATCACGGCCTCGTTCGTATACCGATATTGGGAGGCGAGTTCGGTTTCCGGATGACGGATCGTCGCGGATTCCGCATAACGCCACACCTGCTTGTCGGCGATCTCAAGCGTTCGGCGCGACACGCGAAGAAAAAGCTGCAGGATCAGAGTTCCAAGATCGGTTTTCTCGTTCCAGTGCAGCGGGCGATCCTGTTCGCGCGCCTCGTTGGTGCCTTCACTGATCAGTGCGATCAGCACCCCGTCCTTCGAGCCGAAATAGTTGAACACGGTCGGTGCCGAAATGCCGGCCGCAGCAGCGATGTCGGCCATCGTCGTGGCATCGAGCCCGTGGCTTTCAAACAGCCTCTGCGCGGCCGCGATGATCTCGTCGCGGCGCTTCGCCTTCTTCCGGCTGCGCAAGCCGGGTTCGGCCATTCGGGGCTGCATGAGTGGGTGTCCCATTATTTTCTTTTCACGCTCAAATTTTTGTGTCTATAAAAAATTTGGTTGACTAATGATATTTTGTCAATACGCATATTAAAAACCGATAAGGGAACTTAAATCAGATGCTCGACATTCGTGGACTGTCCAAGCGGTTCGGCTATGGCAAGGGCGAGGTTACGGCCTTGCATGAAGTGTCATTCAAGATCGCGGAGGGCGAATTCTTCACGCTGCTCGGCCCGTCCGGTTGCGGCAAGACAACGCTTCTGAGGCTGATTGCCGGCTTTACCGGGCCGAGCGGCGGTTCCCTGGTTCTCGATGGCAAGGACATTGCCGCGATGCCGCCGAACAAGCGGCCGGTCAATACCGTGTTCCAGAGCTATGCGCTCTTTCCGCACATGACGGTCGGGCAGAACGTTGCCTTTGCTCTGGAAGCACAAGGCCGGCCGAAATCGGAAATCGAGCCGGCAGTCGAGAAGATGCTGACGCTGGTGCAGCTTCTGCATCTGAAAAACCGCAAGAGCTCGGAGCTTTCCGGCGGCCAGCAGCAACGCGTGGCGCTCGCCCGTGCGCTTGTCGCCAGACCGCGCATCCTGCTCCTCGACGAGCCGCTTTCCGCCCTCGACATGAAGCTGCGCAAGGACATGCAGATCGAGCTGAAGCGCCTGCAGCGCGAAACGGGCCTCACCTTCATCTTCGTCACCCACGACCAGGAAGAAGCGCTGACGATGTCCGACCGCATCGCCGTCATGAGCGGCGGCCATGTGCAGCAGATCGCCACGCCGCGCGAGCTTTACGATCGTCCGGCCAATCGCTTCGTGGCCGGCTTCATCGGCGAGTCCAACTTCCTGTCCGCCAATGCGAGCGGCGGCGTCGTTCAGGTCGGCGAGGGCAGCATCGCGCTGGCCGATGCAAAGGACGGTGCGCAGACGCTGATGATCCGGCCCGAACACGTTGTGCTTTCGGCCAACGCGCCGGATGCGCTTCAGCTGCAGGCCACCGTCACCCAGCTCGTATTCTTCGGGACAGACACGCATGTCCATCTGTCGCTGGCCGATGGCACGAAGCTCGTGGCGCGCGTTCAGAACGCGCTGCATGCGGGCCAGACCCTGAGCGAAGGCGAGCGGATCACGGTATCGCTCCCGGCGAAGGCGCTGCGCGTCGTGAAGGATGAGGAGATCGCGGCATGAGCGGCTCCGACACCCTGCGGCGCTGGCTGCTTGCGCTACCCTCGGTCGTCATCATCATGCTCTTTTCGATCCTGCCGCTCGGCGTGGTCGTGGTCTATTCCTTCCTGACGCCCGGCGATCTGGGCAACGTCAAATGGATCTTCTCGACAGAGGGCTGGTTCTCCGTCCTGTTCGAACGCAACATCTTCGACGACACGATTTCCCTGTCGGACGCCAATCTCGGCATCCTTCTTCGCTCGATCGCGCTGTCCCTGATCACAACCATCATCACGCTGATCTTCGGATTGCCGACCGCCTGGTTCATTGCGACGCGGCAGGTGACGCAGCGGAATTTCTGGCTGTTCCTGATCACCATCCCGTTCTGGACCAACCTTCTGGTCCGCACGATCGCCGTGCAGGAGATGATCCGCTCGGAGGGTGTCTTCAACCGCATCCTTCTCGCCGCCGGGCTTATCAAGGCACCGATCCAGATGATGTATACGGATTTTGCCGTGCTGCTCGGGATGACCTATGTCTTCCTGCCGCTTATGGTGCTGCCGGTCTATGCCGCGATCGAGAAGTTCGATTTTCGCCTCGCCGAGGCGAGCTACGATCTCTACGCGTCACGCTTCTTCTGCCTGCGCAAGGTGATCCTGCCGCTCATTCGGCCCGGTGTCATTGCCGGATCGATCCTCGTCTTCGTACCCTCGCTCGGCGCCTATGTGACGCCCCGCGTCATGGGCGGCGGAAAGTCGATGATGCTCGGCAACCTGATCGACCTGCAGTTCGGCCAGGGCCGCAACTGGCCGCTGGGTGCGGCGCTGTCGATCACGCTCACCGTTCTCGTTCTCATCGCCCTCATCTGGTACACCCGCCTCACCTCCGGCCGGAAGGAGCGCAACCATGGCTAAGCCCGGCTTCGATGTCACAAGGCTCCCCGGCACGGCTGTCCTGGCTGTGGCCTGTTTCGTCATCCTCTACATCCCGATGGCGATCCTCGTGGGTTACTCCTTCAACTCCGGCAAGGTCATCGGCAACTGGGAAGGATTTTCTCTCAAGTGGTACGGCGAAGCGCTGCAGAACCGGGCCTTTCTGGACGCCGCGTTCAACTCGCTGATCCTCGCGACCATCGCTGCGGTGATCGCGACGGTATTTGCGATCATGGCGGCGCTGGCCACGACGCGGAACGAGAAGTTCCGTGGCGAGGGTACGATCCACATGATCCTCAACCAGCCGCTGATGGTGCCGGAAATCGTTCTCGCGATCGCACTTCTGATCATTGTCGGCCAGATCAAGCAGGCGACCGGCTATGCGGGCCTCGGCTACCTGATCGCCGCGCATACGACGTTTTGCATTCCCTTTGCCTATCTGCCGATCAGGGCGCGCCTTGAAGGGATGGACCTGAGCCTGGAGACTGCAGCAGCCGATCTTTACGCCAGCCGGTTCTACACCTTCCGGCGCGTCACGCTGCCGCTTCTGGCGCCGGGGATTCTGTCGGGCTTCATGCTGGCCTTCGTCGTGTCGCTCGACGATCTCGTGATGAGCGATTTCCTGAAATCGCCGGGGCAGGACACGCTGCCGACCTATCTGATGAGTGAGCTCAAACGCAACCTCACCTCCGAAATCTACGCCATTTCCTCGCTTCTTCTGCTGCTCAGCGTGCTGATCGTGGCGGGGTCATGGGTAGCAACACGCAAGAAAGACTGAAAATCCACGGTCCAGAGGAGAATAAAATGAAATACGCATCCCGCATGGCAGCCGCCACGGCCATCCTGGTCGCATCGGCCCTCCCGGCGCTTGCCGCCGGTCAGCTGAACATCTTCAATTCCGGCCTCTACACGCCACCGGATCTCATCGCGAAGTTCGAAAAGACCTATGACGTGAAGGTCACGGTCACCGAATACGATTCCAACGAAAGCGCACTGGCCAAGATTCAGGCCGGCGGTCACGGCTTCGATATCATCGTGCCCTCCGCCTATATCGTGCCCACCTATATTGAAAACGGCCTTCTGCTGAAGAGCGAGCCGAACCAGATGTCCAACTTCAAGAACGTGAAGCCGGACTGGGTCGACGTCGCTTGGGACAAGGGCCGCCACTACACCGTTCCCTACGATTGGGGCCTGACCGGCATCATGGTCAACACGAAGGTCTACAAGGGCGATCTGAACACCGCCGCCATGATCTTCGATCCGCCGCCGGAACTGAAGGGCAAGGTCAATGTGCCGCCGTCGCTTCTGGAAGTCATCGACATGGCGATCAACTATGTCGGAGGCCAGGCCTGCACGACCGACAAGGCGATCCTGAAGAAGGCCCATGACAAGCTGATGGAAGCGAAAGCCTCCTGGGCTTCCATCGACTATCCGAGCTTCGAGAAGTTCGTCAAGGAAGACATTCAGGCATCGATTTTCTGGAACGGCGCCTCGCTGCGCATCCGCGCCGAAAATCCGGGCTTCGCCTTCGGTCTGCCCAAGACGGGCTTCCAGATCTGGCAGGACAACGTTGCCATTCTCAAGGATGCCAAGAATGTCGAGAATGCGAAGCTGTTCCTGAACTTCGTGATGGAACCGGATAACGCCGCGCTGATCTCGAACTATACCCGCTACAGCAATTCGATCATCGGTTCCGAGGCGAAGATGGATCCCGAGCTGATCAATGCTCCGGAACTCAAGATCCCGGAAGAGCTGAAAGCCGCAGGGCATTACCAGGCGACCTGCTCTCCTGAAGTCCAGCAGATCTACAGCCGCATCTGGACCGACCTGACCAAGTAACACGGTCCCGCGTGACCGGTCGGCTACAGGGCCGGCCGGTGGCCGCGGATCAGGGATCGGGGAGACGCCTCAGCCGAGGCGAAGAACCTGCACCTTGCCGCTCGAAAGGCCGGCAAGGAGAGTGCCGTTCATCTGGCGCGCGGCCAGCTCGCGTCGCAGGCTGTCCACCACAACCTCGCCGGAGCCTGCCTTCACATAAAGCAGGTTCCTGACGCGCATGTCATAGGTGAGGAAGAAGGTGTGACCGTGATGGCAACCGTCGGCGGCGGTTGCACAGGCGATATCGGATTGCCGGGCCTGGACCGACACAGCTTTCGGCGCGATCGTGCGGGCGGCCGAGGCGAGACCGAATGCATTGGCCCCGGTGGCAACCGAGAGCGTGACGGCTGCGACCGTCGAAACAGCGATCAGAACAGATTTGAACATCTCTGCCTCGTTTCCGGATGCCTTCAGGGCACCTCTTGTTAGTGAACAGGGTTTCATCCTTGGGAAGACCCTAGCAGGGACATTTTGACCGCCGCTTAAACCGATCTCTAAAATTTGAACGATCATGCGGTTTCTGTTTCAAAAAAGATCAGTCTGCCCCGCAATGGCACGGTCTGCGTTCAGGCGCTTCCTGTGCTCGCTTCGTGCTTTGGGACATGCTAGCCTCGCCCCTCGAGACGAAAGAGGGGAAAGCGCCGGCCTCTGTTTCGGGTGCCTGACAGAAAGGTCGAGCCCCGGAATGTTGTCGGCGCCTGAGCAGAAAATCCATCATGCGATTGTTGATTGTCGAGGATAATCATGAGCTTGCCGACTGGCTGGCGCGCGCGCTCGTGCAGGCGCGGTATACCGTCGAGGTGGCTCATGATGGAGAGGAGGCCGAGCATCTGATTGCGCTCGGCGAATATGCCGCCATCGTGCTCGACCTGTCCCTGCCGCATGTGGATGGCATGACGGTGCTGAAACGCATCCGCCGCAAGGGCAATCGCACGCCGGTCATCATCCTGACGGCCAATGCCTCGCTGGACGGGCGGGTGGCGGGGCTCGATTCCGGCGCGGACGACTATCTCGCCAAGCCCTTCGAGCTGGCGGAGCTTGAGGCGCGCCTGCGCGCCGTCATCCGCCGCGGCCATGATCTCGCAAGCCCGGAAATCGTCATTGCCGATCTCGCGCTCGACAGCGCGAGCAAACTGTTCACGCTCAAGGGCGAGCCGCTGCAGCTGACGCCCCGCGAGCACTCTGTGCTCGAATATCTCGTCATGAAATCCGGCACGACCGTTACAAAGTCGGCCCTGCACGAGAGCGTCTTCGGCTTCGACGCCGAGCCGGACCCGAGCGCCATCGAGATCTATGTCCACCGCGTGCGCAAGAAGATCGAAGGCAGCGGCGTGCAGATCGCCACGCTGCGCGGCCTCGGCTACATGCTGCGGGCGCTTTGAGATGGCGGGCAGGCTCAGGCGCCTGGTGCGCTATATCCGCGAAAGTCTTTATGCCCAGCTTCTCGTCTGGGTTCTCCTGACGCTGCTCGGTGTGCTGGCGCTCAACCTCTATTTCAGCATGCGCCAGGCCGTGCAGATTTCCAGCATCGTCACGGACAACACGCTGATGGGCTCGGCGCGCATGATCGCCGAGGCGGTGCGCACGGACGAGCGCGGCAATGTCGCCGTCGATATTCCGCCGGCGGCACTGGAAAACTTCGCCAATGGCTATGGTGACCGGGTCTATTACAGCGTGCGAACAGCCTGGGGCACGGTGATTGCCGGCAGCAACGAACTGAAGCCGCCGCCGGTTCTCGGTCAGGGCAGCGCCATGCGCGTCCGCAACGAGGATGTCCGCGCGCTCGCCATCGAGCATCCCGTGATCGGTCTTGAAAAGGACGGCACGATCGATGTCACGGTCGCCGTCACCCTGAACGGCGAGAGTGACCTGACGCGCCGCCTCTGGATGTCGGATTTCTTCAACCAGTTCGTGCTCGTCGTCGTCGCAGGCGTGGTGACGCTGCTCGGCCTGCGCCGCGGCCTTGCACCGCTGATACGGCTGCGCGAGGCGGTGATGGCCAGCCGGCGCGAGCGGCTGGAGCCTTTCGATCCGGCGAGCGTGCAGACGGAACTGCGTCCGCTGGTTCATGCGCTCAACGACTACATGGCCCGCGTCCAGCGCCAGATGGCGTCACAACGGCGCTTCGTCGCCAATGCCGCGCATCAGTTGCGCACGCCGCTGACGCTGCTGACGACGCAAGCCAGCGTCGCCGCCCGCGAGACCGATGGCGAGCGCCGCAGCGATGCGCTCAATGCACTCACGCGCTCCACGCGGCAGGCCTCGCGGCTGGCGGAACAATTGCTGACGCTCACCCGCGCCGAACCCGGCAGCCGGACGCCGCGGGCCGAACGCATCGACATGGTTGAGGTCGCCCGCCTCGTTCTGGAGGCGCAGGCCGAAGACGCGCTCAAACGCGGCATCGATCTCGGGCTGGAGGGCGAGGGGGATGCTCCCGTCACCGGCGACGGCACGATGCTGCGCGAAATGGTCGTCAACCTCGTCGACAATGCGCTCCGCTACACGCCGTCCGGCGAGGTGACTGTGCGCGTAGTGCGTGAGGAGGACACTGTGGTCCTCACCGTTGACGACAGCGGCCCCGGCATTCCGGAAGAGGAGCGCGAACGCGTCTTTGAACGGTTCTACCGCATCATGGGGACGCAGGCAGAGGGCAGCGGGCTGGGACTGGCGATCGTGCGGGAGGTCGTCGAAGGGGCAGGGGGCAGGGTCACGCTCGGGACGTCGAAGATGGACGGGCTGTCGGTGATGGTGCGATTGCCCATGTCTCCGGCTGACCGGATCTCGTCATTCGATCCGGACGGCTGACTCGGCAATTTCCTTCCGTGACAAGGACTTATGCCAGAGACCGCGTCGTTACACGTCCCACGGATTAACCAGCGTCGCGCCGGTATCGTCGAAATCCTTCACATTGCGGGTTACGAGGATCAGGTCGTGAACGATGGCGGTTGCGGCAATCAGACCATCGACGTCGCCACGCGGCCGGATTGCAGCGATCCGGCCCCATTCGACGGCAATCTCGTCGGTGAGCGGCAAGATACGGTCGGCATGATCGTGGCGTATGGTGCGCAGCCACTCCTTAAGGCGATCCGCCGCCTTCGGATCGGTTTTCTGCTTCAAGGCAATGCCGCGCATGATTTCTCCCAGCGTCAGGACGCTCAGATGAACCGCAAGGGGATTGACCGAACGCAGCCACGACACCGCCTGCGGCGTGCCGCGCCTGGCCTCCGAGATGATGTTGGTGTCCAGAAGATACATCAAAAGGCCGCATCACGGCTCGGGATTTTTGCTCGATCGTTCACGGCATCAGCAAGCGCATCGTCCCAGGCCGGGCCGTTCATCAGCGCATCGACAAGTGTCGCGCGGCCGGCACGCAGTGCGTCATAGTCGTTTGCCGACAGGACCACGGCAGCACGTTCCCCCCGCACGGTAATCTCCTGCGGGCCTTCGCGGCGCGCTTTTTGAACCACTTTCGAGAACTGGTTCTTGGCGTCCTGGAGCTGCCATTCCATATTCCGCCCCCATCTCGCGTTTTCCCGGACACGAACCGGTTTCCAAGGTCTCGGAAATTGCTCTAGCTAGCCTGTCTAGCTATATCGGGTCCGGAGAAAGTGTCAACGAAAAAGGGGCCGGAAAACCGGCCCCTCTGCAGCCTCGCGACCGCTCGTATCAATGCGTATCCAGGCTCTGCTGCGGTCGCCACTTGGCCAGCCGGTTCTCGACCAGAGTCATCAGATATTCGGCCACCAGGGTGACGATCATCACGAGTACGATGGCGGCGAACATGCCGGCGGCGTCGAATGTGCCCTTGGCGATCGAGATCAGCTGGCCGATGCCGTAGCGGGCGCCGACGAATTCGCCGACGATGGCGCCGATGATGGCGAAGCTGAAGGAGACGTGGAGGCTGGCGAAGATCCAGCTCATGGCGGACGGGATGATCACCTCGCGCGTCACCTTCCAGTCGGACGCGCCGAGGATGCGGGCATTGGCGACCATGTCGCGGTCGGCTTCCCGGACCCCCTGGAAGGCGTTTGCGAAGACCACGAAGAACACCATGATGAAGGCGAGCGCCACCTTGGAGGCGAGGCCAAGGCCCATGATCATGATGAAGATCGGCGCGAGAACGACGCGCGGGATCGAGTTGATCGCCTTGATATAGACGGAGAGGATATCGGCGAGCAGCTTGTTCTGGCCGAGACCGACGCCGACCACGATGCCGGCAATGGAGCCGGAGAAGAAGCCGATCAGCGCCTCTTCCATCGTGACGCCGAGGTTGAACCAGAGCGAGCCTTCCGTCGTACCTTCGGTTGCCCATTCATAGAGGCGCGAACCGATGGCCGAGGGGCTCGCATAGAAGAAGGGATCGATGAAGCCCGTGCGTGCGCCGATCTCCCAGATGGCGACGATGGCCACCAGGATGGCCACCTGCCAGAAGAGAACGGTGCGCTTGCGCGCGGCGATGGCCTTGAGGGCAGCAGCCTCGATTTCCTTGTCGGACGTGCCGGGGCGGAAGAGCGTGCTGACGCTGTCCATGGTCGTGTCGGTCATGTTCTCAATTCCTTCCTTCACGCTGCTTCGCCGGCGCGGCGGTAGCTGGTTTCGACTTCCTGGCGCAGGTCTTCCCAGATCGTCTTGCAATAATCGATGAAGCCCTGCTCGTAGCGGATTTCGGAGACGACGCGCGGGCGCGGAAGGTCGATCGTGTAGACGGATTTCACCGTCGCGGGGCCGGCGGTCAGCACATAGACCTTGTCGGCCAGCGCCACGGCTTCTTCCAGATCGTGGGTCACGAAGACGACGGAGGCTTTGCGTTCTGCCCAGAGCTTCAGCAGTTCCTCATGCATCACCGTGCGGGTCTGCACGTCGAGCGCCGAGAAGGGCTCGTCCATCAGGAGGATTTCCGGCTCGTTGATGAAGGTCTGCGCCAGCGAGACACGCTTGCGCATGCCGCCCGAAAGCTGATGCGGATAGTGATGCAGGAACTTGGAAAGTCCGACGCGGGCGAGCCAGTCCTTCGCCATCTTTTCGGCCTCGGCCTTGGAACGGCCACGGAAGAGGGGGCCTGCCATGACGTTTTCGATGACATTCTTCCAGGGGAAGAGCGCATCCTTTTGGAACGCGAAACCCACGCGGGGGTCGATGCCGTTGACCGGCGCGCCCATCAGGCGAACCTCGCCGGCGGAGGGACGGGCGAGGCCGGTCACGAGGTTCAGCGTCGTCGACTTGCCGCAGCCGGTCGGGCCGACGACGGCGACGAATTCGCCGCGTTCCACGGTCATGTTGAAATCGCGGATCGCGGTCAGCGACTTGCCGGTCGGCGAAACGAAGCGGCGGGTGATGTTGATCAGCTCGATAGCCGGGGCTGTCTGTCGATCGGACATGGATCATCCTTTCCGCGCCGATCCGGCGCAGGCGAACTATGGGTTGGGGCGCCTCTGCCTTTTTGGGCAGAGGCATGGGTTAAGTGGAGTTGTTACTTCGCGGCCTTCACGAATTCGGTCGTGTAGGTCTTGGCAAGATCGATCTGCTTGCCCTGCACATTCTTGGAGAAGGCGGAGAGCACGGAGAGAACCGTCTTCGGCCCGTCTTCCGGCATCACGCCATCGGCCGTGAACATGCCCTTGCCGGCGTCGAGAGCTGCGACATAGCCATCCTTGTCGCCGACATAGAAATCCTTCGGCATTTTCTCGGCAATTTCGGCACCGGAATGCGTGTTGATGAACTTCAGCGTCTTGACGAAGGCGTTGGCGAGCTTCTGAACTTCGGGCTTGTGGGCATTGACCCAGTTGGTTTCCATGTAGAGCGAGGCAGCCGGATAGGTGCCGCCGAGTGCCGCGCGTGCGCCTTCGACGGTGCGCATGTCGACGAGGACACGGGCTTCGTTGGTCTTCAGAAGACGCGAGATCGTCGGCTCGGTGGTCATGCCGGCCTGTATCTTGTCCTGCTGCATGGCCGCGATGAACGTGCCACCCGCGCCGACCGGAACCGACACCGTGTCACCCGGCTTCAGGCCCGCCTTGGCGGCCATGAAAAGCGTGAGGAAATTGGTCGAGGAGCCGAGCCCGGTCACGCCGAGGTTCTTGCCCTTGAGATCGCCGAAGCCCTTGATGTCGGGATACTTGTTGGAAACGAGCTCGACTTCGCCCGGCGCCTGGCTGAACTGCACGACGGATTCGACGAACTTGCCCTTGGCCTGCAGGTCGACGCAATGGTCGTAGAAACCGACCACGCCCTGAACCGCGCCGGCCAGAAGCTGGTTTTCAGCATCGACGCCGGCAGCTTCGTTCAAGAGCTCGACATCGAGACCCTCGTCCTTGAAATAGCCGAGACCTTCGGCAAGCTTGGCCGGCAGATAGATCTGCTTCTCATAACCGCCCACCATGATGGTGATCTTGTCGGCAGCGCTCGCCAGCGACGTGGCGGCAAGCAGCGAAAGAACGGTGAGCGTGGAGCCCGCAATCGCGCGCACGGCCTTGACGTGAAACATCATGAAATCCTCCCTGTTGATGTCATGCCTGACGATCCTTGCGACCGTCCTCTCCTCGGCATGGACCAAGTCTTAACAGGCCAAGCTTTCAGTCAGCTTTCAATGGATGGTACGCGCTATACCGAACTGCGACTTTTGAAGTGTGGCAGAATGTTGAAGATGGAAAGGACATCCTGAATGAAGACCCGATACAGCCACCTCACCCTGGCAGACCGGCGTCAGATCGAACGCTGGCGACTGATGAAGATGAGCGCGACGGAGATTGCCGAGCGACTGGGACGTCACCGTTCGACCGTGTTCCGCCCCGATGTCGTTGCAGGGCGCAGGGAGTTCGGCCATTGGGAGGCTGACCTGGTTCACTTCCGCCAGAAGTTCGGGCCGGCCAACGTCACGACGATGGTCGAACGGTTGAGCCGGTTTCTCGTGGTCTTGAGAAATCCCGAGAAACGCACCAAGCCGATCATGTCGCAGATTGCCGAGGTGCTGCGTGCCCTGCCCCTGACGGCGCGCCGTTCGGTCACCTTCGATCGCAGCTCGGAGTTCATCGATTGGCCAAAGAGCATCGGAGAAGTCAGCATAGATGGGCTAATCGGCTTCGTGCCCCATCCCATCCGTAGGGAGCCAGGGGCTGCACCACACTGCCGATGATACAGTCGCCTGTCGGAACAGGCACAACCATCATGCAGAGGAGCGCAGCCATGAAACACTATGCCGGCCTCGATGTCTCGGTCAAAGAAACGAGCGTCTGTATCGTTGATGAAAACGGGAAACCATGCCGAGAACGGAAGGTGGTCTCTCATCCTGAAGACCTTGTAGCCATCCTGAGTGATCCAGCATTCAGTATTGAGAGGGTAGGCGTTGAGGCTGGCCCGTTGTCCCAATGGCTGTTTGACGGCCTGGCAAAAGCAGGCTTGCCCGTCTTCTGTATCGAAACGCGCCACACCAAAGCATTCCTGGAGGCCCTGCAGCAGAACAAGAGCGACAGGAATGATGCACGCGGCATCGCTCACATGATGCGGGTCGGCCTCTTCAAGGACGTGCATGTGAAGACGCTTACCAGCCAGAAGCGTCGCGCCTTGCTAACGGCCCGATCGTTGCTGCAGGAGAAGGCGATCGATTTGGAAAACGAGATGCGCGGGCTCCTGCGTAACTTCGGACTGAAGGTCGGCCATGCATCAGGCGGTACATTCGAGAGAAGAATACTCGAACTCGTCGAACACGACGTTGAGCTTGCGGAAATCATGGAGCCACTGCTCGCCGGACGACGCAAGTTGCGAGAAGGCTTGGCCAAGCTGGAGAAGCGGGTTTTATCGGAGGCCAAGCAGGATGAGGTTTGCAGGCGGCTGATGACAGTACCTGGTGTTGGACCCATCGTCTCGCTCGCCTATGTCTCGACGATCGATATTCCCAGCAGGTTTCGTCATTCTCGATCGGTCGGAGCGATATTGGGCCTCACCCCTGTCCTGAAACAGTCCGGTGAAATGAGCCGGGTCGGCCACGTCTCTCTACGCGGGGACGCCATGATGCGGCGACTGCTCTATGAGGCCGCCCAGTCGATGATGACGCGCGTGGTGAAATGGTGCTGGCTGAAGGCATGGGCTATGAACATCGCCAAGCGCCATGGCCGCAAGAAAGCCAAAGTGGCACTGGCTCGCCGTCTCGCTGTCGTCATGCATCGCATGTGGGTGGATGGCACGGAGTTTCGCTGGACGAGGGAGGACACTGTCTCAACCACAGCGGCATGACTGTCAGTCATAGAGGCAATCGAGAGATTCGAATTCAGGGTTCCGCGTAGCGGCGGAAGACGTCCTTCGCGGACGATGGTGATGTGAGTTCGTGGCGGCGTTTATTCCGATGATCCGTCATCAGCATGCAGCATAGATTGGGCCACATCATCTACTGAACCCCATCATGGGAGAGCTAAATGCCGATCCCGGAGAGAAGCGCGGGCCGCGAAAAGACGTTGAACGCTAGACGAACTGGTCGCAGACACGGGCTCTGTCGCTTGTGAGAAAGCGATTTTGGCTGGAAAGCGCCGCAAGGCGGTCATGGTCAGACGTAGAGTGTCTATCGGAGGCGAACCAAGAAATCGGTGACCTCGGATCGGCTCGATAGCCTATATTTTTGCTTGGGATGCTGTTCGTAAAACCAGTGATGCGCCTCGAAGGAGTTCAGGTGGTTCTTTCGGAGACGGTAACCACGCGTGTACTCCAACAGCTCTTCGAATTGCTCTGGTGTGCCGCCATCGGTTTGCCCCCGTCGCACCAAATTTGAAATGCATTCGTCGTCGGCAAGATCGAGCCAGATCAGTGTTGTTACGCGGGGAAAAACCTGCTTGAGAATTGAACCGTATATGCCCTCTATGATCCACGAGGCGTTGCCTGCGGCTTCGGCTACGAGCTGATCACGCTCATGGCGTGGACGCTCTCCCACGAAACCTGGCAACCAATGCAGATCATCCAAATGTGTGATCGGAAACCTAAGCCTGGCCGCCAATGCCTCAGCCAGCCACGACTTACCGCTTCCGCCATTACCTACGATGAAAATCCGGTCCATCTAGCGCTCTCCCGCCGAAGACTGTTTCGGCCGTTTGGCCCCCAAGTATGTCCGGGAATGATCCGGTTGGCGAGCGCGGTATGCTGTGCGGTTCGGGGCGAATGTGAAGAAAGTCTTGCCCCATGCAGCCCTGGAATAAATTTAAGCAGAGCTTGACGCCAACACGCCGATTAGAGAAGCGCCCGAAGGGTGAGGCGGGACCGACTGGCCCAGTCCGGGGCGTTCCGCATGAAGCCGCAACCGCGACCGAAGACAACAGCCAAAATGATCTGGGCGGACGGGGTGTTCGAGGGGTAGGGCTTCCGGGGAGCCCCTCGAAGGTGGCCGAGTGCCTCGTGAACACCCGGCCTCAAGCTCTGCCGCATCTCCCGGCATCGCCTCGCAAACTCATCTGACAAACCACCGCCAGCGTCAAGCCGCTCCCGCTATTAAGACATCCAGGCGCGTCAACGCGCACCCTTCAGTTTTGCCATTTCCGCTCCCAGAAGCCACAGCGCCTTGTTGAGCTTGATATCCTGATCGATGCCAGTGACCGGGCGAGACGTCATGCGGCGGTGGCGGCCGAATTCGTCACGAGTCACAGCGCGAATCCCGCCCTTGATCGCGTTTTCCTGCACGACGTTCCATGTCGTCCAAAGATCGTTTCCAAGATCGCCAGAACGGCGCTGCGTCAAAAGCTGCTCAGGTCTGACCGGCATTTTCATCTCGCCATCGCCGTCACCGAAGCGCATCACATGCGCACTGCGCGCGAGGATATGTTGTTCCTCTTCGTTCAGCCGCAGCGAAGACCAGTCTTGTGGCGCGGACAGCGCATGTTCAGCGCCCTTCAGGACGGTGTAGGTCCCTTCGATCACCTTGGCCTGAACATCACCCGAGTGCCGAACCCTGATTTCCTCGATCTAGCCGGTTTGGGCCACCAACGAGTTCAGGCATCGAATGCGAAACAGGCCCGCCATCAGTTCGTAAGCGCTGGTCCCGTCGTTGGCGTTCTTCAATAGGATTTCGCAGATGGTGTCCCCGACATTGTAGACTTTGCCGCCATCCATGTGGCGAAGGCCGATAAGGTGCTTGGTGAATGCGGCCTTGCCCTCAATCCGACTCGACGACTGCTTTGCGCCAACCGGTACAAAGCCTTCCTTGGTGAGGCCGCGCAGGATTTCGATAGCCGGGATGGGCTTGGAACGTTCCGACCGGCTTTCGTGGGCGACGGTCGCGAAGATCGAAGGCGCGATACGGCGCGTTTCATCCTCGGTCATGGCGCGGCCGGTGTCGAAGCGGGCGGTGTCGGTGTAAATGCTTATGATAGTTCTCCAAGGTTTCCGATATCCTTGAGAGCAAGCCCCGCCAGTGGGCGAAGCCTTCACCCACCGTTTCGGTGGATGTGCCCTCACATCCAACCGAACGAAGGGGGAGGGAGATGGCCCAAACGGAACGAGAGCCGGCTGTCACGCAAGAGGGCATTTCATTGCTCGCGGAAACGTCTCGCTCGGCTTCGCAACCCCGTCTCCAGTGAAAGGCCAGGAAATCTGATGGCGAGATGGCATCACCCATCTTGCTAGCACCACCACGCCATTCTATATTACACACCTTGGAAAATAACGGATGCGGTAGGTGATGGCAGAACCCCAGCTATCCGTACGCAGTGAACGGGCGCGTAATCTGGCCCATACTTTGGCCAGGCGGGAAAACCGCTCGATTGCCGACATTGTCGAACGAGCGCTTGAAGCCTATGCGACGCGCGAGCTTGGTCGCGAGCGGGCGGCGGATTTTTACGCTCGGATGTCGTCGCAGTTCGGAAGCGATCTCGATCTCGACGTAGTCATCCGAGAACAGCGTGGCGTTCATACGGGGCTTGATCTGTGATTTTCCTCGACACCAATGTGGTTACGGAGACGCTGCGCAAATCTCCTGGTGAAAGCGTTGTAGCCTGGCTGATCCGCCATGACGCGGAACTCGCACTTCCCACAGTGACGATTGCCGAAATCGCCTTTGGCATTCGGAAAATCCGACCGGATGAGCGAGCTATCCGACTCGATTAGGGACTAGCCGAATGGCGGCGGCGCTTTGCAGATCGCATCTTCGGTTTTTAGGAGGACGCAGCGTTGGCTTATGGAGAGTTGATGGGTGAGGCTGTACGGAGGGGGGGGAGACCCATGTCTGCGCCAGATGGCATGATCGCAGGGATCGCCAAGGTCAACGGAGGACGTTTGGCAACGCGCAATCTCAAGGATTTCGAACCGACAGGACTGGACCCTGTCTCGCCATGAGCGTTTTGAGGGTTTAGTGCGGAGTCTGCATTCCCTGATGACCCTAGTCATTCGCTATCGATATTTGGAACAAATTGATGGAAATCCGGAAGAAGCCAACGGCTCCGTCATGGTATATTTGATTCCATAAATGCCGCCCCCCGGTAAGTCAGACTGCGAGCCTCACCCGCCTTAAGATTGACCCGTGCCCGGCTGTTTCCAAAACGGATTAACCATTCGCCGCCATGTGACGTGAAAATCTTCACCTTGCACGGAGTTGCGTCCGACCATTCCAGGTCAAGCGTCGCGCCGCCGCGGATGCGAAGCCCGGTCAGCTTGCCGTCAGGCCACACCGAGGGGAGGGCCGGCAGAAGGGAAAGCTCGCGCGGGCTCGACTGCACCAGCATTTCCAGAATTCCGGCCGCGCCGCCGAAATTGCCGTCGATCTGGAACGGCGGATGCGCGTCGAACAAGTTGCGATAGCTGCGCTCGGGGCTCAGCAGGAGCTTCAGGACCTCGAAGGCGTGATCGCCGTCCCGTAGCCTGGCCCAGAGATTGATGCGCCAGCCAATTCCCCAGCCTGTCGCATCGTCGCCGCGGATTTCCAGCGACCTCCGCGCGGCCTCCGCCAGCGCAGGCGTCTCTCCCGGATCGATCTGCCAGCTGGGATAAAGGCCGTAGAGATGCGAGACGTGGCGATGATGGATTTCCGGCGCCTGCATGTCCCAGTCGTCGAGCCATTCCTGCAATTGCCCGGAGGCGCCGATGCGGTCGGGGGGGAGCCGTCTCGCGGTCTCGTCCAGCGCAGCGACCAGTTCCGCTTCGCCCGCCTCTGCCGCCAGCGGCCGCAACAGCACGAAGAAATCGCGCAGCAGCTGATTGTCCATGGCCGGTCCGGCGCAGATGGAGGTGCCGCCGGGATGCAGATTTTCCGGTGACAGGGAGGGATTGGTGACCAGATAGTCGGTGCCGGGCAGGGGCACGAGCACATCGAGGATAAATTCGGCCGCGCCCCGCGCCAGCGGCAAGAGGCGCGCCCGCATGGCATCTGCATCGTCCAGATAGTCGCAGACATCCAGCAGCTGCACCATCAGCCACACCCCGCCCATAGGCCAAAGGCCCCATTGCGGCCCGTCGATCGGCGCGGTGGCGCGCCAGAGATCGGTATTGTGGTGCAGCACCCAGCCGCGCGCATTGTAGTGCACCCTCGCCGTTTCCCGCCCGCTCAAGGCAAGATCTTCGGCCAGGGCGACAAGGGGTTCCAGGCACTCGGCCAGATTGGCAGGCGCGGCGAGCCAGTAGTTCATCTGCAGATTGATGTTGGCCGTGTATTTGCTGCCCCAGGGCGGATCGACCTCGTCGTTCCAGATACCCTGCAGATTGGCCGGCTGCGTGCCCGGCCGGGAGGAGGAAATCGCCAGATAGCGTCCGTACTGGACATAGAGAGCCGCCAGCGCCGGGTCCGGGGCCTGCCCAAAACCGGCAATACGCCGATCCGTCGGTTGCAGAGCCGCGGCGGTGCTTCCCAAGTCTAGGGCAAAGGACCGGAACAGTCGCCGGTGCTCCGTCATGTGGCGGGCACGCAGCCGCTCGAAGGATTGAGAGGATGCACGGTCCAGTCTCTCCGCGACACGCAGGACCGGGTCTCCGGAAACGTCATCGAACCGGACGAAATTGGTGGCCGCATCGAGAAGAACGACGACTTCGTCGGCGTTCTCGACCCGGATTTCATCGCCCGTCCGGCCCGTCGTGCCGCCTTTGGCCTGGACGCGGAGGGCCAGCGCGAAATGCAGCGCCGCGGCAACCCCATGCTCGGGCTTGCCCATGCCGAGGAGTTCGAGACGCGTATCGCCGCCGGAGTGGACAAGGCCGGACTGCGGAGACGTGAGGCCAAGGCGCAGGGAAATCGAACCGGGCCGGCTGGCGGAGAGCTTCAGCACCAGCACGCCATCGACGCTGTCGGCAAAGGTCTCGCGTTGAAAATGCACCTCACCCACATCGTATTCGCAGGTTGCGATTGCGGCATCGAGGTTCAGCGCGCGCCGATAGCTGGCGGCAGGTCCCTCATGCTCAAGGCTCAGCAGGAGATCGCCGACCGGCTGGTAGGACATCTGCTTCAGCGGCTTTGCCATCAAATGAGCGCTGGCCATTGCCTCGGCTTCCCTGTAGCGACCCGCGAAGATTGCCTGGCGCACCTCGTCCAGATGCGCGAAGGCGTCCGGGTTCACCGAGTTGTACGGTCCGCCCGACCAGAACGTCGATTCGTTGATCTGGACCCGATCGTTTTCGACACCGCCGAAGACCATGCCGCCCAGCCGCCCGTTGCCAAGCGGCAGGGCGTCCGTCCATATCCGGGCGGGCTCGTCATACCAAAGCAGATTGTCCGTCATGCCGGCTATTCCTTCCACGCAACGTCGCGAATGCGCGTTCCATCGGCTGCAAACAGCAGCGCCCTTGAAGGCGATGCGCGGAAGCTCAGCGTTTCGCCGCGCTGCAACGGCCGTTCGGACCGCTCTTCGATGACGACGCTTTCGCCGCTTGCGAGCTGGCCATAGATGAAGCGTGTGCCGCCGAGGTTTTCCACGACATCCACGGTCGCCGCGATCTCCAAACCACCCTCATCGACGGTAAAATGCTCGGGGCGAATACCCAGTTTGACCGGGGTCCCGGCAGCCGGCAGAGGCGCGGTCGTGTGAAAAACCGCGCCGCAGGCGAGACGCACCGACCCGTCGGGCGCCGTCGTTCCGTCCAGCAGGTTCATGCGCGGGGAGCCGATGAAGCCGGCCACGAAGAGATTTTCGGGGTCGCTATAGAGCTGTTGCGGCGTGCCCACCTGCTCGATCTTGCCGGCGCGGATCACGACGATCCTGTCGGCGAGCGTCATGGCCTCCGTCTGGTCGTGGGTGACATAGATCATGGTCGTGCGCAGTCGCTGATGAAGCTTGGCGATCTCGACGCGCATCGAAACCCGCAATTCGGCATCCAGGTTCGACAGCGGTTCATCGAAGAGAAAGACGTCCGGATTGCGCACGATGGCCCGGCCGATCGCCACCCGCTGGCGCTGGCCGCCGGAGAGCTGCGCCGGCTTGCGCTTGAGCAGGCTTTCCACCTGCAGCGTCTTTGCCACATCCATCACGCGGCGCGCGATCTCTTCCCTGCCGAGACCGGCAATCCGAAGGGCAAAGCCGATATTCTGCTCGACCGTCATATGCGGATAGAGCGCATAGTTCTGGAACACCATGGCGACGCCGCGCTCGATGGGGTCGGCGGTGTTGACCGTGCGGCCGCCGATGATCAGATCGCCGCCGGTGATCTTTTCCAGGCCCGCGATCATCCGGAGAAGCGTGGATTTGCCGCATCCGGACGGTCCGACGAAGACCGTGAACGATCCGTCCTCCACCGCCAGATTCAGCCCCTCGATGGCCTGGAAGGCCCCGTAGGACTTGTCGATGTTACGCAGTTCCAGCCGAGCCAATGTCTTCCTCCCATGGCAGGCGCGGTCCGTCGGTCAGGCAACCCTTCGCGTCGAACCTCGCAGGATAATGTCGCATTCCAGCGTCACGCTTCGCGTTACCCGGTTGGAGGGTTCCCCGAGGCGTTCCAGAAGGATGTCGGTTATGGTTTCGGCAATCGTTGCAATCGGCTGCGCGACTGCGGTAATGCCGGATTCGTAGAGCCTGAAGACCGGCACGTCGTCGTAGCTGACGAGCGAGATATCGTCCGGCACATGCAGGCCGTTTTCCTTCAGCCAGCTCATGGCGCCGATGGCCATGCCGTAGTTGGCGCAAAAGAGCGCGGTCGGCCGCTGTTCCAGCGCCATCAGCCGCGTGGTTGCCTGGTAGCCGCCATCGATGGTCCAGTTGCCCTTGACCTTGAGGGCGGGATCGATCTCGATCCCCTTCTCCTGCAGGGCTTTCTCATAGCCCGAAAGCCGCTCAAGCCCCGACGAATTGGCGAGATCGCCCATCAGGATGCCAATGCGCTCATGGCCGAGATCGGCGAGATGGCTGACGATGCGGTAGCTGGCACGGTAGTTGTCGACCATCACCCTGTCCACGGCGAGCCCGCGCAGGTCGTTGTTGTAGAAGATGATCGGAATGTTCTGCGACAGAAGCTCGTCCACGCGGTCGTAGACATCCGCCGTCCCGTCCATGACGATGGCGTCGACGCGCTGGGCCGCGAAAATATCCAGAGCTTCGGCGATGACGCGCGGGTCGCCGCCGTGGCAATAGCTGAGCACCGCACGGCCGCTGCGGCGCACGGTATTGCTCAGGTGCTCCAGCATCTGGGCATGAAACTCGTCGAAGCGTGGGACCAGAAATCCGATGATATGGGTGAGATCGGTCCGGATCGAAGCGGCGGCCGCATTGCGCTTGTAACCGAGCTCCTGAATGGCCTGCTCGATCTGTTCGCGGTTGGCGCGGCGGATCGGCTGTCCGTTCAGATAGCGCGAGACCGTGCCGACCGCAACATCGGCGGTCCGCGCGACGTCGATGATCGTGGGGCTTCGACGCTTTTCGCCACTCGGTTCCGGTTCGTTCATCGCGGGCGTCTCCTTTGCTCAAGGCAGATCACGGCAGCACGTCTGCTGCCGAAATGCGTCCTATAGCCCAGGAACGGGCGCACCGCCACGACGCGCCGGGCGTCTGCCGCTCGTCATTTCTGGCCAGACCCGCCGTTGCCATCCTCATGACGCGCTCTCGAAGACCACTGCGCTGTGAATGCGAAGATGAGGCAGGGTTACCCGGTAGACGCCGTCCGGCTCGCTGGCATACGCGATATCCTCGCCGGTCAGCGCGTCGTAGACACGCGCCGGCGCGGACGGCAGCCGGACCTTGGCGGTCACCGGGCCGATGGCCGGAATATCCTCAATCATCTCCATGACGCGGTGGCTGCCGTCTTCGGTGGGAACCTCCTTGCCGCGGATCTGCGGCGGACCGTAGAGGAGATGCAGGACGTGGCGGCCTGTATCCGGCTGCGTTGTAAAAGTCGCGCGGCCCGAAGAGGGCAAATCCGTCTGAAGAACAGGATCGGTTATGAGCCGGGTCAGGAGGCCTCGCACCACATATTTGTACAAGGGTTGGCCCATCGCGCGATAAAGCCTGAAAATGGGATAGGCAATGTAGGCAGCACCGCCGTGAACCGTGACGGCCGCGCCCAGCGGCTCTGCAGCAGGATCGTCGGGGGCATGCTGGTGCGAGCAGAAATGCGCGAAATTCCGGTTGAAATAGCTCGGGTAGATTTCGGCCAGAACCTCGGCCCCTGCTGGCCGGATGACATCCGCCGTGTCGTAGCAGACGAAGGCCGTTTCCGGCATGGAAGGATCGAGCGACTTCGACGCCTTCATGTAGCTCGGGCTGAAGGCGATCGGGCCGCCGGCGCGCTCTATCCCGAAATCGATGGCAAACCGATCCTCCGGTGAGAGCCCCGAGCGCCAGGAGGCGATCAGCTTGCCGCCCTGGGCCAGATAGGCCTCCAGCCGTGCGGCCAGCGCCGCATCGACCGCGATCGTGTCGGGCAGGATCAGAAGCCGGTAGTCTTCAAACCGGGCGGAGAGATCGATGACGTCGAACGGCCATTTCAATTCCTGCAGCATCTGCGAGGCGCCGTCGTCGCTCGGATCGTTGCGCTCGCCCTGCGGGTTCATGTGCTCGGCCGACAGAATGGCGACCTCGGAAATCTGTCTGGCCCCGACCAGATAGGGTTCCAGCTTCTTGATCCGCGCATAGGCGGGCGCGATGGAGGCATAGGTGTCGGGGTTGATCGCACCGTTCGGATGAAGCTGGTCGCCGACAAGGCACTTCGAGCCGAGGGCGACCATCTGGGCGCATTCGTATTCCAGCGCGTCGGGATGCTTGAAACCGCCGAACTCGCCCCACATCGTATGAAACTTGCCGGTGTGGGAGACGAAATCGAGGCCCAGCGTCGCGGCATAGCGCGCCGAGGACGGAAAATGGTCGTAGCCCCAGCCGCCGGTCGGCAGGCTTTCGATTTCCAGATGCGTATAGGTCGAGAAGCGCTGCCGGCCCTGCTTGTGGATATGGCCGCAATTGTAGAACACGCGCAGGTCCGGGAACTCGGCAAAGAGAGCCGCGCTGGTTTCCTGCCGGAACTGCTCGTTGACGGCTTCGTCGTTCTTCAGCCGGTCGGCCGGGTTGAGCGGATCGAGACCGTTCAGGCGCATCCGGTCGAGGCAGGCGGTGCAGACGCAGTCGGGCGTGAGCACGATGTCGAAGAACAGGCCTTGCGTCTTGTAATTGCTGGCCACCTCGCGCGCCTGATCCAGAATGTAGCGCCGCACGCCCTGATGATTGAGGCAGAGCGTGTGCCATGCTGGGCTGAGCTGCTTGGCCGCCGAGGGATCGCCGAAAATCGCGCGCTGATAGTGGTTGGTGGCGCTGAGGGCCCGCCATTCCGGATGTTCGCGCGCCGTCAGTTCGTCCCACTGCACGGAGATGTAAAGCGGGCACTCGATGTCGGCCGCCGTCAACGCATCGACCATCTCGCCCATCAGGTCCGGGCGAGCGAGCCGGGGATGGGGCTTGCCGACCTTTGTGGGATAATAGGACCAGCCGTGGTGGCACTTGGCGAAGATAGTAATGGAATCGACATTCGCGGCTTTCAGGGTCGAAACGAACGACGCCGGATCAAAGTCAGCACCGATCCCGTCGATATGTTCGGACGTGTGAAAGTCGAGATGAACCTGGCGAAAACGCATCGGGCTAACGACGTTTCTTGACATGGCTACTCCTTGGCCCCGGATCGAGTCTGCGATCCGGCAGCAAATTGGCGTTGGAAGATCATGAAGACGAGGAGCGGGACCGTGGCGGTCACGATGGCGGCGACCGAGCGCATGTCCCAGTTCATTTCGTAGCTGCTGGAAATGCGCGCCAACAGCACGGGCAGGGGGATTTCCGAGCGAAGGAACAGCATCGGCAGAAGCAGCGCGTTCCAGGTCCACAGGAATTGCAGGATGCCGACGGCAAAGACCGGGGAAAGACTGTTCGGCAGGACTACGAAGCGGAACGTATCGACCGGGCCGCAGCCGTCGATCTTCGAGGCCTCCACCAGCTCCTTCGGAAAATCCTCGAAGAAGTTCTTCACCAGATAGATCGACCAGGCGAAGGAGAGGCCGACATAGGGGATCAGCACCGACAGGATATTGTCGATCAGGCCCATGTCGCGCCATAGCCGGAAAAGCGGAATGATGACGACCTGCTGCGGCAGCACGAACGCATTGATGATGATCACCAGCATCAGCCGACGGAAGCGAAATTCGAGGAAATGGAAGGCATAGGCGGCGGCAGGCGTCAGTAGCATGGTGAAGAGCGTGGCAAGGCCGGCGGTCTTCACCGTCACCCAGAGAGCCGGCGCGAGCGGATACTTGCTCCAGACCTTGCGCCAGGCGTCCAGGGTGAAATCGAAATGGTCGAACTGCCACCAGCCGAGCGCCGTTCCCTCGGGCGGGCGGATGGAGGTCATGACGATGCCGATGATCGGCACCATCCAGATCAGGGCGATGACGCCCACAACCACAATCACCCATCGCGGCGCCCTGTCCGTCATTTCGCACCTGCCGTCCGCTGCATGATGGCGGGAGCCGAGACGATCAGAAACGCGACCAGCAGGACAATCGTCGCGGCGGCGCCATAACCGAGTTTGAACTGCGTCATCGATTCCCGGTAGATGAAATAGCCGACCGTTTCCGTCGCGCGGGCGGGGCCGCCATTCGTCATCACGTAGATGATGTCGAAGGCCCTGAGCGCGGTCAGCAGATTGATGAACACCGATACGCGCACGCCGGGCAGCGACAGCGGCACCATGATGAAGCGCATGGTGGAAAACGATTTGGCGCCATCCATGTAAGCGGCTTCCAACACCGATTTCGGGATGGACTGGATGGCGGCAAAAATCAGCATCAGCGGCAGGCCGACGGCGCTCCAGGCCGAGGCAATGATGAGAACCCAGAGCGCGGTTTTCTCGTCTCCGAGCCATGCGAAGGCGAAACCAGGAAAGCCGAGATGCTGGATCAGCGAATTCAGCAAGCCGCCGCTATCGGAGCGGAATATACCCGTCCAGAGATAGCCGGACACCGATTCCGAAATGCCGAAGGCGGCAAAGAACATCATCCGGAAGACGAGCGTCTGCCGCGGGGCGAGCGCGCAGAGCATGGCGACAACCCAGCCGATGCTCACCGACAGGATCGTCACGCCTGCCGTGAACAGGAGGGTCGTGGTCAGCGTGTTGCGGAAACCGGCATCGGAAAACAGAAGAATATAATTTCCAAATCCCGCAAAACTCGGCTTTCTGAGGCCCTGAATGTCCCAGAAGCTGATGCGGACCGTTTCGACAAGCGGATAGAGCGTCGCCACCGTGAAGAGCAGCATGGCCGGCGCGAGCAGAAGGGCGGCGGCAGAGGCATCGCCAAGCCTCCACCGGCGCGGCACTCGCGCGAGCGCCGGTGGATGGGCCTGGTCCATGCCCGCCTCCCTTTTGGGGGAAACGGGAAGGGGTTTCATCAGTAGGATGCCTTTGCCTTGGCCTCGATGGCGGCCAGAACCTTGTCGATATTGGCGTCCGAGGGATCCTGCAGGAACTTCTGCAGCTGGACACGGTACTCGTCGACCAGATCGCCAGGCAGCAGATCGCCGAGGACGAACTGCACCTTGGACTTGGCAACCGCGGCCGTGGCGATCTTCTGGGCATCGCCGTAGAGGGACGCATCGACCTCCTTGCTCGGAGAGGCCAGGCCTGCCTTGGCGATGATGTTGGCCGCATCCGCCGTGGTGCAGAAATCGAGGAATGCGTCGGCAGCCTTGGGGTTCGCCCCGTTGGCGGTCACGACAAATTCCTTGGAGTCGACGCTCGACGTATCGTCATGGCCCATGCCAAGCGCGGGAAACTGGAACAGGCTGTAGTCCTTGCCCTCCACAAGCTTGTAATCGTCCTTGGCGCGGGCGTTGAGCCACATGCCGATGAGCACGAAATTCTTCGCATTTGCCTGAAAGACCTGGTCGCAGGCCGCATCCCACTCGGTGGACAGCATGTCGGCCGGGGCACCGCAAAAACCGCCCGAGATCAACGATGCGTATTTCTTGAGCGCGGTCTTCACGATTGCGTCAGTCCAGGGGATCTGGTGGGCGGCAAGCTTGGACGAGGCCTCGACGCCGGCAGTCCTCAGCAGCAAAGTCTCGAACCACTCGGCATGCGCCCAGTATTTGCCGGGTATGGCAATCGGCGCGGCAAATCCCGCCTTCTGCAGCTTCGGCAACGCCGCCGTGAACTCGTCCCATGTCTTGGGCATTTCGGCGATGCCCGCCTTGGCCATATGGTCCTTCTTGTACCAGATGCCGGAGCGATCGCCGAACGTATAGGTCAGGCCATAGGTCACATCGGCCAGCGAGCCGAGCTTGCGCCAGGACGCATCGAGCCGCTTGTCCCAGTTAAACGTCTTCCATTGATCATCGATGGGCCGCAGGATGCCGGCATCGGCCAGTTCCTTGCGGAAAGCGGGCCATGTGTTGACAAACAGATCGACCTTCTCCCCGCCCATCAGCGCGGTGCGCATGCCGGGGCGCATGTCGCCCTGACCGGTGACATTGACCTCGCGGATCTTCACCTTGGGGTATTTGGCAACGAACGCCTTCTGCAGATTATGCAGCATCTCGAGTTCGGTGCCGCCGGCCCAGTTGAGCACGGCAAGCTCTCCGCCGACCTCGTCGGCGGCGCGGGCGCCGCCATTCGTCATCGCGGCCAGCGCCAATCCGCCGGTACCGGCCAGAAAGGTACGACGCCGTATGCCCTGAAAATTCTCCAACCCTGCACTCATGTTGCATCCTCCCAAATGTCAACGGAAGGCCGTCTCGGCCAACTAAGTTGAAACGTTATCATCTTTATTGAACTTGGCAAGATGATTCGACGAAATCATACGGATCGAGAGCCATGGTTCGGGCGGCGGCGTTCTTCTCGGGCATCGCACAATTCGAACGCGACCTGATCAGCGAGCGCGTAAGATCCGGGCTCTCAGCCGCCAAAGCACTGGGCAAAAGCCTAGCCGTCAGATCGGCCAGCACGTAGGAGTTTGCGTCGATTACCGAAGGCCGCAACTGTTGCTGAATCGGCCGCAATCTCTGCATCGGCGAATAAGCCAGGGAGCCGGTGAGAGGCGGGTGACGGATATTATTGCCGGCAGCATCGATAGAAGAGGCTCAAGACGGCAAGCACTGCTAGCTTTCCAAACCCTCACAGCAGCCGTGCGGCTCGCCCGCTCCTGCGCGTGGCGCTGTTATAATACTCCGACGCCTGCTGAACCGAGCGGTGTCGAGACTGTTCCATGGCCTCAAGCAGCGGAATGCCCCGATTGGCCGCCTCCGTCAGATAGCCAGACCGCAAGCCGTGCGCCGAATATTCCGCCGGGTCGAGACCTGCTTGTTGCGCGCGCTGCTTGACGATGTCGTTCACGGCGGCAGGGTCCAGCGCGCGCGCCGAGACATTGCCCCAGCGATCGATCCCCCGAAACACGCTGCCGCTCCCGATCTGCGCGGCCTTCAGCCAGACCTTCAGCGCCTCGACCGGCCGCCCGGTAAGATAGACCACTTCGTCGCGATCGGCCCCGCTGGTCTTTGTCCGCCCGAGATGAATGGACAGCGACGGCCGGGGAGAGCCTCCCTCGACAGCGATCGGTTCTTCGTCGATCAATTGCTCCTTGCGCAGACCCGCCACTTCACTGCGGCGACGACCGCCGGAGGCGAAGGCAAGCATGAGGATCGCCCGGTCGCGAAGATCGCGCAGACTGCCGCTTTCACACGTCTTGAGGAGCCGGCTGAGAATATCACCTGTCAAAGCCTTGGCGCTTTTGCGCTTGCGCGGACGAGGGTTCGCGCGCACCGCAAGCCGGATGGCAGATTTCAGCCTTGGGGATGCAAATGCACCTTCCAGCCCCCGCCATTTCGTCAGCGTCGACCACGTGGCGAGCCGCCGGCGCACGGTGTCAGGCGCAAGGGGCCCCGCGGCTCTGAGGAACCCCTGAAGGCGAAGCTGGTCTTCGACATCCGACGGCATGCCATGTTGCGGATCGGTGAGACGCTTTTCGGGGTCCCACAGATGATGGGCGACGAATTTCAAGAGAAGCGCTTCAGGCGCTGGCCACGGAAGAGGACCGCCGGTCGTAGCGTGCGACCAAGCCTGAAGATAGGCCAGATCGGAGGTGAGGGCGCGTAGCGTATTTTCCCCAATGCCCTGATTGACCAAATGACGGAGCGTTTCGACATCCTGATCGGTGAGCAAGCCCGCCAACGTGTCACGACGCCCCATCGGCAGGACCGAGGCGATCGTGTCGAGGGCCGCCACACGACGACCCAATGGACTGCTGGACGCGGAGTTGCTCATGCCGATGACGACGCCGGATGCAGTTTCAGGTCTGTTTGCGAGAAGTCGCGCCCCTTGAACAGCAAGGGCGCTTTGGCCACGGCGGAAACTGCGTAGGAAAAGCAATCTCCCATGTTGAGACCTGCGGGATGTCGGCCTTTCCCATAATGCTGCAATGCCTGCTCGGCCGCTCGATAGTGCGGTCGATCAAAAGTGAGGCAGGTCACGTTCGAGGCCTCGGAGAGGCTCATGATGATATGACTTGGGTTGGAAAACCTCTTAGCCTCCAATACCGTTCTAGTTTCAAACAGCGTGGGCCACCCGACGACGATGTCGTTCGCTGACAAGACGGCCTTGAACGTTTCAGCTTCAGGCTCTTCGAGGAAGATTGCGATCAGAACCGATGTATCGACAGCGATCACTTCGGCAACCCATTCTCGTCGTAGAGGTCATCATGCGCCGAGGTCGTGCCGGGCGGAACGGTTCGCCGGCCTTCAGCGGCAAGCTCCCAGACCGCATCGAGCGGGTGGGCCTTGTTTTGACTTCGTAGCTCGATGTCGTATCGTTCGAGCGCCTGTTCGACGAGCCTGTTGATCGGCTGACCGGTGCGACGAGCGAGAGCATGCGCGAGATCACGGGCCTTGCTGCTGCGGATGGAGAGTTGCGGTTCAGACATGAAAGTCCTCCGGGCAAGGCGTTTCTAGGGGTAAAGATAATGGTTTGCGCAAAAGATGGCAAGTGACGGCCAATAGATGGCTAATCTCCGATAAGACGTGCTTATCGTGCGTGAACAAGCGCGAAAATCACCGTTCACCCTGTGAATCGATAGTTCGTCTTCGCTATCTTTGACGTCTAATTTACCATATCTTCAGTGGCTTAATATCCTGCAGCCTCGCGAAACTTGGGGTACGTTGGAGGAGGGGGATGAACCGGCGCAGATCTGGTGCCGGTGGCGGATGGCGCCAAAGATGGCGGCTTCTGCCAGAAGGCGCACGATCTGCTTGTTGAAAATATCGATGCCCCTGGCAGCCAGATGCTCCAGGAACGGAACCTGTTTGGCAAAATGCAGCGGTCGCCGTGTGCGCAGCCTGGCGATGACGGCTGAATCCACGCCATGCCGTTCCTGCAGATAGTCGAGAGCGGCCTGGTTCAGGGCATAGTCGCAGTAATGGCCGCGCAGGATCCACAGGAAGTTCAGCCGCGTTTTGGACGGTGTCGTGCGAAACGCCGAAAAATGTTCACCGCCGATCTGCGTCGTGTGGAAATCGCCGGCACCATGGCGAGCGCCCGTGTCATAGACCGTGACGTATGACGACAACACGAGACCGACATGCAGGATGGCAGCATCCTCGGCCACGAACCCATCAAGTCCGCTCGTCAGCATCCGCACGACCTGGCGCTTAGAAATCTCGATGCCGACATCGTTGAGCAAGGTCGCCAGCCGCTGCGTCGTCACCTGTGCTCGAGCATGCAACATCAGGCAGAAGCGTCTGACGTTCGGACCATAGCCGCCGGAAACACCTTGCGGCAGAGAGGCAATGATCGTCTTGCCATCGGCCGACACCCAGCATTCACGCCGATCGCGCACGAGTTCCGCCTTCACGACCGGTTCGCGGACAAAGCAATCCTTATAACCCTTGAAGCGCGCGCCTACCGGAGCAGGCATCCGTAAATATGCCTCACACGTCACACGATCCGGGTCCAGCTTCGGCCCGCGCGGGGTCTTCTTGCCGACCGGCTTGTCACCGACATTTCGATCCGTTGCCTTCTTTATTCCGGATACATGAAACGGTGGGCGAGAGGGCAGGTTCTTCAGCCGCGCGATCTCGTCGCGCAGCAACTGCTTCTCGACCTTCAGGCGGATATTGTCGAGACACAGCTCCTCGTTCTCAAGGCGAAGCGTCGCATTCTCAGCCTCTTGCCGTTCAAGCCCACCGATGAGCCTTTATGGCGCTGTACTTGCACGACATACCGACCCCAAAAAGAGAGATCGATCCAATTTGCGCCAGTTGATCGCCGATGACGCCAAGCGTAAAAAGGAGCAGCCCCCTCGGTTACTGGAAACGGATATGCATACCGATGTATATTAGGAAAATTTGAAATTTTAATACAGCCTTGGGCCGAATTTTATTCCGCCGAAAATCATATGTTAAGTGTAGCCGGGTGGGGCGCAAAATTCATGCAGGGACAAATTCCTTTTTCTTATTTCAGCACGAAAGGACTTACCCCAGCCATAGCGCGGGCCATGTGGCTGGAAAACATCAACGTCATGTTCGATGTCAGCCACCTGCAGAAGGACGGTTCCTTTTGCGCGGAAGCGGGGGCGCTGCTTCTGGGGGATGCGATGGTGGCCCGCTCGAGCTGCCATGCGCAGTCTTTCGAGCGTTCGCGGTATCGCACCGCCCGTGATGGCCTGAGCCATTATCTCATCCAGTTCTACGTCGAGGGACAATGCGGCGACCGGAACTGGGCCGATAGCGAATGGACGCGTCCGGGTGATTTGTTGATCGTCGATCTCGCGCAACCGCTGATGACGGCCGCGACAGATTTTTCCAATCTCAACCTGATTGTCCCACGGCGACTTCTGGCTCCGCTCCTCGTTTCGCCCGATGCGCACCATCTCAGGGTCATTCGCGGAGAATTGCCTCTGGTGCGCATTCTCAGAAGCCATGTCGCCGAATTGATGAGCGCCGGCCCGCAATTGGTCCCGGCGGAGGGTCTCGCGGTTCTGCAGCCGACGCTTCACATGGTCGCGGCTATTCTCAACGGCGAGGACTCGCGCGATCTGGCGGCTCCGGGCATTCAGGCGTCACTGCAGATGGAGATCCGTCGATACATTCAGGCGCAGCTTTCCAATCCGAGCCTCACTGCGGAGACAGTCGCCGCCCGGTTCGGAATTTCGAGACGCAAGCTCTATTATCTTTTCGAGGGGGAGGGCGGCTTCATCTCCTATTTGCGCGCCCGCCGGCTTGAGGCGATCCGAGGCGCGCTCATCGATCCAAGCCAGATCGACCGGTCGATCTCCGACATTGCAAGCCAATTCTGTTTCGACAATCGCTCCGGCTTCGTCAACGCTTTCCGCCGAATTTATGGGCTGGTGCCGCGCGAGGCACGGGCCTTCGGTCATGCGGGTCTGAAAGATGAAGAAGCATCGCCCCTCCACGCGGCCTGGCGCGGGTGGATTCAACAGGCACGCTGATCACGACAGCAGAGCCGGTGGAGCGGTCTGTTTGCACTGCCATCGACAAATTCGCCGGCCACTTTGCACGCCATTGCACATCGACCCACAGGCTCTGTGCCCCTCTCGTTAGGGCCTGTAAGACCTTCAAATTCAACGAATACCGGAGAGCGTGACGTATGGAGACAACGTCCGATCAGGCAGAAACATGCATGGAGATACTTTATTGTTTAAGCCGGTTCGCTATTCCAAAAGTCTGGAAATGCTCTCGGGGGATTGCCGGCCCCGGACGAGAGCGGCGACAGTACGCATGGACGCTGCGTGGCGGCGCTCCGGCCTGGTGACAGCCCTGCTCGCCACCGCTGCCTTCGCGCCTGCCATGGCGCAACAGGCGAACCCGCCGACAGATAACCCACTCGATCTGGGCACCCTGAACGGCGGCACGTCGAAGGCTAATGCCGTGAGCGCTGACGGAACAACCGTTGTGGGCCTCAGCGACAATCAGGCGTTCCGCTTCGTCTGGGGCAGCGGAGGCATGGTGGCTCTGCCGTCCCTTTATGGCGGCGCTGCGGAGGCGACCGGCGTCAATGCGAACGGCACCGTCGTGGTCGGCGGCGTCATCGACAATGGCAATAGCGAGCGTGCCTTTCGTTGGACCTCGGCAACGGGGACCATGCAAGACCTCGATCCCAACCGCAACTTCTTCCGCTCAAGGGCCACTGCCGTCAATCCGGATGGAACGGTCGTGGTCGGTCAGGCGATGACGGACACCTACAAGGCCTTCCGCTGGGACGCGACGTTCGGGATGGTCGATCTGGGACGTCTTCCCGGCACCCGCGCGTCCTATGCCACTGCCGTGAACAACGACGGGAACATCGTGGTGGGCTCTTCCGACGACGGGCCGGCGCACACGAACTCCCGCGCCTTTCTCTGGTCGATGCAGACGGGCAACATGATCGATCTGGGCACCTTGAACGGCGGTGCGAACGCCGCTGCAACGGGTGTCAGCGGCGACGGAACGATCGTCGTCGGTTATGCAAACGACGGCAGTGCCGGCGGTGCCGAGCGTGCTTTCCGCTGGACGGCAGCCTCCAACACGATGACAAGCCTCGGGATACTCAGCGGCGGCAGCGTTTCGAGAGCCTATGCGATCAGCCGCGACGGCACGGTCGTGGTTGGGATCGGAGACGTGGACGGGGTCAATCAGGTCACCCGCGCCTTTCGCTGGTCGCAGACCGATAACCGGATGATCACGGTCGAAGACTGGCTGCGGGAGAACGGGGCCGCTGTCGGCAGCAATATCACCAAGGCGGCCTATGGCGTTTCCGCGGACGGGAATGTCGTGGTCGGCGAACTGCAAAACAGCCACGCCTTCATCGCCCGCGGGCCGGTGCAGGTGCAGACGGGCGCCGCCGGGGCCACTGCAACGGCGGCCACGACGACGACGGCGGGCCTCATGGATGTTCAGAATTTCCAGACCAGCCTCGCCACCGCGCCCAGGCTTGCCCCGGAGCTTCAGAACACAAGTCTGGCCGTCGACAGCACACGTTGCTCGCCGTTGTTCATGTCGCTCGATGCCGGGCAATCCTCTGCCTCGTTCACCGGTGGGGCAGGCGCGGGGAGCGCGAAGTCGACCAATGGCGGCTTCGGGATGGGCCAACTCGGCTATGCGCATGCACTGGAAGACGGCTGGATCGTGTGCCTCTCGGGCGGCGGGCAGTATGCGCGGATGGACACGCTGAACGGCGGCAATGCCGTTTACGGCTCCGGCTACATCGCGCCGGAGGTTTCGCACAGTTTCGATAACCGGCTGGTTGCGGCGCTGTCGGGCTATTTCAGCTGGGGCAAGGCCGATATCCGGCGCGGCTATCTCAACGGGACGGCCAACGATTCCTCCTTCGGCTCCTCAGCGACCCAGACGACCGGCTTCAGTGCCCGCCTTGCCTGGCAGGACGCGCTGTCGGCCGGCACGACCTCCGTATCTCCATTCGCAAGTTACACCTTTTTGAGCGCGCGGATGGACGGTTACAGCGAAACCGGCGGCAGTTTCCCGGTCCGCTTCGACGGTTCCCGCGAAAACTCCAATGCCGTGCGGATCGGCGCGGATGCCAGAACACCGATCAACGACCTCTTCGCCTTCGTCACCCATCTGGAATACGGCCATCGTTTCGAGAAGGCCGGCCCGGGCATCCGTGGACAGATTCTCGGCCTCTCGGCCTTCTCCATCGACGGTGCGGCGGTGCAGCAGGATTGGCTGAGCGGCGGCATCGGGGTCGCCTACAAGCTCGGCGACGGTGATGGGCTGCTGATGGTCAACACCTCCAACCAGACCGGGCGCAACACGACGTGGCTCTCGGCCAGCTACCGCGTGAAGTTCTGAACACCGCGGACGCTCATACTGAATTTTATTTGAGGGGACATTTTCAATGACTATGACTGGCGGTACCGAATCTCGGAAGCGAGCGGCCGGAATGAAGACGGCATGGCAGCTTTCCGGACTTGCGGTGACCCTTGTGGCCGGCACAGCCATCGCGCCAGCCATGGCGCAACAGGTGGGCCCGGTGCCCGGCAGTATTGCCGATCTCGGAACGCTTGGTGGTGGGACATCCCAGGCGGTCGGGGTCAGCGGCGATGGGACGACCGTGATCGGGAATAGCAACAACGACGTTTTCCGTTTCGTGCAGGGCGGCGCGATGGGGCGCCTGCAGGGCTTTATCCAGGCCGTGGGCGGATCGGCTGGCCAGGTGACGGGGATCAACAGCGATGGCACCGTCGTGGTCGGCTGGGCATCGGATCGCTTCAACGATCAGCATGCGGTCATGTGGACGCCGGCGACAGGGACGGTCGATCTGGATCCGGTTAACACGGTTTATGGTATCCCCCGCGCCGTCAGCGGCGACGGTAAAGTGGTAGTCGGCGAACTTCTGAGCACTTGGGCCGCTGCATTTCGATGGACTAAGGCAGGCGGCCTTGAGCGCCTCACTTTTCCGGGAGCCAACGGAACATATGCGACCGGCGTGAACTACGACGGATCGGTTATCGTCGGCAATGGGGACGACGGATCGAGGCCATCGAGAAACGCACGCGCCTATCGCTGGACCGCAACGGCCGTGCAAGATCTGGGAAGGCTGAATGGCGGTGACGACATTCGCGCAACGGGCGTGAGCGGTGACGGTGCGGTCGTGGTCGGCTATGCCAATGATGGAAATATGAATAACGCTCAACGCGCCTATTACTGGAAGGATAGTCCTGCCGGTGGGACCATCACCAATATGGGCATCCTGAGCGGCGGCAGCATCTCTGCGGCCAATGCGACAAACAGGGACGGCTCCGTCATCGTCGGCAACGCGGACATCGACGGTCAGGGTCAGGTCTTGCGCGGTTTCCGTTGGACGCAGGCAACGGGCATGATCACCGTCGACAAGTGGCTCAGCGACGGGGGCGTCACGCTTGGAAGCAACGTCACCGCCAGCGCGACCGGTGTCTCCGCCGACGGCAATGTCGTTGTCGGGACCTTGCAGAACAATCACGCGTATATCGCGCGCGGAGCAATTCCAGCCCCGCCATCGACCGGCGGAATGACGACGACCACCACCGCCGGCCTGATGGATGTGACCAACTTCCAACAGAGCCTTGCAAGCACGCCGCGTGTTTCCGGGCAGATGCAGAATGCCGACACGGTCATCAACGGCGCGCATTCCTCGCCGCTGTTCATGCTGCTCGATGCAGGGCAGTCGTCCGCCTCGTTCACGGGCGATGGCGGTTATACGATCATGAGGTCCGCTCAGGGCGGGCTTGGCGCGGGCGAATTCGGTTTCGGACGCGGGATCGAAGGGGGCTGGACGGTGCGCGTTGCCGGCGGCGGGCAATATGCCCGGATGGACACGCCGAATGCCGGGAATTCGGTGTTCTCTTCGGGCTATATCGCGCCGGACGTCTCCTATGCCGTCGGCGGCGGCGTGGTTGCCACCCTTTCCGGCTATTTCAACTGGGGCAAGGCCGATATCCGGCGCGGCTATCTGAATGGCGCGGCCAACGATTCGTCGTTCGGGTCGGCTGCGACGCAGATCTATGGGGTTCGTGCCCGTGTCGACTGGCAGGATGCCTTGAAGCTGGCATCCACCGGCATCTCGCCCTTCGTCAGCTATACCTATCTGAACGCGCAGATGAACGGCTACACGGAAACCGGCGGCAGCTTCCCGGTCCAGTTCAACGGGTCTCGCGAGGTTTCCAACGCGGTGCGTATCGGGGCCGATGCCACGACGCCGCTCAACGACCAGTTCGCGCTGGTGACCCGCTTTGAATACGGTCATCGTTTCGAGAAGGCCGGTGCCGGCGTCAGCGGCCAGATTCTCGGCCTCTCCGCCTTCTCCATGGATGGAGCGTCCGTGCAGCAGGATTGGCTGCGCGGCGGTCTGGGCGTGAGCTACAAGCTGGGCAACGGCGACGGGCTCGTCATGGTGAACACGTCGAACCAGACGGGCAAGAACACGACCTGGCTCTCTGCGAGCTATCGGATGAAGTTCTGACGGGAGCGCGCCGGCGGATCCGAAATAGCATTTCATCTGGATGATCGGGGCCACAACCTTGGACTGAATTGTCGAGCAGGAAAGCGTCCGTGCAACCATTGGATGCCTTCCGGCCCGAATTGTCATGTCGATACCGGACAGATTCGACGCCAAGCCGCTGCAGGTGGCTTGGCGGTCCTCCATCCGGTGCGCGTCGGCTCCTCCCGGGGCACCGCTTCGTCGACGAATTTGCACGAAAATCAACAGATTGACCGCAGCATTTGCACGCTCTCGCACTTCCGCGTCGCCCCCTGTGCGGCCGTTTTCGTGACGGGTAATAACCAAGAATCTGCAAGGAAAAGGGATGGTGATGCGTGGGAGACTTTCTCATGAGCGGCACGAATAAGACAATTGAAACTCCCAAAGACGCCTGCCACGAAGACAGGCCATTTCGGCGTGCGAATACCTCCGACCTTACGCTGCGTCCTTATCGAAGCCTGCTTCTCGCTTTGCTTGCGGGCGTGCCGGTCTTCATGCCTATGGGAGCTCATGGTTCCGATCTATTGGGACTGGGCACGATCAATGGCGGCGCCAACTCATACGGCTACGCGGTCTCGGCTGACGGAACCGTTGTGGTGGGCGAAGCGAACGATGGCAGCGCGAACAACGTTTCCCGCGCCTTCCGCTGGAGCCAAAGCTCCGGCTTGATCAGTCTCGGCCTTCTCAACGGAGGTCGTTCGTCGGAAGCCTATGGCGTCTCGGCCGATGGAGCGGTCGTCGTGGGTTACGCAGGCGACGGCGCCGCGAACAATGCTTCGCGCGCATTCCGATGGACACAAGGCTCCGGTATGGTCAGCCTCGGCGTCCTAAATGGCGGTAACGGCTCCTCCGCCAACGGCGTCAGCGCCGACGGCAGCGTGGTGGTCGGCTATGCGGCTGACGGCACCGCAAACAATAAAAATCGCGCCTTTCGCTGGACCCAGCAGACTGGCCTGGTCAGCCTCGGGACGCTCAACCGCGGAGCAGCCTCGATCGCCAATGCGGCGTCTGCCGACGGATCGGTCGTTGTGGGCTATTCCAATGACGGCGCCGCGAATAACCGCGACCGCGCCTTCCGCTGGACGCAAGCGTCCGGTCTGGTCAGCCTCGGCGTGCTCAATGGCGGCTTCTACTCATATGCCAACAGCGTAAGCGGCGACGGATCGGTCGTCGTCGGTAATGCAACGGATGGTGCGGCGGCCAATTCCACCCGCGCTTACCGATGGACCCAAAGCGCGGGTATGGTCAGTCTAGGCGCACTCAACCGTGGCTCAATGTCCGCGGCGACCGGGGCGTCCGCCGATGGGGCGGTGGTTGTGGGCTATGCCACGGACGGCGCCAATAACGATACACGGCGCGCGTTCCGCTGGACACAGGGCACCGGCTTGATCACCGTGGATCAATGGCTTCGTAATAACGGCGTCACACTTCCCAACGACGTCACGCTGGAGGCGGACGGCGTTTCAGCCGACGGTAGCGTCGTGGCAGGAACACTCGCGAGCAACCGCGCCTTCATCGCCCGAGGTCCGGTTCCCCTCACGGTTTCGCCCTCCAACGCAACAGCCGCCCCGACCGCGACGACCACCACCGCCGGCCTGATGGATGTGACCAACTTCCAGCAGAGCCTTGTCAGCGCGCCGCGAGTGTCCGGGCAGCTGCAGAATGCGGACGTCGCGATCAACGGCGCGCATTCCTCGCCGCTCTTCATGCTGCTCGATGCGGGGCAATCCTCCGCATGGTTCACCGGCGATGGAGGCTATTCGAGCATGAAATCCTCGCAAGGCGGCATCGGCGCGGGCGAATTCGGTTTCGGACGCGGGATCGAAGGGGGCTGGACGGTGCGCGTTGCCGTCGGTGGGCAATATGCGCGGATGGATACGCCGAATGCCGGTAACTCCGTGTTCTCCTCTGGTTATGTTGCTCCCGATGTCTCCTATGCTGCTGGCGGCGGCGTGGTCGCAACGCTCTCCGGCTATTTCAACTGGGGCAAGGCGGATATCCGGCGCGGTTATCTGAATGGCGCGGCCAATGATTCATCCTTCGGCTCGGCTGCGACGCAGACCTACGGCGTCCGCGCCCGTGTCGACTGGCAGGATGCGTTCAAGCTGGCCTCGACTGGCGTCTCCCCCTTCGTCAGCTATACCTATCTGAACTCGCAGATGAACGGCTACACAGAAACGGGCGGGAGCTTCCCGGTCCAGTTCAACGGGTCTCGCGAGGTTTCCAACGCGGTGCGTATCGGGGCGGATGCCACGACGCCGCTCAACGACCAGTTCGCCCTCGTCACCCGTTTCGAATATGGCCATCGTTTCGAGAAGGCTGGCGCCGGCGTCAGCGGGCAGATCCTCGGGCTTTCGGCCTTTTCCATCGACGGCGCTTCCGTGCAGCAGGACTGGCTGCGCGGCGGCCTCGGCATGAGCTACAAGCTGGGTAACGGTGACGGCCTCGTCATGGTCAATACATCGAACCAGACGGGCAAGAATACGACCTGGGTTTCGGCGAGCTACCGCGTGAAGTTCTGAGCGTTTCCGCGGGTTCCCGATACGCAATCGACCGGAGTCCGGCATGCGCGAAAGATACAGGTCCGGGTTCAAGCTGTTCGGCTGAGGTAACGGGTCTTTGCGACGCCGACGGGTTTTGCCTTTCATCGCCTGACCTGAGAGACAGGCAACGTTCCGCACCAGAGACATGGGTCGCGCTTATTTGCACGGAAATCGACAAAATCCCCACGGTTCTTGCACGCGATAGCACTTCGCTCGCGGGGTTCTGTCCACCTCTGCCGATCTGCGGATAGGTACCTCTGACGTTGACAGGAAGAGGGAAAAGGTGACCCATGGGAGCATGTCTCATGAGCCGCAGGACCGTGTGGGGCAAGAGCCGGACCGAGCGACACGCAGATGCCGCATATGCGGAGGAAGGGCCGAAATCCGGCCTCCCCGCGACGCCCGCCCGGACGGTTTCGCTGCCGGACAGCCGTGCTTCCCGCGTTTGGCCTCGATATGCACCGATTGCGGCGACGCGGGGGATGTACGTCAGAGCGTCTCAATGTTTAATGGAAACGCTGAAGCGCTCTATCTCCTTGTTTTTGCATAATTCCAGACGCGAAACCGGTTTCCAGTTTCGGCTCGGAATTGCTAAAATCGATTATCTGGGCGTTTTGGGATTTGGCTTCGCCGCAAGCATGGCAACCGGCGCACTTGCCGGTAGCACGACGACACCGGCAAGTTACACCGATCTCGGCACTTTCGGGGGGACAATCTCCTATGCCAGCGACGTCAGCGCCGACGGCTCCGTCGTCGTGGGACAGGCCTGGGCGACCAACGACAATGCTGGCCGCGCCTTCCGCTGGACGGCGAGCAGCAACACCATGGTCGATCTCGGAACCTTCGGCGGGATAGACTCCGCAGCCAACGCTGTCAGCGACGACGGTTCGGTTGTCGTGGGCCGGGCCTTCATCACCAACAATGTCGCGCAGCGCGCCTTCCGCTGGACGTCGGCCACCAACGCCATGACCGATCTGGGAACCCTCGGGGGGAGCGACTCCTTTGCCCAGGATGTGAATGCCGACGGCTCCGTGATCGTGGGCTATGCCTACACGACCAACAACGCCGCGCAGCGCGCCTTCCGCTGGACGTCGGCCACCAACACCATGACCGATCTCGGCTCGCTGGGCGGGGTGTTCTCCTTTGCGTGGCGCGTCAATGCCGACGGCTCCGTCGTCGTGGGCGAGTCCCTCCTGGCCAACGGCTTCGCATCCCACGCCTTCCGCTGGACGTCGGCCACCAACACCATGGTCGACCTCGGCACCCTCGGGGGAACAGACTCCACTGCGCAGGGCGTCAATGCCGATGGCTCCGTGGTCGTGGGCACTGCCAGCACGGCCAACGACGCGGCATCCCACGCCTTCCGCTGGACCGCGGCCACCAACACCATGGTCGACCTCGGTACCCTCGGGGGAACAGACTCCGCTGCCAACCGCGTCAACGCGGACGGCACTGTCGTCGTGGGCGCCGCCAACACGACCAACGACGCCGCGCAACTCGCCTTCCGCTGGACGCAGGCCTTGGGCATGGTCTCGGTGGACGATTGGCTGCGCAGCCAGGGCGTGTCCCTTCCGAGCGACGTGACGCAGTCGGCCCACGGCGTTTCCGCGAACGGCAATGTCATTGTCGGTCAATTGCAGAACGGTCACGCCTTTATCGCGCGCGGCACATCGACGGTCACGACCCCTGACAGCCCACAGACGACCCCGGCGGGCCTCATGGACGTGACAAACTTCCAGCAGAGCCTTGCCAATACACCGCGTGTTTCGGGACAGTTGCAGAACGCGGACATGGCGGTGAATGGCGCGCATTCCTCGCCGCTCTTCATGCTGCTCGATGCCGGGCAGTCGTCCGCGTGGTTCACGGGCGATGGCGGCTATGCCAATGGCGCGTCCTATCGTGGCGGCCTGGGTGCAGGCGAATTCGGCTTCGGCCGTGGGCTGGACGGTGGCTGGACGGTGAGGATCGCGGGCGGCGGGCAATATGCGCGGATGGATACGCCCAATGCGGGGAACTCCGTGTTCTCGTCGGGCTATGTTGCGCCCGATGTCTCCTATGCCGTTGGCGGCGGTGTCGTGGCAACCCTCTCCGGCTATTTCAACTGGGGCAAGGCGGATATCCGTCGCGGCTATCTCAACGGCGTGGCAAACGATTCGTCCTTCGGCTCGACGGCGACGCAGACCTATGGCGTCCGTGCCCGCGTGGACTGGCAGGACGCGTTCAAGCTCGCCTCAACGGGCATCTCGCCCTTTGCCAGCTATACCTACCTGAACTCGCAGATGAACGGTTACACGGAAACCGGCGGCAGCTTCCCGGTTCGGTTCGACGGGTCGCGCGAGACTTCCAACACGGTGCGCATCGGTGCCGATGCCAAAACCCCGCTGACCGACAATCTCGCCCTCGTCACCCGTCTCGAATACGGCCATCGTTTCGAAAAGTCCGGCGCCGGTGTCAGCGGACAGATCCTCGGGCTTTCGGCCTTCTCACTCGACGGCGCAAGTGTGCAGCAGGACTTCCTGCGCGGCGGTCTGGGCATGAGCTACAAGATCGGCAATGGCGACGGGCTGGTGATGGTCAATACGTCGAACCAGACCGGGAAGAATACGACCTGGCTCTCGGCGAGCTATCGGGTGAAGTTCTAATGACCGCCTTTGGGGAAGATGGCATGAGTTCGTTACTGACTGTATATCGACATAAGGCGCGTGAAGCTCGAAACGAGCCAGAGCGTCTCGGGCTCGTCCCGGAAGTCGGGGGCAACTAAATTCGGGTCTCGATTATCTCCGCGTAATAGGCAAGGAGCAGGGCTATATGAGCCCGGTAGATCGAAATAAGGCGAGGAGTGAGGACGATCTTGTAGGTTGCCGCGTTCTCCAGGACGATGAGGTCATGGTCCACGGCGTCGGCCAGAAGCTGGCGCAGATGGCTGCGCGACAGATTGTGTTTGCGCGCCAGATCAGCCAACGAAACCGTGACATGCGTCCCGCCCGGAATGTCACGCTCAAAGGCGCCGGCCTGATCGAGAATGACCGAAAGAATGTGAAAGCCACCATCGCGCGCGGTGAAGGGGCGCATTTCCTCATAATGGTTCCACGGCGCGAAGCCGGCCAGCATGTCCTCCCCTGACGCCTGAATGAATCGACGTCGCGTCGTGGGATCGGAATAGCGCCTGACGCAAATCGGCTCGGGAAGCAGGATATCCGCCCCCTCAAGAATCGCCTCGACAATGGTATCAAGGTGCTGCACGAACTGCGACGAAGGCACCAGACGACGGATACGCCGATCCGTTCCCGGCTGGGTCTGAAGATATTTGCCCAGCTCCATCATTTTCAGAAATGTATAGACCCGCCCGCGGCTCGCGATTCCAAGCTTCTCACAGGCATCCTGAACGCGCCCGACCGTGAGGGTGACGGATGGGTCGTCCTGCGAGATGGCATCAAAGATGATGCACAGATTGGCAATGATGGTGCGTGCCGTCTCATTGACGAGAAAGCGGGCAACGCCCGGTCCCTGGTAGAGCCGGATCGCCATGAGGCTGAAACTGGCCATGGCCCTATAGAACTGCGGGTGACGCTCGAACTCAGCCGCCCGCACCAGAAGCTCGGGCGTCATGTGGGTGCGCGGCGGAGGGGAAAATTTCGAAATGACGTTCATGACGGTCGGGCAAGGAGCACAAGGCAAATCGGGAAAGAATGGCCGGTTAGCAGATTTGATGTCGTATAGCCTGCCCGATATAGCATTCGATCCAAAATTCGCCACCCGTTCTCGTCAGCTGGCCTCAGATGCGCTCTTAATTATTTCGGTATCACTATTTGTCTCGTCTGCCCAACATGCCCTGACGTAAAAATCGCTCCGTTGACAGGTCCGATGCGTTGAAGACATGGCAATGGGCGTCGATAAGCAGTCGACCACCGACAGGGGTGTTTGGGGACTTCGGTTTCCAGCAGCTCACATGGGCGAGTCCAGACAGGGATCCCCGCTTCAAAATATCACGACGAAACATGAAAAAGCCACAAATCCGCCGAGATGCAATCACAAGACGATTGCTGACGCAAGGTGCGCGTTGACAGATTACTGCTCCGCCCTGGGTGGCTGGTCTCCGCACTTGCCAGCCCCTGACGGGCTGGTGACATATGCGCGAGTAACGGATTACGCTCGATAGAAGGCAGAGTTCTGTTTCGGAGCTCCATATCTGCTATTCCGGAGAACAAGTAGCTGCCCGTACACGGAAATTCGTTGCGAACATGTTGGCAAAACGACAGGTCGGCGGTTTGAATCGCTTCAAGAGCAACGATTGCGGCAACGAAATTTTCCCCAATCGTCGTTGAGGCAATGGATAAAAGGGAAATCTCATACGTTATCAACGTGGCTGAACGGATCCTGGAAGAGTGCAATTCTGAGACCTCGCGCGCTTCTATCCGGCGCGAAAACGGGGGTCGAGCCACATGCGCACAACTCCCGTGATCATGTGAACCGGCAATTACTGGAATGCACTCAGGATGAATGTCGGCTTGCGATCGGCTGTCATCAAGATGTCGACCTCCTTCAGGGGCAAATCTGCGAGAATGCCGGTCAGGACCAGTGCGGAATCCAATCCGAACTTTGCAGCGCCAAGAATGTCATGATCGATGCTGTCACCAATGCAGACGACGTTGGAGAGCGACGGGTTTCCGACCGATCGCATCGCGTGCTCGTAGATGTCTCGATGCGGCTTGCCAAACCACCGAACGGGGCCACCCAGCCTTTGGTAGAGCGTCGCAATGCTGCCCGCGCCGGGAGCTGTCGTCCCGTCTGCTAGCTTGTAAATATCGGGATTGGTGCAGATCGCTGGCACCTGCCGCACCGCCGCAGGTCGCAACATGTCCGCATAGACCTGCATCGGTATCTTCTCTGCTTCGCTTCCCGAAATGACCACGAGATCCGCCTCGGCGGCATCCTGAGTGTGCTGAAACCCAAGCCGATCGGCGAGATTGCGGTCATCGCCACTCGAAATGGTCAGGCAGCGTGTCGCGGCAGGCAAAGACATTCCCTTTTGCGACAGCACGGCATAAGCGGCATCGCCGGACGTGACGAATCGGTCGAAGCTCTCGCGGCTAAAGCCGAGCCGTGTAAAGCGCTCAGCATTATATTCTCCGCTGCGGCCCGAATTGGACAGGATGACGACGGTTTTGCTGGCGGCCTTCAATCCATGCAGCGCTTGCGCTGCGCCCGGATACGCACCTTCGTTGTCGCGCAGCACGCCGAACTGGTCGATGAAAAAAACCTGGTATCGATCGATCAGCTTCGCGAGCGTGGTGGTAGCGACATCTTTCAATGCGAACTCCCGGCAAGGACAAGGAATGCTGTGCCGACCGCAGCCTCTGTCGACCGCGCCGGCTGGAAGTCAACGCCGAGCGCCCTTTGCCGCATGAGGGTCCAGACCGGATTCCGTGATCCACCTCCGACAGTCCGCACCGACGCCAGGCTCGGGCCCCCGAGCATTTCGAGGAGATCGTAACCCCGTTTCTCCACCGCCGTCATTCCCTCAAGCAGCCCTTGAAAGAAGAGGGCATCGTCTGCGGGGCGCGGGTCAAGCCTCGGCGGGTAGTTCGGATCGTTCACAGGAAAGCGTTCGCCGGGTTTCAGTAGCGGATAATAGTCGAGCTGGGTCGGAGTGTCGGGCGTAAGTCGGGCTGTCAGGTCCTCGAGCCGGTGGTCCCCGATCAGGCTGCGGATCACCGCGCCGCCGGTGTTGGAGGCACCGCCGATCAGCCAGAAACCGAGTATTCGATGGGCATAGATGCCATATTGGACCGCGTTGACCGGACGATCCGAGGCAAGTTTCAGCACCATCGTCGAACCGAGGGCTGTCACGCCGTCGCCATGCCGGCTTGCACCGGTTGCCAGGAATGAAGCGCAACCGTCCGTCGTTCCGGCATGGATATGGCAGGTTTCTGAAAGTCCGAACGCCTTTGTCAGCGATCCGACCGTCCCGATCCGGGCGCCTGCGCGCACGACGGCAGGCAAGCTATCGATCGGCATGCCGGCCTCCGCAATCCAGTCGGGCCAACGCTCCCCGGCCAGATCGTATCCTGTCTTCAGAGCATTGTTCTCGTCCGAAATTGTGTTCTCAAGACCAAGCTGCATGGCAATCCAGTCCGCCTGATGGAGGACCATCGCATCTCTGGACACGGTTTTCAGATGGATGGCCCGCGCCAACCCGGAATTTGCGCCCTGCGCCGGGCTGTCGGCAGGGGCGACGGCCGCAATGCGCTTGACGATCTGCGCGTCCGGGCAAGGCTCGTTATACATCAGCACATCGAGCGGCCTGCCCATCGGATCGACCGACAACACCGTGCCGGAAGTTCCGTCAACTGCCAGTCCCTGTACGCTGTCCAGCGAGGTCTGTCCGGCAAGTGCCGAAAGACATTCGACGGCACGCTGCCACCAGGCCGCTGGAGCCCGCGTTTCCGCCGCCTCCTGAAACGGGGCGGTCGCCAGGGCGACGGTATTTCCATCTTGCGAAACGGCGGCGGCGCGCACCCCCGATGTTCCGACATCGATGCCGATCGCAACTGCGGGTGAAGGTATTTGCGCCATCAAAGTCCCAAAGCCTTTCGATCCAGCGCCTGCCGGTATCGTTCCGCTTCCCAATTTGTGAGCTCGGCTTCGGCCTCAGCGCCGATATAGGCCGGAACGGTCTCGTCCGCGATGCGCGTCACCACTTCTGCGAGGCAGCGCGCCATCACTTCGCCGCCCGGTGTCAGCGTATCGGAAAGCAGGACGCCCTTGCCGGGCACGATCAACATTTTTATCGGCTCGGCGTCGCCGGCCGCAGCCCGCAGGTGCTCGGCCACCGTTTCACCAGGTGCAAGCACACCGTTTTGGGTGCCAAGAAAGATGACATGGTCCGGGTAAAGCGAGCCCCCGGTGGCAATCCGGGCGGAAACGACATCAAGCGCGGTCCGGTGGCTTTCGAGATCCACTGCGGGTCTGAAGCCGGAGCCCGCAGAAAGCGCTTCAAGCTCCGGCATGTCCGGTACTCCGACATGCCGGGGCGCGATTTCCAGCGCTGCGGTCACCCGCTCGATCCTGTCAGCGACCTCCTCAACGCTGTCTCCACAAACGATCACGCCGTGATTGAAGAGAAAGAGAATGTCGTGTCGGCCGCTGGCAACCTTGTCGATTTCGCGCGCCAGCGGCACGCCCGGTCGCCGATACGGGACAGTGGCCCAGGTGAGATCCGGCAGGGCGGCCATGCACGCCTTTAGCCGTTCGCTGCGATCCGAGGCAACGGCATGCGCGATCGTGTTGACACAATGGTAGTGAGCGATCACGCGCTGCGGCAATGCCGCATGAAAGCTTGTCTCTATCGAAGGCCTGAGCCCACTCAGGTTCAGCGCCTCGACTACGAAATCGGTGGATTTCTCAGCGCGAGGATCGCCGGCGCGCAACGCTTCCACCAGTGGCGTCACCTCGACGGGAACCATGATTTCCTTTGTGCCTGCCTCAGAAAGCCAGGTACCCGAGGCTTTGACCCACATGACCCCATCGGCCTTGATGGATGTATTACCACCAGCGCCCTGGGTTTTCAGGACATCCGTGCCGATCCGCCGGGATAGATCGATGAAATTGTCGAAATCGACCGGGCGTGTTGTTGGTCCTGCCATTCTTTCCTCCCGTACCTCCATCACACGGCAACGCTGGTTCGTACAAAAATTGCTGCACTGCATGATGGAGTTTACGCGTACAGGGTATATCGATGAGTGAATTACGTCAACAATGATGTTTTTAGATCATGCTACTTGAGATATCTGTCGTCATGTGATTATAGTTGATCATCCATGCATGAGGAGCATGGGAGGAGGATCCCTTGAGCGACGCTGATCGGCACAGGCTTATTACTGATCTGCTGAAAGAGCAGCCGTTTGCGTCCGTGCGCGATCTCCAGGAGTATCTCGGCGTCTCTGCCGCAACCGTCCGTCGCGATATCGACAAGCTTCACGAGATCGGCAAGGCACGAAAGGTTTACGGCGGCATCTCGGCGAGCGAAGGCGCAGGTGCGGGACGTATCGCCGCGCGGCCATATAACGAGAACCGCGACATTGCGGTGGAAGCGAAGCGTGCGATTGCCGAGGCTGCTGCAGCGCTTGTCCGCGACGGCGATTCCATTATCGTTCATGCGGGGTCCACCTGCTTTCAGCTCGGCCTCCTGCTCGCCCGGCGCAATGTGCGGATCTACACGAATTCCATGCCGCTTGCCGCTCATCTCGGAGAGCATGGCACCTGCCAATTGACGGTCGCGGGCGGCGAGCTTTACCGCGAGCCCCGCATCATTCACGATCCGTCCGCCGGTCTTCCAAGCTTTTTCGCATCGCGCTTCTTTGTGGGCACGCAGGGTATCAGCAGCGAAGGCCTGCTGGAATCGCACCCGCTTCTGTCGAAGGTGATTGCCGAGCTTTCTACGCGCACGGATGAAATCGTCGTTCTCGCCGATAGCCGCAAACTATCGATCCAGGCGCGTCATATCGTGTTGCCGCTATCGCGGATCGGCACCGTAATCACGGATGACGGTTTGGCGGATGCCGATGCGAAAATGCTGGAAAATGCCGGCGTGACGATCATCGTCGCGAACGCCTCGGGACAGGGAGGCTGAGATGAACAGCGCCTCATCCTCCAGCATTGCCGTCTTTGATCTCGGCAAGACAAATTCCAAGCTGTTCATCTTCGCAGCCGATGGAAGCATGGTGGCCGAAAGCCGGACAAGGCCCGTTTGGCGCGACAAAGGCGGACTTCGGGTGCTCGACGACGGGCATCTCTTCTCATGGATGCAGGGCGAACTGAACGAACTCGCCGACCGTCACCGGATTTCCGGAGTCATGTTCTCGGGCCATGGCTGCACCTTTGCGCTAGTCGCCGGGTCAAGCCTTGCAGCCCCCATTCTCGATTACGAGCAGGAACCGCCGAGCGATGTCGCGGCGAGGATCGATCGTCTTGTGCCGGCATTCGAGGAAACCTTTTCGCCCCGATTACCGCTCGGCTTCAATTATGGCCGCCATATTCTTTGGTTGCAGGACCGCGACCCCGCATTGCTGGAGAATTGCGATACAATTCTTGCCTATCCGCAATTCTGGTCATGGCGCTTCGCGGGCGTGGCAGTGTCCGAGGTTTCCTATCTGGGCTGCCATTCACATCTTTGGGCACCCCTGAACGACGATTACAGCAGCCTCGTTCATGAACAGGGCTGGCGTTGCAAGATGCCAGCGATGGCACGGGCAGGGGCTCCCGTCGGGACCTGGAACACCAAGTCCAGAACCCTAACAGTCCATAACGGCGTCCACGACAGCAATGCCGCGCTCTATTATTATCGCTCGCTCGGCTTCTCGGACTTCACGCTCGTTTCCACGGGCACCTGGGTCATCATCTTCAATCTGGCCTGCGCGCTGGACGCGCTCGACAGCGAGCGCGACATGCTCGCCAATGTCACAGTCGATCATCAGCCGGCAGCCACGATCCGTTTCATGGGGGGGCGGGAATATGAGATCGCCAGTGGCGGCTGGAACAAGCCGATCGGTTTGGAGGCTGTCGCCGCCGTGATCCGCAAGGGCATATTCGCCCTGCCGTCATTTGCCCCCGGTGGACCGATGCCGGGCTGCGAGGGCTGCTTCGTGGGACCCGCCGCAGAAGGTGAGGAGCGCGCCGCTGCCGCGCTTCTCTACGTGGTCCTGATGACGGATCTCTCGCTCAGCCTCATCAGGTCGGAAAACGATATCGTCATCGATGGCGGGCTGGTGAAGACAGGACTTTATCAAGTCCTGCTCGCGACCCTGCGTCCGAAGCAAAAGGTCCTGGTCAGCGCTGTCTCCGAAGGCAGCGCGCTGGGGGCCGCAGCCCTGGCGTTCGAGTCAACTGGGCTTTCCCCCTTTGTCAACGAGTGCGGCCGGGCAGACCCCGTCGCCATCGACGGGCTTTCCGCCTACCGGACGCGTTGGCTGTCGCTCGCCCAAAGCCGCCTCGGCGGCATGTCGCCCGGCAAGGAGGCAAACGGATGACGGCTCAACAGGTCGCATCTCCGGCCAGGGTCCCGGTTCTGGAAATGCGTAATATTTCCAAGACATTCGGGCCGGCGCGTGCGCTCTCCAACGTCTCCCTGACCGTGCATGCAGGCGAGGTTCACGCACTGATGGGCGAAAACGGGGCCGGCAAGTCCACGCTGATGAAGGTGCTCTCTGGTGCCTACAGGGCAGATGCGGGCGGCGATATATTGATCGACGGTAAGCCGGTCGTGACCGGCGATCCGATCAAGGCCAAGGAAAACGGCATTGCCGTTATCTATCAGGAACTGTCACTGGCGCCGAACCTGACCGTGGCGCAGAACATGTATCTCGGAGCCGAGCCCTCCCGCTTCGGCATCGTGAACCGCTCGGACATCCGCTCGCGTGCCGAACCGATCCTCAAACGCCTCGGGCTCGGCTTCGGCGCAGATACCCTTGTGTCGACGCTTTCGCTCGGCGAGCGGCAGATGGTCGAGATCGCGCGCGCGCTGACGACCAATGCCCGGATCATCGTCATGGATGAGCCGACAACCTCGCTGACGACACGCGAGACGGACAAGCTGTTTGAGGTGATCGCCAGCCTGAAGGCCCAGGGAATCGCCATCATCTACATCAGCCACCGCATGGAAGAGATTTACAAACTCGCGGACCGCGTGAGCGTGCTGCGTGACAGCGCCTATGTCGGCACGTTGGACCGTGCCGATCTTTCGGCGGCGAAGCTTGTCTCCATGATGGTCGGCCGCGATCTCTCGTCCTTCTACAAGAAGGAGCACCATGCGCCGGACGGCGAACAGACGGTGGTGCTTTCCGTGCGCGATCTCGGCGACGGCAGACGCGTGCATGACTGCTCCTTCGACGTCCACGCCGGCGAGGTGCTGGGTATTGCAGGCCTTGTCGGCTCTGGACGTACGGAACTCGCGCGGCTGATCTTCGGCGCCGATCGCAAGACCGGCGGCAGCGTGGTCCTCAACGGCCGCGAACTTTCCATTGATGGACCGCGCGACGCAATGGACGCCGGAATTGCCTATCTGACGGAGGATCGGAAAGGTCTCGGGCTTTTCCTCGATTTGTCGGTCAGCGAAAATGTCAATGTTGCCGTCATCGGCGATGATGCAAAACCCGTCGGGATTCTGGATTTTGCCAAGGCACGCAAGCGCGCGGACAGGGCGGTCTCCAACCTTTCCATTCGCACCGCAAGTACCGGCATCAATGTCGGGGCGCTTTCCGGCGGCAACCAGCAGAAAGCCCTGATTGCGCGGCTTCTCGAGACACGGCCCAAGGTGATCATTCTCGATGAACCGACACGCGGCGTAGATGTCGGCGCGAAGTCGGAGATCTACCGGATCATCGACGAACTCGCCCGCGAAGGGATCGCCATCGTGATGATCTCCAGCGACCTTCCGGAAATCATCGGCATTGCAGACCGGGCTCTGGTCATCCGCGAGGGGCGCATCGTCGGACAAGTGGCTGCCGCACCCGGCGCGCCGATCGTGCAAGAAGCAATCATGACGCTTTCGACCGGCGCTATTTCCGACGTACCGCAAAAGGAAGCCTGACCATGGCAGATATACAGAACACCAAGACAACCATGGACAAAGCCCGGCTGCGCTCCACCTTCACGGCGCTCGGCATGCTGCCGGTGCTCATCCTGCTGGCCATCGGTTTCCACGTTCTGAGCGGGCGCTTTCTGTCGGTCAACAATCTTTCGATCGTCATGCAGCAGGCGTCGATCAACACGGTGCTTGCCGCAGGAATGACCTTCGTGATCCTGACCGGCGGCATCGACCTGTCGGTGGGTTCGATCCTGGCCGCCTCTGCCATGGTTGGCGTCATGGTCTCGCTTTGGCCCGACATCGGCATGCTCGGCGTGCCGGCAGCGATCGCCGTCGGATTGGGCTGCGGGCTCATCAACGGCATCATCATCGCTTTCTTGAAACTCCCGCCCTTCATCGTGACGCTGGGTTCGTTGACGGCGATCCGAGGCATCGCGCGTCTGCTCGGCAACGATACGACGGTGTTCAATCCCGATCTTCCCTTCGATTTTATCGGCAATGGTTCGCTCTTTGGTATTCCGTGGCTGGCGATCATCGCGACCATCACCATCGTCGTCTCGTGGTTCATCCTGAAGCGCACCGTGCTGGGCACATGGATCTACGCGGTCGGCGGTAATGTCGAAGCAGCCCGGCTTACCGGTATCAAGGTGCCGCTGGTCCTGCTCTTCGTTTACGCGATGTCGGGGCTGTTTTCCGGTCTCGGCGGCGCCATGTCCGCCGCGCGCCTCTACGCCGCAAACGGCTTGCAACTTGGCCAGTCCTACGAACTCGACGCGATTGCGGCCGTCATTCTCGGCGGAACGAGCTTTGTCGGCGGGGTCGGTTCGATCTGGGGGACGCTGATCGGCGCGCTGATCATCGCCGTCCTGTCCAACGGTCTAATCCTCGTCGGGGTGTCCGACATCTGGCAGTACATCATCAAGGGCCTGGTCATCATCGTTGCCGTAGCGCTCGACCGCTACCGGGCGAAGGGCCTCAGCCGTACCTGAACCGCTCACCGGTAGAGCGAAACCATCCGGAATTTCGACAGGAAATTTTCGGCAACAACGACGCGAGGAGCGTCACAAAGGAGGAAATTATGCGCATGCTTTCGAAATTCATGATCGGCACGGCACTTGCCGCTGTCATAGCAATGCCGGCGTCGGCAAAGGATCTGAACAAGATCGGCATCTCCGTCGGTCTTCTCGGAAATCCGTTCTTCGTTGCCACCATCAAGGGGATCGAAGATGCGGCCAAGAAGATCAATCCGAAAGTCCAGGTCACGTCCGTTTCCGCCGATTACGACCTGAACAAGCAGGTTTCCCAGATCGACAGCTTCATTGCAGCAGGTGTCGACATCATCATGCTCAACGCGGTCGATGCCAAGGCGATTGCGCCGGCAGTGAAAAAGGCGACTGCTGCAGGCGTTGTCGTCGCCGCGTTCGACGTGTCCGCGCCGGGTGCCGACGTCACTGTCATGACCAACAATGTCAAGGCCGGTTCCGAAGCCTGCCAGTATCTCGTCGACAAGCTGGGCGGCAAGGGCGATGTGGTCATCATCAACGGGCCGGCATCCTCGTCGATCCTCGACCGCGTCAAGGGCTGCAAGGAGACGCTTGCGAAGGCTTCGGGCATGAAGATCCTTTCGGACGACCAGAACGGTCAGGGTTCGCGCGATGGCGGTCTCGCCGTGATGCAGGGCCTGCTCACCCGCTTCCAGAAGATCGACGGGATTTTCGCCATCAACGATCCGACGGCGATCGGGGCCGAGCTCGCGGCCAAGCAATTGAACCGCAAGGAGTTCATCATCACCGCCGTGGACGGTGCTCCCGATATCGAAAAGGCGCTGGCTGACAAGAACTCTCTGATCAAGGCATCCGCCTCGCAGGATCCTTACACGATGGCAGGACAGGCGCTGCAACTCGGCGTCGAGGTGCTGAATGGTAAGAAGCCGGCCGAACCGGTCGTGCTGCTCGATCCGCAGTTGATCACGGCGGAAAACCTCAAGGACTACAAGGGTTGGACGGCAGCGCGCTGATCCCGATCGACCCGGCTCCGGGGGCTCTTGTTCCCCGGAGCAACCTCTCGAAAATCGCTTCTCAGCCGGGTGCTCGCATGTCGAAAATTGGTGTCCATTCCTTTGTCTGGAGCGCAGGTTCATCCAAGGATGAGCTGGAACGCGCGATGGTTCAGTCCCATGAACTCGGGTTCGATCTGATTGAGTTTTCCTACATCGATCCTGCCCAGGTGGATGTGAACTGGGTAGCCGCGCGGCTGAAGGAACTGAAGCTCAATGTTGCGATCAGCATGGGCCTCCCGCCGGAAGGCGACATTTCAAGCGAGGATCCGGCCACGGTCGCGCGTGGCATCGAGATCCTGAAGACCTCCATCGCATTGACTCGCGATCTTGGCGGGACGAAGCTTGCCGGCATCTTGAGTTCCGCGCACGGCAAACAGGAAACCGCGCTCACGCGCAAAGCCTGGGACACCAGCGTTTCGGCCTTCACCAAGGTTGCAGAAAACGCGATGGCGGCAGGCGTGACGCTCAATCTTGAAGTGGTGAACCGCTTCGAAAGCAACATGCTCAACACGGCTGCGCAAGGACTGGCCTATATCGCGGATGTCGGCGCCTCCAATGTCTTCCTGCATCTCGATACCTTCCACATGAATATCGAGGAGGCCGATGTCGGTCTGGCCATCCGCAATGCCGCGGGCAAGATCGGTTATGTGCATATCGGCGAGAGTCACCGCGGCTATCTTGGCACGGGGAACATCGATTTCGGCAAGATATTCGACGCGTTGGTGGCCATTGGCTGGGAGGATTTTGTAACTTTCGAGTCCTTCTCTTCGGCCATTGTAGACCGCACCCTCTCGCTGAAGACAGCTATCTGGCGGGACTTGTGGAAGGACAACCTGGAGCTGGCCATACACGCCCGGAAATTCATTGCCCTTGGTATGGAAACAGCCCAATTGAAAGCCGAATTGGTCAAAAATGCGCATCTACCGTCAGGGCAATCCTTGGCGTAGGATACCGCTGGCTCGCGCAAGCGACAGCTACTGGGCACTTGGGGTTAATCGCCCTCGAACTTGTACACAAACCCGTGACCGGCTTGTTCACTCGAGTTGCAATCTCGGTTATCGACCAAGTTTCCTTCAGGCTAAGAGCCGAATATTTCTTCGGCGTCATTTCCAACGCGGCTATCGCGCGTCAAGCAACCCTGGATTAGAAAGACGCTGGGATCGCGCGACATCCTCGGGCTTTCCCGTTGCCCAACGGAGTGGCGGCTCTATCCCTAGAACGTTTCACCGTTTTTCTGAATCGGTTGGGATTCCCAAATCAGTTTTGTTCTGATTCTTTGATGCTGGTTGGATGGAGGCCAGCATCACA
>NZ_JBEPMB010000010.1:0-119058 GCF_040545545.1 Limnomicrobium aquaticum
AGTCACTTACGCAACCATCAGAAGATTTTCTCAGGGACGAGTTCGTTAGTCGCTAGCAGCGCCGCCGCCCTCGTCAGTGATCGCCTTATAGACCCGAGGGCTCAGAACAGTCAACACGGCATTTTGAAAAAACTTCAAAAAAGTGACAAAGCATTGAATTAAAAGGATTAATTGTGAGGTGTCCGCGGGAACCTCTTCAAAACGTCCACGAAACCCCGCTTGCTCGCACTCATGCCCCCGGATTTTCACAATTGGCAGGCATGAACTCCCTCACGCGCAACATAGGGGTTTCGCGCACTCATGGCTGCCATCTCCGCGCATGGTGTTTGACTCCCGCCCGCACACAAGGCAGATGTTGCATAACAAGAAAATAAATGGGCCAGGCGGACACTGAATGACGGACGGCAGGGAACTGACACGGCTGCTCGGTAACGAGCCCGCGCTGCTCGCTGACGGCCGCCGTGCGCCGGACCGGCGCGAGATTTCCTTTCGCTGGCTCTCTGGCACTTTCTTGACGGGCATCACCAGTACTATCCTGATGGGCGTTGCCCTCACGGCCGCGCTGGACGGCCGCCGGCAACTCGCCATTCCTGCCGAAGCCTACGCGAGCGGGCACGACGATGGCGACGATGCGCCGCTTGTTGCAAAGCGCGGTGGCCGCCTGATCGCGACGAACATTGCCGCCAAGCCCGCCGACAAGCAGATCATGGAAGTTTCAACCATGATCCAGCAGGGCGGCAAGGAAGTGGTGCGGCGACAGCCCTTCGAGCATGTCAAGATGGCGCTCGCCGCAGCGCACCCTTCGCAAGAAACCTATCCCCAGTTTGATCCTCTCGCGATTTTCTCCTCGGGTACCAAGCCGGCTCTCCCCCCGGTCAGCACGGGCCAGATCTACGGCTCGGACGTGGAATCTGAGGTGAGCCTGGAGACCTCCGAGTTTCCGACCAAGGAAACCGCCTTCAGCTACGCGCCGGCGATGACGCTGGAAGAGATCGAGGAAACCGTACGCACGAATGGTTCGGTTCTGACAGACGGCAATAGTCAGGTCGCGTCGCTCTATTATGTCGATCCGCGGCGCTTCGCAGCAAGTAACAGTGCGCTTGACATCACATCCGGACTGACCGCAAAGGTCATCGAGTCCAACATGTCGGTGGCGGCCCCCGAGGCGATCACCACCACAACCCCCGAATATGCCGACGACATCATTCCGATACGCTCGGATACCGACATCGCAACCGCCCTGTCTTCAAATGGCTATTCGAAGAAACAGGCGGATCTGGTGTCCGGCAGCCTTTCGGATGCCTATGGCAGCGGGAAGCTGCGTGACGGGAACATCCTGCGCATGGGTATTATGCAAACCGGCGAGGACCTGAAGATCGTCCGCGCCAGCATCTATCAGCGCGACCAGCACCAGGTGACGATTGCGCTGGACGACAAGGGCAACTTCGTTCAGGGCACCGCGCCCCCGGCCATCAAGGCCATGGCCTCCGCGCTTGACGACAACCTGTTGGCGCCGCAGGCTGGGTCCGATCTTCCCAGCGTCTATGACGGCATCTACCGGGCCGCACTGTCTTACGGGATGGGACTGGACCTGACCAACCAGATCGTCAAGCTACTGGCCAATTCGGTCGACTTCCAGGCGCAGCTGCGCCCGACGGACAAGCTGGAAGCCTTCTTCTCGGTCGCCGACCAATCCGGCAAAGTCACGAAGAATTCGGAGCTTCTGTTCCTCTACGCCAAGTTCGGCGACAACGAGACGCGGCTTTACCGGTTCCAGGATCCGAGCGACGACAGCGTCGACTACTACGGGCCCGACGGAAAGAGCATCCATCAGTTCCTGCTCCGCAACCCAGTGCCAAGCGGCATCTTTAAATCGGGCTTCGGCATGCGCCGCCATCCGATCCTCGGCTACATGCGCATGCATACCGGTGTAGACTGGGCCGCACCGCGTGGCACGCCGATCATCGCAACGGGCAATGGTACGGTGGAAAAGGCGGGCTGGGACCGCGGCGGCTATGGCAACCAGACCATCATCCGCCATGCCAACGGCTATGAAACCTCGTACAACCACCAGAGTGCGATCGCAAAGGACGTCGTCGAAGGGGCCAAGATCCACCAGGGCCAGGTGATCGGCTGGATCGGCACAACCGGCCAGTCGACCGGCCCGCACCTGCACTACGAAATGATCGTCAACGGCAACAAGGTGGACCCGCTGAAGATCCGCCTGCCCGACGGCAAATCGCTCGGAGGCGAGGCACTTGCCAGGTTCGGCGCAGAGCGCAAACGCATCGACGCGCTCCTCGGCCACGAAGACTGGAATATCGCCAGCAACTGATCCCCGGTCTGAAACGAAAAATGCCCCCGACTTTCGCCGAGGGCACACCGTTTCGCGGCCGAGCGCGTTCGAACTTACGCAGCCTCGCTGATCGTTTCACCCGACACGAAGATCAGGCGATCGGATCCGGCACTTACCGTAACCGCAGATCCATCCGGGATGTCGCCCATGAGGATCTTTTCGGCCAGCGGATCCTGAAGATACTTCTGGATCGCCCGCTTGAGCGGCCTTGCGCCATAGACCGGGTCGTAACCCTTGTCGCCCAGCCATTCCCGCGCCGTTTCGTCCAGCGTGATCGTGATCTTGCGATCGGCGAGCAGCTTGACGAGCCGGCCCATCTGGATATCGACAATCGTGCCCATTTCCTTGCGACGCAGCCGGTGGAACAGAATGATCTCGTCGACACGGTTCAGGAATTCCGGCCGGAAATTCATCCGTACGACACCCATGACCTGTTCCCGGACACTGTCGGTATCCTCGCTTTCACCGAGACCGGTCAGGAATTCCGAACCGAGGTTGGAGGTCATGATGATGATCGTGTTCTTGAAATCCACAGTCCGGCCCTGCCCGTCGGTCAGACGACCGTCATCCAGAACCTGTAGCAGAACGTTGAACACATCCGGATGCGCCTTCTCGATCTCGTCGAACAGCACGACCTGATAGGGGCGGCGTCGAACAGCCTCTGTCAGCGCGCCGCCTTCATCATAGCCGACATAGCCGGGCGGTGCACCGATGAGCCGCGAGACCGAGTGCTTCTCCATGTATTCCGACATGTCGATGCGCACAATGGCCGACTCTTCGTCGAAGAGGAAGCGCGCCAATGCCTTGGTCAGTTCGGTCTTGCCCACGCCCGTGGGACCTAAGAACATGAACGAGCCGATCGGCCGGTTCGGATCCTGCAAGCCGGCGCGCGCGCGGCGAACCGCCCGCGAAACGGCCTGAACGGCATCGCCCTGGCCGACGACCCATTTGGCGATTTCGTCTTCCATCCGAAGCAGCTTGTCGCGTTCGCCTTCCAGCATCTTGTCGACCGGAATCCCGGTCCAGCGGGAGACGACCTGCGCGACATTGTCGGGGGTCACGACTTCCTGGACCATGGCTTCCGCACCGGAACCGTCGTGTTCTTCGGCCGCCTTCAGCTCCTTTTCGAGGCCTGGGATCACGCCATAGGCCAGTTCGCCGGCCTTCTGGAATTCGCCGCTGCGCTGGGCAATCGCCAGATCGTTGCGCGCCTCGTCAAGCTTGCGCTTGAGTTCGGCAGCATGACCCAGCTTCTGCTTTTCAGCCTGCCAGCGGGCGGTCAGCGCATTGGCGCGCTCTTCCAGATCGGAAAGGTCAAGCTCCAGCTTTTCGAGCCGGTCCTTGGATGCGTTGTCGGTTTCCTTCTTCAGCGCCTCGCGCTCGATCTTCATCTGCATGATGCGGCGATCGAGTTCGTCCAGCTCTTCAGGCTTGGAATCCACCTGCATGCGCAGCCGCGATGCGGCTTCATCCATCAGGTCGATGGCCTTGTCCGGCAGAAAGCGGTCGGTGATGTAGCGGTTCGACAGCACGGCAGCAGCAACCAAGGACGAGTCCGAAATGCGAACCTTGTGATGCTGCTCGTATTTTTCCTTCAGGCCGCGCAGGATCGAGATCGTGTCCTCAACCGTCGGCTCGGACACCATCACAGGCTGGAACCGGCGGGCCAAAGCCGCATCCTTTTCGACATGCTTGCGATACTCGTCAAGCGTGGTCGCGCCGACGCAGTGCAACTCGCCACGAGCAAGTGCGGGCTTCAGCAGGTTGGACGCATCCATCGCACCATCCGCCTTGCCGGCCCCGACCAGCGTGTGCATTTCGTCGATGAAGAGGATGATATCGCCGTTTTCCGACTGCACTTCCGAAAGCACTGCCTTCAGACGCTCCTCGAACTCACCGCGATATTTTGCGCCCGCAATCAGCGCGCCCATGTCGAGCGCCATCAGCTTCTTGTCGCGCAACGATTCCGGCACGTCGCCATTGATGATGCGCAGCGCCAGACCTTCGGCGATCGCCGTCTTGCCGACGCCGGGCTCACCGATCAGGACCGGATTGTTCTTCGTGCGGCGCGACAGAACCTGGATCGCGCGACGGATTTCATCGTCGCGGCCGATCACCGGATCGAGCTTGCCGTCACGGGCATCCGCCGTCAGGTCGCGGGCATATTTCTTCAGCGCGTCAAAGCCCTGTTCGGCATTGGCGTTGTCGGCGGTGCGGCCCTTGCGGACATCGTTGATCGCCTGGTTCAGCGCCTGCGGCGTCACACCGGCCTTCTTCAAGGTGGCGGAAGTCGAGGCGGAAGATTCGATGCTGAGCGCCTGAAGCAGACGTTCGACGGTCACGAAACTGTCGCCTGCCTTCTTGGCAGCCTCTTCGGCGGTGGCGAAAACCTTGGCCAGCGGCTGCGACAGGTAGACCTGTCCATTGCCGCCCGAAACCTTCGGGATTTTGGCGAGTGCCGCGTCATTGGCAATGCGCGCCTCGCGCGGATCGCCGCCCGCCTTCTGGATCAGCGCCGAGGCCATGCCCTGGTCGTCGTCCAGGAGCACTTTCAGCACATGTTCTGCGGTAAATTGCTGGTGTCCGGCAGCAAGAGCGCCGGTCTGAGCCGATTGCAGGAAACCGCGCACGCGCTCGGAATATTTCTCGATATTCATGTCTGTCCTCCGTTCCTCGTTCCGCCCTCGACTGAGGCACGGATCGACGGGTTTGAGATAGGCCCCCTGAAAGGCGAGCCTTCGCAGTGAAATATGGGCGCGACGCCGCGTTTTTAAAGAGGTTTAAATGCAAAAATCCCCGGAACTTGCGTCCCGGGGATCGTTGAACCCTTACGGTTTGACATTCGTCATTCGCCGGCTTCGGCAAGTGCCGGCTGCTCGGCCGGAGCCTCGCTGGTTTCACCTTCAGCAGCGGCGTTCTGACGGCGGCGCTGCGGACGGCGCGGACGACGCTGACGCGGTTCCTGCTCGCCGGCGGCTTCAGCCGGAGCCTCTTCGCCAAGAGCTACCTCCGCAGGAAGACCTTCGATCTCCGGCTGCGGGCCGGTGCCGTCGTAAGCCTGCTCGGCCTGCGGCTGCGCCTGCTGGTGCGAACGCTGTTGCGGCTGGGAATGCTGCTGCAACGGTGCGGTATCCGAACCGTTGTCGTCCTCATCACGATCAGCGAAGTCGTTGCGATCGTCGCGCTGGAAGCGTTCCTGCATCTGTGCCTGGGCGCTTGCGATAATGCGGTTATAGTGCTCGGCGTGCTGCAGATAGTTTTCTGCCATGACACGGTCGCCGGAACTCTGGGCGTCACGAGCAAGCTGCGCGTATTTCTCGGCAATATGCTGCGCGGTCCCACGAATTTTCACGTCCGGTCCGGAGCTGTCATAGGTCCGCGTCAGAGGGTTTGAACCCTTGCGCATGTTCCCATTGTTGTTGTTATTGTTATTATTATTGTTGTTGCTATTGTTGTTGTTACGCCCGCGACCGCGTTTGTTCTGCTGTCCTGGCCTCATTGATGGCTCACCTGAACTTCTTTCTAAATGACCACAAAATGGCTCCGGCCTGCTCTGTCAATCGAGAGAGGACTTGCGAGCCGCAGCGTCCGCGCGTGACCGCACCTTCTTGCCGCTTGTGAGTTATTGAACAGATTTCCGCACAGGGACTGTCGGTACCCCAGAAACTCTTGTTAAGAGAGCAACCATCTTGGCGAAAGCTGATCCGGGAATAAATTCCGCCGGCGCTTCAGCCCTAGTGCGCACAGGCAAACTAGCCCGCTTCCCCCTCAAATCCAAGCGTTTTTTTCGCGGTCGCGAGATTATTCGCCAGAAAAGCCAGGCGTTCGCACGAAAATCAAAGCCCGATCGCGCCCGCCATAATCGCGTATTGCCTGCTGGACGATGAAACCGGCGGCTTCAAAGATGGCCTGTACGGCAGCCATCTGGTTCCAGCCGAACTCGACGCCGACGAATCCACCATCGGCAAGATATTGATCCGCCTGCTTCGCGATGATTCGATAGGGCTCAAGCCCATCCGCACCGCCGTCGAGCGCTGCCAGCGGATCATGCTCCCGCACCTCGCGGTCAAGACCCGCAATGTCGGCGGAAGGAATATAGGGCGGGTTGGAGACGATCAGATCGAATTTGCCTCGCACCTGCGAAAACCAGTCGCTCTGCAGGACCTCGAACCGCATGCCGATGCCGTTCAGATTGGCATTGGCTTTGGCCGTCGCAAGCGCATCCTCGGAAATATCCGTGCCGACACCGTTTGCCTGCAGGCATTCATTCAGCAGCGCGAGGCAGATGGCCCCGGTTCCCGTACCGAGATCGAGGATGCGCGGCTTGCGGCCCTGCCCCACCATTTCGTGCAGAACGGGCAACATCGCATCGACAAGAACTTCCGTATCCGGGCGGGGCTCCAGTGTGCCCTTGGAAAGCTTCAGCCTGAGCCCATAAAACTCCCGCCAGCCGAGGATGCGATAGACGGGCTCGCCAGCAACACGCCGCGCCGCCGCCATACGAATGCGTTCAATCTTTTCGGCTGGAACAGCCTCGCGTCCGCGTGTGATGAGTGCAGTCGGCTCCAGATCCAGCAATCCGCTCACCAGAATGCGGGCTTCCAACGCCGGATCGTCGAGATCAGCCTCGCGAAAAAGAACGCGCACCTCCGCCAGCACCGCGTCGAGAACCGGATCAGGCCCCGGCATGGTCGTTGCCGAGCTGCGCCAGCTGGCCCGCCTGATAATCGGCGACGAGTGCGTCGATCACTTCATCCAACTCGCCCTCAATGACCCGATCGAGCTTGTAGAGCGTCAGGTTGATGCGATGGTCGGTCAATCGCCCCTGCGGGAAATTGTAGGTGCGAATGCGCTCGGAGCGGTCGCCGGAACCCACCTGGCTCCTGCGCGAGGCCGAACGTTCGCTATCGGCGCGCTGCCGCTCGATATCGTAAAGCCGCGCGCGCAGAACCTGCATGGCCTTCGCCCGGTTCTGGTGCTGCGACTTCTCCGAGCTGGTGACAATGATCCCGGTCGGTAGATGGGTAATGCGGACGGCCGAGTCGGTCGTATTCACGTGCTGTCCGCCTGCACCCGACGAGCGCATCGTATCGATGCGGATATCCTCGGGACGGATTTCGATATCGATCTCTTCCGCCTCGGGAAGCACGGCCACCGTCGCAGCCGACGTATGAATGCGCCCACCCGCTTCCGTTTCCGGCACACGCTGAACGCGGTGGACGCCGGATTCGAACTTCAGCTTCGCGAAAACCCCGCGTCCGCTGACGGTCGCGATGATTTCCTTGTAGCCGCCGGCCTCGCCTTCGCTTTCAGAGAGGATTTCGACCTTCCAACCATGTGTCGAAGCATAGCGCTCATACATACGGAACAGATCGCCCGCGAAAAGTGCTGCCTCGTTGCCACCCGTACCGGCGCGAATTTCCAGAATCGCGCTCTTCTCGTCTGCCGCATCCTTCGGAAGAAGCAGAATCTGCATCTCGCTTTCGAGCGTTTCGATGCGTGCCTTCAGCTCCGGCAGTTCCATTTCGGCCAGATCGCGCATCTCGCGATCCGTGGCCTTGTCGGAAAGCAGCGCTTCGAGATCGGCAATCTCGCTTTCCGTCTTCTGGAATTCGCGGATCTTCTTCACCACCGGCTCGATCTCGGAATATTCCGCAGCGAGCTTGATATAAACATCCGCCGCGGGGCCAGCCGACATCCGGGCCTCGACCTCGCTGAACCGGCGCTCCAGTTCGCGCATTTTCTCGATGGGAAGTTTCGCCAAGCTTGCTTACCTACAGCGGAATATTGTTCGCAAGGGCGAAGTTTTCCAGAAGATGGCGCATCGGCTCACGCGGAAAACCTTCGTCCAGCGCCGCATTCATCATGTCGGAGAGCTGCTTGACGTCGAGCCCGAGCAACATCGCCTTCACCGGACCGATCGACGCCGGCGACATCGAGATCGAGCGGAAGCCGATCCCCATCAACGCCATGGCCGACAAAGGCTTGCCCGCCATTTCGCCGCACAGCGTCAGAGACGTATTGTTGCGCTCGGCAGCCCGCACGATATCGCGCAGGATGCGCAGGAACGGGCGGCCCAGATTGTCGAACCGGTCGGCAACGCGCGCGTTGCCGCGGTCGACCGCCATCGAAAACTGGAACAGGTCATTCGAGCCGACCGAAACGAAATCGACCTCCGCCATCAGCTCATCGAGCTGCCACATCAGCGCCGGCACTTCGAGCATCGCGCCAAACTGCAGCTTCTTCGGCAGTTCGTAACCGAAGCGCGAAAGATGCTGGAATTCCTTCTGCATCAGCTCGCGCACGGCCCGAAGCTCGGCAACTTCCGTCACCATGGGGATCATCATGCGCAGTTCCTGGCCGCTCGCGGCGCGTAGCAGCGCGCGCAACTGCGTGCGGATCAGGCCCGGACGGTCGAGCGACAGACGAATGGCACGCCAGCCGAGCGCCGGGTTTTCCTCATCCGCGCCGCGGAAATAGGGCACGACCTTGTCGCCGCCGATATCGAGCGTGCGGAACGTCACCGGCCGCCCGGCCGCCTGCCGCAGAACGCTGCGATAAAACGCCTCCTGCTCCTCGAGCTTTGGCATGTTCGAGGCAATCATGAACTGGAGTTCGGTGCGGAAAAGCCCGATGCCCAGCGCACCCGACTCATTCAGCTGCGGCAGATCGACCAGCAGGCCGGCATTCATCAGGAGATTGATGCGCTGGCCATCCTTGGTGATCGGCTCGACCGAGCGCAGCGCCCGGAACTGCTCCTGCCGGCGGGCGCGGAATCGCACCTTTTCCTCATAGGAGACGCGCAATTCGGCAGCCGGCCGCAGATGCACGCTGCCGCCATCGCCGTCGATGATGATCGGATCGCCGTTTTCGGCAAGCGCGACGAGGCCCGTGACCTGTCCGACAATCGGCACGCCCATGGCCCGCGCGACGATCACGACGTGGCTGGTCACCGCGCCTTCTTCGAGCACGAGGCCGCGAATATGTTCACGCGGATAATCGAGCAGTTCCGCCGCCCCCATGGCGCGCGCCACGATGATCGCATCCATGGGCAGCCCGCCGCCGCCCTTCGGGCCATAGCCCGTCAGCTGGCGCAAAAGCCGGTTGGCCAGATCGTCGAAGTCATGCATGCGCTCGCGCAGGTAAGGATCCGTCAGGCGGATCATGCGTGCCTTGGTGTCGCTCTGCACCTTTTCGACCGCCGCTTCCGCCGTCAGGCCGTTGCGGATCGCCTCTTCGAGCTTCCGAACCCAGCCACGGTCGTGGGCGAACATGCGATAGGTTTCCAGAACCTCGCGATGCTCGCCTTCCATGGAAACGTCGCGCCGCGACAGAAGATCATCGATGGAGATGCGCAGCGAATCGAGTGCTTCGTTCAAGCGCTTCAATTCGTGATCGGTGTCTTCGTTCAGCAGATTGGTGACGACGATGCGCGGCTCGTGCAAGACAACATGGCCAAGCCCGATCCCTTCACCATAGCTGTCGCCCTCGATTGAAACCGGGCGGGATAGGTCAAGTTCGAGACCAGGCCGCGTGATCTTCTTCAATTCACCCGTGGCGATCATTTCGGCGATCACCATCGCCGTGGTTTCCATCGCCTCGACTTCTTCCTCGCGATAGGTGCGCTGCGCCCGGTTCTGCACGACCAGAACACCAAGCGCGCGGCCGACGCGCAGGATCGGCACGCCAAGGAAGGAATGGAAGATTTCTTCGCCGGTTTCCGGCAGGTAGCGGAAGGCCGGATGGGACTGCGCGTCAGAAAGGTTCAGCGATTGGGCGGAAGCCGCAATCGTACCGACAAGACCTTGGCCCATCTTCAACTGGGCCAGATGCACGGCGTCTTTCTTCAGACCTTCCGTGGCGTAGAGTTCGAGCACGCCGTCCGATCGGAGCACATACACGGAACACACTTCCGCGACCATGTTCTGGGCGATCTGCTGGACGATCTTGTCGAGGCGTTCCTGTGGTTCAAGCGCTTCCGCCATCAATTCGCGGAGACGCTTGAGAAGAACGCGCGGACCCTGTGAAAGGCCTTTCATCGCGCATGTGCTCCCGGTTCTGGAGTTATTCCGGGCGAGCCGGCCGCAGGATCACTGCCACCGGCGCATCGGAATCGTTTCTCAATTCTTATCGAGACCGTAGCAGGAATGCAAAGTCCGAACAGCAAGTTCGGCATAGGGACCGTCGATCAGGATGGAAATCTTGATTTCCGAGGTCGTGATCGCCTTGATGTTGATACCCTTGTCCGCCAGCGCGCGGAAGGCCGTGGCGGCAACGCCGGCATGGCTGCGCATGCCGATGCCGATAACGGAAACCTTCACCAGACCCGTTTCGCTCTGGATGACGTCGAAGCCGATCTTGTCCTTGTTCTGCGCAAGAACGGAAAGCGCCTTCTCGGCATCGCCCGAGGGAACCGTGAAGGTCATGTCCGTGCGGGTTCCGTCTTCGGAAATGTTCTGCACGATCATGTCGACATTGATATGGGATTCGGCCAGAGGCCCGAAAATGGCAGCCGATACGCCCGGACGGTCCGAAAGGCGACGCAGCGAGATCTGCGCTTCATCCTTGGCGTAGGCGATGCCGGTGACTACTTCCTGTTCCACGATTTCATCCTCGTCACAAATCAGCGTGCCCGGCGGGTTCAGAAGGTCGCCCATTCCCGGTGCATCGGGGTCAACGAAAGAGGAGCGCACGAAGGTGCGCACCTTGTGTACCATGGCCAGTTCCACCGAACGGACCTGCAAAACCTTGGCGCCGAGAGACGCCATTTCGAGCATTTCCTCGAAGGCGATCTTCTTCATGCGGCGCGCCTTCGGCTCGATGCGCGGGTCGGTCGTGTAGACGCCATCGACATCGGTATAGATGTCGCAACGGTCGGCCTTGACGGCGGCGGCAATGGCGACAGCCGACGTATCCGAACCACCACGACCGAGCGTCGCGATCCGGTTGTCGGGACCGATGCCCTGGAAGCCGGCGACGACGGCAACCTGCCCCATCTCGAAGCGCTTGATCAGCTCTTCGCCGTCGATGTCCTGGATACGGGCCGCGCCATGGGCGTTGTCGGTCTTGATCGGGATCTGCCAGCCCTGCCAGGAGCGGGCGTCGATATCCATCGACTGCAGCGCGATGGCCAGAAGGCCGGCGGTCACCTGCTCGCCGGACGCAACGACCGCATCATACTCGCGCGCGTCATAAAAAGGCGACTTCGCGCCCGTGACCTTCGGCATGTTCTGCACCCAGGCAACAAGCTCGTTGGTCTTGCCCGACATGGCCGAAACGACGACGGCAACCTGATGGCCGGCATCAACTTCACGTTTGACATGGCGCGCGACGTTATAGATCCGGTCTAGGTCTGCGACGGACGTGCCGCCGAATTTCATCACGATGCGTGCCATTTCAAATGTCCGGTCATGGCCTGCGCGAAACGCGCGGGAACTCTGTCAAACAGTCGAAGGCTCGACCCTTGAAAAAGGATCGAGCCCAAAGTTTGCGGTCTCTTAGCGAAAAAGCGACCCGACTGCAACAGCCGGTGGGCCGGTCCCGGTACGGAACCGATCAGTTCTGGCGCAGCGGCGAAATCTGGATTTCCACGCGGCGGTTCTGCGCGCGCCCGGCTTCGCTCGCGTTTGAGGCGATCGGCTGTGTTTCGGCAAAACCGACGGCGGACATGCGGCGCGGATCGACGCCCTGGCTTGCCATGTAATTGGCAACTGAGATGGCGCGGCGCTGCGACAGATCCTGGTTATGCTGGTGGCTGCCGGTCGAGTCCGTATGACCGTTGACGTCGATCAGCGTCTTGTCGAACTTCTTCAGGACGATCGCGACCGAATTCAGCGTCGGATAGAATTCCGCCTTCACCGCATCCTGATCCGTCGGGAAGGTGATATTGGACGGCATGTTCAATACGATGGAATCGCCGTTGCGCGTGACTGAAACGCCCGTGCCCTGAAGCTGGCGGCGCAGTTCCGATTCCTGATTGTCCATGTAATTGCCGATCAGGCCGCCGCCCAGCGCGCCGACACCGGCACCGATGAGCGCCGCGTTGCGCCGCGAGTTTGCGTCCTGGCCAACCAGCAGCCCGGTGACAGCGCCGAGACCTGCGCCGATCATGGCGCCACCCGCCGTGTTCGACATTTTCTGATCGCCCGTATAGGGGTCGGTCGTCGTGCAGGCCGACAGGAAGGTTGCAGCAAGCAGGCTGAGGGCAATTTTCTTGAACATGCGGAGGGTCCGTCCTGGAGAGGAATCAATAGGTATGATTCTTGATGTTTGTTTTGTGGAAGTCAAATCCTTCGATTCCGGCGATTTCGCGACCTGGCTGCGGCGATCCGCGACAAAATCCGGCCTTGACTTTCAGCCGTAGCAGTCCGACTTGAGAAGCGATTACGAAGGATATGCATCATGAGCGACGCCGCAAGAACCACGATCGATCAGGCCGAAGTTGATCGCTTCACCGCCATGGCCGCGGAATGGTGGAACCCGGCGGGCAAGTTCAAGCCGCTGCACAAGTTCAATCCGGTGCGTATCCGCTACATCCGCGACAAGGCCGCCGCTCATTTCGGCCGCGAAGCCAACAGCCACAAGCCGCTCGAAGGCCTGCGTGTGCTCGATATCGGCTGCGGCGGCGGTTTGCTGTCCGAACCTATGGCCCGCATGGGCGCAACCGTGATCGGCGCCGACGCCTCCGAGCGCAATATCGGGATTGCCTCGACCCATGCCGCGCAAACCGGCGTCACGGTAGACTACCGCGCCGTGACCGCCGAGCAACTGGCTGCCGAGGGCGAGATGTTCGATATCATTCTCAATATGGAAGTGGTCGAACACGTGTCGGATGTCGATTTCTTCATCACCACCTGCGCCTCCATGGTGAAGCCCGGCGGCATGATGTTCGTGGCCACGATCAATCGCACCATGAAGGCCATGGCGCTGGCGATCATCGGCGCGGAGCACGTGCTGCGCTGGCTGCCAAAGGGCACGCATCAATATGAAAAGCTGGTTCGTCCCGAAGAACTTGAAAAGCCCCTGACCGCTTCCGGCATGCAGATCGACGAGCGCACCGGCGTCTTCTTCAATCCGCTGATGAACCAGTGGAACCTGTCGCGCGATATGGACGTCAATTACATGATGCTGGCGACGCGGCCGGCAGTTTAAGACGCGAACCGCTCAGTTCGCGTCTTCCGGCAGGACCGGCAGCGGTGCAATCTCTATGCCTTCTTCCAGAAGTGCGCCGATGTCTTCCTGCTTGGCCTGGCCGATAATGCCGCGCGCCGGCGCTTCGCCGTAATGGATCTTGCGCGCCTCTTCGGGAAAACGCGCGCCTACATCCTCTGAATTCGCGCGGATATGGGTGACGATCTCACGCATCTTCGCGATCATCTCAGCGGGCACACCGCCTCCAGCCATCGCCATCGGCACCTCGCCCTCGCCGGCATGCGCCGTCGCAACGGCCGGCGCCATCAGGGCCTTGGCGACGGAGGCCGAGCCACAGACCGGGCAGGTCACGAGACCTCGCGCCTGCTGGCCATCAAAATCGCTGCCGGAAGAAAACCAGCCTTCGAAGGCGTGCTCGGCTTCACACTTGAGCGAATATTTGATCACGAACGCAAATCCTCACACTCAAACCGTTTCAACGGCGAATTCGCGCGCATTCTTGAGGTTCGGGATTTTTCCGCGCGCGGCGGCGACTTCGGCGGTGTCAATCTCGGCCACCAGAACGGCCTCGCCCGCCCCGCCGGCCCGGGCCAGAATCTGCCCCCAGGGATTGACGATCATCGAGTTGCCATAGGTCTCACGGCCGTCCTCATGCACGCCGCCTTGCGCGGCAGCTATCAGAAACGCACCATTCTCGATCGCGCGGGCGCGCAGGAGAATTTCCCAATGCGCCTCGCCGGTCTGCCTGGTAAAGGCGGCTGGAACCGTCAGGATTTCGGCACCCGCCAGAGCCTCGGCGCGGAATAGCTGCGGAAAACGAACATCGTAACAGACCGCAAATCCGAGCTTGCCGAAAGGAAGCTGCGCCACGCGCGCGGCAGCGCCGGGATTATAGGTCCGGCTTTCACGCCAGCTCTCGCCATTGTCGAGATCGACGTCGAACATGTGGATCTTGTCATAGGAGGTAATGAGCGAACCATCGGGTCCGAAGAGGAAGCCGCGGTTGGCAACCTTTTCGCTCCCGAGCGCAATGGCCGTCGAGCCGACATGCATATAGATTGAATGCCGGGCGGCGAGTTCGGACGCTGCACGATACACCAGATCATGCGCCTCCGGCTTCAGCGACGCCATCAGTGCCGCGCGATCACGCTGCAGCGCGCCGGTCATTTCCGGCGTCTGAACATAGGTCGCACCCTGCGCCGCAGCCTCAGCAACGAGCGCGTGCATGCGCTCCACGTTCTTTTCGACCGAGACGCCGGAGCACATCTGGACGGCAGCAACCTTCACCTTCGTCATCACTCTATCCTTTCAACCGGCCAGCAAGGCGTCGAGCTTGCCGGTGCCATCCAGCGCGTGCAAGTCGTCGCAGCCGCCGACATGCTTCTCGCCGATGAAGATCTGCGGGAAGGTCGAGCGGCCGGAGCGATCCATCATTTCCTGCCGAAGCTTCGGATCGAAGCTGGCGTCGTGTTCTGTATAGCTGACACCCTTGCGGTCGAGCAGCGCCTTGGCAGCGGAGCAGTAGCCGCACATCTGACGCGTATAAATCGTGACAGGAACCATCAAATCTCTCCTCTCGCAGCCTCTGCGGGGCGCGTTTGTCTTAAGACGCTATATAGGCTCCGGAAGCGCCATTGAAAAGACGAGTACGGTGATGTCGCTGGCACCCGCCTTGCGAAGTGCGCGCGACGCAGCCGACACTGTAGCCCCCGTCGTGTAGACATCATCGATCAGCAGGATGCGCCGCCCGGCAAAGGCCATCTTGCCCGAATCGCTGACGGCAAAGGCGCCGCGCACATTGTCCTCGCGCGCCCGCTCGCCAAGCCCGACCTGATGCGCCGTGCGGCGGATGCGTTTCAGGTCGATCGCGTTGAACGGTTTGCCGGATTGCCGGGAAAGATGCCGCCCCAACTCTGCGGATTGATTGAACCGCCGCGTGAAGAGGCGTATTCGATGCAGCGGCACTGGGACAATCACGTCTGCCTCCCCCAACAGATCGCCCGCCGCCCGCGCCATCCAGCGCGCCATGAGGGGCGCAAGATCCAGCCGGTCGTTGTACTTCAGCCGGTGCACCAGCGCCTGGCAGATACCATCATGGGCGGCAACCGCCCGCAGACGATCGAAGACCGGAGGATTGGCAATGGCCTCGGCCGAAAGAATACCGGCGCCGAGGTCATGCGTGAAAGGCGTCCCCATGACCTCGCAATAGGGCCGCTCGATGAAACGGATGGTCTGCCAGCACGCCGGGCACAGAGCCCCGTCGCGCGCGGCAAATCGGCCGCATCCTGCACAAACCGGCGGATAAATGAAATCGACGAACGCCTTTGCCAGCCGCGCCGGAAGCCGGTGGAACAAACGCGGAGCCGCAGGACTTTCCCCTTCACCCATCGACCGATCCCCTGTAGACAGTCAACACTCTGCCTAATGCGTGTCGCGCTCGATCGAATTCGATTGAGCGGAACGAACATGCATCAAATCAAGGTGCTACAGCGTCGTTCGCGCGTTCAATGGAACGCGCCGCGCTATAGCGGCAGCCAACGTCAATTTTGAGCAGCGCAGGGCGCGAGATGCAACTGGTTTTTGATCCCAAACTCGTCGAACGAAACCGCGTGCGCGCAGCGCAAATCGCCGACAGCAGCGCAGGTTTCCTTCTCGACATGGCAGCTGAAGAGCTGGCTGACCGCCTGTCAGCCGTCGAGCGCCACTTTGCGGAAGGTGTGGAACTGCACGGAATGACCGGTGTCACCGCAGCTCAGATGATGGCGACCGGCAAGGTCGACCACATGACACGACTGGAAACGACACTTGGTTTTGGGCCGGCTTCAGGCGAGCTCAGGCTCGCACCGCTCGAACAATTGTCTATTGCCCCCGAGAGCGTCAATCTCGTCGTCTCGCCGCTGTCCGCGCATTTGACCAACGATACGCCCGGCCTTTTCATCCAGGCGCGCCGCGCGCTGAAGCCGGACGGCCTGTTTCTGGCCGCGATTCCCGGTGCCGGAACCTTGGTGGAATTACGGGAGGCGCTTCTGAGCGCAGAAGAGGAGCTGACCGGCGGCGTGAGCCCGCGTGTCATTCCCTTTGCCGATGTGCGCGATATCGGCGCACTCCTGCAGAGAGCCGGTTTTGCTCTGCCGGTCGCCGATGTCGAGACCTATACGGTTCGCTACGATTCGATTTTTCCGCTGATGCGCGACCTGCGCCATATGGGCATGGCCAACCCGCTGACAGGCCGCTCGCGGAGGCCGCCGGGTCGAAAGCTTTTTGTGAGAGCCGGCGAGATTTATGCCGAGCGCTTTTCCGATCCCGATGGCCGCATCCGCGCGACCTTCTCCATCATCTATGTCTCGGGCTGGGCGCCGCATGAAAGCCAGCAGAAACCGCTTCGCCCGGGTTCAGCGAAGATCAGTCTGGCCAGCGTTCTGAAGGATAAGTCAGGCGCGCAATAGAGCAATTCCAGCAAAAGCGGGAACCGGTTTTGCGTCCGGAATTGCGGAGAACACATAGATAGAGCGTTCCAGCCAAACGCTGAAACGCTCTGGAAAAGCGCAAGGAGAGGAGATTACGGCTTGGCGAGCGTGCCGTCGCCGAGCGCCTGCGTGGCGACATTGTTATAGGTCGTGCCGATGGCAGAGCCAACCTGGGTAACGCCGGCAATGATGGCGATGGAAATGAGAACGCCGATGAGACCGTACTCGATCGCGGTCGCTCCGTTTCGATCCTTCAGCAATCGACGCAAGATCAGCATCCGCGAATTCCTTTCATCGGTGCGACAGGCACCGTTCTCTCAAATGATCTCAGCAGCCGCTCGTGGAGCCGTCGCTGTTGATAATGCACACAGCGCCAGGCGTATCCTGCAGAACGCTGCGCCGAACAATATATCGCTTCGGCCCGCTATTCGTCGAAATCGAGCCAGTCACGATGTCGTCATAGGCGCCGGGCGCAACCGTCCCGGCAAGATGCGCACTCTTGCGATCGACAAAGGGCGCCACAATGAGCGTCAATGCCACTACGGCCACACCAAAAATCACGGCAACATTCAACGCACCCGATTTCGGCACGCTGAGCGGTGCTTCGGCGACTTCCGTCGATCCGTCATACTGTTCTTTGTCCGCCATATCGACTGCCTAACCTGTACATGCCGTCTCCACCGCTGAAAAATGTCAGAATCTGATAAAGGAAAGGTAAATTTCCGGTGCCAAAGACGGCGCGGTTCAGAGAAGGTCGTGCAAAAATGGGATCAGCGGTTCGTCCGCAGGTGGCATCGGATAATCGCGAAGCTGGGCAGCACGAACCCATTTGATCTCCTGTCCCTCGGCTCCGCGAGGAATGCCATCGTAGCGCCGGCACACGTAAAGCGGCATCAGGAGATGGAAGGTTTCGTAGGTATGGCTGGCGAAAGTCAGCGGCGCGAGGCACGGCACCTTGGTCTCGATGCCGAGTTCTTCGCGAAGTTCGCGCACCAGCGTCTCCTCGGGGGTCTCGCCTGCCTCGACCTTGCCGCCCGGAAATTCCCACAGGCCCGCCAGCGCCTTGCCCTCGGGCCGCTTCGACAGAAGGATGCGGTTATCCGTGTCGATCAGCGCGCAGGCCGCGACGAGGAGAATGGGGTGGCTCATGATGCGTTTTCCTTGCGCCAATAGCGGTAGCGGTAGCATTCCTTGAAGCCCAGATCGGCATAAAGCGCCAGCGCGGCGGCATTGGAGGCTTCGACCTGAAGCCAGCCTGTGACCGCGCCGCGCAGCCGTGCCCATTTCAGCGCTGCCACCGTTATCTGTCGGCCAAGCCCCTGCCGACGCTCCTGCGACGCAACCGCGACCTGCTGCAGTCCGGCCATATCGCCATCGTGAACGCAGGAGGCCACCGCCTTCGGATGATCGCTCGTTTCGCCCAGAATGAACATTCCCGTTTCCGGCTGTATCGCCCGGAAAAGGCGCTCCATGGCGTCGCGCGGGGTTCGGCTCTTGCCGCCCTCGACCGCAATACAGGCATCAACGAAACGTGCGACGTCGTGACTTGGAATCATGTCGAGGCCCGTCGTCTGCGCATATTCGGCAAGCGCCACCGTCTGCACACTGACTTCGCCTTCATGGCTCCAGCCGTTCTTGCCGAGCCAGTCGATGAGCGGTCTGGGGCTTAGCGGCGTCTCCTTGACGACCATGGGCACCCCGGCTGCGGCGTACCAGGCTTCCACGCCGGCAATGCGCTCGCCGATGTCACGCGTGTCGCCGGGATCAAGCGGCACGAGGCAGTTTGCCCGCCGCGTCGCATGACCCGGCGTCAGCCGCTTCTGCCAGCTTCCCTCATATTCGACCGTTTCAGCGGGCCAGGCGCGAAACCCGGCCGCCTCAAGCCGCCGAACGGCGGGAAGGCTTGCCATTCGCTCAGCTCCGGTAATCGCCGTTGATGGCGACATATTCCTTGGTGAGATCACAGGTGTAAACCGTCGCCTTGCCGTTGCCGAGACCGATATCAGCGCGAATGGCGATATCGTCCTGTTCCATCACGGCCGTCGTTGCCGCTTCCGAATAGTCCGGGTCGCGTTCGCCATCGACGGCCACGCGTACATCGCCGAACCAGATCGCCAGCCTGTCACGGTCGGCCATCTCGCCGGACTTGCCCACGGCCATGACGACACGGCCCCAGTTGGCGTCTTCGCCCGCAACCGCCGTCTTGACGAGCGGCGAATTGGCAATCGACAGCGCAATCCGCTTGGCGGCAGCATCGCTTTCGGCGCCCGTCACGGTGACGGCCACCATCTTGCGCGCGCCTTCGCCGTCGCGAACAACCTGCAGGGCAAGATTCATCAGGAGATCGTTCAGCGCTGCCTTGAAGCCTTCAAGGCGAGCATCGTTCGCGTCCTCGATCTTCGGCTGGCCGTCGGCAGCCGCCGCACCCGTTGCGAAGAGGAGCAGCGTGTCGGAGGTGGACGTGTCGCTATCGACCGTCACCGAATTGAAGGACGGGCCGACGCCAGCAGACAGCAACCCCTGAAGTGCCGCCGGTGCGATATCCGCATCGGTGGCCACGAAGGAGAGCATCGTTGCCATATCGGGCGCAATCATGCCCGCGCCCTTGGCAATCCCGTTGATCGTCACCTTGACGCCGGCAATCTCCGCCGTGCGGGTGGCGACCTTCGGATAGGTATCCGTGGTCATGATGGCCTTGGCAGCCTCGTACCAGAAATCTTCCCTGCCATCCTTGGCCAGCGTGTCGAGCACGCCGGCAAACTTCGTCGCGTCCAGCGGCTCGCCGATCACGCCAGTCGAGGCGAGAAAGATTTCGCTTTCCTTGCAGCCCGCGGCAGCAGCGGCGGATTTTGCCGTCAGCGCCGTGGCTTCGCGACCCTTCTTGCCGGTGAAGGCATTCGCATTCCCGGAATTCACCACGACGGCACGAGCAACACCACCCGAAAGGTTCTGGCGGCAGAAATCGACCGGAGCAGACGGGCAGCGCGACCGGGTAAAGACGCCGGCCACGGCAGCCGGCTGGTCGAAGACCATCATCAAAACGTCGGTGCGACCCTTGTACTTGATGCCGGCAGAGGCGGTTGCCATGCGCACGCCGCGAAGGGCCGGCATGTCGGGAACGGATTTGGGAGCGAGCGGAGAAACGGTCGTGGACATGGAGCTTCCATCAGGACTTGGAGGAGCGCTGGGACGGGCACAAGAAAAAGTGCGAGGCCCTTCCGGACCCCGCACCTAAGAGCAGATTACTGCTGCGGCTGCGCCTGTTCCTTGCTGACTTCTTCATAACCCTTCTTCAGGTTCTCATCGAGGACTTCAACCTTCGTGCCTTCCTTGGCCTTGTTGAGAAGGGCGATATACTTGTCGCGCATGACGAGCTGGCGGATCTGGTCCTTGACCTGATCAAGCGCCGGCGGCGGTGCCATGCGGGTGTCCTCGATCTTGATGACGTGGAAACCGAACTGAGTCTTGACCGGCGTCTTGGTGTATTCGCCCTTCTTCAGCGCGAAGGCCGCGTCTTCGAATTCCTTGACCATTCGGCCCTTGCCGAAATAGCCGAGATCGCCACCTTCCGACTTGTTCGGATCGGACGACTTGGCCTTGGCGAGTTCAGCGAAGTCCTTGCCGGCGTCGAGGTCCTTGATGATGGCCTTGGCTTCGTCCTCGGTCTTGACGAGGATATGACGCGCATGGATTTCTTCCTGCGGCGGGATCTTCTTGATCTCGGCGTCATAGCGCGCCTTGATCTCGTCGTCGGTCACGGTGTTGACGACATACTTGCGGAAATAGGCATTGTGCAGCTCGCGCTCGCGCAGGAAGGCCAGACGCTTCTTGAACTCGTCGGAATTCTCGATGCCGTCGGTCTGCGCGACCTTGGCAATCGCCTTCACGTCGATGGCGGCAGAAAGAGCAGCAAGCTTCTTCTGGTCGTCAGGCAGCTGAGCGAGTTGCGGGTCGAGATTGGCAATGCCGAGATCGATATCCGACTGGTGAATCTCCTGATCGCCGACCTTTGCGACGACAGGATCGGCACCATCGGCGGCATAGGCCGCGCCCGACAGGCCGAATGCGGTCACGAGAGCCGCGAAGAGCATTTTCTGACGATTGAGCATGTTCAAACCTTTCAAGATCCGGGCACAGAGGAGGATCGGCACCCTTAATAACGAAGTCTCGGCCACCCGAATGTGGCAAATTGATAACGTCTGGAGGCAACGAACGGGCGTCCTGAGCACGGCAGCGGAAGATCGCGCCAGCGTCGGCCACCCGGCCTCCCCTTCTTCTCCAAAGGGCCAGCCTGAAAGAGCTAAGCACTTCAAGATGAAGGTTTTTTTGCCCCTCGCAGGCGAACTTGCCCAATTTCCCTCGTAAAGGACGTGGAAAACCCGCAAAGCGCCTGCCCGCAAGGGCCGTTGACATCACTTGGCCCCCCTCTTATCTGTCACGCAACTTCGCGTCCAGATGGGTTTCTGGGCTCAGCGCGGTTCCTGTCCGTTTTTTAAGGATGGCAGGCATCGCGACAAGCAACCAAAACGAGAAAGGACCATCCTGATGGTCAGCCTTGGCGGCATCGCCCGCAAACTTTTCGGTTCCTCCAACGACCGTCGCATCAAGTCCTATCGTCCAGATGTCGCCGAGATCGGCGCGCTGGAAGACAGCATGAAAGCCTTGAGCGACGCTGAACTGGCCGGGAAGACTGCCGAATTCAAGGCGCAGCTTGCGGATGGCAAGACCACGGACGATCTGGTTGTGCCGGCCTTCGCCGTGGTCCGCGAGGCAGCCCGCCGTTCGCTCGGCATGCGCCCCTTCGACGTCCAGCTCATGGGCGCCATGATCCTGAACGACGGCGACATCGCGGAAATGAAGACCGGCGAAGGTAAGACGCTCGTCGCCACACTCGCCGTTTACCTCAACGCGCTGGCCGGCAAGGGCGTCCACGTCGTCACCGTCAACGATTATCTCGCCGCTCGCGACGCCCAGCAGATGGGCAAGCTCTACAGCTTCCTCGGGCTCACCACCGGCGTCATCGTTCATGGCCTTGACGACGAACAGCGCAAGGCTGCTTACGCCTGCGACATCACCTATGCCACCAACAACGAACTCGGCTTCGACTACCTGCGCGACAACATGAAGTTCGAGCGCAGCCAGATGGTTCAGCGCGGCCATTACTACGCCATCGTCGACGAAGTGGACTCGATCCTTGTCGACGAAGCACGCACGCCGCTCATCATCTCTGGCCCGCTCGATGACCGCTCCGATCTCTACAACACGATCGACGCCTTCATTCCGATGCTTTCCGAAGGCGATTATGAAATCGACGAGAAGCAGCGCTCTGCCAACTTCTCCGAAGTCGGCACCGAAAAGCTCGAAAACCTGCTGCGTCAGGCAGGGCTTCTCAAGGGTGAGAGCCTTTACGACATCGAGAATGTCGCCATCGTTCACCACATCAACAACGCGCTGAAGGCTCACAAGCTCTTCACCCGCGACAAGGATTACATCGTCCGCAACGGCGAGATCGTCATCATCGACGAATTCACCGGCCGCATGATGCCGGGCCGCCGCTATTCGGAAGGCCAGCACCAGGCGCTGGAAGCCAAGGAAAAGGTGCAGATCCAGCCCGAGAACCAGACGCTCGCCTCGATCACTTTCCAGAACTATTTCCGCATGTATGACAAGCTCGCCGGCATGACCGGTACGGCCTCGACCGAAGCGGAGGAATTCGCCGACATCTATAACCTGAGCGTCATCGAAGTTCCGACCAACCTGCCGATCAAGCGTCTCGACGAGGATGACGAGGTCTACCGGACGGCGGAAGAGAAGTACCAGGCGATCATCACCGAGATCAAAGCCTCGCACGAGAAGGGCCAGCCCGTTCTCGTCGGCACGACCTCCATCGAAAAGTCCGAGCTTCTGGCAGAACTTCTGCGCCGCGCCGGCTTCGACAAATTCGCGGTTCTGAACGCCCGCTACCATGAGCAGGAAGCCTTCATCGTCGCGCAGGCCGGTGTTCCCGGCGCCGTGACGATTGCCACCAACATGGCCGGCCGCGGCACCGACATCAAGCTCGGCGGCAATGCCGAGATGCGCATCGAACAGGAACTCGGCGAGATGCCGGAAGGTCCGGAGCGCGAGGCGGCCATCAAGGCCATCGAGGCCGAGGTGCAAGTGCTGAAGGAAAAGGCGCTGGCCGCCGGAGGTCTCTACGTTCTGGCCACCGAACGCCACGAAAGCCGCCGCATCGACAACCAGCTGCGCGGCCGCTCCGGTCGTCAGGGCGACCCGGGCCGCTCCAAGTTCTATCTCTCGCTTCAGGACGACCTGATGCGCATCTTCGGCTCCGAGCGCATGGACGGCATGCTGCAGAAGCTTGGCCTCAAGGACGGTGAAGCCATCGTCCATCCCTGGATCAACAAGGCGCTCGAACGCGCCCAGAAGAAGGTCGAAGCCCGCAACTTCGACATCCGTAAGAACCTTCTGAAATACGACGACGTGCTGAACGACCAGCGCAAGGTCATCTTCGAACAGCGCATCGAGATGATGGATTCGGAAGACCTGTCGGAAATCATGACCGACATGCGCCACGAAGCCATCGACATGATCGTCGAAAAGCACATCCCGGAGCGGGCCTATGCCGAACAGTGGGATGCCGCAGGCCTCAAGGAAAGCATCGCGGAAATCCTCAACCTCGACATTCCGGTCCAGGAATGGATTGCCGAGGAAGGCATTGCGGAAGACGACGTCCGCCAGCGCCTGATCGAGCTGTCCGACAAGGCCGCCGCCGAAAAGGCCGAACGCTTCGGCCCGGAAATCACCACCTATGTCCAGCGCTCGATCCTGCTGCAGACATTGGACGGCCTGTGGCGGGAGCATATCGTCAACCTCGACCACCTGCGCTCCGTCGTCGGTTTCCGTGGCTATGCCCAGCGAGACCCGCTGCAGGAATACAAGTCGGAAGCCTTCGAACTCTTCCAGTCCCTGCTTTCCAACATGCGTCAGGTCGTGACCAGCAACATGTCGCGCGTCGAGATCGTGCAGGAGCCTCAGCCGCAGGAACTGCCGCCAATGCAGGCGCACCACATCGATGGCTCCACCGGCGAGGACGAGTTCTCTGCCGTGCAGAGCCTGATGGCGACAGCACCGGACGAACGCGACCCGAACCAGCCCTCAACCTGGGGCTATGTCGGCCGCAACGAGCCCTGCCCCTGCGGCTCGGGCAAGAAGTACAAGCACTGCCACGGCGCGCTGAACGCCTGATTGGTTGGAAGAATGAGATCGAAACGCCCTGCAGCCACGCTGCGGGGCGTTTTGCTTTGAGGATCAGGCTTTCAGATAATCCCGATAGGCCGCAATCGTCCGCAGCAAGCCCTCGTCGAAACTGAAGGCCGGGCGCCAGCCCAGCACATCCCGCGCCTTGGCGCAGGAAAGCTGCATGTCGGGAATTTCCGACTTCGCCGTGTCGTTGATGAGGATTTGCGGCTCGACACCCATCAGCGAGCCGATGCGGGCAATCAGCTCCAGCATATTGAGGTTCGCCTCCAGCGAGAAGTTGAAGGCTTCGCCGAACCCTTCCTTCGCCTCCGCAAATCGCTCGATCAGCAGATGGTTCACCAGAACCGCATCCTCGATATAGAGGAAATCCCGTGTGAAGCGCCCGCTGGAGCGTAGCGTGACCGGCTGACCTTCGAGCAATTGCCTGATCGTGAACGGGATAATGCGGTTGAAATTGAAATCGTAGCCGCCGAAATAGTTTCCGCAACGGACCGTCACAGTCTTCAGCCCATACTGCTTCGCATATGTCGCCGTCAGGTGCTCCTGCGCCACCTTCGCCACCTCATAAATGTGCGTCGGCGTCAGCGGCATATCCTCGGTAAACGGGATCGGATTGCCGGAGTAGACCTTGTCGGTTGTGTGCGAGATGAACAGGGTTTCCGGGCGAAGCCGCCGAAGTGCCTCAAGCAGATTGAGCGTTGAACGCGCGCTGGTCACAAATGTGAGCGCCGGGTTCTGCGCCGCGAGCGTCACATCGCCAACGGCCGCCAGATGGATGACAACATCCGGCTTGGACGCGGTGACCACGTCCTCGACAGCCTGTGGATCTAGAAGATCGACCCGAACTTCCTCGCAGCGCTGATCGAATCCGCGCATGTAATACTGCGCCAGATCGTTCTTGCGGATCGAACTGCCGGGATTGAGAACAGCGATGACCCTGTCGCCCCGCTCCAGGAAGGAAGACACCAGCCAGCCCCCGAGAAAGCCGGTCGCCCCCGTCAGCAGAATCGTCCTCTTACCCCTGCCCGCATCGTCCATGGCCAATCCCCGCTCTTTGCGAACAAAGTTCTAAACATTTCGGTCAGGAATAGCGAGGCGGCAAAACCCTTTCTTAACGCTGAATATGCAAGTCTTTTGAAGAGCCTCCAGGCAAGTTGGGCCATGACTGCTTTCGATGAATTGAGCAAGACGCGGGATGCGCAAGGACAAGCGCGTTGGCGGCAAATATTGGCGATCCTGATCGTCGTCCTCAAGGGCGGCGATGCGGAGGCGCGCGCCCAGCGCATGGCACTGTCCGCCTTCGCCATTCGCGTCGTCAGCGCAGCCATCGCCTTCGTCTCGCAGATCATCCTCGCACGCCTCATGGGGAATTTCGAATACGGTCTTTTCACCTTCGTCTGGGTGATGACGATCCTGCTCGGCAACCTCTCCTGCCTCGGCTTTCACACGACAGTCATCCGGTTCTTGCCCGAATACCGCGAGGCAGGCGCGAATGCGGAAATTCGCGGATTGACCTCGACGGCGCGCCTGTTTTCCATGACCGTCGCGACGGGTGTCGGCGCGGCTGGCCTTATCGCGCTCCACTTTCTGGGCGACAGGATCGAATCCTACTATGTGATCCCGCTCTTTCTCGCCATTTTTGCCTTGCCCATGGTGGCGCTGGGCGACGTGCAGGAAGGCATGGGCCGCGCCAACAGCTGGCCGCTGGCTGCTCTCACGCCGACTTACATCATCAGACCGCTGCTCATCCTGTTCTTCATGGCGGGCGCCGTCAGGTTCGGCTATCCCCCAACCGCGCGCACCGCCATGGTCTCGACACTTGCCGCGCTCTACATCACGTCCGTCGGTCAGTTCATCTTCGTGGTTGCCCGTATCGGCAGGCATTACCCATCAGAGAGCCGCAAGATCGATTTCGGCAACTGGTTCCGTGTTGCAATCCCCATCTTCTTTATCGAAGGCTTTCTCTACCTGCTGACCAATTTCGACGTGGTCATTGTCGGCTTCTATCTCGACCCCTCCGACGTGGCCATCTACTTCGCCGCCGCAAAGACGATGGCGCTGGTCCATTTCGTGTTCTTCTCGGTCAAGGCTGCGGCAAGCGCCCGCTTCTCGACACTTTGGGCGGCTGGCGACAAAAGCCGGCTGGCGCAGTTTGCAAGGCAGGCCGCGCGCTGGAGTTTCTGGCCGTCGCTTGCGATCGGCCTGCTCGTGCTCGTCGCCGGCAAGCTGCTGCTCTCTCTTTTCGGACATGCCTTTGTCGCAGGCTATCCGCTACTCGCCATTCTCCTGGTCGGCATCCTCGCCAAAGCCTCCATTGGACCCGGCGAGGCGCTCCTGTCGATGGTGGGCGAGCAGCGCCGCTGCGTCGTCATCTATGCGACGGCCCTTGCCGTCAATCTCGGGCTCAACGTGACCCTGATACCGCATTATGGTCTTTACGGAGTGGCCATCGCCACCTCCGGCGCCATGGTGTTCGAGGCCGTTGCTCTTCACATCACGATCCGCCGCACGCTGGGTATCGCGCTCTCTGCGTTTGCTGTCAGCCCGGCGAAGTTCGATTCAAGAGGTCAATCATGATCGACCCCGCTTTCCCGCATCAGGCTGTATCCACAGGGACGTCCGCCGACCTGGCGGAAGATCTCGTTCGGGAAACGCGGAAGATCGACATCGGACGACCGGGCCGCGCCCTCTATTTCTACGACGCGCAGGCCGGTTTCGAGCTGCAGGGCGAACTCGACTATCTGTCCAACCGCGCACTCGAAGCGAATGTCTTCTTTTCAGGCCAGTTTCTGGCGCCGGCATTGCCGCGACTCGAGGAAAAGCAGATCCGTCTCGCCGTCCTGCGCGACACCGATGGTCGCAAACGCGCCCGCTTCCTCATGCCATTTTCGGTCGAACGTCCGGGTCTCGGGCTCGGCTCGCCGATCATCCGGGTCTGGGCAAACCACTTCGCCCCCCTTGGCACGCCCCTGATCGACGCCGAGGAAGCGGCCGAAAGCGTCGACAACGTGTTCGAAGCGCTCGGCAGTCCCGACGCCGGCCTGCCCCAGGTTTTGGTCATCCCCGACGTCAAGATCGACCGTCCCGCCGCTCAGCTTATCCGTGCACTCGCGCTCGGCCGGAACCTGCCGATCGCCGCCACAGATCAGCGGGAACGACCGATGCTCGAGAGCCTGCTCGATGGCGAGACCTATATGAGCGAAAGCCTGTCGGCCAAACACAATCACGAAATGCGCCGTCAGTGGCGAAAGCTCTCGGAAAAAGGCGAGGTTACCTACAACGTCGCCCGCCAGCCGCGCGATGTCGTCCGGCGGATGGAGGAATTCCTGCTGCTGGAAGCGAGCGGCTGGAAGGGCAAGGAAAAGACCGCCCTGACGATCGACAGGCTACGCTCGGCCTTCGCTCGCGAAGCCATCTACAATCTCGCCCAGGCCGACAAGGTGCGCATCCACACGATCGACCTCGACGGCCAGGCGATCGCCTCGCTGATCGTGTTCCTCAGCGCCGGCGAAGCCTATACATGGAAGACGGCCTACAACGAGGCCTATGCTGATTGTTCGCCGGGTAAGATACTGATGTCGAAGGTGACGGAATGGCATCTTGACGATGCCAATATCGTGCGTACGGATTCGCTTGCCGTTCCCGACCACCCCGTCATGAGCCGGCTCTGGCGCGAACGCGACGCCATGGCAACCCTGATCATCGGCCTCAGTCCCGGCCGCGACCGTGACGTCCGCCAGATCGCCACGCAGCTCCATCTCTATCAGAACACGCGTGACGTTGCACGCAAGCTGCGCGACCGGATCATGTCGCTGCGCGGCCGCAGCTGATCCCAGCCGCAGGCCGCCCGGCCAAAGATCAGGCGCGGGCCCTGAGTTCGCGGCGAATGATCTTGCCGGTCGTCGTCATGGGAAGCGCATCGACAAATTCGATCTCGCGCGGATATTCATGCATGGACAGCCGGTGCTTCACCCAGTCGCGGATCTGCGTCGTCAGCGTCGGCGTCGGCGTAAAACCATCTTTCAATACAACGAACGCCTTGACGATCTCGGTCCGCACCGGGTCTGGCTTGCCAACAGCCGCAGCGAGCCGAACGGCGGGATGCCCGAGAAGACAATCCTCGATCTCGCCGGGACCTATGCGATAGCCGGAAGAGGTGATGACGTCGTCGTCACGACCGAAGAATTCGAAATAGCCGTCCTCGTCCATCACGCCCTGATCGCCCGTCGTCATCCAGTCGCCAATGAACTTCTTGTCCGTCGCAGTCTTGTTATTCCAATAGCCCAGGAACATGACCGGATCGGGCCGCGCAACGGCGACCTGTCCCGCGACCCCCGCAGGTAGAACCTCGCCGTTTTCATCGATGATCGCGACGCGATGTCCGGGTACCGGCTTGCCCATCGAACCTGACTTCGTCACGCAAAAGCGTTCGCTGGCCGACAGCACGAAATTGCACTCCGTCTGCCCATAGAATTCATTGACGGTGATGCCGAGCGTCGCGCGGGCCCACTCATAAGTCTCGCGCCCGAGGGATTCCCCGGCTGAACCGATGGTGCGGAGTTTGAGATCATAGCGCGACCGAGGATTTTCCACCGGACGCAGAAGGCGCAACGCTGTGGGTGGGATAAAGGCGTTGCGTACACCCATTTCCGCCATTATGCGGAATGCCGTCTCGGGGTCGAATTTCTGCCCAGGAGAAGAAACGACCGGAACGCCGAGCAGAAGAGCGGGCAGAAGACAATTCAACAAGCCGCCTGCCCAGGCCCAGTCCGCGGGTGTCCACATCTTGTCGCCGGGCTGACCGAGGTCCGGGTGCGCGAACTGGATGCCCGGCATGTGCCCGGCCAGCACCCGATGACCATGCAGCGCACCCTTCGGCGGGCCTGTGGTACCAGATGTGTAGATCATCAGTGCCGGATCGTCCGGACGGGTCGCGGCTTGCTCGGCAATGGGATCGTGGGTCTCGATGAGATTGTCGAAACCGAAGACCCCGTCTTCCGTCTCGCCGACCAGAATGATGTGCCGCAGCGCCGGCAATCCGGCTCGCGCATCCCTGATCTTCGCCAGACCGAAACGGTTCGTGATCACGGTCTCTGCACCGGAATCATTCAGTCGATATTCAATGGCATCGGCTCCAAAAAGCAGCGCCAGCGGCAGCGCCACAGCGCCGATCTTGTAAGCGGCAACATGCGAAATCACCGTTTCGAAACCCTGCGGCAACAGGATCGCAACGCGGCTTCCCTGCGCTACGCCGAGCGCCTTCAGCGCCGCCGCCAGCCGGGACGACCGATCCGCCAATTGTCCATAGGTGAGGCTCACATGATGGCCGTCCGGGCTGAAATGCTCCAGACACACGCGATCCGGCGCGCGGAAGGCCCAGTCGTCGCTGACCGAACGGCCGATATTGAAATCGGCCGGAATGTCCCAGACGAAGTCTTCAACTAGCTCTTCGTAAGTCTCGCGTGACGGCAAAAGCATGGAGGCTCGATCCTTTGTGCACTGCGGAATAGCACCGAATGCGACAAAGGATCAAGCTTGAACGATTTCGAGCATAGTCCGGCCGGAGTGAACGAGGTTCGATCAGATTATGCGTCAAACAATGGAGAAGAGTACCCATCCGTGCAATCGGATCGGCGCTCTACGGCTTCAGGCGCGCGACCAGAACCGTCTGCAAGCGGCCGGATACATTGGTATTCCAGGCCGTGAACGAGCCCAGTTCGACCAATCGACCGTTGTGATCGAGCGCCTTCAGCGCATCATACTGCTCCCGCGTCGCAACAAGCGCATGTTCGCCTGCCGCGCTGAGAAAGGCCAAGCGCCCGGCCTGATCGCCGGGAATATCACGGATGGGGCTGCTGACAGGCCATCCGAGATAAAAGACCAGGCTCGGCTCGAGATAGTCAGCCTCGAACACAGGCGTTCCGGGCTTGAACTCCTTGCGCAGCAGTTCCGCAACCGGCTTAGAGAGCTTGATATCTTTTTCAAGCGCCGGGATTACGAGGAGGAACATGATCTCCATCAACAGAACAACGGAGAGAAGTGCCGCCCGCATGGCGCCCTCGAACTGGCCGAGACGGTGGAGCAGCGAAATCCGGAAGGCAAAGCCGATGCAGCCGAGCGCAAGGACAACCAGCGCGATCTTCAGGAGCAAAGTCGGGGCAAGGGCAACAACGGCAAGCAGTGCCGCCGCGAGCCCCGCCGTCTGCAGGACGTAGAGCCAACGTCCGATCCTCTGCGACGTCGTTCCGCCGGTGAGATGGCCCGCGATCACGCCGCCCGCCGCCATGGCAAAGGCGGGGATCAGCGGCTCGATGTAGTGCGGCAGCTTCGTGGCCGCCAGCGAAAACATGATGAAGCCCGGAACCATCCAGGACAGAAGAAACAGCCGCGGCGAAGGATTGCCGACCGAGGCAGAACGGCGCGAAATACCGACGAGCGCCGCCGGCAGGAACAGCGTTGCCGGCATGAAGCCTATGAAAAGGGTCGGCACATAGGCGGGCAGGAAGGCAAGATAGCCCAGCCAGCCGGACGCACCATGGCCCTGCATAGGCTTCAGCGCACGACCGATGACATGTTCGCCAAGCCCCGCCTCCAGCATGGCGCCATTGCTCATCGTATTGGCCGGCACGGCCCAGAGCAGGAAAACGCCGACGCCGACGAAGGTCGCGGCCGCCAGCACTGCCATCTGCCAGAATGGTGCCCTTTCGCCACGACGCGTCAGGAACCAGGTAATGGCCACCGCCGGCACGATGACCGATGGTCCGACAGGCCCCTTGGTCAACAGCGAAAGCGAAATCGCGACGAGGAAGATGGCGGCTTTGCCCCAGAAGCCGTCGCGATCCTGCATGATCGCCAGAAACGCCCAGAGCGCAACGCAAACAGTGGCGACCAGAACGGCATCGAGCATCGCAGTAATGCCGAGATACACAGTCAGCGTCGAAGAGGCGAACACCAGCATCGACCACAGACCGGCGCGCCGGTCGAACAGACGGCTGGCAATGAGGAAGATGAAAAAGGACGAGACTGCAGTGGCAGGGGCCGAGACAAAGCGGGCACCGAACTCGTTCTCGCCGAAAATGTGCATGAAGAACATCATCAGCCAGTAGATCAGCGGCGGCTTATCCGGGAAGACGGCGTCGTTGTAGGTCGGCAGGATCCAGTTGCCGGACTGGATCATCTCCACGGCGGCCCGGGCATAGAATGCCTCGTCGCGATCCCAGAACATCGTGGTCGGCATCAGCGTCGTGAGGAAAAGTGCAATCCCGACCGAAATCAGGAACGGCAGCCAAAGGCTGCCCGCACGGCCTGCCGGGGAGTTCGCGTCGGCAATCATCTAAACCTCGAAATTCTGCGCCGGATCCGGCATTCGGCGGACATGTAATTCGACACCGTGGAAATTGGAAGGGAAAGCTGTCAACGTGCCGTGGAGGCGGGCAGCTCGCAGGTGCGCGGGATGAGATAGCGCCGCGCCGTGATATCGCCGGCGACAACATTGACGTAGAAATCTCCGGGCCACGCTATAATCGGGATCAGCACACCCTCCGTGCGCCAGCTCGGGCAACCGCCCGCACCGGCAAACTGCGACATGGCGACAAAGCCGCCAAACAGCAGATAGATCACCGCTCCGGCAATGAGCGCGTTCCAGCGCATGCCGAGAAAGACGAACAGCCCCGTGATCAGCGCCAGTGCGATCACCGACAGCAACACCATCATCATGACGTTCTGCATCGAAACAGCACCTTTGAGCCTGGGGGGTGAAAGCCTGTGGTGCCCCATGCCGGGGTCGAACCAGCACTCCTTGCGGAACTCGATTTTGAGTCGAGCGCGTCTACCAATTCCGCCAATGGGGCATCCTGCATGGCGACATGCGAAGCATGGCCAAGCCGCGCCGGACTATACGGAGAGCCTATCGCCGGTCAACCGGAAAATGTCGGCCAACGCAACCTTTGCATTCGAATTGACGAACTGTTGAACGGCGGCCGAATTTACAGACCTTTCAAAGCCCGCTATTGCAGCACAGCAAAAGCCGGTCCCTCCTCCCAAAGCCGGCCCCCACGCGAAGGACCTTCATGCTCCGCAAACTTTATGACTGGACGATCTCGCTGGCTGGCAAGAAGAGCGCCGAAGTGTGGCTCGCCGTCATCGCCTTCGTCGAAAGCTCTTTCTTTCTGGTCCCGGCCGACGTTCTGTTCCTGCCCATGACGCTCGCCCGCCCTGAGCGGGCCTGGCGCTACGCGACGGTCGCAACGGTCTTTTCGGTGCTGGGCGGCATTCTCGGCTGGTATATCGGTCATTATGCCTTTGAAGCCGTGGCAAAGCCGGTTCTCGAATTTTACGGCAAGCTGCAGACATTCGAACAGCTGAAGGCCGAGACCGGCTTCGGCATGATCGTGCTGCTGCTGATCACGTCGGGGCTCGCGCATCTGCCCCCGATCAAGGTCGTGACGATCCTGGCCGGTGTCGCCAACGTCAATCTCGGTCTCTTCATCATCACGGCCATCGTGGCGCGTGGCGCGCGCTTCTTCCTGCTGGCAGCTCTCCTGAAAATCTATGGCGAACCGATCCGCGAATTCATCGAGAAGCGTCTCGGCCTGATCGCCGGCGCAATCGCCGCCCTCCTCATCCTTCTCTACCTCGTGCTACATTACCTGCACGCATCCTCATGATCGGCAAAACCATGAACGCCTCCGCAAAGCCCCAGTTTCTCCCCGCAATCCTTCTGGCTGTCGCCATGGCGGCGACGGTCGGGACGGCGCTCGGCTTTCAGTATATCGGCGGCTACATCCCCTGCGCGCTCTGCTACATGGAGCGCGAGCCCTACTACTTTTCGATCCCGGTCGCGATCGTTGCGGCGATTGCCGCGCTGATCAACATGCCGTCCTGGATCGTGAAAGCGCTGATCGCCATCGTCATGATCGCGATGCTGATCGGCGCGGGGATCGGCACCTATCACGCCGGCGCCGAATGGGGCTTCTGGCCTGGCCCGTCGACCTGCTCGACACCGGTCAACGCAGTGACCAAGGATGCTGGCAACCTGCTGAGCGACCTCAACTCCGTCCACGGCCCGTCCTGCACGGAAGCGGCACTCCGCGTACTTGGCCTCTCCTTCGCCGGCTGGAACGTGATCGCCAGCCTCATCCTCGCCGGCGTGGCCGTGTGGGGCATCCGCCGCAAGGGGTGAGGCAATTGGCGCACGCCTTGTGATTTGGGCGAGAAACCAACTTGCGCAGTTAAGACGTGCAAAAATTTTCGGCGGCGCTCCGCAGCGGTGCCGATTTCAGATCGGAAATTCGCCCGGATGAGCCGAAAACGGTGATGCCGAGAACCGGAGCGGAGCGTACTGAAGTACGTGAGCACCGGAAGCGCAGGCAGCGCCGTTTGCAGGCCATCCCGGCGGATTTATATCTGAAATCAGGGTTGGAGTTCGCTGTCCCAGTAGAGATAATCCATCCAGCTTTCATGCAGATAGTTCGGCGGGAAGAAGCGGCCGTTGTTGTGCAGTTCCTGCACCGTCGGATGCCAGGGCTTCTGGCGCGGATGCATGTTGGCCTGATGTGGCAGCTTCGAGCCCTTGCGCAGATTGCAGGGCGCGCAGGCCGTCACGATGTTGTCCCAACGGGTCTCGCCGCCGTGCGCGCGCGGGATGAGGTGATCGAAGGTCAGTTCGTCCTCCGATCCGCAATACTGGCACTCGAACTTGTCGCGCAGGAAGACGTTGAAGCGCGTAAAGGCGGGATAGCGCGCCGGTTTCACATAGCTTTTCAGGCACACAACGCTCGGCAACCGCATCGAGAACGTTGGCGAGGAGACGGCGTGATCGTATTCCGCGATGATATTCACGCGGTCAAGAAAAACCGCCTTGATCGCGTCCTGCCAGGACCAAAGCGACAAGGGATAATAACTCAGTGGCCTGTAATCCGCGTTGAGCACCAGCGCGGGCAAGGACTGCGGTGAGACTGCAATCGTCAAGGCGTTCTCCTGATCGATTCGGCATCTGCAACTCCTATACTAGGCTTGTTTTGACGCTATTGTGAAGCCCCTGCGAAAAGGCGGAATTAGTCTTCTTTCCCGTGGCTTGCGCTATGCCAGAACAGGCTCAACCCAAGGGGTCCGCCGCTCGCCGCAAAGCCTGTGAATAAAAGGCCCAGAAGAGGCGGGCTGCGACAGATCGCCACGGCGACCAGCATTCTGCCAAGGCCGCGAGATCGCGACCTTTCAATTTCTCATCACGACCGAAAGCGTGATGCACGGCGTGAACGAGCGCAATATCCCCCACGGGAAAGATATCCGGATGGCCGGCGCAGAACATCAGATAGACCTCCGCCGTCCACGGTCCGACGCCCTTGACGGCGGTCAGGTGGGCAAGCGCTTCCGCAGTCTCCATGCAGCAGGCTCCTTGCAGATCGAGCCGCCCCGCAATCTCCGCCTCGGCAATCGCCAGCAGGGCCGAAGCCTTGGCGCGAGAGAGACCAACACCAAACAGACCATCCGCTCCGAGGGCAATTACTCCCGCCCCACACACTTCACCACTCAGCTTTGCCGCAAGCCGCCCGAAAATCGCGGATGCAGAAGCCTTGGAAACCATTTGCGACACGATGATCTCGGCAAGCCCTGCAAAGCCGGCCGGCTGGAGACGCAAAGGCACCGGCCCCGCGCGCGCAACGATGTCGCCCAGCCGCGGATCAAGCGTCAAGAGTGCATCAAGCCCCGCCGCGATATCAAATTCGCTGGTAATCGGCTTCACGCGCCCTCCTTGGCACCGCCCGAAATTTCTGAAATGAAATCCTATGCCCGAAAAGCCTTCGACCATGCCACCCGTTTTCCGCTTCGCGCCAAGCCCGAACGGCTATCTGCATCTCGGGCACGCCTTGTCCGCACTGCTCAACGACGACATGGCGAAAACTGCCAGGGGACGCCTGCTGCTGCGCATCGAAGACATCGACATTACGCGTTGCCGGCCGGAATACGAACAGGCGATCCACGAAGACCTCCGCTGGCTCGGCATCGATTACGAACGCCCTGTCCGCCGTCAATCAGAGCATACCGACGCCTATCGCGCCGCGCTTGAGCGGCTGAAGGCGATGGATCTCGTCTATCCCGCCTTCATGAGCCGCGGGGAGGTGAAACGCTTCGTGGCCGATCAAGAGGCATCGGGCAAGCCATGGCCTCGTGATCCAGACGGCGCGCTGCTCTATCCGCCGGATGACCGGAAGCTTTCGCGAGCCGAAGCCGAAGCGCGCATCGCCGACGGCGATCAGCATGTCTGGCGGCTCGACATGGCAAAAGCGTTGGCAACGGCAAACAGCGAGCTTTCCTTCATCGAAACCGGCCCCGCCCATGCCGGCACACTCACCCTCGATCCAGCCATCTGGGGCGACGTCATGCTCTGGCGCTGGGATGCACCCTCAAGTTACCACCTCTCCGTCGTTGTGGATGACGCGCTGCAAGGCGTGACGCATGTCGTGCGCGGTCTCGATCTCTTCGCCGCCACTCCGGTGCATCGGCTGCTGCAAACGCTGCTGGGCCTCCCCGCACCCATTTACCACCATCACCGCCTTATCGTTGGCGAGGACGGACGCAAATTATCCAAGAGCCAGGGCGACACGGCGCTAACGGCGCTGCGCGCCGCCGGCCTCTCGCCCCTTGATATCCGCCGCCGCTTGGGTCTCGGCTGAACCGGCCGTCATCGGAAGCACGGGCGTCCCCGAACGCCCGAACATGCGGAACACCCTGAATTTCATCATGGCCGCATTGATCTCGCCGCCAATGATGAAGATTACGCCGGTCATGTAGAGGAACACCAGCACGATCATGATCGAGGCGAGGCCTGCATAGGTGCGCGTGTAATTGGCGAAGGTCGAGATGTAATAGGCAAAGACATAGGCCGAAAGAGCCCAGGCGATCAGCGTGAAGGTAATGCCCGGCACGACTTGAATGAGGCGCCGCCGTCCCGCCGGCATGTAAAGATGCACGATGAAGAGGGCCACCGTCAGCACAATGATCGTCCCCCAGACACGCCAGCTTTCGATCACGTTGATGATACTCGTCATCCATGGCAGCCAGCTTTCGACGTAACCAGCCGCCAGCGGGACGACGACGAGGAAGACGCTGACGGCCGCCAGCGCCAGAACCGCCGCCAGCACATAGACGAGGCTGAGCGCGCGCGTGATGTACCAGGGCCGCAGCTCATGAACGCGATAGGCGCGGTTGAGCGAAATGCGCAGCGCCTCGATCCCGTTGGAGGCGAAGTAAGCCGCCGCCAGAACCGAGACCGTCAACAGGCCCCCGTGGGGAATGGTCAGAACCTGCACGACTTCCTTCGCGATCGGTGCTGCAATGGTTTCCGGCCAGGTGTCAAAGATCAGATGAACCGCCGTCTCGGCAAATTCCTTTGCCCCCAGAAAGGTCGCCAACGACGTGCCGAAGATCAGGAACGGGAAAATGGCCAGCAGCGACGAGAGCGCGACATGGCTCGCCATGGCCCAGCCGTCATCGTCGGTGAAGTGGTAGAGGGCGTCATAAAGCACCCGGTAGATCACCTTCACAAATACCGGCACCGGACCCCCGACCTCTTCTGTGGTGATGGGCTGCTCGTCGCGAACCATCGCCATCTCGTTGCGTCACCTTGTCAGATATGGGAAATGCAATGAAGTTTGTACAGGAATCCACCATGACATCTGGGAAAACGATTCTGATTACCGGCAGTTCCACAGGCATCGGCGCATTTTGCGCCCGCGCGCTGAAGGAAAAAGGCTGGCGCGTCTTTGCCACCGTCCGGCGCGAGGAAGACCGCGTCTCGCTTGAAGACGATGGCATCGAAACATTCCTGATGGACTACGCCGATCTCGACAGCATCCGCCGCCTCGTTAACGACGTGACGACACGAACTGGCGGCACGCTCGACGCACTCTTCAACAACGGCGCCTATGGCCAGACAGGTGCGGTCGAAGACCTGACCGTTGAGGTGCTGAAAGCCCAGTTTGACGTCAATTTTTTCGGCTGGCATGAACTGACCCGGCTCATCGTTCCCATTATGCGCAGGCAGGGCCACGGCCGGATCGTCCAATGCTCCTCCATCCTCGGCGTCGTCCCCGCGCCCTATCGCGGCGCTTACACAGCCTCGAAATTCGCGCTCGAAGGCCTGTCCATCACCTTACGCATGGAACTCGCAGGCACCGGCATTCATGTCTCGCTGATCGAACCTGGCCCCATTGAATCCCGTTTTCTCGCCACCGCACTCGAAAAGTTCCTCGCCAATATCGATTATCGCAACTCGGTTCATGCGGCATCCTATGAGCGCCAGCTCGGCCGGCTGAAGGGCGAACGGCGTGCGAAAGGCAAGCTCGGGCCGGAGGCAGTGATGACGGTTCTGGAAAAAGCGCTGACATCGCCCAATCCAAAGGCGCATTATCCCGTAACCACAGTGGCCAAGCAGGGAATGCTTTTGAAAAAGCTGCTGCCTGCGGATATGTTTTACAAACTGATCTCAAGAGTCGGCTGAAAGCCGCAAATCCAAGGAAACATCATGGGTGGTTTCACCTACATTCTGGCGATCGTTTTCATGGTCGCCACCGCCCTCGTTCTCATCCGGGGTCTCTGGAACCTGTTGCGCGGCGGCAGCGGCAGCACATCGAACAAGCTGATGCAGATGCGCGTGGCGCTGCAGGCGATTGCCGTGGCGCTGATCATGCTGACGCTGTGGCTGACCGGCGGGGGACGCTGATCCGCATGGTCAAGCTGAACAAGATTTATACCCGCACCGGCGACGACGGCACGACCGGCCTTGCCGGCGGCGACCGCGTGTCCAAGACCGACCTGCGCGTCGAAGCATACGGCGTTGTGGACGAAACGAATTCCTTCATCGGTATGGCGCGTCTGTCGACCGCTGCCATGTCAACACTTGATCCGATCCTGGCTGCGATCCAGAACGCGCTTTTCGATCTCGGCGCGGACCTCGCCTCACCCGGCACCCCGGAAGAGCTGGGCTACGAGCCGCTCCGGGTCACGCAGAAGCAGGTCGACAACCTCGAACACGCGATCGACGCACTGAACGCCAACCTGCAGCCGCTGCGCTCCTTCGTGCTTCCCGGCGGATCGCCTGCCTCGGCGGCGCTGCATGTCGCGCGCACGGTCTCGCGCCGCGCCGAGCGCCTGATGGTGGCGCTGAACGACCGCGAACATGGCGCAATCAACCCGGCGGCGATGCGCTACATAAACCGACTGTCCGACCTGCTCTTCGTCGCCGCCCGCGTCGCCAACGACAATGGCGCAAGCGACGTGCTCTGGGTGCCGGGAAAGGACAGATAGCGGGATGTTCCTGCCGATCCACGACCAGAACGGCCTCAAGTATATCAAGCGCGCTTACGTCAACTATGCGCTGATCATCGCGAACATTCTGGTCTGGATCGTCATGCGGCGCGAGCCGGTTCTGGAACAGAATACTCTTCAGATGGCGCTTGGTTTCATTCCCGGAACCGTGTTCGCCGGCGACAGGCTCGACGCCTCGATCGTCCTTGTGCCGACCTGGGCGAACTTCGTGACCTATGCCTTCCTGCATATCGACACGATGCATATCGCAGTCAACATGCTCTTCCTGTGGGTCTTCGGCGACAATATCGAGGATGCGCTGGGCCATGTCCGTTACGCGCTTTTCTATCTCGCATGCGCCACCTTCGGTGCCTTCATCCACGGCTTGACGGATCCGGCATCACAACTGCCGCTCATCGGCGCCTCGGGCGCGGTATCGGGCGTGCTTTCGGCCTATGTGCTCCTGCATCCGCGCGTACGCATCTGGGCGCTCGTGCTCTTCGGCATTCCGCTACCGCTGCCGGCCTTCATTCCGCTCCTTCTCTGGATCGGCGAACAGTTCTACATGCTGGCCACCGACCACAGCGGCATGGTCTCCTGGGGCGCCCATACAGGCGGCATTGTTGCGGGCGCGGTGCTGGTGATCGCCCTCAAGCGGCGCAGCGTGCACCTCTTCGACCGGGCTACGTCCACGGCAGAACAACCACGCGAGTAAGCGACATCGGGAACCATTTTCGCATGCGTGAATTTGTCACTCTCAAGCAATTGCCCGCGTTGATTATTGACCTTCACGTAAACGTAAGATAAAGCACTGCACGAGGCTTGGAGTAGACGCTAATCGATTGTATGGCGTGCGAACTCAAAGTGCCGACAAAAAAATCCCTCGGGCGATGGGATGCGCGTTGAATTTGGAGGAAAAACGCTTATCCATGTCGCCAACCGGCAAATGGCCGCGTGTGGATTGACGCATGTTCCTCCAGGAAATTTGCGAAGGAAGGGCTCCATGAAGATTGTTGTCACAGTGAAGCGCGTTGTCGATTACAACGTGAAGATCCGCGTCAAGGGCGACGGCACGGGCGTTGAGCTCGCGAACGTCAAGATGTCGATGAACCCGTTCGACGAAATCTCCGTCGAGGAGGCGCTTCGCCTGAAGGAAACCGGTAAGGCCGACGAAGTCGTCGTCGTGTCGGTGGGTCCTGCCAAGGCCGAAGAAACCATCCGCACCGCGCTCGCCATGGGTGCCGACCGCGGCATTCTGGTCGAGACCGACGAAACCGTCGAGCCGCTCGCCGTTGCCAAGATCGTCAAGGGCGTCGTCGAAGCCGAACAGCCCGGCCTCGTCATTGTCGGCAAGCAGGCGATTGACGACGATTCGAACCAGACCGGCCAGATGCTCGCAGCACTGCTGGGCTGGGCTCAGGGCACATTCGCTTCGAAGGTCGAGATCGTTGACGCCTCCAAGGCCAACATCACTCGCGAAGTCGATGGCGGTCTGCAGACCATCGAAGTCAAGCTCCCGGCCATCGTCACCACCGACCTGCGCCTCAACGAGCCGCGCTATGCCTCGCTGCCGAACATCATGAAGGCCAAGAAGAAGCCGCTCGACAAGAAGTCGCCTGCCGACTACGGCGTCGACGTCTCGCCGCGCCTCAAGGTGCTGAAGACCGAAGAGCCGGGCGGCCGCAAGGCTGGCGTCAAGGTGAAGTCCGTGGGCGAGCTGGTTTCCAGCCTCAAGTCCGCCGGCGTCCTCTAAGAAACGGAAGGGAGAACCATCATGACCATTCTTCTCGTTGCCGACCACGACAACAAGACCCTTTCCGACCAGACGGCCAAGGCGCTGACCGCTGCAGCCAAGATCGGCGGCGACGTTCATGTGCTCGTCGCAGGTGCCGGCGCTTCCGCTGTTGGCGAACAGGCTGCCAAGCTTGCGGGCGTCGCCAAGGTGCTCGTCGCTGACGATGCGGCCTATGGCCATCAGCTCGCAGAACCGGTTGCCGCGCTTATCGTGTCGCTCGCCGGCTCCTATGACGCCATCGTCGCAGCCGCTACCGCGACGGGCAAGAACATCCTGCCGCGCGTCGCAGCCCTGCTCGACGTCGCGCAGATCTCGGAAATCATCGAGGTCGTTTCGGCTGATACGTTCAAGCGTCCGATCTATGCCGGCAACGCCATCCAGACGGTTCAGTCCACCGACGCCAAGAAGGTGATCACGGTGCGCACCGCATCCTTCGCCGCTGCCGGCGAAGGCGGTTCGGCCTCCGTCGAGACGGTTGGTGCCGCCGCTAATCCGGGCGTTTCGTCCCACGTCTCGGATGCGCTCTCATCCTCCGACCGTCCGGAACTGACCTCCGCCAAGATCATCATCTCGGGCGGCCGTGCGCTCGGTTCGTCCGAGAAGTTCCAGGAAGTCATCCTGCCCGTCGCCGACAAGCTGGGCGCTGCCGTTGGCGCCTCGCGCGCTGCCGTCGATGCCGGCTATGCACCGAACGACTGGCAGGTCGGCCAGACCGGCAAGGTCGTGGCCCCCGAACTCTACATCGCCTGCGGCATTTCCGGTGCCATCCAGCACCTCGCCGGGATGAAGGACTCGAAGGTCATCGTCGCCATCAACAAGGACGAGGAAGCCCCGATCTTCCAGGTCGCCGACTACGGCCTCGTGGCAGACCTCTTCGAAGCCCTGCCGGAGCTCGAAAAGGCGCTCTGAGCCGAAAAGGGACAGTCATTGTGAAGCGGGTCGGTATTGCCGGCCCGCTTTTTTTTGGTGTATAAAGAATTACCCCAGCCGATCCCGCAGCGCATACCAAGTCATCGCCAGCACCAGGAGCGGCAACCGCAACGCCACCCCACCCGGAAACGGAGTTCCCGGCAGCGACGCCATCAGATCGAACCGCTCCGCCTGCCCCGCAATCGCATCCGCAATCACCTGCCCCGACAGCGTCGCCAGCGCCACGCCCTGCCCCGAAAACCCGCCGGCCGTCAGGATATTCCCGGCATGCCTGCGGAAATGCGGCATCCGGCTCATCGTAATTCCTAGCGTCCCGCCCCAGCGATAGTCAAAGGGAACGTCCTTCAGATGCGGGAAAACTTCCGCCATCGGCCTTCGCACGATCCCGTCAAGGTTGCGCGGGAAACGATAGCCATAACTCTCGCCGCCGCCGAACAGCAGCCGGCGATCCTCAGTCAGGCGGAAATAGTTGATGACAAACTTGGAGTCGGCAACCGCGTATTCCTGCGTCAGCACCCGCGCCGCCTCGTCCTCCGTCAGCACCCGCGTCGTACCGATATAAGCATTGATCGGCATGACAAAGGGCGCATCCTCGCCGATGAGATGGCCGCCGTAGCCATTGACGCCGACCACGACATGATCCGCCCGGATCGATGCCCGCTCCGTCTTCACCGTAGCCGGACTGTCCTTCGTGATCTCCACCACCCGCGCATTCTCATGCAGCACCGCCCCATGCGCCTGCGCGGCACGGGCAAGCCCGAAAAGATAGTTCAGCGGATGCAGGTGACCGGCATCGCGATCCAGCAAACCGCAGCAATAGAAATCCGTCGGCAGCAGCGCATGAAGCGCCTCTTGGTCGAGCAATTCCATCGAGCCGACGCCGTAATTCTCCCGCATCGTCTCGACGAGTTCGGCCATATGCCGCGCATCTCCGGCGCGGTGCGACGCGTGAATGACACCCGGCTTGAACCTGCAATCAATGGCGTGCTCGGCAATGAGCGCCTTAACCAGATCGACGGCTTGCGTCGCCACCGTCCACAGCCGATGCGCCGTCTCCCGTCCGTATTTCTCTTCAAGCACCGGCTGGTCGAGCCGCATGCCGGTGTTTACCTGGCCACCATTGCGCCCGGAAGCGCCCCAGCCGATACGGTTCGCCTCAAGCAACACCACCTTGTAGCCGCGCTTCGCCAGATGCATCGCACTCGACACCCCTGTGAACCCGCCGCCGATGATGCACACGTCGCAGCGCATCTCGCCCTCGGGCGCAGGCAGCGCCTCGAAGGGATGGGCTGTGGCCGCATAATAACTTTGCGGATAGCGGCCGATATCGCCGTTGATCGTCAGGATATCCAAGCAGCCACCTTTATGGTCAAAATTCAATCAGGATAGGTGTTCTGCACGCTGTATTTTGCGTCTGAGTAGGAGGAAAGGCGTAGGGAATGCTCATCATTTTCAAACCTTTGCGACGCCCGCAGGCGCAAGATACAGCGTGCCCGAAGGGTTGAACGTGGTGGGCCGCCTGATTGTGAACAATGCTCGACAAGGCCCTGGGCCTTGCCTTGCGCTTGTTCACCACCATTCAATCCCACCACAATCAACAGAACACCTGTCCTGATTGAGTTTTGACCCTAAGCATCGGAGAACCGCTTGCGCCCGAGATAGCCGGCGCCATCCTGAATATCGGAAATGATGGCGCGTCGCAGCGCCTCGGCATCCTTGTCGCGGATCGCCTGCATGGCCTCCGCGTGGCGGTCGAAACGGTAGGTCTCGGCCAGATGCTCAGCCGCCTCCCGCATGAACGGCCCGAGCCTCACCCAGACCGATTCGATCAGCGGCAGGAGCACTGCAGACGAGCGCGTTTCGTAGAGACAACGGTGGAAAGCAAAGTTGCGCTCGATCCCGCTTTCTATATCGCCAGCGTCATAGGCTTCATCGATCTCGGCATCGAGCTTCTGCATGCGGGCAAGTCGCGCCTCGTCAACATGGAGCATGGCGCGCTCGGCCGCCAACGTTTCCAGTGCAATGCGCGCCGACAGCGTCTCGTCGAATTTCTCCGGCGTCATGTTGGGCACGCGGACGCGGCGATTGTCCATATGCTCCAGCGCTCCATCGGCGACCAGCAGATGCAGCGCCTCGCGGATCGGCATGGCCGACACGCCAAGTTCATCGGCGAGTCCGGTTATGGTGACGGCCTGCCCCGGCGGCAGACGCCCCGTCATCACCGAATGGCGCAGCGACCGGTAGGTCCATTTTTTCACGCTTTCCCGCGCGTTCCTGTCCAATGGCTTCAGCAATGTCTTCCCGTTCACCCGGCGATTGATCAAATCTGTTTAGCGGAGATTATCGTCAGTCGCGTCGCGATGCCAGTGCCAGCAATCATCAGGTTCATCAATGTCCCGTGAGCTTGTCGGCCAGGCGCGCCAGCCGCGATGTGCGCCCCAGCCCCTCCGCTTCGCGCCGGTCCGCAATCTTGTACAACTGATACATGGAATGAACGCCGAGCCAGCGCATCGGTTCCGGCTCCCAGCGGCTGACACGACGGTTTACCCAGGGCAGACGCACGAGTTCGGTATCCCGCTTCAGCACGAGATCAGTCAGCGTCCGCCCCGCCAGATTCGAACTCGAAACCCCAAGTCCGACATAGCCCCCGGCCCAGCCGAGGCCGCTCGCCGCGTCGAACCCCGCCGTCGTGCACCAGTCGCGTGGGACACCCAGCACACCGCACCAGGCATGATCGATCCGCACATCCTTCAGCTTCGGAAACAGCCGGATAAGGATCCCATGCAGCTGCGCGACGGTCGCATCCTGCGTCTGCCCGTTGACATCCGTGCGCGAACCGAAGCGATAGGGAACCCCGCGCCCGCCCATCGCAATCCGTCCCTCGCGGGTGCGCTGCGCATAACAATAGGCATGCGCACCCTCACCCAGAAGCTCATGCCCCCGCCAGCCGATCTCGTCCCACAGTGCATCCGGCAAGGGTTCCGTCACGATCTGCGCACTGTTGAGCGGCAGCCACTCGCGCTCGTGGCCCTTCAGGCCTGCCGTGAACCCCTCCGTCGCCCGCAGGATCACCGGCGCCCGCACGATCCCGCGATCCGTCTCCACCACACCCTTGCTGTAACCGGTGACGGCCGTCCCCTCGTAAATCGTCACGCCCAGCCGCTCGACGGCGTCCGCCAGCCCGCGGGCCAGCTTTGCCGGCTGCACCCGCGCCATGCCGCGCACGACCAGCCCGCCCTGAACGCCGTCCACGCGAACCCGCTCCGCCGCCTCGCGGGCCGAAAGCAGCGCAATCTTCTCCGCCGGAACCGCCCAGTCCCGCATTGTCCGGTGGTCATCAGCCAGCCGCCCCATCTGGGCGGCATTGGTCGCGACAACGAGATTGTCGGCCCTGAGAATATCAGCATCGATTCCCTCATGCTCGGCGACGCGGATGACCTCGTCCACCGTGCCCGCCATCGCCGTCTGCATGGCGATCACCGCCTGCCGGCTGGAATCTTTCAGATATTTCTCCCGCGACCAGTCGAAGCCGCCGGACAGCCAGCCGCCATTCCGACCCGACCCGCCGAAGCCGGCAAATTCGCGTTCGACGATGATGATGGAAAGCGAAGGATCGGCTTTTTTCAGGTAATAGGCGGTCCAGAGCCCGGTATAACCCCCGCCGATGATACACATATCCGCCTCGCGATCGCCCGGCAAAGCGGCGCGTTTTTCCGGCAGGCCGCCAAGATCGGCATACCAGAAAGACACATTGCCGTTCATCTTGACCTGCATAAGTGTGGCAACCTTTTTACACTTGGAAAATTCGCAAATCCAAATCGATTGAAATCATCTCGCACTTGCGAAATGACTGGTCATCGACAATCTCTGACGTTATCACTAGACAAGGCGCAGAAGCCAAAAGATTTCAAGGGTTACAAGCGGAAAGACTTGGGGGAGACAGAACCATGGCCATCGAACAGATCGGCATCATCGGAGCAGGCCAGATGGGCGGCGGCATTGCGCAGGTAAGCGCGCTGGCCGGCTACAAGGTCGCCATTTACGACATCTCCGCAGATCGCGTCGAAGCCGGCATTGCGACCATCGGCGGCAACATGGCCCGCCAGGTCGCCGGCGGCAAGATCACGCCCGAAACCCGCGAAGCCGCCATGGCCCGCATTTCCGGCGGCTCCGACATGTCGGTTCTTTCCGAGGCCGATCTCGTCATCGAGGCGGCCACCGAAGACGAGACGATCAAGCGCAAGATCTACGCCCAGCTCTGCCCGCTCTTGAAGCCGACGGCAATCGTGGCGACGAACACATCCTCGCTCTCGATCACCCGTCTGGCATCCGCCACCGACCGGCCGGAACGCTTCATGGGCATCCATTTCATGAACCCGGTGCCGATCATGAAGCTGGTCGAACTGGTGCGCGGCATCGCCACCGACGACCCGACCTTCCAGGCCGCCCGCGCCTATGTGACGGCGCTCGAAAAGACCATCACCGTTTCCGAAGACTTCCCCGCCTTCATCGTCAACCGCATCCTCTTGCCGATGATCAACGAGGCGATCTACACGCTCTATGAAGGCGTCGGCTCGGTCGAGGCCATCGACACGGCGATGAAGCTCGGCGCCAACCACCCGATGGGCCCGCTGCAACTCGCCGACTTCATCGGCCTCGACACCTGCCTGTCGATCATGCAGGTCCTCTACGACGGCCTCGCCGACAGCAAATACCGCCCCTGCCCGCTTCTGGTGAAATATGTCGAAGCCGGCTGGCTTGGACGGAAAACGGGACGCGGGTTCTACGACTATCGTGGGGAAGTGCCGGTTCCGACGCGGTAAGACCCCGCGCCCAGCCAATCTCCCCCCATGCGGGGGAGATGCCCGGCAGGGCAGAGGGGGGTGCCACACGGCACAACCTCTCCATCGAAGCCATCCCTCGCGATACCCCCCTCTGTCAGCTTCGCTGACATCTCCCCCGCAAGGGTGGAGATGGGAGCAAGCGGCAGCCTCGTATTCCCTCTTCTCCCCTCGGGGAGAAGTGCCGAGCGCATGCGAGGCGATGAGGGGGAGCCACACGGCACGCCGCGCAAGAAACCCCTCATCTGCCCTTCGGGCATCTTCTCCCCAAGGGGAGAAGCGGGAGAATGTCGCGCCCGCCCGCCGTCACCGCCAATCCACACCAACCCTTAACGACATTTCCGCTTACCGGCGCATCACCCGCCCGAAACCGCGTATTCCCGTCCTCTGCAACTTGCGATTTCGGCCACGCCGCCGCTATGGTCGAGCCGATCTTTCAAGCGATGGCATTGCGATGCCGAACCGAAGAGCCATCAATCCCGTGCGCAAGCCGTTGAGAATTCTGATCCTGATTTTGATCGCGTTGCGGCTGCTGGTGCTGGCGAGTTGTGGCAAGGATTACGACTGGCACCAGAAGCTGACTGTTGAGGTCGAGACGCCGGAGGGCTTAAAGACTGCCTCAAGCGTGATGTCAGCACGGCTAAGCGATACCCACGGCCCTTTCGTTCCGGCGGAAGCAAATGGCGTCAGCTTTCAATTGAACGGGGAAGCCGTAGCATTGGAAGTTTCGCGAGGACGATATCTGTTCGTCCTCCTCAAATCCGTCCCTGCCCTGAATTGGCTGGTTTATCCCAAAATGGAGAGCGTCAAGGCCGGAGCATTGCTGGAAAATGGCGATGACGGAGGCGCCGGCAGAGTCGCGCTGAAGCCCGACCAATACCCCCTCCTCGGCACCTTCTATGACATCAACAACCCGGCCAGCGTCAAGCGCGTCGACCCCACCAATCTCGAAGCCACCTTCGGCCCCGGCTATCGGCTTAACGGGATTACGCTGGTGCTGACGAAAGAACCAGTGGCGAGGGGGAAGGTGGAGAAGCTGTTGGGGTGGTGGACCCGCTACGCCGATCAGGCTGGGCGAATGATTTCTCTTCGTTACCCGAACAAAAGCCCTCGTGGATACGATACGCTGTCGCCACTCGACTTTTGGTCTTTGGGCAACATACCGAAATGAAGCCAGCGCAGCTGAATTTTGGCGCAGGGGATACAAACTACCCCCGTCATCCCGGACTTGATCCGGGATCCAGCCAGCTCGCGTCGGCGAGCTGTAAGGACTCTTTGAACTGAGTCTCCCCGCCCGCAGACGCGGGCGGCTGGATGCCGGATCAAGTCCGGGATGACGGAGCGTGGGGCACACACAGCGCGCGCCCTCACTCCCCCTTCGCCGCGACCACCAGCGCCTTCGCATCATCGCTATGCCACGCCGCCGGCCCATTCATGGCCGCGACCAGACACCCATCCTTGTCGATCAGCATCGTCGCCGGGAGACCAAACGCGAGGCCTTCCTTCTTGAGGCGGTTGAAGGTGTTGAGCGTGTTGTCGCGATAGAAGGCGAGCGAGGTGATGCCGGTGTCCTTGCGGAAGGCGTTGGGCTTGTCGTCGTTGCCGGTATCGATATTGATCGCTGCAACCTCGAACGTGCCGTCCGCGCCCATCTCCTTCTGCAGCGCGTCAAGCTCCGGCATCTCGGTGCGGCAGGGGATGCACCAGGTGGCCCAGAGATTGAGCAGCACGGTCTTGCCCTTGAAGTCGGCAAGCGTCATCGCCTTGCCGTCCGGCCCCTTGAAGGAGAAATCGCCGAGCGAACGGGGCGGGTTGGCGGCAACAAGCGCTGCGACCTGACCCTTCATCAGCGGCTTCAGCTTCGCCATCAGCGCGTCCGACTTGGCGCAATCGCCGCTCGCGGCAAGCGCATCCTTGCCAGACCCGGAACTCTTCATGTAAACCGCGACGGCTCCGGACAGGACGCCCAGGACCACCGCTGCCGCGGCAAGCGTGAGAACGGGAAGCGCCTTTCGGTTTTCAGTCGTCATAATCGAAATCAACTCCGGGATCGTGATCCATGGCCGAAGACAAGACATCCTCAAACCAGATGTGGGGCGGACGTTTCGCCTCCGGTCCTGCCGCGATCATGGAGGAGATAAACGCCTCCATCGGCTTCGACAAGAAACTCTACGCCCAGGATATCCGCGGCTCATTGGCGCATGCCGAGATGCTGGCAAAGCAGGGCATCATTTCCGCCGAGGACCTGAAACAGATTACCGAGGGTCTCAATAGCATCCGCGCGGAAATCGAAAACGGCAAATTCGAGTTCTCACGCAAACTTGAAGACATTCACATGAATGTCGAGGCGCGGCTCGCCGACCAGATCGGTCTCGCCGCCAAGCGCCTGCACACCGCCCGCTCGCGCAACGACCAGGTGGCGCTCGACTTCCGCCTCTGGGTCAAGGAAGAGCTGGTGAAGGTCGATGCGGCGCTGACGGCGCTCATCTCCGTCTTCCTCGCCCGCGCCGAGGAACATGCCGACACCGTCATGCCCGGCTTCACCCATCTGCAGACGGCCCAGCCCGTCACCTTCGGCCATCATTGCATGGCCTATGTCGAAATGTTTGGCCGCGATCGCTCGCGCGTGCGTGACTGCATCGAGCGCATGGACGAGAGCCCGATTGGCGCTGCGGCGCTCGCCGGCACGCCCTATCCGATCGACCGCCACATGACGGCGAAGGCGCTCGGCTTCCGCGAGCCGACGCGCAACTCCATCGACACGGTCTCTGACCGCGACTTCGCGCTGGAATTCCTGTCGCTGGCCTCCATCTGCGCCACGCATCTGTCGCGGCTGGCGGAAGAAATTGTCATCTGGTCGACGCCGCAGTTCAATTTCGTGCGGCTTTCGGACTCGTTCTCCACCGGCTCCTCGATCATGCCGCAGAAGAAGAACCCGGATGCCGCCGAACTGGTGCGCGCCAAGACCGGCCGCATCAACGGCTCGCTGATCGCTCTGCTCACCGTCATGAAGGGCCTGCCGCTCGCCTATTCCAAGGACATGCAGGAAGACAAGGAACAGGTTTTCGACGCTGCCGAAAGCCTCGAACTGTCGCTCGCCGCCATGGCCGGCATGATCGGCGACATGACGATCAACACCGCTTCCATGCGCAAGGCCGCCGGCTCCGGCTTCTCGACCGCGACCGACCTCGCCGACTGGCTGGTGCGCGAACTGGGTCTCCCCTTCCGCGATGCGCATCATGTCACGGGTGCGGCGGTGGCCGCGGCTGAGAAAAAGGGTGTCGATCTGGCAGGTCTCACGCTGGATGAGCTGAAGGCGATCCATCCGGAGATCAATGATGGCGTCTATGCCGTGCTCACCGTCGACGCCTCAGTTGCCTCGCGCAAGAGCTATGGCGGCACGGCGCCGGATCAGGTGCGGTTCCAGATCGCGGAGTGGAAGAAGCGGGTTTGATAGACTTCGGCGGCGGCTCTCCCTCCCCCTTGTGGGGAGGGTTGGGGAGGGGTCTTTCTATCCGCTGGCTCAGCGCTCGCTGCAAAGTCCCCCTCTGGCTGCCGCCATCTCCCCCACAAGGGGGGAGACGAACGCGGCGTTGGCTTCGTCCCCATTTTCTGTTGGATGCATAGTCGACGGTGAGGGAAGGCGGGGCGGCGCATCTTGCCAATCTCCCCCCTTTGCGGGGGAGATGCCCGGCAGGGCAGAGGGGGTGCCGCAGGCGCTGCCTTCCACCACCAATCACCCCCGGCGATTTGACTTCATCAAAATTGGAGTGCAAGCGCCCCGCCAATCCGCTATGTGTTTTCGCACGTTAACAAGAAGGGCCTGCATTTCCGATGCCGGAATTGTTCAAGAAACTGGCGCTCGCCGCCGTCTGCGTCGCCATCGTGGCAAGCATTTCCTCCTGCGGCCGCAAGGGCGACCTTGATGCGCCCGGCACCTATGAGGGCCAGCCGATGGACAAGGCAACCGGCACCGTGAAGACCAAGCCGCTGGTGAAGGAAGACAAGCCCTTCATTCTAGATCCGCTTCTATAAGGTCGCTCCCCCGTGAACCATTTTGAATATCGCGACGGCGTGCTCCACGCCGAAGACGTGCCGGTGGCAGAAATTGCCGCCGCCGTCGGCACCCCCTGCTATGTCTATTCCACCGCCACGCTGGAACGGCACTACACGGTCTTCTCGAACGCCTTCAAGGATGTCGATTCGCTCGTCTGCTATGCGATGAAGGCGAATTCCAACCAGGCGGTGCTGAAGGTGCTGGGCCGTCTCGGGGCCGGGATCGATGTGGTCTCCGAAGGCGAATTGCGCCGGGCGCTCGCCGCCGGCATCCCCGCCTCGCGCATCATGTTTTCCGGCGTCGGCAAGACCGTGCACGAAATGGATCTGGCGCTGGAAACCGGCATCTATTGCTTCAACGTCGAGTCCGAACCGGAACTCGAGCTTCTGAACGCCCGCGCCGTCAAGGCCGGCAAGCGCGCCCCGGTCTCCTTCCGCATCAACCCCGATGTGGACGCCAAGACCCATGCCAAGATTTCGACCGGCAAGAAGGAAAACAAGTTCGGCATTTCCTATGACCGCGCCCGCGCCGTCTATGCCCATGCCGCACGCCTGCCCGGCATCGAAGTGACCGGCATCGACATGCATATCGGCAGCCAGATCACCGAGCTGCAGCCCTTTGCCGATGCCTTCCGCCTGCTCAAGGAACTGGTCGAGACGCTGCGCGCCGACGGCCACACGATCGAACACGTCGATATCGGCGGCGGCCTTGGCATTCCCTACAAGGACAGTAACGACATTCCGCCGCTGCCGGCAGACTATGCCGATGTGGTGAAGAACCAGCTGCGCGGTCTCGATTGCAAGATCGTCGCCGAGCCCGGCCGTCTGATCGCGGGCAATGCCGGTATTCTGCTCACCGAAGTTCTCTATGTGAAGGATGGCGGCGAGAAGACCTTCGTCATCGTCGATGTCGCCATGAACGATCTCGTCCGCCCGACGCTTTACGAAGCCTGGCACGAGATCAAGCCGGCCGTCATTTCGGCCGCCAGCGCACCGCTCATCAAGGCCGATGTCGTCGGCCCCGTCTGCGAGACGGGCGACTATATGGCGCTCGACCGCGAGATGATGATGCCGAAGCCGGGCGATCTTCTCTCCATCGGTTCAGCCGGTGCATACGGCGCAGTACAGGCCGGCACCTATAACAGCCGCCTGCTCGTGCCCGAAGTTCTGGTCAGTGGCGACCGCTATCATGTGATCCGCCCGCGCACGAGCTATGAGGAATTGATCGGCTTGGATTCCGTGCCGGACTGGCTGGAATAAGCGATCCTGCCCTCGCCTTTGCCACAAAGAATGTTATTCTGACGCTCGAATACTTGAAGGAGCGGCATGGATAATCGCGAGACGAGCGCAGGCGGGGAAGACGGCACCGGTCGCCTGAAACGGCGCATTGCGCGTTCCCGCGGCCTCGCCAAGATCGTGCTCTTCCTCGAACGACTTGCCCCGCTGGCGCTGGCGCCGCTTTCAGTCGCAGCTCTTTACGCCGCAACAAGCTGGTTCGGCCTGTTCCGCATGGTGCCGCCCAGCATCGCGCGCGTCTTTGCCGTGATCTTCGGTCTCGTCTTCCTCTGGTCGCTCGTTCGCTTCATCACGTTACGATGGCCGACGGATGCGGAGGCGACGCGGCGCATCGAAGAGCGCAGCGGTCTCGCGCACCGAGCCCTTGCCGCCCTCGAAGACGTGCCCGCAACAGCGAGTGGACCCTTCGGTGAAGCCCTGTGGCGCGAACACAAGCGCCGTATGGCCCGGCTTGTCGGCTCCCTGACGGCCGGCACGCCGACGCCCGACATAGCGGCCTATGACCGCTTTGCGCTGCGCGCGCTGCCGGCGCTGCTGCTTTTCGTCGCCTTCGGTTTTTCATGGTCCAACAATGCGGGCCGGCTGATCGATCCCTTCCGCCCGATTCCGGTGAGTAACGCGATTGCTGGCCTGCGGGTCGATGCCTGGGTCACGCCGCCGGTTTATACGCGCAAGCCCCCGGTCTTTCTGGCGGCCAATGACGCGAATGCCGACACCAAACCGATTGTCGTGCCCGAAGGATCGCGCCTGACTGTCCGACTTTCGGGCGAAAAAACCGATGTCCCGGTGACCTTCGCGCCCAATGAAGCACAAGCCCCCGTTCCGCTCGTCGCAGACGCTGCTCCGAAGCCTGAAGACAAGCAGCCCGCGCAAGGCAAGACCTTCCAGGTGGCGCTCTCGGTTCCCGGCACGCTTGACGTGGGCGGCAACCGTTGGGCCTTCGATATCCAGAAGGACGAAGCGCCGAAGATTGCCTTCGACGGCGAACCGCAGCGCGCCGTGAGCGGCGCGCTCGAAATCACCTTCAAGGCCAGCGACGATTATGGCCTGACTTCGGCGCAGGCGCTGATCGAACCGGCAGAGCAAGAACCCGGCGCCGTCGCGCTCTATCCACCGCCGGAATACCGGCTCGAACTGCCGCGCACCGATGCCCGCGAAGCCAAGGGCGTGACGAGCCGCGATCTGACCGAACATCCGCTCGCCGGAAAGAAGGTGCACCTGACGCTGATGGCGACCGACGCTGCCGGCCATACGGGCCGCAGCGAGACGAAGGATATCATCCTGCCGGCGCGCAATTTCCGCGAGCCTCTGGCTGCGGCGGTGGCCGAGGAGCGTCAGGTCTTTGCACTCGACGAGCGCAGGCTCGACCGCGCCGTCGAACTCAACGAAGCGCTGCTCATTCGCCCGGAAGAGACAATCCCGGACATGAAACAATTCCTGTTGATCCGCTCAGCGGGCCAGCAGATGCGGCTTGCGCGTTCTGAAAAGGACCTGAAGGCAACGGCGGATTATCTTTGGCAGATCGCGCTCGGCATCGAGGGCGGCGACGTGGCGAATGCGGAGCGCAAGGTCAAGGATGCGCAGCAGGCACTGTCCGATGCGCTGAACCGCAATGCCTCGGACGAAGAGATTCGCAAGCTGACGGAAGAGCTGCGCAAGGCCATGAACGAGTTCATGCAGGCGCTGGCCAAGCAGATGCAGAACAATCCCGACCAGAACCAGATGTCGTCCGATAGCCGCAAAATGCTGCGCCAGCAGGATCTGGAGAAGATGTTGGACGAAATCCAGAAGCTCGCCGAAAGCGGTTCGCGCGACGAGGCGCGCAATCTCTTAAACCAGATGCAACGCATGATGAACAACCTGCAGACCGCCCGCCCCAATAAGGGCCAGCAGCAGGGCAAGGACCAGATGCGCGGCGAGATCGACAAGCTCGGCAAGCTGCTTCAGGACCAGAAGAAGCTGCTTGACGAGACGTTCTCAAAGGAACAGGCGCTGCGCGATCGCATGCAATATGGCGACCCGAACAATGGACAGGACCAGCAGCTTTTCGACAATAACCCGAACCAGCAGGGGCAGAACGAAGAGAGTGATCCCAACGATCAGCAGGGTGGCCAGCAAAATGGAATGAACCAGCCGATGCCGCCCGAGCCGAATGGCCAGAAGCCGCAGCAGGGCGGTAAGCCGGAAGATTCCATGACGAAGGAACAGTTGAAGCAGGCGCTGAAGGATCTGTCTGAGCGCCAGAAGCAGCTGGAGAAGGACCTGAAGAGCCTGCAGGAGGGCCTGCGCAAATTTGGCGTCAAGCCGGGCGAAGGCTTCAACAGCGCCGGCAAGGAAATGAAGGACGCGACCGGCGCGCTCGGCGACGGCAAAGGCCAGAGCGCGCTCGATTCGCAAGGCCGGGCCATCGAGGCGCTGCGCAAGGGCGCGTCCGAGCTGATGCAGCAGCTCGCCCAGCAGGGGCAACAGGGCCAAGGCCAGGGCGGGATGCAGCAGCAGGGCCAGGGCCGAGAGGGAACCGACCCGCTCGGCCGACCGCAGGGTCGCACCGGACCGGAATTCGGCGAGGATGTGAAGGTGCCGGATGAATTCGACGCCGAACGCGCCCGTCAGATCCTCGAGATCATTCGACGGAAGCTGGGCGAGAACGCGAGCCCGGAACTCGAGCGGCAATATCTCGAACGTCTATTGCAGCTGCAATAGTGCAGCCGCATAGCGTCAACGATAATCGATCAGAGAATTGGGAATTCAGGCAGCGAGCGCCTGTGCCACGGCAAGCCGGATATCGGGCAGGCTGAAGGGCTTGGAAACGACATCCACGATCTTCACCGCGAGGTCGTCGGCGCGTTCGCGCTGCTCGGCATAACCGGTCATCAGCAGGATCTTGAGGCCCGGAAAACGATCAGCGGCCTGATGCGCGAGTTCGATCCCGTCCATGACGGGCATGCGGATATCCGACAGGAGCAGGTCGAATTCGCCTTCGGAAAGACGCTCGAGACCTTCGGCACCATCGGCTGCTTCCATGGTTTCATGTCCGTCGAGGCGCAGCGCACGGGCGACGAACGACCGCAATGAGTCTTCGTCTTCGGTGATGAGAATCCTGGCCACGTGTCTATCCCTGCTCATGTTGTGTTATGGGACAAAAACACCAGACTTTCCTTTTCGACAGGTAAATTTCCCGCCGAAGAGATCGCTTGGATACGCGCACATCGTTGCTGTGGTTAACAAACAGCGACCTGATACGTCCTTATGCGTCGCCCGTTACGACGCCCACGAAGGGCAGTTCGCGGAAGGCATAGGCCACGTCCATGCCATAGCCGACGACAAAATAATCAGGACATTCAAAGCCGACATAGTCGGCCTCCAGCTTCTCCTGACGCTTCACGCTCTTGTCGAGAAGCACGGCGATGGAGACGTTGGATGCACCGCGCTCATACATGAGGTCACGGGCGAATTGCAGTGTGCGGCCCGATTCGAGAATGTCGTCAATGAGGAGCACGTCGCGCCCGTGAACATCACTGTCGATGTCCTTGATGATCTTCACGCCCTGCGAAACCGTGCCCTTGCCATAACTCGACAACGTGATGAACTCGACCTCGGGAGCGAGCCCGACATGATGCAGCGAACGGATAAGATCTGCGGCAAAGATGAATGAGCCCTTGAGGATCGAAATCACCAGCAGGTCCTGTGTCGGCCCCTTGGCGATTTCGGCGGCCATCTCGTCATTGCGCCTGGCAATCGCCTCGGACGTGAACAGCGGCTCGATGACTTTACCACGAATGACAGGCATGAACGGGCTCCAGGGGATGAATTATCCCCTTTGCCTAGCACGACCACGCCCTATCAGACACCCTTCGGCGCGAACGAGATGGACACTTCCTGACGTTTTCCACCGGGAGACGGAATGCGAAGCCTGAATCGCGCGGTTTCGCCGGCCGGCAGCAGGCCGTCGCCCAGGCTGATGGCAGACTGGTTGATGGCACCCGTATCCGACTTCATCTGCGCAATGAGGGCCGGCAGCGGCTTGGCCTCGCGCGAGCGGTTTTCTACATTTCCCGAAAGCTCCATGACGCGCAGCCCGTTCGAATCGATCGGCGACTGGCGGATATCAGTGATCACCAGACCACCATCGGCTGCGGCAAGTGCGCCGAGATTGAACCATGCTGCGATGCCAAGCGTCAGCAGGAAGGCAAGACCGAGACCGGCAAGACCGTATTGCGGCAGGCGCGAGGCCGGGGCGGCTGGTTCGGATTTGACCGACGCAGCACCAAGGCCGAAATTTTCCCGCGGGGCCGTCTGCGCCCGGCGCTGGTTCGTATTCCGGCTGTTATCGTTGAATGTCGCATGCGCCCGCGCCTTGGGGCTGGGAGTGACAACCTCGAACTCGGCGTCTTCCACATCGCGCAGGACAGCCGCCTTGCGGCCGGTCCGCTGCAATGAGCGCTCCGGGGGAATGACATCATAGGCGACGCGCGCGGTGCTATCGGACTGGAACGGGGCCATGGCCTAACCTCCCCGCCCGGCGACCGCAGTGTTGGACAAGCGGGCTCGGGCATTGAAACGAATCCTTATGAGACGTAAACGATAATGGTTAATGCTTCGCAAAACCGGGTGGCCCGGCGCTCCGCGCCGATCTTTAAAACACCCCTGCGGCGCGCCATCTGGAAACGTCGATCGGGAACCGCAGTCAGCCGTGATACATTTCGAAAATGTCGGATTGCGCTATGGCCTGGGCCCGGAAATCCTCCGGGATATCACCTTTGACATCCCGGCCAGCTCATTCCAGTTCCTCACCGGCCCCTCGGGCGCCGGCAAGACGACGCTGCTGAAGCTGCTTTTCCTGTCGCTCAAGCCGACGCGCGGCCTCATCCGCATGTTCGACCGCGACATTGCCTCAATCCCGAGGGAAGACCTGCCCATGCTGCGCCGGCGGATCGGCATCGTCTTCCAGGATTTCCAGTTGCTCGACCATCTGACGACCTACGAGAATGTCTCGCTGCCGCTGCGCGTACGCGGCAAGGAAGAGCATACCTATCGCAGCGACGTGATCGAGCTTCTCAAATGGGTGGGCCTCGGCCAGCGCATCAATGTCCTGCCCCCGGTTCTGTCGGGCGGCGAGAAACAGCGTGCTGCGATTGCCCGCGCGCTGATGGATCAGCCGGAAATCCTGCTGGCGGATGAGCCGACGGGCAATGTCGATCCGCCGATGGCAAGGCGCCTGCTCGGCCTCTTCCGCGAACTGAACCGGCAGGGCACCGCCGTCCTCATCGCGACTCACGATTTCGCCCTCATGGACCAGGTCGACGCACGGAGAATGATCCTTTCCGACGGACGGCTGGAAATCTATTCATGAGCGTCTCTGAGAAGACACCGGCGCAGCCGGAGCGGAAGAGAGCGGGCGACATGCAGACCCGCCCGCATGGGCCGATCGTGCCCTCCGCCAATGTGCAGGGCAGCGCGCTGCTGGCGGTCATAGCCATCATGTCTTTTCTCGCCTGCCTGACGCTCGGTGGCGTCAGCATGGTGCGCGCCACGGCCGCGAGCTGGCAAAGCCAGATTTCACGCGAGATCACCATCCAGATCAAGCCGGACGACAATCTCGACATGGACAAGGCGCTGGCCGAGGCGCGGAACCTCGCCTCCTCCTTCGTCGGCGTTACCGGCGCATCCGTCATGGACAAGCAGGCGACCTCGCGCCTGCTCGAACCCTGGCTTGGCGCGAGCCTGAATATCGATGAACTTCCCGTTCCCCGCCTCGTGATCGTGACAATTGATGAAAGCGCGCCGCCTGATTTCGCGGCTCTGCGCGATGCGCTGGCGAAGAAAATTCCGCAGGCCTCGCTCGATGATCACCGCACATGGGTCAACAGGCTGGTCTCCATGGCCCGGACCACAGTTGCCATCGGCACCGGCGTGCTGATCCTTGTCTTTTCCGCCATGGTTCTGACGGTCATCTTCGCGACACGCGGCGCGCTCTCCGGCAACCGCCATATCGTGGAAGTGCTGCATTTCGTCGGCGCCGAAGCCTCCTTCGTCGCGAATGAGTTCCAGAAGCACTTTCTCATCATCAGCCTCAAGGGGTCCGGCGCCGGCAGTGCGCTCGCCGCCCTCTTCTTCATGATCGCCTCCTGGTGGCAGTCGCGTTCGCTGGCGACGCCAGCCAGCGACCAGGCCACCGCCCTCTTCGGCACGTTCTCCGTCGGCTGGCTCGGCTATGTCGGTATTGCGCTGACCATGATCCTGATAGCGGCCCTGACCACGCTGACCGCCCGGCTCACCGTCATGCGCACCATCTACGAGATCGACCAGATCCGCTCCGATCCCGCCCGCAGCGATGGATTGAACACATGAGCGCGCCTGTCTGTCACCCGCCACAATCGGATGGTAGAAAATAGCCATGGCCCATGTGAACGCACGGACCCAGAGGGACAGTCGAGGCACGTGGCAACCCGCGCGCCCCATCTACCGCGTCTTCCTGCGCCGGCTGAGCTATGTCGTGCTGATTCTCGCCGGTCTTCTCTTCGGCGGCTTCCTGCGCTTTGCCGACGCGGTGGCAGGGCTCACTCCGCCCGAAAAGCCGAAAGCCGACGCCGTCGTCGTGCTGACGGGCGGCACGCAGCGGATCGACCAGGCCGTCAATCTGCTTGAAACCGGCACAGGCCAGCGGCTTCTTATTTCCGGCGTTCACCCCGATACGTCGGCCGCCCGCATCCGCGAGATGACCCGCGCGCCGCAAAGCCTCTTCGTCTGCTGCGTCGACCTCGGCTATGACGCGATCGACACGGTCGGCAACGCGCTGGAAACCGCGAAATGGGTCAACGCGCATAAATATCGCCGCGTCCTCGTCGTCACCAGCAACTACCACATGCCACGCAGCCTGCTGGAGCTGCACCGCATCGACCCAGAGACGCAATATATCGGCTACCCGATCGTCTACACCGATCTGAAATCGGAGAACTGGATGGCGATGCCTGAAGTGGTCAAGGCCATGGTCTCGGAATATGTGAAGCTGCTCGGCGCAACCATCCGCGCCCATCTCTTTACGCCCGACACGTCGAGCCTGCGCAGCAGGAAAAACGAGCGCTGAGAAGTTTGCGCGCAACGCGTTTTCCTTGCTTTTGTCCGGAATGGTTTTCGTGTAGCTCTTCCCCGACCTCCGCCCGGACGGGCAGGAGAGAGCTGAATGAAAGCGGAAGACAAGGTATGGTCTGGGTCCGGTCGGTCATCTTCAACGTGCTGTTCTACATGATGTTCATCGCCGAGATGATCATCTTCACGCCGATCTACTTCATCCTGCCGCGCAAGAAGGCCTATTTCGTCCCCAAGTTCTGGGCGCGCTCGAATCTCTGGCTGATGAAGGTCATCGTCGGAACGCGGGTGAAAATCGAAGGGCTGGAGAACTTGCCGAAGGGGCCCTTCATCTTCGCGCCCAAGCATCAGAACTTCTGGGACACTTTCGCCTTCCTGCCACATATCGAGGACCCGCTTTATATCCTCAAGCGCGAGCTTCTCTGGATACCGGTCTTCGGCTGGTATGTCGCCAAACAACGTATGATCGGGATCGACCGATCCGCCCGCGGCAAGGCCATGGCCGAGGTGATGACGCGTACGCTGAAAGAAATGAAGGGCGGCCGCCAGTTGATCATCTATCCGGAAGGCACGCGCCGCCCGCCAGGAGCCGAGCCCGTCTACAAATACGGCATTGCGCGGCTCTATCGCGATCTGCAGATGCCTGTCGTTCCCGTTGTCCACCAGGCGGGTATCTTCTGGCCGCGCCGATCCATTCTGCGTCAGGGCGGCACCATCATCGCGCGAATTCTGCCGCCCATCCAGCCGGGCATGGAGGAAAAGGAATTCTTCGAACATCTGGTGAAGACGATGGAAGCGGCAAGCGACCAGTGCCTTCTCGACACGGTCGAAGCCAATCCTCATCTCATCCTGCCCGATACGGTGAAGAAGCGTCTGGCGGAGCTCAACGCCCGCTGACGCGCGACGTCAGCCCGTCGGCATGATGCAGCACGCTCTCGAGCCAGTGATCCCGTATGCCAAGCTCGCGCATATGCGTAACCGTGTTGCGCACATAATCAAGATTGTCGCCGGATGCCCCAACGGCGCTGGCCACGATGTCCGCCGCCTCTTCCGGACTTGAGGGGCGCTCGAACTGTTCGTGCGTCGGATCGGCCACATAGATCAGCGTGCGGACCCAACGCCCGTCGGCAAGACGGGCCTGGGCGAAACGCTCCAGATAAACATTGGTGACCAGTTCCCGCTCGCGCAGATAGGCAATCACCGCCTCGCGCTCCGCCTTCGAAACCCGAAACGCGACACCCTTGCAGCTGCCGCCGCGATCGAGCCCAAGCACCAGACCCGGCTTTTCGCGCGTGCCGCGATGAACCCACGAGCGGATGCAGAGCGAGCGCCGATAGCCATAGGCTCGGGCAATCTGCCGCTCTTCAAAGGCAAAGCCCGGCTTCCACATCAGCGAGCCATAGCCAAAGACCCAAAAATCTTCCATATCGCGCATCAGTATACGCCTGTTCGATCATCAACACGGAGTTTTCCATGCCGACTTACAGCGAGCCCGTCAATCGCCGCCGCCGATTTCCCTGGTGGGCCAAACTGATCCTGCTCGTTGTCGTGCTCTACGGCGCAGCGCTTTACGTCGCCGCGCATCAGGCAAAGGTTTACCTGAATGCGGTTGTCGCACCGCCCGGCACAGGGGCGGAAGAATGCGCGAAACTCGATTTCGGGGGGCTGCCGACACGTGTCTCCGCCGTCTGCCAGTCCGCCAAGTTCGTCGATCCGGTTACAGGCCTCGACCTCAGCACCGGCTCGGTGCGCACCACCACTTTTGTCCACAATCCGACACACGCCAGCTTTTCCATTGCAAGCCCGGTGAAGGCGAAGCTGGCGAACGGCCTGACGACTGACACGAACTGGCAGAGCCTCGACAGCGATATCGGCGGCGACCTGTCAGGCATCACATATGGAACGGTCACGATTGGGAAGATCGACAGTGCAATCACGCTGCCCGGCGCACCGGCACCGCTGAAGATCACCAGCGACCACGCGGATTTCAACGTCCGCCAGAACGGCCCCGATCTGGACATCGCATCCCGCTCGACCGGATCGAAGCTCGAAACCGGCATTATTCCGGTCAACCTTCCCGGCTTTTCGACGCGCTTTGAAGCAACATTGGATGGACGCGGCAATGTTCTCTCCGGCGCACCGATCGTTCCGGGCGAAGCCGTACAGGGCAGCATCAAGCGCCTCGCGATCGATTTCGGCAATAACGGAACGCTCGCCGTTTCCGGACCGTTCCGCGTCGCCGAAAACGGTCTGCTCTCCGGCGACTTCACGATCGACGTGGAGAACTACGCCGCGCTGCAGGCGACGCTGAGCAAGAGCTTCCCGCAGGCCATCACGGTGATCGACACGGCAACGATCTTGCTCAAAAGCCTCTCACCCGACGGCAAGACCGGCAAGGTAACGCTGAACGTGCGCGACGGGCGCGTGCAGCTCGGCATCATTCCGCTGGGAACTATTCCCCCGCTTTGAGCTCGGGCGCGGCACCGTTGCGGCCAAAGTTCGGTGCGGCAGTGTCCTGCCCCGCCTCGATGATCGAGCGGCGGATGGCGCGGGTGCGGGTGAAGAGGTCGAAGAGCTTCTCGCCATCGCCCCAGCGGATGGCCCGCTGCAGATAGGCGAGGTCTTCCGAAAAACGCGCCAGCATTTCCAGGATCGCATCCTTGTTGTGCAGGCACACATCCCGCCACATGGTCGGATCGGAGGAGGCCAGACGCGTGAAGTCGCGGAAGCCGGAGGCGGAATATTTGATGACTTCCGATTCTGTCACCGTCTCCAGGTCGTCCGCCGTGCCGACAATGTTGTAGGCGATGATATGCGGCAGATGCGACACGATGGCGAGCACCTTGTCGTGATGCACCGGATCCATTTCCTCGACCTTGGAGCCGAGCGAATTCCAGAAATCGCGCAGTCTGGCAACCGCGCCGGCATCCGTTCCGGAAACGGGGGTCAAAATGCACCAGCGGCCGACAAACAGACCGGTAAAGCCCGCATCGGGACCCGAATGCTCGGTGCCGGCCAGCGGATGGCCCGGAATGAAATGCACATTCTCCGGCATATGCGGCTGCATTTGCGCAATGACGGATGCCTTGGTGGACCCGACGTCGGTGACTGTCGCGCCGGGCTTCAGCGAGCCGGCAATTTGCCGGGCAACCGCCTCGGACGCACCGACGGGAACCGAAACGATGACAAGATCAGCATCACGCACGGCCTCAGCCGCGTCAGCGACATAGGCATCGCCGAGTTCCAGTTCTTCCGCGCGCTTCAGCGTCGCGGCACTGCGCGACGAGATCGTCACCTTGCTCGCCAGACCATGCGCCTTGATGTCGCGCGCAATCGACGAGCCGATGAGGCCGATGCCGATCAGGGCGATGTTTTCGTAAAGATGTGTCACGTTATGCCTGCCCCCCGTTCTGGGCCATAAATTCGCCGAGCGCTTCGATGACACCGCGATTGGCCTCTTCGGTCCCGACCGTCATGCGCAGCGCATTGGGCAAGCCATAGCCGGCCACACCGCGCAGGATATAGCCGCGCGAAGACAGGAACGCATCCGCATCCGGCGCGCGCTTGCCATCCAAATCGGGGAAATGGATGAGCACGAAATTGGCCACCGACGGGGTGACCTTCAGCCCGATCGCTTCGAACGCATGCGTCAGCTTCTCAAGCCATAGAGAATTATGCGCCACAGCCTTTTCGACAAAAGCCTGATCGCGCACCGCTGCGGCAGCTGCCGCAAGACCCGGCACCGTCATGTTGAACGGCCCGCGCACCCGGTTCAGCGCCGCGAGAATCTCCGCCGGCCCGTAGAGCCAGCCGACTCGGAGTGCGGCGAGACCGTAAGCCTTGGAGAAGGTGCGGCACATCACGACATTGCGATTGGCCGAGACCAGTTCAACGCCCGTTTCGTAATCGTTGCGGCGGACATATTCGGCATAGGCCGCATCCAGCACCAGCAGCACATGTGCAGGCAGGCCGGCATGCAGACGGCGAATATCGGACATCGGGACATAGGAGCCGGTCGGGTTGCCCGGATTGGCGATAAAGACCGCCTTGGTCTTTTCGGTCACAGCGGCGAGAATGTGGTCGACATTCACCCGGCAGTCGTCTTCCTTGACTGTCACCGGCGCTGCACCGGATGCCATGATCTGGATGCGATAGACGAGGAACCCGTGTTCGGTGATGATCGCTTCATCTCCGCTTCCGAGATAGCAACGGCAAATGAGGCCCAAAAGCTCGTCAGAACCGGCACCACAAACGATATTGGCCGCATTCAGCCCATGCACCGCACCGATTGCCTCGCGCAGCTCCGTCGCCTGCCCGTCCGGATAAAGCTCCAGATGTTCCGCCGCATGCCGATAGGCTTCGATCGCAGCCGGGCTCGGGCCCAGCGGGGTCTCGTTGGAAGACAGCTTGAAGATGCGGCCGGAAAAGCCTGCCCCATCCTTGCCCGGCACATAGGCCGAAATCTCCATCACGCCGGGACGCGGAACGGGTGCGGATGCAGTCGTAGTCATGCCAAAAGCCCCTGAGTTGGAAGCCAAAGGCAATAGTGCGGAATGGGGTTCTTGTCGAGGGCGGGGATTTGGGACGGATCAGCGCAGATTGAACCTCATCTAATTTTAGAGGCACACTCGACGACGCTTCTGTCCGTCTCCCCCCTTGTGGTGGAGATGGCGGCAGCCAGAGGGGGAAGCGGCAAATTCCGACTTTGCGAAGAAGACCCCTCTCGAACCCTCCACAAGGGGGAGGGAGAGGAGCTCGCCGCTCCCTAGCGTTCACCTTGCGAGCCAGTCGGGCAATTCACCCTCCGACGGCCAATCGTCGTCAGAAATCTGCGGTCCATCGGGGAGTTCCGGCTGCTCTCGTCCGTTCGCGAGGAAATCTTCACTGAGGCCGCGCGCGCGATTGCAGCTTTCAGGGACGCCCAAGGGTCATCATCGGCCACTTGAGGCTCGGTCAAAGCGACATCGCGATCCTGAGTTTTCTTACTGGATTCGATAACGGTCATCCCTCTCCTCCGGATAAAAACAAAAGATATCCGCCTCGCAAAGGTCTTTCAATCCACCCCAACCCGCGTTGTCGGCACGCCTTGCGGCGCCAGCACCGGGACGAACACCCGGCGAGAGGCGCGGACCGCAACGGGCAGCCCCTGATAGAGCCGCTTGTGCGCCTCGATGATCACGACACCGGAAAAGGCGGGCCAGAGCTTGCGGCCGACAGTTTCCATGCCCTGCCACATTCCGAGCAGCGACCGCCGCGCGGCGGGCGGGAAGAACAGGGCCTCACTCATCGCGCCGGGCGTGAAATTCGTTTCGCGCAACAGGCCGATGAGCTGGCTGCGGGAATAGGGCCGCCCGGTTCCGAACGGCGTATTATCGAGCCGCGCCCAGAGCCCGCGCCGGTTCGGCACGACGATGACGAGGCGCCCGCCGGGGGCAAGCACGCGCCATAGCTCCTTCAGCGTCTCGCGCGGGCTTTCGGCAAATTCCAGCGAATGCACCATCAGCACGCGGTCGATGGCCGCATCGGGAAGCGGCAATTCCTCGTCAAAGACGAGCGCTGCGGCAGAAAGGCCCGGAACCGGCCAGTTCACCGCCCCCTGCCCTGCCGGCATGAAGGCGAAGGTACGTTCCGCTCCGGCCTTGAAACGATCAAGATAGGGCAGCGCATAGCCGAGCCCCATCAACCGTTCGTCGGGCACGCCCTGCCAGATTGCAGAGAGCGCCATGGTGATGGACTGCTCCGCCATCCGCCCGACAGGCGACAGGTAGAATTCTCTCAAATCGACGATATCGGCATACATGAAACGATTGTTACCAGCTGACGGGTGGACATCAAGCGTCGAGCGACTAGATTCAGAGATAAGGTCAACAACCGGGAAAACCAAATGACAGCGCTGGATATCGATCTCTTCCCCTGCCTCTCGGACAATTTCGGCGTCCTCATCCACGATCCGGAAACCGGCCAGACGGCCGCCATCGACGCACCGGAAGAAGGCCCGATCCTCGAAGCCTTGGAAAGGCGCGGCTGGACGCTGAGCCATATCTTCATCACGCATCACCATCACGACCACGTCGGTGCCATCGCCCCACTTTCGGCCCGTTTCAAGCTTGATGTGATCGGCCCCGAAGGCGAGAAGGACAAGATTGCAGGCCTCACGCACACCGTCGAGGATGGCGAGCGATTCGAATTCGCGGGCCACCCGGTTGAGGTGATCCTGACACCCGGCCACACGCTCGGCCATATCTGCTACCACCTGCCCGAAGACAAACTGCTCTTTGCCGCAGATACGCTCTTCGCGCTCGGCTGCGGCCGCGTCTTCGAAGGTACGATGGAGCAGATGCACAATTCGCTCCAGCGGCTCGGCCAGTTGCCGGACGACACGACCGTCTATTTCGGGCACGAATACACACTCTCCAACGCCCGCTACGCGCTGACGGTGGAGCCGGAAAACCCGACGCTGGTGGCCCGCGCCGAGGAGATTTCCGAACTGCGTGACAAGAACCGTTTCACCGCACCGACAACGATCGCGCTGGAAAAGCTGACGAACCCCTTCCTGCGCGCGAAGGATGCGGCGAAATTCGCCGAAATCCGCAAGGGCAAGGACAATTTCAAGTGAGTGTTGCGAACATGAAGCCCGCCGACATCATCCAGGCGCTGAACATGGAGCGTCATCCGGAAGGTGGGTGGTATGTCGAGACTTTCCGCGATTCGGCAGGCGGCCCCCGCGGCCATTCCACCGCAATTTACTATCTGCTGGAAAAGGGTGAGCGCTCGCATTGGCACAAGGTGACGGATGCCAGCGAAGTCTGGCTCTATCATGCGGGCGCGCCGCTGACGCTGTCCCTTTCGGAACATGGCAAAACGATCGAGACCTACAGCCTCGGCCCCGACGTTGTTGCAGGCGAGCGACCGCAGGTCGTGGTACCGGCCGGCTGGTGGCAATCGGCGGAACCGACAGGCGATTTCACGCTCGTCAGCTGCACGGTCGCTCCTGGCTTCACCTTCGACAGCTTCGAAATGGCCCCGCCGGACTGGCGGCCGGGTCCGTAACTCCTATGTAGCAGCGCGGCGCTTGAAGATCATGTCGCGCGCCGCGATGATCGCGCCGGCAGTGATCAGCAGCCCCGCGCCAGCAATCCGCCAGGACGGCTCGGCAAAGCCGCCGAGGATCAGCGCGCCAGTCGACAAGAGCGGCGCGGCATAGCTGGCAGCACCGAGCAGCTGGATATCGCCCTTCTTCACCCCGTAATCCCAGGTGTAGAAGGCAAGCCCGACCGGAAAGAGGCCAAGCCCGATCACGGCGACCCATTGGCTTGTCGTTTCCGGCCAGACCGTCTGTTCGAGCGCCAGATGGCTGATCAGCGAGAGCGCCGAGGTGGCAAGGCAAAAGGCCGTCACCGCATCCGTCGGCACCGAGCCGAATTTCCGCGACATCAGCGAATAGACCGCCCAGGTGAAGGCGCACAGGAAAGCCATGACATAGCCGAGCGTATAGGCACCCTCGAAGGAAAGGCCGTTGCGCGAGACGATGAGGAAGGAGCCGGAAAGCCCCAGCATCGCGCCGATGACATGATGCGGCCTCAGCCGCTCGCCCGGCAGCAGCGCGGAGCCCAGCACGATGAAGAGCGGCCAGAGATAGGCAATGAGCCCGGCCTCCGCCGGCGGCGCGTTGCGCAGCGCGGTGAAATAGAGAAAGTGATAGCCGAAAAGCCCGGCAATGCCTGTCAGCCAGACCGGCCAGGGTTGCCGAAATGCGGCAATGCGGGAGGGCTTTGCCGCCAGCATGATCAGCCCCGGTAGACTGCCGATCAGAAAGGTCACGGCGGCAAGCTGGAAAGGCGGCATCTTGCCCGAAGCCGCCGTCATTAGCGCCAGCAGCGACCACATGAGAATGGCGGTAAACCCGATGAGGGTAGCGCGGGATTTCATCGGCTCGTCTCCGGCCTGCGGCCGGAAAAGCCAGCCGTCAGGCACCAAATCGGGTTGCAGCGATCTCGACTGATCCGAACCCTGTCGGCACGAGGATCTTCACCGGCGCATATACATCCGCAACCGGAGATTTGGCAAACCAGATCTCCATATCCTTGAGCTTGGCGACATATTCCATGTCGCTCTTGCCCTTGCGATAGCCGGCCTTCAGTCCGATCCTGAAACCGCAGACATGCGCTTCGAGCTTTTCGCGCCCGTTGCTATAGGTCTTCACACCCTTGTCGGTCAGCTGAAAATCCGTCCGTGCCTCGCCGTCAAAGACGGGAATGGTCGCGGCGCATGGATTGGTATCCGCCGGCAGGATCAGACCGGACAACGGATCGACCGCACGGGCGATATCGGCAGGCGTGACCGGCACCCAATTGGCCGGCGGATTGAGCGGCGGCTCTGCCTGGAACGACTTCACGCCCCCGCCGGCAAACGACACCTGATAGACCTTGTGGGCCGTGCCCGCGACATAGTCGGACCGGTAGCTCTCGGCGACGAAATTGTCGCCCTTGAGTTTGCCCGACACATTGGCCGTGCCCTCGACCTTTCTGAACAGGCGGGCAAGGCCGGTTGTCTTGAACTGACCCTGAATCTGGAAGTCCTTGCCGGCGATTTCGGTGCGGAAGGAAGCCTTGGCGAGGCTCAGGCCCGAAAGCGTGATCGAATAATCGGTCACATGGCTGATGGTCGCCGCCGGCAGGGCTGAATTCAAAGGTGCGGCAACACCAAGTGCGGACAGGGCAAGCAAGGCCAGACGGGCCGGGCGATAAAGGGCAATCACGCGTATCTGATCCATGGTTTCAAACCGAAAAGGAGGAAAACGATCCGGAAGCGATCCTCTCACCGGCCCGCTGAATGCCGGCTGAACGATCTCGTCGGCAGATATCAGGCCTGAATTTCGGCCTTTTCATGAGGTTTGGCTTGACGTGTGTCCGCCGTATGACTATAGAACCGCAACTTTCCAATCACGGCCAGATGGAAAAAGCCGTTCCGGCAACGGAAACCTTTTGCCCGGCCGCACGAAAAACATAGGGTGTAACCATGTCGCGCAGCTGCGAATTGACCGCCAAGGGCGTCCAGGTTGGCAACAACGTCAGCCATGCAAACAACAAGACGAAGCGCCGCTTCCTGCCGAACCTCGTCAACGTGACGCTGATTTCGGATGCACTCGGCCAGAGCTTCCGCCTGCGCGTTTCCGCTGCAGCGCTCCGCTCTGTCGAGCATCGCGGTGGCCTTGATGCCTTCCTCGCCAAGGCAAACGAAAACGAACTCAGCATGCGCGCCCGCCTGCTGAAGCGCCAGATCGCCAAGAAGCTCGCTGAAGCTGCTTGATCGACTGAGCTTTGAAATTTCTGGCAAAGGCTTGGATGCCCCGCATCCGAGCCTTTTGTCATGAATGAGACCTCGTCGGTCTCCCCACATCACATTGTCGTTCCTCCAACTGGTGGCATCACCCAGGATAAAAAAATGCTGATAGACAAGCGTACTCTGCCCTATGTGGCCCTGATGACCCTCGTGGTCGTCGCCTCCAACTATCTCGTCCAGTTCCCGTTCAACGCGACGCTCTTCGGCATCAATCTCGCCGACCTGCTGACCTATGGGGCCTTCACCTATCCCTTCGCCTTTCTGGTCACCGACCTGACGAACCGGCAGTTCGGCACGTCGGCTGCGCGCAAGGTGGTTGCCGTCGGCTTTGCCGTTGCGGTTTTCTTCTCCATCTTCGCCTCCACCCATCGCATCGCGATTGCCTCGGGAACGGCCTATCTGGTCGGCCAGCTTCTGGACATAACCGTATTCAACCACCTGCGCCGCCTGTCCTGGTGGAAGGCGCCGCTGGTTGCCAGCCTGCTTGGCTCGGCCATCGACACGGTCATCTTCTTCTCGCTGGCCTTCGCACCGATCTTCGCCTTCATCGGCCCGAATGACGACTTCGCCACCGGCTGGTCCTCCATCCTCGGCGTCTTTGCAACGGAAGCCCCGCGCTGGATCTCCTGGCTGATCGGCGACTTCGTGGTGAAGCTCATCTGCGGCGTGGTGCTGCTGCTGCCCTACGGCGCCTTCATCTCGGTGGTGAAGCCGATGCCGGCAGCTGCGAAGGCCTGAAACAGCCATCGAGCGCGCGTCTCCCCACACCGTCATACCGGACTATATCCGGCATCCAGCCAGCCCGCGTCTGCGGGCTGAAGGACTCTTGGAAGTCAGAGTCTCTGCAACATGAGAGTATTCCGCGCGTTGGATAACGGGTCGAGCCCGGTATGACGGAGAGGTAGGAGGGCTTCGCGCAGCTCTCAAAGCTTCCGCCCCCCCGATGCCCTCAATCCTTCAGCCGGAACTCCAGCATGAGATTGCTCTGCAGGAAGGAATTATTATCGTCGGAGACGAGGATCAGATGCGTCGAACCGTCGGCAGCGCGGAAGGCGTCGACGCCTTCCATATTGTCGATCCGATAGCTCGAATCGGCCACCATCAGTTCTTCGCCATCCACCGTCGCATCGGGCTTGATATCATCGGCGCGGATCAGCCTGAGCCGCATCGCAACACCCTGCAACAGGCTGAAGCTGCGCTCCAGCAGCACGAGATCGCCACTCGGCAGGAAGGTGCCATCGCTGATGTCGAAAGAGCCGTGACGCCGGACATAGAAAATGCCCTTGCGCGGTCCCTCAAGCACGGCCGCATAATTGTCGCCCGCCGCATTCAGGCTCTCTTCCGCCACGATGACCGGCGCTCCGGCCAGAGGTCCGTCGGTAGGGGCAACAACGACCGTTTCGAGGCTCTTGTTCGCCTTCAGCCGCGCATCCGGGATGAGCTTCGACAGCGTCCGTTTCGGCGGCGAGGTCGCAAAGCCGGGGTCGGGATAGACGTCGACGCGGTGAACACGCTCGAAACTCACCAGCACCTCGCCCGGCCGAAACGCCAGGCTTTCGGCATCGACCATCTGCTTGCGCGCGTCCGGCTTGCCGGATTTTGTCAGCATCGGCGTCACATCGACATCCGTGATCCCGGCGAGACGACCGGCGGCATCACGCACCAGCGAACCGCTGATCCAGTCGCCATTGTCGATCACCCCGACAAAATGCATCTGACCCGGCCGCAGACGTATGGAAGACCAGCCGCCGAAATTCGGGTCCGACGATTTCATGACCAGACCGCCGAGGAATTCGAGACGGCCGAAGATGGTCTCGGAACTCTTCCCGCGAAAAGTCTCGATCCGCTCGCTCGTCACCATGACGGGAGCGGAAAATACCGGGCCAGCCAGCAAGGCGAAGATAGCAACGGAGGACAAGAACCATTTCGGCAAATCAGAACGTCCTTGTCCGTGGTACGACGTGTTACGCGGTCAATCAGCCTGCGCGGCGCAAACCGCGCCGGCCGCTACCACCCGCTTCGCTCTCGTCTGCAAAGAGTGCCGCCAGCTGCTCGGTCATGGCGCCGGCAAGCTCGTCCGCATCCACGATGGTCACGGCCTTGCGATAATAGCGCGTCACGTCGTGACCGATGCCGATAGCGAGCAGTTCGACCGGCGACTTCGTCTCGATCTGTTCGATGACGGCGCGCAGGTGCCGCTCGAGATAATTGCCGGGGTTCACCGAGAGCGTCGAATCGTCGACCGGCGCACCATCCGAGATCATCATCAGGATACGGCGCTGCTCGGGCCGGGCGAGAAGACGGTTATGCGCCCAGATCAGCGCCTCGCCGTCGATGTTTTCCTTGAGCAGGCCTTCGCGCATCATGAGGCCCAGATTGGCCCGCGCGCGCCGCCACGGCGTCGCCGCCGACTTGTAGATGATGTGGCGGAGATCGTTGAGGCGGCCGGGCGTCACCGGCTTGCCGTCGGCCAGCCACTTCTCGCGCGACAGACCGCCCTTCCACGCCTTGGTGGTAAAGCCGAGGATTTCGACCTTCACGCCGCAGCGCTCCAGCGTGCGCGCCAGGATATCGGCGCAGGTGGCGGCCACCGTGATCGGCCGACCACGCATCGAGCCGGAATTGTCGATGAGCAGAGTCACGACCGTATCGCGGAACTTGGTGTCGCGCTCCTGCTTGAAGGAGAGCGGCTGCATCGGGTCGATGACCATGCGCACCAGCCGCGCCGGGTCGAGATAGCCCTCTTCCAGATCGAAGTCCCAGGAGCGGTTCTGCTGCGCCATCAGGCGGCGCTGCAGGCGGTTGGCAAGACGGCCCACCGCGCCCTGAAGATGCGCCAGCTGCTTGTCGAGGAAGGCGCGCAGGCGCAAGAGTTCCGATTCGTCGCACAGCTCTTCCGCCGGGATTTCCTCATCGAATTCCTGCGTGAAGACCTTGTAGTCGACCTTGTCGTTAAAATCGTCGAAGGGGCTCATCGGCCGCTTCATTTCGCCGGGCGTTTCGCTGTCCTCGTCGCCGTCGTCGCTCATGTCGTCGTCGGAGATTTCCGCGCCGTCCATCTCGCCGTCGTCCAGCTGTTCGTCCGAGGTCTCGCTGTCCTCGGACGGGGCGGCATCGTCGCCGGCCTCTTCCTCGACATTGTCCTGATTTTCCTCGTCGCTGCGCGGGCTATCGTCCTCGGAGGAATTGTCCTCGTCGTTATTGTCTTCCGTGTCGTTGTCGCCGTAATTCTCGGCCATTTCCATCGAGGTCAGCAGATTGCGCACGAGCTTGGCAAAGGCCTGCTGGTCTTCGATCGCCGACGGCAGCTTGTCGAGATCGACCGCGCCCTTTTCTTCCAGAAATTCGCGCCACAGATCAAGCACCGGACCAGCCTCAGCCGGCGTCTTGCGCCCCGTCAGCCGCTCGCGCACCAGAAGTGCAACGGCATCATGGATCGGCGCATCCTCACGCCGCGTCACGGTGCGATAGTTGGACTTCGCCAGACGGTCGGAGAGCACGACATCGAGATTGTCGCCCATGCCCGCCATGCGGTTGGAGCCGATCGCCTCCACACGGGCCTGCTCGACGGCATCGAACACGGCCTTGGCATCCTCGCCCTGCGGCGACATGACGGCATGAACCTTGGCATTGTGGCAGGCCTTGCGAAGCGCCATGGAATCGCCAAGACCGCGCGTCATCGACACATCGTGCGCGGTCGGACGCTTGGAAAGCTCGGGCAGGCGCATGCGGTCGCCGGCAAAGCCGGGCCGCTCGCTCGAAAAGACAACCTCGATCTCCGGGCTGCCGGCAACCGCGCGGATGCAGCCCGTGATCGCCTGCCGCAACGGCTCGGTATCAACCCCGCCGCCCGGTTTGGCCTTCGAATTGTCGCCTCTGCCTGCCATCGTTCAGATCCCTCAAGCGGTCAGAACGATATTGGCAGCGCTTTCCTTGAGCTCGACGCCAAAGGCGCGCTGGTAATGTTCAGCCACCAGCGTCCGCTCCAGCTCGTCGCACTTGTTGAGGAAGGTGAGGCGGAAGGCAAAAGCGACATCGCCGAAGATTTCCGCATTTTCCGCCCAGGTGATGACAGTGCGCGGGCTCATGACGGTCGACAGATCACCGTTGATGAAGGACGCACGCGTCAGATCGGCCACGCGGACCATCTTGGAAACCGTGTCACGGCCGTTCTTCTCGCGGAAGCTCTTCACCTTGGCGAGAATGATATCGACTTCCTGCTCATGCGGCAGGTAGTTCAACGTGGTGACGATCGACCAGCGGTCCATCTGCGCCTGGTTGATCTGCTGCGTGCCATGATAGAGGCCCGTCGTGTCGCCGAGGCCGACCGTGTTGGCGGTCGCAAACAGGCGGAAGGCGGGGTGCGGACGAATGACGCGGCTCTGGTCGAGCAGGGTCAGGCGGCCGGAGGACTCCAGCACGCGCTGGATGACGAACATCACGTCCGGGCGGCCGGCGTCGTATTCGTCGAAGACGAGCGCGACATTGTGCTGGTAGGCCCAGGGCAGGATTCCGTCCTTGAACTCGGTGATCTGCTTGCCGTCCTTCAGGACGATCGCATCCTTGCCGACGAGATCGATACGGCTGACATGGCTGTCAAGATTGACGCGTACGCACGGCCAGTTGAGGCGGGCAGCAACCTGCTCGATATGGGTCGACTTGCCCGTGCCGTGATAGCCGGAGACCATCACGCGGCGGTTATGGGCAAAGCCTGCGAGAATGGCCAGCGTCGTGTCGCGGTCGAAGAGATAGTCCGGATCCAGATCGGGAACGTAGGGGTCACCTTGCGAATAGGCCGGGACCATCAGGTCGCTGTCGATGCCGAAAACCTTGCGAACCGAGACTTTGGTGTCAGGGAGGTTGGAAATTTCCAAATCGATCTTGCTCATTGCGTCTCCATCGCGGCGGACCCTGTCCGGCCGACCGCGCAAGGCCTTCCCTGGCGGCTTTGTTCAATCTTGTCCTATCTCGACGGGTTAGCAGAAACCCGCCTGCTTTAGCAACTGATAGGCCTGGACGACGGCGCGAAAACGCTCCTCCGATCCACGGTCGCCGCCATTTGCATCCGGATGATGCTTTTTGACAAGCTCTTTATAGCGCGACTTGATGTCTTCCGGCGTCGCATTTGCGGCAAGGCCCAGCGTCTCGAAGGCCTTGCCTTCCAGAGGCTTCAGTTTCTTCACCCGCGGCTCGAAACGCGGACCGCGCCCGCGCCCCTGCTCGACAAAGCCGAACGGGTCCTTCATGCGTGCCTGCGAAGCGGCAGAGCCTGAGCGGGTGGTCCCCTGCGTCGGTCCATGTTTGGCGTTCTTGTTGACGCCCACGGTCCAGGTCGGGCGATGGCCGGTGATCGCCTCTTTCTGGTAGCGCGCGATCTCGGTGTCGGAGAGACCCGAGAAGTAGTTGAAGCCCTTGTTGTATTTCTGAACGTGTTCGAAACAGAAGAGAAAATACTGCCCCTCCGCGTGACGCCCGACAGGCGCGCGGTGCTTTCCCGGTTCGTCACAGCCGTCCCACTGGCAGGAGGGAGCGGAAGGCTCCGGCCTCGCCTGGGCATGCTTGCGCGTGCGGATGCGATCAAAGTATTTGGAATCAAGTTTCATGAGGCGCTGAGTATGGGGTTTGAAAAGCCCCACAACAAGAATTGACAAGCAAGAATGTTGGTGGCCTTCTGGAACCCTTTTTCCCGCTTTGCAAGGGTAGATATGTCCGTTCAATCCGAGATTGAGGAACTGCTGGAAACACACTTCCAGCCAGAACGCCTCGCCGTGCTCAATGAAAGCGACCGCCACGCCGGTCATCGCCCGGAGGAAGAGGGTAATGAAACGCATATGCGCGTGCGCATCGTCTCCCCCGCATTCGCCGGCCTGACCCGCATCGCCCGCCATCGCGCCATCAACGATGCGCTGAAACCCGCCTTCGACAAGGGCCTGCATGCGCTGGCCATCGAGGCAGCCGCCCCCGGCGAGGCAACCCGGTGGTAACGCCCGCCGTGACGCGGCCGTCTTTTGCTGGTAATGCGCAGCCAGCAATGTAAATGTACAACACATGAGAGACGACAAGACAGTGCGTGACAAGCGCGGCTATCATCACGGCAATCTGCGCGAGGCGCTGATTGAGGCAGCACTCAAGCTCATCAACGAGCATGGCTCGGATGGCGTCACGCTGTCTGAGGCCGCACGTCTTGCCGGTGTCAGCGCCGCAGCCCCCTATCGCCATTTCAAGGACCGCAACAGCCTGATGACGGCGGTCGCCGAACAGGGCTTTTCGACCTTCGCCGAGGTTCTCGAAAAGGCCCGCGCCGTCACGCCCGGCAATCCGGTGAAATCCCTCCTGGCAATCGGCGAGGCCTATCTTGATTTCGCCCGCCGTGCGCCCGCCCATTACGCGGCGATGTTCGAGGCCGGTATCGCGCAAGGCTCGACGCCCGATCTTGCCCGCGAAAGCGCCCGCGCCTTCAACGTGCTGCGCGATGCCGCCGCCGACATACACGCCATCCTTCCCGCAGACCGCCGTGCCCCGGCGCTGATGATCGCGCTCCATATCTGGTCCCTGATCCACGGCATTTCTTCCCTCTTCCTGCGCGGCGACAATGCGCGGCGCAACCTGCCGGTCAAGCCGGAAGAACTGCTGGAATCCGGTGTCCTGATCTATCTCGACGGCCTCGGCTACGCGCCGCGCTGACAACAGCTGCAACCCACCCGATCAAATATTTTCGCCGCCTTCTTGACTTTCTCCCGCACTCCGCCAATCTATGTGAATGTTATTAACATTAACACCAACGGAGGCAGCGATGAGCATCGCCACCAAACTTGATGAAGTGGGACGTCCCGCATGGATCGTGGCGATGATTGCCGGCTTCATAATCTTCTGGCCGATTGGCTTGGCCATTCTGGCTTTCACCATATGGAGTGGACGAATGGGTTGCAGATCTTACGCATATGCCGGCTATCGTGACGAACGCCGCGCATGGAAGGAAGCATGGCGGGAACGCAAGCGCGAAATGCGCGAGATGTTCCGCTCCGAGCGCAACCGCTTCGGCGGCGCGATGAGCACCGGCAACAGCGCCTTCGACGACTACAAGGCCGAAACGCTTCGCCGCCTCGAAGAAGAACAGGCCGAGTTCAACGAGTTCCTCGAAAACCTGCGCCGATCCCGCGACAAGGCCGAGTTCGAGCAGTTCATGCAGAGCCGCCGCAACGCGACCACGCCGGCAACGACCGAGAACAACAACGGCGCGTCGAATGGCTCGAACAACCTTGAGCCATGGCGCGACCAGTCCGGCGAAAGCAACACGCCGAACTACTGACGATCGGTTTGAAATGACATGAAGAACGGCGTCGCTCTCAGGGCGGCGCCGTTTTCGCTTGTCGCCCTCACAGGAACAAATCGCGCGTACCCCGCGTTAGCCTCTCCGAATGTCGCAGGCTCAAGCGGCATTGTTCAGCGCAGCAGTGCGGAGGTAAAGACTATGCTGAAATGGGCTCTGATATTTCTCATCATTTCCGTCGTCGCCGGTCTTTTCGGCTTCACCGGCATTTCCGCGGCAGCAGGTGGCGTTGCGCGCATCCTGTTCTTTATCGCGATCGTGATCTTCCTGATCTTCGTGGTACTGGCCCTGCTCGGCATCGGCGCAGTCGCCTAAAAAGCGAGCTCGATCAGATATCGTCCTCGGCAGCGGGGCGGATGCGCAGCTTGGTGATCCGGTTGCGCTCCCGTTTCATCACGATGAAGCGCTTGCCGTAGAAGGTGAAGGCCTGCCGCTCGTCGGGGATGGATTTAGACTCGTGGATGACGAGGCCGGCAATGGTCGTTGCCTCCTCATCCGGCAGGTTCCATTCGAGCGCGCGATTGAGGTCGCGGATCGGAACGGACCCATCGACCACCATCGACCCGTCCGCTTCTTGGCGGACCCCCTGCATGTCGAGGTCGTATTCGTCGGAAATGTCGCCGACAATCTCCTCCAGAATATCTTCCAGCGTCACCAGACCCTGCACCTCGCCATATTCGTCTACGACGATGGCGAAGTGGCCCTTGCGGCGGAGAAACGCGTTGAGCTGGTCTTTCAGGTTCGTCGTATCCGGTACGAACCAGGGCTTTTGCGATAGCTTGACGATGTCGATCTTCGATGCGTCGGAATCGACATCGGCCATCGCCCGCAACAGGTCCTTGGCATGCAACACGCCGATGATGTTGTCCGTCGAACCGCGCCAGATCGGCATGCGCGTATAGGGACTGTCGAGGATGATGCGGACATTGATATCCACCGGATCGTCAGCATTGATCGCCCGCATCGCCACGCGATGCACCATGATGTCGGAAACTTCCAGTTCGCCGAGATCGAGCACGCCGCCGAGGCGGTCGCGGTCGGCCTTCACCACAGAGCCTTCCTTGTGAAGATAATCCACCGCGCCGCGCAATTCCTCATGCGCGGTCAGCATCGAGACTTCGCTGGAGAGCCTGACGCCGAAAAAGGCCAGGATCGCACGTACCAGCCAATTCACGGCCGCAGAGACGGGCCCAACGACCAGCACGAAGAGGCGAACCATCGGCGCAACAGCCAGCGCAAAGCGGTCAGGCCCGGCAATCGCCCAGCTTTTCGGCAGCACTTCGGAGAAAACAACGACGATGGCCGAGGTAACCAGCGTCGCAATTGCCACGCCGGAATCGCCGAACACATCGAGAAACAGGCTCGTCATGAGCGAGCCGGCCAGAATGTTGACGATCGTGTTGCCGATGAGCAGCGCACCAATCAACCGGTCGCGGCGCTCGATCAGATGCGTGACGATGCCGGCCCGCACCTCGCCATTGTTGCCGAGCGTGTGCATGCGCGATTTGGACGTCGCCGTTAAAGCGGTCTCCGACCCTGAGAAGAACCCCGACAGCAGCACCAGCGCAAGAATGCTGGCAATGCTGATCCAGTAATTTCCCAGAAACGTCAGGATCGCGTCGAACGTCATTGGCCGAGTTTCTCCTCCAGGAAGCGAACGACTTCCGATGCGGGGACGTCATCGGCAATGAAGGATTCACCGATGCCGCGTGTGAGGATGAAGGTGAGCTTGCCGCCCTTGACCTTCTTGTCCTGCGCAATCGCGTCCATCAGCCTGTCTACCGTGGGCATCTCGCCGGGGATATCTTGCAGGGTTGTCGGTAGGCCGACTTCCTTGAGGTGACGAATGACGCGCGCCGCCGCATCCGGGCTTGCGAGATTCATACGCGCCGAGAACTGATGCGCCAGCACCATGCCGATCGAAACGCCCTCGCCATGGACGAGGCGGGCGCTGTCATATTGCGTATAGGCTTCCAGCGCATGGCCAAACGTGTGGCCGAGATTGAGCAGCGCGCGAGCACCGTTTTCGCGCTCGTCGGCTGCCACGACATCGGCCTTGGCCTGACAGCTTGCCGCGACAGCCTCGATGCGAGCCTCGCCACCGGCAAACACATCGCGCCAGCTCTTCTCCAGCCAGGCAAAGAAATCAGGTTTGTCGATGAGGCCATATTTCGCGACTTCCGCATAGCCGGCGCGGAACTCGCGCGGGGTGAGCGTGTCGAGCACATCGGTGTCGGCCAGTACCAGATCCGGCTGATGGAAGACGCCGACAAGGTTCTTGCCATGGCGCGTGTTGATGCCAGTCTTGCCGCCAACAGAACTGTCGACCTGCGAAAGCAGCGAGGTCGGCACCTGGATAAAGCGTGAGCCGCGCCTTACGATCCCGGCCGCAAAGCCTGTCAGATCGCCGATGACCCCACCGCCCAAAGCAATCACGGCATCGCCACGCTCGATCCGCGCTTCGAGGACATGATCGACGACGCTGATCAGATGTTCGAAGCTCTTGGTCTTCTCGCCGGCCGGCAGCGTCAGTGACGTCGCCGTAAGCCCGGACTGACCGAGACTTTCCATGAAGGCCGGCAGATAGAGCGCGCCGACATTCTCATCGGTGATGATCGCTAGTTTACGACCCTTCAGCCGTGCGGAAATTTCGCGACCGGCGGACGCGATCAGGCCGGGGCCGATCAGGATGTCGTAGGATCGGTCCCCGAGCGGGACGCGAACGGTGCGTTTTGCTTCAGCCAGCATGATCGGCCTCTTGTATGGAGGCGGGAACGGCATGGGCGGCGACAGCCTCCAGCACCTCCCGCAGGATAACTTCCTTCTTGGCGTCGCGCGACATCACCTCGATATCAGCCTCGGCATAGATCGGGTAGCGCGCCGCCATGAGATTGGCGAGCGTTTCGCGCGGATTGGCGGTTTTCAGCAGCGGACGATTGTCGCGCTTGGACACACGCGCCCAGAGCGTTTCCAGGTCGGCATTGATCCAGACGGTCAGTGCGCCCATGTCGCGGATGACACGGCGGGTATTGTCGTTGATGAAGGCACCGCCGCCGGTGGAAATGACACGCGGCCCCGTTTTCAGCAGGCGCTCGATCACGCGCGTTTCCAGGGCCCGGAATTCCGGCTCGCCATAGGCGGCGAAAAGCTCGTTTATCGTCATGCGCGACACGCGCTCGATCTCATGATCGGAATCGACAAAAGGAATGTCCAGCGCCTGCGCCGCGATCTTGCCGATGGCGGACTTGCCGGCACCCATCAGCCCGACAAAGACGAGATCGCGCTTGCCCAGCGCCCGCCGTGCCAGCGTCACCACATCGTCGTCATGGATCACTTCGGACACGCTTCATCCTCAAGTCTTGCCGTCTCTTCAGTTCCTATCGGCAAAAGGACAGCAGGCGTCAAGTGCGCGTTGACCACTGTTGCCTAGCGTTACCTTGTGTTGTCGACCGGAAGGCCGCATATAGACAAGAACTCGAATCGCTTGCGGATAGCACATGCCCACTCTGTTCCGCCTCGTCCTTTGGTGCGCGATGATCGCCGGAACCGGCTATGCAATCCTCTATGTGCTGGCCTATGGCGTTCAGCCGACACCGCGCGAGGCCTATGTCAAAATCCCCTCCGAGCGCGTCAATGTTCAATCGACGGGGCAGTGATATGGCGGACCTCTCCGGTGCCCATGTCGAAGCCTTTCTGGAAATGATGAGCGCGGAACGGGGTGCTGCCCAGAACACACTCGCCTCCTACAAGCGCGACCTCGATGACGCCCGCGCCTTCATGAAACGGCGCGGCGTTGCGCTGACCGAGGCCGCCTCCGCCGATCTCTCCGCCTATCTGTCCGATTTGGCCGCTCAAGGCTTCGAAACCTCCTCGCAGGCCCGCAGGCTTTCGTCACTCCGGCAATTCTACAAGTTCCTCTATGCCGAAAACCTGCGCGGCGACGACCCGTCCGGCATTATCGATGCGCCGAAGAAGAACCGGCCGCTGCCGAAGATCCTGAACGAGGACACGGTCGGCAAGATGCTGACGCTGGCGGCGGAAGAGGCGCAACGCACCGGTCCCGGCCAGACCGACCGGCTGCGGATGGCCGCCCTTCTCGAGCTTCTCTACGCCACGGGAATGCGCGTCAGCGAACTCGTCTCGCTCCCCGCTCGCGTTTTGAACGGCGAAGGCCGCTTCCTGCTGATCAAGGGTAAGGGCAACAAGGAACGCATGGTGCCGCTCTCGCGGCCGGCCATTGCCGCGCTCGACGCCTATGGCGCGGCGCTCAAGGCGGAGTTCGCGGCCAAGGACGGCCCTGACAGCCCGTGGCTTTTCCCGGCCCGCAGCAAGGAGGGCTACCTGCCCCGCCAGGTCTTCGCCCGCGACCTCAAGGCGCTGGCCGCCCGCGCCGGCGTTCCGGCCGCCTCCGTCTCGCCGCATGTGCTGCGCCACGCCTTTGCCAGCCACCTCCTGCAGAACGGCGCGGACCTTCGCGCCGTGCAGGAATTGCTCGGTCATTCCGACATTTCGACCACGCAGATCTACACGCATGTGCTCGACGAACAGCTGCAGAAATTGGTCCACGAGCATCACCCCCTTGCAAAAAAGCCAAAAACCGACGATTAGGGTCCGCGTAACCTGAAGCTGCCAGCGCCGAGAGCGCGGCTCACGCGTGCGCCATGAAGCGACCGGAACGGATCAGATGCACAATTACCTCGACTTCGAGAAGCCGATCTCCGACCTGGAGGGCAAGATCATCGAGCTGAAGAAGCTCGCTGAACAGGACGACAGCGTCGACACGTCCGATGAAATCCAGAAGCTGGAAGCCCGCGCCCATGAGGCGATGGTGGAAATCTATGCCAAGCTTTCCGCATGGCAGAAGACGCAGGTGGCCCGCCATCCGCAGCGCCCGCATTTCGTCGACTATATGGAAGCGCTCTTCGAAGACTTCACGCCGCTTGCCGGCGACCGCGCCTTTGCCGAAGACGCCGCGATTCAGGCCGGCCTTGCCCGTTTCCGCGGCCAGCCCGTTGCTCTGATCGGCCAGGAAAAGGGCAACGATACGAAGTCGCGCATCAAGCACAATTTCGGCAGTCCGCGCCCTGAAGGCTATCGCAAGGCGATCCGCGTGATGGAACTGGCCGACCGTTTCGGCCTGCCGATCGTCTCGCTCATCGACACCGCCGGCGCCTATCCGGGTGTTGACGCCGAAGAACGCGGCCAGGCTGAGGCCATCGCCCGTTCCACTGAAATGTGCCTGAACGTCAAGGTCCCGGTCATCTGCATCGTGCTCGGCGAAGGCGGCTCGGGAGGCGCAATCGCCATTGCCACCGGCAACCGCGTCTATATGCTCGAACATGCGATCTACAGCGTGATCTCGCCGGAAGGTGCCGCCTCGATCCTCTGGCGCGATTCCGCCCGCGCCAAGGAAGCCGCGACCAGCATGAAGATCACGGCCGAAGACCTGAAGGGCCTCGGCGTGATCGACGGCATCATTCCTGAACCCGTCGGTGGTGCGCATCGCGATCCGGAAGCCGTGATTGCCGCAACGGGCGACGTGATTGCCCGCGCGCTCGCGGATCTCAAGAGCGTGAAGGACCTGCGCAAGCAGCGCCGCGAGAAGTTCCTGGCCATCGGCCGCAACCTCTAAGGAAGGGGCTCGATAGCCCCTTCTCCGCCCAAAGCGCCCAATAGGGATTGTCAGCCAGCGAACATTCATGTTTTAGCTGGTCACAGTCCTTCCACATTTGCCCAAACTTCAACACATTTGGGCTGTTTGCAGTGGATAAAGTTCGAATCCATCCTGCGGCGGTGCGTCCTGATAAGGTCCGCTTAACGATTTGTGAACTATAACAGGCTGCCGGTCTCCAGGCCGGGTGTCAGGCGTCAGTTTATCGAGCGGTGAAAATGCGGTTCAAAGCCTTTATCGTCATGGCCTTCGCGGCGACCATGCTTTCGGCGTGCCAGCAGGAAGACGTGCTGGACGTTTCGCGCCTCCACGGCAAGCCGGAGCTGCGCCTCACGAACGCGACACTCTCGCGCATGAAGGCGCTGAACATGGATCGGAATTCACCGATCATGATCCGCATTTTCAAGGAAGAAGGTGTGATGGAGGTCTGGAAGGCCAATACCTCCAACCGCTATGCACTCCTGAAAAGCTATCAGATCTGCGCCTGGTCGGGCATGCTCGGCCCGAAGACGAAGGAAGGCGACCGTCAGGCGCCGGAAGGCTTCTACGACATTACCAAGGCGCAGATGAACCCCAATTCGCGCTACTATCTCGCCTTCAACATCGGCTATCCCAACGCCTATGATCGCTCGCTCAACCGCGGCGGCACGAACCTCATGGTCCACGGCGCGTGCTCGTCCTCGGGCTGCTATTCGATGACGGATGCGCAGGTTCAGGAAATCTTCGCCCTGGCGAATGACGCCTTTGCAGGCGGCCAGGAGGCCTTCCAGATTCAGGCCCTGCCCTTCCGCATGACGGCCGAAAACATGGCGCGCCACAAGGCGAGCCCGAATATCGACTTCTGGAAAATGCTGAAGGTTGGCTACGACCAGTTCGAGATCAGCCACCGCCCGCCGGTCGTCAACGTCTGCAACCATGCCTATGTTTTCAATCAGGTCGCGGCCCCCGGCCAGAGCTTCAATCCGTCGGGCGCCTGCCCCGCCACCTCGACCCCGCCGGAAATGGCGCAGGCCTATGCGGCTTATCAGGCAAAGTACAACACGGACTATGCCGCGGCAGAGAAGAAATATGCAGGCTATATCTGGAATGAGCCGACCGAAGCGCAGCGCAAGGCCGCCGTCGCTGACCTGAAGAAGAAGAGCACCGACCTCGCCTTCGCCCCCACCGGCAACGGTCTTCAGGCCGGCAAGTTGGTAAAAATCGAGGAATTCCAGGCCGCTGAACAGCAGCGCGCCCAGACCGAGGCCGACAAGGCGCTTGCCGCCGCAGCCATCAAGGCCGTCGAAAAGACGAAGCGCGCGCCGGTTCCACAGGCCAACCCGCTGGCGCCTGCCGCCCAGCCGACCACGGCCAGCGTCGCCTCCAACGTGCCGGAAAACCGGCCCTTCTGGAAGCTCTGGAACTGACCGGCATGTCCGGTCAGGTGTCGTCTGACACGCCGTCTGATAAACCAGACCTGATCCTCGACCTCAAGGGCCTGAAATGCCCCCTGCCGGTCTTGCGCACCCGCAAGGCCCTGAAGCCTCTTGCCCCCGGCACCCTCATCGAACTCGAAACCACCGACCCGCTGGCCGGCCTCGACATCCCGCATATGTGCAACGAGGATGGCCACACGCTCGTCTCGTCGGAACGGACGGAGACGGGGCATCGGTTTCGGGTGCGGCGGGGTTAGGGACGTAATTCCAGCCCAACACCGTCCTCTAGAACTTCATCCCCGGCACCGCCAGCGGATTGTCCGTCAGCGCCGCGCGATCCGCCCCGCCCACACGGGGTTTCCCGATGAACGCATCAAACAACTCGCGCACGAAATGCTCGTCGAGATCCTTGGTAATCAGCACCAGCCGCGTGCGGCGATCCTCGCCGGGCCAGGCCTCCAGCCGCGCCGGCGGGTGGAGCGTCGATTGGGCGGCATGCAGAACAAGCGGCCGCGACGGATCGTCGGAGAGCATGACGATGGCCTTCATGCGTAACAGCTTCTCGCCATGGGCCGAGCGCAGGAGGTCCACGAACATGGCAACGGCGTTCCGGTCAATCGGCTGGTCATGCACGATGGAGAAGGAGCGGATGCTGGCGTCGTGGCGGTTCACGTCGTCATGATGATGGTGAAGATGGTGGCCATGGGCGTGATGGTCGTGGCCGTGGCCGTCATGGTGATGATGGCCGTGATCATGATGCGCGTGGTCATCGTGATGATGATCCTGCGCCTTGTCCTCGTCCGCCAGCCAACGCGCCACATCCGGGCTCTTGGCCGTCACGTCGAAATAACCGGCGCGCAGAAGGGCGGCCGTGCCCGCCTCCTCGCCATCGGCATCGACAATCCGCGCATTGGGATTGATCGCCACCAGCCGCGCGGCCAGCGCATTGACCTCGGACGGCTGCGCCATCGTCGTCTTGGACATCGCCAGCCGGTCAGCCACCGCCGCCTGCCGACGCGCCTCCTCGTGATTGTCGAGCGATCGCATGCCGTTCAGCGCGTCGATCACCGTCACGACGCCGTCGAGATGGAAATTCTGCGCCAGAACCGGGTTGCCGATGACCGATTGCAGCACCGGCACCGGATCGGCCAAGCCGGTCGTTTCGATGACGACGCGCGAGATCGGCTTCATCTTGCCCGTCTGCATCAGGTCGATGAAGGAGGCGAGCGTATCGACCAGTTCGCCGCGCACCGTGCAGCAGAGGCATCCGTCGGAGAGCTCCACCATCTGGTCGCCGGAGGTCTCGACCAGCATATGATCGATCCCGACATCGCCGAACTCGTTGATGATGACGGCGCAGTCCGAAAGCTGCCGATCCTTCAGCAGCCGGTTCAGCAGCGTCGATTTACCGGCGCCGAGAAAGCCGGTGATGATGGAAACGGGGATGCTGTTCACCGGCCTGCCCCGTCCTTATTCCTGCGACGGGCGCGGCGTCGGAACGGGCACGCGCTTGAGCTTCGGCCCACCATCGCCCTGTTCGATCCCGTCAACCTGCGCAGCGCCCGGCTCCGGCGGCAGAAGATCGGCAACGACAAAGCGCGGATCGTGATCCATCTCATGCAGATAGGCAGATTTGAGCTTCATCTTGCCTTCCTCGTCGCGCCCCTCGGATCGGATCTTGGCCGCCTTGGGGTTGCAGATCACGTCGCGGATATCGGCGACCTGATCGCGCGTCGAGCCGTAAGGCACGAGGCTCGACAGCGTGTCGCTGCCCGCCGAAGGTTTGGTAAGCCCCATCTGCAACAGGTCTGCCGCCTGGTCGGCGCGTCCGCCGAGACTGTCCGCGCCAAGAACCACGGCCACCACTGTGCGGCCGCCACGCGTCGCCGAGCCTATCTGGTTGAAGCCGGAGGAGCAGATGAAGCCCGTCTTCATCCCGTCCGCGCCATCGAAGCGGCCGATCAGGAGATTATAGTTCGTGTATTTCTTGGTGCCGTTGATGAACCCTTCCGTCGCGAAATAGCCGGCATATTCCGGGAAATCGCGGCGCAGCGCGACCGTCAGCACGGCGAGATCGCGCGCGGTCGTATACTGACCCGGCTCCGGCATACCATTGGCATTGACGAAATGGCTGGAGAACATGCCGAGCCGAGCCGCTTCCGCATTCATCATCGACACGAAATTATCGTCCGAACCGCCGACCGTCTCGCCAATCGCCATGGCGATATCGTTGGCGGATTTGACCAGCATGATCGTCAGCGCCGTATTCATGGTCATGCGCGCGCCGGGCTTGAAATACATCTTGCTCGGCTTCTGCGCAGCGGCCTGTTTCGACATGACAACCGGCGTGTCGAGGGTGATGCGGCCGCTCTTCAGCGCCTTGAAGGTGACGTAAGTGGTCATCAGCTTCGTGAGCGAAGCCGGATACCAGCGCTGGAAGGCTTCCTCGTGATAGATCACCTTGCCGGTCGCGACATCGACAACGATCTTCGGATTGGCAAGCGCATCCGCAGGCAGGGCCATCGTTGCCGCCAGAGCCAGCGCCACCGCGCCACCCATGATCTTCCGCAGGATGCCAACCGCTACCATGTGTGAAACTCCTTGAATTGATCGCCCGTCGCTCGAAACCTCGGGTCTCTTACCCTATATGGACGGGACGAGGAAAGGCCATTGATTGATTTGGCCTGCCGGTCCAAGATCGGCGGCATATTGATCTTGCCCGCCGCATAGCCACCAAAGAAGACAGGATTTCGACCATGCCGATTTTGAACCGCGCCGCAGAGCTTCAGGACGAAGTTGCCGGCTGGCGGCGGAAGCTGCACGAGAACCCGGAACTTCTCTTCGACGTTCACGCCACCGCCGCGTTCGTCGCCGACAAGCTGAAGGAACTGGGTGTTGACGAGGTCGTCACCGGCCTTGGCCGCACCGGCGTCGTCGGCATCATCAAAGGCAAGGGACCAGGCCGCACGATCGGTCTTCGCGCCGACATGGACGCGCTGCCGATCAACGAGCAGACCGGCAAGCCCTGGGCCTCGAAAACACCCGGCAAGATGCATGCCTGCGGCCATGACGGCCACACGGCGATGCTGCTTGGTGCGGCAAAATACCTCGCCGAAACGCGTAATTTCACCGGTTCCGTGGCGGTCATCTTCCAGCCGGCCGAAGAAGGCGGCGGCGGCGGCAACGAGATGGTAAAAGATGGCATGATGGAGCGCTTCGGCATTGCCGAGGTCTATGGCATGCACAATTTTCCCGGCATCCCGGTCGGCACGTTCGCCATCCGCAAGGGCGCCATCATGGCCTCGACGGACGAGTTCATCATCACCGTCAAGGGGCTCGGCGGCCATGCCGCCATGCCCAACCGAGGCGTCGACCCGGTCGTTATCGGCGCGCAGATCGTCATGGCGCTTCAGACGATTGCCTCGCGCAACGCCGACCCGCTGGAATCCGTCGTCGTGTCGGTGACCAAATTCAACGCCGGCAATGCGCATAACGTCATTCCCAACGAAGCGAAGCTTGCAGGCACTGTCCGAACCCTGAAAAAGGAAATACGCGATCTCGCCGAAAAGCGCCTGAAGGAGATCGCCCACGGCATCGCGCTGGCTGCCGGCGGAAGCGCCGAAATCTGGTACGACCGCAACTATCCGGTGACCTATAACCACGATCTGGAAACCGAACACGCCATTGAAACCGCGATTTCGATTGCCGGCGAGGCCAATGTCGAGAAGAACGTCAACGCCACCATGGGCGGCGAGGATTTCTCCTACATGCTCGAAGCCCGCCCCGGCGCCTTCATCATGATCGGCAACGGCGACACCGCCGGCCTGCATCATCCCCTTTATGACTTCAACGACGAGATCATCCCGCACGGGATTTCCTATTGGGTGAAGCTGGCCGAGAGCCGGTTGGCGGGGTGAGGGAAAAATACCCCCTCTCTTGCAAAATCTAACACTTAGCCTTTGGCTAAGAGTTAGATTTTGCTTTCTCCCCCACCAAGGGGGAGACTGGAATTCGCGGGAACGGCATTCTCTCAATCTCCCCCCTTGTGGGGGAGAAAGCGATTTCGATGGCTTAGCCGAAGGCTAAACATCTGAAATCACAAGAGAGGGGGCGACGTCGAGGACTCATATCGTCCCCGAGCCCGCTACCCCACATTCTCCGCAAACAATGCCAGCGTCCGCTCCCAGGCGAGCTTGGCAGAAACCGGCTCATAGGCCGAGCGCGCGTCGCAGCTGAAACCATGCCCCGCCGGATAGATATAGACCGGCACTTCCAGGCGCTTGCTCTTGACGATTTCCGCCTTTTCGAGCGGAATCGACTGGTCGGTCTCGCCGAAATGCACGATGGTCGGACACTTGGGCGCCATGTCGGCCATGTCGGAAACCATGCCGCCATAATAGCAGGAGGCCGCCGCCAGATCGTCGCGGGAGATCGCCGCGCGATAGGCCAACGACCCGCCGAGGCAGTAGCCAACGACGCCGACCTTGCCATACTGCTTCACCGCATCGACAGCGGCACCGATGTCCAGCATCACGGCATCACGGTCAAAGTTCTGCATCATGGCGATGCCCGCCTGCACATCTTCGGGCGCGTAGCCGCGCTCGTAGCCGGGTGACTGCCGATCAAAGATCGCGGGCGCGGCAGCCACATAGCCTTCCGCTGCATAACGCTCGCAGACCGCGCGGATATGTTCGTTGACCCCGAAAATCTCCTGGAGCACGACAATCGCGCCCTTCACCTTGTCATCGGGGATAGCGATATACATCTTAATGGTCTTCCCGTCGGAAGCGGTAATGTCCAGCCATTCCGTTTTCAAAGCACTCTCCATTTTTCGCTGATAAGCGGACGTAACAAACCCGAGGCGCAAGGCCGTTTCAAGTGAAGATGCGGTAACAAATCGGAACTTCGTACATTTTCGTCACCAGCATTGACCACCCAAAGAGGATATCCCCATGGATCAACCGACAATCCAGTTCAACGACGGCAAAACCATTCCGCAGATCGGCCTCGGCGTTTGGCAGACGCCCAACGCGGAAGCCGCGCCCGCCGTGCGCAAGGCGCTCGAAGTTGGCTATCGCCATGTCGACACCGCCGCGATCTACGAGAACGAGGAAGGCGTGGGCGAAGGCATCCGCCAGTCGGGCGTAGCGCGCGGCGATATCTTCCTGACGACGAAACTCTGGAACGATCGCCAGAGCTACGACGCCGCCCTGAAGGCCTTCGACGAGAGCCTGACGCGGCTCGGCACCGACTATGTCGACCTCTTCCTCATCCACTGGCCCTCGCCCCATCGCAGCACCTATGTCGAGGCCTGGAAAGCGCTGGTGGAACTCAAGAAACAGGGCCGCGCCCGCTCCATCGGCGTCTCCAACTTCGCCGAAGAGCACCTTGAACGGATCGTTGGCGAGACCGGCGAAACGCCCGTGCTGAACCAGATCGAGCTGCATCCAGACTTCCAGCAGAAGGCGCTGCGCGCCGTGCATGAGCGGCTGGGCATACGCACACAGTCCTGGAGCCCGCTGGGCCAGGGCAAGCTGCTGGCGAACCCGGAGATCGCCAAGGTCGCAGAGCGCCTCGGCAAGTCGGTGGCCCAGGTCATCATCCGCTGGCATCTCGACAACGGCCTGATCGTCATCCCGAAATCGGTGACACCCTCGCGCATCGAAGAGAACTTCAAGGTCTTCGACTTCACGCTCGACGCTGACGCCAAGGCCGTTCTTGACGCGCTCGACGGCGACAACCGCGTCGGTCCGGACCCGATGACGGCGAAGTTCTAAGCCGGCTAACAAGCCGACAAACAAAAAGGCCCGCTTCATTCGAAACGGGCCTTTTTGATTGGAAGCCTGAGTTCTAAAATCAAGCAGCGCCGACAGCGCGGCTCTTTTCGAAGCGCTTGCGATCGTTGGCGTCGAGGAACAGCTTGCGCAGGCGGATCGACTTCGGCGTGACTTCCATCAGCTCGTCGTCCTGGATCCAGGACAGCGCGCGGTCAAGCGTCATGCGGATCGGCGGCGTCAGCTTCACGGCTTCATCCTTGCCGGCGGCGCGGATGTTGGTGAGCTGCTTGCCCTTCAGCACGTTGACTTCCAGATCGTTGTCGCGCGAGTGGATGCCGATGATCATGCCGGCATAGACCTTTTCACCCGGCTCGATGATCATCGGGCCGCGATCTTCCAGGTTGAACATGGCATAGGCAACCGCTTCGCCCGAGCCGTTCGACAGCAGCACGCCGTTGACGCGGCCGGCAATCGGGCCCTTGTAGGGCTGGTAGTCGTGGAACAGGCGGTTCATGATCGCCGTGCCGCGTGTGTCGGTGAGCAGTTCCGACTGGTAGCCGATGAGGCCGCGGGTCGGCGCGAAGAAGACGAGGCGCACGCGGTTGCCGCCCGACGGACGAAGCTCGACCATTTCGGCCTTGCGCTCGGACATCTTCTGCACGACGACGCCGGAATGTTCTTCATCCACGTCGATGACGACTTCTTCGATCGGCTCCATCGTTTCGCCGGTCGTCTCGTCCTTGTGCATGACAACGCGCGGACGCGACACGGCCAGCTCAAAGCCTTCGCGGCGCATGGTTTCGATGAGAACGGCGAGCTGCAATTCGCCACGGCCGGAGACGAAGAACGAATCCTTGCCTTCGGCTTCTTCGATCTTCAGCGCGACGTTGCCTTCGGCTTCCTTGAAGAGACGGTCGCGAATGACGCGGCTCGTCACCTTGTCGCCTTCGGTGCCGGCCAGCGGACTATCGTTGACGATGAAGGACATGGTGACCGTCGGCGGGTCGATGGGCTGCGCATGCAGCGGCTCGGAAACGGACGGGTCGCAGAACGTATCGGCAACCGTACCCTTGGAGAGACCCGCAATCGCCACGATATCGCCCGCATGGGCTTCATCGATCGCCGTGCGCTCGATGCCGCGGAAGGCGAGGATCTTGGAGATACGGCCCGTTTCGATGAGCTTGCCGTCCTGGCCGAGAACCTTGACCTGCTGGTTCGGCTTGATCGAGCCGGAATGGATGCGGCCGGTGATGATGCGGCCGAGGAAGGGGTTTGCTTCCAGGATCGTGCCGATCATGCGGAAGGCGCCGTCTTCGTCGCCGACGCTCGGCGTGGGAACATGCTGCAGAACGAGATCGAGCAGCGGTGCGAGGCCCTGATCCTTCGGGCCTTCCGGATTGACGTTCATCCAGCCGTCGCGACCTGAACCGTACAGGATCGGGAAGTCGAGCTGTTCGTCAGTGGCGTCGAGGTTTGCAAAGAGGTCGAACACCTCATTGATGACTTCCTCATGGCGGCCATCCGGACGGTCGATCTTGTTGATCGCAACGATGGGACGAAGACCAACCTTCAGCGCCTTGCCGACCACGAACTTGGTCTGCGGCATCGGGCCTTCCGAGGCGTCGACGAGAACGATAGCACCGTCCACCATCGAGAGAATGCGCTCAACTTCACCACCGAAGTCGGCGTGGCCGGGCGTGTCGACGATGTTGATGCGAACACCCTTCCACTCGACCGAGGTCGCCTTGGCAAGAATGGTGATGCCGCGTTCCTTTTCGAGGTCGTTCGAGTCCATCACGCGTTCTGCAACGCGCTGGTTTTCGCGGAACGAGCCCGACTGTTTCAGAAGCTCGTCGACAAGCGTGGTCTTGCCATGGTCAACGTGCGCGATAATCGCGATATTGCGAATTTCCATCGTCTTTAAATCTCTGAGGCTTGGGCGCGGCAAAAATGCGGGGAGGGCAGCGCCAGTTACTTTGCCGCGCTCATACCTGTTTTTTCGCGTTTGCGAAAGGGGGGTGGGCGGAATTGGAGTCGACTGCCTCGGCCCGGTTCTCCGCTCATGGCGGAGGACGCGACCGCAGCTCACCAGCTCCTCCTTGGGCTTATACCAAAGATCACTGAGAATGACCTATTTGACCGGATCGATTTTGGCTTCCGGCTAGGAGAAAACCGCAGTCGGACCACCAGGTCCGGCGAGGATTTGCGACAACGTCCGGAAGTCAAAATCGGCCGGCCCCACTCGCCAGGCCGCTTTGCTGAAAGCAAAGCGATTGCACTGGCGAGCAGCTTTATCCGTTTGCAGGATTGCAATCGCAATCCTGCGGGCGGGAGGCATGGAAATCGGCCACCGGAGGGCGTCGAAATCCTCGACCGATGCCTAAGCATCGCTCTCCGGTTTCTCCTACCCGGATGTCTGTTTCCATGCCATCAAATGGGTCATTATCAGTGACCTTTGGTATTACCCCGAAAAGCTGTTCACGCCGAATTCGTACCGGAACGTATGTTGCTTGGCATCGTCAACACCGGGCCAGCAATCTGGAGTTCAGGCTTCGGCTGTCTCTCGAACGTCATCGAGCAGAAAATGCACGATAACATAGCGTCTTGTGTAACGCTGGCCGCTGTCAGAAATGTCTTCGACGCTTCCACCGTCTGACGGATGCCAATCGCGGTAATGCGGATTGGATGTGATCAGTGTGATCGCCTTGCCCACCAGATTTCCGGAAAGGCGATAGCGCGTCTCGGCAAGGGGCCATATTTTTTCGAAATCCTCCTGGCTGATACGCGCTTTCAAAGCCTTCCGCGTGATTGCCTTCCGAGGCGAAGCATCATCCGGCGTCAGAGGTATTATGGAAATGCCGACCTCTTCCGCGTCGTTCAAGAGAAAGGCAAATTCATCTGGCCACATCCGTCTCACGTATCGCTCCTCCCAAAGCTGTCCGTCCTTCGACAACAGTATTGTAACGGTAACGCGGTGAGAGGCAATGCGCGTGTGCGCCGAGTCGAAAAATGCGGGCGGCAGAGCCGCCAGCCGGCTCAGCAATAAAGCTCGGTCCCCACCAGCTGCGCGTCGGTGTAACGTGTTCCATGCGCAAAACCGACGGGAAGCAACGTCTCTATTTCGGCGAGCTCGGAAGCACCAAGCCGGATATCGACCGCCTGCGCCAACTCCTCCAGATGGCCGGGCGATCGCGTACCGGGGATCGGGATGATATGGTCGCCCTGCGCCAGCGTCCAGGCGACTGCCAGCGCCGACGTGTTCCAGCCGTGATCGCGGGCATAGGCGCGGAAGCGCTCGATCCGGGCATTGTTGCGGACGTAATTATCGCCCATGAAGCGCGGATTGGTCTTGCGGAAATCGTCATCCGCCATGGCACTCGGATCGGGTGCCTGATCGGCGAAGACACCGCGACCAACCGGTGAGAAGGCGACGAAGGCGGTGCCGAGCCGCGCGCAAGCCTGCACGAGGCCGAGATCTGGAAGCCGCGTCCACAGCGAATATTCGTTCTGCACAGCCATGATCGGATGCACGGTGCTCGCCCGCTCAAGCGTTGCCGGAGAGATTTCGGAAAGACCGATGCCGCCGATCTTGCCCTCCGCGACCAGCTCGGCCATGAAGCCGATGGCGTCTTCCACCGGCACCTCGTGGTCGCGGCGGTGGAGGTAATAAAGCGGGATGTGGTCGACACCCAGCCGCTTCAGCGATCCTTCCAGCGCCTCGCGGATATAGGCCCGCTTATTGGAGAAGTGTCGCGTCGGCTGGGGCACGATCCCGCATTTCGAGGCGATGGTGAAGCTGTTGGCATTGTCGCGGATGAACTCGCCGATCAGCGCTTCGGAGAGGCCAGCGCCGTAGATGATCGCCGTGTCGAGATGGGAGACGCCGAGATCGAGTGCCTTCTTGAGCGTGGCGAAGCTTTCCGCCTTGTCGGTCGGCCCATACATGCCGCCAAAGCTCATACAGCCAAGGCCAAGCGCCCCGACCTCCGGTCCATTGCTGCCCAGCCTGCGTGTCATCATCGTCAAGACTCCCTGCACCTTCACATGCATGCATATCAACCGGAGTGGCCGATGCAAGGCGTCTGCCCCGCATTTCCGGCTTGCGCGGCGCGCGGCGATGCGGAAAATGCCGCCGAAGGCCAAGGAGGACAACGTCATGATGAGACCCGCAGAAGCGACCCATGGAGCTCTGCATGGCTGAACGCACCGGCCCCTCCACCCGCGCCGACTATCGCGCTTTTCGCACCATCCAGACGCGCTGGATGGACAATGACATCTACGGCCACATGAACAATGTCGTGCATTACTCGCTATTCGACACGGCCGTGAACGGCTGGCTGATCGAGGCAGGGCTGCTGGATCTGAAGGCTGGAACGGAGGTGGGGCTCGTGGTGGAAACCGGCTGCCGCTATCATGCCGAGATGATGTTTCCGGATGTGATTTCCGCGGGCATCCGCGTCGCCCGCATCGGCTCGTCCTCGGTGCGCTACGAGGTCGGCCTCTTCAGAAACGACGAGGATCAGGCCAGCGCGGAGGGTTTCTTCATTCATGTCTATGTGGACCGCGAGACGCGCCGGCCGAGGGCGTTGAGCGAAGGCATGCGGGCAGGTCTCGAAACGATTGCGGTCTGAGCGGTATCAGGGATGCGCCTTCGGCCATTCCTGTTCCTGAAGATCGGCGAGCAGCCATCGCGCCGCCTTGCCGAGCGGCATGTCGCGGCGATGCATTGTGAAGAGCGGCAGCAGGCCGGGCAGAACACCGGTATCCTCGATTTCAAGACGCACCAGCCGTCCCTGCGCCAGATGGTCGACCACCAGATGATACGGCATGTTGCACCAGCCGAAGCCTCCGAGTAGAAATTCCAGCCGGCGGCCGATATCGACAAAGCGCCAGACCCGCGGGCTCACCACGCTGAAGCTCGGGCCGCCCTGCTGCAGCGGATCGGTCAGGATCAACTGGACATGTTCCGCCAGCACCTGCCGATCGACGGGCGGCTTGGCCTGTGCCAGCGGATGGGCCGGAGACACCACCGGCACGAGCGCCACCGAGCTCAGCGGATAGGCCCGCAGCTCCTGCGACATGTTCGGCTTGAGCGCGCAAAGCGCAATCGCGGCGGTGCCGTCTCGCACCCGCCGCTCAGCGCTCCAGAGCCCTTCGGTGAAGATCGTGACGGCAAGATCGGGAAAGGTCTTTTGCAACCGCGAAAGACTGTTCAGCACCGGCGCTGTCGGCACCATGCTGTCAACGGCAATACCAAGCTCCGGCTCCAGCCCGGCCGAGATGGCGCCGGCCATGCGGGAAAACTGCTCGGCCTGGCGCAGGACCTGCCGGGCCTGCGTCGCCAGGACCCGACCGGCATCCGTCATCTTCGGCACCTTGGCGCTTCGGTCAAACAGTTGTACCTGATGGACATTTTCCAGCGATTGCACCGCATGGCTGATCGCCGATTGCGCCCGCCGCAGCTTGCGGCCGGCAGCGGAGAAGCTGCCCGTGTCCTCAATCGTCACCAGCACCAGCAATTGGTCGAGGGTCAGCGCATTCAGCATCATCCATCTCCGATTTGGATCGATGATATCGAAATTCCATCTCTTTTTCAAATGGGTCATGAAGAGTAAAGTCCGGTCATCGTCAAGTTTAGGGAATTAAGACATGGACACTGTTGCAAACGTCGGCTGGTCCGGCAAAACGATCCTCCTCTGGGTGCTGCGGATTCTTTCGGCCGGCATCTTTCTTGCAGCCGCGTTCATGAAGCTGAGCGGTCAGCAGCAGATGGTCGATGAATTCGCCATCATCGGCCTCGGCCAGGGCTTCCGCTATCTGACCGGTATTCTGGAACTCGCAGGCGGCATCGCGCTTCTTATCCCGCGCTTTTCGCCGCTCGGCGCGCTGCTTCTGCTAGCCGTGGATGCCGGCGCCTTTGTCGCGCAGGTCGCCGCCCTCCACCAGGACTGGATTCACACGATCGTCATCGGCGCGCTCCTCGTCGCAGTCGTCGCTCTGCAGCGCCCTGCTCTCAAGGCGCTGATCGGCCGCTGACCGGCCACCTTCCCCGAAAAGTGGGCATGAAAAAACCGGCCGGATCACCCCGGCCGGTCATTTTATCTATCAGAACAAGCCACGGGATCAGGCGCTGCGCGTCGGATCAAGTGTGATCTTCCAGAGCTCGTTGTCGTCGCGATCCATGAGCCGCACCGTCAATTGCTCGCTCTTGCCGTCGACATCGACAATGCCGAAGAATTGCAGGCCGGCGGACGGCGGGAGGTTCTGACCCTGCTCGGCGGTCGGCGCCTTGATGAACTTCAGCTCGGGGCCGAAGGTCATGTCGAGATCGTTCGGGCCGAAGGTTCCGGCATGAACCGGCCCGGAGACGAATTCCCAGAACGGATTGAAATCCTGGAACTGCGCCTTGTTCGGGTCGTAGTAGTGCGCGGCGGTGTAATGCACGTCCGCCGTCAGCCACACCGTGTTGTTGATGCCGGCGGTCTTGATGAAGCGCAGCAGATCGGCGATTTCGAGCTCGCGGCCCTTGGCCGGACCGTTATCGGCGTTCGCCACCGCTTCGTCGCCCTTGCGGTTGGCATAATCGTCCCACACGATCAGGCTGAGCGGCATGTCGGCGGCGATGATCTTCCAGGTCGCCCTGGAATTCGCAAGCTCGCGCTTCAGCCAGGCCACCTGCTGTTCGCCGAGAATACGCGACTTCGGCGAAAGCTCGGTTTCCAGCGCATCGTGGTTCGGGCCGCGATAGGTGCGCATGTCGAGGAAGAAGACGTCGACCATCGGACCATAGGCGATCTTGCGGTAGACCCGGCCGGGCTCGGACGGCATATAGCGGATGGGCGACATCTCGTGGAACGCACGGGCGGCGCGGGCCGAGAGAAGCTGGATCGACTTCTCCTTGTAGCGGTCGTCCTTGGAAAGGTCCTTGGAGTCCGACCAGTTGTTCAGCACTTCATGGTCGTCCCACTGGTAGAAGGTCGGACAAACGGCCGAGAACTCGCGGACATGCTTGTCCATCATGTTGTATTTCCACTGCGCGCGATATTCGTCGAGCGTTTCGGCGACCTTGCGTTTTTCGTCGATGAGAACGACGTTCTTCCACTTGGTGCCGTCCTTGAACTCCACCTCGTCCTTCATCGGCCCGTCGGCATAGATGGTGTCGCCGGAATGCAGGAAGAAATCCGGCTGATGCTTGGCCATCGTGGCATAGGTCTTCATGCCGGTCTCATCGATGCCCCAACCCTGCCCGGCCGTATCCCCCGACCAGACGAAACGCACGTTACGGCGCGACGAGGGCGCGGTGCGGAAACGACCAATGATCGGCTCGGAGACATTATTGATGTCCTGCAGATCGGCGGCAACGAAGCGGTAGAAGATGTCCTGGTCGGACGGCAGGCCCTCGATCAGCCGCTTCGCGGCGAAATCGCTATCCGGCATGGCATTGACCCAGGGTAGACGCACGGCATTTGTAAAGCTCTCGGTGGTCGCATATTCCATCATGATCCGCGCCGGGCGGTCGGTACGCGCCCACACCATGCCGGATGTCATATCGACATCGCCGGACTGTACGCCGTGAGTAAAGACGGGACGGGATGCGGCTTTCACATAGGCCGGAAGCGAAAGGCCGGACGCGGCCGCAAGACCGGTAACACCGGCAGATTGCAGAAAGCGGCGGCGCGAAAATTGCAGGTTGGTCATGATGATCCTCTCCTGATCGTGAGCGGGAAAATACCCGCGCGGGAGGATGGGATCGCTTCGTGTCAGCGCCTTGAAGCTCACGTGACGATGAAGAAAAGCTTTTGTGACGCCCCAGGCACCAGACGCGAAAAGGCCCCGCCGCAGGGATCGGCGGGGCCTCGAAGGCAACTCCCACAAGAGGAAAACAGGCTCCCCTCCGGAATTGCACTGAAACATGTCACGCCGGCATGAACGAACCGAACGTGACCTCCGTGTCGATGACCGGGACCATGGTGCCACGGGAATGCGAGTAGACATCGCTCGTCCCCGTAACCTGGAACCCCAGCTTGTCCTGCACCTTCAGCGAGGCCGGATTGTCGGCAATCGCGCCGGCATAGAGCGTTTCGCCCATCATCCTGCCGATGAAGCGCTCGACAAGCGCGCTCACCGCCTCGGTCATATACCCGTCACCCCAATGAGAGGGCGACAGCCAATAGCCGAGGTGCCAGCCGGTGCGGTCGCCGGCGTCGCGCCATTCGATGGTGATGCAGCCTTCCAGCGCACCGCCGTCGAAGGTGATGGCATAGGCCCAGCCGTTTATTTCGCCAGCTTCCCAGAGCCGGATCCAGTCCAGCGCATCGTCGCTGGCATAGGGAACCGGAACCGAGGTCAGCATGCGGACGACCCGGATATCCTGCATCGCAGCAGCAATCCGGTACTGGTCCTCCGGCTTCAGCTTGCGCAGCGTCTGCCGCGGCGTGCGGATCGTCGGCTGGCTGGCGAAATCGAGGCTGCGGGTCGGTAACAGGGCGGACCGTTGGCTCCTCTGCGGAAGTGCGAGCGCGCTCATCTCGAACCTCCCCAGCTTCTCAACGACATCCAGGTGCGCCGGTCGAGCCTGTACCATTCGACCGGAACCGGCCCGCCCATCGCGAGAACCGAGACCATGCCCGTGCCCTGGAACTGGAACCCGCACTTGTGGATGACCCGCCGCGAGGCGACATTGACAACCCGGCACCGGGCATCGATCGTCTCGATCGGCCCGGAGCGGAAGGCAATGTCGACGAGGACCTGCGCGGCCTCCGTTGCATAGCCCTGGTTCCAGAAGGGTTCGCCCAGCCAGTAGCCGATCTCGGCGCGCTCGGGATCGCGGGGATCCTGCTCGATCCCGCAGCAACCGAGAAGTCGACCGTCGTCCGCCTTGGTGATGGCATAGACGGCCTTGCCAATCCCGCCATGGGCGGCACGACCGACAAAGGCTCGCGCATCGGCCACCGTGTAAGGGTGGGGCATGCGCGAAACCATCGTGGCGATTTTGGCATTGTTGGCGAGATGGGCAAGGGCGTCGATGTCGTCATTGTGGGGAGCGCGCAAGACAAGCCGCTCGGATAACAGGACGGGGGACGCACTTAACGCTCTCTGCGGCGCAGATTGCGGTTCGGGCCGCTCTATCGGGGACCGGGATGGTCCCTCTCTCAACAGTTCGCTTTGCATCGGTTCAGTCCTTTCTGAGACAAAAGAAAAAGGGGAGTTGGGTATCGCCCCATCTCCCCTTTTTGTCTCTGGCCTGAACCTGTTTCCAGGGTGCGCCAGCCGGGTCCATGGGACGCCGGCTGTTTTAGAGCGCTACCGGCTTATTCCGCTGCTTCTGCCGCTTTCGGCATTACGGACACGTACGTGCGGCCGTTGCCTTTCGTACGGAAGTTCACATTGCCGGCGGTAAGCGCAAAAATCGTATGATCCTTGCCGAGGCCGACGTTGTCGCCAACGTGCCACTGCGTACCGCGCTGACGCACGATGATGTTGCCTGCAACGACGGCTTCGCCGCCGAACTTCTTCACGCCAAGGCGCTTGGACTGCGAGTCGCGACCGTTGCGCGAGGAGCCGCCAGCTTTTTTGTGTGCCATGGGAGTTCTCCTTTAAACCTAGTTCTTACTTGCCGGCCGCGATGTCCAGGATACGGACAGTCGTCTGATGCTGGCGATGACCACGGGTGCGCTTGGAATTCTGCCGACGGCGCTTCTTGAAGGCAATGACCTTCTTGGCGCGGCCATGTTCGACAACTTCCGCCGTCACGACAGCGCCTTCCACAACGGGAGCGCCGATCTTCGTGCCAACCATGAGAACTTCGGTGAATTCGATCTTGGCGCCTGCTTCGCCTTCCAGCTTTTCAACTGTCAGAACGTCGTTGGCGGCCACGCGGTACTGCTTACCGCCGGTCTTGATGACTGCGAACATTTTTTAACCTTTCATGTCCGTTCCGGCTCTTTCCGCACAATGTTGCACAGACGGCCGTCTTTTTATCAGTCGATTGAGCAGGAGTTCCAAAGCCTTGCGACCTCGCCTCACCTGCCGGTGAAACCCGCAAGTCCTGCGGGTACAAACGGCGGACGGAGTCCGTGCCATTTGACCGTCGCGGGATACGTGAAGGTTGAATGACTGTCAACCCAAGGCCCGATGATTTCTTGCATTTTCGCTCTTGCCAGCCCATCTAACTCTCGCTATGAGACAGCCCGCGCGTCAAACCGCGCCGACCAGACATGCGGAGAGGTGGCAGAGTGGTCGAATGCACCGCACTCGAAATGCGGCATACCTTCACGGGTATCGTGGGTTCAAATCCCACCCTCTCCGCCATTCTGAACCATTGAATTTGTCTTTCAAGCTGGGCCTGTGACCTGGTTTTGTACCGTACGTTACGCCAAGTATTTAAATGTATTTGACGAGATCGGGCGATCGCTTTTGCTTCCCATTGGGCATTCCGACAATCGATCCCGTCGTCGCACGCATCCGATGGCTGCGAAACAAGACGCTCGCTAAGAACGGCGGCGGTGGCAAACGCCGCCGGCGCGCATGACCAAACTGAGACCAGATACGCTCTTCGCCGCCCTTCGGGGCGGTGTCTTCATGTGCCTGAGATTGCCGCCTTGAGAAAGGACACATATTTCAGTTGCAAGCCGGGCACGAATTGCTCGAGAACCGCGCAGCCAGAGAGATATTTGACCGACGCGTTCCTTTCTCCCCTGGCCTTTCTGGCCAGTGCCAGCCCCGTGTCCGGCGTTCCGTCAGGCATCCGGAGAATCTGATCGAGACCCAAATCGATGAGATCGGAAGCCTCGCCGTTCTGCAGTTTGGTGATAGCCTCCGCCGTCAGGCCGGCATTTTTGCGGCTGATGAAGACATAGAAGTCGAGGCCCCGGATGAGCGATTTGTATTTCTGGAATTCCGCTGTCAGTCCCGCAGCCAGATAGCTTTTCAGCGCGCTCTCCCTCACCACCTCTTCCGTCGACCACTGGCTTGCATTGTAGCGGTAAATGATCGAGGGATCGCTCTTGAGTTTGCCGATGACCCAGAAGGCAAAGGCGAGCTGCCAGTCGCAGAATCCTCCCCTCGTAGGATGGCGGGAAAGAAAAAACCTCGTCAGGTCCATGAATGGCGCTGTGCGAAATATGCTGTAATAGGCGACATTGCTGCCGTCGCTATAGGCCAGATAGTCACGCAGCCTAAGCCCCGGATCGTCCTTCTCGAGCCCGAACTCCTGCCTTCTTACAGGTCCCATGCCGGGCAGAAACATCTCGGTGACCGGCTTGACGCCGATATAGTCGTCACCGAGTGCGCCAAGATCGACCGGCACGACTTCCGGGTTGCTGAAGATCTCATCGTCATCGCCGATCTGCAGCAGAAACGGTGTCCTTGCGGCGCCAAGCGCCGACAGTTGATTGTCCGTCGCCGCAATCGGAGCCTCGGGAATGTAATGCAGCACCGGTGACCGTCCCTGCCAGTAGGCCGCCTTTTCAGCATCCCTGGAATTGTCCGAAACGATCAGCACCGCATCGCGAGCCTCGCAAAATGCGACTGCCGTCTCGATAGCCCGCCGGGAATTTGCAAAATCCCTGTTGCTGGGCATACAAACTGACAATTCCGGCATGACTTTCGGCTCCGTGACGAAGGGATTCGCTGCTGCTCATGATTTCAGCCCCACCCAAGTGAAGTCAACGCCCCGCAGAGAGCGGCGAATGAACTTGCCCGGCACAATTTCAGGCTCGCGCAATCAAAAGAGAAAATGCTGTGCATGTGAGCAGGAAGCACATGCAGTTGCGAATCATCCGTGCAAGAGCTTTGGATATGGAGCACGTTGCCAACGGTCTCTTTCTTGACGCAGACGATATTGTATTCGTGGCCGGATCAAGAGAGTTTGCAAATGCCGCGACCCTGACAGGAATGGGATCGCGCGATGGAGCGGTCAGACCACCGCAATCGGGCCAGATATGAAGAACAGGACGGATCCAGGAGCATGACAGAGCAGCGGCTTCAAGGACTGCAATATCCAATCCCCTACGTGAAGCCCTCGATCACGGATCTGGAAATTGCCTATGTCAATGATGCCATTCGCACCGGATGGGGGCCGCGCTGTTATGATTACATCAACCGCCTGGAAGCCGACTTCGCCAAATGGCTGGGGGTGAAACATGCGGTCGCCACCTCCAGCTGCACCGGCGCGCTGCATATGGGCCTGCACGCTTTGGGGATCGGTTCGGGCGACGAGGTCATTCTGGCTGATACCAACTGGATCGCCTCCGTGGCACCCGTCGTGCATCTCGGAGCCACGCCCGTTTTCGTGGATATCCTCGAAGACAGCTGGTGCCTTGACCCCGCCCAGGTGGAAGCCGCCATCACATCACGCACAAAGGCAATCCTGGCGGTGCATCTTTACGGCAATCTGTGCGAGATGGACCGTCTGCGAAAACTTGCGTCAGACCACGGCATTCCTCTGATCGAAGACGCGGCCGAGGCCATCGGATCCGTCTGGAAAGGCGCACGGGCGGGCTCCATGGGGAAATTCGGGGTCTTTTCCTTTCATGGCACGAAGACCGTAACCACCGGAGAAGGTGGCATGTTCGCCACCAGCGACAACGCGCTTTATGAACGTGTGCGGTCACTCAACAACCATGGTCGGCATCCGGCGCAAACGAAACAGTTCTGGGCAGACGAGATCGGCTTCAAATATCGCATGTCCAACCTCGACGCGGCACTCGGCTGCGCACAATTGGAGCGCGTTGAAGAACTGGTCGCGCGCAAACGGGAGATCCTTGCGGGCTACAGGAAGCGACTGTCCGCGGTACAGCAGATCAGTCTCAATCCCGAGCCGGCAGACGGTATCAATGGCGCATGGATGCCCACAGCCGTCTTTGTATCGGAGGCCGGAGTCACGCGTGAGGCGCTTCTTGCGGCCTTCAAGGCCTGCCAGATCGATGCGCGGGTCTTTTTCTACCCGCTCTCCGATCAGCCGATGTTTTCGCCAGTACAATCGAACACCCGCGCTCGCGACATATCGTCTCGTGCTATCAATCTTCCGAGCTTTTATGATATGACCGAGACTGATTTGGACCGCGTCGTATCCACCTTACTGTCCTTCGTGAAAGACTGATTAAAAATGAAAGACGATCGACAGGAGTTCGAAGACATGCGCCGTGCCAAGTCTCTGGCATTGGGTAACGATGGCGCAGCTTTTGACCGGGCGGTTGAGTTGCTGGTGGACCTTGACCGCTACAACTACTCCTATCTCTGGACGTGGATGGGCGTGCCGGTGATCCAGTTGCCCGCCGACATCATGGCCACGCAAGAGGTGATCTGGAACAGCAAGCCCGACGTGATTGTCGAGACGGGCGTCGCCCGCGGCGGCTCCGTTCTGATGCTGGCGTCATTGCTTCAGCTCACCGGCGGACGGAAGGTGATCGGCGTCGATATCGACATCCGCGCGCATAACCGGGACAGTATCGAAAACCATCCGATGAGCAGGCATGTGGAACTGATCGAAGGCAGTTCCACGTCGCCGGAGACGCTTGAGAAGGTTCGGTCGCATATCAATCCCGGCGATCGGGTCATGGTCATTCTCGACAGCGACCACTCGTTCGAACATGTGCTCAACGAATTGCGGACCTATGGCCCGATCGTGACGGAAGGTTGCTATCTCGTCGTCGCGGACACGCTTTTAGGTTTCCTCTCCGAGGATCAGACGCCGCGCGAACGTTCACACGTCTGGCTGAAGGGCAATGAACCCCTGAGCGCCATACGCCAATATGTGACAGAGACAGATCGTTTCGAACTCGACGAGGTTCTCAACGGCAAACTGGTCATGTCCTCTTCGCCTGCGGGTTATTACCGCTGTATCAAATGAACACGACGTTGCATCTGCGCCAGGTCCGCGAAGCCGACAAGGAGGTTCTTTGCTCCATTCGGCAGGACGCGCTGATGCTCGATGCGCTCATGAGCTACCCTGACCCGGAGCCGATAGGCCGCGATGCGGCGGAAGGCTGGATCAAGGCAAGGCAAATGGATGCCACCCGCGTCGTGCGGAGCATTGCCGACGATAAGGATCGCGCCGTTGGCTATGTGCAGATCACGGGCCAGCATGGCAAGGGACGCTTTGCCTGGTTTGCGATTGCATTGGCTCGGGAAGCTCAGGGCAAGGGGCTCGGTGCGGACGCCATGAAACTGCTCATGGCCTTCGCCTGCGATGAGTTACAGCTCCGGAAACTGCTTTGTGAAGTGCGCACCGACAATTCCCGCGCCATCAGGCTCTATACGCGTCTCGGCTTTTCGACCGTGGGTACGCTTGCGCGACACTACCTTGATCTGTCCGGCCATTGGCGAGACGTGAACATCATGGAGCGCATGTTGCCATGACCACGATTGTGATCTCCCAGCCGATGTACTTCCCCTGGGCTGGATTTCTCGATTTGATGAGGCACGCCGACGTGCTGATCTGGCTGGATGATGTGCAATTTTCCAAAGGTTCCTTCACCAATCGGGTCCAGGTGAAGCTGCCCTCGGGGACGCATTGGATGACCGTGCCTCTGGAGGGAAAGGGCACGGGGCAAAAGATTGCCGACCTCAGTGCCGCGGGAGATGGCTGGATCTCGTCGCATCGCGCAATGCTGGGACAGAGCCTTGCGAAATACCCCTTTGTACAAATGGCCCTCGACGTCTTTGATGCCGTAACCGAGCCGGCCTTGCCTTTGAACGAAACCTTGATCCGGAGCGCGGAATTGCTCCTTGAGGCTCTGGATGTTCCCCTGCCCCCACGCCTCCGCGCCAGCGAAATGGGCGTTCAGGACCGCTCCTGGCAACGTGTTCTCGATCTGGTCAAGGCTGCGGGCGGCACCCGGTATCTCAGCGCCGCTGGCGGTGCGCGCTATCTTCGTCACGATGCTTTTGATGACGCGGGCATTGCCGTTGTCTATGCCGACTACGCTTTCACCCCCTGGCCGCAAGGCCATGGAAGTTTTACACCCTTTGTAACCGGTCTCGACTTGCTGGCCAGCAGGGGCAGGGAGGGAACGCGTCATCTCGACGCCCGCCTCGTACCCTGGGCCGATTATCTTCCGATGAAAGGAATAGCGCCCCAATGACGAACGCCGCCCTCGATTTTGCAGAAAACGGCTACATCCTCCTCAAGGGATTCTATGATGTGGCCGATGACATCGCGCCCATCCAGGAAACCGCGCGCCAGATCATAGCCCACGTGGCCACCCAGCATGGCGTCGCCGCTCCTCATGCGACGTGGGAAGAGGCATCCACCGTCGGGCTGATGGCACTCGCCACGCATGACCGGCGCCTTGGTGCGCTGGTCTATGACGCCGTCAAACACATTCCGGCGCTGGGGCGGCTTGTGTACAAGCGCCGCAACGAAGAACTTCTCGCCACCCTGCGGGATGGCCTGCTGCCGGGCGTTGCCTATGACGGCTATGGAATCCGGCTCGATTTTCCGCACGAGGAAAAGTTCAGGGCCTATTGGCACCAGGAGTTCCCGGCCCAGCAACGAAGCCTCGACGGCGTGGTTTTCTGGACACCGCTCGTGCCGATCCTCGACGACATGGGACCAGTGCAGGTCGCGCCGCGATCTCACCGCGAGGGGCCAATCGCAACCGTCGAAGATAGTGGCGGCGTGGGGCGCACCGGGGCCTATTCCATGCGCTTGCCGGACGAGGAAGCGCTGGTGGGCAAATATGACATCATCGCACCGCTGACCGAACCCGGCGATCTGCTGGTCATGGATTACCTGACCTTGCACCAGTCGGGCTACAATGTTTCGGACAGGGCCCGCTGGTCCGTGCAGTTCCGCCTTTTCAATTACAACAACACGACGGCGATCAAGACCGGCTGGCAGCGCACGGCTGCACCCACTGCCGAGCTGTTTGATATCGCCCGCGCCGATTACATGGGCCGTAAAGGGACGGATTGATGCTTTGCCGTCTCTGCCATTCCGACTGCGGGTCGCCTCTCCTGGATTTTCCCAGCCCCTCCATCGTCTCCACGACCGCCATTCTGGACGCGCCCACAACGGCCTATGTCTGCCCTTCCTGCGGACACATCCAGAAACCGGATTTCGCGGAAGTCGATGCGTTCTATGACCAGAGCTACCGGATCTCCCTCGACAGTGGCGACCACGACCAGCTCTATGCGGTTGTGAATGGCCAGCCGGTCTATCGAACGCAATTCCAGGCGGAGCTCGCCACACGCCTTCTGGACATCGGCAGCCGCATGGCCGTGCTGGACTATGGTTGCGGCAAGGCCGCCACGCTCGAACGGATCAGGCAAAATATTCCCGGGATCACGCCCGCAGTCTTCGACATTTCGTCCAGCTACAAGGCACATTGGGATCGGTGGATCGCTCCGGGAGACCAGGCCATGTATCGTGTGCCGCCGGAGTGGTCGGGCCGCTTTGACAGGGTGATGGCGCATTTCGTCCTCGAACACGCCACGGATCCACGAGACGTATTCTCCGAAATAGGACGCGTGCTTGCGCCCGGTGGCAAAGCCTTCGTCACGGTTCCCGATGTCTTCGGAAATCCAGGCGATCTTCTGGTCATCGACCATGTCAACCACTTCACACCTGCTTCCCTGTCTCGCGCGGCCACGGAGTCAGGATTGGCGCTGGAAAGCCTCAGTGACGGAGACTACCGCGGTGCTTACGTGGCCATTTTCGTCAAGGGAGAGGCAAAGGCCTGCCCCACTGGAACCGGCAATATCCAGGCGATCGCCGAAGACTGGCGTGCGTCTCGCGCGCGCATCATTGCCCATGCCGATGCCCATGCCGGCGCGGATGTGGAAATCTATGGCGCCGGTTTTTACGGTGCTTTCATCGCCATGCTGGTGAAGGATCGCCAGAGGGTGCTGCATTTCCTTGATCGCAACCCGTTCCTGCAGGGGACGACGCTTTTCGGCATCCCGGTGCGCAATCCCGACGACGTGCTAGGGCGACCCGCCCACGACGCCCCGAGAACACTGTATGCCGGACTGAACCCGGCTGTTGCGGCAACTGTCATGGACGGCTGGTGCACCCAAAGCGGGCGCGACCCGCTGAGCATCATCTACATCTGAGCGCACACCCATGCCAGCTTGTTAAAGCGAGCTGACGTATAGCGACTCCTCCAAACGCGCCTGCCCGAACGTCACCGCTTCGGCATGCCCGCCGGGCGCGCAAGTCGTCTTTGTGCGGCGATGCGGAAAGGCGCGTTCATGGCGCCGTAGCCTGCATAGCCGCCTCGGCGTTCGATGATTTCGAAGAAGAAGCCTTCGCCGAAGGTGCGGCTGTAGATCTGGAAATATTCGCCCTTCTCGTCGCGATCATAGAGGATGCTGGCGGCGCGCAGCGCATCGGAAAAATCGGGCTCCAGACCGAAGCGGGCTTCGAGATCATCGTAATAGTTGCGAGAGATCGGGAGTGCCTGGAAGCCGAGGTCCTTGAGCCGGGCAGCGGTGGCAAAGATATCGTCGGTCGCAAACGCAATATGCTGGATGCTGGTGCCGAAGCTCTCTGCGAGAAATTTGCCGGCAAAGGTCTTTCGGTTGTCGGCCCCGTTCATTGTCACGCGGAAATACGGCTCCGGGTCGCCCTCGATCGCCTGGCTGCGGACGAGTCCGCCCGGATCGACCACATCGACCATGGGCGTGCGGCGCACGGCGAAGATCGAGTGGTAGAAGAGCAGCCAGGTCAGCATTTCCTGATACTGCGTGGTCTGCGCCAGATGGTCGATCCGGGTCAGGTGCGCGCCCTCGGCCTCGGCAGAAAGCAACGAGAACTCGCGTTGCCAGATGCCGGAAAGCTCCGGCGTTTCATCCAGGAAATAGATGACGCCATTGCCGACGCCTTGCACGGCGGGAACCGAAACTTCGCCGGATTTGCGATCCTCTGAAAACGCCGGAGCGCCGAGCGCGGTGGCGCGGGCGAGCGCGTCGCGGGCATTGTCCACTTTCAGGCCGAAGGCATAGGCATTGGTGCCGTGAACGGCATAGGAGGCATCGGCGAATGTGTCACCGGTCTTGTCCGTATTGATGACAATCCGGATATCGCCCTGCGTATAGAGTTCCACGGCGCGATTGCGGTGCTCTGCCGATTTCACGAAGCCCAGCGTGATCAACAGGGCAGCCAGATTGTCCTTCTCTTCCGCGGAGGTCGCGAACTCCACGAATTCGACGCCACGCGCCTCGACGCGGTCAGGCATCACCGGTGCCTCAATGGCGATATCCGGCTCCAGCCTTCGCACGCGATCCATCAGGTTGACGAGCGAGCGGTGGCCGTCTTCGGCAAGCGCCTTGGCCGAGCCACCACGGAACTGGTCGTTGAAGATTTCGAGCGACAGCGGTCCATTATAGCCGGTTGCCGCGACCGCACGCATGAAATCCACCACCGGCAGGTCGCCTTCACCCGGCATGTTGCGGAAGTGGCGGCTCCAGTAGAGCAGGTCCATGTCGAACAGCGGCGCATCGGCAAGCTGCACGATAAAGATCTTGTCGCCGGGAATGGAACGGATCGAATTGGGATCGATCTTGCGCGACAGCGTGTGAAAGCTGTCGAGGATCAGGCCGATATTCTCGTGGTCAGCGCGCCGCACGATCTCCCAGGCGTCGCGATGGTCGTTGATATGCCGGCCCCAGGCGAGCGCCTCATACCCAACGCGCACGCCGTGGCGAGCCGCAAGTTCGCCGAGTTCATGGAAATCGCCGGCCGCACGGTCGATGCCGCCGATCGAGATGGGCGACACGTTGGAGCAGATCAGCATCAGGTCGGTGCCGAGCTCGCCCATGATTTCGAACTTGCGTTCCGCCCGTTCGAATGTACGTTTGCGCTGCGGCTCCGGCATGCCTTCAAAGTCGCGGAACGGCTGGAAGAGCGTGATCGAAAGCCCGTGATCCTTGACCATCTGCGCCACTTCGCGTGGCGAGGCGTCATAGGTCAGGAAGTCGTTTTCGAAAATCTCGACGCCGGTAAAGCCGGCCTTGGCGATGGCGGCCAGCTTTTCGGGGAATTCGCCGCTGATCGAAACGGTGGCAATCGAGGTCTGCATTGAGGCAGGCGCCCGGCGGGTCTCGCGATATGCCATATTGCCATCCTTTCCTGCGTTATGTACTGCTTGGTTAATTAAGAGGCGAAGCAGGCGCATGCGCGGCTTCGAGGGAGCACTGATGAGAGAGGCGACTGAGGTGACAAAGTCGAAGGAGGCCAAGCCCGCCGTCCGCGATCCCGAGGGCGTCCGGCGTGATATTCTCACGGTGGCGATGGAAGAGTTCTCGCAGAACGGCCTGTCCGGTGCGCGCATCGACGAGATCGCGGCGCGCACGAAGACGTCGAAGCGCATGATCTACTACTATTTCGGCGACAAGGAAGGCCTTTACCAGCGCGTTCTGGAAGAGGCCTATGGCAAGGTCCGCGGCGGCGAACACGACCTGGAACTGGACGCGCTTGATCCGATTGCGGCCCTCGACAAGCTCTGCCGCTTCACCTTCGATCATCATCGTGCCAACCCGGATTTCATCCGCATGGTCATGGTGGAAAACATTCACCACGGCCGGCACATGCAGATGTCCAAGACCATTCGCGACCTGAACCAGCCGGCGATCGAGGAACTGGAAAAGGTGCTGCGGCGCGGTCAGGCGGATGGGCTGTTCCGCGAGGGCCTGACACCGCTGGAACTCCACTGGCAGATCAGCGCGCTCTCTTTCTTCAACGTGTCGAACAGCGCGACCTTCTCGCTGATTTTCGGCGGCGATCTGTTCACGGACGAAGGCCAGCGCAGACTGTCCCGCCATGTGGCGGATATGGTTCTGCGCTATGTCCTTCGCCCTGATCATTTCGACGCTATCCTTGCTGACAATTCGTAAGTCATAGCCTACATTCAAGTCAGGCCGCCTTGTCGGAGGCGCAAAGCCTGAGAAAATCGGCGCTCATACGCGCCGCATCGGGCTCGCGGCCGCAGAACAGCCGGAACGCGCCCACGGCCTGGTAGACCGTCATGCCGCCACCGGGCAGGATGCGGCAACCTCTTGCCTTTGCCGTCGCCAGCAGCTGCGTTTCCAGCGGTACATAGACGATATCGGCCACCCAGTGGCGCTGCTGCAGCAGCGCGGGATCGATCGGCATGCCGGGATGCGCGAGCATACCCACCGGCGTCGCGTTGACGAAACCGTCGGCCTGCGGAAGAGAGTCCGCAGCATCGGTGACAGCAAAGGCACGTTCCGCGCCGAAGCGGGCATTGAGATCATCAGCAAGGCGCTGCGCGCGCGCCGGATCCTGATCCAGAATGTCGAGATGCCGGATATCGAGTTTCAGCAGCGCATGCGCGACGGCGACACCGGCTCCACCCGCACCTGCAAGAAGCGCGCGGCTGCGCTTCACATCCGGAAGGCCCTGCGCAAAGTTCTCATAAAAACCGTACCAGTCCGTGTTGTGTCCGATCCGTTTACCGTCCTTGAAGACGACGGTGTTGACCGCACCCAGCATGCGGGCATCTTCCGACAGCGCGTCGAGCAACGGGATCACCGCCTGCTTGAACGGATGGGTGATGTTCGTGCCGGCAAAGCTCCTCGCCTGCAGCTCGGCGACCAGCTCGGGCAGCGCGCTTTCTGGCAGGCCCCGCGCGGTGATGTCGACCAGCTCGTAAATATAGTCGAGGCCGTGCGCGGCGCCTTCATGCATATGAAGGGCCGGCGATTTGGAAAGCTGTATCCCTGCGCCGATCAGGCCGACGCGATAAGTCGTTTGCGATGTCATGGTCCGAACCCGTTTGGCGGTTTGGAATTTCAAGAAACTGCGGAGGCCGCGGCCTAATGATGAGCGAGGATTTCGCCAAGGAAGGCGCGCGTGCGCTGATGCTGCGGATTACGGAAGAATTCTTCCGGCGGCCCTTCCTCGATGATCTCGCCCGAGGCCATGAAGACGACACGGTCTGCGACCTGACGGGCAAAGCCCATTTCATGGGTCACGCAGATCATCGTCATGCCGTCACGGGCGAGCCCGATCATCGTGTCGAGCACTTCCTTGACCATTTCCGGATCGAGCGCCGAGGTCGGCTCGTCAAAGAGCATCGCCTTCGGCTCCATGCAGAGCGCGCGGGCAATCGCTGCGCGCTGCTGCTGGCCGCCCGAAAGCTGGGCCGGATATTTGTCCGCCTGATCGACGATGCGCACGCGCTCGAGATACTTGCGTGCGGTGGCTTCAGCTTCCGACTTGGAGACCTTCTTCACCCGCATCGGCGCGAGCGTACAATTCTCCAGAATGGTCATATGCGGAAAGAGATTGAAGCTCTGGAACACCATGCCCACTTCGCGGCGCACGGCATCAACGGCGCCGGTGCTGTCAGTCAGCACCGTCCCCTCGACCGTGATCTTGCCCTCCTGGATTTCCTCCAGATGGTTGATGCAGCGGATCAGCGTGGACTTGCCCGAGCCGGAGGGGCCGCAAAGGACGATCTTCTCGCCCTTTGCAACTGAGATGTTCACATTCTTGAGGGCGTGGTAGGCGCCATACCACTTGCCAACGCCTTCCATGGCGATGAGTGGCGTCTGGTTTGCGGTGGTCTGCGGCATGGTCGCCTCCCCTTACTTCACGGCGAACGGGATATCGGGCAGCGAGTCCGGGAAAGCCGGAACGTCGCGCTTCATCCACTTGGCATAGATCTTGGCCAGCGTGCCGTCGGACTTGATCTTGTCGATGAAGCTGTTGATCGACTCGTTCCAGTCCTTCTCACCCGGACGGGTGCCGGCGCCGTTATAGAGCGTCGAAAGATCGAACTTCGATTCATACTTGCCAGCGGCTGCCGTGTTCAGGCGGTCGCCATAGAACTGGTTCCCGCCAACGGCTTCTACCTGACCTGCAATCAGCGCCTGGATATTGGCGGCGTCGTCGTCAAAGCGCAGGATGTTGGCGGTCTTGGCGCCGGCCGTCAGGGACGTGTCCATGGCGCTCGACTTCGGAACGCCGACATTCATCCCCTTCAGATCGTCATAGCCGGCAATCTTCTTGTCCTTCGGGCCATAAACCGACAGAACGTTGCCGGCATAGGGCTTGGAATACTGGATGGTCTTGGCGCGTTCGGCGGTCATGCCCATCGTGGCGAAGAGTACATCGACCTTGCCGGTCAGAAGCGCCGGAATGCGGTTCGCCACGGCCAGCGGCACGAACTCGGCCTTCACACCGAGAAATTCGGCGTAAGCCTTGCCGATATCGGCGTCGAGGCCGTCCTGGACGCCGCTCGAGTTGACGAAGCCCCAGGGCGAGTTGTCGCCCTGAATGCCGATGACGACCTTGCCGGCCTTCTTGGCGTCCGCAAGCGAGCCGGCAAAGGCATCGCTGGCATGAAGCGCCGGAAATACGGCGACTGCGGCGGCCGCCAGGGCCAGAAGGCTACGGCGCTTGATGGATTTCGGTTGGTTCATCTTTTTGCTCCTCCTTAAAAAGCTGATGAAATGGGCATGCGTGGGTCTTAACGGGTTGCGGTCTGCAGGCGGCGCTCGGCTCGGGCGCCCCAGAGCGACAGAGGCCAGCAGATCAGGAAATACATGACGCCGACGATGGCAAAGACGGTGAGTGGACGGAACGTCTGGTTCGAGACGATCTGGCCGGCGCGCGACAGTTCGACAAAGCCGACAATGGCGGCAAGCGACGTACCCTTGATCAGCTGCACGAGGAAGCCGACCGTGGCGGGCAGCGAAATCTTCAGCGCCTGCGGCAGGATCACATCCTTGATGCGCGAGACATAGTGCAGGCCGAGCGCCTTGGCGGCTTCCGTCTGGCCCTTCGGCACGGCCTGAATGCCGCCGCGCCAGATCTCGCCGAGATAGGCGCTGGCATGCAACGTGAAGGCGATCGCCACCGCAATCCAAGCATCGACATTCAGACCCACCAGCGCCACGCCGTAATAGACGACGAAGAGCTGCATGAGCAGCGGCGTGCCCTGGAAGATCGCGATATAGCCGGTCGTCGCCTTTTGCAGGACCTTGCTTTCCGCCGTACGGGCCAGCGCCACAAGAAGACCGAAGACACCGCCGCCGATGAAGCCGATGATGGTCAGCGCCACGGTCCATTTCAGGCCCTGCAGCAGGAAGTAGAGTTCGTTGAAGCCAATCGATGCCATTTCGCGCGCCTCACTTGACCGGGTAGCTGAAGGAAATGCGGGAAATGAGGGCGAAGACGCCCATCATCAGCGACGAAATGATGAGATAAAGCACCGTGATCGAGAAATAGACCTCGAAGGAGCGGAACGTATCCGCTTCGATCTTCTGCGCCACCGACGTCAGTTCGTAAGCCGCAATCGACGTACAGACCGAGGTTGTCAGCGTCAGCATGATGAACTGGCTGGTCAGCGACGGATAGACCGCGCGCAGCGCCGGCTTGAGCACGATGAAGCGAAAGATCTGCGCCTTGTGAAGCCCCAGCGCCAGTCCTGCCTCGATCTGCCCCTTCGGGATCGCATCGACGCCACCGCGAATGATTTCGATGGCATAGGCGCCGCCATTCAGCGCCAGCGCGATGATCGCGGTCACGGTCGGGTTGAGCCTGACGCCGAGCTGCGGCAACGCGAAGAAGATGAAGAAAATCTGCACGAGGAAGGGCGTGTTGCGAATGACTTCAACGAAACCGATGACGAGCGCCCGTAACCAGGCAAAGCGGGAACGCCGCGCAATCACGCCAAGAACGCCGATGACGGTGGCCAGCGACATGCCGGCAATGGCGAGCCCGATCGTCGAAAGACAAGCCACCAGAAGCTCGGGCAAGCGCTCGAATACCGCCGTGAAATCCAGACTGTAAGACATTCTTCCTCCCAAGGCACCGCGGCTGCATCAGAAACGAGGCCCGGTTTACCCGGCAATCCTCTGCAATGCGCCACCCTCCCCTTGCCCGAACGAAACACTCCGAGTTCGTCCCTGCAAGAATGTTTGTACCAGTTAGTTCATAATCGCGTCAAGCCGAGATTTGACCAGACAGCCTTTCAGGCCGATGGGCCGCGTAGGTCACTTTCAGCTTGCAGGACTGACCAGCAGAGCACGGGTCTCGGCTAAAGGCCGCGCCCGGCTTGAGAGCTAAATATATGAGCATTTTCAGAAAGCTAACTGAAGGAAGTTAGAAGCCTGACATGTCCGCCGCGCCGGGATTACCCCCTCCGGCGTGAAGGTTCCAAGGTAGTTAATAGCCACATCGTCTATATATATAAAATTAACTATCCCACTTTACCGTCCATGACGATGCGCAAGGGGCGCGCTTCGACCTCGAGGATAGACATGTCATTTTTCCAGAACATCAGGATCATCGCCAAGATAACGGCGATCGTCAGCAGCCTTATTGTCGTCAGCCTGGCGGTCGCATTCTTCAGTTACACATCGAGCGCGACGCAATCGCAAAATGCGGCGTGGACCGATCATACCTACGAAGTGCTGGAAAGAGTCTCTTCCATGATGGCCGCCATGGTCGATCAGGAGACCGGCATGCGCGCCTACCTGCTCGCCGGGGACCCTAAATTTCTGGAACCGCAGATTGCCGGCGCCAAGGCATTTCAGGAAAACTGGTCAGCAGCGAAGAGCCTGACCTCCGACAATCCGGCCCAGCAGGCTCGCCTCGACGATGTGGCGAAGCTGGCAGAGACGTGGAACAGCTCGGTCGTAAAGCCCGAAATGGATCTGATGAAGGACACGTCCACCCGGGAAAAAGCGCGCCAGATCGAAATCTCCGGTGCCGGCAAGGCCTCCATGGACGGCATTCGCGCCAAGGTGAAGGAGCTGGAGGACGCAGAGACCTCGCTGCTGTCCAAGCGCAAGGCCGACGCACAGGCCGCAGCCACCATGGCCAAGACCTCGGCGCTCGCCGGAGGCATCGTCATGCTCATCCTTTCGGTCAGCGGACTCCTGCTTCTCAACGTGACGCTCGTCAGTCCGTTGCGCCGCCTGAACGATTGCATGCTGGCGCTGGTCAAGGGACAGAACGATATCGACGTCCCAGGCCGCGCCCGAAAGGACGAACTCGGCGACATGGCCGGCGCGGTGGAAACCTTCCGCCAGACCGCCCTTGCCAAGATTGAGAGCGACCGTGCCGCCGCCGAAAGCCGGTCCATGAGCGAAGCCGAACGCGCCCGTATTGCGGAAACCGACCGCAAGCGCGCCGCCGAAATGGCCCAGGCGACGTCCGGCCTCGCCGATGGCCTCAAGCAACTCGCCAACGGCAATCTGGTCTTTGAACTTCAGGAGCCCTTCGCCACCGAATTCGAAGGACTGCGCCAGGACTTCAACATCGCCGTCAACCAGCTGCGCGACACGCTCGCTGCCGTCGCAGCCGCAACATCAGCCATTGACGACGGCGCGCGCGAGCTCTCCTCGGGCGCAAACGACCTCTCCAAGCGCACAGAGCAGCAGGCCGCATCGCTGGAACAGACCGCCGCCGCACTCGATCAGATTACCGCAAACGTCACGACCTCGTCCAAGCGGACTGAGGAAGCGCGCAGCATGGCTATCGACGCAAATAAGTCGGCACACTCGTCCGGCAATGTCGTCTCCAATGCCATCGACGCCATGCAGCGCATCGAGACCTCTTCCAGCCAGATCTCGAACATCATCGGCGTCATCGACGAGATTGCCTTCCAGACCAACCTCCTCGCGCTCAACGCAGGCGTCGAGGCAGCACGCGCAGGCGACGCCGGCAAGGGCTTCGCCGTGGTCGCGCAGGAAGTTCGGGAACTGGCACAGCGCTCCGCCCAGGCCGCCAAGGAGATCAAGGACCTGATCCGCACTTCTGCGGACGAGGTCGAAAGCGGCGTGAAGCTGGTGACGGCAACCGGCGACGCGCTGAAGGTCATCGAGCAGCATGTTGTGGCCATCAACACTCAGCTGGACGCCATCGCCACCTCGGCACGCGAACAGTCGGTTGGCCTGGCGGAAGTGAACACAGCCGTCAACCAGATGGACCAGACGACCCAGCAGAACGCGGCCATGGTGGAAGAGGCGACCGCTGCCAGCAGCACACTTGCCTCGGAAGCGGACAAGCTTCGCCAGCTGGTCGGTCGCTTCCATCTCGGCGAACAGCGTCGGTCCTACGGCAATGCCGCCGCATCAAGACCCGCCGCCGCAAGCCAGCCCCGGCGCGCTCCGGCACCGGCCCCAAGCCATGCCTCTGCCCCAGCAAGATCCGCAAAGCCGGTTCGCGTCGCGTCCGGCGGTGCAGCAGCGGCCGCAGCCGATAGCTGGGAGGAGTTCTAATACCAAGGATCAGGCGGCAGAGAACCCCGCACTGTCTGGATCTTATCGATGAGGCTGACGTGCCGGGCGGCCTCATCTCTTTTTGAAAACCCTCAAGCTAGGATATTGACCGCGCGCGCGGCCACCAGCGCCAGCGTCAGCAGCGAGACGGCAGCTTCCGCCATCGAGAGAAGTTTCGCCCGTGCCGATAGCGGCATCGTGTCGGTCGGCGAAAACGCGGTGGCATTGGTAAAGGCCACGAACAGATAATCGATGAAGCCGGGCACCCAGCTCCGATAGGCAGGATCCGCCATCGACATCTGCGGAAACAGGAAATCCACATGCTGTTTCGAGGTCAGGCCACGGCTGGCGGGCCCACCGCGATCAATGCTCCAGAACCAGAGCGCAAAGGCGATGATATTGGTGCACCAGATGTTCATCGCGTCGATCAACAGCGTTTGCGCCGGGCCGGCATGCCCGGTCAGCAGGGCCTTGAGCAGGAAATAGAGTGCAACAAAGTTCAATAGCGTGACGAGAATGGTGAGCCCCAGCGCGGTGCGCCGGATCATCCGCCTGCCACGGGCGACAAGCCGGAAATGCTCATCTGTCGTCGCCCGCCTGGCCTTGTGCTGCGCCCAGGCCGTGGCAACCGACAGGGGGACAAGCAACAGCAGCTCCACCGCCGGTCCCAGCCACCGCGACCACAGGGCGAAATCGTTGACCAGCAGCAATTGCAGCATCGCAATGACGAAAATGGCCGAACGCGCCATCCAGAAATCGGCGGCTTGCGTGTGAAGAAGGTGATGGTGGTGATTCTGATTTGTCGTCTCGGATGTGGACATGAAAACACCTTTGAGCGCCTCACCCGACAAACAGCCGGGTCTCGAATACAAAGAAGCCGCCGCCGGAATCGACGCAGGCTGCGCATCTACCCCATCGCTACCACAAAAGCGGGCATGGCCCCGCCCCTGCCGGCCTCCGCCCTGAACCTGCGCGCCGTGTCCAGCGCCTCGCGAATTGTCACGTCCATGTCGAGATAGCGATAGGTCCCCAGCCTTCCTGCGAAGGTCACGCCCACTTCTTGCTTGGCCTTCTCGACGTAATGCGCCAACAGCGCCTTCTCCTCGACAAGGCGGATCGGGTAATAGGGCGTGTCGCCCGGCTCGCAGGCGCGTGCGTATTCGCGATAGCAGACCGAGCCTTCATGCGTTTCCCACGGTGCGAAATGCTTGTGCTCGGTGATGCGTGTATAAGGCACCGATGCCTCGCCATAATTCATCACCGCGCAGCCCTGGTAGTCACCCTTGAAGGTGAAGCACTCGAAATCGAGCGTCCGATAGCCGAGCCGGCCATCCTCGTAGTCGAAATAGCCGTCGAGCGGACCGCTGTAGAACACATGCGCGTAATCGCCCGCCTGCTCACGACGGAAGGTCTCGCCCAGATGCAGCTTGATCCCCGGATGGTCAAGGATGCGCTCGACCATGGCCGTATAGCCGTTTTCCGGCATACCCTGGAAGCGATGGAAGAAATAGTTGTCGTCGTAGTTGAAGCGCACCGGCAGGCGCTTGAGGATCGAGGCCGGCAGGTCCGACGGCGCACAACCCCATTGCTTGCGCGTATAGCCATCGAAAAACGCCTCATAAAGAGCACGCCCCACGAAGCGAAGCGCCTGCTCCTCGAATGTCTGCGGGTCGGTGATCGACGTATCCGCCTGCGCCTCGATGAAGGCCTTGGCTTCGTCCGGGCGAAACGTCTTGCCGAAAAACTGGTTGATCGTGTGCAGGTTGACCGGCAGGGAATAGACTTGGCCCCCCACCGTCGTCTTCACGCGGTTCTTGTAGGGCAGGAAGGTCCCGTAGCGGTTGACGTAATTCCACACCTCCTCATCGTCGGTGTGGAAGATATGCGGCCCGTAGACATGCACCAGCACGCCAGTCTCGCCATCCCGTTCGGTGAAGCAATTGCCGGCAATGTGGCTGCGGCTGTCGAAGACATCCACTTCGTAACCCGCCTCGGCCAGATCGCGCGCGATGACCGCGCCGGTCAGCCCGGCCCCGACGGCGGCAATCCTCCCCTGCCCGACCGTCATCGGCGCGCCGCCGCTTCCGCGGTCCACAGCCGCTCGTCGAAGGGGATGGGCGCGAAGTCATGCATCGCTGCAAGCTTTGCCAGATACTGCGCCCGATAGGCCGCATCGTCCTGATAAACGAGATTGGCCTGCACAAGTTCGGCGCCGATTTCGTAATAGGCATCGAGGTTGCGAAGATCCGGCACCGGCGTTTCACCACGCTCGGCCTCGCCTTGCATTTCCCAATAGATGTCCTCGAGCCGGCGCGCCAGACCCGGCATGTCGCGCAGCACGCTGGTCTCGCGCTTGGCAGCCAGCTGGTCACGCACCGTCTGAAGCGATTTCGGATCGCGACCGAAGGCGATCGCCCGCGCCACATAGTCTTCGGGTCCGTTGCAGATCAGGTCCGGCAGCCCCGCCGCATGCACGATCGAATGGCAGAACCGCGCCGCAAAGGTCTTGCCTGGGAAAGTCAGTACCGGAAGACCGACGGTCAGCGCATCAGCCGCCGTCGAATGGGCACCATAGGGGAACGTATCGAGGAAAAGATCTGCAACGCCGACGCGAGCCAGATGCTGGGCGTTACCGGCCTTGGGCGCAAAGATGATCCGCTCCGGCTCGATCCCAGCCGCCTTGGCGAGATCGCGTAGCCGCTGATCGACACTGTCGCCGCCGGTCAGAATCCAGAGTACGCTCTTCGGCACGGAAGAGAGGATCTGCATCCATTGGCCGAATGTCGCTTCGGTGATCTTCTGCATACCGTTGAAGCAGGCATAGACGAAGGCCTTTTCCGGGAGACCTGCTTCCTTGCGCGATGGTTTTGCCGCGATCAGCCGCTTGCGATCGAGAGGTTGCGTGCAGGGAATGTATTTGACCTTTTCGGAATAATAGATCCGGTTTTCTTCCGGCACGACCAGTTCGTCAGTGATCATGTATTGGTGGAACGGGCTGCCCATGGAGCCGGGATAGCCACAGAAATTGACGATCACGGGCGCCGGCCTGTAGGCGAAGATGCGCGTACGGGCATGCTTGGTATAACCGTTGACATCGATCAGGATGTCTATGTCGTCGCTCGCAATCAGCCGCGCCGCATCCTCGTCCGTCAATTGCCCTATATCGCGCCAGCAGTCGATGGCCGCTTTCATGCGGTTCTGTGTCGGGTCGTCGACGACGGGGTCGCCGCAATAATAGGCGTAGATCTCGACACGTTCCTTGTCATGCAGCTCCAGCACCTCGCGCAGCGCGAAGCCGACTGCATGGTCCCGCAAGTCCGAGGAGACGTAGCCGACACGCAGCCGTGCTCCCGTGCCCACCTTGCGCGCCACTGTCTTGCGCGGATGCCCGCTCGTATCCGGACGACCGACCAGCGACTTGTTGTAGCGATAGGCCTTGGCCAGCTGAAAGATCGGATCGTCGGAGTAGCTGCCGAGCGACAGCGGCGACAGCGCATCGATGAGTTGCCGCAGCGAAACATAGTCCGAGGGCGTCAGGATCGGCCATTTGCAAAGACGCTGGCGGATGGCGCTCCAGTGCTGACCCGTTTCCAGCTTGTCCGGGCGAAGCTCGATCGCCTGCCACATATAGCCTTCGGCCTCTTCCAGCAGCCCGGCATTTTCCATCACGCGACCAATATGCTGCAGGACCATGACCCGATGGGTCACCTTGTCGGGCGTTGCCTCGGCCGTCAGATCGATAAAGCTGCGCCATTGATTGATCGCCAGCACGCCGAGCCCGGCATCTTCATAGGCGCGGCCGAGGTTGATCTGCGCTTGCCCGAACTTCGGGTCGAGCTTGATGGCCATGCGCAGGGCGTGGATCGAGCCCGTCAGGTCCCCCGCCTGCCGCAACGTGACAGCATAATTGAAATAGACGAGATGCAGAAGCGGATGCGCCTCGTTATAGGCAAGCCAGGCCTTGTAGACCTCGATCGCCTCGGCGGGTGCACCGGCCGCCGCCCGAGCCTCCGCGTAACCGAAGAGATCCGTCACCGACAGGCGCTGCAAACGCGCCATCTCGATCATGTTGGCAAATGCCGCCGCTGCTGCGTCCGCCTGTCCCTGCCCCTCGGTCATGCTTCCCCCAAATCCGTTCATGGCGCCTGACCCTTCCCGAGTCGTCACCGCTACGAATATCCAAAGGAGCTTGCCCTAAGCCTGCCGCAACCGGCAGGTCATGAGTTCTAACGCAAAACGGACGGATGCTGTGCATCCGTCCGTCGATAGTCGTTCATTCGATCCGCGGGATCAGATTGCCTGGTAGGCAAGCACGAAGGCAGAAACCTGGGAGGTGTTCATCGCCTGGAGCTGCGTGGTCTTGATACCCTGCAGCTGGGTACTGGAAAGAGCGGCAATGTCGGTCGTCGAAAGACCGGCAACCGCCGTCGTGTTAATGGAGCCAATTTCCGTAGGCGTGAATTTCCCGAGGTTCTGTGTAGAAAATGCTGCTATCTGCGTAGAACGCAGTGCCGCGACCTGCGCCGAGGTCAAGGCGTCCGCCTGATCCGTTCCGAACCCCGAAATCTGCGTGCTGGTCAGCCCGGTCACGCCGCTTGTGCTCAGCGATGCGATGCCGGTGCTGATGGCGCTCAGCTGACCGGCCGACAGAACGCCGACCTGCGACGAGTTCAGCGCGCCAAGCTGCGTGGAGGTCAACCCGGCGATCTGACCCGTGCCGAGTGCTGCCACCTGGCCCGTCGTCATCGCCGCAATCTGCGTCGTCGTCAGACC
>NZ_JBEPMB010000011.1:0-80099 GCF_040545545.1 Limnomicrobium aquaticum
AACTGGTCGAGAAGCCGAGACCGGCCGGAAGCGTGCCGCCGGAGAGAGCATAGCTCAGCGTTCCGGTTCCGCCAGAGGCCGTGACCGGCGTGAAAAGCGTCGCCGCCGTTCCGGCGGTCAGCGTCGTCGAACCCACGACTTGAGTGGTCGTCAGCGAAGTTGCGACGGTCAACAGGGCAGCGGTGCCGGCGACGCCGGCACCGCTGCCTGCAGCACTGGGTGTGCCTGCGGGGATCGTATAGGGAGAACCGCTTGCGCCCGAGGCGGTGATGGCAACCTGAAAGGCGCAACTCGCCGATCCACCGATCGAACCACCCGAAAGCGACAGACTTGAGGATCCTGAATTGGGCGAGAAGGTCGCGCCACACGTGTTTGAAGCATTCGGCGTCGCTGCAACGGTAACGTTTGTCGGCAGTGTGACGCTATCCGCGACACCTGTGAGCGATGATGTGTTAGGATTGGTCAACGTCACTGTCAACGTGGACGTGCCGCCTGCAATGATCGTCGTTGGGCTGAGCGCGGTGGCGGAGGTCGGTGCGAAGGCGGATGCTATGGACGCACAAGTGACACTGTAGGTCGAACTGACCGTGGAAAACGAATTCCCGGCCTGAAAAACAACGGCACTTGAAACGTTGCTCGAAGTAATAACAAAACTTCCTGACGTGCTCGTACTCGAAGCGACAATCGTAGTGGCGTCAGAAGCTAACATAAAAGCGTGTTCGATCGACTCCGTACTATCTGTCGTCCAGCTGATCCTTTCGTTCACCGCAAAGCCATTGGAGGCCAAAAGCGTTTGTACAAGCTGCCCGGCGGGTAGCGTAATTGCAGATCCGTTTGCTCCCTCGGTCACTTGGCCGGAAGCATTGCTGTCGTACCATTGGCCATTATTTATGTCCGTACATGCTTGCGAAAGCGCCCAACTCGTTTCAGTAGCCGCAAAAAAGAAGACCAGAAAACTGACGAATATCTTTATTGCGCTAAGCTTCAAAATCTTCATCGAACGACAGCCGCCTTAATGCGCTTAAGTCACGCATGGTTTCGGCCCTAGGAGCCCTCCCGTCAACACGATGACCGGCGTGCCATGGATGGAGGCTCGCCGCTCGTCGCTGACGATTTAACTAAAATGAGAAAGTGTTCGGTCTGCTATTGTAGGAAATGACAAGGTGCGATGCATTTGCTGCTGCTGCTGCAAATTCGCAACAGCGCTCTGACGTCCGCCTCTCCAGCAAAGTGCGAGCATCTTCTCAGATGATTATCGAGCGGAGGACAATCGCCTTTGCCACCACCGCTTTTCTGCGGAAATTGTGGAAGGTGTAGGAATTTGTGTGTGGCGTCCGATATTTCCTCTCTAAATCTGCTGCAGGTGCAAAGCGCATTGTTTGACGAGCGTCGCGTCAAGGGCTCGTACGACGAAGCGATCTGTTTCGCGCAAGACTTGCGTCGCCAGATGTTTTAAAGATATGTTAATGACAATTGGGGGCTGCGGGATTGTTCTTATACATCTCCGGATTGACCGGGGCATTACAAGGCAGGCGCTCTGTCTATCGTGTTTTCGCAGCAGTATTGAGAAAAGTCTCGCGATCCGGCTGAAAGCTGTGATGGTGGAAAAATGCTGCGGAACCAGGCGACGTCGCTGAGGAGGAGTGATGGGGCGGAAAGAAGGCCATGAATCGCCTGCGCTTTGGCGTATGGCTTTCGAATTTATAGACAAGCTCAATCAAATGAAGCACCTCAACGACGTTTTGCGGGCGTCGTCGTCCGTTGCGCATGACTTCGGGTTCGATGCCATTGCTCTGGTCGACATACCGTCAAAGACGGCCGATATTCCGTTCAAGGTTTTGATTGACGATGTTCCCGCCGGCTGGATCGACCACTACACCGAACACAAATACGCAGAAAAAGACCCCATTCTTCGATGGAGCGTGACGACCGGGCTTCCCTTCGAATGGTCGGAAGCGCGCCATGTTCAGGCCCATAGCGATGAGGGACGCGTTGTCATGCAGAGGGCAGCGGACTTCGGCATGCGGCATGGATTTTCTCTCTCCGTGCGCCATTCCGATGCGCCGATGAATTGCCTTTCTATGGCCAGCACCGCCAAGCCGCATATCGATGCGACCACCAAGCCGCTGCTGCATCTGATGTCGACTTACGCCATCATGCGCGCGCACGTGCTGCGTACGGCACGACCGGTTTTTCCCGAACTGAGCCCGAGGGAGCGCGAAGTCCTGACTTGGGTCGCCATCGGCAAGACAAGCGATGACATCGCAGACACGCTTGGGCTCACCTCGCGCACAGTTGTCGCGCATATCACCAACGCGAGCCGGAAGCTTGGCGCTCTAAACAGGACACACGCGGTGGCCAAGGCAGCAACATTTGGTTTGATCAATATCTGAAATGAGAATTGGCGATAGCGGCAGGATCGGGGTTTGTCTGCCGGCATGTGGATGCTTGACATTCTTGCGGAGGCTGCGTCGCCTTAACTTGAGAAGGTTGGTCAGAGTGTCGCGGCGGCCAACTTTATGTGGCGTTTGGCAGCGTGATTTTACGCCAGACGGCCATAGCCCTCAGTGCGAAGGGTTCGGTGATCGGCGGCCGTTTGATGTTTGCGGTGGAATAGAAAGAGGTTCGAAATCGGGCCGTGGTTTGAAACGAAACGTTGGCATTGCGCGGCAGACTTGAACCGCATCATGATCAGTTCTCTCCGCCTTATCGGGAGATGGGAATTCTCGGCCCGATTGTTCAACCCCTTATGCGAACGATGCTCAATGCCGGGCATGATATCGCGTTTGGCGGCATCGTAGGACCGGAGTTTGTCGGTCACCATCACACGGGGCGTCACGCCCTGGCCTTTGAGCAACTTGTGCATCAATTTCAGCGCTGCCTTTTTGTTGCGACGGCTTTGCAAAAGGGCGTCGAGAACATAGCCTTCAGCATCGACGGCACGCCAGAGCCAGTATTTCCGGCCTTTGATCATGACCACCATCTCATCGAGGTGCCATTTATCCGCAAAGCTGCCCTTTGAGCTTGCATGATAAATCCTCTCGTTGACACGGCCACTATTTGCCGCCGAGGGCGCCGGCGGAAGGGGCGTCCATACCATCATGCCGAACGTCTTCTGCAAAAGCTGATGCCAGGGACCAAAAAAGAGGAGCGGTCGCTCACCCTGGTCCGCGATCTCGTGTGGCGGTTTTACAAGGCGCTGAAAGGCTACAAGCAAACGCCATCACCCCAGGCTGCTCCTGGCTTTCGATTACGGTTCGACCGCATCTTTGGCCTGCGCACCGGTTATGAGGCTCTCGATAAACTGCTTGCGCGGTTACTTCGAAGGAAGACCGAGCTGTTGAAGGTGCTCGATTATCCCGACATTCCGCTACACACCAACGCATCGGAAAACGATCTGCGAACGCTCGTGACGAAGCGGAAAATCTCTGGCGGCACGATGAGCCGGGATGGCCGTGTTGCACGTGACGTCGTGCACGGTCTTATGAAGACCTGCCAGAAGCTTGGACTGTCCTTTTACCACTATCTCGGTGACCGGCTTGGGATTGGCAATGCCGGCCAACCGGTGCCGCCCCTGTCGGCGATCATTCTCGCTCGGGCGTAATCGACGGGATCGCTTCCTTCGGCCTGGCTCAGCCACCACCATTGCCCAATGCATTGGCAACGCCACCGAATCTGCCCCACGTACCCCCCACGTACCCTGTCATGCCGATTTTCGCGAGACCTACGCCATTGATTTTATGGTAAATGTCGCGTTAACGAAAGCCAATCGGGGCTATTGATTCACAAAGGGAACGGCAATGTTTGTGGGCCATCACTCACGATAAGTACCCCTTATCGGATGTTAGTAGATCCACCGGTTGACCAACCGCCGCAGCCGCCTTATCCTCGGCCAAAATCACCCGTTATATGGAAGCGCGTCATGAGCACCACCGTCAAGGTTTCCGAGGCCAAGGCCCATCTGTCCGAATTGCTCGTCCGGGTAGAAGCCGGCGAAGACGTGATCATCTCGCGCGGAAACGACCCGATTGCCAAACTGTCCCGGATCCGCAGGGAAAACGATCTTCAGCTTCTGGTTAACGAAGTGCGGGCCGCCCGTGGCCGGGCAAAGCCCTCTTCTCACGATGAGATCATGTCCTGGCGGGACGAAGGTCGCCGATAATGTCCTTCGTCATTGATGCATCCCTGGTAGCGGCCTGGCTGCTACCGGAAGAGTATAGCGATGCGGCCGAGACCGTTATCGCCTCGATTGCGGAGCCCTGTCCTGCGCCGTCACTGTTCTGGTTCGAAATTCGCAACATTCTGGTCATGTCGGAAAGGCGTGGCCGGATTGCTTCAGGAGGCGCGCTACTTGGCATGGAGCGGGTGCGACGATTGCCGCTCGACGATGCAGGGATTGGCGGCGACGGATCAATCCTGCTCCTGGCTTCCAATCACATCCTCAGTGCCTATGACGCGGCCTATCTTGCCCTGGCCATCAATAGAAACGTGCCCCTGGCCACCCTCGACCGCAAGCTTGCCGCCGCAGCCCGGAAAGAGGGGGTAACCGTGCTCGGCCCTTACGCTCATGGCGACTGACAGCGAAGTTCTCGTCTCTGCCCGCGCCAAACAACTCGACACGATCGCCGCCGTCCTGCCGATCGACCGGCGCGACGAACTGGCCGAATTGTTAACCGACCAGGACATCGAAACACTCCGCCATCTGGTCAACGAGGGCATGGGCGAAAACACCCTGCGCGCCCTTACCTCCGACCTTGCCTATCTGCAGGCCTGGTCGCTCGCCGCAACCGGCGCCTCCCTCCCCTGGCCGGCGCCTGAGGCGCTGCTGCTGAAATTTGTCGCCCACCATTTGTGGCAGCCTGACCAGCGTGACATCGATCCTCATCATGGCATGCCAGCTGACGTCGAACAGAGCCTGCGCGAGCAGCGGTTCCTTCGATCCTCCGGCCCGCATGCACCCAACACGGTGCGCCGACGGCTTGCCAGCTGGTCGACGCTGACGAAATGGCGCGGGTTGACCGGTGTCTTCTCCTCGCCTTCGCTGAAAACGGCGATACGCCTCGCCGTGCGGGCAACGCCGCGGCCAAGGAAGCGCAAGAGCGCCAAGGCGGTCACCGGCGACGTCCTGGCAAAAATGCTTGCGACCTGCAGCACCGACAGCCTTCGTGACATCCGCGACCAGGCAATCCTGATGGTGGCGTTTGCGTCCGGCGGCCGCCGGCGCAGCGAGATTGCCGGTTTGCGAAGGGAGCAGCTCTCGGTCGAGCCGCCAATCGCTGTAGAAAACGGCCCTCCCCTCCCCTCTCTCGCCATCCATCTGGGTCGCACCAAAACGTCCGGCTCCGAGCATAATGAGGTTGTTTATCTGACCGGTCGGCCGGTGGATGCGCTGAACGCCTGGATGACCGCTGCCAGAGTTGAGAGCGGGAGCATATTTCGGAAGATCGATCGCTGGGGCAACGTTTCGAAGCGGGCATTGGAGCCGAGTGCGGTCAATGCGATCGTCAAACATCGGGCGGCGACGGCCGGGCTGGAGCCTGGCGAGTTTTCGGCGCATGGGTTACGCTCAGGCTATCTGACCGAGGCCGCCAATCGAGGCATCCCCCTGCCCGAGGCAATGGAGCAATCACGCCATCGATCTGTCCAACAGGCATCCAGCTACTACAACGACGCTACGCGGCGGAGCGGGCGGGCTTCCCGTATACTTTGACTGCGGGAGGAGGAGGATTTTCATAAATCACGGATAGTTGCTATTTGACATTCCCGATCCCTCCCCTCCTCCATCGAAGAACGACCGGCCCAGGTCGCTTGTCCAGCCGTGCAAAACTCGTGCAGCCATGCGGCGGGCTGCATCGTGTGGCGGCGGCTTTTCTGCCTTGGCCGGCGGTGATGATTCTCATCATCGGCACTCGGGAACGCTAATCTGAGTTGCCAGATGGGTCGTCGCCACCGCACAAAAGGGTCCCCTCCGCCTTTTGTTTCAAAGATTCCAGTGTACGGCTGAAACCCGGATCCCGAGTTACGGTGCCTATAACCGTTTGTTGTTGCATAAGAATGTTGAGATCTCTTGGCCTGAGCGACCGTGGTCATTAAGGCTTTGTTAACCCTAAATAGCTTGCCAGCCTGTTAGAATCGATGCTTATTGCAAGCAGCGGAGTGATTAGGAATTTCCGCTCAGAAGCGCTATTTCAAGAAATCAGGTCCGGGGATGCCCAAAATCGCTGCAAAATTACCGCCAAAAGACGAAGATTTGATGGGCTTGATCGAGCGCCATTCTCGTTCCTTGTCGGCGCAACTGCAAGAGCATCAACTCGCGACCTTTCCCCCCACGGCGGAGAAAGGTATCCGCACGTTTCAGCCGGCGGAGGCAGCAAAGCTCGTCGGCGTGAAAGAAGTATATCTCCGTCAGCTCGCAAACGAGCTAGAGGATCTGCAGGTTAGCACCAGTCCGACCGGCCGCCGGTCATATTCCGTCGAGGACATGCACAGGATCCGCAAGCATCTCGACCAGGTGGGCCGTGGCAATCGCCGCTATCTGCCACATCGCCGCGAGGGTGAAGCGTTGCAGGTTATCTCGGTCATGAATTTCAAGGGCGGGTCCGGCAAAACCACGACGGCCGCGCATCTGGCCCAATATCTCGCGCTACGGGGCTACCGGGTGCTCGCTATCGATCTTGACCCACAGGCGAGCCTGTCCACACTCTTTGGCAACCAGCCAGAAACCGATGTCGGCGTAAACGAGACGCTTTATGGTGCGATTCGATACGACGACGCTCGCCCAATGGCCGAAATTGTTCGCGCGACCTACATTCCTGATCTTCATCTGATCCCCGGCAACCTCGAACTTATGGAGTTCGAACACGACACGCCGCGGGCGCTGATGAAGCGAAAGATCGGCGATACCATGTTCTTTCACAGGATCAGCGAAGTCCTTGATCAGGTCGCACCCAATTACGATGTCGTGGTGATAGACTGCCCGCCGCAATTGGGCTACCTGACCCTCTCCGCCCTGACCGCAGCTACCTCCGTTCTGATCACAGTGCATCCGCAGATGCTCGACGTTATGTCGATGAACCAGTTCTTGTCGATGACATCGGATCTGCTTCGGGAAATCTCATCGCACGGTGCGCGCTTCGACTATAACTGGATGCGCTATCTCGTGACGCGGTTCGAGCCGAGTGATGGGCCACAGAACCAGATGGTCGGATATCTCAGGGCAATTTTCGGAGAAAATGTTCTAAACTTCCCGATGCTGAAGACGACGGCCGTTTCCGATGCCGGTCTCACGAACCAGACCCTTTTCGAGGTGGAGAGAGGCCAGTTCACCCGGGCCACTTACGATCGCGCGCTGGAGGCGATGAACAATGTCAACGATGAGATCGAGTCGCTGATCAAGAAAGCATGGGGAAGAAAATCATGAGCAGGAAGGACATTCTCCGTACCCCTAAGCCAACCGCTGCCGCAGCTACCCCGGTTGAAAGACCGCTCAAGAGCCGGAGCATTCTTCCGCTCTTAGGCTCCCAGCCAGCGGAGGGGACGACAGCGGCATCCTCGCGTCTCACCAGCCAGGTTGGCGGCGCTTTTGCCGAAGGTAAGGCGAGGTTCGAGCGCGCCGAAGAAATCGAAAAACGCTTGGCTGAAGGCCAGACCATCATCGAGCTCGATACAGGTACGATCGATCCATCTTTCGTACAGGACCGCATGCCCGGTGATATTGCCGGTCTTGTTGAAGCGATCCGCGAACAAGGCCAGCAGATCCCTATTCTGGTGCGCCCTCACCCCGAGGCGCCAGGGCGTTATCAAGTCGCATTTGGTCACCGTCGTTTGCGCGCAGTCTCGGAACTCAACCGGCCCGTCAGGGCGGTTGTCAGGGACCTGACCGACGAGCAGCTCGTAATTGCCCAAGGTCAGGAGAACAATGAACGCCAGGACCTGACATTCATCGAAAAGGCGCGGTTTGCCTCCCGGCTGACCGGGCAATTTTCACGAGATGTCGTGATGGCAGCGTTGTCAGTCTACAAAAGCGACCTCTCGAACATGTTGTCCGTGGTGACGCGGATCCCCACGGATATCGTCGATGCGATCGGCCCGGCACCCGGGATTGGCTTGAAAAGTTGGGTGGCTCTCGCCGAGCTTCTCACCCGCGAGAGTGACCTTGAACAGGCTTCCACTTTCTTGCGATCGGCCGAGGCGAAAGCCCTGCCCTCGCCCGACCGGTTCAAGTCGCTCGTCGCCAGCCTCAAACCTGCGCCGACGAAGCGCGGACTACCGGATCTCCTGACAACGCCCACGGGGCTCCGTCTGGCTCAGGTAACGAAGAGCAAAACCAAGTTGGACCTGTCAATCGATCGGCGCGAGATGCCCGATTTCGCCGCCTTCGTCCTGGAGCGTTTACCAGCGCTCTTCGAGGAGCATCGCTCCAGGAACAGCAGTCAAGACCAGTTGAACAACGGAGATTAAGCGGAAAAAGAAAAAGGCCCCCAAAACGTCGCCGTCGTGGAAACCTCTTTCAGATCTAAGCAACCTGAGAATCGCACTTCCACGCATATTCGTCAAGAGTCTTGGCACTGATTTGGTGAGCCGATTTCTTTTGCCTTCTGAAAGGTGAAAGACGATGCAGACAGGAAGTGTGACGACGCCCTTCGGGCGGCGGTCGATGACGCTTGCTCTCGTGAAGCGACAGGTCGCTACACGAGAGATCAAGGCGGGAAAATCGGTCGAAAAGTGGAAGGTCTTCCGGGACGCTTCAGAGGCCAGGGAAACGCTCGGCCTGCAGTCGACCAGCCTCGCTGTGCTCGACGCACTGCTAAGTTTCTATCCAGAAAACGAGTTGCGCCAGGAGGCACAGTTGGTGGTGTTTCCGTCGAACGCACAACTGATCCTGCGCGCCCACGGAATGGCCGGAGCAACCCTTCGCCGTCACCTCGCATTGCTGGTGGAATCCGGGCTAATCGTTCGGAAGGACAGCGCCAACGGGAAACGCTTCGCGCGCAAAAATAATGCTGGTGAAATCGAAAATGCTTTCGGCTTTGATCTCTCACCAATGCTCGCCCGATCCGAAGAATTGGCTCTCATTGCGCAGAAAGTCGTTGCGGCGCGGCTTGCGTTCAGAAAAGCCAAGGAGAACCTGACGATCTGCCGCCGTGACGTTCGCAAGTTGATTTCTGCAGCAATGGGGGAAGGCGCCCAAGGCGACTGGGCAGCCATTGAAGCAATCTATGTCGAACTCGTTGCTCGCATCCCTCGCTCCCCGACCGTGGAAGACGTAGCGGCGGCTCTGGACGAGATGGGGCTTCTTCGCGAGGAGATCATTAATCGATTGGGCAACCAGCACAATTTGCAATTTAATAGCACCAATGATGCTCAATTTGAGCAGCACATAGAGAGTTCAAATCCCGAATCCTTCCATGAATCTGAACCTAGCTCTGAAAAAGAGCAGGGCGTTAAGCAGAGTAAACCCGGCAGGTCAAAGGTCGAGCCGCTGAAGGCTTTCCCTCTTGGTGTCGTGTTGAAGGCCTGCAAGCAACTGGCTGACTATGGGCCGGGCGGGGCGATCGGAAGCTGGCGCGACCTCATGTCGGCCGCTGTAGTGGTGAGGTCGATGCTAGGGATCAGCCCGTCCGGCTACCAAGACGCGTGCGAGGTCATGGGACCGGAGAATGCCGCAGTCGCGGTCGGCTGCATTCTTGAGCGTGCAAATATGATCAATTCCCCAGGTGGATATCTGCGAGATCTCACGCGGCGAACCGAGCGAGGTGAGTTTTCTCTCGGCCCGGTCATCATGGCGCTACTCCGCAACAATGCTGGCGAGCTCCTTAAAGCGGTGTAAATCGCCGTTAGTTGCGACTAACTACGCTAAACGACTGAAATAGCGGGTGTTTCTGGGCTGCGTGGCGTTCCGTCGTCCAACCTTACGAGTTTTGCGATTTAGCGGCAAGGTTCGTTCTACTGCAATACAGGCACTGCGATATTGGAAGCCGGAGGAGGGGAAGTTTAGTCCTGGTTGTAGAGTTGCGGTGTGGAGCTTTGGTAAATTCTAGCGCTAGCACGGTCCGAAACACTCAAAGCGGTCCAACTTTCAGTTCTCAGAGTATCACGCGGGAGACAGGTGCCTTGGTTGGCTCGCTGGGGTTGCTCAACTGGCGTCGCTGGCAGGAGCTCATTGGTCGTTAGTCGTGACTAACCGCGTGAAACCACGAAAATTGCTCAATTTTCGCCGATGTTGGTCAACGGTCTACGTCGCCGCAGAGCCTTCGAGTTCAGCAGCGCTCCGAGAGCACGTTCATAACCGAGAGAGGGTTCTTGGTCCCCCGGGTGCGACGTATTTCTTGGGACTCTGATCATCCTTCATGCCCGTGAAGGCGTCTGGGCCGTCTGTCGGTCACGGATTAACCCTGCGCGCGGCCACCGGGTCGGCCTTACACTGTCGACAAACACATGATCAAGCTGCTCGCCTGGCGAGACAGGTGAAGAAGATCGGTCAGTCGTGCGCGGACAACGCGCAGGTAGGCTTGAAATCCTCGGCACCCCGTTGCTATGGCGGCCTGAAATTCGTCTGCTATGTACATACAGGCGCGAACTGCCCCGGTTCATCCTATGTGTCGCTTTACCGTATGGTTTTGGTGGAAGCAGAATCTTACGATAAATGAAAAACCACACAGCCTTGCGGTCGGCCGCTCAGGCCATGCTCTGTTCACAAGTGACTGTGAAGCGGCTTAATCGTTCAACGTCGATGGCTCGGGTACGAATACCCCACAGTTCCATAGCGCCGTCTCCCTCTGGCGAGAGACCCGGTTTCGGGCTTCAAGGGTCATCGCGAGCGCGAAACACGATCCTCAAACCCCAAGAATGTCCGGACGAAAATTATTAGCCGAGCCATGATGTGGCAATGTCATGATCGCAATCCGATCAGAAGAAGCGAGCGTAGGGTGGTTGTTCGAGCGAAGAGATGTCTTCGGCCTGCCCGACGATTTTACCGCGACCCTCAGGTCATTTGGTGCGCTCACCGGCGTTCCGGCATCAGGAGCGCCCTTGCGTCTACCATCGCGACCAACGGCCAGAATTTGGATCTCGGAACGCTGGTCCAGCCGTCCGACGCTGCACCAAGGCATTCCCGCTTATCGCTAGCTCAACGATATCAGGGTGATTCCTAGCCGCCTCTTGCAGTGTGCCCTGCATCAGGGGCTGATCCGGGAGGGGCCCTATGGCACCGCTTGGTTTGGTCATCGCACTTCGACCGGAAGATTTGTGGCTGGGAAGTGCGCGGTCGGGATGGCGCGGCTTCTCCTCGGCTGGCAGTCAGGCCGCAGTTCGTCTGTGCATTACCGAAGCCACCATCGACGCACTCAGCCTCGAGGTCATCGAACACGAGCGCTCCGATACTCTCTTTGCGAGCACCGAGGGAGGATGGTCGCCAGCAGCGGAATTGGCGGTGAGCGATCTTGCCTGTCGGTTCGAGATCCTCGTTGCGGCGACCGACCGCAACAGCCAAAGCGAGGTGTGTGCCGACACGTCGCGGCGCATTGCAGAGCGAGCGGAGCGGCTTCCGGCGACTTCGTTCGCGCCGGACGATCGGAACGAGGATCTGGCCGAATGGAACTGGTATCTAGGTCCGGCCCTGACACAAGGCCTGCGTGTTTCGTCTTGGCCTCCAAGATCGAATGCCGCCGCGGACCGCTCGGCACGCTTGGCGGCGGGAGCAAATACCGCGTTGCCCGGTGTTGATTGCGCGCTCGCCGCGCTCTTGCGATCTCCCCTGGATCGCTGGTACAGAAGCCTCAGATATTGAGGCATCATCCCGTGAAAAAAACCAACCACAGCTTCACCGTCGAGTACAAACCCGGGCGGCGCAAAGCAGAGCGCCAGCCGAATTCGATCTGGGGAGACATCGATTTGAAGTCGGTGGCTCGGCAGGCAGACGGAGGTGCATTTTCGTTGCCGGGTGAGGACGGGGAAGCCTTCCACGTCAATCCGCCTCAAGGGCAGGGCAGTTCGGCAGAGCCGGTGTTGACACAGGCGCTGGCGCAGCAGAACAATGCATCGGCGACAGAGGAGATCCACATGCCCGACGAAAATGAAACCGTGGCGGAAACGAACACGCCGGCCCCCATCGTGGCGCCCCTCGCGCCGGCTAAACAGCGAAAGCCGCGAACCGTAAAGGCCGCGGCGGGCGCGAATCCGTCACAGGTCGTGGATGCGGCACCAGACAACATCGCTCCGACAGCCGGCAAGCAGAAACGCGGCCGAAAAGCCAATGCGATCCCGGCTGCAGGTCCTGCTAAAAGCAAGCCTCTTAATCGCGCGCGCAAGACGACGGACGCTGCACCACCCATCACCCCGGCGGATCCAATCGACGACATGGCGGAGCTTCTGCGGCTTGAAGATGAAAACCGCAGCCTGCGCAAGCAGCTTTCCGAAAAGCTGCGAGCGGAGAATGCGGATCTGCGAAAGCGGCTTAATCTCGCTTGACGGGTAAAGGCGCACCCGGCCAGCCGTGACCGTCGGGTCGCGGAAGTCACGGCGGCCGCCGCGCGGTTCGCGCTCGCTTTGCCCAGGCGAGTAGAACACGAGGTCAATGACAATGGCATCCTTATGGAATCTCCTTACCCGTTTGGCATCAAAGCGGCGCCCGGAGCCGCAACAGCTCTTGCTCAACACTGACGTCGTCGATCAACCGGACGCCCCAAGGCTTCAGGCTGCCGAGACGGACGTTGACGACGCGACTCCCGTGCCCGAACTGACGCACGCCGGGATGATCGCGGGTGAGCCGGGCAAAGTGGTCGACGCTGTCGACATTTCGACGAGAGCCTGGACGGCACGGGCGACAAATGCTGATGCCGTGTCCGATCACGGCAGCAATGTTGCGGAAGAGCCCGATATCCAGGCGTCCTTGCCAATCCCACGGACCCCTGCGCCGCGACGACACAGGAACAAGTCAGCGGAATCAGCCGCAGGGCCGCAGCTTGCGAACGCTCCCACCGTTACCGCTCAGGCCATCAGCCTCGATGACGACATAAAGCTATTGCGCAGCGAGCTTGTCGGCAAACTTCGGCTGCAGAACGCCCAACTGAAGACCATGCTGGAGCGGTTTGAGCGTTAGGTCGCGGACTTCAGGCATGCCAGCGATGAGTTGGCGGTGGCGGAAATGATGGCCCGCCACATGGATCAGTTCCAGTTGAGGGCGAAGCGACACTCCAAGCAGTCGCGCTCTTGCAGAGTTGGAGCAAAACCACTCGGCTCGCCGGCTCTGCGGACATCGCAAACTCCAACACCGCCCGGTGATACTGGCTTGAGGTGTAGTGCGCCAGTCGTGGAGCATTAACAACAACGCGCCACCGGAGCCGTCACACCCTCGAGCTCCAATCAGATAGTGCACATTATCTGTAGGCTAAAGTCAGCGCTTTCCCTCTCCAACAACGACGCGAAGGCTCTCAAATACTCCCGGTGCAAACTGGAATTGTCGCGCCGTGCCGCGCCCCATAGAGTTTTTGCCGAGCGTTTCAAGCAGGATACCTCGCTCGACAAGGAGGTCAATCGTCTCAATTACCCCACCTCGGGTCATTCCGGTGATTTCTATGATCTTTGATAGCGTTAGGCTCTCGTGGGCCTGGTGCATCATGTACAGGATATTCATCATCCCGATCTGCTTGATGCGGGACTGAGCCGATTCGCCCTCGATCGGTTTTTCGAGAATTTCACGCACTGCGAAGACAGATAAAGCTTGGCTTTGCCATCGGTCGCTCAAATTGCTTGCCATCGGTTTAACTATCTATTATTTTCATAGTCTATGGATTGAAGCGAGTCGCTTTTCAATCGCAGGTGACACTGGAGAAACCGGAGGGTAGGGGACATGAAGGGCCTTTTCTTTCGAACGATCATAGCAGCGTTGGGCTTCGCCTCACTGTACACCATTTCGGAGCGAAACGCTCGCGCCGACGAATGGGGCTGCCAGGTTATTCTGTGCCTATCCAATCCAGGCGGCCCGACACAATACGACAAGTGCCGACCACCGATCCAAAGACTCTGGCGTCACCTCGCGAAGGGGCGCTCGTTTCCGGCCTGCAGCGGGGTCGGCTTTCAGAGCTCGCGCCCCCATTACGAGCCATACTACTGCAATGCCGGCTATCGTCTATCGGGTGGCTACGGACCACGGGGGATAGACGCGACGTGCGTTTCCACGTCGCCCCAGGCGGTAAGCGACAGCTTCTGCCAACGAGACCGAGATGGCGGCGGTTCGAACAACGGCTCAGTTATGTCGCCGCGCTGGCAGAGGGAAAACGATCGCTATCAGTGCATGGCCTATACCGTGGCCCGACCCTTGGTGCGTGAGAAACCTCGGTACATCGATGTGACGATCGGCGGGGTCGGTAAGCAGAGGGTGTGGTTCTGAGCATGCCTATTGTCTTCCTCGATCTTGCACAGACTTGCGCGCCCTTCGTTGCATCCGAAACCCTTGCGGGCGTCGTCAGTCTCGAAAGCCGGTTCGCTCCGTTCAACATCCGGATCAACAGCGGCGCCCCCCTCAAGCCGCAACCTTCAACGAAGGCTGAGGCAATCGAAATCGCGACATCATTGGTGGCCGAACGCTATGACATCCAGGTGGGCCTTGGCGGGATCGGAGCGGACGAGCTTCGGAGGTTCAAACTCACGATACCAGACGCGTTCGATCCGTGCCTTAACCTTCAGGCTACGGCGACTCTGCTCGACGGCTACTATCGCCTCGCGGTGAAGGCGGGTGCAGATCCCGCTAGGGCTGAGCAGATCATGCTGCAATCCTATTATGGACGTGACGATCCATCTGTCGGCGCCATGGTCAACTATGACGATCAGGTCCGCCGCGAAATCGAACGGCTCGGGTCGACCATGGCACGAATCATAGTTGGCGGCACGGGGGAGGGGAGGGAGGACGATGTCCCAAACGAGATTCCCAACGCGGACGCCGTAGCCGAGGCAGTGGCGGAAAACGCCCCGGAGGAAACAGCCGCGATCCCGGCCGCGCCGGCATGGGACGTCTTCGAGAGCCGACGCCAATCGTCCGTCATCGTGTTTCAGAGCAACCAATCGGAGCAGAGTAAATGACAATCAATTCCCGGATCAGACCCGCTGTCGCTTCGTCCATGATGGCCGCCGCCATTGTGATGACGATGGTCGAACCAGCATTCGCGCAATCCGCCGGCATCGAATCCGTCCTGCAAAACATCGTTGACATGCTCACCGGAAACATCGCCAAGCTCCTGGCGGTCATCGCGGCGATTGTGATCTGCATTGCCTGGATGTTCGGCTATATGGACCTGAGGCGGGCAGGCTTCTGGATCATTGGGATCGGCGGCATCTTCGGCGCCACCGAACTCGTCAACACCATCGTCGGAAGCTGACGATGGTGGGCGAGCGTGCGGTTCTCGAAGAAGACACGCTTTTCATCGCATGCACGCGTCCGGCAATGATCGCTGGCGTGACGATGGAGGCGATGGGCTTCAACATCATGCTCACGACGGTCCTCTATATCGTTGCCGGATCGATCGCCTATGCGCTGGTCGGCGTGGTGTTCCATCTCATATTCCGCGCCCTCGTGAAGCACGATCACAACATGTTCCGCATCCTGCTGGCCTGGATCGAGACGCGCGGCCGTTCGCGCAACAGTGCCTATTGGGGCGGAGCAACGCTCTCGCCTCTCAGATTGGTCCGCCGCTTTGACGAAAGGGATATTGGATTTGCCTGACATCGCCACCCTCAGATCCCGCGAGCTCGCACCCGAGGCCTTTATTCCATACGTGCGCCACGTCAATGAGTCGACGATCGCGCTCGACTCCCGCACCCTGATGGTCATTATCACGCTCGACGGTGTGTCGTTCGAAACCGCTGACGTGCTCGACCTCAACGCCCTCTACCGTGACCTCAACACCCTTTATCGGAATATTGCCGATGAGCGGCTTGCGATTTGGACGCACCTCGTCCGGCGTCGAGACAGCGACTATCCAGATGGAACATTTGCAACACCATTCTCTGCCGCGCTCAACGAGAAATACCGCGACCGTATGGTGCGGGAAGACCTGTTCCGCAACGATCTCTATCTGACCGTCCTCTGGTCACCGGCTCGCGATCCGGCCGATAGGGCGGCAAAGCTGCTATCGCGCCTTCGACGGGCAAAACGCCTTGATATGGAAGTCGATGAAGAAGCCCTGAAACAGCTTCAGGACAAGGTCGTCGATGTGATGGCGGGCTTGAAGCGTTTCGAACCACGTGTGCTTACTCTCTACGAGCAGGACGGCATGTTTTTCTCTGAACCGAACGAAGTGCTGCACCAAATCGTCGGTGGGCGGCGCGAGCGTGTGCCGCTGACTGAAGGTCGGGTCGGCTCGTCGATTTACTCGGACCGCGTCATCATCGGACGGGAAGCGATCGAGATTCGGCATGAGGCGGAAAGCCGCTTTGCCGGCATGCTGAGCTTCAAGGAGTATCCCGCCCGCACCAGGACCGGCATGCTGGACGGAGTGCTGAACAGTCCGTTTGAGCTCATTCTCTCGCAGTCCTTCTGCTTTGTGTCGAAGGCGGACGCTCGCATCATCATGGGGCGAAAGCAAAACCAGTTGGTGAGCAGCGGCGACAAGGCGGCTTCCCAGATCGGCGAACTTGATGATGCCATGGACGATCTGGAGTCGAACAGGTTTGTGGTCGGCGAGCATCACCTGACGCTCTCCGTTTTTTCCACCACGATGAAGGAATTGACCGACAACCTCGCAAAGGCGCGGGCGAGCCTGACCAATGGCGGCGCTGTCGTGGCACGCGAGGATCTCGGCCTGGAGGCGGCCTGGTGGGCGCAACTGCCGGGAAACTTCCGCTACAGGGCCCGATCCGGTGCCATCACCTCGAAGAACTTCGCGGCATTGTCACCGTTCCACTCCTATCCAATCGGACAGAAGGACGGCAACGAATGGGGACCAGCCGTCGCTCTGCTCAAGACGGCTTCGGGGTCGCCCTATTACTTCAATCTCCACTACGGCGATCTCGGCAACACCTTCATGTGCGGCCCGTCCGGCGCCGGCAAGACCGTAATCGTCAATTTCATGCTGTCCCAGCTAGAAAAGCACGACCCGCATGTCGTTTTCTTCGACAAGGACCGGGGCGCGGACCTCTATGTCCGCGCCGCCGGCGGCACCTACCTGCCGCTGAAGAATGGCGTTCCCACAGGCTGCGCTCCTTTAAAGGCCCTCGACCTCACGCCGGAGAACAAGGTGTTCCTGGCGCGCTGGGTCGGCAAGCTGGTGGGTTCAGGGACCCGGGACCTCACAGTCACCGAACTTCGCGACATCTCCGGCGCGATCGATGGCCTTGCCGACCTACCCGTCGATCGGCGGACGATCGGCGCGCTGCGAACTTTCCTCAACAACACGGATCCGGAAGGTATCGCCGCCAGGCTGCGCAGGTGGGAGAGGGGAGGGCCACTCGGCTGGGTCTTCGACAATGTCATTGAGGATATCGGCTTTGGCGATTTTGGCGGGCCAAGCAAGTTCATAGGCTACGACATGACCGATTTCCTCGACAACGAGGAAATCCGCACCCCGCTGATGGCCTACCTTTTCCACCGGGTAGAAGAGTTGATCGACGGCCGCCGGATCATCATCGTCATCGATGAATTCTGGAAGGCGCTTCAGGACGAGGGGTTCCGGGATCTTGCGCAGAACAAGCTGAAGACCATCCGCAAGCAAAATGGATTGATGCTGTTTGCCACGCAAAGCCCACGTGACGCACTAAACTCGCCGATCGCGCACACGATCATCGAGCAATGCCCGACACAGATCTTCCTCCCCAACTCCCGCGGCAACCATGCCGACTATGTCGACGGATTTAAGCTCACCGAGCGCGAATACGAATTGATTGCGCGCGAGCTCTCTGTCGAAAGCCGGAGGTTCGTGTTGAAGCAAGGCCACAACAGCGTCGTTGCCGAGCTCGACCTCAACGGCTTCGATGACGAGCTCGCCATCCTTTCCGGCCGGACCGCCAATGTCGAACTGCTGGACGTGATCCGCGCGGAGGTTGGGGATGACGTCAAGGATTGGCTTCCCGTTTTCCAACAGCGAAGGAGTGCAAGCTGATGGCTTCCTATCGAACTCAAGGTGCAATGCTCGCCACAGCGCTTATACTTTCGGCTGGGGGTGCGGCCGGGCAGGGGATTCCGGTCATCGATCAGACGGCAATCGCCAAGCAGATCGAAAGCATCGCACAGCTCAAGTCGCAACTTGATGCGCTCAATCAGCAGATCGAGCAGGCACAGCAGCTCTATGGCTCGCTCAACAAGCTGACCGATATGGCGGATGTTGCGAACGTTCTCAACGATCCGGCCATCCGCAAGGCGCTTCCGTCCGATTTCGCAGCCATTGAGGGTTTGCTCAAAGGCAATGGCACCGGCGTATTCGGCGATTCGGCAACGAAATTCCTGGACAGTAACTCGACCTACCGCACCAGTGCCGACGATTTCTACGCCAAGGAATTGTCGCGTATTCAGAGCCAGAATGCGGGTCAGATGAGCCTCGGCCAGCAGATCTACGATGCTGCCACCAAGCGGATCGACGGAATCGATCAGTTGCGCGAGAAAATCTCAACCGCAGGCGACGCCAAGGAGGTTGCAGATCTACAGGCCCGCCTGCAGGCCGAACAGGCATTCCTGCAGACCGATGTCCTCCGTATGGAAGGACTGCGGATGGTCCAGCAAGCGCAGACCCAGGTCGACGAACAGCGTAAGGCCGAGGATTGGCGGCAACGCATGGACGCTATGAAGGCGGCGCTCCGGTGAGGCAGCTCCCCATCTTTGTTACCCTTTTGCTAGTGGCGTCTTGCTCGCAGGAACCCGAGCGGCGGTACACCGTCGACGAACTCCTCGCTGACGAAGCGCTGCTGAGCCGTGCGATTTCTGACTGCCGTGGCAATCCTGGTGAGTTGCGCAACACGGTCAACTGCCAGAACGCGGAAGCCGCCGACGGCAAGCGACGCCTCCAAAATATGCGCAAAGCGCTGGGAGGCTGATCCGATGTACCAGGTATTCGAGTTCATCGACGGGCAGTTCAAACAGCCGCTGGAGACTTTCGTGTCCGATGGAACGTCGAACATAGCAGAATGGGTCACTGGCCCGTTGACGGCGGCAGTCACTCTCTATGTCGTTCTCTATGGCTATCTCGTCCTGCGCGGCTCAGTGCAAGAGCCCATCCTTGATTTTGCCTTCCGCGCGATAAAGCTCGCGATCATCGTCATGCTGGTCAAGAACGCTGGCGAATACCAAACCTATGTCACGAACATCTTCTTCGACGTTTTGCCGCGCGAAATCGCACAGGCCCTGAATTCGGGCACGGCGCCGAGCGCCAGTACCTTCGACAGCCTGCTCGACAAAGGCCAGGCTTCTGCGACCGATATCTGGTCCCGCGCTTCCTGGCCTGTCGATATTGTCACCGGCGTCGGTGGCATAATGGTGATCGGTGTCAGCTTCCTCGTCGCGGGGATCGGCTACGTGGTCTCACTCTATGCACGCTTGGCGCTGGCAATCGTGTTGGCCATTGGGCCAATTTTCATCGCGCTTGCCATGTTCCAGTCGACGCGGCGCTTTACCGAGTCCTGGATCGGGCAGCTTGCGAACTTCGTGATCCTGCAGGTGCTCGTCGTTGCCGTCGGCTCACTGCTGATTTCCTGTATCGATTCCACCTTCACCGCAATCGATAGCTACAGCGACGTTCTCATGCGTCCGATCGCCCTCTGCGCCATCGGGATCGCCGCCCTTTATGTGTTCTACCAGTTGCCGGGCATTGCGTCAGCCTTGGCGTCTGGCGGCGCGTCGCTGGTCTACGGTTATACGACCGCACGGGATGCGCATGAAGGCATGCTGGCGCGAGGAACCTCCTACACCGGCCGTATGATTGGTCGCGGAGCCCGCTTTGCGGGCCGGGCATTGGGATCGAGGAATGCCGACGCATGACACACTTCAGAACAATAAGAAAAGGCCTGCCTGAATGATTAAGCCTGCCGCATTCATCATCATTGCAGCCACGCTTGGCGGTTGCGCATCACTGACCTACCCTTTGCCGAAATGCGAAGGCTATTCGCGCCGCCCCTTAAATCGTTCGATGTGGGAATGGGAGGGTGATAGCAAGCTGAAACAGCAGCAATCCAACGCGAACCCCTCCACGTCCGTGACACCGTTTTTCGAAGAGGCTGCGGAGCCTGCAGCCTTCGCGCATCTGGACATCGACGGTTCCTATCGCCGCTGTGAGGGATGAGAGATGGTGACGACAGATAATCTCAAGAGCTACTTCGACAAGGCGCGCCGTTTCGACCAGGACCGAATGATCCAGATCGAACGTTCGAACAGGATCGCCTGGTCGATTGCTGTCGTCTCAGGATTTGTCGCCGGCGTGTCCGTCTTGGCGATTGCAGGTCTCACGCCCCTCAAGACGGTTGAACCCTTTGTGGTGCGTGTCGACAATTCGACGGGCATTGTCGATGTCGTCTCCGCGTTGACGTCGACGGCCGGCACCTACGATGAGGCCGTGACAAAATATTTTGCCGCCAAGTATGTCCGCGCCCGCGAGGGTTACGTCTGGAGCGAAGCACAAGAGAACTTCCGCACCATCGCTCTGTTGTCGACGCAAGCGGAACAGACACGGTTTGCGGGAATGTACCGCGGCAGCAACCCGGAATCGCCTCAGAATATCTACGGCCGTGCCGCCACGGTGAGGATAGATATCGCTTCGATTTCTCTCATCAATCAGAATGTCGTCTCGGTGCGCTACATGCGCACCATCACGCGCGGCGAGGACGTGCGGACGACCCACTGGGTTGCGAGCCTTACCTATTCCTACGCAAACGCTCCGATGTCGTCGACGGACCGGCTGGTGAACCCGCTTGGCTTTGTCGTCAGCGAATATCGTGCGGATCCGGAGGAGGTGAGATGATGCGCACCGCACCAATCGTCGCACTCGTCCTTTCAATTTCCATGTCACCCGCACTTGCGCTGGAGATTCCAAGGGGCGCCTCGCAAGACAGTCGTATCCGCTTTGTGAACTACCAACCCTACAACATCACGAGGGTCGTCGGCACTTTACGGTCGTCCGTACAGGTCGAGTTCGCGGCGGACGAAGAAATCGCCCATGTGGCGCTCGGTAACAGCGTCGCCTGGGAAGTTGCGCCGGCCGGCAACATCCTTTTCTTGAAACCACGCGAGAACCAGCCGGTGACGAACATATCCGTGGTGACAACGCGGCGGGATGGCTCGACCCGCAGCTACCAGATGGAATTGACAGTGCGTGACGGTTCTGTCGAAGCCGGGCAGAACACCTATTTCTACGTGAAGTTCAGGTATCCAGGGGACGAAGCTGAGCTTCGCCGCCAGCAGGCAGCATCGAGAGCGCTCGCCGCCCAGGCGAAAGACGCCGACAATGTACTGGCCCTTCACGAAGCGTATGGCCCACGAAATTGGCGCTATTCGGCTCAGGGCTCCCAGGCACTGGAGCCACAAAGCGTGTACGACAACGGAAAGATCACGACGTTCGCCTTTGTGGGCAACCAGGAAATGCCCGCGATCTATATGGAGAATTCTGACGGATCCGAAAGCCTTGTTCCCAAGTCGGTCGACGGAAATCTGGTGATGGTGCACGCCATCAGCCGCAAGTTCATCCTGCGTCGCGGCAAAGACGTGCTTTGCGTCTTCAATGAAGCCTACGATCGCGTCGGCATCAACCCCGACACCAATACGACGTCTCCCTCGGTGGAGCGCGTTGTAAAAAGCGACGTCTCCGGGCAGTAGGGGAGGGAACGATCATGGCTCAAGAAGATGAAGCGCGCATTCCCGGAGAGCGTGCGGAAACGGTCACCGGTCGACGGATCGACAACAATCCCCTTTTGAAACGCGGCGCGGTGGCAATCGCCATCGTTGCGTTCGTCGGATTTGCTCTCTGGTCGACCACAGGCAAGAAAGAAAGAGACAAGAATACCCCGCCGGAGCGGGTTGTTATTCGCCAGACAAATCCCTTCGAAGCCACCAAGGAAAAAGCCGAGCCGGTTCAGATTGTCCCGGAGGTGAAGTTACCGACGCCCGTCGTCGAACCGGTCGCGGAGGAGAGTGACAAACTTCTCGATTCCGCCCGCCGAGCGCCCGTGATGGCTTTCAGCGGTGGTAAGAAAAATGCGAACGAGCGACGAGAGACCGATAATCCGGACAATTCAAACAGCAGCAATTTCGTACCGCTCGACAATAACATGATGGCTCAGAACCAACAGAACAGCGATCAACAGCGCTTCGATGGTCTGCTGCGGCCAACCCGACTTGAGGGCTCACGCGCCGGTACGCTTGGAAATCGCGACTTTATCGTTGCGATGGGAACGTCGATCCCCTGCGTGCTCGAAACGGCATTGGCATCCGACCAGCCGGGTTTTGCCAGTTGTGTGATCAACCGCGACGTCCTCTCGGACAACGGCCGGGTCGTGTTGATGGAAAAGGGCACGCAGGTTGTCGGCGAATATCGCGGGGGCCTGCAGCGCGGACAAAAGCGCCTGTTCGTCCTCTGGAATCGAGCCAAAACTCCAAAGGGCGTGATCGTCACGCTCGCATCGCCCGCAACGGATGCGCTCGGTCGCGCCGGCGTCGATGGCTATGTCGACACCCACTGGTGGGAGCGCTTCGGCAGCGCCCTTCTTCTTTCCATTGTCGGAGATGCGACGAGCTATGCCAGTAGCCGCTTGCAGGAAAGCGACGTCGACGCGCAGAATACCACGAGCGCCAGTCAACAGGCGGCCGCCATAGCGGTCGAACAGTCCATCAACATCGCGCCGACGCTGAACAAGCATCAGGGTGAACTGGTTTCTATTTTTGTTGCCCGCGATCTCGACTTTTCCGGGATCTACCGTCTCCGGGTGACGGAACCCAGAAACCGCATTTTCGATCGCGCGGTGCTGGGCGATTTTGCGCCGCGGTCGACGCTCGTAACGAAGTAGGATAGGCAATGTCTGAGGGGCAGGACTCGGCTGTTGTTAGCGAGCTGCTGAAGCCGTTTTCGAGATATCTCCAGGATCCGTCTCTCTACGAAGTGATTGTGAATCGGCCCGGGCAGGTGTTGACAGAAGGTCCCGGCGGTTGGCGGACCCATGAAACGCCGGAATTGACCTTCGAAAAGCTCATGCGCCTCGCCCGGGCCGTCGCAAGTTTTTCGCATCAGTCGATTGACGAGACCCGTCCAATTCTGTCGGCAACGCTCCCAGGCGACGAACGAATCCAGATCGTCATCCCACCGGCGACAATCAAAGACACTGTCAGCATTACAATCCGAAAGCCCTCGTCGGTCGACTTCAGCCTTGATGACTTAGAGGAAAATGGATTTTTCGAGAACACGCGCGCGGCTAATGGTGCCTCATCCTCGCAGGATGAGGCGTTGAGCGAAATCTATCGTGCTGGCCGTTTTAAGGACTTCCTGCGGCATGCCGTCATCGCCCGCAAGAACATCATCATCTCGGGCGCCACAGGTTCGGCCAAAACCACGCTTTCGAAAGCACTGATAAAACACATTCCCACAACCGAGAGGATCATCTCAATCGAAGACACTCCTGAGCTGGTGATCCCGCAGCCAAATCATGTGCGCTTATTCTACTCAAAGGGCGGGCAGGGTCTTTCCCGTGCGGGACCACGCGAGCTCCTGGAGTCATGCCTTCGTATGCGGCCGGACCGTATCTTGCTTCAGGAGCTTCGCGACGGCACTGCGTTCTACTACATCCGCAATGTCAATTCCGGCCATCCCGGCTCAATAACGACTGTCCATGCGAATTCAGCAGAACTTGCTTTTGAGCAGTTGGCGCTCCTGGTAAAGGAGTCCGACGGTGGAGCCGGCATTGATCGCGCCGACATCTTCACTTTGCTGAAAACGGGGATTGATATTGTGGCGCAGTGCGTGCGCGAAAATGGAACATTCCGGTTGGCAGAAGTTCTGTTTACAAGGGCTTCAAACACTTGAGATCAATATCGAGCACTACGAGGCGCGGATGACGGCCGAGATTGCTGCTGCGATGAAACGGGCGGGCTCGGCACACGATGGCCGCGTGCGAAAACTGAGCGACGGGTCATGCCATCCGGCGAACATCCGGGTTTCCACATCAATTCGATGACGGAACACCGCACTTGGCCCTTCGTCGAAGTCTGCCTGGTCGGCGGTGCCCTCTATCTCGATGTGAGGCACCACTTCGTGGAGCTGTTCCGTGAAGACGGTTTCGTAACGGGGAGCGCGCCTGTAACGGAGATCTGCGGGCCTTTAGGCATCATGCGAAAACGGATGGCGATCTGGCTGAACAAACCGCACGGCGATGGCGGCGAAGCCGGTGCCCGCTCGGACCGGTGAGGGTGGCGGGACCGCCAGGGAGGGAGAGGGGGGAAGGGAGGTTCGTGGCGGGTTGAGGTTGTCGGAGAGAGGCTCCGGCCAGCCCGCTACGGAGAAACGATATGGCACAGGCCATTCAGAAAATCACGCTCAACGCCGGGCGCGATGTCCCCTTCAACAAGCTCGTTCTCAGCCAGCAGAACGTGCGCAAGACCAAGGCGGGCGTCTCGATCGAGGAGCTTGCCGAGGATATCGCTCATCGCGGGCTGTTGACCAGTCTCAACGTTCGCGCTGAAGTCGATGCGGACGGCAACGAGACTGGCATCTATCGTATTCCGGCTGGCGGTCGCCGGTACCACGCGCTCGAATTGCTGGTCAATCAGAAGAAGCTGTCGAAGACGGCGGCCATTCCCTGCATCGTCAGCAAGGGCGACACCCTCGAAGTAGAGGATTCGCTTGCCGAAAACGTCACGCGTGTCGATCTTCACCCGCTCGACGAATTTCGCGCCATAATGACACTGCGCGAACAGGGGCTGGACGAGGAAGAAATTGCCGCCCGCTTCCATATGTCGGTTGCAACGGTCAAGCAGCGCCTGCGGCTGGCCTCGGTCTCGCCGCGCCTCCTCGAACTCTATGCGAACGATGAGATGAAGCTCGGCCAGGTCATGGCATTCTCGATCACCAATGACCACGTCCGCCAGGAGCAGGTCTGGGACACGGTCTCGCGGTCACACAACCAGGATGCCTATTATATCCGCCGGATGCTGACCGAAACCGCGGTCCGCGCCTCCGATCGACGCGCCGTCTATGTGGGGATCGACGTCTATGAGGCTGCCGGCGGTGTCGTGATGCGCGACCTGTTCGAACAGGACAACGGCGGATGGTTGCAGGATCCGGCGCTGCTCGAGCAGCTCGTGCTCGAAAAGCTGACCTCCGACGCGGAAGTGCTGAAGGCCGAAGAGGGCTGGAAGTGGGTTGAGGCCGCATTCGACTTTCCTTATGGCCACACCTCCGGTCTTCGCCGGTTCTATGGCGAACGCGCCGAATACACAGAGGAGGAGCTTGCGCGTCACGACGCCCTGAAGGCGGAATACGACAGGCTCGACGCCGAATACGCGGCGGCGGCGGACTATTCCGAGGAAACCGAAGCCCGACTCGAGGAACTCGGCAATGAGCTGGATGCCCTCAATGACCGGCCCTTTGTCTTCGACAGGCAAGAAGTCGCCCGCGGCGGCGCCTTCGTCTCGCTCGGCGCTAACGGCGAATTGAAGATCGAGCGCGGCTTCGTCCAACCGGAAGACGAACCCGTTGTCGAGTTGAACAGCGGTGATGCCGATGATGGCGGCAGCGATGGGGACGACGGTGGCGACCCCATTGCCGCCTCGGCGAACGGCGGCATTTCGGTCAACGGCAAGCCGGTCGGCGTTGAGGAACCGGAGGACGACGACGGCAAGGTTCGTCCGCTTTCCGATCGCGTCATCGAGGATCTGACGGCCGCCCGCACCCTCGCACTGCGCAATGCGCTGGCGAACGATCCTGTGATGGCCTTCATCGCCGCCCTGCATGTCGCGGTCCTGAAGATCTTCTACCGTTACGGGGCGGACTCGTGCCTGGAGATCACGCTGCAGCACACCGCGTTCAGCCAGACGCAGGGGCTTGGTGATACGGTCTGGGCAAAGGAGATCGAACAGCGGCAGGAATCCTGGGGCTATGATCTTCCCGGCAACGCCGACGAGGTCTGGAACTATCTGATCGCGCTCGACCAGGATAGCCGCATGGCATTGTTTGCCCATTGCGTCTCGTTGTCGGTGAACACAACCGTGCAGGCGTGGAACCGACGGACGAAGGAAGCCGCTCATGCCAAACAGCTTGCCCGTTCGCTCGAGTTCGGCATGGTCGCGGCAGGCTGGACGCCGACGGTCGACAACTATCTCGGCCGCGTGACCAAGGCGCATATCCTGCAGGCAGTCCGCGAGGCGAAGGGCGAACAGTCGGCGCAGCTGATCGATCATCTCAAGAAGCCCGACATGGCGCGCGAAGCCGCCCGGCTGCTGGAAGGCAGCGGATGGCTCCCTGAAGTGTTACGGCTTCCGATTGATGAGATCACGGCGGAAGGCGATACCGATCCTGCGGTTAACGACGAGGTTGTCGAAGACGATACGGCTGAAAGCACCGACATCGATCTGCCGGCCTTCCTGACGGAAGGAGAGGAAGCCGCAGAAGCGGCCGCCAACCCGATCGATGACGACGGCAAACATCTCCAAGCCGCTGAGTAACGACTTCAAAACGCACACTCACGAAAGCCCGGCGATTGCGCCGGGCTTCTCTGTATTCAGGGAGCACCGTCATGCCTGCCTATACAATCGAAACGACCTACACCCTGCCGATATTCCGGCATGGCACCTATACCGCCGACACGCCCGAAGCCGCCTGCAAGGCGGCCGTCGACGACGACAACTGGGAGCTCCTGAAGAAAGACTACGATTCCTCAGGCGATATCCATGTGACCGGCATCTGGGAGGGTGAGAACACCGCTTATGCCGGATCGCCGATCACAATACCTTCGCAGTTTGATGAAGCAGTTCAGCGCCGCGCTCACCACTTCGAGATCCTGCTCGGTCTGCTGAAGATGTTGTTCCACGATGTCCAGGCGGCACGAGCTCCGTCAGTCGATTGGTTGGCCAGATCGGCCTGGGCGATTGCTCGGGGCGAGGCGATTCTTGGCTATGCACCCGATCCCACCGAACCGGCCGACGCGCCAAAGCCGAGCCATGTCCTTGCACGTTTGCAGGAAGAACGTGTCCGTAGCGCGATCCTCGCCGTGCTTGAGGTCGATCGCGACTTCGAGGGGATTTCACCAGAATCGGTGAGCGACGAAGAGATCCGATCGGCTTGTGAGTCCATCGTGACAACGATGGACCTCTCGGATGCTGTGAGCAATGCCGAGTTTCACGCGGCAATGGCAGCAATCCGAGCAGCGCATCGGCGCCTCCATCCAGATTGATTTCGGTTGAAGCGCCCTGATTTTTCAACGCGGTCCTCCGTAAATCCAAAACCTCGCGTTCCATTCAAGCCAGCCCGACGTCTGTGTCTTTTCTTCCTGGCGCATGTCGGCGAAAGCCGCGGCGGCGGCCAGCCTGACGGGGAAGAGTGGGGCCGTGGAGAGGGGCGAGGCCGGGCCGTAGAGAGGGGCGTCCGGCTAGAATCCTGTTGCCTCTCTGGAGAAAGATCGATGTCGATATCCGAAGTCACACACCAAACTGCTTCCATCGTCTCTGACGACCGCCGCCTCGATTTCCTGCCCACCCTGTTCGGGCGCTCGCTCCTGATGATCGGCGAGAACGCGGTGTACAGCCTCATGGAGCGGCTCAGCCCCCTCGATTATGGCGGCGGCTTCTGGGATTTCTACGAACATGAGGGAAAGCCGCTGTTTCTGGCGCCGAAATCAAAATCGCGTTTCCGGATCACCGGCGAAATCACCGGATTTCAGGGGGAGGTTTCCGCCGAGGCTGCCGGGATTATCGCCACGCTTTTCGCCTTCTCGCATCTCTCCTTCCAGTATCAATCCGAGCATCTCTCGGATGGCTATGGCCGCCTCTATGGCTTCTCGGCCGACCATCCCGAGGCCGCGGAGATTTTTCAGGCGATTGATTGAGGCACCAACGCGCGCCCATCTCGATTGGCTCGTCTGGATGGCGTATCGTCTGGACGAGCCGTCTCGCAATCCCAAAGGGTCGAAGCAATCACGACGTTAGAAAGCCACAAATTCGTGACCTTCTCGACAGGTCACGTGAGCGCCGAAACCGCCCGGATGCTTGACAGTAGACCCTGCACGGAATGGCCTTGCGTCTGAAGGAGGTATGCCCACTACGGCTGGTTCTTCTACGCCCATGACGAAAATGCTGGCGAAGCGGCTCAGCGTATTCCCGACGATCTCTTTGCCGTCATGACATGGGCTCGCCGGGAAAGGGTTCAGCCATATCCTGCTCGACCGCGACGCAGAGCAGGTCGACGATCTGGCCTGGTTTGACTGGTGACGACGCCGACACATCGGCGAGCGTGTTACTCAGCGCAACAGTCGCCCTTCGAGGAGGGATTGCATGTCTCGCCGACCGTCCGCAACGCAATAGATGATCACAACCTCTCCCATGACGCGATAGATCATTCGCCACGGCTTGTGGTGCAGTTCGCGATATTCGGTGATGCCCAGTCCGACAAGTTCCTTTGGCACATTTCCTCGGCCGGGGAATTCCTCAAGTCCCAGGCAGGCATGTTCGATTTCGCCTAGAATCCGCTCGGCGGTTTGGACGCCATCCCGACCGGCGAGGAAGCGGTAGAGATCTTCAAGATCCCGTTCCGCGTCCTCTGCAAAGAGGACCTGATACGGCATCACGTTTCAGAGTTCGACAGACGTGCGCGAAGGCGTGCGAAGGTTTCTTTCGCAGGGCGGACTTTTCCGCCCTCGACCTGCTTGTTGGTCAGCGCCAGCACCTTTAAAAGCGCCAGCGTTTCCTGCGTCTCCTCATATTGCGTGACGTCCTGAAGCACGGCTTTTGCTTCGCCATGCAATGTGATCACGACAGGCCTCCGATCATCGCCAAGCCGGCGAATGACCTCCGGTGCATGAGCCTTAAGGTAACTGATGGGCTTGACCTGTTCCGAGAATTTCATCGATCCGAACTCCTTTTGACCAGAATATAGACCGTTAATGGTCTGACTGGAAGCAATCATTGCGTAGCTGCAAAAGGGAGAGGAGGGCGGTTTCGCGGGGCGGTTGCTGCTGGAAGGCCAGAGAGAGGGCTTCCGGAACCGCCTGCATCGCTGTGCCACTCTGCCAGCGACGTTATCCACTCTTCCCCTCACCAGCCCGGTAACCGCGAAAGCGGTCAGCCGGGCTTTTTCCTTTCAGGAGACTTCACCATGAACACCATGATTTCCAACCCGCGACCGGTATCGTCCGGATTCAAGGTCGATATCTCCCGCGGCGAACGCATTGGCCGCGTTTCGTCGGAATGGTTTTCGCGTCCCGACGACGAGCGTTATCTGTCGCTTTCCGATCTGCATCGCGCCGTCAGCGCCAGAACGGAGCGGGCTCGCGTCCGTACGGTCGAGACCGCCGAAATCCGCGTCGAGGCGACCCGCGACAATGCCGAACGTTTGTCCCTGATCGTTCCCGGCGGGCGCGAGCCGTTGGCGCCGACACACTGGAGCTACGGCCAGCTCTGCAGCCTGGTCGGCGCGCCTGCGAGCTACATGCGCCAGCTGCCGGCGCCGTTGGCGGCGATCAATCTCCAGCACGGACTCCTCAACCATAATGCCGAAATGGTCAAAACGCTCGAGATGGACGACGGCCGCCTTGAACTGCGGGCGGTGACCGGTCCCGAATATGGCCGCATTTGGGATAAGGATTTGATCGCGGCGATCATGAACATTGCTGGCAACGGCACTGGCGACACGATCTGGAAAGTTCCCGGTCTGCTCGACTGGTCTACGATGACCCACAATCCCTTCGTCGACATCACGAAGGACACCACGACGCTGTACGCCAGCGATCGCGACGTGTTCGTCTTTCTTTGCGATGACACACACCCGATCGAAGCCGGACGACTGCCGAATGGCGAACCTGATTTGTATTTCCGCGGCTTCTACGCCTGGAACTCAGAGGTTGGTTCAAAAACGCTAGGAATTGCAAGCTTTTACTTGCGGGCAGTGTGCGCCAACAGGAATCTTTGGGGCACCGAAAATTTCGAGGAAATCACCATCCGTCACTCGAAATTCGCGGCCCAGCGCTTCGCCCACGAAGCAGCCCCGGCGTTGGCGAACTTCGCCAATTCCTCGCCTGCGCCGTTCATAGCCGGCATTCGCGCCGCTCGTGAACGCATCGTCGCCCGCACCGAAGACGATCGCTCGGAGTTCCTGCGCAAGCGCGGCTTCTCGAAGGCCGAGACCGGCAAGATCATCGAGACCGTTCTTTCCGAAGAGGGGAGGCCACCGGAGTCGATTTTTGATTTTGTGCAGGGCATCACCGCGCTGGCGCGGGGAAAGTTGCAGCAGGACACCCGGCTCGAACTTGAAGGCAAGGCAAAGAGACTGCTCGAAAGCGCCGCCTGACCGCGCCAATCCCCGGCAGACCCTCATCCATCTCTTTCATCGCCCGGCCATCGTGCCGGGTTTCCCCGTTCAGGGAAAGGAAACATCATGACCGCGCTCGAAACCAGAATCTATTGCCATCCGCCCATTCCTCTGGCAGACATCAGCCCGCTCGAAATGCTGATCCTCACCAATGTGCTCGAGTGCAGCGAAACCGAAGAGGGCCTCGTCCTGTTCACGGATTTCGGGCCGACCAACCCGGTACGCGTGGCGCGCAGCGAACTGGTCGCTGCGTTTCGTGCCTCGGCGCAGAACGCCGAGGATCCGATCAACATCTTCATCGCCGATCGTGTCCTCTCGCTTCTGTCGGCAGGCGGCAACACGGTCGAGGACGATGCAATGATCGACATCGACCTCAGCGAGTTCCCGTGGCAGTTCGCGGTGAAGGGCATCGTCGCTCGATCAACGGATATGGACGAGGTCACGGTGGTCCAATGGATGAATCGCCCCTCGCAACGTCTGGAAAGCTTCGGCGCCAGCGTTTCTCTGATCACCGCCAAGGCCATCCATCATGCCACAAGCGAGGATCTTCTCGCCAGATTCAGGCTTCAGGACAAGGCCCTTCCACCTGCGGCATCGTCGGCTGCCTCGCCAGAGGACGACAGCACTTTGGCCGGTGGCGCTGCAAGCGACTTGTTCACGGTGAAAGAGATCGAGACGGCTCTCTGCATCTGGGAGGCGATGCTGTATTTCCGCGGGCTGCATCAGGATGAACGGCCGGTCCCGGACAATATCGTCCGCATGTCCGAAGTGTGGGATGCGGTCGGATGGCAGGCGATGCGTTCCCATGTTCGCGAGATCGTGCCCTTCGCACTCGACGTCCATGACAACGTTTCCGAGGGCCTTGAGGAAGAAGGCTTCACCTTCGATTTTGATTTCGCGCCGGCGCTCATTGAGACCCTGCTCTGGTCCGAGGATGGCGCCTACCGCGAAGGTGAACCGAAAGAGTTCCTTAAAGACGTGATGGTGGCCGTCAGGCGCCGTCGACAGGACGTCGTCGCGCGAACCGCATCGGGCTTCAACCCGGCTTCATGCCAGGTCGACTGATGAGAAGAGGCGCTCGCCTGCCGACTCGCGCGTTTGCGGATCAAGGCAGCCGCGGCATCTCGCCTTCCGCGACCCGCCAGACCCATGGTGTGATCTCGGGTCTCGCCTCGATCATCTCCGCAAGCGCCTGCTCGTATTCCTCTCCGGCGCTGACCGGCACGATGAACATGGCGACGGGAGCCGGTTTCTGCTCCGGCAGTGTCACCGACACGATCGGTGCATCCCGTGGCAGATTGAAACGCAACCCCTTGACGCTCTTTCGCTTGAAGTGGCTGAGCTTTTCCAGAAGGCGCAGCTCGTGAATGTCCTCGAACGGCAGCCAGTGCTCGTTGACCACCATCAGTGCGACCTCTTCGACCGCCGTAATGCCGGCGGCGGAGATGCCGAAGGTGGCGATGACGATCAGATGAAATGTCTCGTTCGAGCGCCACAGTTCGAGTTCTGTCTCATAGCGCGCGGCGAGCCGTCGCCATGCGCTCTCCTCGATCATCAGCGGAAAGGGCATGTGCCGCACGACGATCCTCTGTCCCTCCCGCGCGGCGGAAAATTCCTTCACTTCTGCCACGATCATCATCAGCTTGCGTGGACCAGCACCCGTCGCCTGCATGCCCTTGAGCGCCGCAGCGCGCCGGGCGGCGATCCCATCCTTGTCCTCGGGATGAAACACTTCCGGCACGAAGAGCATTTCGCCCAAGGTGGCGCCTCTTGCCGTCATCTGCGCCGCGGCATTCAGAAGGCTCGCTCGCACCCGGCCCCAGCCGCGCCTGCCGGCCCAGGTCGAACGCCATTCCGTCAGTTCGCCCGCCTCCCAGAGGTAATGCAGCATCGCCCGCAGCGACAATTTCCTGGGCTCGCTGCGGATGCCATGTTCGGACGTCTCAGCCGTCGCGCTGGGTGCAGCCCGAGGCCCGCGTTTCGTCAGCGAAAAATCCAGTTTCAGGTCGGCCTTGCCGTTGGCATCGATCTGGATCGCATTGCCGATCAATGGGCCAAGGCCGGAAAGCTCGTAAGGAGGCTCATAGGAGGGGCAGGCGGGATCGTGATCGCGTCCCGATAGTGGCATCCGTTTGATGAGATACTGGTCTTCGACCTTGGCGATGTACGTCGGCACGGACGGTTCCTTGCACATGCACATCGGGCGTAGTCGCTGCTCGTAGGCCTGCGGGAGGAATGCCCGCAAATCAGGCGAGGACTCCTCGATCACCCGACCATCGATTGTAAATTTTCGCACCTCTGTTCTCCCCGTTCCGTGGTCGAAGTTACACGGCCGCCGTACGTTTTACTATATAAAACATATATAGTAAAACGCCGCGATGCCGATAAAGCCTGCGCGGCTGAGAGGGGGAGTTCGGCCAACAGAAAGACGGCGGCTTTGGGCTGGAGCAGAGGCTTTCGCCGCCGCTCGATATTGGCCGAGCTCCGTGCAGTTCGGCGCAGTCTCCCCATGCCTTCCGGCTGTGAGATCGATGGCCACCAGAATTCAGAACCCTTCGCCCGGCGCAAGCCGGGCTTTTCCCGTTTCAGGAGGATAGAATGACAATACCCAACCATGCAAAGGCCAATTTCCATACACTGTTGCGCGCGGCCGCAGACGGCAACCTCGCCCTGATGGACTGCCTGGATTCCCGAACGAGCGAACCTCGCTACGTCCTGTGTGCTATCGGGCACGACGGGACGGACCGGGTTTTCACACCGTTTGGCCATCTGGCAGACGGGAATCCCTACGACGCTTACTTTCCTCCCGATCCTGACAATCCTCAAGGCTTTCTGACTGCCGACTAGGTTCGATCCGACAGCCACTCGCCACCGCCAACGACAGAGGAGAGAGCAATACAGACCAGGCGTAAACCCCGGCCCGGCGAAAAGCCGCGGTATCTCGCTCACTCTCTCTATTCGGCAGAGCTCGGGGCGCATGATCCCGGCCGTTTTCGTTCGACGCCGAGCGGCGCGCCGGATGTCGCGGCACTCGTTCACCCCGGCATGAAGGTCCATACGTCCTATGGCAGGGGCGGAATCGTGACAGAAGTCGATGGTCCGCATCTCCATGTCACTGCAGATGGCAGGGAGCATTCGCATTTCACGATCGTCTATGTGCAGTTCGAGCGGTTCGGCCGACACGGCAAGCTCGATCGCAACTGGATCAACGAATGCGTCACTGTTAACGGCCGTATCCTGAAGCTCCTCGAAGCCAACCTCGACGAGGTCTTTATCGAAAGTGCGGTCTCCGGCCCGCGCTGACGCTCTGGGGAGAACGCCCCACCAATCTTTCTTCCAGCCTTTTCCAACCAGGCCCGGTGCTCCGAATGGAGTGCTGGGCCTTTCCACGTTTTCAGGAGACTATCATGACCAGGCCTGCACTCGACTGCCTCCGCCCGGCTTCTGCGCCAGTCGCACCGGTCGCGCCGGTGTTCCTCAATTTCCGTTCGCAGATCGTTCGGCCCGTCTGCTTCGCCATCGTCTATTGGGACAGCCCGGGCGATACGCTTTACGCTTTCGAGGACCGCGACGCCTTCGAGCGCCAGCGGACCACGGCCGAGCGTCATTTCGTCCATGTTCATGAGCTGTCGGTTGAGGAGGCCGCCGATTGGATCGCCGGCGGCGGCAAAGCTGTCCTGCACGAGGTATCGGTCGCCGGCGTTGCGGCATTCGGCAATCTCAAGCTCGCGCCCGGCTGAAGGCCGGGCGCCCGCGGCCTTGATCGCTCGAGAGGGAGAGAGGGGCCGGAAAAGGGCGGTCTGCCGGGCTTGGAGAGCGTCCGGGCGGGCCTGTCCTTTCCCGCTCTCGACAGGGTTTCCCATGAACATCGTTCCTTCCCGCGCCATAAACGCCAACAACGCCTCGCTCGCTCCCCCCGATAGCACCAGCCGAGCAGGCAAACTCTTCCGCTCCGGCCACGCGCTTCTGCCGTCTCTCAAACGTGGCCAGCCCATCGGCGCAGCCGATCTCCGCACCACGCTGATGAACATTTTCGGCGGCTCGGACGCCGAAGGCTTCTGGTCATGGAAAGACGCCTACGAGGCGACCGAAGTGGCGCAGGTTCTGTTTCTGCGCAAGTTCGGCGCAGCGATCGCCGCCCGCGCAAACGCGCCGAAGGCGACGCTGGCGATGCTGACCAAGGTAGCGGGCTTGATCCCTACCCACACGCGGCGCTCCGAGGAAAGCCAGCAGCTCCAGCAATTTTCGACGCCGATGCCACTTGCGTATGTCGCGGCCCGCGCCGCCGGCATCATGGCGGACGATACCGTGCTCGAACCCTCCGCCGGGACCGGCCTGATGGCGATCTTCGCCGAACTCGCGCATGCGCGCCTTTCTCTCAACGAATATGCGCCGGTCCGCCACGGCCTTCTGGAGCAGCTTTTCTCCGCATCGACCGTGTCGCAACACGACGCGGCCCACATTGATGACTATCTCGATCGTTCCATCCGCCCGACCGTCGTTTTGATGAATCCGCCGTTTTCCGCCGGTGTTCATGTCGAAGGCCGTATGGCGGACGCCGCATGGCGTCATCTCGCCTCCGCCTTCGCACGGCTTGCCCCTGGTGGCCGGCTGGTTGCGATCACCGGCTCGAGTCTCTCTCCCGACAATCCCAAATGGCGCGACGCCTTCGTCCGCCTGCAGGAACGTAGCACGGTTCTGTTCAGCGCCGCGATCGATGGTTCTGCCTACGCCCGGCATGGCACGACAATGGAAACGCGGCTAACCGTGATCGACAAGATTCCCTCCGTCGTCCCAGTGACGCTGGTCGCATCGCACGGTGTCGCTCCCGATCTGGAAACATTGCTGTCGTGGATCACCGGCCTGCCGCCTCGCTTGCCTTCGACTGCGTCGAACTCCATTGGCGCGCTTTCCAACGGCATCCTGCGGGCCTGCGCGGCGAAGATGGCCGCCCGCAAGGCCGCCGACACCTTTCGTCCTGCGGCGGTGACAGCTCCGACAGGACGACCATCACCTGCCGTCCGTGCGTCGCGTCCCGTCTCTCAGCCCACCATTCGTGTTGACGACGAAATCGTCGAACTGTCTTATGAGCTGCGCAACGAAGCACCGAGCGCCCGCGCCGATGCCGTCGACGGCATCTATGAGCCTTATCGGCTGAAGGCGATCCACATTCCGGGCGCAAGACCGCATCCGGACAAGCTGGTCGAATCCGTCGCCATGGCCTCCGTCGCGCCGCCCAAGCCAACCTATCGGCCGCATCTGCCGAAGCGCGTTGTCACCAGCGGCGACCTCTCCGACGCCCAGCTCGAAAGCGTAATCTATGCCGGCGAGTCGCATTCCGGCTATCTCGCCGGCCATTGGTCGGTCGACGCCACGTTCGACAATCTGAAAGCCGTCAAGCCGGACGAAGAGGGCGCCCGCCGCTTTCGCCGCGGCTGGTTTCTGGGTGATGGCACCGGTGCGGGAAAAGGACGCCAGGCTGCTGGTATCATTCTCGACAACTGGCTCAAGGGCCGTCGCCGCCATCTTTGGATCTCCAAATCCGAGACCCTGATCGAGGATGCCCAGCGCGACTGGGGTGCGCTCGGCCGGGAAAGGCTGCTCGTTACGCCGCTCTCACGCTTCCGACAGGGAAAACCGATCAAGCTTGATGAGGGTATCCTCTTCGTCACTTTCGCCACCCTACGCAGTGACGAGCGTGAGGGCAAACGCTCGCGCGTCCAGCAGATCGTCGATTGGCTTGGTGACAATTTCGATGGCGTCATTGTCTTTGACGAGGGACACTCCATGGCCAACGCCGCCGGGGGCAAGTCGGAGCGTGGCGAAAAGGCCGCCTCGCAACAGGGCCGCGCCGGTCTTCGCCTGCAGCGCGCTCTTCCCGAGGCCCGTGTCGTCTACGTCTCCGCCACCGGCGCTTCCGAGGTGGAGTCGCTGTCCTATGCCGAACGACTTGGCTTATGGGGCAGCACGGATTTCCCCTTCTCGACGCGATCGGAGTTCATCGCGGCGATCGAGGACGGCGGTGTTGCGACGATGGAAGTGCTGGCCCGCGACCTGAAGGCGATGGGCCTCTACGCCTCGCGGTCGCTGTCCTTCGAGGGTGTGGAATACGACATCCTCGAACACGAACTGACCGAAGAACAGGTTCGCATCTACGATTCCTACGCCGAGGCTTTCCAGGTCATTCACAACAATCTGAACGCCGCCCTCGAAGCCTCCGGTATCAGCAGCAGCAAGGGAACGCTCAACAAAAATGCCAAAGCCGCCGCCCGTTCCGCCTTCGAAAGCTCGAAGCAGCGCTTCTTCAATCATCTACTGACCTCGATGAAAACGCCGGCGCTGATCGAAGCGACGACTAAGGACGTAGAGGAGGGCCACGCGGCGATCGTCCAGATCATCTCCACCGGCCAATCGCTCACCGAACGCCGGCTCGCGGAAATACCGACCGAGGAATGGGGTGATATTCAGGTCGATGTCACGCCGCGCGAGATCGTCGCCGAATACCTCAATCATTCCTTCCCGACGCAGCTCTTCGAGGAATATTCGGACACTGAGGGCAATCTTCTGTCCCGGCCGGTTTACGACCCCGACGGCAACCCTGTTCTGTGCCGGGAAGCTGTCGCCCGCCGGGATGCGCTACTCGAACGCCTCGGCAGTCTGCCGGCGATCCCAACTGCGCTCGACCAGATCGTCCAGCACTTCGGCGGTGCCCGGGTGGCTGAGATCACCGGCCGCACCCGCCGCATCGTCCGCCGCGATGACGGCGGCACGATCGACCGCTTCGCCGTCGAAAGCCGGCCAGGCAGTGCCAATCTCGACGAGACCCGTGCCTTCATGGACGACGAGAAGCCGATTCTGATCTTCTCCGAAGCCGGCGGCACAGGACGGTCTTACCACGCCGATCTCGGCGCGAAGAACCAGCGCCTGCGTCTTCACAACCTCCTCGAAGCCGGCTGGCGGGCTGACGTGGCGATCCAGGGCCTCGGGCGCAGCCATCGCACCAATCAGGCGCAGCCTCCACGCTTCCGCATGATTGCCACCAACGTCAAGGCCGAGAGACGCTTCCTGTCGACCATCGCCCGACGTCTCGACACGCTCGGCGCCATCACCCGCGGGCAGCGGCAGACAGGCGGGCAGGGGATGTTCCGCTCGGAGGATAATCTTGAATCCCAATATGCCCGCGATGCGCTGCGCCAGTTCTACAAACTCGTCCACGGTGGCGGCGTGGCAGGATGCTCGCTCGAAAAATTCGAGACGATCACCGGCCTGGCACTGACCGCGGAGGAAGGCGGCTTGAAGGACATACTACCGCCGATCCATACTTTCCTCAACAGGATGTTGGCGCTCACGGTTCGTATGCAGAACCTGCTGTTCGATGCCTTCGAGCAATTGCTGGCGGCGCGCATCGAGGGCGCGATTGCAGCGGGCGTCTACGACAAGGGGCTTGAGACCCTGACGGCGGACCGCATGACGGTGAAGGATCGCAAGCTGGTCTACACCCACCCGGTCACCGGCGCGCAGTCACATCTACTGAAAATCGAGCGCATGGATCGCAACCAGCCGATGCAGCTCGCCGACGCATTGGATCTTACCGCGAGCGATACCCGCGCCATGCTTATGGTCAACGGCAAGTCCGGCCGTGCCGCGGTGCAGGTTCCGACCCGTTCGATAATGCTCGACGACGGCTCGGTCCAGCCGCGCGTGGCGCTCATCCGGCCGATGGACGAAATCCGCTTCGAGCTGCGCCAACTCGAAGAATCAAACTGGGAGCAAGCGGACGAGCAGAACTTCTCCGCCGCCTGGAACGCCGAAGTCGCCGGTCTTCCGGAGTTTTCCCTCTCGACCATCCATGTGGTTTCCGGCCTCCTCTTACCGATCTGGAAACTGTTGCCGCAGGATTATTGCCGCGTCTATCGGCTTGAGACCGATGAAGGTGAGCGGATCGTCGGCCGTGTGATCTCTTCGGAAGGGCTCTCCCGGCTTTGCCGGAATTTCGGGCTCGATCAGACAGAAGTCGTGAGCGCCGCTCAGGTGTGGCAATCGCTGCTCGGCGGTTCCGCGGTCGTGGCACTCGCGGGCAATATGACGCTGCGGCGCGTTCGAGTGATGAACGACTATCGCATCGAGCTCTCCGGCTTCACCGAAGGGATGCGCGACAAGCTGAGGTCCGTCGGTCTGTTCTCCGAGATGATCGCCTGGAAGGTTCGGTTCTTCATCCCGGCCTCGGATGATGGACAGGCGGTTCTGGCGAGCCTCCTTGAGCACCATCGCGTCATCGATGTCGACGGGCGAGGTTGAACGCTATGCTGTCCGCCTCACAACTGGCGGATCGTCTGGCGCGCGACGCCGAGGCGGTCTGCCGTCACTACCTTTCCGCCGGACGTCGGGCCGGCAATTACTGGATCGTCGGCGACGTCGCCAACAGCAAGGGGAAGTCGCTTTACGTTCATCTCTCCGGCCCTCGCAAGGGCAGGTGGACGGACGCCGCGACGGCTCAATATGGCGACCTTCTCGATCTCGTGCGGGAATCCTGCGGACTGGTCGACTTCCGCGATGTTGCAGACGAGGCCCGGCGTTTCCTGAACGAACCACGGGGCAGCCTGGTCTCTTCCGACAGGGATGATAGGCTCGACCGCCAGCCGGTTGAAAGACCGGCTGCGGAACGTGCAAGACGCCTGTTCCAAATGACGCAGCCGCTCGCTGGCACTCTGGCCGACAGCTATCTGCGTCAGCGCGGCATCCTGCGTGCATCTCTGCATTCCTCGCTCCGCTTCCACCCGTCCTGCTACTATCGCGATCTCGTCAGCTGCAGGACGAGCAGTTATCCCGCGCTGATCGCAGCGGTGACCGACCAAGCGGGCACGGTCACGGGCGTGCATCGCACCTGGCTCGATCCGGACGGCGACGGCAAAGCTCGGGTCGAGGATCCCCGCCGTGCGCTGGGCGGGCTGCTCGGCAACGCCGTGCGGTTCCGCTTTCCCGTCGATGGCCCTGTGCCGGTCATGGCGGCAGGCGAGGGGCTCGAGAGCATGTTGTCGCTCTCGCATGTGATGCCCGATATGCCTGTGGTCTCGGCGCTGACGGCCAATCATCTTGCCGCCTTCCGACCGCCAAACGGATGCCGGCACCTCTACGTTGCCGCCGACGCAGATGCCGCCGGCCGCCATGGCATCGAGGGATTGAGCCGCCGGGTGCGGACGCTTGGCATCATGCCGCTTGTGCTGACCCCCGAGCTCGGGGATTTCAACGAGGATCTGCGCCGGCTTGGACCTGACCGACTCATCGCAAATCTTCGGGCGCAGCTTGTGCCGGAACACGCGTCGGACTTCCTTCTCGACTGATGCGGTTGCGGGGAAGCTGATCGTCCGCTAGGCCGCCGGCGGGACCGGTTCCGCCGGTCTCCCTCCAGGTAAAGCGCGCCTGCGGGCCTGCCGAGAGGCGACCCTTACCAGGCGGCTGTCAGGCCTTCAGCGGGTCGGTCAGGTTTCTTCCCCGCGCCGGCTTTTGACCCCGCATCGGCCGTTCCGAAAACCGGTTCCCAGTTTTCGGGCCGATGCTGTAGCCGGCGCTCCTCGCGCTACCCAAGAAACCCTCCCTCAACCGCCCGGCGCTTCGCTGGGCCGCTTCACTGCGCTCGCGGTTCCGGCCCGCCTGCCGCCTGGACAGGGATCGCCGTCAGGCCGCGAAAGGCGCGGCCCAAACCAACGGAGACCATCATGAACCTGACCTTGTCCCCCGATGAAGCCTTCGAGCCGCACCACGCGTCTTCCCCGACCGACCGCTTCATCTACGAGATGCAAGTCTTTGGCTACCGCCCCTTCCAGGACGAGCCGGACCCGCGCCCACTACCCGAGGAGCCGGTCGTCCAGTCGGCGCTGACCGCGATGTTCTCCGCGATGTTCGAGATGCTCGGTGACACGCGGTTGGAGCCCGATCTCGAAGACCTCCTCTGGTCGACGGTCAATCTCTTTCATCGCGCCGGCGAACGCATCCAGCGCGAGCTTCAGCGCAACGAGGACGCCCAGCGCACCGGCCAGCGCGAGCAGGACGGCTCGGAAGTGAAAAGTGTCGAGCTTGAGCGCCATGTCGTCGAGGGCATCACACTTCTCGAGCGGCGCAACGTCTTCGAATTCATGCGCGACTACGCGGCCGATCTCTTTGAGGCGCAGACCGGCTCGGCATGGCGGCCGCGCACCGGCTCGAAGGTCAACCACGCCAACATGACCGCGGCGATGATCGATAGCAGAGATTTCCTCTCTGCCCGCCGGCATGCCGAAAACACGGTCCTGATCCCGGCCGGCACGAAGATCGCCTTCGGCGGCGGCATGGACTACAACGATCACGACCGGATCTGGGCCGCGCTCGACAAGGCCCATGCCAAGCACTCGGACATGATCCTGCTGCACGGTGGCTCGCCAAAGGGCGCCGAGCGTATCGCCGCCTGCTGGGCCGAGGCCCGGAAGGTCACCCAGATCGCCTTCAAACCCGACTGGAACAAGCACGCCAAGGCGGCCCCGTTCCGGCGCAACGACGAGATGTTGGCGGTCATGCCATCAGGCGTCATCGTCTTCCCCGGTTCCGGCATCACCGACAACCTTCGCGACAAGGCCCGTCGGTTCGGCATCAATGTCTGGGAACTGAAAGGAGATGGCGCGTAAGCGCCATCGTCTTCGCGAAACACCATTTCGCGATTGTCTCTGCCCGAGACTACTTGTTCAGCGCATCCTTGAGCGCCTTCGCCGGAGTGAAGGCCACCTTTTTCTGTGCGGCGACCTTGATCGTCGCCCCCGTTGCGGGATTGCGCGCGTCGCGTTCTGGGGTGTCTTTTATCTTGAACTTTCCAAAGCCGGGGATAGACGTTTCCGCACCGGACGTTGCGGCGGCCGTGATGGCGGAAAATACTGCTTCAACGACAGCCTTGCTTTGAAGCTTGGTCAGGCTGTGTTCGGCGGCGATCTTGTCTGCGATTTCGTTGGTCGTGGTCATATGGATCCCTTTCTCGTCGGAACCTAAGCCTTTCCATCGGGACAACGCGCTGTCACGCGGTTCATGCCTCACTCGCAGCTGCCTTAGCCACCTTTCCACAAGTTCTGGCGATTAGACGGCCGCCGGTGGGTGCAGACGCGTATCAAGAGCGAATGACTCCTGGAGCTTCAGCGAATAGCTGCCGGCCGCTTGGCTCGCGATAAAAATCAGGTTCCAGCTATGAGTGGAGACCGCGCTTGGGATTGCGACAAAACGATGCTGTCGCAGCAGGTCGTCGCCGAATGCCTGCTGGCCGGCGCTTGGGATACCGGGCCGCAGCCAGTTCGGATTGGGAACGGTCACGGGATCAACGACATGCACCGCGGAGGTGTCGGCTATGACAGCCGCAGTCAGGATGTGTGGGATTGTGTCGAGTGTGCGAAAACCCTTGTGGACCGCGACCTCAAGGATCGCCGTCGACGGGTCGATCGAGCAGTAGATCGCCCGCACGCCCTTGCTGTTCCAGCGGCCGCCGACACGATAAGCGCCTTCACCGCTATCCCATGTCGGGGCATAAGCGGCTTGGTCGAGGCGCCATGCGATCAGCTCGGAACCGCCAAGCGCGATTGGCAAAGGCGTCATGCATAGACGCCGTATTCGAGCCGTTCCAGATAGTCCTCTACCAACTCGACGCCGGCAGGCGTCCCGAGCAGGTCGATCGGGCGGCGCTGGTCGAGCCCTATGGCCGGACGTTCCAGCCATTGCTCAGCTTCTGCCTGCGTTCCCAATACATCCGTTGCCTTCGACAGGATTTCGGCGAACTTCCATGCCCGACCGCTCTGCTCCTGGCTCAGCGGCTTGGACGGCGCATCCTTTCGGCGTTGCCATGTCCTGAGGCTCATACCGACAGCCTTTTCGAGGGATTCGGTCTTACCTATAAAGACCAAGCTTCCGACGAGGTGATCGATTGCGGAGGCCGGCAATCCGATAAGCAGCAATTCATGTGCGTCGAGGGCTGTTGTCAGCCGGCGCGACAGCACGCGAGCGCCACCGAGAAGGGCCTCGATCTTTTGCAGTTCCCCACTGCGTGTCATTGAAGAAGGTGCTTCTGCTGCTACGGCCATCACTGTCTCCCGCGTCATCTGTCGCTCTTAATATGACATCTGTCGCCGGCTGTTTCAAGCACTAAGGCGAAACCGGTGATTTCTCTGATGAACGGGTTAGTCAAAGTGCCTTCGCAATTATCGCTCATACCGGCAGATTTCCGAACCGCATTTCGACAGACGCCAGAGCACCATCGATGTCATTGGTGTTCTTTTCCAGCGCACCAAAGGCGGGGGCATAGAAATTTGCGGCCTCTCTCTCCCGCCATGTTCAACAAACAAAGAAGTCGATCGAGCATCTCTCGTGAGCCAAGGTCAAGGTGCTCCCGCGCGAGAGCGATGTCGACACAGAAAAACCGGAACAAAATAGATGCCCCGCCGCCGGACGGTGTGGTCTCGAAATGGGTCCAGGTCTCAGGAAGGTTTTCTTCAAGCGGCAAATGAAAGTATGTGCGATGAAGGTTGTGAAGCCGCCCGTCTCGCTCGAAGGCCCGTCGGTTCGGCATCAATGTCTGGAACTCAAAGGAGATGGCGCGTGAACGTCGTTTTCTTGCAAATCTGGGAAATCTGGGAAATCTGGATAATATGGAGATCAATAAAGGAGCACGGCCATGCGGCAATTCACGACAGGCGATCTCAACAAGCAGGTTGGCGACGTTACCGACGCCGCTTCACGCGAACCAGTTGTTCTTACCAAGCACAGGAAGCCACGCTTCGTGCTGATGAGCTATGAGTATTATGAGCGGATGCGCACCGGCGGCGATCCCCGTACCGGCCATCGCGTTTCGGATATGCCGGAGGAACATAAAGAACTCTTCGCGGCGGAGATCGACCGGCTGGCGCGCGGCGAGGGGTATGACAATGAGCCGTGAGTTCCTACCAGGGCAGGTGATAGTCTACCCCTATCTCTGGTCGTGGCAACATGAGCGCGGTGAAAGTGAAGGCCGGAAGAGCCGTCCGACCTGTGTCGTCGTCGCGGTCCGTGGCGCGAACGACGGCCTCACCCATCTTGCCCTGCTGGCGATCACGACCCAGCCGCCACAAGCCGATCGGATCGCCTTGGAAGTTCCCGATATTGAAAGTCGGCGCGCAGGCCTCAGTGACCACAAGCGCTGCTGGATCGTGGTCGACGAATATAATTACGATGTCGCGGAAAAGCACTCGGCCGCTTCAGCAAAGCCTTCATGATGAGGATAGCCGCAGCCTTCGGGGAGGCGTCGCGCAAAGCAAGTCGTCGCGTCAATCGGACTGAGTGAGGCCGCGCTGGTCAAGCGCCATCTCTCTTTCCATTCAGGCAACGCTTGCATTTTTGGGAAATTGTGTACACATTTTCCACTCAAACGGAGCCTCGCCATGCCTCAGTCCCGGCCGCAGACACCATCTCCCCGCCGCGTCGGCGTGCGGGAGTTTCGCGGCAACCTGACGTCTTTCCTCAAACAGGTCGAGGATGGCCAGCGTTTTGTCCTCACCTCCCATCATAAGGTCGTTGCGGAAATTGGACCGCCATCACAGGACATTGTCGTTCGCAAGCCCGGCGCGCTACGCGGGAAGATCAAACTTGCCGAAGACTTCGACAGCTTGCCGGCAGACGTCCTGACCTCGATGGAAGACGAGGCGTGAGGCTACTCCTCGATACGCATGCCTTGTTGTGGTGGTTGAACGACGACGTGAAACTCGGGAACCATGCGCGTGGTCTTATCGGCGATGCTGAGAACGACGTCCTCGTCAGTGCTGTCTCGCTTTGGGAAATCACCGTGAAGCTGCGGATTGGCAAACTCGATGCCGATATAGAAGAGATTCTTGCGATCTCGCCGGATCAGGGATTCGATCGGTTGGATATCACGGATGCGCATCTTGTCGCTCTTGCTGCTCTTCCGCTTCATCACCGTGATCCCTTTGACCATCTCCTCATGGCGCAGGCCGTGGCGGAGGGTGCGCATTTCGTTTCGCAGGATCGGAATGTCGGGCTCTACGGCATTCCGTTCTTGACGTGCTCGGATCCTACCGCCTTGTGATATTGGATGGGCTTGGTTCCGCCGAGGTGGCCGGCTCCGATCGCTCGGAAGGCGCGCTGGCCCATAGTGGTGTGCTTGGCGGACACCAACCGCTCAGGCTGCCATGCGCTGGCAGGTCAGTTGGCGAAGTCTGTATCCGATGCCCCCGCTAGAACAGCTTCGTCCGATATTGCCGACCGTTCGGCAGACGGTAATTTGGACGCTACTAGACCTTGCAGGTTGGTGCACGTGTGATGTTGGCAGGGGCGTGCTCATCCGCATGCAGCAGTTTGGAGAAGGCATGGCGTCGATGCGGATGGCGGCGAAGCGCTCAAGAGGTGCGTTGCCAATATCCCGCAGCGCCGGACCGGCTAGCCATGAAGGTTTCGCGCCCTTCAGTTGCCCCGAACCATTCCCGTGTTATGTCGCTCGTATAGACGACCGCCTGCTTTTGCGGCCAACCCCTAAAGGGGTAAGACTCGGTCAAAATTTTTGCGAAATTCGATTTCAGTTGTTTGTTTCTGGCGGAAAATAGAATTTCGCAAAATTTTCGCCCGAGCTGACCGCAGCAGGTCGGCCGTCTCTTCGTGCGTCATCGGGAAATGGTCCCGAGCAACCGAAGGAGACAATACCATGGCCACCACGATCGCAACCCTGACGCAGAAGACCGACGGCATCCTCGAAGGCATCTTCGCCACCATCCGGGTCAACGCCCCGATCGCCATCATCCCGAACGCCAACAAGGCGAGCGAGGAAGCCCCCGACTACCGCGTCATCCACCGCAAAACCGGCTTCGAGATCGGCGCGGGCTGGAACCGCATCGCCCGCCAGACCGGAGAGGAATACCTCTCGGTGAAGCTGGAGGCGCCGGAGATCGGCGTCATCTTCGGCAACCTCGCCCAGGCGCCCGGCGGCGACCCGAGCAAGAAGGTGATCCTCTGGAACAATCCGAACTGAGTGGCTAGCATCGGCCCCGAGCGATCGGGGCCGATGCTAGCAGATGAGGCCAGACCCGCCGGAACGATTGGAGGAATGATAGCGGGCATCGAGCCCGCAATCATTCCTTTTTGGTGCCACACGAGACCAAACCCTGTCTGCTCAGAACGCCAAGTATGCCGTGAGGATCGCACCGCCTCAAGGACATCGCGGCCCCTCCAATTTTCAGCCGACGCCCTGAAGGGCGCCGGCAGAAAATCGGCTCCTCCGCTCGCCGCCTCCGGCGGTCGCGTGCCGCGATCCTTGACCCGGCGCGATCCTCACGACGTCCGCGCGTCATCTTTCACACTATCAAGGAGATGACGACGATGACCTACGACCTCGAAATCCACATTGAAGAACTGCGCGCCGAAGCTCGCCACTGCCACCCGGTCGAGCGCGCTCAGATCGAAGCGGAACTGGAACAGGCGCGCGCCGAACTGGCGGCGGCGATTGCAACTCAGGACGCCGAGTGCGGCGGCGAGGCTCCCTACTAAGGGGGCTTTAGCCATGCCATCCTGGTCCACCGCGCCGGATCGACCGACGCGTTGGACCGAAGCTTCGCTTCTCCGGCTACATCTTTCCGCTCGATCAATCCACGTCCTTGGCATTCTCCTCCGCCCGCGTTCGGTATCCGCGCGCGCGCCGTGCCCGGAGCAGATCGAGGAACATCGCTACTGCGTCTTCCTCGCAGACGAAATGATGCTCCTTCGCCTGTCCGTAGGAGCCGATACGTCCCCAACGCCGCGTCAGGCAAGGTGTGCCGAAAAGCGTCGGTTCGATCGACAACACATAGAAGCGTGCCATGTTCTTCGTCGTGTCCGTGCGTTCGAAATACAGTCGATAGGGTTGAGCCAGCATGGGGAGAAGATTCGTCCGTTCGCCCCGCGACGTCCAACGACAGTTTTGTATCGAAACGCCTGCTCCGATTCATTTTCGTGATCTCTGCTTCGCGATGTCGTGCCCCTTGGAGGGGGCAGTGTTTCGGGCGAGCCGGCCGCTGGCCGACCATGCTCTACTCGCGCCGTCCCGTCGCTCCCCGAGCCGACGTTGTCGGCTCGGCCTTCGGTGACGATCATTCTCGCAGGCAAACCACGTCGACCGGCCGCCACGCCTCAACCGTCGCCCATTGCGCTTTGCACCGACTGGCCCGGACATGGCCCTTCAAGGATCATTGGCTTAGCGCCATTGTCGTAGTCGCCGGTATTTTCCGGTACCGCTACATCAACCTCTTGCTTGCCCTCAGCCCCGGCTCGGATCTAGAATCCCCTGCAACAGGAATTCTGCTATCGATGGAGCCCGCAATGGCGACAAAGCCGCCGGCAGCCGAAATCGAGTCCGAGCCGACAGAGCCCCGAAGCGCTTGGCGAGTGTTTCCTTTCGTCACGCGACTTCCCTTCTGATCGTCTGCGGCCTGACGAAGGCGACGCTTTACGCCGCGTGGTGTCTTACCTTCTACATCCTCAGCATGTTTCGCCCGTTCACTGGGATGGCGATTCTGGCGGCGATCGTCATGGTGCCGCTCTCGATTGGGGCCTTCGTCAAGCCCGAGGCAGCGTCCGGTATACCGTTCTGGACCTTCATTCTGGTGACCTTCGGTTTCGCCAGCTTCTCCATCGGATATACGATCTTCCTCGACTGGATCACCCCACCCGGCCTGGAAGACACGTCCGCGCGGTATCGTTGAGGTAAGCACGGCTGATAAATCACGTGGTGCGCTCCGCTCGCTTCCAGGGGTCAGTGGGTTATATTCAGGGTTCGGTCTCTATCGACCCTTCGATGAGACACCACGACCTGATTGAGGCGCGCAACGCAATCGAAGCGGCGCTGCCAATCATGAAAGCGACGGAATGACCGACAGAAGCCGAATACGACGCACAGGAAAACGCCTAAACCGTTAAGGTCTCAGTTTAGCAAACCTGTTGGGCCTGGCTTGCGTATCCATGTCCTTTCGCCTGAAGTAGATCGCCCGTCCGCAGCGGATCGGACTGTGGCCCTGGACGACGATGATCTGCTCATCCTTCCTCATCGACTGTGTGATCTCGTGGGGCATGATCAGCGGCCGGCGCTGAAAGTTCAGACTCTCCGATTTACGCGATGCGCTGTTCTTCGTGTCCCAGCCGATATTGCGGGAACTGCCCTTCACCTCGACGGTCATCTCGCCGCATTGCGCCGAGACGTTGCGCGCCGTCTCCAACGCTTTGATCGCGGCATAGCTCGCGAACGCGCAGCCGTCGATCCATGAGACCGCGCCATCTTTTCCAAAATGCCGTTCCAGCTGACCGACGGATTGGTAGAGGAGCATCATGCTGATGCCGTACTTACGGCCGCGGTCGCGCGCCTCTTCGAGCACGCGCATGTAACCGAGCAAGTCGACTTCATCCAACATGAACAGCGCCCGCCGCTGGAACGCACCGTCGGCCTCGATCATCGCGTTGATCAGCGAGCCGACGATCACACGTCCGATCCCGGGATAGGAGCGCAGGATCGACGCGGGGATATTGAGGAACACATCCTTTTTGCCGCTGATGAGATCGCTAGGCTTGAACGTGTTGCCGCAGACGAGCGCCGCGTAGTTGTCGAGCGATAGCCATTGCGTGTCCTTCGACGCGGTCGAATAGACGCCAGAGAACGTCTGCTCGGTCATGTTGACGAAAACGCCCAGCGTTTCGCTGATGAACTTCGATGCCGAATTCTGCTGAACGTCTCGGAGCATTGCGAGCACGGACGTCTCCGGCTCGGAGACGATCTGCCGGAGACTGCGCAGGTTTCGCCGTCCTGCATATTCGGGCGACAACATCACATGCGCCAGAAGACCGGTCAGCAGGTTATGCGCCTGCGATTGGAAGTAGGAACCGGTCGACGATTCAAAGCGCACGCTTTCCGATAACAGCATGTGGGCGATACCGACGATGTCCTGTTCTTTTTGCTTCGACGTCTCGATTCCATCAAGCACGTTGAAGCCCATGATCGGGTTTGTCGGGTCGAGCACCATTACCTGACGCCCAAGGCTTTGCCGCCGATGCTCGACGACCATCGGCGCGACCTCTGTCGACGGGTCGAGGCAGATCAGCGGTCCGGAATATCGAAGCGCGGTCGGGATAACGTTGCTGGTTGTCTTGTACCCACCGGATCCCGCGAAAAACAGCATGTGAGTGGAATCGAAGTCTTGGCTATAGGTGAGCAGCGGTGCTTTTCCGCCCTGTCCCCAAGTCCCCGGATCGTTCGGATCGAACGGCAGTTCATGGACGATTTCCTTGTCGACACGATACCGCTCACCAACGACAATCTCGCCGTCATCAGGAAAGAGCCGGCCCGCCGCAGACATGGACAGCCAGTCCGCATCTCCGAAGGTGCCGCGCGTGGCGCGCCTCACCGGTTCGGGCACGACCGTCGAAATGCGTGCGGACACCGCAGTCGCCATGAAGCCGACGACGGCGCCGACGATGGCCACAATGTCGATGAACGACAGCGCCTGGCTCCATGTCACCGCGCCGCTTTCGACGAAGGGCGAAAGCCGACCGAATTCCCGCAACGCATAAAAGCCGGCGACAGAAAGGAAGCAGATGAGGGTGGCCATCGCGACCGGTCTTCGCCGATGCAACGGCAAGGCCCAAACGGTCAGAAGCCCGGCCAGCGGTCCGAACAAAAGAACCGGCACAGGAGAGGCTCGAAAGAACCAGTATTGCGTTTTGCCCGTCATGCCCACAGCAAGTTCTGGCCAGCGCCAACCGGCGACATAGGCAGCAAACACCGTCACTGTGAACGGCACGAGTATGAGCAACAGGCTGGGATGCGGCTTTGCCCTGATTGTCATTCTGCCGCCTCGACCATGAGCGTCGTGTCACCATCCAGCAGCATCGGGGCCTTGAAGGCCTCCTCACCGATGGCCCGAAGCCGCCGATGCTCGAATGAGCTTGGCGTGATCCTCGCAAGCTCCAGCAATCCGCCGAGCAGGAAGGCGCGGTCCGCCTTCGACAGTCCCGCCCGCACGACGATGCCGCCGAGCAGGAATTTTTCTCTCGCTTCTTTTTTCCGGTCAGCTGTCATGATGAACCTCCGCCGTCGCTCCAGACCCGCCACCTGGCTGTCCACCCGGCGCAGAAGATAGGCGAGCAGCCCCTTTCTTCTCTGCTTTGCGAAATCGGGCCGCGATCTCTTCGAAGATGCGATCGACCTCCTCGTCGGTGATTTCCATTTCGGCCAACCCCGACTTCGTTGCCGCGCGGGCAAATCGATCTGCCGATTTGACTATCAAAGTTTTTCTGCGTTCGCGCAGTTTCTCGATTTGCGCATCGATATCCAGAATTGAAGGTTTAGCGGCCATAATCCGATCCTTTTCAATTGCAACAAACTTTCCATTTCCCGATTGAACTGACTAGAAAATCGTAGTCAAATAAGTTACCTTGCACAAGCCCCCAAAACGTCGACGCCTGAATTCTCAGCTGGACCGTCATCCGGAAAAGCAGCATCGGCCCTTCGGTCCGATTGGTTTGAGGGCGCAATAGACGTCGCTGGAGCGACGTGCTTGGAAGGTGGAGAGACGACAGTGGCGATCATGTTCGTCAGAGCGCAGGTGATCAGCAGGGGAGCGGGACGCAGTATCGTCTCGGCCGCCGCTTATCGCCACCGCGCCCGAATGATGGACGAGCAGGCTGGCACGTCGTTCAGCTACCGCGGTGGATCGCGGGAACTGGTGCATGAGGAACTGGCGGTCCCGGATGAGATTCCCGCCTGGCTGAAGATGGCCATCGACGGCAAGACGGTTGCCGCGGCCAGCGAGGCGCTGTGGAATGCGGTCGATGCCTTCGAGACGAGGGTCGACGCGCAGCTCGCGCGCGAGCTCATCATCGCCCTGCCGGAAGAGCTGACGCGGGCCGAGAATATCGTCCTCGTGCGTGAGTTCGTCGCGGACAGTTTCACGTCGAAGGGCATGGTTGCCGACTGGGTGTTCCACGACAAGGACGGCAATCCGCACATCCATCTGATGACGACGCTGAGGCCGCTGACGGAGGAGGGGTTCGGGCAGAAGAAGGTGCAGGTAGCTGGCGAGGACGGCGAGCCCTTGCGTGTCGTCACACCGGATCGTCCGAACGGCAAGATCGTCTACAAGCTTTGGGCCGGTGACAAGGAAACGATGAAGGCTTGGAAGATCGCCTGGGCGGAGACAGCCAACAGGCATCTGGCGCTCGCCGGCCATGAGATCCGCCTCGACGGTCGCTCCTATGCCGAGCAGGGCCTCGACGGCATCGCGCAGAAACATCTTGGGCCGGAGAAGGCCGCGCTCGCCCGCAAAGGCGTCGAGATGTACTTCGCGCCGGCCGATCTCGCGCGCCGGCAGGAAATGGCCGACCGGTTGCTCGCCGATCCCGGTCTTCTGCTGAAGCAGCTCGGCAACGAACGCTCGACCTTCGATGAGCGCGATATCGCCAAGGCGCTACATCGCACTGTCGACGATCCCACTGACTTCGCCAATATCAGGGCACGTCTGATGGCTTCCCACAATTTGGTGCTCTTGAAGCCGCAGGCGATCGACAGTGCGAGCGGTAAAGTTTCAGAGCCGGCGGTGTTCACCACGCGAGAAATCTTGCGCATCGAATATGACATGGCACAGTCGGCGTCGGCTCTGTCGAAGCGCACCGGCTTCGGTGTTGCCGATGCAAAAGTCGCCGCTGCTGTCCGCAGCGTCGAGACGGCCGACCCGGAGAAACCCTTCAGGCTCGATGCCGAGCAAGTCGATGCCGTGCGCCACGTCACCGGCGACAGCGCGATTGCGGCCGTCGTCGGTCTCGCCGGCGCCGGAAAGTCGACGTTGCTTGCCGCTGCGCGCGTTGCCTGGGAAGGGGACGATCGCCGGGTGTTTGGCGCGGCGCTGGCCGGCAAAGCGGCCGAAGGCTTGGAGGACAGTTCCGGGATCAAGTCGCGCACCCTCGCTTCCTGGGAACTGGCTTGGGAGAACGGGCGGGATCTCCTGGAGCGCGGAAATGTCTTTGTCATCGACGAGGCAGGCATGGTTTCCTCGCAGCAGATGGCGCGGGTCCTGAAGGCCGTCGAGGACGCCGGTGCGAAAGCCGTTCTGGTCGGTGACGCCATGCAGCTGCAGCCGATTCAGGCGGGTGCGGCGTTCCGCGCGATCAGCGATCGGATCGGCTTTGCCGAACTTGCCGGTGTGCGGCGACAGCGCGACGAGTGGGCGCGCGAGGCTTCGCGTCTGTTCGCGCGTGGTGAGGTGGAAAAGGGTCTCGACGCCTATGCCGCGCATGGCCGTCTCGTCGAGACCGAAACCCGCGACGAAATCATCAGCCGCATGGTGTCCGATTGGGCGGATGCACGCCGTGGTCTGGACCAAAAATCTGGCGAAGGAGAAATTAGGTCTCATCGTGGTGACGAACCGCTCGTGCTCGCCCACACCAACGATGATGTCCAAAAGCTGAATGAAGCTCTGCGCAAGGTCATGATGGACGACGGTGCGCTCACCGGTGCGCGTGAGTTCCATACGGCACGCGGGGTTCGCGAGTTCGCCGCCGGCGACCGCATCATCTTCCTGGAGAACGCCAGGTTCCTTGAACCGCGGGCGCGTCGCCTCGGCCCGCAACATGTCAAGAACGGGATGCTCGGCACGGTCGTTGCGACTGGCGACAAACGCGCCGGCCCGCTGCTTGCCGTGCGTCTCGACAACAGCCGCGACGTTATCCTCAGCGAGGACAGCTATACCAATGTCGATCACGGCTATGCCGCGACGATTCACAAATCTCAAGGGGCAACCGTTGAGCGGACCTTCGTGCTCGCAACCGGCATGATGGACCAGCATCTGACCTATGTGTCGATGACCAGGCATCGCGAGCGCGTGGACCTCTACGCGGCCAGGCAAGATTTCCAGCCGAATCCGGTATGGGGTAGTGCGGCGCGCGCCGATCATGCCGCCGGCCTCACCGGCGAACTCGTTGAAACCGGTGAAGCAAAATTCCGTCCCGGAGACAAGGATGGCAAGGATAGTCCTTACGCAGACGTAAGAACTGACGATGGCACTGTCCATCGCGTTTGGGGTGTCAGCTTGCCGAAGGCGCTGGACAAGGGCGGCGTCTCGGAAGGAGACACGGTCACGCTCCGCAAGGATGGTGTAGAGACCGTTAAGGTGGAAGTCACCGTCACCGATGAGGTGACTGGCGAGAAGCGAACAGAGGAACGTCAGGTCGACCGCAATGTCTGGAGCGCTCGCCAGGTCGAGACGGCTGATGCCCGGAAGGAACGGTTCGAGCGTGAAAGCCACCGGCCGGAATTGTTCAAGCAGCTCGTCGAGCGTCTGGGCCGGTCCGGCGCGAAAACCACGACTCTCGATTTCGAGAGCGAGGAAGGATACCAGGCCCATGCTCGCGACTTCGCCCGGCGCCGCGGCATCTACATGCTCTCTGGGATCGCGGCGCGACAAGAGGAGGACGCTTCCCCGCGGCTGGCGTGGATTGCGGAAAAGCGGGGGCAGATGGCAAGGCTCTGGGAGCGGGCAAGCGTCGCACTTGGTTTTACGATCGAACGGGAACGCAATGTCTCCTACAACGAGGTGCCGACGGCTACCGTCTCGGCCGAAATCCCGGTCGGTGGTTACCATCTGATCCCGCCCACAACCACGTTCACTCACAGCGTCGAGCATGAAGCCCGCCGTGCTCAGCTTTTGTCCGAACCATGGAAAGAGCGGGATAGCATTCTGCGGCCGGTTCTCGAGAAGGTCTATCGCGATCCGGACGCGGCGCTGATCCGCCTGAATGCGCTCGCTTCGAATTCCTTGATCGAGCCTCGCAAGCTCGCCGACGATCTCGCGACGGCTCCGAACCGTCTCGGTCGCCTGCGCGGGTCTGATCTCATGGTCGACGGACGGGTGGCACGCGATGAGCGCACCGCAGCAATGGCTGCCCTCAATGACTTGGCGCCGCTGGCACGCGCGCACGCGACGGAGTTCCGAAAGAATGAGAGTCGGTTCCAGGCTCGCGAGAAGACCCGCCGCGCCCATATGGCCTTGTCGATCCCGGCGATTTCGAAGCAGGCGATGGCGCGCTTGGTCGAGATCGAGGCCGTGCGCAAGCAGGGCGGTGAGGATGCCTATAAGACTGCATTCTCTTTGGCTGTCGAGGATCGAGAGATCGTTCAGGAGGTGAAGGCGGTCAGCGACGCGCTGAACGCGCGCTTCGGCTGGAGCGCCTTCACCTCGAAGGCAGATAGGATCACTGAGCGCAATATTGCTGAGCGTATGCCGGAAGACCTGACCGATGACCGCCGCGAAAAGTTGGTGCGCCTGTTCGAGGTTATCAGGCGCTTCAGCGACGAGCAGTATCTTGCCGAGAAGCGGGATCGATCAAAGATCGTCGCTGGTGCAAGTGTCGCGGCTGGAAAGGAGAGCATCGCCATGCTTCCCATGCTTGCCGCCGTCACGGAGTTCAAGACGCCGGTCGATGACGAAGCCCGCACACGGGCCCGCGCCGTCCCGCATTATCGCCATCATCTTTCAGCACTTGCCGAAACCGCTGGACGCGTCTGGCGCGATCCCGCCGGCGCCGTGGACAAGATCGAGGACCTGATCGTGAAGGGCATTGCCAGCGAGCGCATTGCGGCAGCGGTCACAAATAATCCCGCTGCCTATGGTGCGCTGCGCGGCTCCGATCGCATCATGGACAAGCTGCTCGCCGTCGGTAGAGAACGAAAAGATGCGTTCCAGGCTGTGCCCGAAGCAGCCAGCCGGGTGCGGTCGCTCGGCGCGTCCTGGGTCAGCGCTTTAGATGCGGAAACACAGGCGATCACCGAAGAGCGCCGGCGCATGACCATCGCCATTCCCGGTCTGTCACCGGCGGCCGAAGAGACTCTTCTGCACCTGGTCGCCGACCTGAAGAAGCAAAGACAAGAAAAGGCGAAAAGCGCCATTATCGAGACCGCCGCTCGCTCCCTCGATCCTGATATCGCCCGAGAGTTCGCCGCCGTCAGCCGGGCGCTCGACGGACGCTTTGGCAGGAACGCCATTCTTCGCGGCGAGACGGATGTCATCAATCGCGTGTCGCCGGCGCAGCGCAGCGCCTTCGAGGCAATGCGGGAGCGCCTGCAGGTCGTGCAGCAAACTGTGCGGACGCACGGCAGCCAGGAGATCATATCCGAGCGCCAGCGCCGTGCCATCGATCGCGCCCGCGGTGTCACCCGATGACAGGTTTTGAAGAACGAAAGGAAAGCACATGACAGAGCACGAAACGTCCTACGACGCGATCGTCCGAGCCGAGATCGCCATCGAAATCCTCAGCCAGGCGCGCGCCATCGTCACTGCCCGCGTCTACGCGCTTGAGGAGACGGACCCGGCGGCAGCTGAGGCGCTACGCCAGCGGCGTCGCGATCTTATCGATGTCCAACAGCGCCTTTCCGTCGTGGACCGTGATGTTGTCGAGAACATCATCGCGGTCTGGGGACCGCGCGTGCAGGACGAGACCCGCTTCTGGGCGGAGTTCTGATCATGGCCGAGGATCAGGCATCCGGCCCACTCTCACCGGAGAGGAACGAGAGCATTTTCCGCAATGACATTCTTCCCGATTATCTGCCGATGACAATGACGCCGGCAGAGCGGCCACGCCTTATCGTGCTCGGCGGCCAGCCGGGCGCCGGCAAGACGGGCGTGCTGATCGCCAGCCACGCGGAGCTTGAACACTCTGGCTCGGCGATCCGCATCGTTGGCGACGATCTCAGATCCTACCATCCGCAGTTTCTGAGCTTCCAGCGGCAGGATCCGGAGACGGCCTCGCAGTTCACGCAAGTGGACGCTGGGCGATGGACGGAAAAACTGCTGGCGGCGGCGACCGATCGCAAGGTGAACATCGTCTTCGAGACAACGATGCGCACCCCCGAAAATGTCGCTCGTGTCATCGGAATGGCGCGCGAGGCTGGCTACGACGTCGAGGCCCGCGCTGTTGCCGTCAATCCGCGGCTCAGCTGGCAAGGCAATCATTATCGCTTCGAGGAAATGCTGCGTCTCGGTGACGCCGCGCGTATTCCGCCGCGGCATATTCATGATGCCGCCGTCGACGGGCTTCGCATGAGTCTGGAGAAAATCGAAAGCGAGCGCCTGGCCGACAGGGTGCAATTGCGCACACGCGGCGGCGGGATCCTCTATGACAACGAGATGCGGCAAGGAGAGTGGTCGCATCGCCCAGGCGCAAGGCAGGTACTGGAAGCGGAGCAGTCTCGGGCGATGGGCCGTTCGGAACTCCAGCGATTTGCCGACGACTGGAGTTATGTGTTGAACCGGATGGATGAACGAAAAGCCCCGGCGGATCGGATTGCTGAGGTGAGAACGCGCGCTGCTGATGATGTCAACTACCTGCTCACGCAACGCCGCGAGGTCGACGGCGAAGACACACGGCGGGCGCGGACTATCTTCCAGCGCCAGGCTGATGCGCTCGGCCTGTTCGTCGAGCTTTACGACAATGCCCTGCGTGATCACGAGCGCCGGCCGATCGGCAATATCGAGGCCCATGCCATCGGGCGTCTCTCCGAGAGCTACATAGCGTTGCGACTTGTCGAGGCGGCACGCGATCTTGGTCTTCTGCCGGAGGATGGCAGGATCGTTGCGACGCGTGCCATGGTCCAGGACAAGCGGGCAAGGAGCGAGTTTCCGGCAGCCCATCGGTTGCCGGCCGATCTTGCCGTTGAGACATCCGATGGAACACGTCGGCGTCTGACGGATTATTTTGGCGTCGCGCTTGATCGCGTGGCGATCGACCGGGACGTATTCAGTCCGACGGATCGCATATCGCGTCTCGCCAATGTCGCGGATTCCTGGATGGAAACCGCTGGTATGCGTAGGGCTCTTTCGCGAGCCGCAAATAGCGTTGCCGCCGGCACGATGTCGGCCAACGCGGCGATGACTCAAATCATTGAGCCAGAATACGCGGCTACGATCGGTGAAGCGCGGCGGAAGGTTGGACGCAACATGACACTTGCCGAGCGGAAGGTAATCGCATCCGCGGTGGTCGATGACACAGGAACGCCCCTGCGGGCGATGCGGGATGATCTCAGACTCAGGACGAAGGACATCACCAATCGCGCTCGGGCGCAGGCGATGATGGAGGTGGTCTTTACGGAGACGGCGCGGCACGATCGCCTCGGTCAGCAGCAGCGTCGCGCTGCGGATGCTTTCGTGGAGGGCATTGCCGCAAACGAGCGGGTGCTGGGTTTGGGTCGCGACGGCGCGCCGGTCCGCAACACACCGCTCGTTCCTGCTCGGCACCTGCCGGATCTTAGCGTGGGCGAGATTGATGCGCGCCTGCAGAATTCGACTCGCCTGGCCGACAAGCGTGCCGAGATCGACAATCTCTCGCGGCTGGTGTTCGGCAACAGCCAGGCAGTGTCGTCTTCGGTGCGGAACATTCGTGATGCCCGCAGTGGTGCTGCAGCCGGCGATGATGTCTGTGAGGGCCGTTTGGGAGAGATGGCTGGGGAGGGGCGGACATGGCTAAAGCGACCGAGCGCGGCTCGCCAATCTGCCGAGGCTCACGCACCGCAACTCGCGGCGGCCCTGGCGGATTATGGGATAGCGGTCGATTTCGAGCGGCATCAAATCAACCTTCACCACCGCGAGGAGCAGGCGCGACACAGGATCGAGGTTCCCAGACCGTCGAAGGAACTTTCCGCCTTGATGTCCGGCACTAACCAGGACCAGGTCCGTCGCTTGAATGCCGATCCGTCCCTCCGTCGTGAGCTTGAGAAGATCACGCTGGCGATGACCAAACGTCTTTCCTCGGCGGATCGCGCTGACCTGAAAGGCGGAAACGTCACGAGGCTAGGGTCTTCCCTTGGGATAACCCCGGAGCAGGCTGCTTCACTCAAGCTCGTCCAGGATCGTGCCGGTGCGTTGCAGGAAAGATCACTTCGGCAGACGCGCCACATTGCGAGTACGCCCCAGCTCGGGATACGGCGTTGACCCCACCCATCGACGCCATTGACCGAGCACGCCACTGTCAGCATCGGCCGGTGCGGCCCGCCTGCCGACCAATCATGTCGGACAGCTCGTCGCCAGCCGGATGCCACTCGAGATGACCGTATTGATCATTCGAGGCCCGGGACAGGGTCACTTGTAGTAGGGACCGGATTCCGAAGAATGTAGCGAGATCTTCAGCCTCCACGCGAAGGTGGAGGCCGCAAACGTTCGCCTTGATGATCGCCATGCCGTCGCCAAAGTTCAGGACCTGGTCGGCACGATTGGTCTCGATCGAAATGGCGCACTCGCGGAGCGATCCGCATAGCGTCTCAACGATCCGGCCCGCATCTGGGACATCAACAACCGTTTCGGAGATGTGTTTTGCCATGAGAACTTCTTGGGTTTCCTGGTCAGGCGAATTGCAGCGCCGGCGCAGAGGTGGCGCGCGATGGGAACGCTGGTCGGCGATAAAGCGGCTCGTCCACCCGGAGTTTGGCGCGCATGGCAGTGAGGACGCGGTACGAAACCTCGAACGCAGCGCAGCAGACCGGGAAACGGCCATATCCATCGGAACGGCCGAGTTCATCGAGCTCAGTGCCGGCTTTTTGATACACACGCCGCATGCGCGGCTCGTAGTTCGAGATCATGGTGTGGATGCCATTGGCAAGCGCCGCCTCGCACAACGCGAGAAGCAGCAAGCAAAAGGCCCTGTCCGGACGCATGTCATGGAAATCACGTTCGATGGCATCCTCATCGATGCACATTCGCGTGCCCTCCCAGATGCCGGGCGCGATCAGGTCGCAAACATCGGGGAATGTTTCGCGAAAGACGTCATAGAGGAGGGTCGGACCAGTCGTCGGCATCAGACGCACAGAGCCATAAAGCTGCCTTCGATCGTCATCGCACCACAGCAGATAAGCAGGTTGGAGTTCGTCATAGCGATCCCGCTCCCGATGCCCGGACACCGGCACGTCCCAGCCGAGTCGGTCTGCAAAAACTCTTTTCCTCAGCCGGAACGATTGATCGAGCAGCCCGGTATATTTGTGATATTCGTGTGCCTGAACAAGAAGATACATGCTTGCCTCCATATTGATGACGGCAGCGTGCAACACGTTAGGCGTGTGATAAATATTCGGAGATTAGCTCCCCGAATCCTGGGTATTGCCATATGGGTTTATTAGGCGCAGATGAATCGCAAGGGCGGTTGCCGAAGTGGTCGTCGCGGCCCCGAGCTTGTGGCGAGCCGACATCAGATATCGTTGCGTCGTATGCATCGAAAGACCGAGGATTTCGGCGACTTCATCGTTTGTTTTCCCCAGCGCTGACCAGTAAAGGCATTCCTTCTCGCGTGGGCCGAGCTGAGGAATTGGGTCGTGCTCGCCGTGAAGTTCGTACACTGCTTTTCGGTGGATCAGGAACGCAAGATCGAGCCACTCGTGGCCACACGTCTGGACCAACTTGCTCCACTCGCTGGCGGGCTTGCTGGAGTTCAGGGACAAGAGAGCACGGCGCTTCTTATCGACAATGGGGATGGAATATCCATTTGCCCCAACACCGTGTTCCTGGGCGTCGATCAGAAATTCACGGGCGGCCTCTGGAACCTCGACTTCGCACCAATCGAACGGCATTTGCCGCATAAGGCCCTCTCGGACGATCGGATCGACTTTCACATATCCGCGCAGGAGATAGCGGGCAACCCAGGCATCACGGTAGGTCGTGCGAACATACGGAGTATCGACCACGTCTGCTACGCTCAAAGCCAGATGGTAAGTGGCAAAATCCATCCCGTAAGCCTCTTCGAGAATACGTAAGGCATCATCGACGCTAGGGGCATTCTGTATTTCAAGGATGAGGTCTTGAAATTCATCTCGTATCCGCAATTTCTCCATTCAGAACTCCAGCGCAATATTCTCTTTGACAAAATCGACAGTGTGGCCAATCATCAGCGCTCGCGGCGAGAGCAATGTTATGGTATAACATATCGCATAATCCTTTTTATGGAACTGATTAGCAAGCCGGACGTCAGAACGTGGCCGGCTCCACGAGCCGACGTCCGTTGGTGAATTACTCCCGAGCACCATAGGCCTCGTCGCGCATGGCCGAAACGGAGTTCGCATGACCCGCGAAGCCTTCGTATCGAGCCAGGCTCTCCGCATGATGAGCAAATAGCACATAGGCATTTTTGGAGACGGAGGCGATCGAGGTTCGTTTCATGAAATCGAACACTGACAGAGGCGAGGTCGTTTTTGCCGCTCCGCCCGTCGGTAAGACGTGGCTTGGCCCAAGCACGAAATTCGCCACGGCGATCGCCGAATAGGGGCCGAGCAGGATTTCGCCGGCATTGCGGATCTGGGGCAGATATTGCCAGGCGTTTTCAACCAGAAGCGCCAGATGCTCGGCGGCATAGTCGTTGATGAATGCGAAGGCCGACGAGAGATCGTCGGCGACGACGATCCCGCCCTTGGTGCCGGAAAGGACGGTGCGGGAAAAATCGGCACGGCCTTCCGGCATTTTCTGCCAATATTTCGGTAGCAGGGCCGCAACCTCTTCGGCAAAGCTGCGGCTGGTCGTGACGAAAAACACCGAAGAATCGGGTCCGTGCTCGGATTCGACGCAGAGATCCAGCGCCACCAGATCGGCAGATACGGAGCCATCCGAGAAGATGATCAATTCGCTGGGGCCTGCGGGGCTGCCGGGATCGATGATTGAGGAAAGCTGTTTCTTGGCCGCAACCACCCAGGGGCTGCCGGGCCCGACGACCTTTTCACAATGCGGCACGGTTTCCGTGCCATAGGCAACGGCCGCAATGCCCTGTGCGCCGCCGCATTTGAAGACCTTCGACACGCCGGCGATTTCCGCGGCGACCAGTGTTGCGGGATCGACCGTGCCGTCCGGTCCCGGTGGCGTAATGACGATGACCTCGGAGACGCCCGCGACCTTTGCCGGCAGCGCGGTCATCAGGACGGAGCTTGGAAAGGATCCCTTCCCGCGCGGCACATAGCAGGCAACCGAATCGATCGACGTCCAGCGGTCACCGACGAGAACGCCAGGATGCGTCTCGTGAAGCGCCAGACCTTCCGGCAATTGACGCTCGTGGAAGTGACGGATGTTGTGGGCGGCAAATTGCAGGGTTTCGATCAGCGCCGGATCGACGAGACGTTTCGCTGCATCGAACTCTTCGCGCTTAACGGCGATCTGCGATAGGGAGATAGCGGCCCTGTCGAATTTGCGGGCGAATTCCACAAGGGCTGCATCGCCCCTCACCCGCACATCCTCGATGATCGGCACGACGAGTTCGGAAAATTGCGAAAGCTCGTTTTCGGTACGGCGAAGCAGGGCCGCACGCTGGCCTTCGTCCAAATCGGACAGGTTGTAGATCGATACGGTCTTGTCGGACATGATGTCTCCTATGGATCGACTGGTCATCGCGGGCTTTGTCTAAATCTCTGGGCGAGGAAGGGAAAGGGTTCGGGCGATCGAGGCGCCATGCCCGCCACCGACTGCCCGACCATTCGCGCAGTCACGGGTGCTGCTCCCAGGCCCGTATATCCGTGCCCGAACGCGTAATGCACATCCGCCGAACGCGACGAGGTTCCGATCACCGGAAGTTCGTCGGCGATGGCGGGACGTTGTCCCATCCAGCGCGAAACCTGCGGTGCGTCTGTTTTCGATGGCAGCCCGCGGATATAACCGGATGCCAGATCCAGCAGACGCTGCGCCCGACGCCAGTCCGGCGGCGTGCCGGGAGCGGCGATCTCGACCTGCCCGGCCAGGCGAAGGCCGGCGGCCATGGGCGTGGCGACCACCAGGGCGTCGTTGAACATGACCGGGCGGCTCAGGCGAAGCCCGTCCGCGATGGTCACATGATAACCGCGCTCGCTCAGCAACGGCACGTTGTCGCCGGCCTGCCAGGCAAAGATCCTGGAGTGGGCACCGCAACAGATCACTGCGGCGCCGGAGGGGTGAAAGCCGCTCGAAGTATCGAGACCGTCGAGACGATCCTCGTCGAAACGAAGCCCCAGGACCTCCGCGGTGACAAACTCGACGCCCTTGGAAGAGGCGAAAGCGGCAAGGCCTTGCAGATAAGCTCCCGGATCAATGCAGTGACCGCCGTCCTCGACCAGCAATGCGCCATGGCACTCCCGATCGATCAAGGGTTCTTCGGAACGCAGGGCCGTGCTATCGATGAAGGTTGACTTGACCCCCAATTCGGTCCGAAGCGTCCACCAGGTCAGGTCCTTGGAATAGGCGGACCCGGTATCGTAGGTGTAGAGAAGACCATCCTTGCGGATCAGGCTGTCCAGTCCCGCCTGCCGAGCAAGGTCTAGATGGTCGTCGGCCGACCGCGACAGTAGGGTGGAAAGCGAAAGCGCCTTGTACTGAACCTGCGTGTTCGTCCTACCCGACATCACGAACCGGACAAAATGGCCGGCATTGCGCAATCCATAGAGCACCTGCCCGCTCAAGGGCGCGTTGCGACCGAAGACCAGCGATGGCAGGTTGCGCATCAGTCCTTGCGTCGAGACCGGTATGATCGAGGCCGGGCAAAGCCAACCGCCATTGCCGAAGCTGGCAGCGCCCGGCGACCCCGGAGGATCCCGGTCGATGACCACGACCTTGTGCCCCATTCGATTGAGTTCGATGGCCGTCGCAATACCGACGATCCCGTTTCCAACTACGGTTATCAGAGAGACCACGGGTTAGTTCCCTATCGCCAGGCCGTCTTTGCGGGGGTCGGAACCGCCGGAAAGAGTGCCTGAAGCCGGATCGATCCAGATCGCCTGCGCGCCGCCGATCGGCAGATGCGCCACCTGAACGCTGTGGCCGCGTCTGGTCAGTCCTTCGACGATATGCGCCGGCATGGAACGCTCGACCTCGGCAAAGCCCTTGAAGTAGAAGGCGCGCGGTCGGTCGATGGCCTGCTGAATGTCCAAGCCGAAATCAACGACATCGGCTATCAGCTGCGCATGTCCGATCGCCTGGTAATCGCCCCCCATAACGCCATAGATCAGTGCCGGCTTGCCGTTCTTCAGCACGAGACCAGGCATGATCGTATGGAGCGGGCGTTTGGCCGGCGCGAACTCGTTCGGATGCCCTTCAAGCAGGTTAAAGCCGCTTCCCCTGTTTTGCAGAAGAATGCCGGTCAGGGGCGCAACGACACAGCTTCCGAAATGGTAGTAGAGCGAGTTGATCAGCGTGACGGCATTGCCAACCCGGTCGACCACCGAAATGGTCGTGGTATCCGATTTGCGCGTCTGCGGCTCGCCGAAAACTTTCGTCGTCCGGTCCGGATCGATCATTGCCGCCAGCTCGGCCGCGAAGGCATCGTCGGTAAACTTGGCCTGATCGATAGCTGAAAATTCCGGGTCACCCAGCGCACGGTCGCGCTCGCGATAGGCAAGGCGGGCGGCTTCCAGAAGAAAATGAAACCGCTGGGGGTTGGAATGCTCGGTCTGAGGCAGATGTTTCAGGATATTGAGAAGCAGCAGCGCCGTCGAACCTTGATTGTTCGAAGGCAGCTGAAGAACATCATAACCCTTGTAGTCGAGGCTCACCGGAGTGACATGAAACGCTCTCGTTTCGGCGAGGTCTGCAGCTTCGATGAAGGATCCGAGGCGGCCCAGCGTCTCGATGATATCCTGGGCGACGGGACCTTCGTAAAAAGCGTCTCGTCCGCCGCTTGCAATCCTCTCCAGCGTCGATGCAAGGCATGGCTGTCGATGGACCTGGCCTGCCCTGAATGCCCGTCCGCCCTTGAGGAAAACATCGCCCGCGCCCGAGCCCGCCGAAAGGGCATCCTCGAAGCTCCACCAATCGAGAGCAACCCGGTCCGCAACGATGTAACCCTCGCGGGCAAACCTGATGGCAGGCTCGAAAAGCCGGCCCCAGTCCAGCTGACCATGGTCACGATGGAGCATCGCCCATGTATCCACCGCACCCGGGCATGTCACCGACATGGCTCCCCGCATCGGCATCTGGTTGAAGCCGCGACGGCGCAATTCGTCGGCGCTACCACCCTTCCCGCTTTTGCCGGATCCGTTGATGGCAAAAGGCTTCGCGACGCCTGATGAATAGCCGAGCACGAAACTGTCGCCGCCCAGGCCGCTCGATTGCGGCTCGACCACGCTAAGCACCAGCGCCGCACAAATGGCTGCATCGAAGGCATTGCCACCCGACTGCAGCACGGTGAGCGCCGCGGCCGAAGCCGCCGGGTGGGCGGTTGCCACCATATGATCGCGACCGCGAACTGGAGACCGCCCAGGAAAATGGAAATCCCTCATTGGTCTCTCATTTCGCTGCGAATGCTTCCAAGCACGTCGGCCTGGAGATTGGCGAATTCCGGCATCCTGTGGGTTTCCGCCGTGCGTGGGCGCGGAAGCGGAACATCGTAGATCGTCTTGATGCGACCCGGATTGGACGCCATCACAAATATCCGGTCCGACAGGAATACCGCCTCTTCGACGTCATGCGTGACGAAGATGACCGTCAGTTTCTCGCGTTCCCAAACACTCGTCAGCAATTCCTGCATCTGGACGCGCGTCAGCGCATCCAGCGCGCCGAACGGCTCGTCCATAAGAAGAAGCTTCGGCTTGTAGGACAAGGCACGCGCGATCGCGACGCGTTGCTTCATCCCGCCCGACAATTGGCCGGGGTGGCGATCGGCGAATTTCTCGAGGCCCACGAGTTTCAACTGCGTCATGGCAAGCTCCGCCGACTCAGTCTTGTCGCGTCCCGTGGCCCGCAGCGCGAATTCGACATTTTCCTTGGCAGTCAGCCACGGCAGCAGCGTATAGCTCTGAAACACCACACCACGGTCCGCGCCAGGGCCGGTGATGTCGTTGCCGTCCACCTTCAAATCGCCATCGTCATGGGTCTGCAGTCCAGAGATGATGGACAGCAGGGTGCTCTTGCCGCAGCCGGAGGCGCCCACCAGAGACACGAATTCGTTCTCCTTGATCGAAAGCGACACCTTGTCGAGAACCGTGAGGTGATCCCGCTTCGAGCGGCCGACCGGGAAGGTCTTGGTCAGATTGTTTATGAGGAGCTTGTCCATTAGTGTTTCCCCTCGTAGCGAAACATGCGCTTTCCGAGAAATTTCATGATCTGGTCGGTGAGAAGACCGAGGACCCCAAGCACTACGATGTAACCGATCGCGGTGTCCGTCTGGAAATACCGCTGGGCAACCGTGATCCTGTAGCCGAGGCCGCTGTTGGCGGCGACGAGTTCGGCCAGCACCACCCAGGTCCAGGCCCAGCCGAGCGAGATCCGCAACGTATCCCAGATCTGCGGCGCGGCCGATGGCAGGATGATCTTCGTGACGATCTTGAAGTCGCTCAGGCCCACAGTGCGCCCGAACCCGATAAAATCCGGCGGAACCCGCTTGATATTGTCCATGAACATCAGCGCCTGCTGGAAGAAGGTTCCGATCCAGATGACCAGGAACTTCTGGCTGTCGGAGGTGCCCGTCCAAAGAATGGTCAGCGGCACGAAGGCGACGACCGGCATGTAGCGAATGAAGTCAAGAAACGGCTCGATCGCCGCATCCCAGAACTTGTAGTTCCCGATCAGCACGCCGATCGCCAGCGCCGTGACCGATGCTAGTGTGAACCCGACACCGATGCGGTAGACGCTGCTGAGGACGTCTGAACCCAGCGTCCCGTCATGCGCCAGGGTCCATAGCTTCGACAGGATCGACATCGGTGCCGGCAGGAAGATCTGCTTGACCAGCCCGAACTGAACCGCGCCCGCCCAGACGGCGAAAAAAACGATGAAGGAGCAAAGGGAGATGATAGCGTATGTCGAAGGCGAAATATCCGCCTGCATACTGAAGATGGATTTCTTTCGTGCTTTTGTCATAATGTCGCTTCCCTCATCGATAAGCAGAGACGCTTACCTGTTTTTATTTGCCAATCCCGGGCTTCGGGCGCTGCTTTCATTCTAGATCTGACTAGCCTCGCCCGGGTATGCTCTTCCGCCCGGATGGGGGCTAGGTTTTGGTTCTGCGGCTGACGAGACTGTATGTCTCGCCGGGATAGGTGAAATTGCTCAGCGTTACGGCCCGGCTGCCCAACCATGTGCGGCGTGTGAGAACCATGACACAATTTGGGGTATCGAAACCAAGCAATGCGGAGGTCGGTTCGTCGGCCATCGTCGCGTATACGGTGTGCTCCACCTTGGTCGCGTCGGCGATCGATCGCAGATATCGGGTCGAGGGAACCGCATGGAAATCATGATCGAGGTAACCGGGAGCAAAACTCGGCAATATCAACCGATTTTCGATCTGGATCGGCATCCCGTCTTCGAGGTTCGCGATCACGGAGTGAAAAAGCCGGGAACCGCGCTGGATATCGAAATAGGCACAATCTTCCGCACCGGGATGCACTGCCTCGAGCACTTTGATGATCTGGCTATGCTTGTTTCCGCGCATGGCGATATCGTCGGCGACGTCTTTCAACTCCATCAGTTCGGAGCGGATCGGCGGTGCCGATACGAATGTGCCAAGGCCCTGAACGCGATCCACCACACCTGCTGCCGATAGTTCACGTAGCGCCCGGTGGACGGTCATCCGCGACACGCCCAGCTCCTCCACGAGTTCAGCCTCCGAAGGCACTTTGACCCCATCGGTCAGTTCTCCGCGGCGAACGCGTTCCAGGATGTGATCCTTCACCTTCTGGTAAAGCGGAACGGTCATGTCTTGGTCCAGAGGAAGTGGCATAGCGGCATCAATCCTCGCAGGCCCCGCGGTTCGCACGGGGCCCGCGATATCACTTAGAGCGAAGAAAGCGGGGCGGTGTCGATGGCGTCCTTCGCGTCGAACGGCTTTTTGATCAAGCCGAGCTCCACGCTTGCCGTATTGACGGCGGGGAAAGTCTTCGTCGCGAATTCACCGGTCAGAAGCGCCTTGTTTTCCGCAAGCGTGTAAAAGTGGACCCCGGCAAATGTGGTCGTCAGGTCGCCAGACTCGGAACCCACGCCCTTGGCGATAATCGCCTGGCATTCCGTCGGGCTCCTGTTATACGCCTCTACCGCGTCACCCCAGCTTTTGACCATGGCCTTCACCTGACCCGGACGCTCTTTCAACGCCCGGTCCGTGACAACAAAGCAATCGCTGATCAGTCCGGGATTCTCGGAGGCCGTGTAAAGCAGTTTCAGGTCGGCGCTGGCCTTGAGGGCCACCGAGACATAGGGTTCATAGCTCACCATGGCATCCACGGAGCCGGAAAGAAGCGCCGCTGCGGCCTGCGAGGCAGGCGTGTTGACCGATTTGATGTCCTTGAGGGACATGCCGGCTTTCTTGAGAGCGTCGGCGATAAGAAGATGGCTGGTGGACCCTTCTTCATAGGCCACGGACTTGCCTTTCAGGTCCGCGATGGATGTCACGCCCTTCGGGCTGACAACCGCGTCGGCCGTGGAGCTGTAGTCTTCGATCAGAACGATCTTGTAGTCGGTAGCCTGCTGCAGATGCTGCAGAACGTTGTGGGTAGCCGAATTGGTCGCCTGAATTTCGCCGCTGGCCAAGATCGCGAGATTCGCGGCATCCTCGGTGTAGTTGACGAATTCGACGCCTTCTAGACCATTGGCTTTGAAGATACCTTTGGCTTCAGCGACATACCACATGCCGTATCCGATCCAAGGCTGGATCGACATCTTGAAGATGCCCGGTTCGACCGCGCCGGCGGCATAGGCCTTTGAAGTGAGGATATATGGCGCAGCGAGCGCTCCTCCCATCAGGGTCATCATGTTGCGTCTGGAAATGTTCATCTTGTTCCCTTTTTATGATTGGCATTGGAAGGACGTCGGCCGACGTTGCCAGGTCGCCAGCCACGATTTTGATCAGGCGCTAAATCCTTGAGCGAGGTTGAGCATGATCCGACCGACTGCGTTTTCGCTATCGGGCTCCGGCAATGCACCGATCCAGGCCACCGAGCCGGTACAGAAAACCTGTCCGCCTCCGGAATGACGGTAGATCGTCATATCGGCCCGGCGCAGGGTTTCGCGCTCGATATCACCATCGGCCAGCCAGATGTCCGGACGAACCTGGAAACTGTCGTCGAAACCGTCCGCGCTCGCCAGCCGGACCAGGCTTGCGGGCGTTCCCTGGCATCGGATCACAGCGTCGATCTCGTAGCCGGCTGCACCACCCAAAACCGTCCCCTTCGTGCCGATCGGCGCGTCGCCGACACCGGCGAAAAGCCAAGCAAAGGCTGGGTCGCGACTTCCCTCAAGCCGGCCATAGGGCCGGGACGGGCCGAAGCTCATGATCAGATATGTGACACCGAGGTAGGTTTGCGGATGCCGCAGCCCGCGATCTTCCCAATTGCCCCCGGGCTCGCCGGTGATCGACATATGAGCCTCACCGGGGCGGCCGGTCCAGATATCGCTTTTGACCCGCCGCAGTTCCATCGTCTGGCCTTCGTAGGCTACGACCCAGTAGAAACCGTTTCCGCCGAGATAGGCGAGATTTCCGCCGCCATCCAAATAGTGGTCGAGGGCCTTCATCATCGGCGTCGACCAGTATTCTGGATGGCTGCCAGTCATTAGCCCGCGATAGGGTGCGATACTGACCACACCGTCATCGTGAAGATCGCGATCCGTCAGCACGTCGATCTCGATACCGTTTCGTGCATAGAATTTCAGCAATTGCAGGTCGACCGGCAAGAGATGCGGACAATTCGACAATGGATAATGGTAATCGTCGCGAAGGGTTGCCTTCGGGCGCCGCGCGGATGTTAGGCTAACGCCGCTCAAATCGCTGTGGACGTCGTAGAGGCACAGGAAGTCATTATCGATCGCGAAACGATGTCCCCTATCCGTGCCGTGCCAGGGATATCGCAAAGGCGGCAGTCGCTCGTCGGCATAGGACAGGTAGGTCGATGTGGGAACGAGAAAAGCCAGCGACGAGCGAGGCTTTGCAGAGCGAACGAAAAAAGGGAGCCGTTCCACGCCCTCGGACGTCGAGATCTCGACCGCGAATGCCCCGGAGCGCGCGTCCGGCGGCACATCGACCACTAGGTCGGCCGACCATTCAAAACCTCCAAAATCGTCGTCGTGCAGATGAACCGCATCGAAATGCGAGGGATCCAGGCGCGGGTCGTGGATCTCGCCAGTGAAGCGCGCAGATGCGACCGAAAACGTCGGGAGATTATGGATCGTCAGGACGGCGTTGCTATCTTCGGCCGATGCCAAGCGACCGATCAGGCCTTTGGTCGGAAAACGCCACGAATGAACGTGCCCGGCGGACTGGGTCGAAATCCTTCCGATTCGCCCATTGAATGTTGCGGTGGAAGCGGCGGCGTCGGAGCCGATGAGAACTGTTGTCGGCATGCCGGTTTCAGTATTGCCGACGACGGCGGTTCCGATTGCCACCCCTCTGTCAGAGACTACGACAAATTCGGTCGTGCCAGCCGAGCGCAAGATTAGGAGCTGGTACCAGCGTTCGTTGGCGACAAGGGCGAGCTTGTAGCTGGTGTCGACACCACGGACAGTCAAACAACCCGCTGGGTCCACCCAGACTCCGATCGATCCGGCGCTTAGGAGCGGCTTGTCGATCTTGTTTTCTGAGCAGAGAAACTCGAACGAACAGCTCCAATCGCCGGATGACTGGATATCCGCAACCGGCAACTCGATCCATGAACCGAGATCGTAGTCGCGAATAGAGAAAGCAGGCCGCATACGGTTGACGTGCCAGTCGAAAACCTCCGTCACGTCCCGGTCTATGGAGACGATCCGGACGGATGCACCCGGTTCGACGCAGGACACGTGTACGTTTGTGCCGGCCCCGGCTTTCACGGACCAAGGTTCGATAAAGCCTATGGCAGGCATGGCTGAATGATTCAGCGCTCGTCTCACGGAATAACTCCTTTTATAGTTGAGCGCTTATATACGCTCTTCAGATGAATAGGCTTGTCTATACAAGCTTCAATGCGCGCGCTCGCCTTGAAAGGCGGATCCGGATCAGCGTCGGAATGCTTGGCAAATATTGAGCGCCGCAATTCTTCGACGATTAGATTTTGCTTTCAGTCGATAACCCTTCCATCTATAATTTGGACCATAAATCATCCGCAAGAGGGGCATATACCCCTACGGGGGTATCGCCATTACAAAACATTTGTTTCGCTATCTGTCGGAAGCTCTTGACGCGATCGGCACAGATCGCTTCTATCCTGCCATGATCGAATATCTCCGGCAGGGGCTGGAATTCGACAATGTGATTGTCATCATTTTTGTCGGCACTAATACGCCTCAAGTGGCCTATTCCAGAGTCTATGGTCCAGACGTGTTCCGTTATGTCGATGACCAATATCTGTCGGGCGCCTATTTGCTGGATCCCATATATGACCATCATCTGCGGCGCGGACAGCCGGGATTGTTCCGCCTTCTGGACGTTGCGCCTGACCAGTTCCGAAGTAGCCGGTACTATAAATGGTATTATGGTCGGATCGGCATTTCCGACGAGATTTCGGTTTTCCTGCCTTTGACGCAGGGCCTCACGATCACCATTTCCATGGGAAAGGACAGCTCGTCGGGAACGATCTTTTCGGCAAAAGCTGAAGAGAACTTCAGAAAGCACGAACCCGTCATATTCTCGCTTCTGAAGGCGCATTGGGCGGCATTGGGAGAACCGGCCGCGCAGATTGCGCGCGCGACATCGGTAACCCAGAACCTGCGAGCGGAAATGGAGAACCACTATAAAGTGGTCCTCAGTGCCCGCCAGGCGGAAGTCGCCTTCCTCATTCTCCAGGGACATTCGACCCCGTCGATAGGATTGCAGCTGGGTGTCAGCCCGCAAACGGTAAAGGTATTTCGCAAGCAGCTCTATCATCGCTGCGGAATATGCTCCCAGGCGGAATTGTTCGCCCTGATGATGCCGCTCCTGGGTTTGGTGAACCCGGCCAGCAGGGCATTTTAAAGGACAGTGTTGCAGCACTCAGATTCCGGACGAGATAACCCTACCCTTGGGATTTATCATGCCACGCGCTTGAACTCGGGGCGGCCAAGGTCGGTCATCTGGTTGAGGGCGCGGACGCCGGTCTTTGCTTCTGTCGTCTGATTGTCGAAGTTCCTCGACTTGAGTTTCGACCCGATCACAGTCTTCCACCGGCCCATCTGGGTCTCGATCCGGCTGCGCTTGTTGTAGCCGGCGGATTTCTGCCATGCGATGCGGCCTTTGGCTTCAATTTCGGCGATGTGGCGGTCACGTACCGTTGGGTCCTCTGCCGATTGCGGGCTTTGAACTGCGGTCTTGGGAGGCGGAATGATGACCTTGATGATCTCACCAAAGCGCGTCGCCAGCAGGTCACGGGTTGGCGCTCCATCATAGGCACCATCGGCGACAAACTTGGCAACAGGACAATCGATCTGATCGAGAAGATCAGGTACGGCAGTCGGATCGCCAACATCATCCGTGGTCAATTCGGAGCAGATGATCTCGCCGCTGACAAGATCAAGCCCAAGGTGAAGCTTACGCCATCTCTTGCGTTTCACGTTGATCTTGTGCTTGGTTTCCAGCCACTCACCCTCACCGAAGACCTTCAGGCCTGTGCTGTCGACCACAAATGGGCCGGCTCCCGGCAAGCCGTCCGGCACCGCACTGGCGGCAATACCAGCCCTTTGCCCCGGCGCGACAATGCGGAGAAATCCGGCACGGCAATTTCAACCCCCCATCAGTGTCGCGATACTGCGCATCAGGCCTTGGGTTTGACGTAACGGCTGATCGTAAACAATCCGCAGGGCCAGACACATCATAATGGCCAGGTCCGAATATCTCGGCTGTCCACCACGCGATATCCGGCGCGGTGCTGACCATTGAGAAAGCGCTTCATCACTGATCCTGACCGTCAAATCACCACGTCGGCGAAGGCTCTCATTATACGTCGGCCAATTCGTGACCTTGAATTTCTGCTTGGGTATCTTGTGCCGACGGTCTTCATTGTGCTTATGCGGCATCCAAAATATCCTGCGGTCAGAAACCGCCGCCCAATATCAGATCAGCTGCGATCCACGCAATAGCGCCGCTGGCGGGCCTATATAGGCTCAAGACAGTGAAAATCGGGCGAGATAAATGCGCGCGCCTCTGGTCAGGGCAAAGGCGAGCGAGGCCGACTGTGCACTATCGACAATCATCGTCTGGCCCTTTTCCAGAAGGGCCGAATTGCCGTTCGCATCGATATTGGCAGTGCCTGTATGGCAATAGGCAACCAGAATGGTCCAGGCATGCCGGTTGATAACGCGCGCGCTTGCCGTCATCATTTCAATGCTGTGGCTACATGTGCCGCGCCGGGTCATGACGTTGAAATCGGTGAGCTTGCCATCAATCAGCCGCGCATGGGTCGGCTTGTCAGCGGCAAAGCCGTGTGGTGGGGTGTCTCTGGTCAAAAGCGCTGCGGCTTGGCCTTCAACAAACAGCTCAAGCCCCTTGCCATCAAGAACAGATAGCGTGCGATCTATGCCGGGGAAGGATGAAAAGGGGCCGTCTTCGCTGACGGTTGCCATGCTGATGCGCCAGTCGAAGTCCTCAACCGTTGCAGCATCGGGAGAAATGGCGATTTCGACCGTAACGCCTTTGCCGTTTTTCCATGTCATCTCCCGATAATCGTCGGGGCGCAGGATTTTGATGTTCGGCTTGGCCATTGCGGGTCCTTGATATTTCAGCACCCCGGCGCTTTGAAAAACCGGGGTGCTGGAGATTGATCTCAGTTGCCGAGAATTCCCGGCAGACGTAGCCCCTTTTCGCGGGCACAATCAAGCGCAATGTCATAGCCGGCATCGGCATGGCGCATGACGCCGGTTGCCGGGTCATTCCAGAGAACGCGGCCAACGCGTTCTGCGGCTTCATCCGAACCATCGCAGCAGATGACAACGCCCGAATGCTGCGAGAAGCCCATGCCAACGCCGCCGCCATGATGGAGCGACACCCAGGTAGCACCCGATGCGGTGTTCAAAAGCGCGTTCAGGAGCGGCCAGTCGGAGACGGCATCCGAACCATCCTTCATGGCTTCCGTTTCGCGGTTTGGCGAGGCAACGGAACCCGAATCCAGATGGTCGCGGCCAATAACGATGGGCGCACTCAATTCGCCAGTCTTGACCATTTCATTGAAGGCGAGGCCGAGGCGATGGCGATCACCCAAACCAACCCAGCAAATGCGGGCAGGCAGGCCCTGAAACGCGATGCGTTCGGCTGCCATATCGAGCCATTTGTGCAGATGCTTGTTGTCGGGCAGCAGTTCCTTGACCTTGGCATCCGTCTTGCGGATATCTTCCGGATCGCCAGACAAGGCCGCCCAACGGAACGGGCCAATGCCACGGCAAAAGAGCGGGCGGATATAGGCAGGCACAAAACCGGGGAAGGCGAAGGCATTTTCAAGTCCTTCATCAAAGGCGACCTGACGAATGTTGTTGCCATAATCGAAGGTCGGGATGCCCATATCCTGAAAGGCAATCATGGCTTCGACATGTTCGCGCATCGAGGCGCGGGCGGCCTTTTCGACAGCCTTCGGATCGCTCTCGCGCTTGGCTTTCCATTCGCCCATCGTCCAGCCCTTGGGCAGATAGCCGTTGATCGGGTCATGGGCTGAGGTCTGGTCGGTGACCATATCGGGGCGGATGCCGCGACGGACCATTTCGGGCAGGATATCGGCGCAATTGCCAAGCAGGCCAACCGATTTGGCTTCGCCTGCCGCCGTCCAGCGATTGATCATTTCCATCGCTTCATCCAGCGTCTCGGCCTTGGCGTCGACATAGCGGGTGCGGATGCGGAAATCGATTGAGTCAGGATTGCATTCAACGGCAAGGCAGCAAGCGCCAGCCATCACGGCTGCCAGCGGCTGCGCGCCACCCATGCCACCAAGACCACCGGTCAGAACCCATTTGCCGGTGAGATCACCATTATAATGCTGGCGGCCAGCTTCGACGAAGGTTTCATAGGTGCCCTGCACGATGCCCTGTGAGCCGATATAGATCCAGGACCCTGCGGTCATCTGGCCATACATCATCAGGCCCTTCTTATCCAATTCGTTGAAATGGTCCCAGGTGGCCCAATGCGGCACGAGGTTTGAATTGGCAATCAGAACGCGCGGCGCATCCTTATGGGTGCGGAAGATGCCGACCGGCTTGCCAGACTGGACTACCAGCGTTTCGTTTTCTTCGAGATCTTTCAGGCTGGCAACGATCTTGTCGAAATCGGCCCAGGTGCGGGCAGCGCGACCAATGCCGCCATAGACCACCAGCTCATGCGGGTTTTCGGCAACTTCCGGGTCAAGATTGTTCATCAGCATGCGCAGCGGCGCTTCTGTCATCCAGCTTTTGGCATTGAGTTCAGTGCCGCGCGGGGCGCGGACGTCACGGATATTATGGCGCGGATTGGTCATATCGGTTCCCGTTTATTTCGCAAGGTCAGCGGCGATTGTTGCCAGCCGTTCAAGGATTGTTTTCAGGTGCAGTCTCAATGCGTCGGCTTTTTTCAGATCATAGGCAAAGGGCGGTGTTTCGGTGGTGAGATGGGTCGACTGGGCAAGCTCCATCTGGATCGCGTGCACACCTGTTTCAGGCTTGCCATAATGCCGCGTCGTCCAGCCGCCCTTGAACCGACCGTTGAGGATCGATGTGTAGCCGGTGGCAGCACCGGTAACGTCCACAACAGCCTTTTCGATGGCCGCATCGCAGGTCTTGCCCATATCGGTGCCGATATTGAAATCCGGCAAATTGCCCTCAAACAGGAAAGGGATATGCGAGCGGATCGAGTGGCAATCATAGAGAATGGCCACGCCATGGATCGATTTCACGCGTTCAATCTCGGCGGCAAGGGCTGCATGATAAGGCGCATGAAAACCTGCCAGACGTTCGGCGGTATCTGCCTCCGTTGGCTCCGCCCCCTCTTTCCAGATGGGAAGATCGTCAAAATCCGTCTGCGGCACAAGGCCGGTGGTGTTCTGGCCCGGATAAAGGCTTGCACCCGACGGATCGCGGTTCGCGTCGATCACGTAACGGTGGAAGGTCGCCCGCACCGCTGTAACCTCCGGCAACAGGCCATCATAAAGGTCATGAATGTGCCAGTCGGTATCGGCGAGCAGTCGGCCATTGTCATTCAGCCGGTCCCAGATGGCGGGCGGCACGTCGGTTCCGGTGTGCGGAAAGCCAAGAATGATTGGCGATGAGCCTTGCTTTGTTTCAAAGACGCTCATCTCAGCTCTCCAGAACCGGCAAAATGCCGGGGACAATGGCGGAATTCAGCGCGCCGCTGGCGATCAGTTCGGCCGCGGTTGCAAGGTCGGTTGCCATATAGCGGTCCGTCTCCAGCGTCGGAATGAGCGAGCGGATGACGGCCATGACCTTCAACAGTTCCGGGCTCGTTGCCAACGGTGCGCGGAAGTCGATGCCTTGGGCAGCCGTCAGCGCTTCAATGCCGATGATGGAAAACAGATTATCGGTCATCTGCAGAAGGCGGCGCGCACCGTGGCAGGCCATGGAGACATGGTCCTCCTGATTGGCCGATGTCGGGGTGGAATCCACCGAAGCTGGATGCGACATCTGCTTGTTTTCGCTCATCAGAGCGGCAGAGGTAACTTCCGCAATCATCAGACCGGAATTGAGACCCGGCTTTTTGGCAAGAAACGCAGGCAGGCCGAAAGACAGCGTCGGGTCGACCAGAAGCGCAATGCGGCGCTGCGCAATCGCGCCGATTTCGCAAACGGCAATGGCAATCTGGTCGGCTGCAAAGGCCACTGGTTCCGCATGGAAATTGCCACCGGAAACGACGGAATTATCAGAGAGCACCAAAGGATTATCGGTGACGGCATTGGCTTCGATTTCGAGCGTCTTTGCCGCCATGCGCAAAACATCAAGGCACGCGCCATCGACCTGCGGCTGGCAGCGGATGCAATAGGGATCCTGCACGCGCTCATCACCTTCGACATGGCTGTTGCGGATGACAGAGCCTTCAAGCAGCGTTCTGAGGGCTGCACCCGCATCGATCTGGCCCTTATGGCCGCGAAGCGTATGGATATCGGGGTGGAAGGGCGCAGACGAGCCCATGGCGGCATCGGTTGACAATGCGCCGGTGATCAAAGCGCTCTGGGCTGCACGATGCGCCCGGAAGAGACCGGCCAGCGCAAGCGCTGTCGAGGTCTGCGTGCCATTGATCAGCGCCAGACCTTCCTTGGCGGCAAGAATGATCGGGGTGAGGCCAGCTTTTGAAAGCGCCTCCGCGCCGCTCATCCGCACGCCCTCAAACGTCGCCTCGCCATGGCCCATGATGACGGCGGCCATATGGGCAAGCGGGGCGAGATCGCCCGATGCGCCGACCGAACCCTTTTCGGGAATGACGGGCACAACGCCGCGTTCCAGCATATCTTCAATCAGCGTGATGATCGACAGCCGGATGCCCGACGCACCGCGTCCGAGCGAAATCAGCTTCAGCGCCATGATGAGGCGCACGATATTTTCGTTCAAAGGCTGGCCGACGCCGCAGCAATGGGAGAGGATCAGATTATGCTGAAGCGTTGCCACATCGGCAGCATCGATCTTGATCGAGGCCAGTTTGCCAAAGCCGGTATTGATGCCATAGACCGGCGCATTGCCAGCGGCAATTTCGGCAATCCGTGCGGCGGCCTTTTCGATGCCGGGATAATAGGACGGATCGATCCGCACCGGCTCTCCGGTCCAGTAGAGTATTTCGAGTTCGGCAATGGAGACTTGACCGGGCTTTAGCGTGATGGTCATCGATCGATCCTCTTTCCTGTAAAATACCGCGCATGAAGCGGGTTGAATCCGATGCGGTAGACAAGCTCCGCCGGGGTCTGGGCATCCCAGATCGCGAGATCGGCTGACTTGCCGACCTCCAGCGTTCCGGTTGATCCGAGAAGGCCGAGCGCGCGGGCAGCTTGCCGCGTAGCGCCAACCAGGCATTCCTCGACAGTCAGCCCGAAAAGCGTCGCCGACATGTTCATGGTCAACAAAAGCGAGGTCAGCGGCGAGGTGCCGGGATTGCAGTCGGTGGCAATCGCGATGGGAACACCAGCCTCCCGCAGCGCCGTGACCGGCGGCTTCTGCTTTTCATTCAGCGCATAAAAGGCACCGGGCAGAAGCACAGCAACAGTGCCCGCCGCAGCCATTGCCTTCGCGCCATCGTCATCGAGATATTCGAGATGATCGGCAGAGAGCGCGCCATAGGAAGCGGCAAGCTTGGCACCACCGAGATTGGAAAGCTGTTCGGCGTGGAGCTTGACCGGCAGATCGAGCGCTTTTGCCTTGTCGAAGACGCGGGCAATTTCGGCGGTCGAAAAGGCTATGCCCTCGCAAAAACCATCAACCGCATCGACCAGACCTTCCGCATGGGCCATTTCCAGCCCCGGCAGAACGACCTCGGTGATATAATCGCCATTGCGGCCCTTATAGTCGGCAGGCGTTGCATGGGCAGCAAGATAAGAGGTGATGATGCGGACCGGGCGGAGTGTTGCGAGCTTGCGCGCAGCGCGCAGCATGTTGAGTTCGGCCTCGATAGACAGACCGTAGCCGGACTTGACCTCGACCGTTGAAACACCTTCCGCCAGAAGATGATCAAGCCTTGGAAGTGCAGCCTCGGCGAGTTGATCGACGCTGAGCGCCCGTGTCGCCGTCACCGAAGACACAATGCCGCCGCCCGCGCGGGCTATGTCTTCGTATGTCGCGCCTTCAAGACGCATCTCGAATTCCTTGGCACGATTGCCGCCAAAGACGATGTGGGTGTGGCAGTCAATCAGCGCGGGCGTGACCAGTCGTCCGCCAAGATCGATGACCTCCGCGCCCGATGTGAATTCGCTCGGCATGTCGGCGCGAGGCCCCGCATAGAGGATCACCCCGTCGCGCATGACAACGGCACCATCGGCGATGATGCCAAGGCCCGAAGCCCCCTCAGACAGGGTGGCCACTATGGCATTCTGGAGAATTTGAAACGGCTGCGGCATGAGCTCGAAATTTCCGGTTCGTTTGTTGCAACTCTCGTCGTGTCGGTATATGTATATACATAATATCAGACCATGCAAGTGGTCTTGCACAATTTTGCTGCGGCTTGGAGAGGTGACATGAGAGTAGTTTTCGCGAAAAAAGCACTTGTCGGCGATGGCTCAGGCGGTGGCTGGCAAGAGAATGTGCGCATCACGATCAACGGCGGAAAGATCGCTGCAACCGAGACTGGCACAACGCCCGGCCCGAATGACGAGCACCACGATTATCTGGTCCCCGGCATGGGCAATCTCCACAGCCACGCCTTCCAGCGCGCCATGGCGGGTCTGGCCGAAATGCGCGGGCCTGGGGCTGACAGCTTCTGGAGCTGGCGCAATGTCATGTATCGCTTTGCACTCTCGATGAGCCCGGATGATGTCGAGGCGGTTGCCGCTCAGCTATATGTCGAGATGCTGGAGGCGGGCTTCACGCGGGTTGGCGAGTTTCACTATCTGCACCATGATCCCTCTGGAAATGCATATGCCGATATCGGCGAAATGGCGGGGCGGATTGCCGCCGCTTCCAGCCAGACCGGCATTGGATTGACCCTGTTGCCAGTCTTCTATGCCCATTCGGGCTTTGGTGGCGGCGCGCCTGTCGATGGCCAGCGCCGGTTCATCAATTCAGTCGATGGTTTTGCGTCCCTGATGGACAGCGCACGCCGCGCCATTGCGCCACTCAGCAATGCCCGCATCGGCGTTGCGCCCCACAGTTTGCGCGCGGTGACGCCAGAAGAATTGCCGCTGGTCGTGGCGCTGGCTGAAGGCGGCCCCGTGCATATTCATGTTGCCGAGCAGGTCAAGGAAGTCGAGGACTGCATCACCTGGTCCAAGGCCCGGCCCGTGGAATGGTTACTGGATAATGCCAACTTGAATGATCGCTGGTGCCTGATCCATGCAACACATATGACAGAGGATGAAACGCGGCGCATGGCGCAATCGGGTGCCATTGCCGGCCTCTGCCCGATCACCGAGGCCAATCTCGGTGATGGCATTTTCAACATGACAACCTTCATGGAGGCAGGCGGACGTTTCGGCGTCGGGTCTGATTCCAATGTCCTGATCGGTTTGCCTGAAGAGCTGCAAATGCTCGAATATTCGCAGCGCCTCCAGCACCGCGCCCGCAATGTGATTGCCGAACCGATGCATTCAACGGGGTTGAAGCTGCATGACATGGCAACGAAGGGCGCGGCAGTCGCCCTCGGCGTTGAGGCAGGTCTTGCGGTTGGCCATCCAGCCGATTTCGTCAGCCTGAAACAGCGCCATTACGATGCGCCGGTGGATCAGTTGCTTGATCGCTGGATCTTTGCCGGTGGTGCCGCGGTGGACTGCGTATGGGTCGCGGGTGAAAAGCGGGTCGAGGGTGGGCGGCATGTGGCGCGCGCGGCAATCGGCAAACGCTTCTCGTCCTGCATGCAGCAATTGGCAGCAGGTTTTACGGCCTGATGCCCGATTTCGCGATCAAGAAGGGATTTGCACGATGATGGACAGCGCAGAAACTGCCCTGGCGGCCACGGGCGATCTTTCGCTGCATCAGCAGATCGTCAATGATGTCGAGGCGAAGATCCTTGCGGGCGACTGGCCGCCGGGCCATCGCGTGCCCTTCGAAATGGAGCTGGCCGAGCAGTATAAATGTTCGCGGATGACCGTGAACAAGGCGATGTCGCAGCTTGCCAGGGCGGGGCTGATCATCCGGCGCAAGAAATCCGGCTCCTTCGTCTCCTTGCCCCAAGTGCAATCAGCCGTTCTCAAAATTAACGAGATCCGCTCGGAAATCGAAAGCCTGGGCAAGATCTATCATTACGACCTGCTGGAGCGCAGCCTGCGGCGCGCCAATGCCAATGATCGCGCCCATCTCGACATGAAAGACGGCAAGGTTCTGCATCTACGCAGTCTCCACCAGGCCGGCGACCGGCCTTTCTGCCTGGAAGAACGCATCATCAATGTGGCCGAAGTCCCCCAATCTCTGGAGGAAAGCTTTGCAACGACAGCACCCGGCGGCTGGCTCTTGCAGCAGGTGCCCTGGAGCACCGCCGAACATACCATTCAGGCGATCAACGCCGACAGCGAAACTGCCAAACGCCTCGCCATCGCCGAAGGCACCGCCTGCCTCGTCATTGAACGACGAACCTCCAGCAACGCCGCCCACATCACCCATGTCCGCCTGACCTACCCCGGCAACGCCCACATCCTTGTCGCCCGGTTCACACCCTCGCAATCGTGACGTTTGCTGGTACCACAGAGCTGCCTCTGATGGATGCACTGCTGGATACGCCTGCCATCAAGTATATTCTGGCGTTGCGGGAAGCCTCCGCAGTTGCGATGGCGGATGGGTATGCCCAGGCGGCCCGGCGGCCCGCATTCCTTAACCTTCACACGGCCGGTGGACTGGGACACGGCATGGGCAATCTGCTGAACGCCGCCGTATCTCAAACGCCTATGGTCGTGACGGCGGGACAACAGGATTCGCGACATACCGTCACGGATCCGCTGCTGTTCGGCGATCTCGTGCGCATCGCCGAACCTGCTGTGAAATGGGCCAAGGAGGTGACGACCGCAGATCAGTTGCCGATCCTCGTGCGTCGCGCGTTCAACGACGCGGGTGCGGCGCCCGCAGGACCCGTCTTCCTCTCCTTGCCGATGGACGTCATGGAGGAAATGAGCAC
>NZ_JBEPMB010000012.1:0-70751 GCF_040545545.1 Limnomicrobium aquaticum
AGTCACTTACGCAACCATCAGAAGATTTTCTCAGGGACGAGTTCGTTAGTCGCTAGCAGCGCCGCCGCCCTCGTCAGTGATCGCCTTATAGACCCCAGGCCTCAGAACAGTCAACAGCCACAAAACAAAAAAATGAAAAAAAGTGACAAGTTATTGATTTATATGTGTTTTTCTTGTTGCGCGGCTGTCATGGTCGAATTTTCGATCTGTTAACCATGCTCAGGCGGGCTCACCACCGGCTCTTTCTCGGTCTATGCGCCTTCAGTTGCCGGACGCGCGCGTGCGTGCAAAACTTGGCCCATCAGAAGCATCCCATTTGCAAGAGAAGAGAAGGCCGCATGTTGATCCTTGATGAGACCGAAGTCAGAAACACCACCGCCTTTCCGGAGCTCGTCGAGGCTGTTCGAACCATGTTCGCGTCCGACTGCCGCATGCCCACGCGGCACCATCATTCGCTGCGCGTTCCGGACGAGCCGGATGCGACACTGCTTCTGATGCCTGCCTGGACCGAAGGCCTCTATATGGGTGTGAAGATCGTTTCGGTGTTTCCGGGCAATGTGCGGCGCTCGCTTCCCTCCGTCAGCGGCACCTACCTGCTCTCTTCGGCACTCACCGGCCAGAACCTGGCTATTATCGATGGAGCGGAGTTGACTGCGCGGCGAACGGCTGCCAGTTCCGCGCTCGCCGCACGGTTTCTCTCGCGCGCGGACGCGAAGACACTCCTTGTGTGTGGGACAGGGCGTCTTTCGCTCAATCTCATTGAAGCGCATTGCTCCCAGAGGCCCATCGAAACGGTGCTTGTCTGGGGCCGCTCTGCCGAAAAGGCAGCAGAAACCGTCAAGCTCGCCTCTCGGCTGCATGGCAATGTATCCGTCGCATCGGATCTGGAGGCTGCGGTACGCGAAGCCGACATCATTTCCTGCGGGACGCTCTCCGATACCGCTATTGTCAAGGGCGCCTGGCTGAAGCCGGGTTCGCATCTCGATCTGATCGGCGCCTTCACGCCCACTATGCGCGAATGCGATGACGACGCGGTTCTGCGGGCAAGCCTCTTCGTCGATACATATGACGGTGCCCTTTCGGAAGGCGGCGACCTCGTTCAGCCGTTGAGGGCGGGGCTCATTGGACGCGATGCGATCAAGGCCGATCTGGCGGCGCTCTCGCGCGGTGACCATGCGGGACGGTCAAGCGCGGAGGAAATCACGCTGTTCAAATCGGTGGGCGCCGCACTGGAGGATCTGGCAGGGGCGATCCTTGCCTTTGAAACCTCCACCCGGCTCGTGCAGTCGGACGGCTGAAGCGTGGTTCTCTCTATAAGAGACGCGCAGAGTTGACGCCGGAAGCCGCAGGCGACTATGGCAAAGGCCTGCCCATCTAAGGAATGCGACATTGACCCGCGATCTGCCCCAACTTCCCGTCAGCGCCGTGCTGCCGCAGCTTCGCGAGGCTCTGCATGGACATAACCGCGCCGTTCTGTGTGCCCCGCCCGGCGCAGGCAAGACGACGATTGCGCCGCTTGACCTGCTGGCACAGCCCTGGCTTGAGGGGCGGAAGATCATTCTGCTGGAGCCACGGAGGCTTGCGGCGCGGGCGACGGCTTCGCGCATGGCAAGCCTGCTGGGCGAGGAGGCCGGCGGGACAGTCGGCTATCGCATGCGGCTCGACAATCGCATCTCGTCGCGCACGCGCATAGAAGTGGTGACCGAAGGCGTCTTCTCCCGGATGATCCTCGATGATCCGGAACTCGCCGACGTTGGCCTCGTCATTTTCGACGAATTCCACGAACGGTCGCTGGATGCGGATTTCGGTCTCGCTCTGGCGCTGGATGCGCAATCGGGCTTGCGAGAAGACCTGCGGATACTCGTCATGTCGGCGACGCTCGATGTCGAGAAGGTCGGGGCGTTGCTGGAAAATCCCCCTGTCATCGTCAGCGAGGGCCGCGCCTATCCCGTCGATATCCGTCATGAAGATAGGCCGGCTGGTGAGGCGGTCGAACAGACCGTCATCCGGACAGTCCGGCGTGCCATTGCCGAAGAGACGGGTTCCATACTCGCCTTCCTGCCGGGTCAGGGAGAGATCAGCCGAGCGGCGGACGCGCTCAGCGGAACGCTCGGGACGGATGTGACGGTCGTGCCGCTTTATGGCAACCTGACACAGAAGGAGCAGGATCAGGCGATCCGCCCGGCCCCGCCCGGAACCCGGAAAGTGGTGCTGGCGACCTCGATTGCGGAAACCTCCATTACCATCGATGGCGTCCGCATCGTCATCGACAGCGGCCTGCAGCGCATACCCGCCTATGAGCCCGCGACCGGAATGACACGGCTGGAGACAGTCCGCGTCTCGCGCGCCTCCGCCGACCAGCGTGCCGGCCGCGCCGGGCGAACGGAGCCGGGCGTGGCGATCCGCCTCTGGCATCAGGGGCAGACGGCGGCGCTGGCCGCCCACACCACACCGCAGATCCTGGCCTCCGACCTTTCCGGCCTCGTGCTGGACATGGCCGCCTGGGGTGTGGCGGAGCCGTCGGCCCTTTGCTTTGCCGATCCGCCGCCGAGCGCGGCATTTCAGGAGGCCCGCAATCTGCTGGTGAGCCTGGAGGCGCTCGACCGGCAGAGCCGGTTGACGGAGACGGGCAAGCTCATGCGCAAGCTCGGCCTTCCCCCGAGACTGTCGGCGATGGTGGCGAGAACAGCCCTGCATGAACCGGCATCGACGATGGCAGCCGCAGAACTCGCGGTTCTGATCACCGAGCAAGGGCTTGGCGGTAACTCCATCGATCTTGAAGACCGGCTGCGTGGTTTCCGCAATGACCGGAGCCCGCGCGCGCAGGCGGCGAAGGGGCTGGCCTCGCGGATTGCAGCACAGGTTGCGGGTGAGGCTGGCTCGCGAAAGCCGGCGGCCACGCCACAGCCCGGCCCGCTGTTGATCCACGCTTTCCCCGACCGGATCGCCCTGCAACGCGGTGGGCGGGGACGTTTCGTCATGGCGAATGGGCGCGGCGGCGAACTGGATACGGAAACGCGGCTGGCCGGTGCAACCATGCTGGTCGTGGCGGACGCGACCGGGCGCGCGGGCAAGACGCGCATTCTGTCTGCTGCGGAAGTGGCTCGGGCCGAGATCGAGGAGGGTCTGCCCGGCGCAATCATCGCCGGTGCGCAGGTCTATTTCGATGAGGGAAGCCGGGAGGTCCGTGCACGGCGATCGACGCGGCTGGGCGCCATCGTATTTGAGGAAACGCCTCTGCCCCGCCCTTCCGGACCCGAAGCCGCAGGCGTTCTGGCCGAGGGGCTGAAGAGGCTCGGGCTTCAGGTGCTGAATTTCGGCAAGGAAGCGGGGCAACTCCGCGACCGCATCGGCTTTCTGCATCGCTCGCTGGGCGACCCGTGGCCGGATGTCAGCGATGCGGCATTGCTGGAAAGGCTCGATGACTGGTTCGTGCCCTTCCAGAATGACACGCGCGGCCTGAATGATGTTTCGCAGACAAGCCTTCGCGAGGGGCTGATGGCGCTTCTGCCGCATGGGGCCGGGCGCGATCTGGAGCGGCTTGCTCCCACGCATTTCGAAACGCCGGCGGGGCAGCGCCATCCGATCCAATATGATGGCGAGGAGCCGGTTCTGACGGTGCGGGTGCAGGAACTGTTTGGATTGAAGACGCATCCCGTGATCGGGGGCGGCAAACTGCCACTTCTCCTTGAATTGACATCGCCAGCGCACCGGCCCATTCAGACCACGCGCGACCTGCCCGGCTTCTGGGCGGGCTCCTGGAAGGATGTGCGGGCTGACATGCGCGGGCGCTATCCCAAGCATCCCTGGCCGGAAGACCCGGCAGAGGCCGCAGCCACGCACAGGGCCAAGCCGCGCGGAACCTGAGAGGAAGACAAGATGTCCGAACCCGGCCAGAGCGAAATCAGCGACTATCGCGACAGCCGGCGCGTCCGCCTGCAGACGCTGGTCCGGCTTCGCTGGCTTGCTGTTGTCGGGCAATCGCTGACGGTCTATCTCGTCCATGTCTGGATTGCGTTTCCGCTACCTTACATGGTGTGCGGCGCTATGATCGGGCTTCTGGCCTTCTTCAACTTCTATCTCTCCGTTCGCTACCCGCCGACACTGCGCCTCGCCCCGCAGGCAACACTGGCGCTGTTGACGATCGACCTGCTGGAACTCGCCGGCGTGCTTTTCGTGACGGGGGGCCTTAGTAACCCGTTCGCGCCGCTGCTTTGCGTTCCCGTCATCATCTCGTCTTCAACACAGCCGATCCGGTACACGCTGGGCCTCGGGCTGCTGCTGATCCTCTTCGTGTCGATCCTGACCTTCTCGCCCTACCCCCTGCCCTGGTATCCGGGTTCGTCCTATACGATGCCTACGGAACTCATCGTCGGGATATGGCTGGCGATTCTCACCACCACGGCCTTTGCGGCTGTCTATTCCTATCGCGTGTCGCTGGAAGCCATGCAGCTATCCGAAGCGCTGGCGGCGACCGAACTTGTGCTGCAACGGGAAAATCACTTGACGCAGCTCGATGGTCTGGCGGCCGCGGCGGCGCACGAGCTTGGCACGCCGCTCGCCACGATCAGCCTCGTCGCCAAGGAAATGGAGCGGGAACTCGGTACCGACGAGCGCTATGGTGAGGATGTGCAATTGTTACGCAGCCAGGCGGAACGGTGCCGCGATATCCTCAGACGCCTGACGACACTCTCTTCTGAAGAGGCCGAGGCGATGAAGCTTCTGCCGCTCTCGTCGCTGATAGAGGAAGTCACGGCCCCGCATCGGGACTTCGGTATCCGCATCATCGTCATTGAAAAGACGCCACGCGAGAGCGAACCGGTGGGCGCGCGCAATGCCGGCATCATCTACGGGCTCGGAAATCTCGTAGAGAATGCTGTCGACTATGCGCGAAACCATGTCGTGGTGACGACAGAGGCTCGGAACGACAAGGTGATCGTTACAATCGAGGACGATGGAGAAGGCTATTCTCCCGACATCCTCCAGCGGATCGGCGAGCCCTATGTCACATCGCGGAGCCGCGATGACAATGCCGGGGGTCTCGGCCTCGGTCTGTTTATTGCCAAGACGCTGCTGGAGCGCTCCGGGGCACGGCTGAGCTTCGGCAACAGTTCCGGCGAAACCGGCGGCGCCCGCGTCAGTGTCGAATGGTCGCGACACCGGATGGATGTTTCTCGCGCGAAATGACTTTACGCCAACGGCAGACGGGGCCTATAGACTTGATGAATGCAATCCTGACAGCAAATCTCAAGAACAAAACGGCTGTTTCTCCCATGACAGATGACGCAATCGGCCCGGACAATTCGCTTTTGATCGTCGATGACGACGGTCCCTTCATCCGACGGCTGGCCAAGGCGATGGAGGCCCGCGGATTTGCGGTCGAAAGCGCGGAATCGGTGAACGAAGGCATCAATCGGGCCCGCGCCCGGCCGCCCCAATACGCGTTAGTCGATCTGCGGCTTGGCGATGGAAACGGGCTCGACGTCATTGCTGCCATCCGCCAGAACAAGGCGGACGCGCGCGTGATCGTGCTCACCGGCTACGGCAACATTGCCACCGCGGTCAACGCTGTGAAGCTCGGAGCCGAAGATTACCTCGCCAAGCCGGCCGATGCGGACGAGATCTATGCCGCGCTGGTCAGAAGCCCCGGCGACAAGGTCGAACCGCCGGAAAATCCGATGTCGGCCGACCGGGTCCGCTGGGAGCATATTCAGCGTGTCTATGAAATGTGCGAGCGGAACGTGTCGGAGACGGCGCGGCGGCTCAACATGCATCGGCGCACGCTGCAACGCATTCTGGCAAAGCGCGCGCCGAAATAAACGCTTCAACCTTCATCCCAGGTCGGCGGCAGAGGGCGGCCGGTTTCCAGGGCCAATTCCGCCATCAGCAGGCGTTGCGCCGCGATGCGCGAGAAATTCAGCGTCACGGATTTGCGCACCGCCGGCGGCAGCTTGTGCTCAGGCGCGTCGCGGATGATATGGGCGTCATAACCGTCCGACAGAAACAGCCCGCAGTCTTCGGGAAATATCTCGAGCGGCACATCCTTATGCGTTGCGAAGAACAGCCGGTCGCAGTGCTGGCGATAATCCGGCCATTTGCGATCAACGCGGAAATCCTCGATTGAGGACTTGATCTCGACAATCCAGATCTCGCCCTTCGGCGTCAGCGCGATGAGGTCGGCGCGCCGGCCGCTGGAGAGCGAAAGCTCCGGCAATACCGCAAGCCGCATGGCATGAAGCAGGCGCTGGACACCGCGGCGCACCAGCATGGCACGCTCGGACTGCCGCCCGTCGATCAGCGGGTGAGAATCATGCAAATTGAGAATAGGCATGTCGAAGACCTTGGCACGAATCAGGTTCTGTTGCAAAAAAACCCATGGCGGGCATTTTTGGGCGATTCGGCCCATGCGAGTCCCAAGCTCGCCTTGCAATCGAGTAGCCTCTGTAAAATAACGAATGAACCGGTTCTGCACGGACATGAACGTCCGGCCGGAAACCCTCCGACTTCAAGAGATTACGAATGCGCCCGCGCAACACCACAAAAATTCTCGGCATTTTCGCCGCCCTCGCCATTTCCGGTTTTTCTTCCGCCTCGCTCGCAGCCCCGACCGACGCCGGCAGCCCGGTTCCCGATGCCTATGGCAGGATCGTCGATAACGGCTTCCAGCTTCCGGCAATCCCGATCCAGAAGCTCGATAAGAAGTTCCACCGCCAGATCGTCGATTTCCAGACCAAGGAAAGCGCCGGCACGGTCATCGTGAACACCCGTGAACGCTTCCTGTATTATGTCCTTTCGGGCGGTAAGGCCGTTCGTTACGGCATCGGCGTCGGCAAGCAGGGCTTTGCATGGTCCGGCACGGCTTATGTCGCCTGGAAGCAGGAATGGCCGACCTGGCATCCGCCGAAGGAAATGGCATCCCGCAAGCCGGAAGTCGCCAAGTATGTCGAAGACGGCATGAATCCGGGCGTTACCAACCCGCTCGGCGCCCGCGCCATGTATCTCTTCAACGAAAAGGGCCAGGACACGCTGTTCCGCCTGCATGGCACGCCGGAATGGTCGTCCATCGGCACGGCTGCCTCTTCGGGCTGCATCCGCCTGATCAACCAGGACGTCATCGACCTCTATAGCCGCGTCCGTCCGGGCCGCAACACCAAGGTCGTCGTCATTCAGTAAGGCGATTTCGCCTCACGCTCTTGAAACGGAAAAGCCCGCGATCCTGACCGGATCGCGGGCTTTATCATGGGTAGGTCTGTTATGAAGCTCAGCCGGCGAGCTTGGCCTTCAATTCCAGACGGCGGCGATGCAGGACCGGCTCGGTGTAACCGTTCGGCTGTTCGAGACCCTTCAGCACGAGTTCGAGCGCGGCCTGGAAGGCCACGGAGCTCTCATAATTTGCGGCCATGGGTGTGTAGAGCGGATCGTCCGCGTTCTGCTTGTCGACCACGACCGCCATGCGCCTCAGCGTTTCGATGACCTGCGCTTCCGAGACGACGCCGTGGCGCAGCCAGTTGGCCATGTGCTGCGAAGAGATGCGCAGCGTCGCGCGGTCTTCCATCAGGCCGATATTATTGATGTCCGGCACCTTGGAGCAGCCGACACCCTGGTCGATCCAGCGCACGACATAGCCCAGAATGCCCTGCGCATTGTTGTCTAGTTCCTTCTGGATGTCTTCCGGGCTCCAGTTCGGACGCGGTGCGACCGGAACGGAGAGGATATCGGAGAGCTTGGCACGGCCGCGCTTGCGCAAGGCATCCTGAATGTGGGCGACGTTGACGCTGTGATAATGCGTGGCATGCAGCGTCGCGGCCGTCGGCGACGGGACCCAAGCGGTATTGGCGCCGGCCTTCGGATGCGCGATCTTTTGCTCCAGCATGGCGGCCATCAGGTCCGGCATGGCCCACATGCCCTTGCCGATCTGGGCGCGGCCGGAGAGGCCGCATTCCAGGCCGATATCGACATTCCAGTTTTCATACGCGCCGATCCAGGCGGCCTGCTTCATGTCGCCCTTGCGGATCATCGGGCCCGCTTCCATCGAGGTGTGCATCTCGTCGCCGGTGCGGTCGAGGAAGCCGGTGTTGATGAAAACGACGCGTTCGCGGGCAGCGCGGATGCTTTCCTTGAGGTTGACCGTCGTGCGGCGCTCCTCATCCATAATGCCCATCTTCATGGTGTTCGGCGCCATGCCAAGCGCCTGCTCGACGCGGGTGAAGATTTCGCATGCGAAGGCGACCTCTTCCGGACCGTGCATCTTCGGCTTGACAACATACATGGAGCCGGCGCGGGAATTCATGCGGCGGCCGTTCTTGCCCAGATCGTGCAGCGCGATCAGGCCGGTGACAAGCGCATCCATGATGCCTTCAGGAACCTCGCGGCCACCGTCAAAGGTGATGGCCGGGTTGGTCATCAGGTGGCCGACATTGCGGATAAGCATCAGCGAACGGCCGGGCAGTGTCGCGGGGGAACCGTTGGGAGCCAGAAACTCGACATCGGGGTTCAGCTTGCGGGTGAAGGTCTTGCCACCCTTGGAAACCTCTTCAGCGAGATCGCCCTTCATGAGGCCGAGCCAGTTGCGATAGACGCCGACCTTGTCTTCGGCATCGACGGCCGCGACCGAATCTTCGCAGTCCATGATCGTTGTAATGGCCGATTCGACGACGATGTCGGAAATGTGCGCCGGATCGGTCTTGCCGATGGCGGACGTCGCGTCGATTTCAACGATCAGATAGAGGTTGTTGCGTGTCAGAACCAGCGCCGTCGGCGCTTCCGGCGTGCCGCGATAGCCGGCAAACTGATACGGGTCGGCGGGGCCGGTGGTGCCGTTGGGCGTAGCAATCAGAAGCGCGCCGTCCGTGATCTTGAAGCCTTGAGCGACGCTCCAGCTTTCGCCGGCGAGCGGAACGGAGCGATCAAGGAAATCGCGCGCCCAGGCAATGACCTTGCCGCCGCGAACCGGATTGTAGCCCTTGCCCTTTTCCGCGCCGTCAGCTTCCGGAATTGCGTCCGTGCCGTAGAGCGCATCATAGAGCGAACCCCAGCGGGCATTGGCGGCGTTCAGCGCGTAGCGGGCATTGGACACGGGAACGACAAGCTGGGGACCTGCGACTTCAGCAATTTCCGGATCGACATTGTCGGTCGCGACCTGGAACTTCGGACCTTCCGGCAGGATATAGCCGATCTCGCGGAGATAGGTCTCGTAAGCCGCCATGTCCGAAGGCGCGCCGTTCTTGCGATACCAGTCATCGAGCTTCGCCTGGAACGCATCGCGCTTCTCAAGCAGCGCGCGGTTCTTCGGAGCCAGATCAGTAACGATGGCGGCGAAGGACTTGAAGAAGGCGTCCGGATCGATGCTGGTTCCGGGGATCGCCTCGTTCACGATGAAGTCGTGAAGCTCGCTGTCGATCTTCAGCCCGTTCTTGTCGATCATGCCCATGATAACGCTCCCGTCAGATACAATTGCAGCATTTGTAGCGCACTTTCCGCCAAGCGCCATTCCCGGTCAATGGGGCAAGAATGCCAAAGATTTTCGCCATTTTTGCGAAAATCAATTGGCAACGCGCGGGCGCCCCGACGCAACGGCTCTCACCCGAGCCTCGACCAGCTTGCGCTTGCCCTCGATTTCGGCGGCATCGGCGTCTTCCATGAGCTCGATATGCGGCTCGGCAAGTCCGTTGCGGGCCGCAAGCGCGCGGGCATGCTCGATGGCACGGGCGCGGGCCGCCTCCAGCGCTTCGGTCTCGGAGACGAATCGCAGGGTTTCGCCCGAACCATTGAGAAGGAAGATGCCCTCCTCCGGGCTCGTCACGAAAACCGTCACCGTTTCCCTTATCTGTCCGGCGACCGCGCCAATGGCATTCGCAACGTCTGCGTGGTCCGGAATCACCGCGGGGGCGGCAAGTTCCTCGGCAATGGCGGGATAGTAGACCGGCGCGGAGGCGCCGAGGCCAATCAGGGGCCTATCCAGCGCCAGCGAGAAGCGCACGACGCCGGGCTGGCGATCCAGCGCGCGGGCAATGGCGCGGGATTTTGCCGGGTCGATGCCTGTTTCGCCGTCGTCAGTAAGACAGGCTTCGAGTATGGCGTGCGAAGATTGGCGCGTCAGACGCTGGACTATGCGATTTGCCAAGTCCTCGGCATCCGCCGCAATCGGCTTGCCGTTTCCGCCCTTCTGGCGGGCGGCGAGGTCGAGACCGAGGCGGGCGGCGGCGGCATTCCACTGGCCTTGCCGGCCAAGGACATGGAGCGCATCGGAGGGCGTGATCCCGCTGATATGGGCGAGGCCTCGCGCTGCCAGCCGGTCAAGCGCGGATTTCTGCGGCGCGGTGGTCAGGAGCTGGGTCAGCGGCTGTGGCTGATCGGTGATCCGGGCATAAAGCGAGGCTTCTTGCGCGGAGAGGCCGGCGGCCATCGAATCGGGCAGGCCGGTGCGAATCGCAAAGAGACCTTCGTTGCGCTGCGCATGGACGGAACCGACCTGCTTTTCGAGCGCCGGAATGACAATATCGGAGAAGCGATGACCGATGAGGCTCAGCGGCAGGACGCGGCGCGGGCCAAGCTCGATGCGGGCGATGAGGCCGGCGAGGTCGACCCGCACTTCCGAATCACCACCCAGCCCAAAGGTCCGCATGGCGACTGCCTCGACCATTGTGCGATGGCCGCCGACCATGGCGCCGTCCGGATCGAGCTTCGGCCGGCCGTTTTCGAGGATCGCCACATCGGTCGTCGTGCCGCCGATATCGCTGACGACGGCGTTGTCGAGTCCGGTCAGGAACTGCGCGCCGGCAAGGCTGGCCGCCGGGCCGGAAAGAATTGTTTCGATGGGGCGAAGGCGAGCCTCGGAGGCCGAGATCAGGGCACCGTCGCCGCGGACGACCATGAGGGGTGCTGCGATGTTGCGGCTGGAAAGATAGGCCTCGCAGGCCCCCACAAGTCGGCCGATCATGCCGACGAGGCGCGCGTTCAAAAGCGTCGTGAGCGCACGGCGCGGACCACCGAGCCTGGAGGAGAGTTCATGGCTGCAAGTGACCGGCAGGCCGGCGTCTCGCAGGATGAGATCGCGAACACGCTGCTCATGTGCCGGATTGCGAACAGCAAAGTAGCCGGCAACAGCGAAGGCGGAGACCTCCTGAGCAAGCTGCGGCAGCGCCACCTGCAGCCTTTCCATCTCGAGCGGCGTTTCGCGGCCATGCACATCGTGGCCGCCGGGCAGGAAAATCACCGGTCCTGCCCTGGCTGCCTCGCCGAGACCGTCGCGGGCAAGATCGTCCTCACCAAAGCCGATCATCACGAGGGCGACCCGCTGGCCCTGCCCTTCGACCAGCGCATTGGTGGCAAGTGTGGTCGAAAGCGAAACCAGACGTATTTCACGTGAATCAATTTGGGCTGCGGCAAGCGCGGCATCGGCCGCTCCGGCTATACCCTCCGAAAGATCGTGGCGAGTCGTCAGCGATTTCGCTTTTGCGATCACGCCCCGCGCGTCGGAGAAAATGACGGCATCTGTATAGGTGCCGCCGGTGTCGATGCCGAGAGAGATGATGTCTGCCACTGTCAGCCCATGCGAATGAATGACCTCAAGCGAGCGATGGCATTAATAGTGGCGGCCTGCAAGCTCGCCCGCGACGTCGGGCGTTCCACTTGACCATTCTCAAGTCCTGTGTTTCAACTGGGACTGTGCTTCCAGATTTGCGAGAGCACCGTAAGCGTCCGACGTCAGGCAACGCATTCAACCGGGTTCGTCCCCGCGAATGCAAAGCCGTTGAACAAGCGACGCGCCAGGACGGACCCGCAAATCGAAAGACTATCTCATGAAATATGAAACCAACTCTCGCGGCGCCAAGCTTCCGGCGCGGTATGCCGCGTTCGTCATGCCGCTTTTTCTCTCGATCGTCATGACCTTTGTGGTCTCGGCAATTTCGACGCTGAAAAGCCTCGGGCTCAATGCCGCGTTCCTCGCGACCTGGCCGACCGCCTGGGGTCTTTCCTGGCTCGTCGCCTTCCCGACCCTGCTGCTCGTTCTGCCTGTGGTTCGATGGCTGGTCGGCCTGGTCGTCGAATCTCCGGCCCGGCGCTGATCAGCTCCGTCGATCCTGCCGCTCGCTGACGCGCAGCGGCAGGCCTGCCAGCGGCTGCACCGTCAGCCGCTGGACCGGCCAGGGCTTCGTATTGATCGTCGTTTCGAAACGGAAACGATTGAGAAGAACGGCGAGTGCAATGACGGCTTCCTGAAGCGCGAAGGTCGCGCCGATGCAGATGCGGGGGCCGGCGCCGAAAGGGAGATACTGGAAACGGCCGATCTTCTCGCGGTTTCCGGGCAGGAAGCGTTCCGGCACGAACTGCCGGGGCTTGTCCCAATAAAGCTTATGCCGATGCAGAACCCAGGGCATGACCAGCACCGCCTCTCCCTCCGGCATCTCGTAACGCCGGCCGTTTTCATCCGTCCAGACGTCATCCTTCAGCGGCGCGCGGCCAAGATTGGGAGCGGGCGGATAAAGACGCATCGCCTCCTCGAAAGCGGCGCGTGTGTGGGGCAGTAGCTCCAGCCATTCGACCGGATCGGCACCGCTCGTTACCACGCGGTCCACCTCCGCCTCGACCTGCGCACGGAAATGCGGCGCCTCGGCCAGAAGATAAAGTGTCCAGGCCAGCGACCGGGCCGTTGTCTCGTGACCCGCGCCGATGAAGGTCAGGATATTGTCCTCGATCTCCTCGCGGGTCAGCCCGTCCGGGCCCTCCAGTTCCAGCAGAAGCGTCAGAAAATCACGCGGCGCGGTGCAGTCAGCGATGCGCGGGCGGCGCTGTTCCATCGTTTCAGCGACGATACGACGGAAATGATTGAGCGGCCTTTGACCGGCCCACCGCGTGACACGCGGAACAAAGGACGGCGCCTGCAGGAGATCCATCGGGTCGATGCGACCCATCGTGTGCAGGAGCTTGTCGACATGTTCGGCGAAATTGCCGGCGGTGCGGACAATTTCGCCGGAAAACAGAGTCTCGGCAAGAATGGCGAAGGTGAGTTCGGTCATCTCCTGCGAGACATTCACTTCCGCACCCGCTTTCGCCGAGCCCTGCATGCCGTCCGCAAACTTCATCGACTGTTCGAGCATCTGGTTGGCAAAGCCGCGCGCATGGCGCGGCGTGAAGACGGGGGCCATCGCCTTGCGCGACCGCTTCCAGGTATCGCCTTCCGCCGTCAGCAACCCGTCACGCAGGATAGGCCGAAGCACCAGCTGGCGCACCGGCTGCATGCCGTAATTGGCGGCATTGTCGACCAGGACATGGCGGATCAGACCGGGATGATTGACGATGGTGGTGAGCTGGCCGAAGAATTTCGCCTGGATCACCGGCTCGGAATAGCTAGGCTCGCCCCAAAGTTCGAGCGGATTGCGGAACAGCGTCCGAATGACCTCCAGCCGTGAGGGCGGCGTGTTTCGCGGAATCGGTGCGGGTGGCTCAAACGCAAGGGTGTCAGCGGTCGCGGCAACAGTCATCGGTCGGCTCCATGGAACCCGAATGGCGGGCTCCTGTCTCCATTATGCGCCCGTCCTGCCGATCGGATCACCGCATCGTATTTGCGGCGAGCGAAAAGCTGATCAGAGCAGCGACTTCAGGTCGGCCAGCTTTTCATTGATCAACCAGCCGTAATAGTTTTCCTCGGGCCATTCGGGAGACGAACGGCCGCGGTTCTTGGCTGCGAGCGCTGCCGCGCGGGAGGCCGAATTGCCCAGATTGTAGAGCGTCGCGGTAATGCCCGGATTGCCGGAAATGTCCATGTCAGCGATCGAGCGGTAATCGTCGATCGACTTGCGGACGGCGGCGGCGATGTAGGCCAGCGACTGATCGGGGTCCATGATCGCCTTGTAGACGTCGGAGGCCCTGTTTTCGTCCAGACGCTCGTAGCCGGACTTCTGATGTACGAGGTCCGTCAGCTTGAGCGCCGTCAGCGGGTTGATCTGGCCCAGGCCGAAGGTCTGGCCGGCATAGAAGGGCTGGAAGAAGACGGCGCTGAAGCGGTTGTTCGGATAGGTCTTGCCGCCCACGGTCTTTCCCCGGAACTCGCTGTCCCAGACGCGTTCGCGGCAGGTCCAGAGCGCATAGCTTTCCGTCTTGCTCGTGCATTCGGAAAACTCGGGCTTTGAGACGAACTCATCGACCGACTGACCGTCATAGGCAAAGCGGAAGCTGTTGCCGGCATAGGAAGCGGCCTTGATGTAATAGTTCTGGAGCCGGTCGTAGGCGTCCACATTATAGGTGTGTTCGCCGACGATGGCGCCGACGATGTGGATCGGATCGATGCCATAGCGGGAGGCAGTGGCTTGAATCTTGGAGATCAGCGCGCGATCGGTCTTCAGGAGATCGCGAACCTTGTCATACTTGTCGTCAAAGGTCGTGCGGCCTTCCTTGGTGCGCTTGTAGGAGGCACCGGGGATCGGCGGCTGCTCGGCATTGCGATTGCCCGGCGGCACCTTGAAATCAGCCGACCATGCGGCAGCTGACGACAAAACAAACGCCGCTGCCAGAAGAAACGCCCCGATCCGTATGCCGATTTTCACGATCCCAATACCCGTTCACGATTTCATCTTCGCCCGAAGGGGGCAAGTGCCTGCAAAATTTGGCGGAAAAATGCCCTTAAACTGCCGCAAGAGCAACAGCGCTTCGGGCAGCTGGACGAAGTATTTCGGGCGGTGCGAAAAAGCTCTTTTAAAACAATCGAACCCGGCGAAAATTTTCCACCGGGCCCGTTTTTCGACTACGCGATCAAAGAATGTAGCGCGACAAATCCGTGTTCGCCGCCAGATCGCCGACATGCTTGGCCACATAGTCGGAATCGATCAGTAGCTTTTCGCCGGACTTGTCGGGCGCGACATAGGAAATCTCGTCCAGAACGCGTTCCATGACCGTCTGCAGACGGCGTGCGCCGATGTTTTCGACCGTCGCATTCAGATGCACGGCGACATCGGCCAGCGCGTCGATGGCATCCTCGGTGAAATCGAGATCGATCTCCTCCGTCGCCATCAGCGCCTTGTACTGGCGGATGAGGCTGGCCTCGGTTTCCGTCAGGATGCGGCGGAAATCCTCCTTCGTCAGCGCCTTCAGTTCGACGCGGATCGGCAAACGGCCCTGAAGCTCCGGCAACAGATCCGAGGGCTTGGAGACGTGGAACGCACCCGAGGCGATGAACAGGATATGATCCGTCTTCACCGGCCCGTACTTCGTCGCAACCGTCGTGCCTTCGACCAGCGGCAGCAGGTCGCGCTGCACACCTTCGCGCGAAACCCCTGCGCCGAAGCGACCTTCACCGGCAGCAATCTTGTCGATTTCGTCGAGGAAGACGATGCCGTCGTTTTCAGCCGAGCGGATCGCCTCACGGGTGATCTGCTCGTTGTCGATCAGCTTGTCGGACTCATCGTTGATGAGATCGGCATAGGAGTTCTTTACCGTCGTGCGGATCTTCTTCGTGCGGCCGCCCATGGCCTTGCCGAGCAGATCGGAAATGTTCAGCACGCCGATATTGGCGCCCGGCATGCCGGGGATTTCGAACCCGCCGCCCTGATTGCCAGTGTCGGCAACTTCGACCTCGATTTCCTTGTCGTCCAGCTGACCGTCTCGCAGTTTCTTACGGAAGCTGTCACGCGTGGCGGGCGACGAAGTGGAACCGACCAGCGCATCGAGAACCCGTTCCTCAGCGTTCAGATGTGCCTTGGCCTTCACTTCGGCGCGCTTCTTTTCCTTCACCAGAACAATGCCGGCCTCGACCAGATCGCGCACGATCTGCTCGACGTCGCGGCCGACATAGCCAACTTCGGTGAATTTGGTGGCTTCGACCTTGATGAAGGGCGCACCGGCAAGGCGGGCGAGACGGCGGGAGATTTCCGTCTTGCCGACGCCGGTCGGGCCGATCATCAGGATGTTCTTGGGCATGACTTCATCGCGCAGGTCGTCGGGCAATTGCTGCCGGCGCCAGCGGTTGCGCAGCGCGATCGCCACCGCGCGCTTGGCCTCATGCTGGCCGATGATATAGCGATCGAGCTCGGAGACGATCTCGCGGGGAGAAAAATTGGTCATTGGGACAGGTCCAATTCGAACTGAGGCTTAGTTGGCCGCGTCGAGCGTTTCGACGATGACATTGCCATTGGTATAGACGCATATGTCGGCGGCGATCGTCATCGCGCGTCGGGCGACGTCTTCGGCCGACAGGTCCGTATCCATCAGCGCGCGGGCAGCCGCGAAGGCGTAATTGCCACCGGAGCCGATCGCTATCGCGCCATGTTCGGGCTCCAGCACGTCGCCATTGCCGGTAACGGCCAGCGTAATGTCCTTGTCGGCGACCAGCATCATCGCTTCGAGATTGCGCAGATACTTGTCGGTCCGCCAGTCCTTGGCGAGTTCGACAGCCGCGCGCATCAGCTGGCCGGGATATTGCTCGAGCTTCTTTTCAAGCCGGTCGAGCAGCGTGAAGGCATCCGCCGTCGCACCGGCGAAACCGGCGATCACGTCGCCGCCCTTGCCGATGCGGCGCACCTTGCGGGCATTGCCCTTCATCACCGTCTGGCCGAGGCTTACCTGCCCGTCGCCAGCCATGACGACCCTGCCGCCTTTGCGGACTGTAATAATCGTTGTCATAAAACACCCGTTGCACCGGATACCCCGGCCCTTTAAGACGCCCCTTAAGGCACGTTTCGAGACCTATGTAAGCGGTGGGACGACGATTGCAATCCGTTGAAACGCCGCGCATGCGCGCCTATCTCTTGCGCGCGCGGGACATGGGCCGTTCGTGCTGGATTCTTGAGGCCCCACCTGATATTCAGCGGGCCAAGCCTATACGACTGGAGTATGCGATGGCCGATAGCACCGAGAGCCGCAGCGCGAGCATTTCCCGCAAGACGAACGAGACGTCGATTTCCGTTTCCGTCAAAATCGACGGCACGGGTGCATCGCGCATTTCGACGGGTGTCGGCTTCTTCGACCATATGCTGGAACAGCTTTCGCGTCATTCGCTGATCGACATGGACATCGAGGCGAAGGGCGATCTGCATATCGACGATCATCATACGGTCGAGGATACGGGTATTGCCATCGGTCAGGCCCTTTCCAAGGCGCTGGGCGACCGTCGCGGGATCACGCGCTACGCGTCGCTCGACCTTGCGATGGACGAGACGATGACCAAGGCAGCGGTCGATATCTCCGGCCGGCCGTTCCTTGTCTGGAACGTCAATTTCTCGTCGCCGAAAATCGGCACGTTCGACACCGAACTGGTGCGCGAGTTTTTCCAGGCGCTGTCGCAGCATGGCGGCATCACGCTACATGTGATGAACCACTACGGCGCCAACAACCATCACATCGCCGAAACCTGCTTCAAGGCGGTTGCCAGGGTTTTGCGCACCGCCTGCGAGATCGATCCGCGCCAGCAAAGCCGGGTTCCTTCCACCAAGGGCATGCTGGTCTGACAGGACCTCAGCAGCCCGCTCCATCGGGATTGACGGAGATGGCAGCCTATATCGTTCTTTCGCCCAATGGCCGGCGCCACGATCCGGATTGCCGCTTCGTGCACGACGGGTTTTCGTGGCTTGCCGCACTCTTTCCGGTGATCCATGCGTTCTTCCATGGGCTGATCGTGGATGCGCTCGTTCTCCTGGTCGTGCGTGCCTTCGGCTTTGCGTTTCTGGTGGCGAACGAAACCTTCGGGGTCGGCTTCATCCTGCTGGTCGCCTCCAGCCTGATCTATGGCTTCGAAGCCAAGGGACGGCTGGCAGACCATCTTGCACGGCGCGGCTGGAAAACCGAGCGCGTGATTACCGCTGGAAGCCTTGCGGATGCCGAGACAATCCACTACGGCGAAGACGATACGGACGACGCCGAAGATCCAATGTTCAAGTTCGGACCTGACGCAATCGGAACGCCTCCTCGCGGGCCGAAACTCCAGTTCGGTATGATTGATTTTCAGAAGGGACGCTGATGCTGACCGCCATTGTCGATTACGGTTCGGGAAACCTGCGCTCTGCCACCAAGGCGTTCGAGCGGGCGGCGCGCGAGGCCGGCCATGATCATCGGATCGTGCTGACGGCCGATCCGCATGTGGTTGCTTCCGCCAGTCATATCGTTTTGCCGGGTGTCGGAGCCTATGCCGATTGTCGCGCCGGGCTGAATGCCGTCGACGGCATGGTGGAGGCGCTGCGGGAGGCGGTCGAGGTGAAGGGCAATCCCTTCCTCGGCATCTGCGTCGGCATGCAGCTCATGTCCTCGCGCGGTCTTGAAAAGACTGTCACGGAAGGTCTCGACTGGATCAAGGGCGATGTCGTGCTGATCGAGCCGGAAGACAAGACACTTAAAGTGCCGCAGATCGGTTGGAACACGCTGACACTCAACCGTCCTCACCCGCTATTCGACGGCATCCCGACCGGACCGGATGGCCTGCACGCCTATTTCGTCCACTCCTATCACCTGAAGGCCGAGCGACCCGAGGATGTCGTGGCGGTGACGGATTATGGCGCGCCGGTCACGGCCTTCGTCGCCCATGACAACAAGGCCGGCGCGCAATTCCATCCGGAGAAGAGCCAGAAGCTCGGCCTCGCCCTCATTTCCAACTTCCTGAAATGGAAGCCCTGAAACATTCCTTCGAGAGACGACCATGATCCTTTTTCCGGCAATCGACCTCAAGGACGGCCAATGCGTTCGCCTCAAACTCGGCGACATGGACCAGGCGACGATTTACAATCCCGACCCGGCGGCACAGGCACTCGCCTTCGAGAATCAGGGATTTGAATGGTTGCATGTGGTGGACCTGAATGGGGCATTCGCCGGTGAGTCGGTCAATGGCGCTGCGGTTGAAGCGATCCTGAAGGCAACGAAGAACCCGGTCCAGCTCGGCGGCGGCATCCGCACGCTGGAGCATATCGAGGCCTGGCTTTCCAAGGGGCTGACGCGCGTCATCCTCGGGACCGTTGCGGTGCGTAATCCTGAGCTGGTCAAGGAAGCCTGCCGCAATTTCCCCGGCCATATCGCGGTCGGCATCGACGCCAAGGGCGGCCGGGTCGCCGTCGAAGGCTGGGCGGAGGCGTCGGAACTCGGCGTCATCGAGCTGGCGAAGAAGTTCGAAGGGGCCGGCGTTTCGGCCATCGTCTACACCGACATCGACCGCGACGGCATTCTGACCGGCATCAACTGGGATTCGACGATCGAACTTGCCGATGCGGTGAGCATTCCGGTGATCGCCTCGGGAGGTCTCGCCTCCATTGCCGATATCGTGCGGATGACCATGCCGGATGCGAAGAAGCTGGAAGGCGCAATTTCGGGACGCGCGCTGTATGACGGCCGCGTCGATCCGGCCGAGGCGCTGGCGATCCTGCGCGAGGCATCCGCCGGATGATGACTGTGGGGCTGCCGACCGGACAGAAGAGCGGAAGAGGCCTTGTCCTGGCTTTCGCCCTGTCTGCCGCGGTGATTGTCCTTCTCTCCCTCGCGCCGCTGATTTCAGCCTTCGTGGCCAGTGCGATCGCCGATGCAAACGGCTGCGCACTGGATGAAGGCGGGGTCCATCCCTGTGTGATCGGCGGGACGGATTATGGTGAAACCCTGTCGGTCATGTTCGTGCTTGGATGGTTAGGGCTCGTTACTTTGCCGCTCGGCGCCTTGGCCGCGCTCGTTTGGTGCCTCGTTCTGGTCATCGTCCTCGTCGTGAAATACAGAAGGAAGAATTCGTGACCTTCAAACGATTTGCGGCGGCGCAACGCCTTGACAAGACGCGGCTATCGCCCTTTCTACCTGAAACCAGACATCTACTATCGCGGGAGCGGTATTCATGACCTTGAAAGCACGCGTAATTCCCTGCCTCGACGTCAAGGACGGACGCGTCGTCAAGGGCGTAAGCTTTGTGAACCTGATCGATGCCGGCGACCCGGTCGATGCCGCCAAGGCCTATGATGCGGCCGGCGCCGACGAGCTTTGCTTCCTCGACATCACCGCCTCTTCCGACAATCGCGACACCATCTTCGACGTGGTGGCCCGCACGGCCGATCATTGCTTCATGCCGGTGACGGTCGGCGGTGGCGTACGGAGCGTCGGCGACATTCGTAAGCTTTTGCTTGCGGGAGCTGACAAGGTGTCGATCAATTCGGCCGCCGTGCAGAACCCGGATTTCGTCTCGGAAGCTGCCGACAAGTTCGGCGATCAGTGCATTGTCGTTTCCATCGATTCGAAGAAGGTATCGAAGCCCGGCGAAACCGACCGCTGGGAAATCTTCACCCATGGCGGCCGCAATGCCACCGGCATCGACGCGGTGGAGTTTGCAATCAAGATGGTCGAACGCGGAGCCGGCGAGCTGCTGCTGACCTCGATGGACCGCGACGGACAGAAGTCGGGCTATGATATCGGCCTGACGCGCACCATTGCGGATGCCGTGCATGTGCCGGTGATTGCTTCGGGTGGTGTCGGCAATCTCGACCACATGGTCGAGGGCATCCGCGACGGCCATGCGACGGCGGTTCTTGCCGCCTCTATCTTCCATTTCGGCACCTATTCGGTCGGCGAGGCCAAGCGTTACATGGCAGACCACGGCATCCCCATGCGGCTCGATCCGGCAGGAGAGGCGGCATGAGCGGCTTTTCCCTTTCCGATCTCGAAGCGATTGTCGCCACGCGCGCCAAGGCGTCGCCGGAGGAATCCTGGACCGCCAAGCTCTATGCCGGGGGCCAGCCGAAGGCAGCCAAGAAACTCGGCGAAGAAGCCATCGAAGCCGTGATGGCCGCCGTGACCAACGACCGCGAAAACCTCACCTATGAGGCGGCGGACCTGATCTATCATCTGCTTGTGGTTCTCGGCATAGCCGGCATCCCAATCAGCGACGTGATTGCCGAGCTTGAGCGCCGCACGGCCCAGTCTGGTCTCGAGGAAAAGGCGAGCCGGAAGTCCTCATGAACAGTGTTGTCGGTGACATCGAAGCGGTAGCAGCCTTGGATCATTTCCAGCCCAACGACTATTCCCCCTACCGTTTCTTCACCGCCGAAGAGTGGTCGCAGTTCCGGGCCGATACGCCGCTGACCCTGACTGCGGAAGAAGTTCGCCAGCTTCGATCGCTCAACGACCCGATCGATATTTCCGAAGTCCGGCGCATCTATCTGTCGCTCTCGCGACTTCTGTCCACACACGTGGAATCCTCGCAATTGCTTTTCCGGCAGCGCCAGCAATTCCTGTCCATGGACAATGACATCAAGACCCCGTTCGTTATCGGCATTGCCGGTTCGGTCGCCGTGGGCAAATCGACGACGGCGCGTATCCTGAAGCAGCTGCTCGCCCGGTGGCCGTCGAGCCCGAAGGTCGACCTCGTGACAACGGACGGCTTTCTCTATCCCAACGCGGTTCTCAACGCGCAGAAGATCATGGATCGCAAGGGTTTCCCCGAAAGCTACGATATCGGCGCGCTGCTACGCTTTCTCTCCGCCATCAAGGCGGGACAGCCGAATGTGAAGGCCCCGAAATATTCACACCTGACCTATGACGTGCTCGACAACGAATTTGATATCGTCGACCGGCCGGACATCCTGATCTTCGAGGGCATCAATGTTCTGCAGGCGCGCAACTTGCCCGCCGACGGCAAGATCGTGCCGATGGTATCGGATTTCTTCGACTTCTCGATCTATATCGACGCTGAAGAGAGCCAGATCCACACCTGGTATATCGACCGCTTCATGCGGCTCCGGGAAACGGCGTTCAAGAAGCCGGAGTCCTATTTCCATCGCTACTCGGAAATCAGCGAAGCGGATGCGCTGAAGATTGCGGAAGGTCTCTGGTCGAACACGAACCTGAAAAACCTGCGCGAAAACATCCTGCCGACCCGACCGCGCGCCGATCTGATCCTGCGCAAGGGCAAGAACCACCTCATCGAGGAAGTGGCGCTGCGCAAGCTTTGAGCACAGCTCTCACGGATTGACCCGGCGGAGCGTCAGGTTCACGCGCCCCTCACCTTTGAGCAAAGTGGATGTTCCCGGATAGATCCGCGTGACGCCGTGAAACGCGAGCCGGCTTTTCCCGGCCAACAAGACGACATCGCCACTTGAAAGCTTGAGCGAGGCCGCAGGACCCGTTCTCTCCTCACCGCCTATTCGAAAGAGGCAGGTGTCACCAAGCGAGATCGACAGAACAGGAGCAGCAAACTCCTTTTCGTCTCTGTCCTGATGCAGGCCCATCCTGGCGTCTGCGCCATAGAAGTTAACGAGACAGGCTTCCGGATCTTTTGGATAGTTCGCAAGCCTGTGCCACATGTCTAGAAGCACCGGCGGGATGGCGGGCCAGGGCTTGGCCGTGACCGGATGCATCGGCTGATAGCGATAGCCCCGCTCCTTGTCCGTCACCCAACCGAGCGTGCCGAAATTGGTCATCCGTACCGACATGGGCTTGCCAGTCTTCGGCATGATGGGCGTGAAAAGCGGGGCTTCGGCAACACCGGCCCGAACGGTCTCCAGCAGGGAGACTTGCGCCTCGCGATCAAGATAGCCGGGCAGGTAGACGAAGTCTTCCGGAAGTTCTTTCATCACGCCAACTCCTTGAAGCCGTTTACGTCGTCAATCGCCGCCCGGTTTGCCGCGCATCTTCTTGATTTCTGAGCGGCCGGACTTGGCCTTCAGGCGGCGTTCGATGGAGCCCTTCGTCGGCTTTGTCTTCCGACGCGGCGGCGGCGGCGGTTGCATGGCCTCGACGATCAGCTCTTTGAGGCGTTCGCGGGCATCCTCACGATTGCGGTCCTGGCTGCGGAAGCGGCTCGCCTCGATCAGCAGCACGCCCTCTTTCGACAGGCGGCGTCCGGCGATCTTGGCAGCGCGTTCCTTGACGGCCTCCGACAACGAGGGCGACGCCATCAGCGGAAAGAAAAGCTGCACGGCGCTCGCGACCTTGTTGACATTCTGCCCGCCGGGTCCGCCGGCCAGGATGAACTGCTCGGTCAATTCCCAGCCATTGATGGTCACGCGGCTTGAAATAATGAGGTCTTCGCTGGCCATGCCTTGTTGTTCCTGCGGGTGTTGCGGGCGACGACCTCTATTTCACATGGCGGGCTGCCGTCAAACAATCCGAAAAACGGAGAACCCGGCATGCGGTTCCGCATACCGGGTTTCCGTTAAATCCGTCTGTGGTCCTCTGGCTTATTCAGCCGCCAGACGGGTGCCGGGAGCGGCGTCACGAACGCTGCCATCGACATGATTTTCGAACTTGGCGAAGTTGGCGACGAACATGTCGACCAGCTTGCGAGCCTGGGCGTCATAGGCAGCGCCATCGGCCCAGGTTGAACGCGGGTCGAGGATATTCGTGTCGACGCCTTCAACGGCTACCGGAACGCGGAAACCGAAATTCGGATCGACGCGGAACTCGACATTGTTCAGCGAGCCATCGAGAGCCGCCGTCAGGAGCGCGCGGGTCGCCTTGATCGGCATGCGCTTGCCGGTGCCGTATGCGCCGCCGGTCCAACCGGTGGAGACAAGCCAGCAATTGACGCCATGCTTGGCGATCAGGTCCTTCAGCAGATTGCCGTATGCAGAAGGATGACGCGGCATGAACGGTGCGCCGAAGCAGGTCGAGAAGGTGGCTTCCGGCTCGGTCACGCCCTTTTCCGTGCCGGCAACCTTGGCGGTATAGCCGGAGAGGAAGTGGTACATGGCCTGTTCGGGCGTCAGCTTGGCAATCGGCGGCAGCACGCCGAACGCATCCGCCGTCAGCATGATAATGTTCTTCGGCTGACCCGCACGACCCGTATCGGAAGCGTTCGGGATGAAGTGCAGCGGATAGGCGCTGCGGGTGTTTTCCGTAGCCGATGCATCGTCGAAGTTCGGAACGCGCGCGTCATCGAGAGCGACGTTTTCCAGAACCGTGCCGAAGCGGCGCGAGGCGGCATAGATTTCCGGCTCGGCTTCCGCCGACAGGCGAATGGTCTTGGCGTAGCAGCCACCTTCGAAGTTGAAGACGCCGTCTTCGCCCCAGCCATGCTCGTCGTCGCCGATGAGCGTGCGGCTCGGATCGGCCGAGAGCGTGGTCTTGCCGGTGCCGGAGAGGCCGAAGAACACGGCCGTGTCGCCAGCGGGACCAACGTTTGCCGAGCAGTGCATCGGCATGACGCTCTTTGCCGGCAGCAGGTAGTTCAGCGCCGTGAAGACCGACTTCTTGATTTCGCCAGCATAGGACGTCCCGCCAATGAGAACCACGCCGTTTTCGAGATCGCAGGCAATGACGGTCTCGGTGCGGCAGCCGTGACGCTCCGGATTGGCGCGGAAGGACGGCAGGTTGATGATCGTCAGCTTCGGCAGGAAACCTTCGAGCGTCGACTGGTCCGGACGGATCAGAAGGTTGCGAATGAAGAGCGAGTGCCAGGCATATTCCGTGACGACGCGGGTCGGCAGCGCATTGGCGGCATCGGCGCCACCAATGAGATCCTGAACGTAGAGCGACTTGCCCTCAGCGAACTGCAGCATGTCGTTGTAAAGGACTTCAAAATGCACCGGCGACAGGGGCTTGTTGTTGTCCCACCAGATCTGGCCGTCGGTCTTGGCATCGCGGACGACAAACTTGTCCTTGGCGGAGCGGCCCGTGTGCTGGCCGGTCATGGCGCGCAGTGCACCATCGGCCGTCAGGGTGGCTTCGCCATTGCGGATGGCTTCTTCGTAAAGGGAGGCTTCCAGAAAGTTATAGCGAACCGTCGCCAGATTCCTGAAGCCGATCTTTGCCAGGCTGTTGGCCTGGTTGCGAATGCCGAGCTCCTCCATCGTGCAAAATCCTTTTCTAACTCATTGCACCGTCGATGAGCGGGAACATAGGCAGAGTTTTTTAAAAAGACAATCAGCAAAAAGTGCAATTTTACAATGATATCAATATATTAATCGATTTAATTTTTATTCCGATTTTTTAAATCGTTTGAATATCCAGCGCCGAACCGTATTTTGACTGGCCGGTAAAATTTGCCGGCAGCGACCCGCTATTTGCGCTTGCCACAATTTGTTCCACCTTTATCCTCATGAAGCGAGCCGACTCAAAGGCTGTAGCTCAATGTTAAGCCTCTCGCGCCGCGCGATTCCGAAGGAGATGAATGCTTATGCTGACGATTGCACTCGTGGACGATGACCGGAACATCCTGACGTCTGTTTCGATCGCCCTCGAAGCCGAAGGTTACAAGGTCGAGACCTATACCGACGGCGCATCCGCGCTGGAGGGACTTCTCGCCCGACCGCCGCAGCTTGCGATCTTCGACATCAAGATGCCGCGCATGGACGGCATGGAGCTGCTGCGCCGCCTGCGCCAGAAATCGGACCTGCCCGTCATCTTCCTCACCTCGAAGGATGAAGAGATCGACGAACTTTTCGGCCTCAAGATGGGCGCCGACGATTTTATCACCAAGCCCTTCTCGCAGCGCCTTCTCGTCGAACGCGTCAAGGCCGTGCTTCGCCGCGCCGCCAGCCGTGAGGCCGCTGCGATCGCTGGCGCCAACCCAAAGCCGGGCGCAGCTGCAACTGCGCCGTCGCGCTCGCTGGAACGCGGGCAGCTCATCATGGACCAGGAGCGCCACACCTGCACCTGGAAGGGCGAGCCGGTGACGCTGACGGTCACCGAATTCCTCATCCTTCATTCGCTGGCGCAGCGTCCGGGCGTGGTGAAAAGCCGCGATTCGCTTATGGACGCGGCCTATGACGAACAGGTATATGTCGATGACCGGACGATCGACAGCCACATCAAGCGGCTGCGCAAGAAGTTCAAGATGGTCGACACGGAATTCGACATGATCGAGACGCTCTATGGCGTCGGATACAGGTTCCGCGAAGCCGCCTGAACCACCGATCTGAGACAAACAGGATATGAAACGCGGGGCCAGCAGAAAGCGCGCGCTCCGCGTGTCGCACCAGGGCGACGCGGACAGCAGAATTGGCGGATAACACTCTCGATAACGGCTTGGAAGATACGGTGGATGCCGCAGACAGGCGTCGCGGCGGCCGCGTACGCTTCTGGCCGTTCCCGCGCATCCGCCGCATTCTGCGCCATGCGGTGTTTTCGAGCCTGACGCGGCGCATTCTCTTCTTCAATTTCACCGCTCTCATCGTGCTCGTGGGTGGTATTCTCTATCTCAACCAGTTTCGCGAAGGCCTGATCGACGCACGCGTCGAAAGCCTGTTGACGCAGGGCGAAATCATTTCGGGCGCCATCGCCGCCTCCGCCTCCGTCGACACCAACTCGATCACCATCGATCCGCAGAAGCTTCTGGAACTGCAGGCCGGCCAGAGCATCACGCCGGTTCCGAACGACGAGGATCTGGAATTTCCGATTGTGCCGCAGCGCGTCGCGCCCGTGCTGCGCCGCCTCATCTCGCCGACGCGAACGCGCGCGCGCATCTATGATGCCGATGCCAACCTGATCCTCGATTCGAAGCATCTCTATACCGGGGCGCAGGTGTTGCGCTTCGATCTGCCGCCGCTGCAGGGTGAGCCGGTGACCTGGACGGATCGGGTCGCCAATTTCTTCAACCGGCTGCTGCAGCAGAGCGACCTGCCCGTCTACAAGGAATCGCCCGGCGGCGATGGCTCGATCTATCCTGAAGTCATGAATGCGCTGACCGGCGTGCGCGGGGCCGTGGTGCGCATCACCGACGACGGCGAACTGATCGTGTCGGTCGCCGTTCCCGTACAGCGCTTCCGCGCCGTGCTCGGCGTTCTGCTGCTTTCGACGCAGGCCGGCGACATCGACAAGATTGTGCACGCCGAACGATTCGCCATCCTGCGCGTCTTCGGTGTGGCAACTCTGGTCAACGTTATCGTATCGCTGCTTCTCTCCTCGACCATAGCCACGCCGCTTCGACGTCTCTCGGCGGCGGCCATTCGGGTGCGTCGCGGCAAGGAGCGCGCGGAAATTCCCGATTTTTCGGACCGGCAGGACGAGATCGGCAATCTTTCGATTGCGCTGCGCGGCATGACGAATGCGCTCTATGACCGCATCGACGCCATCGAGCAATTCGCCGCAGACGTGAGCCACGAGTTGAAGAACCCGCTGACATCGCTCAGAAGCGCCGTCGAGACTCTGCCCCTTGCCAAGACCGATACGTCGAAGCAGCGTTTGATGGATATCATCCAGCATGACGTTCGCCGCCTCGATCGCCTCATCAGCGATATCTCGGACGCCTCACGTCTGGACGCTGAACTGGCGCGTGTGGACCAGCGCGAGGTCGATCTTGAAAAGCTGCTCGGCGACCTTGTCACCATTTCACGTGAAATCCGCAGCGCCAAGAAGCCCGTAACGATCGACCTGCAAATCGACCGGACTGCCAAGGGAGCGAAAGCCGGGTTCCGCGTTCCGGGCCACGACCTGCGCCTCGGCCAGATCATTACCAATCTGATCGAAAACGCGCGCTCCTTCGTTCCGCCGGAAAAAGGCACCATCCATGTCAAGCTGACGCGCAACCGTCATCAATGCATTGTCATTGTCGAGGACAACGGACCCGGCATTCAGGCGGAAGACATCGAACGCATCTTCGAGCGTTTCTATACTGACCGGCCAGACGGCGAGGATTTCGGCCAGAATTCGGGCCTTGGCCTTTCGATCAGCCGGCAGATCGCCGAGGCGCATCAGGGTACTCTTCGTGCCGAAAACCTGCCGTCCAGCGATGGTGAAAAACCCGCCGGTGCGCGTTTCATCCTCACCCTGCCCGCCTTTACCGAAGCATGAACAAAGCCTCCCGGAACCTCCATGCGACTGCCATCGTGATCGGCACGCAAGGGTTCCTGTTCGTCGGGCCATCGGGAAGCGGCAAGACGTCATGCGCGCTCGCCTGTCTGGCGCAGGCGCAGGCGCGCGGATTCTTCGCGGCCTTCGTCGGAGACGATCAGGTGTTGATATCCGTGAGGTCGGGAAAGATGATTGCAGAAGCGATTGACACGATTGCAGGGCGCGCGGAAATACGCGGTGCGGAAATCGTGGAGGTTCCGGCGATTTCGGCAGCCGTGATGGATTTCGCCGTGCAGCCGATCGATGTCAGCAAATCAGACCGCCTGCCCCCCGAAAGCGAGAAGTTTTACATCGACGGAGCAGGGGCTTTACCTTTGTTGCGTCTGCCCAATCCTTCATCCGAAATTCTGGACCAATTGCTTCGCATTGCGGCTGCAAGAGCGTGATTTCAACCGTTTCAGCCCCTTTGCGGAGCCTATTTTGCGCTTGCACTTCGAAATTTCCTCGCCATGATGGCCACCTTGCCGGTGGACGTTATTATTGCAATGCGATAAAGCGCGTGCCTCTGGACTGTGCAATGGAGCAAACTGCGACATGATCGGACTTGTGCTTGTCACCCATGGCAAGCTGGCTGAAGAATTTCGTCATGCCCTCGAACATGTGGTCGGGCCGCAAAAGCAGCTTGAAACAGTTTGCATCGGGCCCGAAGACGATATGGATCAGCGTCGGCAGGATATCCTTGATTCGGTCACCCGCGCAGATGAAGGCCACGGCGTCATAATCCTGACTGACATGTTCGGCGGCACCCCTTCCAATCTCGCCATCTCGGTCATGTCAGCTGGGCGTGTCGAAGTCATTGCAGGCGTCAATCTTCCCATGCTGATCAAACTTGCCGGAATTCGCGGCGAGAACAACATGCAGAAGGCGCTCACGGATTCCTCCGAAGCCGGACGCAAATATATCAACGTCGCGAGCAGCGTGCTTGCCAGCAAGTAACCTCTGAAATCAGGAGCAAGACCTCAAGGTGTCCGTTTCTCGCGAGCTTCTGATCATCAACAAGCGCGGCCTGCATGCCCGCGCATCTGCCAAATTCGTTCAGACCGTCGATGGTTTCGACGCAAAGATTACCGTTTCGAAGGACGGTATGTCGGTCGGGGGCACCTCCATCATGGGCCTGATGATGCTGGCAGCGAGCCCTGGCTGCACCATCATGGTGGAAGCAGACGGCGCGGAAGCCGATGCTGCCCTTGAGGCCATCGCAGCCCTGATCGCCGACAAGTTTGGCGAAGAAGCCTGAAATTCCTTTCGTTGAAGTTGGCAGGATGAAAGGCCTTCGATGGCCATTCCTAACGCTTGATTCATCCTGTGATATAAAGACATAAAGACTTCTTTATATCCTGATTGCCAAAACGACCCATCGCTGGTAGATAGCGCATATCCATTTCTCGGACGCCAATGACCGGCATTGCGTCCGTTGGGCGTTTTTGTTTTGAGCCCTGTTTCCGCCGGATCTGGAGAATTCGATGAGCAAAGCCAACGACTATATCGTGACCGACATCAACCTTGCCGATTTCGGACGCAAGGAAATCCAAATTGCCGAAACCGAAATGCCGGGCCTGATGGCTGCGCGCGAGGAATTCGGCACGACGAAGCCGCTGAAGGGTGCGCGCATCACCGGCTCGCTGCACATGACGATCCAGACCGCCGTTCTGATCGAAACGCTGGTGAAGCTGGGCGCGGAAGTGCGTTGGGCCTCGTGCAACATCTTCTCGACGCAGGACCATGCTGCAGCAGCCATCGCCGCTGCCGGCATCCCGGTCTTCGCCAAGAAGGGCGAAACGCTCTATGAATACTGGACCTACACGGACATGATCTTCCAGTGGACCGACGGCGGCGTGTCCAACATGATCCTCGACGACGGCGGCGACGCCACCATGTATATTCTGCTCGGCGCCCGCGCTGAAGCCGGCGAGAACGTGCTGTCGAACCCCGGTTCGGAAGAAGAAGAAATCCTCTTCGCACAGATCAAGAAGCGTCTCCAGGCGTCGCCGGGCTGGTTCACGAAGCAGCGCGACGCCATCAAGGGAGTGACGGAAGAAACAACCACGGGCGTCAACCGTCTCTATCAGCTTGCCAAGAAGGGCCTGCTGCCCTTCCCGGCGATCAACGTCAATGATAGCGTCACCAAGTCGAAGTTCGACAACAAGTATGGCTGCAAGGAATCGCTGGTTGACGGCATCCGCCGCGGCACCGACGTGATGATGGCCGGCAAGGTCGCCGTCGTCTGCGGTTACGGCGACGTGGGCAAGGGCTCGGCCGCTTCTCTCCAGGGCGCAGGCGCCCGCGTCAAGGTCACGGAAGTCGACCCGATCTGCGCACTTCAGGCTGCCATGGACGGTTTCGAAGTCGTTCAGCTCGAAGACGTCGTTTCCTCGGCCGACATCTTCATCACCACGACCGGCAACAAGGACGTCATCCGCATCGAGCATATGCGCGAGATGAAGGACATGGCCATCGTCGGCAATATCGGTCATTTCGACAACGAAATTCAGGTCGCAGCACTGCGTAACCTGAAGTGGACCAACGTCAAGCCGCAGGTGGATATCGTCGAGTTCCCGAAGGGCAACCGCATGATCCTTCTCTCGGAAGGCCGCCTGCTCAACCTCGGCAACGCGACGGGCCATCCGTCTTTCGTGATGTCGGCTTCGTTCACGAATCAGGTTCTCGCCCAGATCGAGCTTTTCACCCGCGGTGAGAACTACAAGAACGACGTCTACGTGTTGCCCAAGCACCTGGACGAAAAGGTTGCCCGCCTGCATCTCGCCAAGCTCAATGCGAAGCTGACGGAGCTTTCGGAAGAACAGGCCGCCTATATCGGCGTCGGCCAGACAGGCCCGTTCAAGTCGGAACACTACCGCTACTGATAATAATCAGTCGCCACCACAAGATATGGACGCCGCCGGCAGGATAACCTGCCGGCGGCTCTTTTTTGGGCATTTCGCTTTATGGCGATTCCCGAAGGAAGTAATGTCACCGGCACTGATTCGACAGTTTTGACTGCTTTGCGAGGCCGCTTCTCAAGGCGTTCCGCGCAGCCTTCGCACAAGTTCTTCGTGGCAGGCTGCGCCCGGAATGGCCGCTTCGGCCTCTCACATGACCTGCATGGAGAAAAACCGGACATGATTTCGGGACAGACATCCGGTTCGCCCAAGAAGAACAGCTCCTTGAAAAGAATTCATATCTTGATGACCGCGACGACCGCGTTGACGGCGAGCGACGTTCTTGCCGCTTCGCCCTCGGTCGGGTCGCTTTACACCACGGGCGGCATTGCCGGTGCGGCGATCCTCGCCGGCATTCTCTCCGCAGCCTTCATCTCCTCTTTCTGGAACGCCCGCCGCCGTAATACGGCCGAGGCTGAAAGCCGTGAGATCCGCAGCGCACTCTCAGAAGCCAGCCAGAAGATTTCCAGCTATCAGGCGCTGATTGCCGACAAGAACCGCCGCATCGTCATCTGGGACGGGCTTTCGGGGCAGATCGAAGTTATCGGGCAGTTGCCGCTCGAAACCGGCGCGCCGGTGCAGGACCGTGACTTCATCGCCTTTGGCCGCTGGCTGAGCCCCCGTTCGGCATCCGAGATTGAAAATGCCATCGACAAGCTACGCGGCCTAGGCGCGCCGTTTGACCTTGTTGTCGAGAGCCAGCGCGGCGAAGCCATCGAGGCGCAGGGCCGTGTGACCGGCGGACGCTCCTTTGTGCGCTTTGTGGCACTTAACAGTCTGCGCGCCGAACTCGCCGAACTGCAGATCGAGCGCGACCGGCTGGCGGCCACGATCGCCTCCTTCCAGGCGCTACTCGACACGATCGACATGCCCGTCTGGCAGCGCAACACGGAAGGCCGGCTGAACTGGGTCAACGAGGCCTATAGCGGCGCAGTCGAAGCCAAAACGCGCGACGAAGCCGTGCGCGAAGGCCGGGAACTGTTGCCGACCGTGGCGCGTGAAAAGATCCGCGCAACGCTGACACCGGACTCGCCCTTTCACGACAAAGTCTCGACTGTCGTTCGGGGCGAACGCGCCTTCTACGAAGTCTTCGATGTGAAGAGCCGCGGCGGCTCTGCCGGCATGGCGATCGACACGACGGCGCAAGAGGCACTGCGGGAAGAGCTGAAGCGCACGCTGAAGAGCCATGCGGAAATCCTCGATCATCTCGGCACGCCGGTTGCGATCTTCGACAAGGACCAGCGGCTGCAGTTCTACAATCAGGCCTTCCAGCAGCTTTGGGAACTCGATCTGGTCTTCCTTGAATCGCGTCCGGACAACGGCGCCCTGCTCGACCGCCTGCGGGCCAAGGGCCGCCTGCCGGAACAGCTCAACTGGAAATCCTGGCGCGAACATGCGCTGAACGTCTACCGCGCCGTCGAAACACAGACGGACATCTGGTATCTGCCCAATGGCCAGACGCTGCGCGTCTTCGCCAACGCCCTGCCGCAGGGCGGTGCGACGTGGGTGTTCGAGAACCTGACCGAGAAGGTCAACCTCGAAACGCTCTACAATTCGCTGGTCAAGGTGCAGGAAGAGACGATCAACCACCTCGCTGAGGGCGTGGCGGTGTTCGGCCCGGATGGAAAGATCCGGATTTCCAACCCGGCCTTCCGCAAGCTCTGGGGCCTTGGTGAGGGCGACGCCAAGCCCGGCACACACATCCGCTCGGTTGAGACCGCCTGCACGGCGGCCTATGGTCAGGCCGATGGCTGGCGGCGCTTCGGCCAGATCATCACCAGCTTCGAAGACGAGCGCTCCAATCTCAGCGGCACGCTGGAACTCAATACCGGCCTGGTGCTCGACTATGCCGTCACGCCGCTGCCGAATGCGCAGACGATGTTGACCTTCGTCGACATGACGGACAGCGTTCTGGCCGAGCGGGCGCTCACGGAAAAGAACGCCGCGCTGCAGAAGGCCGACGAAATCAAGAACGACTTTGTCCAGCACGTCTCCTATGAACTGCGCTCGCCGCTGACCAATATCATCGGCTTTACCGATCTCCTGAAGACGCCCGCGCTTGGCACGCTCAACGAGCGGCAGGCGGAATATGTCGAGCATATCTCGGCCTCCTCCTCGATCCTGCTCACCATCGTGAACGACATTCTCGACCTCGCGACCGTCGATGCGGGCATCATGCAGCTCGACTTCGCGCCGATCGCGCTCGATGGCTTCCTCGACGACGTGGCGCAGCAGATTGCCGGACGCATGCAGGAAATGAACATCACCCTGCAGATCACCGCACCGGCAGGGCTGGGCGCGATCAACGCGGACCGGCAGCGGCTGAAGCAGATTCTCCTCAAGCTCCTGACCAATGCCGCCAACTTCGCACCCGAGCACAGCACGATCCGGCTGAAATGCTGGCGTGACGGCAACGACTTCGTCTTCAAGGTTTCCGATGACGGTCCGGGTATCCCGAAGGATATTCTCGACACCGTCTTCAACCGCTTCGAATCACACGGGAAGGGCAGCGGCGCAGGGCTCGGTCTTGCCATCGTCGATTGCTTCGTCACCTTGCATGGTGGCCAGGTTACCATCGATTCTGTCGAAGGCCGCGGAACCGAAGTCACCTGCCGCATCCCGTCCAAGATCCTGCCAGACATCGGCTCGATCGCCGCCGCCGAGTGATGCACATGGAGACGCTTTCTCTTCATCTCAGGGACGAGGCCGCGACGCTCCGTTTTGGCGAAGATCTGGCACTGGCACTGGTGCCTGGACTTTGCGTAGCGCTGGAGGGCGATCTCGGGGCAGGCAAATCGACGCTCGCCCGTGCCACGCTGCGAGCCTTGGCGAATGATACCTCGCTGGAAGTGCCGAGCCCAACATTCACGCTTGTACAGGTCTACGATCTACGATTTCCGGTCGGACATTTTGACCTCTACCGAATCGCCGATTCCAGCGAACTGGACGAACTCGGCTTTGACGAAATCCTGGAGACCGGCGTCTGCCTCGTTGAATGGCCGGACCTTGCGGGCAACCGGCTGCCCGAAGACCTGCTGCGGATCACGTTCGAGAATGAGGGCGCCGGCCGACGGGTGACCATTACGGGGCCGGAAAAGCGGCTGGCAAGGGTCAGGCGCGTCCTCGACATCCGCGCCTTTCTCGATGCGCGCGGATATGCCGAAGCGCGCCGCAGTTTCCTCACGGGCGATTCGTCGTTCCGCGCTTATGAGCGTATCCAGACTGCCGACGGTCGCGGTGTCGTGCTGATGGATTCACCCGCGCGCTCGAACGGGCCGGTCATTCGTGACGGCAAGACCTATTCGCAACTCGTGCATCTCGCCGAAGACGTGCGGCCCTTCATCGCCGTTGACCGCTATCTGCGCGGCATCGGGCTGTCGGCACCGGAGATCTACGAGGCGGATCAGGAACAGGGCATTCTTCTGGTCGAAGACCTCGGCAACGAGGGCGTGATCGACGGCGAGCGTAAGCCGATTGCGGAACGCTATCACGAAGCCGTTCTTTGCCTTGCCGAGTACCACCAGCTTCCCATTGCGCGCGATCTGCCCATCGACAACCAATCGGTCCATCAGGTTCCTGCCTTCGACAAGGCTGCCCTGCTCTATGAAGTCGAACTGCTGCTCGACTGGCATATTCCGTGGAGGAGGAACGGCGAACAGGCGACCGCGGCAGAGCGCGAGGAATATCTCTCTATCTGGAGCGGGCTGATCGATGAGGCGCTGTCCGGCGAGACGCACCTCGTCATGCGCGACTATCATTCGCCGAACCTGCTCTGGCTGCCGGAGCGCGAGGGCTTCCGCAAGATCGGCATGATCGATTTCCAGGATGCGATTATCGGCCCCTCTGCTTACGACGTCGTCTCGCTGGTGCAGGATGCGCGCGTCACCGTGGAGCGGCCGCTGATGGACGATCTGATGGAAACCTACATGCAGGCGCGCGAGGCTGCCGGTCCCTTCGATCGCAAGGCCTTCCTCAAGAACTGGTCGATCATGTCGGCACAGCGCGCCTGCCGCCTGAACGGGCTCTGGGTGCGTTTGCTGAAGCGCGACAACATGGCCGGCTACATGCAGCATATGCCGCGCACGCTGTGGCATCTGGAGGTCGCCTTCGAACATGAGGCGCTTGCCCCCTTGCGCAATTGGTGTCTGGAGGCTGGAATCCTGACGCGCGAATCAGTTCCTGCATAAGCAGGGCGCGTAAGCAGGGCTTTCCCGTATGAAGATCGACACCGCGATGGTGCTTGCGGCCGGCCTCGGCACAAGACTTCGCCCCATCACCGATACGACGCCCAAACCGCTGGTGCCGATCGCCGGCAAGCCGATGATCGACTACGTGCTCGATGCGCTGGCGGAAGCGGGCGTTGAAGAGGCAGTCGTCAATGTCCACCATCTGGCGGATCAGATGGAAGCGCATCTGGCGCGCCGAAAAAAGCCCAATGTTCTTGTCTCGGATGAACGCGACAAACTGATGGACTCGGGCGGCGGCCTTGTGAAGGGCATGGCACTCCTGCCGCGCAAGCCGCTTTACGTGATGAATGCCGATCTCTTCTGGGTCGGCGAGAGAGACGGTGAGGCCAGCAATCTGTCTCGTTTAGCCGGATTCTTCGAGCCTGAGCGCATGGACATTGCCATGCTGGTCGTCCGCAATGAGGATACGACCGGCCACAATGGAAAGCTCGACTTTTCACTTGGAGAAGATGGCCGGCTGACGCGCTACAAGGACGGGTTGCCCAACCCTGTGGTTTACGCCGGCGCTTTCGTGCTCGCACCGAAGCTTCTGGACGGGGCGCCAGAAGGACCTTTCGGGCTGAATGCTAGCTTCGACAAAGCCATTGCCGCGGGGCGGCTACACGGCCTGATGCTTTCCGGCCACTGGATTACCGTTGGCACACCGGATGCGATTGCGCCGGCAGAAGCCGCCGTCGCCCGCTTTTCGACGCCAGGACGCTAGGCTCATGGCGCGGCAGGGCAAGAGAGTTCTCACCATTTCGCCGGGGCCGGCATTTCTGCGCACGCTTGCCGAGGGTATCCTGACGGGCGAGATCGTCGAGGGTTATGCCTTCGACCCCAACCGTCCGGAAATGCTGGCGGACGTGACCGTCTTCGTGCCCACCCGACGCGCCGCGCGCGTCCTGCGCTCGGAATTCGCCCTTCTGCTCTCGCACGGATCTGCCATTCTGCCGACCATTCGTCCGCTGGGCGAGACGGATGACGACAGCGGCTTCTTCGACGCCGGCCTGCCGGAAACGCTCGATCTCCTGCCGCCCATCGGTCCGGTCGCGGCAGCGCTGGAACTGGCGCGGCTCATTACCGTGTGGCGCAACAGCCTGCCGGAAGCAGTCGTCAATTTCCATGGTGGCGCGCCGGTCATTGCGCCGGCGAGCCCGGCGGATGCCGTGTGGCTTGCCAAGGAGCTGATTGCGCTGATCGGCGAGGTCGAGACGGCAGAGATCGGCTGGGACAATCTGGAACGGCTGGATACTCAGGATTATGCGTCGTGGTGGCAATTGACGCTGGAATTCCTGAAGATCGCACATGTCTACTGGCCGGCGCGGCTTGAGGAACTGAACGCCTCATCCGCCTCGCGGCATCGCAACGCAGTCCTCAAGGCAGAAGTCGAGCGGCTGGCGACGGCCGCTCACAAGGGCCCGGTGATTGTCGCAGGCTCCACCGGATCGCTGCCCGCGACCGCCCGGCTGATCGATGCGGTGAGCCAGCTTAGGGAGGGGGCTGTCGTGCTTCCCGGCCTCGATCTCGACATGCCGGCGGAGCAATGGGATTGTCTCGCCATGCCCGCCACGACGGATGGCACAGGGATCGATCCCACCATTTTCGGACATCCGCAATTCGGTCTGGCGCGCCTTCTCGATGTCATGCATCTCAAGCGCGACGATGTGCTGTCCCATGGCCGATCGGAAAGGGCCATTGAAACCCGGACGAGGGCGGTATCGCTGGCCCTCGCCCCGTCTGCTTCGACCCATCTCTGGCCGGAAATGAAAGCGGAAATCGGCGACGAGGCCATGGCCGATGCCTTTGCGAATGTCGCGCTGATCGAGGCGGCAAACGAGCGGCTGGAAGCGACCGCCATTGCTGTTGCCCTGAAGCTGGCGCTGGACGGTTCGGAAAGCCCGGACAGCCAGGTAGCGCTGATCACGCCGGATCGCGGCCTCGCCCGCCGGGTTGTGGCGGAACTTGAACGCTTCGGCATCGAGGCCGACGACAGTGCCGGCACGCCGCTCAACGCCACGCCGCAGGGGACACTGCTGAAGCTGCTGGTCGAATCGACGCTGTTTCCCGGCGATCCCGTGCCCATCGTTTCGCTGCTGAAGCACCCGCTGACGCGACTGGGTCTGCCGCAGGAGACGGTTTCGAAGGCTGCCCGGCTGCTGGAGGTTCATGCGCTACGCGGCGGTACGGGCGCGGTCGACATTTCGGCGCTGGCGCCACTGATGGAGGCGCAGGTGGAACGGGCCGCCACAGCGCGGTATGAACCCGCATGGCGTCCGCCGCTGCCGTCGAGCGATCTTGCGCTCGCTTTGGACGCCGCCGGCCGGATTGCTGCTGCTGCCGAACCACTTGTGGAGGCTCTGGTGCGGCGCCTGCCGGGCAAGGGTCTCTCGATCACCCGCAGCACCGCCGAATGGGCCGAGCGGACCGGCCGAGCGCTGGAAGCCTTCGCGGCTGACGAGGCCGGCGACACGTCGGCACTCTGGTCCGGAGAAGCCGGGGAAGCACTGGCTGATCTTCTATCCGGCGTCATGGAAGCGCCAGGCGGATTGGCGCTCACCGGACCGGACTGGGCGGGTGTCCTTGATGCTCTCGTCTCCGGCGTGGCGGTCAAGCCGCGCGCCATGAGCCATCCGCGCGTCTTCATCTGGGGCACGCAGGAGGCCCGCCTGCAACACGTTGAAACCGTCATTCTCGGCGGCATGAACGAGGGCGTATGGCCACAGCAGGCGAGCCCCAACCCGTTCCTCTCCCGCATCATGAAAATCCGCATGGGACTGGAACCACCGGAACGCCGCGCCGGGCAGATCGCGCATGATTTCCAGATGGCGAGCGGAATGCCGAACGTGATCTATTCCCGCGCCCTGCGTTCCGGCAGCGCGCCTTCCGTTGCCTCGCGTTTCCTGCAACGGCTGACGGCAATTGCGGGAGCCGGGCTGACAGCCACAATGCGTCAGCGTGGCGACTATTATCTGCGCTGCGCAACGCTCATCGACGAGGGCGAGCGACAGCCGCTGGCCTCGCGTCCGGAACCGAAGCCGGATTCCAGCCTCATTCCCAGCCGCTACTCGTTTTCAGAAGCCGGAAAACTCCGCCGCGACCCTTATGCGGTCTATGCCCGGCGCATCCTGCGCCTGGATCCGGTCGATCCTTTCAACGCGGATCCGGGGCCCGCGGAACGCGGAACGCTCTATCATGCCATCATCGAATCCTTTGTCGGAGAAAAGATTGATCCGATGAGCGAGACGGTCTCCGCCGCGATGGCGGAGCTGGCCGACCGGGCTTTCGCCGAGGCCGATCTTCCCGCGCATATAGAAGCGACATGGCGACCGCGGTTTGACGAGACGGCACGGGCCTTTCTCGATTGGGAGAAAAAGCGGCAGGCTGATATCCGGCAGTCCTTCACCGAAGCGCGGGCCGCCATGCCGCTGGATGGCGGGTTCGAACTGACGGGCTATGCCGACCGCATCGACATCACACGCAGCGGGCTTGCCGATATCGTGGACTACAAGACCGGCAGTTCGCCCTCGCTCAAGCAGGCCCGCACGCTGATCGATCCGCAGCTTGCGCTGGAAGCGGCCGCCCTGATGGCCGGCGGGTTTGCCGATATCGGCACAAAGGAACCCGGCGACCTGATCTATGTGCGCCTGCGGCCCGGCGACCGGTTCAAGCCGGAGACGGTGAACGGCGATCCGGCCAGTTCCCGCTCGAAGACACCGCCCAAGACCTCCGCGCAACTGGCCGAAGATGCGGCGCGCGAACTGGTGAAGCTGCTGACAACGCTGAAGACCGGCAAGCGCGGCTTCCTCTCACGCGTACTTCCGGAAAGCGCGGCGATCGTTGGCGACTACGATCATCTGGCGCGCGTCGCCGAATGGTCGTCGGGTGACGACAATGACGAGGGTGACACCGATGGCTGAGACGTTTCCGGACCATCATGTCGACCCGATGCCCAACGATCCGCTGGCCTCGATCGGCTGGACCACGCGCCAGCAGGGGCTTGCGTCCGATCCGGGGAGCCTCGCATGGGTGTCGGCCAATGCCGGCTCGGGCAAGACGCATGTGCTCACACAGCGCGTGATCCGGCTGCTGCTGGCCGGCGCACGCCCCTCCGCGATCCTCTGTCTGACCTATACCAAGGCCGCCGCGTCGGAAATGTCCAACCGCGTGTTCAGAACGCTGTCGAAATGGGCGCTTCTGGACGACGCGGCGCTATCGCGCGAAATCGAGATGATGGAGGGCAGACCGCCCAATCGCGTGATGCTGGCCGAGGCGCGGCGGCTCTTTGCCCGTGCGCTCGAAACGCCGGGCGGCCTGAAGATCCAGACGATCCACGCCTTCTGCGAGGCGCTGCTGCATCAGTTTCCGCTGGAGGCGAATGTCGCGGGTCATTTCACTGTGCTGGACGAACGCGCCGCCTCCGATCTGCTGACGGATGTTCGCCGCAATCTGCTCGTTGCTGCGACTGCCGAGGACGATGCCGGGCTTGCCGCCGCCTTTGCGGCCGTCATGGATTTCGGCTCTGACAGCGGGCTTGAGACGCTGATCGGAGACATCGTCTCGCAGCGCAGCGCGCTGACCGAAAGCCTGCACGCCATTCGCAACGGCAACTATGACAACCTGTTGCGCCAGAAGCTAGGACTCGCGGCCGATGCGACGCGCGAAGAGGCCTATGAGGCACTTCGGCATTTGCCCGGATTCTCCGGACCGGAAGGCTTGGCTTACATTCAATTCGCAGGCCAGGCGGGCGGTTCAAAAGTTCAGGAGAGCGTGCAAAAACTCTCCGCCATCCTGACTGAGGACGACCCGCAGCGGCGGCTTGCAGCGATCCGCGCTTTTGCTTTCACGCAGACCGGAAGCCCGCGCGGCAACCAGGCCTTCTACAATGCCGCCATGCTGAAACAGGATCCGATGCTGGAACAGCGGGTCGCCGATATGCTGGCTCATGTGAGCGATCATCTGGACAATTTGCGCAGGCTCGACATTCTGGAGGCCAGTTGTGCGGCGCTGACCATCGGCGAAAGGCTGGTTCGGGACTATGAGGACCTCAAGCGCCGGCTCGGCTATATGGACTTCGAGGATCTGATCGAGCGCGCCGCAAGTCTTTTGACCCGCAGCGATGCCGGGCCGTGGATTCACTACAAGCTCGATCAGGGCATCGACCATATTCTCGTCGACGAAGCGCAGGATACGAGCCCGGTGCAGTGGCGCATCATCCGCGCCCTCTCGGAGGAGTTTTTCTCCGGCAGATCGGCGCGCAATGTTTCTCGCACGCTCTTTGCGGTGGGGGACGAGAAACAGTCGATCTACTCCTTCCAGGGCGCGCGGCCGGAAAAGCTTGCGAGCGAAGGCCGCCATGCCAAAGCGATGGCCGAAGCTGCGGAACTGGAATTCCGGCCGATCCGCCTGCCGCTTTCCTTCCGCTCGACCGACCATGTCCTGAGCGCCGTCGATCAGGTCTTCTCGGTGCCGGAGAACCGGCGGGGGCTGGGTGAAGCGGGCGATGGCGTTACGCATCAGTCCAGCCGCATAGGTCATCCCGGACGCACAGAAGTCTGGGAAATGATCGCCCCGGCAGACAGCGCGGAAGAGGACGACTGGACGCTGCCCTTCGACGCGACGCCCGAGACCACGCCGCCGGCAATCCTCGCTCGGCGGATTGCCGATACGATTGCCGGCTGGATCGGACAGGAGATGATTGTCGAGGACAAGAAGGCGCGGCTGGTGCGGCCCGGTGATGTTCTCGTACTGGTGCGCAAGCGCGACGGATTCGTCAACGCGCTGACCCGAGCGCTGAAATCCCGCAACGGCATTCCGGTTGGCGGTGCGGACCGTCTTGTCCTGACGCGCCATATCGCCATTCAGGACCTGATGGCGGTCGGCAAATTCATGCTGCTGCCGGAGGACGACCTGTCGCTGGCAGCATTGAGCAAATCACCTCTGATGGATCTTACGGAGGACGAGCTGATGCTGGCGGCAGCCGGTCGCGGCAAGAGGGAAAGCCTGTGGCAACGCTTCCGCGCACTCGCAAGCGACGGCAATTCTCTATTCACGCAGCCGGTTGACCTTATCGAGGGCTGGCGGCGGCTGGCGGGCACACAAAATCCGTTCGATTTCTTTTCCCGGATTCTCGGCCCCATGGGTGGACGCCGCAAGTTCTTTGCCCGGCTCGGCACGGAAGTCACCGACGTGCTGGACGAGTTTCTGGCGATGGCGCTGGATCATGGCGGCAAGGGCCTGCCGGGCCTGCAATCCTTCATTTCTTCACTGGAACTCGACCCGCCGACCGTCAAGCGTGAGCAGGACAAGGGCCGCGACGAGGTGCGGATCATGACGGTTCATGCCTCCAAGGGACTGGAAGCACCGATCGTTTTCCTGGTCGATGACGGCAGTGCGCCTTTCAATGCCAACCATATGCCGAAGCTCAGAGTGATCGAGCAGGGCGAGGATCGGCCGGCAATTCCCGTCTGGTTGCCGGATTCGTCGCTGAACGTCCCGCTGACCGAGGAGGACGCCGCAAGGCGCAAGGCACTGGCCGAGGAGGAATATCGCCGGCTGCTCTATGTCGGGATGACGCGCGCGGCCGACAGACTGATCGTCTGCGGCCATCGCAAGAAGCGCGAAGTGGCGGATTGCTGGCACAAGCTCGTCTGGTCGGCGCTTGCCCTGGATACCGGCCGCTGCCGGGAAACCCTATTCAAGACGCGGACGGAAGAGTGGCCGGGGCTCATCTGGACATCCGGCAGGGAGGCGCGCGACATCGAGCGACACGACGAGCTTGCACGTCTCCCGGCCGATTTCTCGCTGCCGGCCTCCCTGATGAAGCCGCTGCCACCTCACATGCGCCTCCCAAGACCGCTCAGCCCCTCGGGTGCCGCAGCGGAACTGGAGGGTGTCGGGCCGCGCCCGGCGCCCGGCTCGCGTCTTTTCGGAGACACAGAAAAGATGAACTTTGCCGTCAAACGGGGCAAGACGATCCACCGCCTCTTTCAGGTCCTTCCCGATTTTCCGGAAGACGAACGGCGCGCTGCGGCGGAACGCTATCTGGTGCGCGCGGCCCGCGACTGGCGGGAAGAAGATCGGCAGAGTGCCGTGGAACAGGTTTTCGCCATTCTGGAAAACCCGGACTTTGCCAGCCTCTTCGGGGCTGAGGCGCGGGCCGAGACCAATCTGATGGGCATGCTCGCGACCCATGACAGGCAATTCTCCGTGGCGGGACGGATCGACCGTCTGGCTGTCGAGGCGGAACGGGTGATCATCGCCGACTTCAAGACAGACCGTGCGCCACCGAAACGTCTGGAAGACATATCGAAACCCTATATCGCGCAGCTTGCGATCTATCGCGAAATCCTGCGGCCGCTCTACCCGGAGCGCGCGATCGAATGCCGGCTGATCTTCACGACATCGGGCGCTGGCTTCGCTCTCCCAACGGCGCAGCTCGACGATGCCCTGTCGGAACTCGGTCTGGGCGGCGCGCGCGTCGTTTAGTCGGGATGCACTGCGGAAAGGGATTGAATTCTCAGCCTGTACACATACATGATGGGATAACTAGATTCGTTCAGGAGTTTCCCTATGAGCACCGTCAAGGTCGATAATGCCAATTTCCAGACCGAGGTTCTGCAATCCGCCGAGCCGGTCGTCGTTGATTTCTGGGCTGAATGGTGCGGCCCCTGCCGCATGATCGCGCCGGCGCTCGAAGAGCTGTCGACCGAGCTTGCCGGCAAGGTGAAGATCGCCAAGGTCAATGTGGATGAAAACCCGGAAATCGCAGCCCGCTTCGGCGTACGCGGCATTCCGATGCTCGCCATGTTCAAGGGCGGGGAACTCGCCGACCAGCTGACCGGTGCGCGTCCGAAGTCGCAGCTGTCCGCCTGGATCAACGGCGCAGCCTGATCGTCTTCAGACTTTGAAATGCGAAAAGGCCCGGCATTGACCGGGCCTTTTTTCATGTCGGGGGGGTTCCATTATCCCGGAGCACGCTGCCCGCGAGATAAAGCGAGCCGCCGATGAGAATGCGCGGCGGTTCTTCGCCCTGTTGGACAAGCGTCGCTATTTCCTTCAGCGCGTCTTCAACACCTGAGCAGGGCCGGGCATTGAGCCCGGCAACCTGCGCATCGGTGGCCAAAGCGACCGGATCGACGCTCGCATCGGAATCGTTGACCGGAACCGTGAACACAGTCTCCACCAGATCGGCAAAGGCGCGGAAATAGCCGGTGGCATCTTTCGTGTTGACCATGCCGGCAATCAGGAAAACCGGACGCGACTGGCGCTCCTCAAGGTCGGCCAGCAGTTCGGCTATGACCACGCCGGCTCCCGGATTGTGTCCGCCGTCGAGCCATAGTTCGGCACCGTCGGGGACATGCTCCCACAGCTTGCCGGCAGGAAGTTTCTGCATGCGTGCAGGCCATTCGACGTTGACGAGCGCGGATGCGATCATCTTTTCGGTCAGATCAAAGCCGGCGGCCTTTACCGCGCGGATCGCAGCCGCGGCATTTCCATATTGATGGCGGCCCAGCAGCCGGGGCAGCGGCAGATCCAGAAGGCCGAATTCGTCCTGATAGACCAGCCTGCCGAACTCTTCGTAAGCGAGGTAATCCTGACCGAAGACCGTGTAGGGACAGCCGACCCGTTCCGCCGTTGAGACCAGCACGTCGAGTGCCGCGTCCTCACTCTGATAGCCAATGACAGACGGGCAGCCGGGCTTCATGATCGCGGCTTTTTCGGCGGCAATCAGCTCCACCCGGTCGCCGAGATAGGCGATGTGATCGAGCGAGATCGGCATGATCACGGTCGCGGCGGGGTTGACGATCACGTTGGTGGCGTCAAACCGGCCTCCGAGGCCGACTTCCACGACCGCTACATCTGCCGGATGTTCAGAAAAGAGCAGGAACATCACGGCAGTCAGAATTTCAAAGACCGTGATGTGCTGCCCGCCGTTTGCCTCCGCGACCCGGCGAATGGCATCGGCCAGCGTCTCGTCATCGATGAACTCGCCGCGTGCACCCTTGCGGCCCATGCGGTAGCGTTCATGCCAGTTGACCAGATGCGGCTTGGAATGAACGTGAACCGAGAGACCTGCCGCCTCAAGAAGCGCCCGGCAATAGGCGGTCGCAGACCCCTTGCCGTTTGTGCCGGCGATATGGATCACCGGCGGCAAGCGCAGATGCGGATTGCCCAGCGTCTCCAGTACGCGGGTGATTCGATCAAGCGACAGGTCGAAGCCCTTCGGATGAAGGGCCATCAACTTGTCGATTTCCACTGCGGCCTGGCTCACGGATTCTCGCTTGGTTGACGGGATCAAGCCGCCTTGGACTTCACGCCTTCGCTCAGCATGGAGAGAATGCGGCCGATGGTTTCCGGGATCTTGTGGCGATGGAGAACCATGTCGACCATGCCATGCTGATAGAGGTATTCTGCCGTCTGGAAGCCCTCGGGCAGCTTTTCGCGGATGGTCTGCTCTATGACGCGGCGGCCGGCGAAGCCGATCAGCGCGCCGGGCTCGGCGATGTGGATATCGCCCAGCATGGCGTAGGAGGCCGTAACACCCCCGGTCGTCGGATTGGTCAGAACCACGATATAGGGCAGGCCGGCTTCCTTCAGCATTTCGACGGCAACCGTCGTGCGCGGAAGCTGCATCAAGGAAAGAATGCCCTCCTGCATGCGGGCTCCACCCGAAGCCGGGAACATGACGAGCGGGCATTTCTCGGCAATGGCCTTTTCAAAGGCTGCGATGATCGCCTCGCCGGCAGCGGTGCCAAGCGAGCCGCCCATGAATTCGAACTCGTGGACAACGCCGACGGCCTTGACGCCGCTGATCGTACCGACACCGGCGAGGATCGTGTCCTCAAGCTCAGTCTTGGCGCGGCTGTCCTTGAGACGATCGCTGTATTTCTTGGAATCGCGGAACTTCAGCGGGTCCTGCGCCACCTTGGGCTGGGACATCAGCTCATACTGGCCGTTGTCAAACAGCCAGGCGAGACGTGCCTTGCCGGGCATCTTCATGTGATGGCCGGATGCGGGGATCACCCACTGGTTTTCCTCGAGGTCCTTGTGAAAGACCATCTCGCCCGTTTCCGGGCACTTGATCCAGAGGTTTTCCGGAACCTCGCGACGGCCCAGCATCGAGTTGATGCGCGGGCGAACGTAATTGGTCAGCCAGTTCATGGGTGAAACTCCTTGTTCTGGATCTTTTAAGCGCGCTTATTCGGCCGCTTTGAGGCGGGCGGCGCGAACGCCGGTTGAAAGCCCGCGCACCAGCGTTTCAACGCTCGGCACGGTATCCTGAGTGGCCTGCCCATCCTTGCTCAGGCTGAGCGCGATCTGGTTGACGATGGCGGTGCCGACGACCACGCCATCGGCGGAGGCGCCGATCAAGCGGGCATGTTCGGCCGTCTTGACGCCGAAGCCGACGCAGATCGGAAGCTCGGTATGCCCCTTGATGCGGGCAACCGCGCCGGCAATCAGCGACGGGTCCGGCAGGGCCGAACCGGTGATGCCGTTCATCGAGACATAATAGACGAAGCCGGACGAGTTCTGGAGAACGCGCGGCAGGCGCTTGTTGTCCGTCGTCGGCGTGGTGAGGCGGATGAAGTTGATGCCGCGCGCAACGGCCGGGATGCAAAGCTCGTCATCCATTTCGGCCGGCAGGTCAACGACGATGAGGCCGTCGATACCGGCTGCCAGCGCGTCCTCGATGAAGCGATCGACACCGTAGATATAGATCGGATTGTAATAACCCATCAGAACGATCGGCGTGTCCTGGTCCGTCTCGCGGAAACGGCGGGCCATGTCGATGGTCTTGGCAAGGTTCTGCCCGCCCTTGAGTGCGCGCTGACCAGCCAGCTGGATCGCCGGGCCGTCCGCCATCGGGTCGGAGAAGGGCATGCCGAGCTCGATGATGTCAGCGCCAGCCTTCGGCAGCGCCTGCATGATCTTCATCGAGGTTTCGAAATCGGGGTCGCCGCCCATGAAATAGGTCACGAGGGCCGGACGGCCTTCGGCTTTCAGGTCGGCAAAGCGTTTGTCCATACGTGCGGTCATGACGATCAGAGCCCCATTCCGAGAATCTTGCCTACGGTGAAGATGTCCTTGTCGCCGCGGCCACAGAGGTTCATCAGAATGATCTGGTCCTTGTCCATCTTCGGCGCGCGCTTGATGACTTCGGCCAGCGCATGGCTGGGTTCCAGCGCCGGGATGATGCCCTCGGTGCGGGTGAGCATCTGGAAGGCATCCAGCGCTTCATTGTCCATGATCGGCACGTATTCGACGCGGCCGGTATCCTTCAGCCATGAATGTTCCGGGCCGATGCCGGGATAATCGAGGCCGGCGGAGATCGAGTGGCCTTCCTTGATCTGGCCGTCGCTGTCCTGCAGCAGATAAGTGCGGTTGCCGTGCAGAACGCCGGGGCTGCCGGCGGTCAGCGAGGCGCAGTGCTCCTCACCGTCGAGACCCTTGCCGCCGGCTTCGACGCCGACGATCTTAACCGATTCATCATCCAGGAAGGGATGGAAGAGACCAATGGCGTTGGAGCCACCACCGACGGCCGCGACCAGCATATCGGGCAGACGGCCTTCGGCGGCCATCATCTGTTCCTTGGCTTCCTTGCCGATCACCGACTGGAACTCGCGAACGATTTCCGGATAGGGATGCGGGCCGGCAGCGGTGCCGATGATGTAATAAGTGTCATCGACATTGGTGACCCAGTCGCGCAGAGCCTCGTTCATGGCATCCTTGAGCGTGCCGTGACCGGCCGTAACCGGCTTCACTTCGGCGCCCAGCAGCTTCATCCGGAACACGTTCGGAGCCTGACGCTCGACATCGGTTGCGCCCATATAGACGACGCAGGGGAAACCGAAACGGGCGGCGACGGTGGCAGACGCCACGCCATGCTGGCCGGCGCCGGTTTCGGCGATGATTCGCTTCTTGCCCATGCGCTTGGCGAGAAGGATCTGGCCAATGCAATTGTTGATCTTGTGCGAACCGGTATGGTTCAGCTCGTCACGCTTGAAATAGATCTTCGCGCCGCCAAGCTCGGCCGTCAGGCGCTCGGCGAAGTAAAGGGGGCTCGGGCGGCCGATATAATGTGTGCCGAGATTGGCAAGCTCAGCCTGGAACTCTGGATCGGTCTTGGCCTTCTTGAACTCGGCCTCGAGATCGAGGATCAGCGGCATCAGCGTTTCGGCCACAAAGCGGCCGCCGTAAATGCCGAAACGACCGTCCTCATCGGGACCGGCGCGGAAGGAATTCAGCTTTGGCGTCTCGTTCACATCAAACTCCCAGGGCCCTTGCGCATGGCAATCGCGCGTTCGGCCGCGTCGAAAAATTCATTCATCTTGTCCAGGCTCTTCACGCCCGGTTCGCTTTCAACCCCTGACGACACATCGATGCCGGAGCAGCGCGTTTTCAGGATGGCGTCCGCGACGTTGTCCTTGTTGAGGCCACCGGAAAGCATGTAATCGACATCGTCGTCAAGCGCATCGAGCAGCGACCAGTCGAACGAAACCCCATTGCCGCCGGGCAGTTCCGAGCCCTTCGGGGCCTTGGCGTCGAAGAGGAAACGATCGGCAACCCCAATATAGGGATCGACGCGGGCCAGATCATCGGCATCGCGGATGGAAAAGGCTTTCATCACCGGCCGGGCATAGAATGCCTTGAGCCGCAACAGCTCATCGACTCTTTCGTGACCATGAAGCTGAAGGATATCGGGCTTCAGCTGATCGACGATCTCATCAAGGAAATCGGTGTCGGCATCGACAGTCACCGAAACGATCTTCGCCTTGCCACGCGCAGCTTCCGCCAGGCGCGCTGCGTCCATGGGTTCGACATAGCGCGGGCTCTTGGCGAAGAAGATGAAGCCGATATGGGTCGCGCCGCGGCGGACAGCGAGTTCCACCGCCTCGGGCGTCTTGAGACCACAAATCTTGATCGAGAATGTCATGGCTGTTGGCACTCGCATGAAACGGCAAAAGAGTCGAGCCAATTTGCGTTATGGACTGATCGCATTGCGCTATCGCTGACTTTAAGAGCTGCCGGCTCAGCTGAAATCGATGGCGTGAAGGGCAGAGCCATGGCGCTTGAGCCAGGCCTTGGCTTCCTTCGTTCCGGGGCAGAGCTTTTCGCAGAGCGCCCAGAAGCGCGGACCGTGGTTCATCTCGGTCAGATGCGCCACTTCGTGGGCGGCGAGATAGTCGATGACCGACGCAGGGGCCATGACGATGCGCCAGGAAAAGCTCAAGTGTCCATCATGGGTGCAGGAGCCCCAGCGGCTTTTCGTGTCCTTCATGCTGATCGAGGCGATGCGCTTGCCGCTGATGCGGGCGTGATAGTGCGCCAATTCCTCCAGATCGCGCCGGGCTTCCTTCTTGAGGAAATCAGCGAGCCGGCGGCGAAGATGCTGCGGTTCGCCGCTGACCAGTAGAACCGGCTCACCCTCGATTTGTGACTTTTCCGTCAGGCCGCGGAGTTTGCCGGTCGTGACGATGCGGTGGCTGACACCGCGCAGCATGATGTGGCCGCCTTCCCGCAAGCCGCTTTCGCTCGGGAGATTCGAGAGCCGTGTGGTCAGCCAGCCGTGATGGCGCTCCAGAAAATCCTCGACATCGCGGATCGGCACGCCGGGCGGCACCGTCATCTTCAGCGCCCGCCCGCCCGGCTCGATCCGCAGCGTCAGCCGTGTCGCGCGCCTGTCACTGCGGATCGTTAGCGGAATGGCGCGGCCGGCAACGCTGACCGTCCTTTGCTGTGGCTCCGCGGGCTTGGTTCGTCTGAAAAACATCTCGGGTCTTTATGTTTGATCCCGGCATCAATAGCCGATTCGGCGGGGCTTCTGGCACGAAAAAACCGGCCTTCGGGCGAAGGCCGGTCCTTCCGATCAGTCAGACGGATCAGTTACCCGTCGTTCCATTCGTGTCGTTACCGTTGCGGGCATTGCGGTCGCGCATGAATTTGGAGAATTCCTCCTGATCCTTCGCGCGGCGCAGCTCACTCACATATTCATCGAACTCGCGGCGCGCCTCGTCGAGCTTGCGGCGCTCGTTCTCGATGCGCTCCAGCTCCTGACGGCGCCAGTCGTCGAAGGCGGCATTGCCGGTTCCGCCGGTATATTGGCTGAAGCCCTTACCGCTCGTATAACGACGCATGGTGTCGAAGCCGCGGTCAACTGTAGCGTTTGCCTCGCGCTTGAACTCATGCAAACGGTCGCCGAACAGGATATAGGCGAGCATCGCCAGACCAAGCGGCCAGAAGATCACGAAACCCAATACCATGAGCGCGATGGTCGCCGGATTCCATTCCGGACGGATCCAGGCAGACTGGTTCATTGAAGAAACCTCGTTTTTCAAGGAGACCGCCCCATGCGATCTCACTGATAACGAAGTGGGAAAGGCCCGGATCGCTTTCAAGACGATCCGGGCCAAAACCGGATAAGCGCTGCGAAACGCTGGAAGATTTCGGTCTAATCCGCTCACAAGTTCAGGACTTGCGGGTGAAGCGGCCCTTGACCACGCGGGGTGTCTCGGCAGTTGTCGCGCGATTTCCGAGCGCATTGGCCTTCATGAAGTTCAGGATGCGGGGGGCGATCTCGCGGCGGAAGCGGGAGCCGTTGAAGACGCCATAGTGGCCGACATCGGGTTGCAGATAATGCATCCGCATGCCGTCCGGGATGGATGAGCAGAGCGTCTGCGCCGCCGCCGTCTGGCCGACACCGGAAATGTCGTCATTCTCACCTTCGACGGTCATCAGCGCCGTCTTCGTGATCGCCTTGAGATCGATCAGACGGCCGCGATGGGTCATCTCGCCCTTCGGCAGAGCGTGACGGATGAAGACGGTGTCGACCGTCTGGAGATAGAATTCGGCGGTCAGGTCCATGACGGCGAGATATTCGTCGTAGAACTCCCGGTGCTTTTCGGCCGGCTCGCCGTCATTCTTCACCAAGTGAACGAAGAAATCCTTCTGCGCCGTCATGTGGCGATCGAGGTTCATCGACATGAAGCCGCTCAATTGCAGGAAGCCGGGATAGACGAGGCGCATCGCACCCGGCTGGGGCCACGGAACCTGCATGACGACATTCTCTGCAAACCATTCGATCGGCTTGTTTTCAGCAAGGCGGTTGACCGCCGTCGGATTGCTGCGCGTGTCAATCGGTCCTCCCATCAGGGTCATGGAGGCCGGAACATTCGGATCTTCATCCATCGCCATCACGGCGGCGGCGGCGAGAACTGGAACGGAGGGCTGGCAGACGGCCATCAGATGCGTATCGGGGCCGAGAAAGCGGATCATTTCGATGACATAGTCGATATAATCATCGAGATCGAATGCGCCGTCGTGGACCGGCACCATGCGGGCATCGACCCAATCGGTGATGTAGACATCGGCATGCGGCAGCATGGTTTCGACCGTGCCGCGCAGCAGCGTGGCATAGTGGCCGGACATGGGCGCGACCATCAGCAGTTTCGGGCCGCGCTCTGTACCCGGCGGCAGAACGCGCTCGAAATGCAGAAGATTGCAGAAGGGTTTCGACCAGACGATCTTTTCGTGGACCGAGACTTCCTCACCGTTGATGACTGTCAGCGGAAGGCCGAATTCCGGTTTGCCATAACGCCGCGTGGCGCGCTCGAACACTTCGAAGCCTGCGGCCATCGTGCGTCCATAAGCAGTCAGCGAAAGCGGATTGAAGGGATTGCGGTAGGCTACGCGCATCGCCTCTGCCGCTGCTCTCCATGGGGCCATGACCGCATGGTTGAACTCATACATCTGATAGAACATCAGCCGTGCCTTTCTTGCCGGATCACAGATGTCGGAACGCACTGCACCGGACTATTGTTCAAGCCTAGCACTTTTCCCTTTCCGAACAATCAAGATTATAGTCTAGAACTAGGGATGGATTGACGTCTGTTTTCAATGATTTCAGTTGTCGGCTTACGAAGCTTCCACGGCACCTTCGCGGCCCGTCTTTCGAAGAAGGACGAATCAGTTGCATCTGTTGCGCCGCAACACTCTTCCCACTTCAGAGGAATGGCTCTAAGGTCCGCCTGCCCCGTACCGGCTCCTCCCGTCGGCTTTCATGAGGCAGTTTTCAAACCTCGTTCACCCCAAGGCTTCACATCAAGACAAGGCAACAGCACATGTCGCGTCAGTCAGAATTTCCCGTCGATCCTCTCTTTACCGCCCGCTGGTCTCCCCGCTCCTTCGTTCCGCAAGCCATTTCCGACAAGGATCTGATGACGATCCTGGAAGCTGCGCGCTTTGCCCCGTCTGCCATGAACGCGCAGCCCTGGCGCTTCGTTTACGCACATCGCGATACGCCGGAATTCGAAAAGCTCGCTTCGGCGCTTATCGAGTTCAATGCGATGTGGGCCAAGAACGCGTCGGCCCTCGTTTTCATCTTCTCTCAGAAGACGGTGACGTCCGATTCGGGCGAGGAAAAGCCCTTCTACAGCCATGCTTTTGACGCCGGCGCTGCCTGGATGTCGCTGGCCCTGCAAGCGCACCTGCTCGGCTATCACGCCCATGCCATGGGCGGCGTTCTGCATGATAAGGCAACGGAAATCTTCAACGTTCCGTCGTCCTTCCGTCTGGAAGTGGGCATCGCCATCGGGACGCGCGGCGATAAGGGTGCCCTTCCAGAGCGACTGCAGGAACGTGAGGCTCCAAGCCCGCGCAAGCCGCTTTCGGCCATTGCGGGTAACGGCGTTTTCGTCGCCTGATTTAACTGCACAAAATAAAGCCCGCCTCCGAGACATCGAAGGCGGGCTTTTGTTTACTAGATTCTCAGCCGGATTGCGGTCGATCAGATGTCGAGGTTGGCGACGCTCAGCGCGTTTTCCTGAATGAAGTCACGCCGCGGTTCCACTTCGTCGCCCATGAGGCGGGCGAACAGACCATCGGCATCGACCGCATCCATGACCCGCACCTGAAGCAGCGAGCGGACGTTCGGATCGAGCGTCGTTTCCCAAAGCTGTTCGGCGTTCATTTCACCGAGACCCTTGTAGCGCTGCATGGCGATGCCCTTGCGGCCGGCGCCGAAGATGATGTCGAGCAGCGCGCGCGGCCCGATGATCTGGGTCTCGCCGTCCTTGCGGCGAAGCGTCGGCGGAATTGCGTAGATCTCTTTCAGCCGCCCGCTCATCTGATCGATATGGCGCGCATCGGCGGAGCCCAAAAGCGCCATGTCGAGAATGGCGGCTTCCTTGACGCCGCGGACCATTCGCTCGAACACCAGGTTACCCTGATCGTTGACATGGCCGGTCCAGCCGCGCTCGGTCTCTTCGGAAATGAGATCGAGGCGGTGCGCGACTTCAGCGACGGTGCTTTCGGCAACTTCGCGGTTCTGGACCAGCTCGACATTCAGCGCACCGGCAATGGCCGCCTGTTCGACGACATTGCGGTTATAGCGCGAATGCAGGCCCTCGATCAGCGCGCGCAGGCGCAGCGCATCGGTCACGACTTCGCGCAGATCCTGCCCGGCGCGGGCTTCGCCTGTACCAAGCTGCAGAACCGAATCGTCGAGACCGGCATTGATCAGATAATCCTCGAAGGCCTTTTCGTCCTTCAGGTACTGCGAGGACTTGCCGCGCGTCACCTTATAGAGCGGCGGCTGGGCGATATAGAGATGACCGCGCTCGATCAGTTCCGGCATCTGGCGGAAGAAGAAGGTGAGCAGCAGGGTACGGATATGCGCGCCGTCGACGTCAGCATCGGTCATGATGATGATCTTGTGGTAGCGCAGCTTCTCGGCGTTGAACTCGTCCTTACCGATCGAGGTGCCGAGCGCGGTGATCAGCGTGCCGATTTCCTGGCTCGACAGCATCTTGTCGAAGCGCGCGCGCTCGACGTTCAGGATCTTGCCGCGCAGCGGCAGGATCGCCTGGTTTTCGCGCGAACGGCCCTGCTTGGCCGAACCACCTGCCGAATCGCCCTCGACGAGGAAGAGTTCGGACTTGGCAGGATCGCGTTCGGAACAGTCGGCGAGCTTGCCGGGCAGCGAGGAAATGTCGAGCGCACCCTTGCGCCGCGTCAGTTCGCGCGCCTTGCGGGCGGCTTCGCGGGCGGCGGCGGCTTCGACCACCTTGCCGATCAGGATCTTGGCTTCGCCGGGATGCTCCTCAAACCAGCGGTTCAGTGCCTCGTTGACAAGGTTTTCGACCACGGGGCGGACTTCGGACGAAACGAGCTTGTCCTTCGTCTGCGAGGAAAATTTCGGGTCGGGCACCTTGACCGAGAGTACGGCGCTCAGACCTTCGCGGCAGTCTTCGCCGCTCAGCGTCACCTTTTCCTTTTTCAGGATGCCTGACGTGTCGGCATAGGACGTGACCTGACGCGTCAGCGCACCGCGGAAGCCGGCCAGGTGCGTACCGCCATCGCGCTGCGGGATGTTGTTGGTAAAGCAGAGCACATTCTCGTGGTAGCTGTCATTCCACCACATGGCCACTTCGACCGTGATGCCATCCTTTTCGCCCTTGATGGCGATCGGCTTCTGAACGAGCGGCTTCTTGGCGCGGTCCAAATAGGCAACGAAGGCTTCCAGACCGCCATCATAGACCAGTTCCGTCTCGCGGACATCGGAATGACGCCTGTCGGTCAGGATGATGTGGACGCCCGAATTGAGGAAGGCGAGTTCGCGCAGGCGATGTTCCAGCGTGTCGTAGTCGAACTCGATCCTGGTGAAGGTTTCCGGACTCGGCAGGAAGGTAACTTCCGTGCCGGAGCGGCCTTCATATGCGCCGGTCACGGCGAGCGGCGAATCCGCAACGCCATGCGTGAAGGACATTTCGTGGACCTTGTTGTCGCGGCGGATCTTGAGCTTGAGCTTGGTAGAGAGCGCATTCACCACCGAGACGCCCACGCCGTGCAGACCGCCGGAGACCTTGTAGGAATTCTGGTCGAACTTACCGCCGGCATGCAGCTGGGTCATGATGACTTCGGCGGCCGAGACGCCTTCTTCCTGGTGGATGCCCGTCGGGATGCCGCGGCCGTTGTCCGTCACGGAGACAGAGCCATCGGCATTGAGCGTCACCGTCACGCGATCGGCATGACCGGCCAGCGCTTCGTCGATGGCGTTATCGACGACTTCATAGACCATGTGATGCAGGCCGGAGCCGTCATCCGTGTCGCCGATATACATGCCGGGGCGCTTGCGCACGGCATCGAGGCCCTTCAGGACCTTGATGCTGTCTGCGCCATATTCCTCGGCGCCTGAACCCTGTTGGATGTCGGTATTCTCGCTCATTTAAACTTTCCCAGATGAACCGGCGACCGATGCGGCGGGCAAGCCTTGAATAGGCACCCATTCCGCCGGTTTCTGGGCAGGGCGCACGATGTGCCGCGCCTTGCCCGAATCACCACGAATTTATCATTTCGACTATAGGCACTTTGGCGTTGAAACCAAACGCGCGGGACCGCTTTTCCCCGGAAAGCGGCGGTTTTCGGGGCCTTTTCAGGCCTTCGGCCCTGCGGCGTCATTCAGCACCGCGTCAATGGCCGCCAGTGTCTCGCGGTCGAGGTTCCTGATCTCGCGCGCCAGCCGGTTGGCGAGCGCGGTATAGGCGGCATCGAGCCCGGATGTATCGATGACAACACGAGGGTGAGACAGGCCGGCGATCCGCATCAGATCCTCCAGATCGTCCCAAATGATATTGAAATAGCCGGCCACGCGTTGGATGAAGTCGAAGCTAGGGGCGCTGCGGTTACCGTGTTCCAGTGCCGAGAGGTAAGCTTGCGAGACGCCGAGAGCGGTCGCCATCTCCTTTTGCGTGACGCCCTTCTTGCGCCGAAGCTCGCGCATCGCCTCTCCGAAGGGCGTCATGATTTGTCTCCCGGCTTGCGGGCGAGCCGGACATAGAGCGCGCCCTCACCGCCGTGGCCGCGGCTTGCCGTTTCGTAGCCCGAAATCAGGAACCGGAACTCAGGCTTCGAAAACCAGAGTGGCACGGCACGCTTCAGCGCGCCTTCGCTGCCCATCGACGAACCCTTGCCCGTAATCACCAGAACGTGGCGCAGGCCGCGCTCATGGGCATGAACGAGAAAGCCGAGCAGCATGGCATGCGCCTCGCTCTGCACCAGACCGTGAAGGTCGATGCGGGCTTCGAGCTGCAGGCGGCCCTTCGCGATCTTCTTCTGAACAGGGCGTTCGATCGGGTGATGGCGGTGATCGGGCTTGTTGCTTGCTGGAGCAGTGGCCGAGGCGTCCTTCAAATTGAAGATCGGCACACCACCGGCAGGAACCGTCTCTTCCAGGATTTGCGGCTCAAACTCTTCGAGGAAGTCCATGCGGCCGGGAAGCGCCCGAACAGAGCGCGCAACCTTACCCCAGAGGATGCGGTCTTCCGACGACAGGGTTTTCTTCGTCGCCATCTCAGTAGCGCTCCGCAGCGGCCTTGGGGACTAAGATGAAGAAGTTTGCATCATTACGGACGGAACCCGCCAGATCGCCGGCTTCCGTGCCGGAGCCAGTGAAGATGTCGCCCCGCGCAGGGCCGACGATCGCGGTACCTGTATCAAGCGCCAGCATCAGGCGGCGAAAGGGCTTGCCCTGGTCCAGCCGGGTCAGGCTTTCGCTCTGGATATAGAAGGGACAGCCGAAAGTGTGGATGTTGCGATCGACCGCAAGCGAGCGTCCGGGTGTCATCTGCACCTTGGCGGCGGCAACGGGACCGAGTGCGGGATCGCCGATCTCTTCTTCGCGGAAGAAGATGTAGGAGCGGTTGCGCCAATAGGTCTCGTCCGCGCGGTCGGGATTGTTCGCAAGCCAGTCGCGGATCGCCCCCATCGAAATCTTTACCGGATCGATTTCGCCCGTCTCCACCAGATATCGGCCGATGCCGGTGAAGGGATGGCCGGCCTTGGCTGCATAGGTGATACGCCTGACCGAGCCGTCGCGGAACGTGAGCCGCGCGGCGCCCTGGACGTGGGTGAAGAAAACATCTGCCCTGGATTTTGCCCAGGCGATTTCCAGGCCGCGACCATCCAGATGGCCGAGATCGATCGCCTTGCGGTCCGCGTATTCGGAAATCACTCCGTTGCGAAGAAGCCCGAACATGTAGGAACCGTCCAGCGTAACCGGACGGTTGTTGTCATCCAGGTCGATCAGATCATCAGGCCGACGGTAGAAGGGATAACGCCAGACCGCATCCGGCGTATCCGAGACCTCGACATCTGGCTCGTAATACGCGGTCACAAAGCCGCTTCCACCGTTATCGCGGCGAATGAAGAAGGGGATGAAATGCGCCTCGAAAAAGGTGCGGGCTTCGTCAGCCGAGGCGGCGCTGCCCAACTCTTCTGCGGCGTCCATCGCGGCCAAGAGCTCCCCGGCCGTGATGCCGAGGGCACCGGCCCGGTAGGGCTTCTTGTCCAGGATATGCGCCCGGCATCGCCGTAGCGCCGCAATGAGTTCCCGAGGGTCGTCCTCGCCCCACCCGGCCAGATCGTTGAAGCCGCGTTTTTCCAGCGAGAACCCGGACGTCATCACTGCTCCGATTCGGTGCCGACGAGCTTCCAGTTCGGGTCGCGCGAGCGGGTGTCGCGAGCAAAGGTCCAGATGTCCTTGACCTCCGCCACTTCTTCCGGATGACCGTCAATCAACGCGCCCTGCTTGTCATAGGTGGCCGAAATCAGCTGGCTGACGATGCGCACGGTCACCAAGGCTTCGCTGTCCTTGACGGCAGCGTTGAGCATGTCCGCCTTGCTGATACCGACAAAGGTCGAGTTCATCCGCTCGCCCTTTGTTTCCCGATCCTTGATTGCGGCTTCAAAGCCCTCATAGACCTCACGGGAGAGAAGGTTCTTTAGCGAATTGCGATCACCTTCGGCAAAGGCGACCACGATCATCTCGTAGGCAGCGCGCGCGCCTTTCATGAATTCGGCCGGATTGAAAGCAGGGTCCGCGTCGATGACGGCGCGGAGGCCCTTGTTGAGATCGCTTCCGGCTGCCGTGAAAGTGTCGGCCGAAGCGTAAGGGTTGACGGGCTCGCCGTTATCGCGCCCGGTCACGACCGGCGCCGGCCGATCCGCCGTCGGGCGGACTTCGGTCGTTTCGCGGCGCGTATAGGGATCGTGCGGCGGCTTCTCGTTGCCGGTTCTTCTCCCGAGCACGTTGCGCAGCTGAATGAATATGACAACTGCCGCGACGAGGAAAAAAATCGTGACGATATCGTTTGAACCCATTGGCCTATAAACCAGTTTCTCATTTATGCCTTGAGATCATATAGTCTTCAAACCACAGCTATTCAAACGCTAGATGTCGCTTCGACAGTTCCAGCGGCAATAAAGGCGTCCGTCATGCGATTTTCTATCCTTCCCTTGGCCCTGGTCGTGCTTCCGCTTCTCGAAATCGCGGTGTTCATTATCGTCGGCCGCTATATCGGGGTGCTGCCGGTCATTGGACTGATCTTTCTCTCCTCGGCGGTCGGCGGCTTGCTTCTGCGGATTCAGGGAATCGGCGTATTGCGCAAGCTCTCGCGGGAAATGGACGCCGGACGCCTGCCGGCGCGCGAACTCATTCATGGTGCGATGATCGTGCTGGCCGGCCTTTTTCTGCTGACGCCGGGCTTCGTCACCGATGTTCTGGGTCTGCTGCTTTTCATTCCCGCCGTTCGCGATGCTGCCTGGCTCATGATCAAGGATCGCATCGCCGTTTCTGGCGTCTTTCGCAGTTCCGGACCCGGACCGGGCTCGCCCTTCGGAAGCGAAGGCTCCAGCGATCCGTCCGGCGAGGTCATCGATCTCGACGCGGAGGATTACAGTCGTGAACCGAATCCCAAATCGCCCTGGAACCGCCGGATAGACTGAGCCCGACGCCATTGGCCGGCGCGGGCTGCAGGGTTGTAAGCCCCCCTCGGAAATGTTAGATCGCGGCAACATCGATTTTGCCCCGAGGAGCAGACATGTCTAACGAAGCAAACCAGAACGGCGCCGGACAGGCTCCTTCGCTCAACATTCTCGCCCAGTATACGAAGGACCTTTCCTTCGAAAATCCGGGCGCGCCCCAGTCGCTGCAGGCCCGTGACAAGGCTCCGGACATCAACATCAATGTCAACGTAAACGCCAACCCGCTCGGCGGCGACGACTTCGACGTTCTGCTGACGCTGACGGCTGAAGCGAAGGCTGGCGACAAGTCGCTCTTCCATGCAGAGCTCGCCTATGGCGGCGTCTTCCGCATCGCCGGCTTCCCACAGGAACACATGCTGCCGATCCTCTTCATCGAGTGCCCGCGCCTGTTGTTCCCGTTCGCCCGCCAGATCATCGCTGACGTCACGCGCAACGGCGGCTTCCCGCCGCTCCTCGTCGACCCGATCGATTTCGCGCAGATGTTCTCGCAGCGCATGGCCGAAGAACAGGCCCGCGCCAAGGTCAGCGCCAACACCAACTGATTTCCGTTTTCAGAAACGGACACATGAAAGCCCGGGTTCGTCCCGGGCTTTTTGCGTTTCACTGGTAGCGCGTCCAGAGCGCCTTGCCGCCAATTTTCGCGACCATAGCCTCATGCGCCTGGCGCTCGGTTTCCGTCACGCGCGCTGCCAACGGCTTCGGCCTGCCAACCAAGATCGCGCCAGCCGCGTCATTTTCCTCAGCGGAGGTCTGCCCCGGTCCCGCCAGCCCCAGAGCCGCCTGCCGGCCGCCGATCATCTCGATATAGACTTCGGCCAGGAGTTCGGAGTCGAGAAGTGCGCCGTGTTTGGTGCGATGTGAATTATCGATGCCGTAGCGCTTGCAAAGCGCGTCGAGCGAGTTCGGACCCATCGGATGCTTGCGGCGGGCGAGCGATAGGGTGTCGATGACTTCCGAGGGCGCGATTGCCGGCATTCCGAGCCGGGCAAGTTCGGCATTGATGAAGCCCATATCGAAGGTGGCGTTATGGGCGATCCATTTGGCTCCTTCGAAGAAGCTCATGATCTTCTCCGCCACGTCGGCAAAGGCGGGTTTGTCGGAGAGGAACTCATCCGTGATGCCGTGAACTGCCAGCGCGTCCGGATGAACCTTGCGGTCGCCGGGATTGATGTAGAGGTGGAGCGTCCGACCCGTCGGAAAATGATTGTCGAGTTCGATGCCGCCGATTTCGATGATGCGATCCTCTCGCGAATCGAGGCCGGTCGTTTCCGTATCGAAGATAATTTCCCGCATGATTGATCCTGATTAGCTAAGCCGGTTGGCCCTGATATCGGCGATGATGGCGCGAACCTGCGCGCGGGCCTGTGCCAGCCCTTCGCCTGTATCGACAATATAGTCGGCCCGGCGTCGTTTTTCGCTATCCGGCGTCTGACGCGACAGGATCATTTCGAACTTATCCACGGTCATACCGGGGCGGGCGAGAACCCGAGCGCGCTGAATGTCCGGGGCGCAGCTGACCACCACGATCACATCAACCCGCCCCTCACCTCCGGTTTCGAAGAGAAGCGGAATATCGAGAAGGATAATGTCGAGACCTTCCTCTTCCGCCTTCCGGCGAAACTGCAATTCCTTGTCGCGCACCAAGGGATGGACGATGGCTTCCAGTGTCTTGAAATCGGCGGGATGGGCCGCGAGATGCGCTGCGAGTTTCACGCGGTCAACCTTGCCTTCGGTCGTCGTGCCGGGAAACGCAGCCTCGATCGGTGCGACGGCCTCTGCCGCGTAGAGTTCATGGACGACGGCATCCGCATCGTTGACCGGGATGCCCTCGGCCTCAAACATCTTGGCCGTGGTGGATTTGCCCATGCCGATCGATCCGGTCAGGCCGATCACGAACATCAGCGCACTCCCATCGCGGATTCCACGATGTTGCGGAGTTCGCTATCGACGACCGGGCGAACACCAAACCATTTTTCAAATCCCGGAACGGCCTGATGAAGAAGCATGCCCAGTCCGTCGGCTGTCTTTATGCCCTGTTCTTCCGCCTGCTGCAGGAAGGCCGTCTTGAGAGGGACGTAGACGATATCCGTGACCAGAGCGCCTTGCCGCATTCCACTGAAATCGATCTGCGGAACTGTCTCGCCTTCAAGCCCCAAGGACGTCGTATTCACAAACAGGCCCGCGCCCTGAAGCAGCTCGTCCAAGGCGCCAAGTGGATGCGCCTGAACCGCCGCACCGAACCGGTCTGCAAGACCCTGGGCTCTTTCCATGGTGCGGTTGAGAACATGGACATTGCGAAAACCGCGCTGAACAAGGGCCACAATGACGGCTCGGCTTGCTCCACCCGCCCCGTAGACCACCGCCGTTTCGAGGTTCTGCCAGCCTGTGCTCTTCTCATCGAGATTGGCGGCAAAACCATAGGCGTCGGTGTTGGTTGCTTTCAGACGGCCGTTTTCGCGCCAGAGCGTGTTGGCCGCACCGATATAGTCTGCCGTTTCATCGACCTCGTCGGCGAGCGCGAAGGCATTTTCCTTATGCGGTATCGTGATATTTCCACCCACAAATTCCGACGACGGCGACTTGAGCTTCACGATGAAATCTTCGAAATCCTGCGGCGCCACGTCAACGGCACGATAGCTTCCTTCAATGCCGTGGCGCTTCAGCCAGGTTCCATGAATGAGCGGAGACTTGGAATGGTTGATCGGATGGCCGGCGACGAATGCATGCATGGTTAATGTTTCACGTGAATCAGCGGGGGATGATGGCGAGGTCCCTGAGCGCTGCCAGCAGCGGCAGCATGGGCAGGCCTATGATGGTGAAGAAGTCCCCCTCGACCTTCTCGAACAATTGCTGCCCCAGGCCTTCATAGCTGTATGCCCCGACCGTCAGCAAGACCTTCGGCCCGGCATTGGCGATATAGGTGTCGAGAAAAGCGTCGGAGAATTCGCGGAAGGTGAGATCAGCGACCGAGACATGGTTCCACACCTCGCTATCATTTCGGACAATCGAGATCGCACTGGAAAGCCGGTGTGTTTTTCCGCGCATGGAGCGTAGCTGCTCTCGGGCCATGTCCACGGACGTGCATTTGTGAAAAAGCAGGCCCTCCATCGACATGACCTGATCGGAGCCGATGACAAAGGCTTGGCGGTTTCTCTCCGCGACATCTTCTGCCTTCGCCTTGGCGAGGGCTGCGGCAACCTCTTCCGCGCTTGCGCCACCTGCGACAAGCGGAGCTTCGATTTCACGTTCATCGATCCGCGCCGGCTCCACGGCGAATGTCAGTCCCGCGGCCTCCATCAACTGTTTGCGGAACGGCGAGCCGGAGGCAAGAATCAATTTCTTATCAGTGGTCATGAGAAGGGGCCTCATCTTCCATGGGGCTGTCGATTCGCGGTTTTCTCGCATTGGCACGGTCAATTGACAACAGAGACTATCCAAACATGCCTCTATTCGGGCGCGTTAATCATCCGTTAGCAATTGGCCTGTAGGGTTCAAGGTGCAGGCGTTCGAGAACGCGATTCTGTGTCAGGCAAGCGCTGTCATCATTTTTCCCCGATAATTCCGGGGTACTGTTGATAACGCGGGAGAAGATGACACTATTTTCCCGGTGGCAGATGGCCCTGTGGGAAACAGCCGATTTATCCACATTTGGGATTGTTCAAAATCAGTTTCGCAGTGAATTCTGGAACTGTGGAGAACATTTCCATTGAACCGACTTATGCAGCGCTTATCAACAGGCCTGATGAATGGCCTGGACCCGACAAGCTTTTCTGAATCCTAGCAGATTCGAAATCCGTCAGTCTTTTCCATATCTGCGGACAAATACGCCCTGCGTTCTCCCTCGATCCGACTGCGCAGTGGATGAGCGCTGCGTCAATTTTAATCCTTGATCCTCACCGACTCTAAGAAATAGAAGCTCTTTAAGAATAGGTTTTTTAGATTGGAGAAGAGCGTGGTTTCAGGAACGCACCGCAAGGTGATCGACGTCTTGGAAGGAAAGACAGTCTCGCCTCCTCCCATCTGGCTTATGCGTCAGGCAGGTCGATATCTACCCGAATATCGGGAAACGCGTGCCAAGGCCGGAAGTTTCCTTGATCTGTGCTATACGCCCGAATTTGCGGTCGAGGTCACGCTGCAGCCTATCCGGCGATACGGCTTTGACGCAGCGATCCTGTTTTCCGATATCCTCGTCATTCCCGATGCGATTGGCCGCAATGTTCGCTTTGAAGAGGGGAGCGGACCTCAACTTGATCCCATGGCGGTCGATGAGATCGAGGCCGTCACGCGAACGGAACTTGGAACGAAGCTTGATCCGGTCTACGAAACGGTGAGACGTTTGCGTGCAGAACTTCCGACGGAAACGACGCTGCTGGGCTTCTGTGGTGCGCCGTGGACGATCGCGACCTATCTGATTGCCGGTCATGGAACTCCCGATCAGGCACCGGCGCGGCTTTTTGCCTATCGGCACCCCGCGGCCTTCTCGAAACTCCTCGATCACATTGCAGACCTGTCTGCAGAATATCTGATCAGGCAGATCGACAGCGGCGCGGACGCCGTGCAGATTTTCGATTCCTGGGCAGGTGTCCTGGGCGAAGTGGAATTTGATCGTTACGCGGTCCGACCTGTTCGACGGATTATTGACAAGGTTCGGGCAGCGCGTTCGGACGCAAAGATCATCGCCTTCGCCAAAGGTGCCGGCTATCTCCTCAAGTCGTACCGTCAGGACACACGAGCCGATGCAATCGGGCTCGACTGGTCGGTGCCGTTGTCGTTTGCGAGGGAATTGCAGAAGGACGGTGCGGTTCAGGGTAATCTCGATCCGATGCGCGTCGTTGCTGGTGGTCTGGCTCTCGAAGAGGGCATCGACGCGATCCTCCAGGCGCTCGGTTCCGGTCCGCTGATTTTCAATCTCGGCCATGGCATCACGCCGCAGGCCGATCCGGAAAACGTGACCCGCCTCGTCAAACGTGTTCGGGGGGGTGTGGCTTGAGCGAAACGCCTAAACCGGCGGGTGCAAAGGTCGCGCTGCGCGCCGGCGTGGCACTGGCAATCTTTCTGCTTATTGGGCTGGCCCTTTTTGCGGCGGACGAGCAAAATCGGTACCTCTGGGTCAAGGCGCTTCACGTCATTGCCGTCATCTCCTGGATGGCAGGCATGCTGTATATGCCGCGACTTTTCATCTATCATCTCGAGCACGAGGTCGGTTCGGCTGCGTCCGAGACGTTCAAGGTGATGGAGCAGCGGCTGATGTCGATCATCATGACGCCCGCGATGGTGTTGACCTGGGTGTTCGGTCTCTGGATGGCTCTTGAGATTTACGGCTTCCATGGCGGCTGGTTGCATGCGAAGCTTCTGGCTGTCGCCGGGCTTTCCGGGGTTCATGGTTATTTTGCAAAGGCGGTACGGCGATTCGGGGCCGACAATCGGTTCGGCACCTCGCGCAGCTGGCGGATCATGAACGAGGCGCCGACGCTTTTGATGATCGTCATCGTTATCCTCGTGATCGTGAAGCCTTTCGCCTGATTTCTCGCCAATTTGGCCCCTCCCCCTTGCGAGTGGGTCAGCGAAGCGCTATTTTCCGCGCATCTCTTCCGAGGTGACGGGCTCATAGAGCCGGACCAGCGAGTCCGGTGTCCGCAGATTGTCCCGTCCAGTTCTCCCCTTTTTTATCGTGTGGTTATTCATGGCTGAAATGAAGCTTCAGGAGCTTAAGAACAAGACCCCAACCGACCTGCTGGCTTTCGCAGAGTCGCTGGAGGTCGAGAACGCGAGCACGATGCGCAAACAGGAACTGATGTTTGCGATTCTGAAGATGCTGGCCACACAGGAGGTCGAGATCATCGGCGAGGGCGTCGTTGAAGTCCTGCAGGACGGCTTCGGCTTCCTTCGTTCGGCCAACGCGAATTATCTGCCGGGTCCAGACGATATCTACATCTCGCCCTCGCAAATCCGTCGCTTCTCGCTGAAGACCGGCGATACGGTTGAGGGTCCCATCCGTGGTCCGAAGGAAGGAGAACGTTACTTCGCACTCCTCAAGGTCAACACGATCAATTTCGAAGATCCGGAAAAGATCCGCCATAAGGTTCACTTCGACAACCTGACGCCTCTTTATCCGAACGAACGCTTCAAGATGGAGCTGGACGTTCCGACCTCCAAGGACCTGTCTCCGCGCGTCATCGATCTGGTCGCGCCGCTTGGCAAGGGCCAGCGTGGCCTGATCGTTGCGCCACCGCGCACGGGTAAGACGGTGCTGCTGCAAAACATCGCGCATTCGATCACGGCAAACCATCCGGAATGCTACCTGATCGTGCTCCTGATCGATGAGCGACCGGAAGAAGTTACAGACATGCAGCGCTCTGTGCGCGGTGAAGTCGTGTCGTCTACCTTCGACGAGCCTGCAACGCGCCACGTTCAGGTTGCGGAAATGGTGATCGAAAAGGCCAAGCGCCTCGTTGAGCACGGCCGCGACGTTGTCATCCTGCTCGATTCGATCACGCGCCTTGGCCGCGCCTACAACACTGTTGTTCCGTCGTCCGGCAAGGTCCTCACGGGTGGTGTCGATGCGAACGCGCTGCAGCGGCCGAAACGCTTCTTCGGTGCTGCCCGCAATATCGAAGAAGGCGGCTCGCTGACGATCATCGCCACGGCGCTGATTGACACAGGCAGTCGCATGGACGAGGTGATTTTCGAAGAATTCAAGGGCACGGGCAACTCCGAAATCGTGCTCGATCGCAAGGTGGCCGACAAGCGCATCTTCCCAGCGATGGATATCCTCAAGTCGGGTACGCGTAAGGAAGACCTGTTGGTTCCGCGGCAGGATTTGCAGAAGATCTTCGTGCTTCGCCGAATTCTGGCCCCGATGGGAACGACAGACGCTATCGAATTCCTCATCGACAAGCTGAAGCAGACCAAGACCAACGGGGACTTCTTCGATTCGATGAATACCTGATTTCCTTAGCCGGATTCTATAGTTCAAGGGGTCAATCGCGGCGTTGTCTGCGATTGACTCTTTTGCGTTTTGACATCAGAAACCCGCGGACTTCGAGCTTTGGCGAATTGCGGCTCGTCTCACGTCAACCGGATAGACGAATTCATGGTGCGGACAGACACGATCTTTGCGCTCTCGAGCGGCAGTCTGCCGGCCGGCGTCGCGGTGATTCGCGTCTCGGGTCCGATGACGGAGGCAGCGCTGCACGCCCTATGCGGCGGCGTCCCATCCCCTCGTGTTGCGACCTTGATGGTGATACGCGACCTTGATGGTGAAGAGCTTGATCGAGGTCTGGTGCTCTCCTTCAAGGGTCCAGCATCGTTTACGGGAGAAGATTGCGCAGAGCTCCAGGTTCACGGTGGTCGTGCGATCGTGGCGGCAATTCTGGAGGCTCTTGGCAATATCGATGGCCTTCGCCACGCCGAGGCCGGAGAGTTTGCCCGGCGTGCTTTTGAAAACGGCAAGATGGACCTGGTGGAAGCGGAAGGGCTTGCAGAGTTGGTTCAGGCAGAAACAGCCGGCCAGAGACGGCTTGCCAAGTACCTGGCTGACGGTCATCTGTCTCGCCGGTATCAGGAATGGATGCAGCGCCTGTCGCAGGCTCGGGCGCTGATTGAAGCCGAGCTCGACTTTTCCGATGAAGGCGATATTCCAGGATCAGTTTCCGATCGCGTCTGGAACCAACTGTCGGCTCTGGCCAGTGAGATGGAGGCAGCGCTCTGCGATCACACAGCCGAGATCGTGCGGGATGGATATCGCGTCGCAATCGCGGGTCCACCTAACGCGGGCAAATCAAGTCTGCTGAATACACTCGCCAAACGCGACGTCGCCATCGTCACCGATATCGCAGGCACCACGCGCGATGTTCTCTCAGTCGATCTTGATCTCGACGGCGCGAAGGTTGTTCTTTTCGACACTGCAGGGCTGCGTGAGACCGAAGACCCGGTTGAGCGGATCGGTATCGCGAGGGCTCGTGCGACCATAGAAGACGCTGATCTCGTCCTTTGTCTCAGCGAAGCAGGGTCCATGGATATGGGTGATGAAATCGCGACTTCGATATCAGGACGTGATATTGTTGGGGTCATCACGAAAACAGACTTGGTGAGCGGATCTGACTACACGGATGGAAAGGTTTCAATCTCGACCGTGACCGGCGAGGGGATCGATTCACTTCTGAAACAAATCTCGGAGCGCGCGCTGAAGGCGACACGAGGGGCGGAGTTCGTGACACCGCTATTGATTCGGCATCGAAACCATGTGGTTGCCGCATTGGGGGACTTGCGTGATGCATTGGATTCGCCGGGTGCAGCCCTGGAGCTACGGGCGGAGGCTTTGCGGTCATGTTCCGCCGAATTGGGATATCTGACAGGGCGGATGACGCCTGACGCATTGCTGGGATTGATCTTTTCGCAGTTCTGCGTGGGAAAATAACATAGACGCGTGTGAAGCACGCAATTAGATTCAGGAACGAAACGATGCCGGATCTCGATTTCGACGTGATCGTAATTGGTGGTGGTCACGCGGGTTGTGAAGCAGCTTCAGCGGCGGCGCGAGCGGGTGCGTCGACCCTCCTCTTGACTCACCGAGCCGATACGATCGGCACCATGTCGTGTAATCCTGCAATCGGTGGTCTGGGTAAGGGTCATCTCGTCCGGGAGATCGACGCATTGGATGGCCTTATGGGGCGTGTTGCCGACCTTTCCGGCATCCAGTTTCGCCTCCTGAACCGCAAGAAAGGTCCGGCTGTTCGTGGTCCGCGGACACAGGCAGATCGGGCCCTTTACAAGACCCACATGCAAACGGCGATTTCGTCGACATCGGGGCTGACCGTGCTCGAGGGGGATGCATATGATCTTGTGATGGATGGGAATGAGGTCAGGGCAGTGGAGACCGCGGATGGTCGTTTGATCTGTAGCAGGTCCGTCGTCATCACGACAGGGACGTTTTTGCGCGGATTGATTCACATCGGAAACGAAAAAACGCCTTCTGGCCGAATGGGTGAAGCTCCGAGTATCGGACTTTCGGATCGTTTCGCCGCGTTGGGCCTTCGCCTCGGCCGTCTGAAGACTGGAACGCCCGCGCGGCTTGACGGGAGGAGCATTGCCTGGGATCGCATCGGCGTTCAGGAGGCCGATGAAGACCCAGTTCCGTTCTCATTCATGACCGAGAGTATCACCAATCGCCAGATTGTTTGCGGTGTGACACGAACCACGGACGAAACCCATCGGATAATTCGTGATAACATCCAGCGCTCGGCCATGTATTCAGGTGAGATAAAGGGTATAGGCCCGCGCTATTGTCCTTCGATCGAAGACAAGATTGTGCGGTTTGGGGACAGGGACGGTCACCAGATCTTTCTGGAGCCCGAGGGGCTTGATGACGATACCGTTTATCCCAATGGTATCTCCACATCATTGCCGCTGGATGTTCAGGAGGCCTTTATCCGTAGCATTCCGGGTCTTGAAGACGTAGCAATCCGGCAGCCGGGATATGCAATCGAATATGATTTCGTCGATCCTACGCAACTGGATCACAGGCTTGCGGTCAGAGGCCTGACGGGCCTCTTCCTCGCGGGACAAATCAACGGCACGACCGGGTATGAAGAGGCTGCCGCGCAGGGACTTGTGGCTGGGCTCAATGCCGCGCGAAGCTCTCTCAGCGCCGAACCTGTTCGCTTCAGCCGGACCGATTCCTATATCGGCGTGATGATCGATGATCTGATCAGCTTTGGGGTTACGGAGCCGTACCGGATGTTTACGTCACGTGCTGAATATCGTCTTTCGCTTCGCGCGGATAATGCCGACCAGCGGTTGACGCCGCTTGCGATCGAGCTCGGCATTTGCAGTGACGCCAGACGCGGACGATATGAGGCTTATGAAGCCGCCTTGGGGAACGGTCGCGCTGCATTGAGGAATGTTTCCCTCACGCCCAACGAAGCCGAAAGCTTCGGTCTGTCGCTTAACAAAGACGGAGTTCGGCGTAGCGCCTATGACCTTCTTGCGAGAAGCGACGTTGAATTCTTTGATCTTGGGCGGATTTGGCCGGATCTGAACGCAATAGACGAGCGCGCGAAAGATGCGCTGAAGATAGAGGCTGGTTACTCAGTCTATCTGGAGCGCCAGGAAAGCTCGATTGCAGACATTCGACGGGATGAGGCAAGGGAGATCCCGCCCGATTTCAGATTCGAGGGCATATCCGGCCTGTCTAACGAAATTGTTATAAAGCTTAATAGATTCAAACCGTTAAATATTGCCCAGGCTGCTGCGATTGAAGGTATGACACCCGCAGCACTTGCCCTCATCCTTGTCCATTTGAAGAAGCGTGGGAATGGCGAGCGCGTGCTCAAGGCTGGCATACAATGATGGAGAGTCTTACCCTCCAGCTAGACGGATTGCGTGTTTCACGTGAAACCAACGCAAAGCTCTCGCAGTTTGCAGACCTATTTCGGAAATGGGCGAAGGTGATCAACCTTGTTGCCCCGTCAACGGCCGGTGACTTATGGAGTCGACATATCGCCGATAGCGCTCAGCTCTTTGCTCTCCACCCGTATCCGGTGACTTGGGTGGACCTGGGAAGCGGCGGCGGCTTTCCGGGGATCATTACGGGGATTCTTTTGTCCGAGCTGGGTGACGGTTGGGTACATTTGATTGAAAGTAACCATAAGAAGGCCTCTTTCCTACGCAATGCGATCCTGCAGACAGGCGCCCGCGCCAGTGTTCACGCCGTCCGCATTGAAGAAGCGCCTAAACTAGTGCCCCGATGTGATGCCATCTCGGCGCGGGCCCTTGCTGACCTCTCCGCGCTGTGTGAATTTTCCAAGCCTTGGGTCGATGCGAACCCTGGGATTCGATTGTTTCTGCATAAAGGGCGGGATTACGCGCGGGAGGTGAATGACGCGCATAGAAGTTGGAGCTTCGATCTGGTAGAACATGCAAGTCAGATCGAACGAGAATCGGTCATTCTTGAGATTTTGAATCTGACGCACAAGCGTTAGCGAGACTTGAATATGGCGACGAACGGGTACCGGAATCGGATCATTACCGTTGCAAATCAAAAGGGCGGGGTCGGTAAGACGACCACTGCGATTAATCTCGCAACGGCACTCGCTGCAATTGGTGAAAAGGTGCTGATCGTTGATCTTGATCCTCAAGGCAACGCCAGCACCGGTCTGGGGATCGGCCGGAATAACCGTGAGCATTCTTCCTACGATCTGCTGATGGGCACACATTCGGTGTCTGAGACGGTACAGGAAACCGCGGTGCCCAATCTGCACATCATTCCGTCAACCATGGACTTGCTCGGTTTCGAGATGGAGATTTCGCAAGCGACGGATCGCGTTTTCCGGCTTCGCAAGGCGCTCATCTCGACGCAGGCTTTTGAGTATTCCTATATCCTGGTCGATTGCCCGCCGAGCTTTAATCTTCTGACCATGAATGCCATGGCTGCTGCGCATTCTGTTCTGGTGCCCCTGCAGTGTGAATTCTTTGCGCTGGAAGGGCTAAGCCAACTTCTTGAAACTGTTAAGCAAATCCGCGGGACAGTGAATCCTCAGCTGGATATTCAAGGTATTGTTCTGACCATGTTTGATGCGCGCAACAATCTGGCGCAACAGGTCGTGAATGATGTTCGGACTCATCTGGGCGAGAAAGTGTACCACACTCTGATTCCGCGAAATGTTCGCGTATCCGAGGCTCCTTCCTATGGAAAGCCAGCCATTCTTTACGACCTGAAATGTGCGGGCAGCCAGGCCTATCTCCAACTGGCGTCCGAGGTCATTCAACGAGAACGTCAGAGACTGGCGGCTTGAGCGTAACGGGAGCGTAATAAACGAGATGGAAGAAGATCATTCGAAACGGCGCCTTGGTCGCGGTCTGGCAGCTCTGATTGGCGAGATGGATCAGCCCATTCCCATGGGTCCTGCCGGCGCTTCCTCCGGCCGCATAAGCGCCGATCGGCAGGTGCCGATCGAGCATGTCGCGCGCAATCCGCGGAACCCGCGGCGCACTTTTGACGAGGCTGAGCTCCAGGAGCTCGCTTCCTCCATTCGCCAGCATGGAATTGTTCAGCCGGTCGTTGTTCGTACAATTGCGGGCGGACAGTATGAAATTATTGCTGGTGAGCGCCGTTGGCGCGCGGCCCAACTGGCCGGCTTTACCGAGATTCCCGTTATTGTTCGCGACGTGGACGACCGCACGGCCCTTGAGTTGGCGATTGTCGAGAACGTCCAGAGGTCCGACCTTAACCCGCTCGAAGAGGCTCTGGGATATGAGCAGCTGATTGCCGAACACGGTTACACGCAGAACGATCTCGGGGAAATCATCGGGAAGAGCCGTAGTCATGTCGCGAACAGCCTGCGTCTCCTCAAGTTGCCCGGCGAAGTTCGCGACATGCTCGCTTCCGGCTCATTGTCGGCCGGGCATGCGCGGGCACTGATTCCGACCTCTAATCCCATCATGCTGGCCAAGACAGTCGTGGCCAAGGGTATGTCCGTGCGTGACACGGAGCGATTGGCGCAGAACGACATCAAGGCGCAGGAGAATCCGGGCCTCGCCGGACCAAAAGTTCGTGACAACAAGGACGCCGATACGCTGGCTCTGGAAAAGACACTTTCCGACGCACTCGGGCTGGATGTATCCGTCAGTCACAAGGCAAGTGGTGGCTTCGTCCGCATCGCCTACAAGACGCTCGATCAACTGGAAGAGATCTGCCGTTTGCTGGAGAGACGGTAAGGGTCCCTCCGCGGCGCCATTTCCGTTGGTGCTGGAACCAGCCGTTGCATTACGCCCTCGCGGCGGCGATCCGGTCCCTATGGCATTGTCCCGATCAAATCCGGCCGGATCTCTCATGCTGCCGGTGCCTTACTGTTTAGAACGTTTCACCGTTTTTCTGAATCGGTTGGGATTCCCAAATCAGTTTTGTTCTGATTCTTTGATGCTGGTTGGATGTGAGCGTCCGGCGAGTGGATTTTGTCAGGGTCGAGAGACCGAAGTTATAGGCCTCGCTTGGCTTCGTCGGCCATGACGCGCTCGATCATCTCGG
>NZ_JBEPMB010000013.1:0-57844 GCF_040545545.1 Limnomicrobium aquaticum
GGGCGATCGCACATTGGAAAGACGTGGCCGGAATTGCCACCTGATCACCCCAACCCCACCGGATGCGCGCTCGTCCGGATTAACCTGACAGCACCCCAACAGGTAGTCAAGGTTCGTCGAATCGTCGAGGAACTGGGATGCGAGGTGGCGACCCCCGACGAGGCGCGTGAAATCCTGGACCTCAAGGGCAGCGAAAAGGTCGGTTTCTGAGGAACGCCGACCTCAACACCCTTTGTCTTTAGGCGGCTGAAGGTCGTTCAACAAGATAATTTCGAAGACCGGATCGGCGATCCATTTCCCGGTCAATATGCCCCCTCACCGCATGACGAAGGGGTTCGGCACATCCTTGTTGAAGGCGAGCCAGACGGCCTTGGTCTCGAGGAATTCATAGATGGCGTCCTGCCCGCTTTCCCTTCCCATGCCCGAATTCTTGATCCCGCCAAAGGGCATCATGTAGGAGACGGCGCGATAGGTATTGGTCCAGATGGTCCCTGCCCGCAGCCGCTTGGCGGCGGTGAAGGCGCGCGCCATGTCGCTGGTCCAGACGCCGGCGGCCAGACCATAGGCCGTATCATTGGCAATGTGATAGGCTTCGTCGTCGTCCTTGAAGCGGATCACCGACAGGACCGGCCCGAAGACCTCCTGCTGGGCGATCTGCATCTCGTTCTTCACATCGGCAAAGACGGTCGGCTCGATAAACCAGCCATCGCCGCATTCCGGCCGGTCGGCGGGCTTGCCGCCCATGCGGATCGTCGCGCCCTCGTTCTTGGCCATGTCGATCATCGACAGGACGCGATTGAATTGCGGCTGGGTGGTCACCGGACCGACCTGCGTGGTCATTTCCATCGGGTCGCCCATGCGGGCGGTTGCGGCAAGCGCCAGGAATTTCTCAAGGAACTCGTCATGGATGGATTCATGCACCAGCAGCCGCGAACCGGCAATGCAGGTCTGCCCGGTCGCCGCGAAAATGCCCGATACGACGCCCTTGACGGCATTGTCGATATTGGCGTCCGGGAAGACGAGCTGGGCCGATTTGCCGCCCAGTTCCAGCGTCAGCCGTTTGAAATTCACCGAGGCCTGCTGCATGATGCGGCGGCCCGACACCTCGCCGCCGGTGAAGGCGATCTTGTCGATCTTGTCATGGGTCGAAATCGCCTCGCCGACATCCTGGCCGAAGCCGGTGATGACATTGACGACGCCCTTGGGGAAACCCGCCTCTTCCACGAGCCGCATGAGTTCGAGCGTCGAGGCGGAGGTGAATTCGGAGGGCTTGATGACCATGGTGCAGCCGGCCGCCAGCGCCGGGGCCATTTTCCATGTCAGAAGCAGAAGCGGCGAATTCCACGGCGTGATCGCCGCGACCACGCCGACCGGTTCGTGGCGCGTATAGGTGAACATGTCCGGCTTGTCGATCGGCGGAACCGCCCCCTCGACCTTGTCCGCCATGCCAGCGAAATAATAGAACCATTGCGGGATATAGCCGACCTGGCCGCGCATTTCGGCGTAAAGCTTGCCATTGTCCTGCACTTCCGTGGAGGCCAGATGGTCGGCATCGCGGGCGATCAGGTCGCCGAGTTTGCGCAGCAGATGACCCCGCTGGCTCGGCGTCAGCGCCGGCCATTCGCCCTTGTCGAAGGCGTTCCGCGCCGCCTCGACCGCGCGATCCACGTCGCGCGCATCGCATTTGGGAACGCGCGACCAGACCTTGGCGGTGAAGGGGTCATGCGACTCGAAGGTCTCGCCGGATTGCGCGCCGACCCATTCGCCATTGATGTAACACCGAAAATCCTTGATGCCCTCGGTTCTGGCCATGTCTCATACTCCGGATCTGAAATGGAAAATTTGCCCGCGCGGCAGGCTTGGGAGGACCTGCCGCATCAATGGCTTCATGGGAATTCGACGATCTGACGCACGGCCGAGCCGTCGGACAGCCGGTCGAAGCCTTCGTTGATCTCGTCCAGCTTCAGGCGATGGGTCAGAAGCTTGTCCACCGGCAGTTTTCCGCGCCGGAAAAGATTGAGGAAGCGCGGAATGTCACGCGACGGCACGCCGGAGCCGATATAGCTGCCCTTCAGGGTCCGCTCCTCGGCGACCAGCGACACGGCCGGGATCGACATCATCGCTTTGGGATGCGGCAGGCCCGCCGTGATCGTCGTGCCGCCCCGGCGCGTGATGGCGTAGCTGAATTCCAGCGCCTTGGCGGAGCCGGCGAATTCGAGCGCCGCCTGCACGCCGCCCTTCGTTGCCTCGCGCACCTTGGCCGTCACGTCGGGATCGTCGGCGTTGAACGTATGCGTGGCGCCGAGTTCCCTGGCAAAGGCGAGTTTTGAATCCAGCCGGTCGATGGCGACGATGGTTTCAGAGCCCGCCGCGACCGCGCCGATCAGCGCCGCCAGGCCGACACCGCCAAGCCCGACCACCGCCATCGTGCCGCCCGGTTTGACGTCGCCCGTATTGAACACCGCGCCCGCCCCGGTCAGCACGGCGCAGCCGATCAGGCCTGCGACATCGAGGGGGATTTCCGGATCGATCTTGACCAGCGAGCGGCGCGACACCGTGGCATATTCGGCAAAGGACGAAACGCCGACATGATGCAGGAGCCTCTCGCCGTTGCGCGACAGCCGCGTCGCGCCGGTCAGGAGATCGCCCTTGCCATTGTGCTCGGCGCCCGGCTCGCAAAGCGCCGGCCGGCCTTCCGAGCAGGGCGCGCAATGGCCGCAGCTTGGCATGAAGACGAAGACGACGTGATCGCCAGGCTTCAGGTCCTCGACATAGTCGCCTACCTCCTCGACGATGCCGGAGGCCTCGTGGCCCAGCACCATCGGCAGCGGGCGGGGACGATTGCCGTCAATCACCGAAAGGTCGGAATGGCAAAGTCCGGCAACCGCCATTTTCACCAGTACCTCGCCCGGTCCCGGCCCGTCGAGATCGACCTCCTGGATCTTGAGGGGCAGGCTCTTGGCATAGGGGCGTTCGAGGCCCATTTCCTCCAACACGGCCGCTCTGATTTTCATCGATAGTCTCCTTTCGCCGGCAAACCGGCATTCCTCCGGTAGCCACCTTCAGTGGACGGCCGCATACATGATCTTTTCCTCGGTCGCTTCCTCGACCGAGAATTCCTCCACCACGCGGCCCTGCCGCGACACCAGGATGCGGTCGGCAAGGTTCAGGATTTCCGGCAGGTACGAGGAAATGACGACCACGGCGAGCCCGGCATCCGCCAGGCTGTTGATGACCTGGTGCAACTCGGCAATCGCGCCGACATCGACGCCGCGCGTCGGCTCGTCGAAAATCACCAGCTTCGGCTTCTGGACCAGCGACTTGGCGATCACCACCTTTTGCTGGTTACCGCCCGACAGTTCGATGACGCGCGCATCGGCATCGATCGCCCGGACATTCAGCCGCTTGGTCCAATCGCCGGCCAGCTCCATCATTTCGGACCGGCTGAAGATGGCGGACTTGTTGAGATCGGCGGAGAGCAGGTTCAGATAGATGTTTTCGGCAATCGACTTGGTCTCGTAGAAACCTTCCAGCTTGCGGTCCTCGGTGACATAGACGATGCCGTCCTTGACCGCCGGGCGCGGCACGCGGTAGCGCACCGCCTTGCCTTCCAGCCGGACCTCGCCGCCATGGAAGAAATCGCGCTTCACCACGCCGGAAATGATCTTGGCCGTCTCGGTGCGGCCTGAGCCGATCAGGCCGAAAATGCCGGTAATCTGCCCGGCATAGACCGAAAACGAGGTGTTGCGGACCATCTTGCCCATGGAAAGGTTCTGCACGGAAAGGACCTTCTTGCCATAGGGGCGTGCGGCGCGCGTCTTGTCGCGGCTGTAAAGCTCCTCCGACAGGGAACGGCCGACCATCGAGGCGATGATCTTGTCGCGGTCGAAATTCCTCACCTCGTCGGTCACGACATGCTGACCGTCGCGCAGGATGGTGATGCGGTCGGAGATTTCCAGCGCCTCCTCCAGCGCATGCGAAATGAAGATGATCGACACGCCGTCCTGCTTCAACCGCCTTACCAGCGCGAAGAAATGGTGCTTTTCCTCCGGCGTCAGCGTGGCGGTCGGTTCGTCAAAGATGATCACCTTCGCCTTGTGATGCACGGCGCGGGCAATCTCCACCATCTGCTTCTGGGCCGCACCCAGCTGCGACACATACATGGTGGGGTCGACACCGAAATTCAGCGACTGCAGGAATTGCTGGGCAGCGATATAGATGCCGCGCAGGCGGTTCAGGAATTTCTCGTTGCCGAGATAGATATTCTGGGCCACTGTCAGCGAGGGAACCAGGCTCGTCTCCTGGAACACCATGGCAATGCCCTTGCGCAGCGCATCGGCCGGACTGCCGAATTCCATCGGCTGCCCCTGGAAGAAGACCTCGCCTTTCGTCGGCTCGTAAACACCCGCCAGGATCTTGGTCAGGGTTGACTTGCCGGCGCCGTTTTCACCGAGAAGGGAATGAATTTCGCCGGGCATCAGCGTGAAGCTGACATTGCGCAGCGCCGCGACGCTGTGAAATTCCTTGGTGACGTCCTTGATCTCAACGATCGGGCTCATGTCAATTGCCTCCCAGGTCGATGGCGAAGACTTCGTCCCCGCCCTTGCTGGTCATCCAGAGCTTACCGTCTGCCTCGACCGCCGAGGTGATGCCATGGCGCCGGCCGCCGGTGCGGCTGTGGAAGCTGCGCGCGGGAACGAAATCGCCGGTCAGTTCGACGACGAGACCATAGGAGCGCGTCGGCGCCCAGGGCTTCAGGATGCCCATCTGTTTCAACGCGCCGCCCTGCATCGGCTCGCGGAAAGAATAGCCGCTGCGCAATGCCGGCGCGACCCAGAACTCCTTGTCGACCTCCGCCATCATGGCTTTTCGGTAAGCTGGCTCGCGCAGAACGAATTCGATCAACTGGCTGCGCGGCGCAAAGACGGACAGCCAATAGCCGCCTCTGCCCGACGGGCTGATGCGGGCCGGATAACCCGGAAGGTCCTCGATCACCTGGCCGATCAGCGTGCCATTGGGGGCAAGCCGGATCAACTGCTTTTCCCAGGCTTCCGAGACGATGATGGTTCCATCCGGCGCGACGGCAAGACCGTTGGGATAGCGCAGACGTTGGGCGAACTGGGTCGCCTTTCCCGTGGATGGCACAAGCCGCCACACCAAGCCCGCCCGTTCGCGTTCCAGAAGATCGCGCTGCCAGTCGGCAGGCAGGTTCTTGCTCGATCCGACGGCGATCACGAGTGTGTCGTCGGGGGCGAAGGCAAGGGCTGTCACGGTGGTCCAATTCTGCTGGCCGCCGGAGAGCCCGCTCATCGGCGCGCCGCTGAGATCGAGGAACTGGATCTTGCCGGCGATGGCGAGCGCAAGGATGCCGGCGGAGGAGACGGCAAGCGCTGTCACCTCCGAGGCGGCGCGGTGGAATTCCCGGCCGGCGCTACCGTCGAAGGGCATCAGGAAGAGCGTGTTGCCGCTCGAATAGATGAGCCCGGCTGGCGTCGTCACGCAGCAATCGGGCTGCGGAACCGTGATCCCCCTCGGCGCCTCTTCCAGGCGATTGTTGGGCTTCAGCGCGCCGTCGAGCGGCGGCACGGTCACGGCGGCATCGCCGCTGCCGAGGAAATTGTCGAGCCAGTTGCGCAGGATATTGGCCATGATCAAACTCCCCAATAGCTTTGGTAGCCGGACCAGGAGGCATCATGCCCGTCGAGCTTGATGCGGCCGATGCGGTTGTTGGTGATCCCGCCGAGGTAGAGATAGCCCTTGTGCTCGCGCATGGAGGTGATCATCGGATGGTTTTCCGCGCCCTGGTCCCACAGCGATTCCAGCACCTCGCCGCGATCGTTGAAGCGAATGACGCAGCCGATATTGAGATTGGGATAGAGCCACTGGTCCGGTGCGATGCGCCGCGCCATGCGGCGACGGAAGGCCGGCATCCGCAGCGCCACGTCGAGCGCCGGCGAGCGCATGCCCATGATCGCCGCCCAATAGGTTCCGTCCGAGGCGCGGTTGATATTGTCCGGATAGCCCGGAAGGCGATCGACCACGCGCTCCATCGTTCCCACCTTGGGGCCGCTGACATAATAGCGGTTGATGCGGCAGGCCCAGCTTTCGGCAAAGAGAACGGACTGGCCGTCATGCGCCGTGCAGACGCCATTCGGGAATATCAGGTTCCTGAGCACGGTTTGCGATTTGCCGCTGCGCGGATCGTAGCAGATGATGCGCCCGTTGCCGCGGCTTTCCAGCGCGTCGACCGGCCAGTCATGCATCTCGTAGCGGATCGTCGCCTCGGAGAAGAAGATGCGGCCGTCGGGCACGATGTCGAGATCGTCAGCCAGCCGCAGGCGCGAATCGTCGACTACCGAGAGCTTCGAGCGGTTGGTTTCATCGGTCACTTTGCTGACATTGCGCTGCCGGTCGATCTTGTAGAGACCCATGCCGCCGACGCAGACGAGCAGGTTGCGATCCTTGTCCCAGCTCATGCCGAGCGGCGAACCGCCGATATGGGCGTAGATTTCGTGGGTCGAATAATCCGGCGGGGCGAAGCGGACGATATCGCCGCGGCGCGTGCCGCAATAGAGGTAGTCTTCGTCATCAAGGATGACATCCTCCGGCGATTCCACCGCACCGAGACCGATGATCTCGACATCCTTCAGCCGGTCGTTCAGCGCGAAGGCGGTCTTGGCCGTCGCTTCGGTCGAATGCGGCTCGGGCAATTCGATATAGGTTGGGGACACATAGACCTTGTTCAGGAGCTTGTCGCGGTTCTTCAGCCAGCGCACGTCGATGAAGACGGCGAAGATCAGCGTCAGACCGAGCACCATCGGACCAGAGCCCGAATTGAAGCCGAGCCGGAGCACGCCGCTCGTCAGCAGAAGAACGATGACGGAGCCGATCAGCGCCTTGACGATCGAACCACGCCCGCCACCGAGACTATTGCCGCCCAGCACGGCCGCCGTCAGGGCCGAGATTTCAAGCCCCATGCCCGTGTCGGTGCCAGCACCCGAAAGCCGCGCTGCGTAAAGCACGCCGGCGAGCCCGCAAAGCATGCCGGAAATCGTATAGGCCGCGCAGATCGTGCCGCGCACCGACAGGCCGATATTGTGGGCCGAGCGGCGCGAGCCGCCAATGGCCATCAGCCGCCAACCGGGACGCGAGCGCGTGAGGAGGACATGGCCGACAATCGCAACGATAACCAGGGCGCAAAACGAGAAAGGGATGCCGAAAAAGCCGCCAAGGCCCATCAGGTCCCAGATGGTTGAATCGTAGAAGCTGGTCGACATGGCCTGCGCATATTTCAAAAGCAGCATGTCGACGACGGCGCGCACGATGATGAGCGTGACCAGCGTCGTCAGGAATGCCCGCAGCCGCAGGTAACCGACGAGGACGCCATTCAAAAGGCCGACCGCCCCGGAAATCACGACAACGGCGGGAATGGTCACGCCGATCGGCCATTGCGCCAGATTGAGCAGCGCCAGCGTCATGAAATTGGCGAGCGCGAAATTCGAGCCGACCGACAGGTCGATGCCGCCGACCACGATGACCACCATCATCGCGATGCAGACGAGCGAAAACTCGCCGAGCTGGCGCGACAGGATGGAAAGATTGCTGCCGGTGTAGAAATTCGGAATCAAAGCGCCGAAAACGAGGACCACGGCCACGAGCACCAGGAAGGGGATCGCATTGTCGATCCATTTCTTCGACAGGATTTCGCCGATCACATGATCCGGTATGAAGCGATATCTCAGCTTCGTAATGGTGTTCGCCGCCGCCAAGGCATGCCTCCTCATTCAGTCAATTCAGTCGAATGGCTGTCCGGATGACGTGGCCGGGGAAATCCGGCCACGTCGATTTGCAGGTTCAGCGCAGGATTTTTGCGTATTGCTGCGGGTCCCAGCAGGTGCCCGCCTTCACATCGGCCTTGGTCATCACATAGGTCGGCGAATAGATCTGCGTCTTGATCGCGCCGGCGCCCTTCTTGTTCTGGAGAGCGGCCATGATGGCGGTCCAGGCGTCGCGGCCCATGCCCGGCGCATTGTAGTTGATCGCGGCCGAGAAGGTGCCGTCGGCGAGATTGTCGCACATGCTCTGTGCGCCGCCGCCCGAGGTTATGAAGAAGACCTTGTCCTGCATGCCGGCCTGCTTGATGGCGGCACCGGTGCCAATGCCCTGGCCGTCCCAGACATCGACGATGCCGCAAAGGTCGGGGTTCTGCTGCAGCGCCGTTTCGGTGATCGCGCGTGCCTTGGACGCATCCCAGTCGGCCGCCTGGCTGGAGACGATCTTGATTTCGGGATGCGCGTTGAAGACCTTCATCATGCCCTGGACCTGATAGTAGCTGACGCCACCGGTCAGAACGCCCTGGACGATGGCGACCTTATGGGAGGTCTGCGTATCGGCCCCACATTTCTTCACCATCATATTGGCCTCTTCCTCGCCCATGGCGATGAAGTCCGGCCCGACAAAGGCATCAGTCTGCACGGCGCCCTGCATGTTCATCTGCACGACGACGATGCCGGCGGCATTCGCCTGTTTGAGAAGGCGCGCCAGCGACTGCAGGTCGGGGTTCTGGGTGACGATGACATCGGGCTTCTCGGCGATCAGCGCGGTCATGCCCTGCGCCATCGCATCCGTGTTCCAGTTCGGGTCCTGCGAGGTGAAGGTCATGCCGTAGCGAAGCGCTTCGGTCTTGACGACGCCGCCCCAGGCCTGGGCGAGATCGAAGCCGATCGAGATCGGCAGATAGGCCACCTTCTTGCCTTTCAGCGCGCTCAGCGCCGGATCGCGATAGGGATCATTCATATTGTCGTCCGCCGCAGCGATCGTCGCTCCGAGCGTCAATGCGGTCAAAGCCGCAGCGGCAAGCCTCACCAAACCAGTTGTCTTCATGTCATGCTCCTCCTCAATGTGCATTTTTAGTTTATGGATGGATCAGATATCTCCTTGCTGGCCGGTCTGTTCGTCGCGCGGGTTGACGACGCTGTCGACGACAATGGCCAGGAGCAGGATCAGGCTCTTGATGACGTTTTGAACGGTGTATTGAATGTCCATGATCGTCATGCCGTTCATCAGCACGCCGATCAGCATCGTGCCGACAATGACGTTGCGGACATTGCCGCGCCCGCCGGACAGGCCGACGCCGCCCAGCACCACGACCAGGATGACGTCGTAGATCATGTTGGAATTGACGATGCGCGTGTTCATGGCCTGAACCGAGGTGGCCGTGATGACGCCGGCGGCAAAGGCGATCGCGCCCGACAGGACATATTGCAGGACAAGGATCGGCCGCACGGCGATGCCGCCAATGCGCGACGCCGCCAGATTGTCGCCGATCGCGTAGATGAAATTGCCGACCTTGGTGAATTTCAGGAACAGATAGACGAGAAGCGCCATGGCCAGCGCGACGAGTATCGGCATCGGAATGCCCAGAAGCCGGCCCTGCCCGAGACTGATCACCCAACCCATGTCTTTCGGCATGTAGACCACGTCCGTGCCGACGATGAGATGCGCCCGGCCGAAGCCATAGATGAAGGTCGCCATGGCGAGCGTGGCAAAAAGCGGCGGTATTTCCGCATAGGCGACCAGAATGCCGGTCACCAGCGCCATGCCGATGGCAAAGAGCAGGCCGGTCGTCAGCGCCACGGAAACCGGAACGCCCTGCGACACGAGCTGCATCGCCCAGGCAACCGAAATCGCCATGGTCGCGACCAGCGAAAGGTCGATGCCGCGCCCCAGCACCACGATCAGCATGCCCAGCCCGAGAATGCCGAGCACGGCGACGCTGCGCATGAGGGTCAGGATATTGTCCGGCGACAGGAAGTTCTTCAGCGTCAGTGAAAAGATCACCAGAAGCAGGACCGTCAGCAGGAAAACGATCTTTTCCTGGTTCAGTTGCCGCATCAGCGCGCGAATGTTCACTGTCCAACTCCTCCTTGCAAAACGCGCCAGACCCTCCAACCGGTCGTGGCGACGTCGTCTATCGGTGCGTCCGATGTCCCCCGGGCTTGAGAACTTGCCCGGCGATGCAGAGATTTTTTCTATCGTTATTTTATTGAACCCGCTGGAAATAAACGGGAAATCTCTGCTTTCGGGGGAAACTATATCAGGCGATCATATCAAATAAACTATCAAATTGCGTTATGCGCCATAGTGGAATGTTATAGCGAAAAGACCGCGCATTTGTTCAGGCGCTGAACGTTTGCCCTCGTCACCAAGACGCAAAAAGGCGCCTGATCATCACATCAAGCGCCTCATGCTGAAGGACTGTTTCGGCGATCGCCTCAGATGGTGCGTCCGCCATCGACGGGGAGGAGAACGCCTGTCAGAAGTGACGCCTCGGGCGAGGCGAGGTACAGCGCCGCATAGCCGATATCGTCGGGACGCGACAGCCGGCCGAGCGGGATCGTCGTCAGGAACCGTGCGCGATTTTCCGGCGTATCCGGCTGGCCCATGAAACTCTCCAGAAGCCCCGTCTCGCCCAGAACCGGGCAGATGCAATTGACGCGGATGCGGTCGGGCGCAAGTTCGACGGCCATCGATTGCGAGAGCGTATTCACCGCACCCTTCGAGCCATTGTACCAGGTCAGCCCCGGCCTTGGGCGGATGCCGGCCACCGAGCCTATATTGATGATGGTTCCGCCGCCCTTCGCCTTCATCAGCGGCACCGTCGCCATCGCCATGAGATAGATCGACTTGACGTTGATCCGGTAGACCCGTTCGAAAGTCTCCTCGTCGATCTCCAGCATCGGCTGGTTCCGGTGGGTCCAGCCGGCATTGTTGACGACGATGTCCGGCGCGCCGAGGCGGGCGGCAACATCCGCCACCGCCGCGTCGACCGACGCCTTGTCGCCGACATCGGCCACCACCGAAATCGCGCCATGGCCTATCGCCGCTGCCACCTTTTCGGCGGCCTCGGCGCGGATGTCGAGCACGGCGACCTTGGCGCCTTCTTCTGCAAAGATCCGCGCAATGCCCTCGCCAAAGCCGCCGCCGGCGCCCGTGACGATGGCGACCTTGTCTTTCAATTTTCCGCCCGCCCGTGCACCGGTCTCCAGCGTGTCCTGCATCGATCATCCTCCCTGACAGTCTGCGCGGAAGTTGCGTCAGATGCCCTGGGCGATCAAAGACAATAAACAGCTTGGGGGAATAGCGGCGCGCTATGTCTCGTCGGAAAGCGGCGTCACGCCCCGCCACTGGCCGGTCGCCGCCAGATCGAGCAGTGTTTCCCGGCACAGTTTCTCGATGGTGGAGACCGCATTGGTCATCGGCCGGTCGGCCGGATGCACCAGATAGACCTCGCGTTTCAGTTCCGGCTTGTGGATACGCCAGGACCTCAGCCGCCCGTCATGCACTTCGCGCGCGATCGAATTATAGGGCAGGATCGAATAGCCGATGCCCTTTTCGACCAGTTCCTTGATATTGGCGTAGGAATCGACCTCGATCGTCGTGTTCATCTGCAGCTGGTTCGTCGCCGCCTCGCGCTCCAGCAATTCTCGCAGGCCATGCGAGGAGCTGGGAAGGATGAGCGGCAGCGGAGCGACCTGTTTCAACGCCACCGTTCCGAAGGCCGGCGCCTTCACATCGGCAATCGGCTCGACCGGGCCAAGCAGGCACAGTTCCTCGGTCAGAACGGGATAGGAACTCAACACCCGATCTTCGACGGGAATATAGAGAATGGAAATATCGACGCGGCCCTCGCGTATCCATTCGGCGACGAAACCGCTCATCGCCTCGGCAATGCGCAGCTTGATCTTCGGATAGCGCTCGCGGGCGGCAATGATCAGCGGAACCGAGAGGATCTGGCTGATCGTGCCGGGCAGGCCGAGCCGCACCTCGCCCGACGGTTCGGCCTCATGGCCGCGGATTTCCTCCTGGGCGATGAGGAACTGGTCGATGATGGCGCGCGCATTGCGCAACAGGATTTCGCCGGCTTCGGTCGCCACCACGCCATGCGGCGTGCGAAACAGCAAGGCCGTGCCGAGATCGGCTTCCATATTGCGCACATGCAGGCTGAGCGCCGGCTGGGCGACATTCAATGTGGCCGCCGCCTTCGAAAACGAACCCTGCTCCACGATGGCCACGAAATAGCGCAGCTGCCGAAGATCCACCTGCCCCTCCCATTATTCTTTTATAGCCGATACGCTCAGCTTCACAATTCTATATGGGAGCAATCGTTGCTGGCCTGTCAAGTCGTCGCCGCGCGGCAAGGCCGCGCGCTCAGCTTTTGCCCGCTGGGGGAGAGAATTCCAGGCGAATGCGATCGGTGTCGGCGCCAAGCGCCGGCACGGCGCCGAACACGGCGGGTTTCCCCTCGACCACAGCAGCAGGGGCCAGCATCCGCACCGGCCCGCTCGGCGTTTCCACCGTCACATATCTGTTTTGCGGATGGTCGGCGACATCGGCGAGCGAACTCACCCGGCCGTAGGCAATGCGGGCATTGCGCAGCTTTTCCGCCATGGCCTCACGCCCGAGACGGGCGAACGTCGGCCTAAGCTCGGCTTCCAGTGAGTCGCGATTTTGGACGCGGGCGCTGTTCGAGGAAAAACGCGGGTCCTTGGAAAGCTCCGGCCGACCGAGAATTTCACCGCAGAGCGTCTGCCATTCGCGTTCGTTCTGGATCGCGATCAGCACCGAATGGCCATCCGCGCAGACATAGGTTCCGTAAGGCGCGATTGTCGGATGGCTGAGCCCGCTGCGCGCCGGCGCCTTGCCGCCATAGACAAATTGCAGGAAGGGAACATTCATCCAGTCGGACAGCGAATGATAGAGCGATACGGCAATATGCCGCCCCTCGCCGGTCTTCTCGCGCGCATAAAGCGCCTGCAACACCGCCTGTGTCGCCGTCATTCCAGCGGCGATATCGCAGACGGAAACGCCGACGCGGGCCGAGCCGTATTCGTTCCCGGTAATGGCGGACAGTCCGCTTTCGGCCTGGACGAGAAGGTCATAGGCCTTGAGGTCGCGCAAGGGGCCATCCTCGCCATAACCGGAGATGGAGCAGGTGATCAGTTTCGGAAACATCTCCCGCAAGGTTCTGTGCCCGAAACCGAGCCGGTCGACGGCGCTGGGCGCAAGGTTCTGGATGAACACATCGGCCTGGCCGACAATGGTCATCAGCAGGTTACGGTCTTCCTCCAGCTTCAAATCTAGACAGAGCGATTCCTTGCCCCGGTTCAACCAGACGAAATAGGCGCTTTCGCCATGCACGAGATGATCGTATTCGCGTGCGAAATCGCCCTCAGGACGCTCGATCTTGATGACGCGCGCACCGGCATCGGCCAGCTTGCAGGAAAGGTAAGGCGCGGCCACCGCTTGTTCCACGGAGACGACGAGGACGCCTTGAAGATCAGGATTCATGAGCCCGCCAGTTTGATTAGAAATCCCTCAAATCGAACGGGTGACAATGCTCCGGGTTCGATCTCACCCGACCATTGCCGATTTCTGCCATCACTTCAAATAACACTCTAATGTGGGCGATATAGAAAAATGTGATCGCCAAGATGGAGCGGCGCCATACAGCGAGGCTATAAGGCGGGGCATAAAAAAGTATTGGCCGGCCGCCATTTAGGCCGCGATACTGCCGGCGCGAACCCATGAGATGCACGGGAATAACGAGGTCGGAGGACCGGTGGCGCCAGACGAGGACATGACATTGCTGTTCGTTCCCGCCGACCGGCCGGAGCGCTTCGACAAGGCATTGCAGGCGGGCGCCGACGCCGTGATCGTCGACCTGGAAGACGCCGTTGCCGCGCCCAACAAGGGGTTCGCGCGCAATGCGCTGCCGGATCTGATCGTCAAGCCCGATCCGACGGTCGCGATCTACCTTCGCGTGAACGGCGCATCGACCGCCTGGCACGAGGAGGATATGGTCATCGCCGCCCGGCTTCCCATTTCCGGGATTGTCTTTCCGAAGGCGGAAAGTGCCGCCGAGATCGCCGCGCTTCGCCAGCGGCTCGCGCCGCACCAGCGCGTCATTGCCATCGTCGAAACTGCCCGGGGCCTTGCCGCCGTCGAGGCGCTGGCGCCGGCCGCCGACCGCCTCGCCTTCGGCTCGGTCGATTTTTCCGCCGATCTTCGCTGCGCCCATGAACGCGAACCGCTGCTCCATGCCCGGCACCGGATCGTGCTGGCCGCCCGCCTTGCCGACCGGCCCGCGCCCATCGACGGCGTGACGCTCGCCGTCAAGGACGAGACGGCGGTGGAAGAGGATGCGCGCTATGCCATCCGCATGGGGTTCGGCGGTAAGCTGCTGATCCATCCAGCCCAGGTCGAACCGGCCAAGCGCGGCCTTGCCCCCGGCGACGCGGAATTTGCGCAGGCCATGAAAATCATCGCAACGGTTCAGGACAGCGCGGCCCAGGCCGTCGATGGCGTCATGGTCGACAGACCGGTGCTGGAACGCGCCCGGCAAATCGTTGCCGCGCGCGAACGACTTTTGGGAGGCCAGTGAGCGATGATCCGGATCACCGAAATTCTGTCGGACTATGTGGCGAAACTGGATTACCAGGACCTGCCGCCTGAAGTGCCGGAACGCGCCAAGCAGCTCTTCATCGATCTTGCCGGCAGTATCGTGCGGGCGGCAAAGGAGGCGGATTCGACGCCGTCGATCTTCGCCATGGCCAGGCGGCTCGGCCTCGATGCGCCCGGCACCGCAACCGTTTTCGGCCTGCCGCGCGGCTATATCCCGGCCACCGCCGCCCTCCTCAACGGCGCGCTCGGCCACTCGCTCGATTTCGACGACACCCATGCAGACAGTTCGCTTCACGCGAGCGCGCCGGTCATTCCCGCAGCGCTCGCCGCCGCCCAGATGACCGGCGCGTCAGGCCGCGAGCTGCTCGCAGCCATCGTGGCGGGTTACGAAGTCTGCTGCCGCCTCGGCAATGCGCTCGACCCGACGGCGCATTATGCGCGCGGCTTTCATCCGACCGCCACCGCCGGCACATTCGGTGCGGCGGCGGCAGCCGGCAAGCTGCTGGGGCTCGATGCCGCTGGCATTGCGTCCGCCTTCGGCGTTGCGGCCAGCCAGGCGGCGGGCTCGCTGCAATTTCTCGTCAACGGTGCCTGGAACAAGCGCTATCAGGTCGGCGCATCCGCCATGAACGGTCTGATCGCAGCAACCCTTGCCGCAGAGGGCTTCCTGGGTGCGGCCGACGCGATCGAAGGAAAGCATGGCTTCCTCACTGGCTATACCGACAATCCCCGGCCCGACATGGCGGTCGCCGGGCTCGGCAGCATCTATGAAACGCTGAAGATCGGCATGAAACCCTATCCGAGCTGCCGCTATACCCATGCGGCCATCGACGGGTTGCTTTCAGCCAGGGCAGAGCATGGCTGGTCGGCACTCGATATCAGGCGCGTCACGATCGGGCTGCATCGCAACGGCATCGTGCTGACAGGCGCGCCGCTGGACGAAAAGCGCCACCCGAAAAGCGTGGTCGACGGCCAGTTCTCCATGCCCTTCACGGCGGCCGTCGCCCTCTACAAGGGCGGCTTCGGCTGGGACGACTATTCGCTTCTCGGCAATCCGGATGTCGAGGCGCTGGCGGCGCGGGTGGATGTCGTCCAGGACGAGCGGCTGGAGGGCCTTCGCCATCCCTTCGGCGCCCATATCCGCGTCGAAACCGCTGCCGGCACGCTCGAGCGTCATATCGCCGATCCGTCGGGCGAACCGGACAGCTTTCCCGACCATGCGCAGATCGAGGCGAAATTCATGACCCTCGCCCGGCCGGTCCTGAAGAACGAAGCCTCCGCGCTCTTTGCCCGGATCGACGATCTGGCCAACCTTTCGGATGTCCGCAAGATTGCGATCTAGCAATATATTTTCGCGATATCCTTGGTCATCAAACTGTATTGGAAGTTATAGCCGCAGCGCCATAGGTTGAACTGAAATTCAGGCGAAGGGCGAGAAAAACCGTGTCAAATCAGAACTATGCCGAGATCCGTGAGGAAGTAGCCAAACTCTGCGCCGCCTTTCCGGGCGACTATTGGCAGGCGCTCGACCGCGACAATTCCTATCCGGCCGCATTCGTGCAGGCGCTGACGGAGGCCGGCTATCTCGCGGCCCTCATCCCGGAGGAATATGGCGGGTCGGGCCTGCCGCTTGCCGCCGCCGCCGCCATCCTTGAAGAAATCCAGAGATCCGGCTGCAATGGCGGCGCCTGCCATGCCCAGATGTATATCATGGGCACCATCCTTCGCCATGGCAGCGAGGCGCAGAAGCAGGCCTATCTGCCGAAAATCGCCTCGGGAGAGCTGCGCCTCCAGGCCTTCGGCGTCACCGAACCGACAAGCGGCACGGACACGACCTCGCTGAAGACCTTCGCACGGCGGGAACGCGATCATTACATCGTCAACGGACAGAAGATCTGGACGTCGCGGGCCGAATATTCGGACCTCATGCTGCTTCTCGCCCGCACGACGCCAAAGGACCAGGTGGCGAAGAAGACTGACGGCCTGTCGGTCTTCATCCTCGACATGCGCGAGGCAAGGCATGCCGGCCTGACCATCCGGCCGATCCGCACCATGATGAACCATGCCACGACCGAGGTTTTCTTCGACAATGTCAAAGTGCCCGCCGAAAACCTCATCGGCGAGGAAGGCAAGGGCTTTCGCTATATTCTCTCCGGCATGAATGCCGAACGGCTTCTCATTGCCGCCGAATGTATCGGCGACGCCAAATGGTTCATCGACAAGGCCAGCCGCTACAGTCGCGAGCGCGTGGTTTTCGACCGGCCGATCGGGCAGAACCAGGGCATCCAGTTTCCGATCGCACGCGCCTATGCGCAGATGCGGGCCGCCCAGTTGGTGGTGGAGGAAGGCACGCGGCTCTATGCCGAAGGCGCCAATTGCGGCGAGGAGGCCAATATCGCCAAGATGCTGGCCGCCGAGGCCTCGTGGGCTGCGGCCGAGGCCTGCGTGCAGACCTTCGGCGGCTTCGCCTTCGCCGAGGAATATGACGTCGAGCGTAAATTTCGCGAGACACGCCTCTATCAGGTCGCGCCGATCTCGACCAATCTCATCCTGAGCTTCATCGCCGAGCATGTTCTCGGCATGCCGCGCTCCTATTGAAAGGATACGAGATGGAAGAGGTCGATATCGATCATCTGAGGACCTGGATCGGCAGGGAACGCACGGTCGAGGACGTGATCACGCCCCGGCTGGCTGCGAGCCTCAATGCCGTGTTCGACGTTGAAGAACCGGTCACGGATGGCATGGCCGCCCCCTTGGGCATCCATTGGTGCCTGGCGCCGGATATCGTCCCGATGAAAGGGCTGGGAGCCGACGGACACCCGGCTCGGGGCGGCTTTCTCCCGCCCGTCCCCTTCCCTCGCCGCATGTGGGCCGGCGGCAGGTTGACATTTTTCGGCGATTTCCGGGTCGGCGATACTGTCAGCCGGCGCTCGGTCATCGAGGACGTGGTCCTGAAGACCGGTCGCAGCGGCGACATGATTTTCGTCACACTGCGCCACGACTATGCGACGCCGCGCGGCATTGCGCTCGAGGAGCGCCAGGATATCGTCTATCGCAAAATGGAGACGGGCGGCCCTGTTCCGCGCGCAGAGGCCAAGGCTGAGCCGCCGGTCGCAATGCCTTCCGGAGACGCGGTCGTGACACTCTCCGCCGATCCGGTTCTGCTCTTTCGCTATTCGGCCATCACCTTCAACGGACACCGCATTCACTATGACAAGCCCTATGCGACCGACGAAGAAGCCTATCCCGGGCTCGTTTTCCACGGTCCCCTGCAGGCGAGCTATCTGCTCCGCTTTTCCCTAGACCCGTCGACACCGCAAAAGACGCCCCGAAGCTTTAGCTTCCGCTCTGTTAAACCGCTTTTTGCAGGCGGCGAGGTCACGCTTCACAGGACGATGGCGGCAGGGCAGGTAGAACTCCGCTGCGCCGACCAGTCGGGTCGGGATACCATGTTGGCAACGGCAAGCCTGACCTAGTTTGAAGGCGTCTGCTGTCCGTCACGTTGCTTGAACTATCGTCGCGTGAGGCCAGTTCTCGCTCCCCTTGGTCATCTAGGGCGCGTCCGCGTCCCCTCGCCTGTGGCCTGCTCCGGCGTTGGTGCGCGGATCAACTAATGTGCGGTAGTCGGTCTTTGATCTTCTGGCTTATTTGGTTTCTCCCGCCGATGCTTGGCAACGAACGGATTTCGGGCGTGCGCAGGCTAGCATTCGGTTAAGAATGGCGACGCCGATCGCAGCTTCTGTCTGTTGAGCGAGGAATGACCGAGCGCGCAAACGCTGTCCAATGACGCCTTTATATCGACCCATCGTTGTTTCAACCAATGCTCGTTTGCCATAGCCGGTAGATGCCTGCCATTTAAGCCGGCCGTCTATCTGCACGGATGCGATGTGGTCGTCTCTCTGGCAGGACGCTTGGGCGCAGTGTTGCTCTACCGCGTTCGAGCGCGGTGGAATGACGACCTTTGCGCCTGCGCTGTGACGCAGAACTGCGTCGTAAGTTGGATAGCCATCATAGGCTCCATCGGCCGTGAACTGGCCGATCTCATCATCGATCTGATCCAGCAACGGCTTCAGCTGCGAAGTGTCGCCGGCTTCTTGATCCGTCAGGCTATGGGCAATGATCTCGCCACTGTCCGCGTCAACAGCCAGGTGCAGTTTGCGCCAACCACGCCGGGATTTTGTCCCATGCTTTTCTTCCAGCCATTGGCCGGTGCCATAGACCTTGAGCCCGGTGCTGTCGACCAGAACGTGAATGGGTCCGTCTGGCACATGCTGTCGGTCAGTGCTTCTGGCCGATGGCTTCCAGGTTCTGGCCCTGCGGCTGAGCGTGGTGTGATCGGGCACAGGCAGATCCAGCGCCATCATATCAAGCACCGAACTCAAAAGCCCTTCGCTCTGGCGTAACCGCAGCCCAAACACCATACCCAACGTTAACGTAGTTTCGATCGCCAGGTCCGAATAGAGAGGCTGGCCACCGCGCGTCTTGCGCCGTGGGGCCGCCCAGCCTGCCAGCGCCTCTGGCGTTATCCAAAGAGTTAAACTGCCACGGCGGCGAAGGCCCGCCTCATACTCTGCCCAGTTCGTCACTTTGAACTTCATTTTAACGATGTAATGGCGGCGGGAAGCGTTATGTTTGTGCGGCATCCGGGATCAATCTTGCTATTTTCGATCGCAGCCACATAGTTGCAAAACGTTGAAGATTTGATCCCCGCACCAACGCCTTCTTGGGTGGGATCTCGGGGCAATGGCAGTGCGATGGACGTGAAAAGCTCAAGGTGATGGTGCTGTGGCGCTATAATCAGCTCGATCCGTTTAGAACTGCGCTGCAAAAGTTTGAGCATATCGAGGTTTCAGGCATGTCGTTCCATCGCGCCAAAGGGCTTGAGGCCGACTACACGATCCTGCTCGATGTCAGCGAAGGCGATTACGGGGTGCCGAGCCGGATCGAGGATGACGAACTTCTCAATCTGGTCATGCCACGACCGGAAACGTTCGAATTTGCTGAAGAGCGTCGCCTTTTTTACGTCGCCCTGACTCGCGCGAGCCGCGGCGTGTTTTTGCTTACGAATAGCCGGGAGCCTTCGCGATATATCCGCGAACTTTCCGACATTGCCGGCGACAATCTGCGATTTGAATCGATCGATGGCGATCCCCTGCATCAATGTCCCAAATGCCGGGTCGGCCAGTTGGTCGAAAGGAATGGTCGCGGCAATAGCCGGTTTCTGGGATGCAATCAGTATCCAGAATGCGAGCACACCGCACAGGCGCACTGAACCGTCTAAGGCGATCCGAGTCCGTTGCGGTAAGGGAGCAACGAACCCCTCATGTCACTTTTCGATTGACACGAATAGTCAATTCAGAGTTGACAAATTGTCTTCTCTATAAAGTTTCATTCGCGCCCGCTTTAATTTTGTGGCATAACGTCAAACATGAATGGACAATCAGAGACAAAGCTAAAGCAGCTTCTCCAGCAAGTCCCCCCCGGATTCCTGGTGGACTCGAGGTGGATGGCCCGTCATGCCATCTCGCGACAATCCGTGTCAGGCTATCTCAAGCAGGGCTGGCTTGAGCCAGTCATATCGGGCGTGTACCGCCGCCCATTCTCCTCAGATACCAATCCAGAAGCTGTCGGGGGCTGGAAGATACCCCTGCTCTCAGCCGTCTGGCTCATGCGGCATGAGTTCCATGTCGGCGGGGCGAGCTCCCTATCCTTGCGGGGACATGCTCATTACCTCTCCTTCGGCAACGAATTTGCCCTCTATCTCTACGGATCCGATATCCCGACATGGCTATCGAAGCTGCGGACGGACGCTGATGTGAAGACCAGGAGTAACGTCCTGTTCGGCGAAGGGGCGACCGGCGTCGAAAACGCGGACTTCGACCTTTCCAACGACGAGGATCCAGAACTGGCACAAAGCCCGTGGCGCTGGCCAATGCCGATGTCCTCACCCGAGCGCGCAATCCTCGAAATGCTAGACGAAGTCCCGAGGGGCGAGAGCTTCCACAAGGTGGACGTGGCGTTCGAGAGCCTGGCCAATCTGCGCCCGAGATTATTGGCGACGCTCCTTACCCTATGCCGAAGCGTCAAAACCAAGCGCCTCTTCTTCGTGTTTGCTGACAAGCACAATCATGCCTGGCGCCGGCATATCGACGTCTCCTCCGTAGATCTCGGCAAGGGCGACCGGGCGCTGACACCGGGCGGCCGGCTACACCCCATCTATCGCATCACAGTCCCGAATGACTTGATGCCAAAGGAGGCCACTTATGGCCCGTGACCAATACATGCGCCAGGTCGCACTCCTGGTGCGGACCCTTCCATTCATCGCCCGCCACGAAGCCTTCGCCCTGAAGGGTGGAACGGCGATCAACCTCTTCTATCGCGACATGCCGCGGCTCTCGGTCGATATCGACCTGACCTATCTGCCGATCGAGGATCGCGAAACGACCCTGAAAAACATTGACACGATCCTTGATCACATCCGCGAGGACCTTTTGCGCAATCTGCGGGGTGCGAGCGTTCAGAGGATCGCCGGCGGCGGCAACAATGATACCCGCCTCCTAGTCCGGCAAGGCAACGCCGAAATCAAGGTGGAGACCTCTCCTGTCGCGAGGGGCACCGTTCATCCGCCGGAACGACGCCGGGTGAGCGAGAAAGCCGAGGAAGCATTCGGGTTCGCCGAGATGCAGGTCGTCTCGTTCGAGGATCTGTTCGGCGGGAAGCTGCATGCAGCGGTTGACCGTCAGCATCCGCGTGATCTGTTCGATGTAAAGCTGCTCTATGAAAACGAGGGGCTGACGGACGCGTTGTTTCGGACATTCTTGATTTATGTCGCAAGTTCCGGGCGGCCGCCGCACGAGTTGGTCAGGCCCTCCCTCATCGCACTCGAAGAGGCATTCGTGAAGGAATTTGAGGGAATGACGACACAGCCCGTCAGCCTCGATGACTTGAAAGCCGCGAGAGAGCAAATGACGGCGGATCTTCTTGCAAGGCTCGACGACAACGCCATGCGCTTCCTGCTGTCGCTCCATGATGGCGAACCAGATTTCGAAGCCATCGGGTTGCCAGAAGCGGCTGATCTGCCGGCCGTTCGTTGGAAGGTTCTCAACCTTGAGAAGCTGAAGGCGCAGAACCCCGAAAAGCATGCCGAGCAACGGCGAGAGATTGAGGGACTTCGGTCAAAATGATGCGCACTCTACATGCGAAGGTTGATTTGACGGGCCGCGTCGCGCATGCTGCATTTCAGATCTTGGGAGAGTTGTCTGGGCTGCGGTTTTCGCTGCATTGCCCCTCGTCAATGATGAACCTATGAGGACAGCATCCTTCCAGATAGAATGACTATTGTGTTAGGTCGTCAAGGGGTCCCGAGTATGTCCGAGAATGCTTATTTTTCCTTTTGGCAGCGATCTCCGAACGGGACTATAAACACATTCTTTTTCAAGCTCAGCGACCCGATCAGGATCGCGCAAGCCCGCCAAATCCTGGCAGATCCGACCCGTATCGACCGCCATGTTCAGGGCACCGTTCTGCAATATAAAGCTGCCTACAATCCGGACTGGTCATTTCACCTCGATCCTAAAACCATTGGCTTCTTCGAACAGCAGATCGAAGTGTGCGACGCCAACATGACATACATCGAAGAACACCTTGACGAGATCGGTGGAAGCACACTACCGAAATCCTTCTGGTGCCCGTGGCATTCTACTCTTGCGGCGGAAGTTACGCATCTAGTCGATTCCCAAACCGAAAAGCTCATGATCTAACACTGTGACAAAGTCTTTGCCCGCGCTCTTGAGCGGATGCGAACCGATGACCCGCCAAAAGCTCCGACGAGGCGATCGAGGAGCAAGATTGTGTCGCGATCACGCGCCACTGAACCAGAGGCGCCGGTGGGTGTAGCAAGTGACACTGAGGCGTCATTGCCTTGAACAGCGCTTACTGTCTTTCGCCTAAAATGTTACATCCTTTGTTAAATCACACGCCCTATTTCCGCTCGCCCTCGGCATTGGTGCCGAGCAAAACGGAATACGAGCATGTCAAGACAAGATCTTTCATCACGGCATTTCCAGCAGAAAATCTCCAAATTCTGCGAGATGCGCGTTGCAACGGTCGCCCCCGAAAACGCTTCGAGGAAAATCGAGCGTTACCTCATCAGCCTTATCGTTCACCGCAAAGCGCCGCCGCGTTTGAATGGGCGCATAGACTGGATGGAGATCACCATTGCCACCGGGATTGACGACCAGTGGAAGGGCGAATTCAAACGGGAGGTTCGAATTGCATTGGATGCCATCATAAGATGGCTTGGAGCACCACCGGTACTCGAAGACCGCCAAATCCGAGCACTTAGTCCACGACAAGGATACACCGATCAAGACATCCCTCAGATCAAAGGCTCTTCCACACGAAAGCCTCGGAGAGATGGAGAGGAGTTTGCAGAAGCAGATTTCAGGGCCACGTCAAGGGGCCCCCAGCCCAAACCAATCTTGGAATTCCCGGAGCCGCTATTCGATGCGACTAACGATCCAGGCAGCTTTCAAGAGGCGCTTGTCTATCACATGCGCCGGTTCGGCGAGAGCTATTGGCACCTTTACCGCGCCGTTATCCGGCTTGATGAGACGTTCGACCACAAAACTCTGTTGTCGTGGATCGAAGGCGAGCGCGTGCCGCGATCTGTCGGCAGCATGAACATCCTTGCCCGCGTCGAACGGCGCTATCGGTTGCCGGAAGGATATTTCAAGGCGAAACTGCCGCACCAATCCCGTTCCCTCCTCGGTCACGACCTCGGCGATATCAGCCCAGCGGAGCGACGCAGGATTGCCTGGCACCTTCCTGACGATTTCGGCAGCCTTCCGTTCAGCAAAAGGGAGGAGATTATTGACTGGGTGCGCCGGGTCCTCATCTCAGGGTCGACCGACTATCGGCGCTATCAAGCAGCGGCCAGCAAGCAGCGCTATGCCATCCGGTTTCCGGGCGTCACCTATGGCGGAGGGTCGCTGTCGCATCGCGCAAATTCCCTCACGGCCAGTGCCAACAGTGATCCTGCCGTAACCTTCGAAGACCCGGACCTTCTGTCCGGCGTCGTCGATGCGCCGCCACGCCTCGCGATGGAAATGTCTGACCTGATCCGGTTCAAGACTTCGACGCTGACCGCAATCGGCTTCCGGCGGAATGGGGTCTGGGGTGAGGAAACGGCTTCCCAGAAGATCGAACATCTCGGTCTGATGTTCGGCGCATTGGCCGCCTCGCCAACTGGTGCAGTCAAGGGCTGCGGCGTGTCGCTCAGCCAATTGACCTTTGGCCTGCTGATCTTCCCCGGGGTCTGGGATTGGTACCTGCAATGGCGGGAGCAGCGTCGCGGCTTCTACACGAGATGGGAAGAGGACATGCTGATGATCGCGCAGGCCCTGTCGCGCTCCGAGGTCGGCTGGATTCGCCAACATCCAGAACTGCTGAAACATGTGAAACCGATCGAAGGCCTGATTGCACCAGAGGAGATCGAGCTCGCATTGCGCGACTGGCATGGTGCTTGCGACGCGTTTCACCGGCATGCCGCTAATCGATCGAAGGAAATCCAGCGGGTGATGCGCGTGCACCGCGATCCGTTTGAACCGATCATGGTCGTTCTCGAAGCCGATAGCCCGCTTTCAGAATATCGCAAAATCACAGACGAGATCCTGAAACGCATGCCGGACGAAGATCGCTACCCCAGAGCGGCCGCAGAGGCGGTACGGTCTTTCCTGCTCCTTCGCCTTGGACTGCATCTGGGGCTTCGGCAAAAGAACCTCCGCCAGCTTCGCGTCTGCCCGCGCGGCCATTTCCCGACCTCCGAACGACGTCTCGAAGACATGAAATGCGGCGAATTGCGCTGGAGCGACCGGGAGCACGGGTGGGAGGTGCTGATCCCTTCGGTGGCCTTCAAGAACTCCGGTTCGTCCTTCTTCGGGCAAAAGCCGTTTCGGTTGATCTTGCCGGATCTGCTCGATCTCTACAAATACCTCGAAGCCTACATCGATCGCCATCGCGGTGTGTTGCTCGGCCCGGCGAAAGATCCCGGCACATTGTTCGTGAAAACTGTGAAGACGACCAGCCTGGATGCCGCATACGATTCCACCAAGTTCTACGAAGCTTGGCGAACCGTGATCCAGCGCTATGGGATCTATAATCCCTACACCGGCCGCGGTGCAATCAAAGGTCTACTACCGCACGGCCCTCACAATCTTCGGGACATTTTGGCAACCCATATTCTCAAACAGACCGGCTCCTACGAGCAGGCAAGCTATGCGATCCAGGACACCCCGGATGTCGTGCAGCAGCACTATGGGCGGTTTCTGCCGCAGGACAAGGCTGCCCTTGCCGCCCGGATTCTGAATCAGGTATGGGAAGCGGCATAATTCCCCTCCTCCAATCTTGATGGATATAGCACTTAGTGCTATATAGGCTGATGTCAGAACGAGTGTTCAAAACAGCATGGTTCGCGAAGGCAGCAAAGAAAGCGCGCATCTCCGACAAGGCGCTGTCAACGGCAATACGTCAGGTAGCCGTTGGACAGGCCGACGATCTTGGCGGTGGCGTTTTCAAGAAGCGTCTCAACGACAACATGCATCGTTCAATCGTTCTGGCCAAGGCCGGCGAGTTCTGGGTGTTCGCCTATCTTTTTGCCAAGAAGGATCGGGCAAACATCGATGACAACGAGCTTCTGGCGTTCCGGAAGCTTGCTGACCTCTACCGCCGCAAGACGCAAGCCGACATCGAGGCGGAACTCGAGACCGGTGCCCTATTGGAGATAGACCATGGCGATTAATCGCAAGTTCAAGAGCGATGCCTTCGAGGCAATCCATAGTGCTGTTGAAGGCATGTATGCGGCTGGGACCATCGACAAGGAAACGATGCGGACCTTCGACGAAGATTGCCTAATTATCCCGCAGGAGCTTACGCCTGAGGAGATCAAGGCGCTCCGAGAGACGAACCATGTCAGTCAGCCCGTCTTCGCCCGCTATCTGAACACCAGCCAATCGACGGTGCAAAAATGGGAGTCAGGTGCAAAACGACCGAGCGGCCCCGCGTTGAAGCTGCTTTCGCTCGTGCAAAAGCATGGGCTTCAGATGCTTGCGTGACTGAAAATCCGTTCGACGGGTGCGAATTCCATTTTCGTCTTTTTCGCCTTGAACGGGTTCGAACCGCCGACCGCGTTGTTACAAAAGCCCTCGGCCTCAAATTTTCCGGCAGCGGACATCGGCTTGGTCTGGGTGGAATGACCGATTTGGGGCCGTGAACAGGCGGGCTGGTTACAGGCGAGCATTTGGAGATGGCTGCCATTCTTAGCAAAGGTCGAACGACTATGCAGTTCCTCGGAATTGAGGTCATCCCACCGCGAGGCCGGAAAGCCACCTGTAACCTTCACGACGACGTCGGTGAAATTAGACCTGCGGTTCGATACCGCTATGATTCGTGGTCTCGAAACGGAGTACGAAGCGGCGTGCTCGCCGCCGGCACTGTACTGTGTCAGACGCGAAATAGGTCGCGTGTGGTCGGTCAATCCTCGTAGAAGCGGCCTTCGTCGAGGTCGTTGAACGAGCCGAACTTCCTCAAATGCGGCTTGATTTTCGTTATCCACTCGTCCGCAGAGCGATTCACCTTGGTTTGAGAGATTTTGAGCGCGTCGAAAAATCTCGGGGCATCCAGCAATTCAATTGGCATGCCGAGGGCGCTGAATCGGTTCGCGTCCTTGATCGCGCCAGAGCGAAACGAAGACGTCGTGACGAACATGCCCCTGGTGAGGCCAGCGAGGACCATGGCCCCCGACAGGGCATGTATCTGGGTCGCTTCGATCCTGTCTTTCCACCGTTTGACCTGGACGCCGATCCGCGTCTCACCGGCGATTAAAATGACGTCGATCCCGCCATCGCCTGAGTAAGCGGTCACCTCGGAGACATAGCCATGGTCCGCGAAGACACTTCCCACCGTCAGCTCAAAAAGGCGCGGATCCATCTGAAGCCGGTGCTCGTATTTAGCCGTCAGATAGTCCCGTACCTCTTGCAACGGGGTCTCGACATTTGTCAGGTCGAGATTCTTGAGGACACCGAACGACCCGAGTTCAAAAACGGCCGTCGTATAGCGGTCTATCCGCTCCCTGGCTTCGCCTCGGGCATTCCACCACCCGCAGATTTGGCAGACGCCAATCCACACCTCCGTAATATAGCCGAGGCGCCCATCATCCCTTTCAGAATCGAGTTGGTTGAGCCGCGCACGGCAAAACGGGCAGACGTCCAAGCGGCATGCCTCCCCGATAAGCTCATATGAGCACTGCGCATAATCCCAAGCCGACATCGCAATGCACCCTAAATGTCTTGCACGCCACAGTCGTGTTATGTGACCTTTGTCGAAGTCTCAAGTCTCGATCTATAGCAGCAAGGGGTACGACCAGGCATCCCGTGAGATGGCCGCTTACCACATTTCTACGGAGAAACCGGTCTAACCGGGTACCGCAGTTTTGTCTGCAACCACTGCTAGGACATCCTGCTGCCACAACAGGCGAGCTACCCGCGTGAATGAACAACAGCATTCCTCAATCCCGCCTCGTAGGCTACCAACCGGATCGTCCCAAGGATCGCCGCTGCCGTCACCTCAATGAAAGTCCGCTACCAAGCAGTCACCAGCCCGCCCGTAACGGCCAATTTGACGGCGCGAAGCCGTCGTTAAACGCATTCATCGCAAATATCCGCAGCGTCCTCGTCAGCGGACGAGCTCTTAAAATGCTTGATCGGAATGGAACCGCTGACCCGTCATTCCGAAGATGAACCGCCTTGAAGGGATGGCCCTTTCCAGATGTTGCGTTAACAACTGATACGATTAAGAAGATCGAGGATCGCCGCTACCCGGCAGCCTGGAAAACGCGCGGGCAGCGAAACACGTTCGAGACTGGATGGATGGGATGCGTTCGACGCGGACGGCCTCCTTCGCTGAAGCAATCCGGCCGGCCGGATTGCCGATCGGCCGGCTGACGCTTGATGCAAACGATGGTCGTCCTTTTAGGGCGTGTGACGGGGTAGGTCTTCGAGGTTGATGCGGTCCGGTTCACATTGTAGTTTCCGCTTCGTAGTCTTGGCACAAAACGCAGGAACGGAATTCCATGGCAACCGGAACGGTTAAATTCTTCAATGACGAGAAAGGCTTCGGCTTCATAACGCCCGAAAATGGCGGACAGGACGTCTTTGTCCATGTATCTGCCCTGCAACGCGGTGGTTCACTTCGTGAAGGCGACAAGGTTAGCTTCGAGGTTGGACAGGATCGAAAGACCGGGAAGTCCAAGGCAGAGAACGTCGCGGTCCTGTAAAATCGCGGGCGCCGCTATTACTCGGCCTGCCGACCAGGCTGGACGGAGTTGCGGTGCCCCCTTTGTGGCTTGAGGAAGCGCGTTGCGTGGGAGAGGTTTGACAGATGACCGGCACATCCGACACGTTGGCCCTTCTCATCGACGGTGACAACGCCTCACCGAAGATCGTCAGCGGGCTTCTGGCGGAGATCGCCACCTACGGCACGGCGAGCGTGAGGCGCATCTACGGCGATTGGACCAAGCCAAACCTGAATGGCTGGAAGGAGTGCTTGCTGGAGCATTCTATCCAACCCGTCCAGCAATTTGCCTACACGACCGGCAAGAACGCAACGGACGGCGCGATGATTATCGACGCGATGGACCTGCTCTATACCGGGCGCTTCTCTGCTTTTTGTATTGTCTCGAGCGACAGCGATTTCGCTAGGCTAGCATCGCGCATCCGCGAACAGGGCGTGACCGTTTACGGTTTCGGCGAACGCAAGACACCTCGCCCCTTTATTACCGCTTGTGACAAGTTCGTCTATTTCGACGTCCTCAACGCCAGCTCGGTCGAACCGGAGTCGCACCAAGACACACGACCCGTTGCCGCAGCCAAGGCAAAGGCGTCGGCCGCCAAGGCACCTGCAAAACCCAGGCTTGACGCAGCCGCTTTGAAGATGCTTGAGAATGCCGTGACGGCGTCGGCCGACGAAGACGGCCGTGCCAACCTGGCGCGTGTCGGCGCCCACCTGGCAAAACAATCTTCGGACTTTGACGCCCGTAACTACGGTTTTGCCCGCCTAACCGATCTCGTCGAGGCCTCCGGCATTGTCGATGTAGAGCGAAGCGGCGACAGCCCGAAGATCGTCACGGTCCGCCTGAAGGGAATGACCCGGCCGAAAGCCAATCGCTAGGTTACCAGCACTGGCGGCGAATGGCGTTGATCAGACGGGTAGTCTCGGATCTCAGCAAGAGGTCGTCGTCAAGTGTGATGAAACGGGAATGCATCGTTGCCAACCTGACTGGAAATAGCCGCTGGAAGGATTCCTGGACATCTTCCTTGCGACCGAAAATGGGTTTGAAAACCTTAGTCCAGTTGTCGCTCTTCTCGATGATCAGTTTGTAGTGTGTGAAATCGGCGTAGTCTATCAGGGGGATATCGTTGGCTCCTGCCGCGCGCGCCTTTTCCCGCTTCGCATGCCAATCGTCTCGCACCGCGGGCGGCAGCTGATTCATCCACTGATCCCCGAAGGCACCACTCATTACGGTGACGATGAACGCCCGCACCTCCCTTTCGAACCGAATGAGCGTCCGATAAGCGCTGGAATTCAGCTCGACGAAATCATCGTCATCGTCCGCCGGTAGTTCATCTTCCTCGACGGCAAGTCCGGCAATCACAACCGCTTCGTGGTAAGCCGGCTCGGAAAAATGCGTAAGATGCGGGTCAAAGCCCCTGCTGTCATACAATGCGAGGCGCCCGGCAGCCGTTTCCAGCTCTGCAACGTTGAAGGTAATCGGATCACGCCAATCACCAAGTTCGAGCCGCAGACGCGAGGAGATGTCAGCGCTGAACGATAATGCCGATGTGGAAAGGCGACCGACCTCCTGGAGGTCGATGAAGGACTGGAACGAACGCATGTGATCGTGGGTATCGACCCAGCCAAGTCGCATCGCTGCCATTCGGCTTTCGACTGTCTTCGCACCCCCGAGCTCAGCTATCGTCGAGCTTATGAGCTTCAAATCTGCGACAGTGCTCGAAATTGTCTGTGTATCGGGGAGAAGGAACTGCTGTTGCAGCTCGCGCAGTTGATCGGAGAACTGAGCATGTTGTGCTCGAATTGCGAGCACGTCACCTTTCCAGTTCGCCTGATCGATCTTGGCAACCGCGCCACTTAGGCGGCGTACCCGCTCCGAGATGGCGTCGCTGCCTCCAAGGGTCTGGCGCAGCTCCGCAAACATCCCTGTAGCTTCCGTTGAACGAGACTTCAGTTCCTTCATCACCGCTTGTATATCTGCGCCGGGACCAAGTCCGCTCGCTACCCTTAACGTCTCCTGCAGGTCCTTGAGAGGATTTCCTGCCTTTTCAATCTCGCGGCTGAACTCAAAGAGCTTCTTGAATTCATCGTTCATTGGCACCCACCTTTGCGGTACATCCATATCCAGTTTTGAATCTGGCCTCGACGTTACCGCTTGTCATCTGCCGATTGCTAGAGAACCTTCTAGCCGAACTCTTTGCTAACAACGTGCATTGCTTAGAGACGGGCCACTAGCAGCTTAGAACGAAAAGAACGAGATTCCCGTTTCCGCGATTGCATGCCTATCCGGTCTTGCGCCAAATTAGATTGCAAAAGAAATTGAGCGGGCAAATCGATGGCGCAACTTACGACAACCGACATGGCGTTGATCGACAAGATCTTCGGAATGTACGGCGGATATGCCTTGGACTTCAGCAACGAACGTTTCGCGGCTTTCTTCAACCGCGATCTCAAGATTGACATCTATCACGACCGTTATGCGATATACGGACCCTCTAAAGGAAAGCATTTCCGTGCGTTCCTCGAGATCTCCCCCGACGCTGACGTCGTTCGCACTCTCACAGCATTATGGGAGTATCGGGAAACCGGTATGCTTGATCGTGCTGAGGAAGAATCGGTACCCAGCGCACGGCAGCGCCTTAGCAATTTGCTGCAGAAGCTGGGCGGAAAGTCACTTTCACCCGATTCCAACGCCGCACCTCCACAGCCACCTGAGCCGAAAGGGCCGAGTGAGGGCGAACTTCTTGCGTTGGAGCAGGAGTTCCTCGCTTTGACGTTGATGGACGAAGCCCCCCAACAGCGAGGATATGCGTTCGAACGTTTCTTGAAGCGCTGGTTCGACGCATGGGGCCTGGATGCGCACGCATCGTTTCGCACCGCCGGCGAACAGATCGACGGATCGTTTCAGCACGAGGGAAGCACTTACCTTGTCGAGGCCAAATGGCACTCGCGACCGGCAGATGCCGCAATGCTTCACAGTTTCCAAGGAAAATTGCTGGAGCGCCCGGATTGGACCAGAGGGCTTTACGTTTCATATGGCAGCTTTTCCGGCGAGAGCTTCGGCGCATTCACCGCCCGCCGCTTGATCATGATGGATGGCGCCGACATCTACCACGCTCTCAACCGACGACTCGATCTTGGAGAGGTCGTGCGAAAAAAAGCCCGACATCATTCGGAGCGCCGGCAGCCGTTTGCGCGTGTGACCGACCTGTTCCCCGTCTGAGGTTGAGCGATGAAATTGTTTGCCACCCGGGTTTGGGGGATGGGCTTCGAGCGTATCCCGATCGCAACCTTCGGAATGAAAGGGCATGTCGATCGGCTGCTCCGGCTCGCACGGCGAGGTGATCGTGTTGTTTTTGTCGGCACTCAGACAGACCGAACCGACGAGGAAAACAGGGGCAAGATCCTCGGCATGGCCGAGATCGGATTTGAACCCTTGAAGACCCTTGATCTGGTCGGTCGAGCAGACCTCGATGACCGCGATTTCGATGCTGCAGGAAATTTCAAATTTCCTCACGCCGTGGCGTTGACTCGCGCGTGGCGGTTCGAACCGGCTCCTCTACTTATCCGAACGCTCTCTAGGCAGTTGGCCATGGTGGCGACTTCGGGAGTGCAGGAAGTCGAAGGGCCCTCCGACGTCGCCGCCATACTCGCACTGCAAACAATCGAAATCGATTTACCGACATTGCCGTCGCTGGAAGCAATGCGCCGGATGAATGATGCGCTTCGCAACACAACCGGTCCGCGGCCAGGCGATGCCGGCTACATGGTCAATCCATCTACTGATGGTGAAGCGTGGACCTATGGATTGCAGTTCGGGAAAAGAGATGTCTGGAAGATCGGATGGGCAACCGACGTCGATGTCAGATGCATCGAGATCAATCAGCACATCCCTGTCGAGCTTGGCCTAGAACAGTGGGGCGTCGTTCTTCGTCAACGCATGAACAGTCGCAACGCCGCCTATGACATGGAACAACGCGTTCTTGAGCTGCTTACGAGTAAGCGGAGGGGCTATGAGCGCGTCCATTGCTCGCAGAAAGAGATCGATTCTGCCTGGCAGCAGGCGTTTGTTGATGTCATCCGCGGGAAATGACGCAGGATTGAATCCAAGCGGCTACCGTACCGGCCAGTTTCCTGGAGGTGCCGCACCATGTCCTCTCCGTTCGATGCCGCCGGAGAATGGCGTTTCGTCGCCGCGAGCCAGTCACCTCCACGGGTGCTGTGACGGGCGAAACAATCAGATCGAACTGTTGCGGCATTCGCTATCTCAGTTTAGATGTCTGCTTCGCAGGCCGAGTGCCTGCAGCCACGCATCCACCTGTCCGAAAGCATCAAGTTGCCACTGGTCAGGGGAGCGGTCGCCGAGAATCTCGGTCTCAGCCACGAATTTTCGGACACTCGTCGGGCCATAGCCCTCAGGTAGGTCAAATTTTTCGGAAATGTACTGGTAGCCTTGAACGCCGCTCTTCTCTTCGAGCAAGGGCTTGCAGGCTTCGGCCAGTGCTTCTATCCCATCGGGATAATTTCGAATGCAGTAATAGACATCATATGCGTCTTTTTGCTTATGCCTTCCGTTGAGGGCATATCCCTTCATTGCCAACAATGCTGGGATGGAACACACCGCGACCTCAACGCGGTTTGTGCCGCCTTCTGGCATATCGCCCGAAATAGCAACCAACTGATAGAACCGGAGAGCAAGATCCGCTCCATAAGCCCGTTGCACGGCAAAATCGCTCAAGATGGGAGGACTATTTTTTACGATCTCAGCATGCCTGGGCATGAGGAAATCAACGATTATATTAATGGGTGCGCCACCATCGCTCGCCGGCACCTCACGGACAAGCTGGAATCTCCGGAGTTCCTTTCCCTGCTCGTAGCCGTGCCCCATCAAAGCCTCGACGAGCGTCACATATTCGCCATCGCCCAACGCTTCCGCGTCAAGCCCAAGGTCTACATCAAGCGTGCCGACATGACGCATGTCCTCATTGTCAAGCAGAAGCCAGGGAACCGCGCCGCCGATTACGGCGAACTTTCCCTTGAAACTGCCGAGAATCTGGCCGATCTCGAGGAGCACGCTCTTAACGGCCTTCGTAGTGCGGTCTTCATAATCAGCCGCAGATTGGGGATCGGGTGCGGCTACGTTTGCCATGATAGTTTTTCCTTTCGCAGGTGATCAGCTGCCTCCGCTCCTCTCTCCCCTGCTATCGCAAGATCGAGATAGGTCTGAACGGGACTCGTGCAGACTATACCTGGCCCCGGAGCGATTGCGTCGAGAAAGGCCCCCTCTTCTCGTAGCACTGTAATGACGACGTTTGCCCCAGCGGTAGCGGGCGATAGTTTCAATGAATCGTGCAGGCGTTTAGCACCAGCATCGTCCGCGTAGAAATACTGAGTGGAAACCCGTCCATACGGCGCGAGCCACTGCGCTGCAGAAAACGAAGCGAAAACTGAGCGCGGCGCTTCAGCATCGACGTTCAGAACTTCACGAGCAGCCGACTCGAGCAAAGATCCGTGCAGGGTGGTATAAAAGGTGAGTCGCTCACCTTTCGGCGCCTCGTACACTTCACGCCAAGCGTCGAGCAGGTCACCAGGACGTGCAAGTCGTAGACCATCGTCAGTGACCTCGGCCCACTCGCGATCAACGAGCTCCGTTCGAACGTTGCTGACATGACCAAGGCTCACGGCAGATGCTTCGGCGAGATCCACGACCTTCCATGCCCGCCCAGGATCGCGAAGGAGGATACGAAGAACTTGCGCTGACTTGGGTTTGAAGACCGATTTGAAGCTGCGCTGGAAGGCGGGTGGTTTGTCCGAAACTTGGCGCTCGATGTATATGCCGTCGAGCACTATGCGAGCATTTCCCATTAGGTCGAGGTAACCCACCTCGTATTCTCGGCAGAGAGCCTGAGCCTCGTGCGACAAAAATGGAGCAATGAAAATTGGAACGGCACGAGGGGTAAAGTTGTCAGCCGCCCTTTGAAGCTGAAGCAGAGCTGCTCTAACATGCCGAGGCTGCCCCATGGACTTCACTTCACACGCAAGCAGGTGCGGGCGGCCGTTGTGTGTAAAGCGGGCAATGATATCGACCCCGATGTCTGGACCGTGCGCAAGTTCCACGCCGTGAACCTGCAGAGCGGGCACGTGCTTAAGCAGCTCCTCGACTGCCAAGGCAGCTTGCTCTTCTAGTTGTTTCAGTGGAAGATGCGCTTTCAACATTTGCTGAAAATGTCATCAATAGTGAAATTAGTCAAGAATATTTCACCAAAAAATGCATTTTCAACGTTCGTTGAAAGGTGAATAACAGTGAAATATTTCTGAACGCTGTGCACTTGAGGCGACCGCAAAGTGCTTTTCCACCATAGCACCTCTTGGTGACCTGGAAGCAACGAACGCTTGTTAGTAAAGTCAGGAAAGCTCTCGGGGGCTGGCTTCAAGCCCCTAAGTTTTACGCAAGTTTTCATCATTTGAGAGCGGCAATGGATAGTCAGACGCAACAGCCAAACCGAGAACATCACTTTTACGTCTCAACCGCCAAGTTCCTCTTCCACCACTCTCAACATGGCATTGTGGCTGTTCGCGACCCCATAAGGCTAGCGGACGCCGCACGGCATGGGCTGAACCCTATCATACTCTACGGCCTCACCGTCGCAGGCCTGCCGATACGCTGGCTGACGTTTTCTCCAGTCGGCCAGCGCAGAGCATTTCGGGAAGTGCTGCTAACGGCGTGGAGAAACGCTGAGGGGTTGCGCGGCCTGCCAGATATTCTGCGTGTAAACCGCTATGTGGCACAGGCAGATCCGATGTTGGCGGAAGACATGGGCAAAATCGGCGTCCGGCTTGAGGTCGCCGACGCCAAGGATAAAACGGTGCCAGCATCATTACGCTCGGCCCAAGAGGCATCCGGATGGTTGTCAAAAAGGCACGCTTCGGTTGATCCGTCTCAGACCGCTTGCGTCGAAGCCCTTTGTCGCGATGCGCTTGACGATCACGATTGGAGAGCGAGTCGCGGTCCCCTCAGCCTCAGCAACCGAAAGCTCGAGGAAAAGATCGAACGATGGCTGGAGTTGCCGATGCAACAACCGGCATCCATTCCCTTCGAAGAGATGGATTGGGAAGCTGGTTCATGGCTATCATCCTGGGAAACCTCGCTCCCGCCCGATCAGCCGCGTTACTTTCATCATGACGGGATGAGCCGAAGGACCTGGTTGCTTTTGGGAGAAGATCCATTGGAGGATATTGACGATGATGACGATATCCCGGTCTACAAAGAACACGACAATACAGTTGAAATCGCCAAAAACTTGGTAGCCTGCTGGCCCAACTCGCCGAAAGAGATCGCCGCAGCAGTCGGGATAACCCTGCGTCAACTCCAGTGGTTTATCTCGGAACGTTCTACCCTGGCCCCATCGGCGCGCTTCGACCTGCAGCGTCTCCTGGGCATCGAGTATGACGAACGGATGGGTGGCTACACCCCCGTTGGACCTTACGTTCTGATCGCCAAGAAAGGTCAGGCACTTGAAGCGATCTATCAGGAGATTTCAGACGGCGGGAATGCTTGGCCTTGCGAACTCGTCCCCGCTCAAGGAGCTGCCGACCCGAGCTGGCGATATGTCTTGATCAATGCCTACGGGAAGCGACCAACTTTTATCATGGCGCCTCGCGGCGATGCAATTACTGAGCGCCTGCCGGATCTGGTCATGAACTATGAGGGAATCCGGCCGGTCTCGCCAGCCTTTTACCGGGATGTCGTCTCGACCTGTGCTAGGGCTTGCAAGACGACGCAGGCCAATATTCGAGAGATGATGGAATTCGCACGCAGGCACGAACAGCAGTGGACCGATTGCATGTGGGTTCCAGACTGAGCTTTCTGGTAGCACTTAAACTTGATGTCTGATCGCATTCGAACATACCGACCTGGATTTTTTGCACGGCTTCTTCCCTCGGGAAAATGGAAGGCGACGCTGAACTCGTCGTTGCCAGCAGCCGTGCAACTTACTGTTGGCGGCGTAGTCAATCTTCCTTGCCTCGAAATCATAGCCATCTCTGTCAGAAAGGCTTTGCTATGGCATTCGGTTGAAGTCAGCACGCGGAATGGAACCCACAGCCTGTCCTGCCTCGGAGAAGAGGCCGCGACCGGATTGGCGGCTGACCTTTACAGCTTCATCAATAGCCACCTCTTCGACCTGATCGGCTCCGACACCAAGCGCCTGAGCGAGGTTGACACAAAACTACACTCGATAATCGAAGGTAACCGGCAATATCTGGCCCAAGCCGACCTATCCCGTGCGATTGCAAGTGTAGGCGGTCAAGCCGCGGCCTCGCTTTTGCACCCCGTGTTCGACCCGGAACTGATGCCAGCCACCCTGAAAGCGGCGCTTCCACAATCGCTCGCCTACATCACCGATCCAGCTGTGCGTCATAGATATAATGCTACGTTCGTCTCGGTGGAGCTGTCGAGATACCGGTCGTTCTTCGACAATTTGGACGGCCGCTCATTGTCCGACCAGCAACGTGAGGCATGCATTCGGCTGGAAGATAGCAATCTTCTCATCGCCTCCGCCGGCTCCGGCAAGTCTGCCACCATGGTCGGCAAGGTGGCCTATGTACTGGACAAGCAGCTCTATCGGTCTGAAGAGATCCTTGTTCTCGCCTTCAACAAGAGCGCAGTCGACGAACTGAAAGAGCGATTATCGCGTCAGCTCGCGGTCGATCCGGGAAATCTGGGATGCAAGGTGACCACGTTTCATGCCCTCGGTCGCGGAATTATCGAAGAGGTCGAAGGTCGGCCACCACAACTCGCCGACTGGGTCGAACACCCTGCCGGCGAAGCGAAGGTCATTGAACAGATCGTTGACGAGCTGCTGCGATCGGATGTGGAATTTGCCAGACTCTGGATCAACCTACTCGTACTGCATCCCAAGGCGGATATTCCGGCCGACGCGTTCGATTCCGACGCTGACTACGAGCGCTACCTGTCGGTGCGCCGACGGAAAGGCAACGCGACCATTGGGACGATGGCCGGCATCTATGTGAAATCGCTCCAGGAACAGACGATCGTCAACTGGCTCTGGCTGCACTCCGTCGCGTTCGAATACGAGCGTCAGACCCCGATTGAAGAGGAAAATGGGGAGATCCGGCATGTGCATCCGGACTTCTACTATCCTGACAGCAACACCATCCATGAGCATCTGGCCATCAACGCCGACGGTTCCTCGCCGTTCGCCAACTACGTCCCCCATGCCGAAAACAAGATGGCTGCTTACCGCCAGGCCGGAATGGACGTGTTCCAGACGACCTCGGCACAGGCGAGCAGTGGATCGCTGATTACCGAACTCGAGGCCGAGATCACGAGACGGGGCATTCAGCTCGAACGAAAAAGCTATGCGGCAATCGTCAAAGCCCTCGAACCGGTTGTCATCAAGCACTATCACAAGCTGATTGCGGTCTGCATCAAGCACATCCGCGCCAGTCACCTCACCCTCGATGTGCTGCTTGAGCGGGCCAAGTCGCTTCATGATCGCGCCCGCGCTGGAGAATTTGCGCAAATCGCCTGGAAGATCACCGAAACCTATTCCCGGAAATTGGAGGAAGCCAATCGCATCGACTTCGACTCGATGATCGCAAACGCCACGCGGCTCGTGCAGACCGGGCAGTACCGAAGCCCCTACTCCCTGATCCTCGTCGATGAGTTTCAGGACATTTCCGCGCCGCGCGCGAATCTGATCAAGGCACTGAAAAATCAGAAGTCGTTCACCAAGATCTTTGCCGTCGGTGATGACTGGCAGTCGATTTACCGCTTCGCCGGATCGGACATAACAATCTTCACACAGTTCGAAGCAAATTTTGGGGCAAGCTGGCAAGGCCGCTTGGAACAGACCTATCGTTGCAACCAGCTCATCGCCGAGACGGCCGCCAGCTTCGTCCAACGCAATCCTGCCCAGCTCAGGAAATCGGTGCGCTCCACCCGGTTGGCGATCGCACGATCAATCCGAGTCATTCCGATCGAGAGCGAGCGCAGCAGACCCGATTTCGCCGATGCCTGCCGTCGGTTGCTAAGACGGCTCGATATCTTCCTGGGCGGCATTTCCGAGCAGAACGAGAAGTTCAAGGTGATGGTGCTTTGGCGATACAACCAGCTCGACCCCTTCAGGGGATCGGAACCGAGGTTTGAGAACATTGAGGTCGCGGGGCTGTCGTTTCATCGCGCAAAAGGACTCGAGGCTGATTACACGATTTTGCTCGATGTCAGTGAAGGTGACTACGGGGTGCCGAGCCGGATTGAAGACGACGAACTGCTCAACCTTGTTATGCCTCGCCCCGAGACCTTCGACTATGCCGAAGAGCGGCGCCTTTTTTATGTCGCTCTGACCCGTGCGCGCCGGGGCGTGTTCCTGCTCACGAACAGCCGGGAGCCATCCAGATACATCCGAGAACTTTCAGAGATCGCCGGCGAAAACCTGCGTTTCGAGACCGTCGACGGTGACGGACTGAATCAATGTCCGGTTTGCCGCGTGGGTTATCTGGTCGAACGCACAGGTCGCAACAAAAGCCGGTTTTTTGGATGCAATCAGTATCCCGAATGCGCTCATACCGCTCATATGCGCTGATCTATGTTGTCGTCTTCCGGTGGCGATACGAAATCCATGGTATTGGCGAGTACAGGAGTTTGTCTACCTCTGTGTAAAACGATGCCTCCCAGGGGCTGCCAACTTGATCGCAAATCGAACCGCAGAGCCTGTCACACGTAGCAAATGATCGTGGAAGTAGACTTTTCTGTGCATACCTTGCTCAACACTTGCGAAGGAAGTTGATAAGATCTTCGTGGAACGAATCGCCGCACGAAAAAGGATGAAAGCAAATATGGCTAGTTCGACATCCGCGCGCGTGAGGTCGTTGGATGCCATCTACCGGTTTTCAGATGATTCCTTTCCTGGCGAGGCAACCTCCTGGAACTCCCATCTCCGACCAGCGACAGGCATCAAGGATGGTGAGCGCTATCTCGTTCGGCTTTTTAAGAAAACCGGCACCCCCCTGGACGGTGATCTCAGGCATCTGCTCGATAGGGGGCTTCGGAGAATCCATCGTGTCCTGACATCACGACGAGCCCGAGACGTACTCGTTGAGGTGATCGATATTGTCGAGGACGATAATGAAATCGGTGTCGCCATGCTCAGGCCTGGCGATCCGCTATCAGGGTCGACGTATAGGACAAGAGCACGTCTCCAGCTGCTCATGACTGGCCCCGGACGCCAAGTCTTCTGGCGCAATATGCTCCGCATCGCGGAGGGGTTGAGCCTATGTCATGACGCGGGCATTGTGCACGGGGCGATCAGCCTTCATACCATATTCTCCCAAACCGATGATGTGCCGGACTACCGCCTCGGGGGCTACGAGTCTTGCGTTCAGATTTTGGACGAGGACCCAACACCCGATCGCGGCAGCCTGCGAAACACCGGCGTTGTTTCGTTCAGGCATGACTGGGTAGATCTAGGGAGGGCCGCCCGCGCCATACTCGGCATGGATGGAACCGCTCCACCGACTTTGTCGAGCATGGAATTCAAAATGCTCGATCGGCTCACGAACCCACCAAATTTCCAGTTGTTTGATGGTCGGACGGTGATTCGGGAGATCAAGGAGGTCATCGAGGAACTAGATCGCGTGGGTTCCGGCGGAGAAGGAGAATTGATCCTCTACCCGAGCAGGCAGGCAATGCAGAGCGACCTTGCTTCCCTGACATCCGGAACCATCCCGGCAGCGGAAACACAGCGCGTCTTACGGTTCGTAGCCGACGACCTCCTCGGTCCGGAAATCAGCGCGGTCGCAACAAGTACCGGGTTGATCAAGCTTGTAACCGATCTGGCAATATACAACGTTCGTGTCGAAGAGGGACGCATAGGCACAATAACGGGAGCGTGGAAACGACGGCCTGACGATAGAGTGGCTGACGCCTTCGAAATCAAACAGCGCATTCACGTTGCAGTCAATCGCGCCGGTGCAGACGAGCGGGCCCAGCGGACTGGGCTTGGTGTGATTGGGTGGGCAGAGATTGCGAGGAAGAAAACGGCCGCCGGTGCTCGTGACGACCCGCCTTCCTGGTTCGCGCTCATTCTCCTTGAGGCATTCTCGTTGCTGCGCGAGCAGTTCAGGATATATCCCGTCAAGGTCGTCGACCCGCCTGACACTGCCGGTAAGGATCTGGTGTGGGTAACCCCGCTGGACGATGAGGAAAGGAATGCCAGACGCAAGCGTGCTGGCCTGCGGCCTTGCGCCGAGTCGTTGAGGCGTGAATTCTCTCATGACGAGGGGGGACCCGATTGGACTCTTGCCGCATCCGACGCTCTCGGTGGGATGCGTGAGAAGGTGCCGGAGCTTTCTTTCGAGGGCGCGGAAAATATTGGCGGCGATCGGCTTTACGGCTTTTCCTCGAGCGAACCTGTCGTCCCAGGCCAATCGCTCTTCCTGAGGCCGCGCAGGGATGTTGGCCTCGAGCAAGCTGTGAAACGCCGTTTGCAAAACATCGTGGCGGCAAGAACCAATGCCGAGTTGTTGAGGGCGATCGATGATCCGGCACAGGTTGCGATCGATGACGCGCTCGTCGGTATCGCCGCGCCAGGGCCGCCCCCGCGAGGTCTGGACGGTACCAAAACGACCGCATGGAATTCCATTGCGGCGGGCAAATCGATCAGCGTAGTCGTAGGGCCTCCGGGCGTGGGGAAAACGTACCTCATTTCAGAGCTCGTAAAGAGCATCCATTCCCAGGCCAGCCGCTCGCGAATTCTGGTGTCCGCGCAGAACCACGAAACTCTCATCAACATGGAACATGAGTTGAAGGAGGTCCTGCCTAAGGAAATTGCGATAGTTGTACGGGTCGAGCGCGCCCGAAATGGTGGCGAGAAAGGCTCATTGCGGGCGGGTTCTGCCGCCATCCTTGGTCGTATTAAGAAAACCCCGGAGCTGGGAGTGATGGCCCCCCAGTTTGAGCTGATCGAGCAAGCATTGCATCCTACGGGTTCGGGGCAGGCTGCCGTCGCGGAGAGGGTGTTACGCGACACGGACACCCTCCTGCTAAGGTCATCCAATGTCACGCTGGCAACGACATCGTCGCATGTGATTGAAGAGATGATAGCAGACGGCGACCAGTTCGACTGGGTGTTCGTCGAGGAGGCAGCAAGGGCAAACGGGTCCGAGCTTGTTGGCGCGCTCCTACTCGGCAATAGAAGAGTCATTATCGGCGACCACAACCAACTTTCACCGTTCGATGCGGCGGAACGAAAGAAATTTTACGATGCTGATCGGGCGCAAGAGCTCCTCGCGGATGCCCGTAAACAGCTCGGCACCTTTTCTGATTTACCTCCAGAGGTAGACCTAGCCCTCGAAGTTCTCGAAACCGACAAATCGCTCAGGGTGGATGTGCTTGGATTGGCGACGCGATTTGAAGAGCCCTTCAGATCGATCGCAGAGCGCGAGGAGGAGCGATCCCGTACAAACGGAATTGCTAGCTCAATAGCCAGCGCTTTGCTCGAACAGAGCCGGATGCATCCGGCGATCTGCCAGCTGGTGTCAAATACCTTCTACAACGGTCTGCTTCAGCCAGCCCAACGTGTGGTGGATCGCAAACCGACGCTTTCGACAACCAAGAATCTGCCGTCATCACCAATTGTCGTTCTGAACTTGCCATCACTCAGCATGGTCAAAATCCGTGCCTTTGAGGAAAATATCAAGGGGTCTTTCAGGAACGTGACTGAATGCAAGGCACTCATCCAAGCAGTCAAATCCGTGCAACCCCACCGCGACGATAAGGGATGCCTCCCAACACTCGTTTTCCTCGCGCCCTACTGGGCGCAGGTCAAGCAGCTTGAGCGGCAGCTAAATTCCCTGATCGACGAACAGGACGGCACGCTATTCGGCTTCGCAAGTCCGCGTGACGACCGGAGGTTTGTTTACACGTCCGACAGCTTTCAAGGCGGCGAGGCTGATCTGGTGGCGGCGAGCCTGGTCCGCAATAACACGCTGGTCGGCGGTCGGGCCTTGGGTCATGTCAGGAGCCGTCAACGTATGAACGTCCTTCTTAGTCGCGCAAGGCAGAAGCTCATCCTGGCGACTAGTCTCGGATTCCTCGGCGATGCCGTCGAAGGCACCGATCCTGATCATCTCGGGGGGGAGTTGGGCTTCGTGAAGAAAATGATCGATGAAGTGCATGTCCTGACAGAGAGCCGGCTGGGGAATACAGTGCCTTGGGCATCCATTGTCCCGGTCGACGTGGGCGGAAAGCTTTGTCTATGAAACTCCATGTCGCCGCCTGGCATTACAGGGCCCGAGCCATAATCCAGCGGGTATGGGGCTGGAGCCCTGTTGAGGAGATGGTGCTTCTTCGACTACACACCGCGCCGGGAACAATCGAGAGCGTTGCGAGTGCATTGTCTATTCCCAGCCAAATCGTTGACGCCGCCGTGGCACGGCTGATGCAGTTTGGACTCGTCGAAGTACAGGTTGTTCCAAAACCGGTTCTTGTGACGAGCGCGATTGGAAAGGAACTCATCCACACCGACCGCCCCCTTCCAGAGAGGACTGTCGAAAGGGAAATGAGCATCAGCCTTGTCTACGAGCGAGCTGGCCATTCGATCTTTCGTCGACGGGATGTGACACTAGACAGCACCCGAGACAGTTCCGGATCCGTAAGAATGGTAGGTTTCCCGAAGGACGATCCACCCGAAACCGACGACACAATGGCCGATCGCGTGCAAAGGCTTGTGGCGGGCCAGATCCGTCCAGGAGAGTGGATGCGGGGAATCAGGACCGTCAATTCCGTGATCGAGCCAAAGTTTGTAGTCTTCGACCTGAACGATGCGCGCGATGGTGTTTTTCCGGATGGATCGAGCGACGAGCTCAAGGCAATGCTGGGCGAAGTTATCAAAACGGGCAACCTCCCCAAGCTTACGCCACTCAAACGTCGGGAGCCTGAAGCTTTCCGAACTGCGTTCAATCCTGACGATTTGGTTGTTGGCGCCGAAGAGCACCTTGACCGGTTCGAGCAAATAGCGGACGCGGCACGGAGCGATTTATTTGTGCTCTCGACATTTGTGGCGGGTGCGGATGATGAAAGAGGACGCGAAAACCGCGAGCGCATCATCGGAGCAATAGAGCGTGCCTGCCGGCGAGGTGTTCATGTGCACCTCTTTTACGGAACGACTTTGGACGAGCGGTCGAAGAACGCGAATGCGATGGAAGCTCTACGGGTTCGTCTCACCGTCGGGAATCTGACAAGAGGATATGTCCTGGTGCATAGGGACCCGGTGGCGAGCCACGCAAAATTCCTCGCCGCGGATGACGGCCAAGGTGGCGTCGTGGTCTTGTTAGGGTCTTGTAACTGGCTGTCGTCGCCGTTCAATTCAGTGGAAATATCCGGGGAGATTCGCGAGCATGAGGCGAGCGCCAACCTGCTCGACATTTTGAGAAGCATTGTTGGTCCGCTGTCGGAGGCGCGACGTTCAGTCGAAGAACTTACCTTCATGGCCGCTGAACTGAGGAGGAACAAGCGCACGCTTAGGGACACTGAAGCGGCCAGCCCGGGCAGAATCGCAGCTAAGATGACCATTCTCCTGGCAGATGACCACGAGCGTGTGCTGCGGTCGGCCGCGCATGATGCGAGGGAGCGTTTTGTTTGTTGCACGAACCGATTGGGCGCTCCAATGGTGCCCGGAGTGTTCAACCCTGCACATGTTGCCGGCCAACGTATCGCCGACGTGAGAGTGTACTATTCACGCCGTTCCGGCCCAATCAAGCCCCGTCACGTAGCCAGGCAGCGGGAACGGCTGATTGGTTTGGCAAGGATCATTCCAGTGCGGGAACCACAACTGCACGCTAAGTTTCTCGCCTGGGACAATGATAGTATCGTTATCACGAGCATGAATTGGGCCTCGCAGACGGGTCTCGCTGAAAACGCTCTCGACGAGATAGGGCTCCTTGTTGAAGCACCCGGATTAGCGGTTGCGCTGCTCGGGAAGTTCGAAGCACTACTTCCGGTCGACGCGCGAGGCCAACAGGTGCTCGCGACATGGGAAAGCGTTGAGCTACAAGATTAATCGGCCAGTCTTGTCAAGTTCCGATGGGCAGACTCGTACGATCGTAGAAAGTTGTCGGCAGTGGCAACACATTCCGAGAGGTCGAATCGATCGTGAACGATATCGTCCATCAAATTGTCAGCGATCGAGACGTAGAGACCGGCTCCGCTACCGCGCTCTAACAAAACCCGCCGCGCGTTGTCATCGCGAAGCGAATGACCAACAACGATCATTGGCCGATTGCCGATCATTTGCGAAATCTTGCGCCAATAATTCTTGTCGTTGCGAGCTTTGGCAGCATCCTCTTCTGTAACGATCAAGCTCGATGGACTGCTTACCGATCCATCAAGTTGGAAAATTGTGACTTGCCGGCCATCTCCCCGAACAAATCCGTTTGGCGACCGTACATTGAAAGGGATGCCCTGAGCTATACACGCGCGCTCGAATAAATCGTCGTAGTTTGTAGTGACGATGTGGCTGAAACTTGCTACCGCCGATAAGTGGCCGGCTGTCGGAACAACCCCTTGAACCACATCAAACGCTTGTGCAATTGTCGCTTCGAGGATTGCGCGGCCGAGGCGGCGCTCGACCGCATAGGCTACATCCGCGAAGCGATGTCTGGCGAGAATGTTTTCACCCGAGACTCCGAGCGACAGCCGCGATCCAAAGAGTTCGGCCATCACATTCGCGGTAGGCAAGCCTGCGGACACAGAAACCCCGGCTCCCGCGAAAAGGACGGGATCGCAGCCTATAAACCCCTCTGGAATTACAACACCGGCGAAGTCTTCAGCGATCCGTCCGTTTGTGTCACTGCGATTGGTTGGCTTCCGCTCCGCCAACTCCCGCAAAACCGAACGTTGAAACAAATCTAGGACCGCGTCTCCAACCTTGCTTGCGAGCTCGTCAATCCATTCGAACTCCTGCCTGAAGCGCCCAGCCTCCCAGTCACCAACCTCGCGGCGGAACGCATCTCGCGCCTTCGCATCCTCCGTATCCCGAGGTGAGTCGTACGCAAGGCGCTTGAAAAATGGCAAGATGGGCAATCCGATCGAGTTGGCGAGGAGAGCTTCCATGTGGGTCACTGATCGCCCCTCACCGGCACCTTGCCCCGCATTGGGAACCCACCCGTAGCTGTCTCCGCTGAGCAGAATGAAAAGATGTGACGTCTCGATCTCGTGACGAATGACATCCCAGCTTGAGTTGCCATCGGGATGCATGTCCTCTGCGTTGACGGGTTCGACGTTCAGAGAGCGAAGCCGTACAGCTATAGCCCGGCGTGCATCGCCGAGATCCTTCATCGTGCTGCTGATGAACACGCGCAATCTACTTGACACTTAGTTCCCCCTTCGACGAGAGACTGAACAATGCTGAAAGGCACCCGTCAAGGCGAGCCACACATCGCGCAGCAGACAACGGCAACGAGAGGTCGTTCCAACTACTCACGTCGCAAGGTATCAAAAAGATTTCGGAGCTCGCTGTCCGATTCCCGTGCGTCGTAGGCGCGCTCCCGATAATCGTCCATCATTGCGTCGGCGCGAGCCTCCTCCGCATTTTCCAATTCGTCGATCTGCTCTTCAATCGCGGCCAATTGCGCCGATACATCGACGTCTAGGGTTTCAGCGAACCACTCATAATCTTCCACTAGCCCTTTGTGCTCGTCGAGCGTTCGGCATTCCGCTAAATCGCTATGGAACTGTGTAGTAACAATGTTGAAAGCGCTGACCAGAGCGTCTTTCGCATGGGGAAAATCAGCATCGTCGAGATCAATCGCACTGATCGCTTCACGTAGTTCGTCTACCCTGCAACCTCGGGAAGCCGAGGATATGATTGCTTCCGCCATCCGATATCGCAGGCCACTCATCCGTTGAAGTTGCTCCCATGATGCTCCTTCGAGAGCACGAAGCGCAGTGATAGCGTCGTTCAAGCGAACTCTGCCTGTATGCCAAGACTCTTCCATTTCAGCCGCGGCAAACTCGGTTAGCTCGAAAAATTCAGGGGTTTGTAGCTTATCGGTCAGATCGATGATTGCGGCGAGCCTATATTCGGGTGTCAACTCCGTGGCATATTCGCCACCCGTATATTGAACAATCCGCTTTGTGTCTGAGAGGCGTTCTTTCGTCGCGGAAGCGAGGTCGGCGGACTTACCTACAAACGCACTGAGGATCGCACGAGATGTCCGCGCGAGCTGCCAAAGGCGTTCGACCTGACTCAGGTCAACGGCAGCAATCATCCCGTCGACGACGTTTTCAGGTGCTTCGCGAGCAACCGAGTTCATAAGATCAAGCACCGAAGGATTCAACACTTCAAAGTCGTTCTGGCCGACTGGCCGGATGAAGGAGTTCTTTACCGCAGCCATGCCTTCGCGGAAGTCACCAGGACCCCGACGGAGCCCATATTTGCGTGATCGATGCTCGTGTAGCTTTTCGAAAGCTTTGTGAAGCAAAGCTCCATGCGTCTTTCCGCCCAGCGAAAAGAGAGCCAGCAGAATTGACCGGCCAGCGTCAGTCAACTCCTGCTCGTAAGCGTGCCGCCAGATTTCAGCCGGATCATGGAAAAGCCTCCGGACAAATGGCTTGTATTCTTGGACGGCGACGTTTCGCACCCGTTGATAACTAGATAGCCATTCGATGAGTCGAGGATTAAATTTGTCGTGCTTTACCACTTCTAGATAGAACTCGTCGCTCAACAGAACATGGCGGTATTGTTCCGGCAGATCTCCGAAATAGATGTGATTATATAGAATACTTGCCCGTTCCCGGACGCTATATTCATTGAGCAGCATCACAATGCGATGCACTTCAAGGCCGGCGTTTCGCAGCTTTTCGGAAACGCCGATACCTTGGCGCCAAATATGCTCGCGTGTCGTCAAAATTAGACGCGAATTTGGGCTTGAACGCACAAGTGCGATGAAATCGGCGATAGCACGATCTTCATTCTTCAGAAAAAAACCGCCTCGGTCCCCTGAAAAAGTGGCTCCCAAAAAGTCATCAAAGCAGAAGATTTGCGGTCTCTCCCGCTCAAATATCTTTTCACCCTCCGCGATATCGCGACGGATAAAATTGCCTTCCCAGCCTGCGTTCATATGAGCATAGGCAAGCATGTCGGACAGCGTGGTTTTCCCGACCCCTGGTGGGCCAGAAATGATGAGGACCCGCTCCTTGTTTAGAACTTCGATGCCCTTGGCGTAGGATGAGCTGTGAACATACCGCTTGACGTTGCCGCTGATTTTTTCGATTTGGAGCCGGTTGCGTACATGCTGTTCGTTATTGAGGACCCTGTCGAGAACAGCTTTACTGCCTAACCAAAGCTTTACGGTTGCCTGAAGAATATGCGGGTGGCGTTCAAGCAGATTGTTGATGTCGCTTTGGCTGAAAATGTCGGACGGCGAAAGAAACTGCGCGCCTATCGTTTGAACGATAGCGTCCTTGTTATGAGCAGACAGTGGAAGAGATGTCGCGAGGACATATCGACCTGGCCGCAAAGCTCTGACCTTTGTTGCCTCCACAGCCAGCTCCCTTAGGAGCCCAGCGAAACCCGTCTTGATGAAGCGTTTGGCTTGGATGATGATCTGCTTTTCGCCCTGCGCGAATCTTAAATCAATGCCGCGGTCCTTGCCTGTCTTGAAGCTCTCGATACGTGTGCCCCATTCAGCCTGAAGGAGGTCTCGTACGAGCAGTTCGAAATCGTGGCTCGAAAGTTCGTGAAAATCATAGTCGGACAATACGACTCCACCCCGATTACGAGACCTGCTGGGATCCGGCGGTGATGCCTCCCGATCGGAAAACCATCTGCTGAAGCGGGTTGAGCGGCTCGTCCGAAATTATCGCGAACGCCCCTTCTGGCGAATTGCCGATTGTCATCCTCCGCGCACTGTTTGCGTCGGTGATCGGCAAGCGTCGGCAGAGCATGTCCGCCAGCGCTGCATCTTCCACCGCGACAATGACTTGCCGGCCACCGATGACCAGTTGCGCCAAAAGCTCCGCCAAATGTACAGTCCTGAAGTCGTCGACGTGTTGGACGGGGTCATCGAGGAGGATTGTCCTCCATCGGCTCCAAGCTAGGGATAGGTTGATCGAGAGCAAAAACGCGAGGCCGGTTGCACGACGTTGACCGCTCGAGAATAAAAACTGCGGATTGAGACCGTCTCCAACCCGCAAAGTGAGAAAGCGCCGAACGTCACCGCGGATTGCATATTCGATATCGCGCCAGTGGTGGTGGGGTCTTAAGCGCTGATAAAGCTCGGACATCAGAGGAAGAACGCGATCAAGCCGGCGATCAAGCGTTTCTGCGCCCGCACGGCGTGCTGCATCAAAAAGCGCGGCGGCCATCGCTTCCGCTTTTCTCGATCGACCAGCCCGCTCCTGAGCTCGCGCGAGATTATCTTTGGCGGACTGCAACCTTCCTAGGACCGCGTCAAGCTCGCTATCCTGTCGAAGAGTGCCAAGAATCCTTATATCGCGCTGCAGACCCTCGATTGATGTGATCAGCTCACGACGCCGATCGGCGGCAGCTCCCGCAGGATCATCAGCGGGAAGGTTTAGAGCTGATACGTCCGTATTGTATCCTGTAATCTGCACTGACAACTCGCTTATGCGATCGGAGATAACCGAGAGCTGTGACGTCAGGCCCTGCACGGCTCTACCTGCAGCACTCCGTTCTTCCTCCGCCTTCGCGAGTTCGGTAGCCTCCGCATCTATTTCGCTCGCAAGTTCGGTCATTCTTTCGGCGCCGGCCGAGAAACTTTCGGCTGTATGTTCCTCTCCGCACACCGGGCATAGTGATTGAACTAACCCTACGCGCTGGCCAAGCGTTACGAGGTGGACGAGTTCGCGCGCTTTGGCGGAAAGCAGGGTCGATTGCCCTTCGCTTGCCAATGGCAACCCGGCAAGTAACGCTTCTGCCTCGACCAAATCTGATTCTACTATAAGCCGCCGGCCCTCGAGGTCTTCAATTTCCGCGGCAAGCCCTGCAAGCAGCGTTGCCCGTCGCTCGAATCGAGTTAAAGCTTCCAACAGCCCCTCGCGGGCAGCCACAAGCTCGCGAGCTCGGGTGAGAAGAATATCAGGAGCGTCGGATGAATTCAGCTGCTGACCTACTCTCGAGGCCGCTTCCGAAATCGCCTGATCCCCTGAGAGAGAAAGTCGGATTTCGTCTGCACGACGCTCAAGGTTCGAAACCTGCTGAGACGCGTCATTAACATCAGATTTAGAACTTTCCAGCCTCTTCTTTGCTGCAGAAACCAATCGGTTGGCCCGTGAGATCCACTCGTCTGCATCATTGGCGCCGATGGCTTGCCGGAGCATCGCATAACGATCTGTCTCAGATAGATCCAAACTCAACCCGGCAATGTGCTCATCTCGAATTATCGAGGCAGCGCATAATTGACGAAGCGCGTCTTTGGGCGCCTGGTCTTGATCAATGAATGATCGCTCGATGACCTGCAAATCAGATTCTGACGGTTCATCGAGAACCGACCTGCGCAGAGTAAGGATTTTTCCGTCTTGCTCGAAGGAAACTTCCGCGAACCCGTCGAGCATGGCGCTACCGTACCCGGTCCACCAAAGATAGTGGCCAACACCCTCGCCGGCGGCTTTGGCATCTCCGTATTTCGATATTCTCCCGGTCAGGACGAACTCGATCGCGTCGAAGATCGTGCTTTTGCCGACACCGTTGCGCCCGTCGATAACCGTGAAGCCCGGTGCGAAGTTAAAAGTAACCTCGTCTCGATACCCGCGAAATCCGCGCAGCTTTACAGACTTTAGCTTCATTGCTCCTCCAGTAGACGAATGAGCTGTTCTTCATCATCGAGCGTCAGAAATGCGTCCACGACGTTTGCGGGGAGCTCGGTTGTTCGCTGCTTGATTTCGTCGGACATATTGATGGGCTGAAGAACGGGAGCCGCGCGTAAGGGGAGCAAGGAAAGCAATGCGTTGCGGGTATCCTCATGTCCTCTGATCCCGGCGCGCGCAATTTTTCGTGTTCCGGAAAGATTTTCCTCAATCTCTGTCATGGCGACAGATTGAATGTCACTTGCGGGTGCCTCAGCAAGAAGGATGACGTACGTGTTCCAAGCCTTCGTGCCTGCCGACCGGAGTTGAAACCGGCGCTCGCCAGTGATCTTGCTTGAATCGTCCGACCATTTCGAAATCAGTTGCGCCGCGTCGTCGTATGTTAGGATAAATCCGAGAACGGTTGCCGATTCAAACGCGACAGCCCGTTCGAGACCGGTCTCGCGGTCAATCAAAAACTGAGCATCGGCCAGCACCGCGATCGCATCATCCAGAAGGACCGTCATTGGAGAAACTCCTGTTGTGCCGCGTCTCGCGTAATCCACCGACTGCTTGCTCCCCGAGCGATTGAACCGGTCGGTGCCCGAGCGACATTGGCCGGCAGTCCCATATCTTGAGCGCCCACTGCAATGATAACGTCGGGTGCGACCGCAGGCGCAGCTTCCCGGGCATACCGGCCTTCAACTTTGTGGAGCGCCTCATTCGCCGCCCGAATGACCCGAAATCGGTTCCCATCAAGCAGCCAGTATGAACCATCAGCAACAGCGCCAAGCCGTCGAAGCTGAAGTATCGTAAGGCCAACAAGCGGTTCTGCATGCGGTCGCCTCGACACGATCGGCTTGAAAGGCTCACAACCTAGTAAATCCCGCCTAGTTTGCCAAAATTCCTGGTTTGTAATTTGCGGAGGGTCTAACAGATCGTCAGTCGGTGCGATGCCGTACAAATCTCCATATGTAGCTCTACCATACATCAACGCTTGTCGTACAAAGCTCCGGGAATACTGTTCACGTAGGCGGCCTAGAAATTCGGCGCCAGACGCTTGCAAATGGAAATTTCCGTTCACGCATCCGTCACCTAACGCAGATAGAAATGGAGCCTTCGCGACATAGTCAGCCGATGCAACCGGATCAACAATCAGGATCCGAGCAGGATTCACGGCGCCGAGCGCTTTTTCAAGTACTGCATTTAGATATGTCCAGTCCGTCGAATATCCTATTATAAGCAAATCACGGTTGAGTAGCTGTTGCGTGAGCCATTCGGCGCTATGATCTATCCGGGACTTGACCGGCTCCGCCTCAATCTGACTTTGCGTCCAGACGGTATTCGGCCGATCGATAGTCCAGCAGCCGTGAACTTTTAATAGCGGCGAGGTGGATATCGGGGCTCCAGCGGCCGAATGACCATCGATCCCGACGAACACCTGACCAAGCAGATGGTGTCCCGCCGTTTCGATTAAGTTGTCGACGTTGGTGGTGATCCCCAATCGTAGTGCCCCGCAAAGCAGGAAGTCAGCAGCGGCGTTGTGACCAGCATTGGGCACACCCGCAAAAGCATGTTGGTCAATCAAGTTTGCCAGGTAGACGGTGGAAAGCTCACCGCGGTGAAAAAAGAAGTCCGCTTGCTCTTCGATATCTGGCGACAGCGGAGGACGAGTTGCCCCGTGTTGCATATCGTATTTGTCCTTCGCCTCCTGGGCCAATGTCCAGGCACTGGGAAGGCTGCTTGGCGGCGCCATCGAAAGGCCGGCACCCAGTAATACAACCTGACGGTCATTCAGCATGCCATCCAACGCGTACTCGACGGCGGCCGCTAAATCGATGTTTTGAAGCATGTTACTATAACTCCTGCCGCTCACCATTTTGCATGGCTCGGTAGCAAAAGCCAGAGACAAGCGATGCTGCGGCATCAAAGTTGCTACTTCTCATTGTGGCTGGAGCGTTGGCAAAATGCCATCTGATCTCAGATCGAAATGCCTTAGATTGTCACCCACGCCCGACCCTCTCCCGGTCATCGCCCCAGCTCCAAAACAATTCGCCGCACCGCCTGCGGCCCCACCAAAGTGCACCGACCGCCATGCCGGTCAACACCGAAGGTTTTGCCGTGACGAGCTCGAACAGCACCGGCGGCCACAGGACGCATTGTCAACCGTTACGGGAGTCCAAGCGCACAAGATCCCAATCTTGCCATTCCGCGTCGCTTCCCGCGCGCTGTGCGCCCCATTCTTCTGCCGATCGTCCAAACAATCCAGGCTCCAGCGGAACTTCCGCGAGCGGATTATAAGCGACCTGAACCGGCAATTCGGGAGGAGAAAACATTGGTGGGACACACCCGATGACGGCGCTTACGTGGGAATAACTCGCGTCAAAGAAGACTGCCGTGGGAACTGAGGCATTGTTGCGGTTGGGCACTGCGGGACTTACTGTCGTAGTGGCTCCAAGAAATCGACTAGATTCTTCTTCCACCCTGAATGCCAACGGCCCTACGGCGAAGGTGGCCTCCACCACGTAGGGCATGCGTTGGGACGCCCCATGCGTGAGAGGAAACCACCCGAGTTGACTTCCATCAATCGCAACGACGTAAGCGTGGTCGGGCTTCACAACGCCCTTGCTCCGATACTCTCTACCTTTTTTCGATTTGGCAGCGAAGGCGGTGGTCCATCTCAGTAGCGTTTCCCGATGTGGAACTTTCGTACCGGTGATGGGTGGATCCCTAGATAGGTCCGGACCTGGTCCAGGTGAAACGGCCTCCACCCATACGACCCGGCCAGCACTTTCAAATCGAAAGTCCGGCTCTCCCTCCGGACGGGAGCTAATGGTGTGGCCGCGAGCGAGGAGATGCCGCGCGAGCAACATCTCCCAGACGCGTTGAAGAAACTTTGAATCGTTCCCGCTTGTCAGTTCGAGGATGAAGTGATTGTTCGCCAAGCCCGCGGACAAATGGCCATCCCATAGCTGAAGATAATACGCGAGCGACTGGGGATGAGCCGCCTGACGATTTTCAAGGAATTCCCTGATGCGTTGTTCCATTTCAGTACCCCTCGCAAAGCCTAACGGTCAGTCGGCAACGCCTCGGCGAATGCCCTCATCTCCAAAAAGAGGTCGTACCCTGTCTTGTGCCACAGGGTCAGGTGGGTAATTTCTTGCCCATCCATTGCTTCCGATATCGTGATACCATTCCAGCCTACTGGCAGCCTTGCCTTAGTCCGAGCATCAAAGTCGAAGCGGAAATTATGCGAGAGCGTGTTTCTCACGATTCTGGCAAATTGGTACCATCCCGCCGCTTTCAAACCTCGCAACAGCAAGATCTCTGGCTTCTCCTTGTCGTAATCTTCGCAAAAGTCACTGAGAAATTCGAATGGAGGGCAAATCAGCGCATAGAGATGTGTAAGGGCAAATTCTGCCAAAAGGGCTTCTCGCAGATCTTGCTGTTCGAGCGCCTGGGCGAGGTCCAAGTAGGAAATCCAGAGCCCGCGAGCTTCCATCTGCAAGCTCTTTGCCTCGTCAATGGCACTTGGCGTGTACTGCGAACTATCGCGTAGCCAATGAGTGCACATGATTGCCAGCCGATAAGATCTATCGCGCTTTTCGAAGCACTCGATGACGTCTGCCTTTGTTAGACGCACGCTTTTCCTCCTTTGCCTCTGTCGCTCAACGACGCGTGTCCACCTGGAATCTTGTGCTGTAACATTCCCAACGCCGGCCTCGTCTTCCGCGTCGGCCTTTGCCGAACCCCCCGTTGTCGCACGGGCATCATACTGCCGATGATCGGTTTGACATTTAGGGACCGACGGTCACGCCCGGAGTAAAACAGGCTCAGTCGCTCACACTAGCGACCCACGACCCTGCAACGAATGCCAACATTGCCGGTGATGTTAGATCACCCCCCAGGCCCGAAACCTCCCCCTCCCCGTCATCTCTCTCAAGCCCAGCTCCAAAACAATCCGCCGCGCCGCCTGCGGCGTCACATCGAGCGTCTTTGCCACCATTTTTGTCGACACCAACGGTTTGGCCATCACCAACTCAACCAGCTCCGGCAGTTTTGAAGATGTCCGGCGCCCCTCCAGCTTTCGCTCCATCAGTGTTCGAGCCAGCGCCAGCCTGTCATGCTCCTTGAGCCCGATCTCCGCGGCCGCGATCAGTCCGTGGGCGATGGCCAGCATCCGGGTTTCCCGGTCGCGATGCCGACGACGATCGACTGGAATGGTTTTCAGGCCGAGATTAATGGCTGCGAGATGGGCACCGGTGGTGATGCCGGCCTGGCGCAGGACCGAGGCCACCAGCAGCCGGCCAAGCCAGGGCGCGTGCTGAAGGACGGACAGTTCGTTCCAGGCATCGAGGGCAACGATGGCCTGCAGCACCACGGGCAAATTTTCCGCCTGTCGCAACACGCCACGCCATTCATCGAGCCGCGCGTCTTCGTCCCAGTCGAGATCATAGACCAGTTCGTCTCTATCCGCCCCGCTGGCGCGGCCGGGCCGGGTCGCGTTCTCGATCGCAGCTTCAGAGCGGGCCAGCACTGCGTCGATGGCGGCATAGTCCACTCCGGGAAGATTTTCGATGTCGTCGACATCCTCCCCTTCCCCGTCGATCGCGACTGCCGACCGAACTCGGGCCGCTGTCCCCTCGTCCCCGCCGCTCGACCCGATCTCCGAGGTTTTCCGCAGCGAGCGGAGACCGTCGCTCGACAACGCCCAGCTGGGTGCCTGCGCGGCGATACGCCGACGGGTGCGCAAAACATCGCGGGCGATTGTCAGCTCATGGGTGGGTGTGCGAATATCGCGGGTGGCATCATGAAGGACGAGGTCCTCGAGGTGGACGAGTTCGCCGTCGATCCAGAGCGAGGCACAGGCATCGGTGAATTGGGTGCGCTCGAGGAAGCCCTGCCCCGCTGGCGAACGGACGATCCGCTCGTCGAGACGCGCGAGCGCGACACCGGCGTCGAAAGCCGGCCGCATCAGGGTACGTGGGGCAAAATCGGTGGCGACGTTTCAGCGCCAGCTGTCGAAACTGTGCATAACCGGCGAGGCTGGATCGTTTGATCCGCAGTGGGATTCCGGATCAGGGCAAATCATGATTCGATTCTGTGATGAAGAAGCGCCTCCCCTCCCCCGAACATGCCGACACGCTGTCGCTGAACGCGCTGCGTGGATTGGTGACGGGTCTTTTGGAGCGGTCACAGCAGGCGGACGGCCGGCTTGAGAAGCTTGAGGCCGAGACGGTCCAGTTGCGTGAGGCAAACGCGGCGCTCAGGTTGGACAATACCCGGCTGAAGGTCGAGAACCAGCTGTTGCGCGACGAGATCGCGCGGCTGAAGAACCTGCCACCGCGGCCACCGTTTCGTTCATCGGGCATGGACAAGGCAACAGATGCCGCACTCGGCGTCAAGCCAGCCCGCAAGAAGACGCCGCGTGGAGCGAAGTTGGATGTGAAACGGGTGAACCGGCAAGAGATTCTACGGGTCGATGCGCCGGCCGGCTCACGCTTCAAGGGGTACAAAAGCGCCTATGTTCGCGACCTCGTGCTCAAGGCGGAACTCGTCCATTACCGTCGTGAATGCTGGGTGACGCCAGATGGGAAGACGGTGCTGGCACCTTTGCCGGCGAGGATCGTGGGTGGCTATGGCGCCAACCTCAGACGGATTTGCCTGATGCTCCACGCGCATGGACAGGTGACGAGTGCACGGCTGACGACATTGCTGAACGATATCGGTCTCGACATATCAAAGCGCCAGATGGTGCGGCTTCTCACGAACGATCTGGATGGCTTTGTCGCCGAGGATCAGGCGGTGCTGCATGCCGGTCTGGTGTCGTCGTCTTATGTCACCGTCGACGACACCGGAGCCCGACATTCCCATAATCCGTATTATCACGCCTTGAAAGAATGTGAACCGCCGGCCCGTTGGTCGAAGGACATAGCGCTGGATATCAAAGACCATTCAACTGCTTAAGACACCTGCTCCGCGGCTCTCTTTAGCAAACCAGCTCGACTTGTGATGACCTTGCGAATTGTACTCAGGATAGGGTGCCTGGTCCCCTCGTCGGCCAGTTCTGTAACAAGGGCATCAGCCTCGATCACAATTCTTTCCGCCATTTGGGCAAGATTGCGAACAAGGATGCGCTGAGAAGACTTGGTTTCGGGCACCAATGCTTTCCAGTGTTTCAGCTGGATGGTGTCGGGCACATCGCGGACACCAATCTTCATGGCAAGCCTCTTTGACAAGCGGGGATAAACGGCCGTGCAAACGACGTCGTAGATCGGTGCCAGATCCGGTTCGTCGGAGCCGTACCCCCGTCGCTATGCCAACGCGTTTGAAGGCGAACAGGCCTAATCTGCTGCCAACGAAGTCTTCATCAGACGCGGCAGGACCTGAATGGCGATGCCTATTCGCGCGTTGCCTGCTCGTGGGTGTGCGCAGGTAGCTGAGCCCCGCGTACCCGCTTGATGACCGACGCGAGATGACCACAGATGGATGACAGCAAATTCTGTGCCGATGGGTCCGCTATCGTTACCGTAGCTGAAATGCGAAGTCTGGCGCGGTCATCGACATCTTCATATGCGGAAACTGCGATACTTCAAATTCGCTACCGGTCTTTCAGGTGGCCAATGCCGTCATTCAACAAAACTCCAGCGTTCCCGAGACGCATCATTTGCCGCCCAGCGCGATCGACGCGTTCATCTTCAAGCTCCAGACGGCTGTTGAGCTGCCGATGCCGCCTCTTTCGACCCCGATCGAAACCGTCGTTCCATGGGCGAACCGGGCAGACATGCCGACGCTCGCGCGGGCCGACAGGCCATTCATAACGGGTCGCGCAACATTGCCGGCTCCAGCCGAACTCACGTTATCGCTGTTGAAGTAGTAGTCGCCATAAAGACCCAGATAGGGAAACAGTGTCAGCGCATCGCTCCATTCGAGCGGATAGGTCACCTTGAGCCCGGCATCGACACGTCCGTTCGAAAAGACGCGCTCGGCCTGCGTTGCGCCTAGCGAGTCGGTGTAGCCGTTTTCGAATTCCCGTAGGGCATAAACATGAGCCGACGGCTCGATGATGAAGTTGTCGGCGCTATAGAGACCGCTCAGGCCGCCGGAGAGCAGCATCCGGTAACCCGAAAACGATGCGCTGGCGGCACCGGCTGAGCCATCAAATCCTATTCCCGAATATGCGAAGCCTGCGTCAAGCCGTATCGTGTCCGTCAGCTTCCATCCTGCATAGGTCCCCACAGTCCAGCCGTTGCCCTTCAGGCGGCCCTGAATGGCCTCGGCGCGATAACCAAAAGTCTCCACCCCCCCCAACACACCGATGACAAAGGTGGGTGAGATCACGTGCGTGAGGCCTGCGGTCATGTTCAGCTGATTTCCGGAGAGCGTGTAACCGGCGACGCCTGAACTTGCCGCGGATGCGGTTAGAAACATGCCTCTGACTTCAGCCCAAGGCAACCAGTCCCCCGGACGAGGACCAGCCGATCGCGCAAGCGGTCTGGCTGCGGGCTTCGTCTGCGATGCAAAGGCATTCTCAAAACGCTGAGAGGCCAAATCTTGTTTTTGCCTTTCGCCGCGTTCGGGTTCTGCAAACGCCGAATAGATCCCACCAAGAGTGTCTTGCGGATCGGCCCTTACTGTTCTTTGACCGAACTGGTCTCCGGGATCAGCCGCGAAATTGAAGCGAACGCCCATACCGATGGGGGTGATCAAAGGACCGTCGCCCGCAAAAGCCTCGGAGACCGCGTCGGTCATGGCTTCCGAGGTTGTCTGCCCCCAAAACTGTGCGGCCAACGGCGTCACCTGGGTTTGAAGGTTGCGCAGGTTGGTGCTGTCGGCAGGGATTGCGTAGGTAAACTGATCCGCTGCAGATTCCCCACTGATTCCCGCAGGTGTTCTGACGGTGATATGCACCGATCCGAGCAATCCTGCCGGCGCGGTCGTACGAATCTGGCTGGCGCTGACGACAGTAAAGGATATCGCATTGTTTGCCCCGAAGCTGACCAGCGTTGCCCCGGTGAAGTTGTTGCCCTGGATTGTTACGACGGTGCCGCCGCTTGCGGGACCTGAGGCGGGACTAATGCCGGTCACGACTGGAACGGAGGCATTCACGGTAAGGCTGAAGGTCTTGGACGAGGTCTGCGCAGTGGGCGACGTCTGGTCGGTGACCGTCACTGTGAAGGTCGTTGCTGCAAGTGTCGCCGTGGGTGT
>NZ_JBEPMB010000014.1:0-57303 GCF_040545545.1 Limnomicrobium aquaticum
CGTCGCAGAAGGTAAATAGGTGGCCGACTTTTACGCCGCCCGAAGCGGGACTATCCCGCCGCTACCGTGGTAGGTTTTTGCACCGCCGCTCTCAGACCCTCGCGCTTGCCGACAGGATCATGGTCATCCACGATGGTCACTGCGTGGTTGAGGCGCCGAAGAAAAACTGGACCTATGACGACCTGCTCGCCGTGACCTTGAGCGGGAAATCGCGCGAACTGACAGTACAGCTCAAACTTAATGCAACGGAGGAAGGCCGATGAGCACCGATATCAAGCTCTACATGTTTCAGACCGGACAGATCAGACAAAAGGAAGTCGATATCAAGCTTGGCCATGGTCAAGATGATTTCTTCACGCCAATTCCCTGGTATCTGATCGTTCATCCCAAAGGAAACATCGTCATCGATGGCGGCACGGCGGTGGAGGCTGCGCACGACCCTGAGGGCTGGTGGGGAGAAACAACAAAGATGTATTACCCAATTATGGATCCAGAAGAAGGATGCGTGAACCAGCTCGCGAAGATCGGAATGAAACCCGATGACATCAAGTTCGTGCTGCACTCACACTTGCACCTAGACCATTCCGGCGCCTGCGGGAACTTCCCAAAGGCGCGCCATCTGGTGCAGCGGCGCGAGATTGAATGGGCGTTCGCTGCAGACTGGTTCATGAAGGGCGGCTATATCCAGAAAGATCTGACCAAGGACGGAATCACCTGGGATGTGATGGAAAATGAAGACCAGTACGACGTCTTTGGTGATGGCAGTGTGCAAACATTCCTGTCGCCCGGTCATACGCCGGGCCACCAGTCCATCATGGTGCGATTGCCAAATAGCGGGTCTATCCTTCTTGCAATCGACGCGGCGTACACAATGGATCACTGGAACGAAAAATGCCTTCCCGGCGCGCTAACCTCCGCGCAAGAAGCTGCCGCTTCGGTCAGGAGACTACGGCGTGTAGCAGAGAAGGAAAGCGCGATCGTCGTGCCCGGTCATGACATGGAGACCTGGAATACTTTTAAAAAGGCTCCCGCGGAACATTACGACTAGAGCCCGGTCAAAGCCACGGTCGGCGAAAGCCGCCGACCGTGGGGAAATCCAAACCATCCGCCACATCAAATTGCGATCGCGACCCACCTTGTGAAACCATTGGGGGAGTGGCCGCACGCAAGTGCCCGAAAGTAGAGAAGCGATGCATGAGGCTGCACTAAATCGTATTGAGCAACGTTGGAACGAGGCTTCCGATAAGTGGGATATAAAGGCGCTCGCTCGAATCTACTCGTCCGACGCACTGTTTTTCGGGCTCCTGCCCAGACTTTACATTGGGCGCTCAGAAATCGAGGAGTATTTCGGAAGCTATCAGATAACCCTCAAACGGGTGAGATTGACATTGGTCGATCAAAAAACGCGGCCTCTCAGCGAGACTGCGTTCGCGGCCCAAGGCTTTGGCGATATCATCAATTACTATCACGACGGTTCGGTAGTAAAGAACCGTGTGCGTACTTCCTTCGTTATCGAGAATGGCGCAGGCGATTGGCAGATTTCACTGCATCACTTTTCAGATTTGGTGAAATAGAGGCGGTCCCGAACTCCGATCGGGCGGGCGGAATGCAAAAACTGCTACCTATTTGATCCCGAGAGATAATCTCGCTTCACGCCACGAGCAAATAGACGGGTAGGCGAAGCCGTTACAGAGCAGCTTCATATCGAGGTCAAAGGCCCGACAGAACGTCCGGTTCAAGTATTCCTGCCGCCATTGCGACCGCGCCGGGGTCAACTGATCGGCTTCGGCGGGGCCAAGTTCTTTCTTCCAAGCTTTTTCGGGCCACCCTGCCTCAGCTTCAACCTTCAAAGTTCTGAGTTCCCTATGGTGAAGAGCCATGCTGCCACGTTCAGCATCGACGTGGCTCCACCAAGAGGCAGCATGGCAGTACGATTAGAAGTTGCGGCGGAATTCGCGCAATCTTGCGCTCGCTCAGCAGAGACAAATAAACTATGACAGCATCCTTTCAGGAGAGCCTGAATCGCATCGCAACCGAAATTAATTGGTCCTGAGGCTCAGGACTCCCAATATTCGCGTCAACCGAGCAAATTGTCCCTCACCGGGAGCTTGCCGGGGCGTGTGACATTCCTGCTTTGCAAAGCAGGACGTCCCTATTTCGATCCACCAAAACATGTCCGGAAGACCGCTTCGATCTCAGTAAGAAGGCGGTCGGCGTGTGCTTCGGCAAAGACCAGCGGCGGCCGGATTTTGAGCGTGTTGGAGTGGAACCCCGTGGCGGAAATCAGCACCCGACGCTCACGCAGCGCATTGACGACCTGGAGCGCGCGCGAGCTGCTCGGTGTCTTCTGCGCCCTCTCCTCAACCAGTTCGACCCCGATGTAAAGGCCGGATCCTCGGACATCGCCAATGAAGTCGAATTTGTCCATCAGGTCGGTAAGCCCCTGCTTGATAATGAACCCAACGCGTTCGGAGTTCTGTTGAAGGCACTCGTCGCGGATCACTTCGAATGTCGCCTGCGCGGCGGCCATAGCCACACTGTTCCCCCCGAACGTATTGAAATAACGTTGATCGTTACCGAAGCTTTCAATGACGTCGGGCGCCACGGCGACACCCGCAACCGGGTAGCCATTGCCCATCGGCTTACCCATGGTGATGATATCTGGTCTGATGCCATGACGTGCGTACCCCCAGAAATGAGTGCCGCTTCGCGCAAAACCAGACTGAACCTCGTCCGCGACGAACAACCCGCCGGCCTTGCGGACCACTTCCGCCACCGGACCGAGCAGATTGGTCGGTTCGGAATAGATACCGTCGGATGAGAATAGGGAATCTGCAATGAAGGCCGCCACTCCTTGTCCTCGACGTTCGAGATCCTCGATCTGGCGGGCTACTTCGCCCGCCAGCCAAAGCCCGAGGTCTGCGGGGTCGCGGCGGTAGGAATCGGGTGCGGGAACGCGGCGAACCCATGTGCCGAGCGGAGAATTTTCCCCAAGTGACGGAGAGAAGCCAGCCGTCAGGTGGGAGTTCCCATGATAGGCTTCCGAAGTGACGATGATGCCGCTCTTGCCAGTGTGATATTGGGCGATCCGCATCGCGAGATCGTTCGCTTCTGAACCGGTGCAGGTAAACATCACATGCTTGATGTTGTCGGTGAAGGTCGGCAGCAGGCTTTCGGCATATTCGACAATGCCGTTCTGCAGGTATCGCGTATGTGTGCAGAGCGTGCCGAGCTGCCGGGTGATGGCCTCGACCACGCGCGGATGGGAATGTCCGACTGAGACGACATTGTTGTAGGCATCGAGATATTCGTCGCCCCGGCTGTCGTAAAGCAAAACGCCCCTGGCACTCTTGACCTCGACCGGGTTGCTGTAGAACAGGCGGTAGGCCGGGCCGAGAGCCTTTGCCCGGCGGTCGATCATGCGCATCGATTCTTCCGTGAGGTTTTCGGCTTTTGAAGGGTCAAAACCGTTGACCATTTTTCCGCGGCGTTTTCCGACTGTGTTGCTCATGTGCTTTACCTCTGCCAATTGCGTTTGCGAACCAGCGCTTCCGACACTTCGTCAAAGCTCCTGTCAAGAAACCAGCCGAGCTGGCTCCATCCCTGTTCGGTGTTTCTGAGAATATAAGTCGAGTTGTCCGGTAGAATGCTCGCGCGCCACGTGGTCAGCAACGCCCTTGCGATGATGCGCCCCATGACGAGATGCGGCACAAGCGTCAGTTCGTCGTCCGTCAGGTCGGCGACCTCCAGATAGCCGTCCAGCAAATCACGTCCTTCCAAGAAAAGGTCCGGCGCCGCAACGGTAGGCAACTGGTTGAGCAATGCAGTCGAAACGTCGATCGCAATGGCCGTCCGCACGGAATCCCCGAAGTCGATGATGCCGGTGACATAGTCGCCGGAAGCCTTGTCAACGACAATGTTGGATCTGCTGAAATCATTATGCAAGACTTGCTGACGAGAGTTTGCAATCCGCTCGATCAATGTGGAAAAGCGGGCAAACCCTTCTTCAAGCATCGCGCGCCTGCCATTGTCGGCAATTTGGACGAGCAGCCTCTCAAGCCCCGGAAGATGCTGGACGTCCCAGGCCAGTACTCGCGAATCCCCGGAATGTCCGAATCCGGCGGTGGCGTGACGCAATCGGCCGAGGATCAGGCCCACTTTTCGCCGTTCGGAGGGAACCGTGACCAGTTGATCAAGCGGAGTACCTTCCATGTAGGTCAGCATTCTTGCGAAGCGTACGACGCCGCCGTCGAATTGCAGCGGGCTGATCTGCAGTCCCTGCCGATCGACTCCAACCCTTGGCACCGGCATGCCGGGATCTTGGACGAGTATGTGATTGAGCAACTCGACCTGGAAGGAAACTTCTTCCCATGCCTCGTCTGGATTAGCGATTTTCAGCACATGGCTTTCGCCCGAAGCAGAAACGATGCGGAACGTATCGTCCTTCTCGGTTGCAAACCGCGTCGCCTTGCCGATGATGCCGAAGCGGGTCTCACTGATGTGTTCGGCCTCTTCGAGGCTGGTGATATTCCAAGTCGAAGCCAGGCCTCCCTGTGATCCCGCGAATGACGGCGTCATGTTGCTTTCCTAAATTGTGGGGTAAAGCTCGACAAGCTCGGTTTCCCTCCAAGTCCTCGATCGGCCTTGCGGTTGGGTGTGTTTTCGCACTTCGCCCGCGCCAGAAGGTTTCCCGGACCTGTGTTCAACCTGCCTCTGGCGACGAAACGATCACCCAGAGCTTGCGGACGGTTTTGATCGAACGCCAGGTTCCGACAAAGCCCGGGCGCATCACGAAAGTATCGCCTGCCTTCAGACGGCGCGGCTCCTTTCCGTCCTCAATGAGATCCATGACTCCGGACAGAGGCGTGCAATGCTCCCAACTCTCGCCCCTGACGGAGCGATGGGAGCCGGGCGTCGCTTCCCATATGCCGCAGCGGATGCTCCCGTCATTGACGTTGTCCTGCTCCCACGACTTATAGGATGGATCGACCTCGACGAGACGTTCCGGTGGGCACTTGCTCGCGTGCGGGACGCCAAGGCTTTCCAGATTGAATACGATCATATTGGACATGGTGCATGTCTCCGTCAGTTTACAGAATTGCGTCCGCTACGTCGTTGCCTAAACTCCAGACAGTAGCGGAACAGCCAGGATCGCAGGTCCGGGCAGCAGGATAAGTTCTTTCAGAGGCAGCATCTCCAATTCCTAGCTGCCGGAAAATGGCTATTCACCGTAGCCGACAACGCCCTTGATCTCGGTGAACTCCTCCAGCCCGAACTTGCCGTATTCGCGGCCGTTGCCGGACTGCTTGTAACCACCGAAAGGCGCAGCCCCGTCCCAGGCCGAACTGTTGATACGAACTTGCCCAGCACGCAGCTTTCGCGCGACCGCGCGCGCATCCTCGGCTTCTCCCTGGATATAGGCAGCAAGGCCGTACGGCGTATCGTTCGCGATAGCCACGGCCTCGTCATCTGTTTCGTATCCCAGAATCGTCAGTACCGGACCGAAGATTTCCTCGCGGGCAACGGTCATGTCATTGGTAACGCGTGCGAAAACTGTCGGACGTACATAGTATCCGGCGTTGAGATGCGCAGGGCGACCGGGCCCGCCCGCGACAAGTTCTGCACCTTCGTCAATCCCCTTCTGAATCAGGGCCTGGATCTTTTCGAAATGCATAAGACTCACCACCGGACCGATATCGGTGTCGACTTCAAAAGGTGCTCCGACCACGAAAGCATCTGCGGTTGCGACTGCGGCCGCAATCGCGTCATCCATGCGCTCCGCCGGCACGAGCATTCGTGTCGGAGCGTTGCAGGACTGCCCCGAATTGTCGAAACACTTGCGTACGCCGGCCGAAACCGCTGCGGCGAAATCGGCGCTGCGCAACACGATGTTGGGCGACTTGCCGCCAAGTTCCTGATGCACCCGCTTGACGGTCGGGGCGGCGGCGAGCGCTACAGAAATACCTGCCCGCGTCGAACCGGTGAAGGATACCATGTCGACATCCGGATGGCTGGCAAGCACGGCGCCGATGGTAGGCCCGTCGCCATTGACCAGGTTGAACACGCCCTTAGGAACGCCGGCCTCATGGAGGACTTCGGCAAAGATGATACCGCTCAACGGCGAGATTTCCGAAGGCTTGAGAACCATCGTGCAGCCGGTTGCAAGAGCGGGGGCGACCTTGCAGGCCATCTGATTCATAGGCCAGTTCCACGGCGTGATCATGCCGACCACGCCCACCGGCTCACGCAGAATGCGTGTTGTCCCTTGCATGTATTCGAATTCGAAGCTCCGCGCAGCCTCGATGGCTTTGCGGAAATGGGCAAGGCCCATATAGGCTTGACTGCTGCGCGCAATCTTAGCCGGAGCCCCCATTTCCTTTGAAATGATGTCGCCGATCTCATCATTGCGGCGGAGGAGGATGTCGAGAATGCGCTGCAGAAGGTCGATCTTCTCCGTAAGCGAGGAAAGCGAGAATGTCGCAAAGGCGGCGCGGGCGGCGGCAATCGCCCGTTCAGCGTCGGCACTGTTGCCCATGGCGATTTCGGTGAACGGCTGCTCGGTGGAAGGATCGATGACATCAAGCCGGGTCGAGCCGGCAGGATCGACCCATTCGCCGTCGATGTAAAACTTCAGTGCATTCTTCATTGTAGTCTCCGTGGTCGCGCCGGTGTGCCGGCTATTCATCGTTGCGGATGAAATCGGCTATCCGCTCAGCAATCATGATGGTTGGCATATTAGTGTTCGCGCAGGGAATCGACGGCATTACCGATGCATCGCAGACGCGCAGGCCCCCAACCCCATGTACCCTGCCGGTCGGCGAGGTGACCGCCATCACATCGGTCGTTGCGCCCATTCGGCACGTACCCGAGGGATGCCAAGTTCCGCCCACATGGCGGCGAACGAACTCCGTCAGTGCAACATCGTCGGAAAGAAGTCCATCCATGGTCGTTCCGAGTGTCACGACCGAATGGATGAGGGCCGCGCGCAAGGGGCCGACGGTATCGAGCAGGCCGGAAAGAAGTCCCCGTTGAAGTGCGTTCCATGCCCCCGGTTGCGCGACCTTGCCCACGCGCGGCGTGTAGCTCGCGGGAAACACCGTGCCCCTATACCCGTCCATAAGTGGGTCCGACAGGACTTCCGCACCGCGACGCAACGCCTGCTTGAGACGACGCAGATCGCGCTCATCCGACAACAACTGGAAATCGACATCGGGCTCGATATGCGCTTCGGCGGACCTGAGTTTCATGAACCCGCGCGAATAGGACTTGTTGACCCAGAAGAAGAGACTTCCCATCCGCAGGCCGACCGAATGCCATCCGGATCGGGACAGAATGGCCGCGTGCATATCGCCGGCAGGTGTTCCCTGCAGACCGGAAGAGAAGCGCCATATTGCCTCTTCGTGATGCTCGGACCTGTTGTGAACGCGGGCATTGGGGGGGAGATACGCAGAGACGGCGATCGAGGGGTGCTCCATCAGGTTCCTTCCAATTCCCGGACGATCGGCAATCACATCGATTCCGAGCGCGCGAAGATCGGCCGCCGGGCCGAGGCCTGAGCGCAGGAGCAGCGCCGGAGAATGGATCGCTCCAGACGAGACGATTACCTCATACGCCGCAATTACCTGTGACCTCGCGCCCGTGATCTCCGCGCCGATAGCGCGCCCGTTCTCGAACAGGATTCTGGTCGCGATGCTGTCCGTGATAATGCTCAGATTCGGCCGGCGACGCACCTCGGGCGTGAGATATGCGAGCGAAGTCGGCTGACGCTCGCCCGCATCGCTGACTGCAACGGCTCCCCGGAAGCTGCCGTCCTCCCAAATTCCGTTCTGGTCGGCACGAATGGGATGGCCACCCGCGTCAAGTGTCTTAATAACGCGGTCAACGAAAGGGGAAATCCTGTCGTCCGTGATCCTGCGCACGCAAATCGGCCCGTCCTTTCCATGCAAGGGGCCGTCGAAGTCGCGATCGGCCTCGATCTTGAGGAAATACGGCAGGCAACTCTGCCAGTCCCAGCCCTCGGCACCCAGCGCCACCCATTCTTCGTAGTCGGACGGTGCACCGCGATTGGCCATCAGAGCGTTGATCGCGGAGCCGCCGCCCAGGATGCGCGCCTGCTCGTAGCGTCGGAGCGAACGGGGCGCGCTGTTGGATTGTGGCGTGCCCATCATTGCCGAGAGTTGCATCCAGATATTTCTCGTGTCGAGATAGGCGCGACCGGGATAGCGGCTTCGCACCGCGTCCGGAATGTTATCCTTGCCAATGTTGCGCCCGGCCTCGACGAGCACAACATTGCGCTTAGGATCCTCCGACAAGCGCGCCGCCAAAACACAACCCGCCGAACCGCCGCCGAGAATGAGATGATCGACTTTCATCAGGCGTCCCCTCTGGAACGTTCCGCTCTGCGAGAACTGGCAGCGACCAAGATCACGGCAATGAAGGATATAGCGGTCATAAGGGTGCTGATCGCGGCGATGGTCGGATCGATCTCGTCGCGAAGAGCCGTGAACATGCGTTTCGTCAGCGTCTGGTTTGCGCCGCCGGAAATGAACAGGGAAATCACGGTCTCGTCGATTGCAGATATGAAGGCGAACAGCATGCCGGAAACAACGCTGGGCCGGATTTGCGGAAGTGTGACGATGAAGAACGTGCGGATGCGGTTCATGCCGAGGCTGCGTGAGACCATCTCCTGCGTCGCATCGAATTTGCGGAAGCCGACGAGCACTGAGGTGATGACAAAGGGCAGCCCAAGCATGATGTTGGCAAGGACGAGCCCGGTCATCGTCGCCAGTAGCCCCAGCTGGACAAAGACGAGGTACACGCCGACGGCGGTGATGACGATCGGCACGACCAACGGAAGCAAAAGTACAATCTGAAGGCCCCTGGTCAGTCGCGAAGACGTCATATTGAGCGCATATGCGGCCATGGTGCCAAGCATCGTCGTGATCACAGCACTTGAAACTGCCACGATCAGAGTGACGCGAGTCGCCTGCATCCAAGCATCACTGCCCAGATAGGCTTCATACCAGCGCAGCGACAGCGCGGGTGGCGGAAAGGTCAGAAAACGCGCGGCTGAAAATGACATGGGAACAGTGATGACGACCGGAATTATCAACCAGGTGAGAACAAGGGCGACGAAACCGTAAAGAAGGATTTTGGCCGGGCGCATGGTTCACCTCGTTCCCATAATGCGTTCGAAGGGAATCAGCATGCTTGCCAGTTTGAAAATCAGGCCGACGCACAGCATCAGGACGACGCTTATCGACGAAGCAGCGCCCCATTCGCTGTATTCCTGGATATTTCGTGAAACAAGCATGGAAACCATATAGGTACGGCCGCCGCCGAGCAATTCAGGCGTTATGTAAAACCCGAGCGTCAGAACGAAGACCAGTACCATCCCGGCGATAACACCGGGCAGGGAAAGCGGCAGGAAGACGCGCAGGAAGACATGAAGTGGGGATCCGCCAAGGCTCGAGCCAGCCATCGGAAGCTCCGGGGGGATTTTCTTCATGGTGGCGTAAAGCGGCAGCACCATGAATGGCAGAAGGATATGGACCGTGGCGATAATCGTGCCGAGTTCGTTGTTGATCAGCGGCAGCGGGTTTTCGATGATTCCGGCGTCCCTTAGTGCCGAATTGACGATACCCGTTCGCTGCAGAAGAATGAGCCAGGCATAGGCACGCACCAGTACACTGGTCCAAAACGGTAGCAGGACAAAGGAAAGGATCACGACGCTCCAGCGCGGGGAGGCTCCCGCCGCCACATAGGCGACGGGATATCCGAGTAGAATCGCTGCGGCAGTGACGATGAAGGCAATCCTGAACGTCTGGTAGAAGGTCATCCAGTAGATCGGATCGGTCAGAAACCGGTGGTAGTGCATGAGCGTTGGAGAGCCATCCTGCCAGAACGACTGCCAGGCCAGCCACAGCAGCGGAATCACAAGCAGCAATGTGACCACGATCAGCGCTGGTGCGATCAGCATCAGCATCAATCTCTGTTCCCGGCGCTCGTGAAGTTGCGATGGGCTAGCTGTCGACCTCATCATCGGTGGCTCTCCAGATACGCGGATTACTTTTGAACGAAATTCGCCCAGCGCTTCTGAGCAGCTTCGCCTTCCGGCGAACTCCACCACTCTTCCGCGATCAGAACCTGCTTTGCAGCGTTGTCAGGCGAACTGGGCATCTGCGCCGCGCGCTCTGGCGAAATCTTGCCAGTCTTGTATGCTTCAGGATTGCCTGGACCGTAGTCGATATAGGCTGGGAAGTTCGCCTGAATTTCCGGCGTCATCGCGGCATTGATGAATTTAACTGCAATGGCGAGATTGGGCGCGCCCTTCAGGATGCAAAGCGAAGTGTATTGCAGAAAACCCTGATTGAACGTGTAGGTGACTGGAGCACCCTCCTTGGCGACTGCGGCAACACGGCCGTTCCAGGCCATTTCCATGTCGACTTCACCGTCGGCAAGAAGCTGGGCGGACTGCGCGCCTGACGACCACCAGACCGTCACGTACGGTTTGATTTCGTCAAGTTTCTTAAAGGCGCGGTCGACGTCCAGCGGGTACAGCTTGTCGGCGGGGACACCGTCTGCCAGCAAGGCTGCTTCCAGGGTTGCCAGCGGGTGGTTGCGCAGAGCCCGCGTACCCGGGAAATCCTTGACATTCCAAAAGTCCGCCCAACTTTTTGGCGGGTTTTTGCCGAACTTTTCCTTGTTATAGGCAAGAACGCTCGAGTAGAATTCATAAGCCACAGAATAGGGGCTCTTGTAGGCGGCAGGCATCTTTTCCGCATTCGGTATCTTCGAGAAATCTAGGGGCTCGATCATACCCTGTTTGCCCCCGCGAATGCAGTCTTGCGGCGGGGTATCGATGACGTCCCAGGTCGGCTTGCCACCGGCGGTCTGTGTCTTCAGGACGGGCCATGCATCCGGAATGCTGTCCTGGTTGACTGTAATGGAAAGCAACTTTGCGACGGGGTCCAGAATGGCCTTGGTCTGGGCTTCCTGATACGCGCCGCCTTGCGAAACGAACGTGATCTGATCGGCCGATGCAAGGCCTGCTGAAAGTGCGGCGACCGAGGTCGAGAGCACGAGGGTGGAAACATTCAAAGTCATTTTTGTTCACCTCTTTTGGCAGGATTTAGGACACTGCTTTTTATGCGTGACATGCTAGGTCTTATCGCCCGATTGCATCCAGGAACTGATACCAGCCGGCCACGAGCCGGACTGCAGGTTCACGAATGGGATAGAAGGGAACGGCCTTGAGACGTTCCGAAGTGACAAGGCCGAGATCCGGCTTTTTTCCAGAGACCATTTCGGCCACGTATTTGCCCATCAATGACGACAGTGCAACGCCAGTGCCATTGTATCCGACGCTGTAGACTACACGGTCGTCGAGTCGTCCGGCATGCGGAAGACTGTCCATGGTCATGGCGACCAGTCCGGACCAGCGATGCGTTACCCGCACACTGTCAAGCTCGGGAAATTGCCGCACCATCGCTTTATGGAGTGCGGCGAAGGCACTTTCAGAATCCTTCTTGCCGAAGGCGCCGCGACCACCATAGAGAAGCCGGTCGCCCGACTTGCGAAACCACCGCATCATGCGCCTGGTCTCGGTGTAGCTGCGGCCGCGTGCCAGCAATCCGGCACCGGGCGTGCCGGAAAGCGGCTCGGTGGCGATCATTGCCGATCGGAATGGAATGATCGACGTGCGTATCGGCGATGTCGCAGAAGTAAGATCGGAATAGGAGTTCGTGGCAATGACCGCCTGCCCGGCGCTGACTGTGCCATCTGGAGTTTCCAGAAGAACGCCGGATCCCTCGCGTCGCAGTGCCGTGACCGGCGTCTGCTCGAAAATGTCGATACCACCAGCCTGCAGACCCGAGGCTATTCCCAGCGCGAAATTCAGGGGATGGATGACGCCACCATGCGTATTGAGCATACCCCCGACGAAATCGCGGGAGCCAGTCTCCTCCTCGATCTGCTTTACTGAAAGTATCGTGCAAGCGTGATCACCCAGCACCGTGCGCAGCCAGGTGGCTTCCTTTTCAACGGCGGCCATCGAGACGGCGTTGTGCGCACAGCGCAACGACCCCGTCGGTCTATAGTCGGCGCTTGCAATACCATAGTCACCGACCAGTTCCGCCACATGCTCGATCGATTCGATGCCGAGATCATGCATCCGCCGCGCCGTTTCGATGTCGTAGCGGCTGGCGATTTCGGAAAAGGCGGTGCGGAATTTGCCCGAAACCACGCCACCGTTGCGGCCACTCGCACCCCAGCCGATACGGCTTGCTTCCAGCACCACACTGGATAGACCCAACCTCCGCAGGTAGCGGGCAGTGCTGAGCCCCGTATAGCCGCCGCCGATAATGGCGACGTCGTAGCGATGACCGCCTGACAGGATACCAAAGACAGGACGGCTTGCGACAGTATCCTGCCAGAGCGAACTGATATCAGGGAATGGGGGGAGAGCGGTCATTGCTGTTACTTTCGTTCTAGGCAGCGTTTTAGATCTGCGTTTTCTGAGCGATTTCGGCATCTACCGCATCTGCAAGCTGCTTCAGGGAAACGAAATGGTAGTCGGGCGTGGTCAGCGATTTCGGCGTTGGGGTGCCGCCGAAGCTATTCATGCCCTGACGACGTTCAATCCAGCAGGTTGCATAACCGAGTTCCTTGCCAATACCGATGTCGTGATACTGGCTTTGGGCAACGTGCAGGATTTCGGACTGCTTGAAACCGTGCGCCGACTGGCGACCCATGTTGAATGCAAAGAACTGCGGATCCGGCTTCGCGCAACCTGTTTCGTCGTAGGTGACGCTGTCGTGGAAGGGATTGCCGAGAATGTCCGAGTAGGAGCAGAAGGCCGTGCGATCGGCATTGGTCATGGCCACAAGACGGAAATTTTTGCGCAGGCGGGCGAGCGCCTGGGCAGAATCCGAGAAGGCGGGCCAGCGCAGGCAGGCAAGCTGGAATGCTTCAGCTGTAGCTTCGTCATTCTTGAAGCCCAGTTCGTTCGCGAGCGACAGGTACACGTCTTTCATAGCGTAGGAAGAACGGCCATGAAACTTGTCGCGGCCGCGCAGGTAGGGCTCAAAGATTTCGTCGTCGGTGGCCTTGGCGGCTTTTTCGCCGCCCAGAGCACGAACGGCGTTGAGAACGCCGCTCTCGAAATCGATCGATGTACCGACGATATCAAAGGTCATCACTTTGAATTCTTTAATTTTCATAGTCTTTTTCCTTTTCGTTGGAGAATGAGAGGATTCAGAAGTCGTCCGCCACGACGATCGTGTCTTCGGGATGCAACTCCAGCGTCATGGCCTCGCCGGGAGCCTTGAGGAGCTGCCTGCCCGCATGACTGGTTGGTAGTCTGAAGCTGATATCGCCACCGGACGCCAAGCGGAGGTAAACGCTGATGCTTTCGCCCTGGTAGAGTGTTTCGGTCACTGTCCCGGTCAGAAGATTGGCGGTGGGAGCCCCTGTACCGCCAGCCACCACCAACTTCTCGGCGTGAATGGTCAAATAGAGATTCAGATTGTGCGGGATGCAGTGCGCGGAAATCAGCGGCGTCTCGCCCAGAAGAACAGTATGGTCATCGATCCGTTTTACGGGCAGCAGTGTCGCTTCGCCGATGAAGCGCGCCACGAAGGAGCTGGCAGGGCGGTCATGGAGCTTTTCAGGCGTATCGATCTGCGAGAAGCGTCCCCTGTTCATGATCGCCACGCGGTCGCTCATGGTCAGCGCCTCGCGCTGATCGTGTGTGACGTATATGATGGTGGCACCCAACCGCCGGTGCAGGCGCTTGAGCTCAATCTGCATCGTTTCGCGTAGCTGCTTGTCGAGGGCCGAAAGCGGCTCGTCCATCAGGATCAACCGCGGCTCGAAGATGATCGCACGCGCGAGAGCAACCCGTTGACGCTGCCCGCCTGACAACTCCTGAATACGTCTGTCCGCGTAGCCGCCGAGCTCGACCATATCAAGCGTCTTGGCAAGCTTCTCTTCCCATCCAGATTTCGGCAGCCGGCGCGCACGCAGAGGAAAGGTAATGTTCTCTCCCACACTCATGTGGGGAAAAAGTGCATAGTTCTGGAAAACGATTCCGATATCGCGCTTATGGGGTGGCTCGAATGTAATATCATGTTCGCCGAGAAAAATGCTCCCCGACGTCGGGAGCACAAATCCACCCAAAATTCCCAGCAAAGTCGTTTTGCCCGAACCAGAAGGTCCGAGGATGGACACGAACTCGCCGGGAGCGACCTCCAGGCTCACGTTGTCTAACGCCTGGAAGCGGCCATACGTCTTGCTGGCAGCGCGAATGGATACTCCAACGCGCCCGGAAGGGTTCTGTTCAATCATTTGATTCCACTACAAAAACCATACGCGGCACTAGCAATCGACTGGCCATGTATTCTTTGATTAGTAGAAACTTTAACAACAAGACCGATCAGGCACCCTATGCCTTCGCAAGTTTCGTTGTCTCGTTCCCCGCGTTCTTCAGAAGATCTTGTGTCTTCCCTGATACGGAAGAGAACAAATAAATGAACATATCGCAATTGAAAAAAAGTTTTGTTTATTGTTACATGATGTAATGGATCAGCTCAAAAGACATCTGCCTTCTATGAACGGTCTCTTCACATTCGAGGCGGCGGCCAGATGTGGAAGCTTTTCGGCCGCGGGCAAGGAACTCAATGTGACGCCGGCAGCCGTCAGCCGTATGATTGCCCGACTGGAACAACATATTGATACGACGCTCTTTTATCGGCAAGCGGGTGGCGTGCTGGTCACGGAATCGGGGCAGCTGCTGTTCGATGCCATCAGCCGGGGCTTTGCCGGCATCGAAGGCGCACTTCGGGAAATCGATGACCGTCGACGCGGCACCGAAACGGTCACCATGTCCGTCTCCACCAGCTTCACCATGCACTGGATGATGCCGCGAATGGCGGAATTCAAGAAACGGTTTCCCTCAGTCGACCTTCGCTACCAGCTTGTCATGGTCGCGCTGGCGGGACCAGTTGACGATGTCGATCTCGGAATGCGCTTCATGAACGGCCCGGACGAACGCCTTGATGCGTCATTCATAATGCCGGAACTCATGGTTCCTGTATGCAATCCCAGCTACATCCGCGAACACGGCCTCGACCAGGAGGGGCGCAACCGGATGCCTGACACCACGATCAATCTGAGCGACGCGCAGCCGAACTGGTCAGGCGTATTTGCTCCGGCCCAGGGTCAGGAGAACGCCACTTCCATGATTTTTTCCGACTATTCAATAGTCGTACAAGCAGCACTTCTCGGTCAAGGCGTTGCACTCGGATGGCTGAATACCGTCTCCCATTGGCTGCGCACCGGTGCGCTTGTCCCGGCAAGTGAACAGATCATGCGCACCGGCCGGATGTGTCAGTTGGTCCGCTCCCGCGCGAAGCCTGTTCGACCGATCGTCACTGCGATCACGGAGTGGATCATCGCCGAGTTCGACAGCGATTTACGTGCCGTCGACAATCTCTATCCGAATATAGGCCTCAGTCCCGATGCGTGGTCGTCCAACGCCTGAACAAGCTTGCATTTCTCTCTTGAGACTATAACACTATGTTATGCGAAGCTTGAGACGAGATCTGCCGAGCGGCAATGCACTCTTCTTTTTCGAGGCTGCTGCGCGATGCGGCAACCTGACCCGTGCTGCCGAGGAACTGTACGTTACACAGCCAGCAGTAAGCCGCATGCTCGCCCGAATGGAAGGGCATCTGGGCATAAAGCTATTTGACAGGGTTAGGGGCGGCGTAGAGCTCACTGAAGACGGCAAAATACTCTACCAGAGAATTACCGAAGCATTCAGCAGCATCGAGTCGGGCATAAACCAGATCCAGGCCCGGGCCACGGGACTGAAACCCGTCACCCTTTCCGCATCAACTGCATTCACCACCTATTGGCTTCTGCCCCGTCTTCCTGCACTCAAAACGCGGCTGCCAAACGTGGATCTTCGTGTTCAATTGAACCCCGGCCGGGTCGGTGAGCCGACTATCGATGTCGATTTGTGCATCGGAATTCTTCGCGATGATGAGCGCTTCAGAGACCGCACCGTGGTGATGCCCGAACTTCTCCTGCCGGTTTGCAGCCCCGATTATCGCAGGAAACTTGAACATGATTCAAGCGGCGCAGCGCTCGACACCCTGCTTTTGATGGGGGACAGCGAATATGGCTGGCAAGATAAATTCCCTGCTTTGGCCAGCAAGCGGCACCGCGCTCCGGCGCGCCTTCGACTCGATGACTATAGCGTCGTCGTGCAAGCCGCCATCAAAGGCCAGGGCATCGCGCTCGGCTGGCTCAACGTAGTATCTGCCTGCCTCGTTAACGGCTCGCTTCTCCCTTCCGAAGAAGAGATAGTCGCGACCAAGAGGAACTGCTGCCTGATTTCTCCAAATGAAGGTTTTTCCGATCCCTCGGTCGGTGGTGTGCGGGATTGGATCATCGAAGAGATGCATTCGGATCTACGCGTTATACACCAGCGCTATCCCGCCCTCGGCCTGGATGCCAGGCTGATGGAAGCAGGTGTCGCCTGGGTCGTTTGAAGTGTTGGGATGAACGCCGGTGGTGTTCGTGCCAGCAATCCAGCGGGGACGATCACCTTCCAAACTGTCCTTCATTTCATATTGAAGGCGATAGGCGTGCGGCCGACCTTTTTGGCTGGCTTTGCACGCCATTGCGCACAGCAAGGCCGACGGCACCCTCGCCCGCGTCGAGCGACCTTCTCGATACGGCTGCGAGCGTCGTGGATCGACTGGCGCCCGGCGTCGAGGCGTGTACGTGTCACTGGTTCGCTCCTTTCTAACCTGCCTGCGGACCCGCGATATATTACCTCATGTAATGCCCAATCAAACAATTTCGAAATTGCAGTGCCGGACCTGTTCGCCTAGCAGATAGAAAGGAATTCCGCAGGTCGGGCTTCCACCGACACTGACACAGCACTTGGGCACACACAGAGACCAAGGGAGCAACGATGTCCCGCCTGGAAAACTTTTGTCATCAGGGAACGAGCGCATGACTCTCACGAATTTCAAAATTCTGACCTTCGACGTAGTTGGAACGATCATCGACTTCGAAACCGGAATCGTGAATTACATCCAACCGATTGCCGCCCAGGCGGGCCTTTCCCTGGATGACCAGGCAATCGTTCTTGCCTACGGCAAGGCCGAGGGTATCGAGCACGAGCGCACGCCCGGGCTTCCGTTCACGGACATGATGGCTCCCTGCTACATAGCAATGGCCGCAGAGCTCGGCTTGCCGACGGACAATGCCTCGCGTGACGGGTTTCGTCTTTCGATACCGAAATGGCCTGCCTTCCCGGACAGCATTGCCGCGCTCAAACGGCTCGCAAAGCACTATCGCCTCGTCGCAATGACCAACTCCGACAACTGGGCATTCGGTTGTTTTGCCGAGACACTCAACCACCCGTTCCACGATAAGGTCACGGCGGAAGATGTCGAAAGCTGCAAGCCCGATCCTCTGTTCTTCGGCTTTGCGCGCGGGCTGCAGTTTCCACACGGTCTCCGCCTGGCCGACTATCTCCATGTCGCTCAAAGCCAGTATCATGATATCGGCGTTGCACAGTCGCTCGGCTACAAGACTTGCTGGATCCAGAGACGCAAGGGCCTGGACGGGTATGGTGCCTCGCCGACACCCCAGCAGGTTACCGTTCCAGATTATCATTTTTCGGCCCTGATCAAGCTTGCAGACGCTGCCGACAGTGCGTTTGCAAAATGACGGGTTCGTTTGGCCATCAATGAATTTCAGAACCTGACCGCGCCGCAGTGCCGCACGAAACACCGCAACGCGCGTCTCATACGCCAGGTGGCTATGAAGGTTGTTCGCCATCCCAACGGATCGACACCTTTCGGCCTGCGCTGTGACGGATAATGGCCTCATAGCTGGGCGTGAAATCGTCGGCTCGACCCGCTGTGAACCAATCGATCTCATCACTAATCGGATACCGCAACGCCTTGAACTGCGAGGCACGGGCGCACCGTTTCGAACCGATCGCTTGCTTAGCGACTGCATTCCAAACAGAGGCTGTGTCAGAAGTCTGCGATCTTGCCCCATGCCGATGCCGAGAACCGGTCCGGATGGTAGGGTTTGGGATTGACCAGCGGCGGCGCGCCCGTGGCTATATCGGCAACGAGGTGACCGGCGCCCGGGCCAATGCCGAAACCGTGACCGGAAAAGCCGGCGGCCAGAATGAAGCCCGGAAGACCCGCGACCTCGCCCATTGCCGGGACGCCGTCGGGCGTGGTGTCGATATAGCCTGCCCATGCTGCCGTCACTGTCGTGTTCCTCAATCCGGGCAACAGTGCGAGCGCCCGCTCGTGGCTCAGGCGGATCGCGGCTGCGTCCGGTCGGGGGTCGAGTATCCGCATGCGCTCCATCGGCGTCACCTCATCCAGCCGCCAGCGGCCGAGCGTCTCGTGGCCGCTGCGAACGCCCTCGAAATTGCCGGGCGCGAGATTGCGCCAGCGCTTGAAGAACATCGGCAGAAACTGCGGCGCGAACCGCAATTGCTGCGCAGTGACATCGACATGGCCGCGCCCGCTGATTGCCAGGGTGTGGCCGCCATCGCCCCTGCGGGTGATGGAAACGCCGGCGGTATGAAGGGCGTCCGGAATGCCCTCGGCACCTGCCGAGACCGATAATATCGATGAGCGGATGGATGCCTGCGGAAAGCGGATGCCCAGCTGCCGGCAAAAGGACGACGCCCAGGCGCCGCCCGCAAGAATGGCGGTCTTGGTTTTGATCGTGCCGCGTTCGGTGACAACGGCACTCACCCGGCCCGCCGCGGTTTCGATGCCACGCGCGGCGCAGTTCTGGACCACCGTGCCGCCGAGCTTGACGATCGCGCGTGCAACGGCGGGCGCTGCCTGCGCTGGATCGGCGATCCCGTCGGTCGGCGAGAATACGCCGCCCTTCCAGCTCTTGCCGGTCGCCCTGCCCCGCTCGGCAGCTTCGGTGCTCGAGAGCATGTGCGTCGTTACACCAACGGTTTTCGCAAAGTCGCGCCAGCGCGCCCAGCCGGCGATTTCGGCCTCGTTGTTGCTGAGATAAAGCAGACCGCAACGACGAAAGCCGGTTTCCTCGCCGGTCTCCTGCGCAAAGCGCTCCCAGAGGTCGAGGCTCTTCGTGGAAATCGGCAATTCGCGGGCATCGCGATTTTGTTGCCGGCACCAGCCCCAGTTCCGGCTCGACTGCTCGGCTCCAATGCGACCCTTTTCGATGAGGACCGTCTTCAGTCCGCGCTGCGTCAGGTAATAGGCAGCGAATGCACCGATGATGCCGCCACCGATCACAACTGCGTCGGCATAGTCAGGCAGGTCCGATGGGGTATCGATCAGTGTCAGCGGCGCAGGCATGTTCATCTCCGGTTCTACCCCCTACACTAGGCCCACCCCGGACGCATTCACTGCCGGAAATATCTGCAGCACGGCAGATAATGTCCTGGATGCAAGATCCGCCGGAATCTTCTGCTCCGTTTCGAAATGACGTCTTTGTGGATAGCGTCGGTCGATGTGTTAGGCTTGCGTCGATATCTGCGGCATTTTATGCTGCAGTCCAAGGCAGCAGGAAGGCGTTAAGACCGTGATGAAATTGGACCGGACGGACATCAGAATTCTCTCTGAGATGCAGAAGAACGGTCGCATCACCAATGTCGAATTGGCCGAGCTCGTTCACCTGTCGCCGAGCCCATGCCTGATGCGGGTGAAACGGTTGCAGACGGAGGGATATATCGAGGGCTATTCGGCGCAGATCAACCTCGGAAAACTCGGGCAGACGCTGACAGTCTTCACGGAAATCACGCTCAAGAATCACCGTCAGGTCGATTTCGCGCGGTTTCTGGCGGTCGTCGGCAAGATCGACCAGGTGGTCGAATGCCACCTCGTGTCTGGCGGCTACGACTATCTCGTGAAATTCATAACCGCCGGGATCGGCGAATATCAGATCATCATGGAACGGCTGACGGACATGGATGTCGGCATCGACAAATATTTCAGCTTCGTCGTGCTGAAGTCGCCGATCGTGAAGTCGCATATTCCGTTGACCAGCCTCTTTCCGCTCTAGCCTCTTACAGACCGCCATATTGCCGGATGAGGTCAGGTTCCAGTACCAGGTTGTCCAGCCATGCGGGATCGAGCTTCGGGACGGAGGAGAAGAGCAGCTTCGAATAGGGATGCTCCGGCGCCTTGATACCCTCGCGCGTCAGCTGCTCCACCTTTTCCCCGCGATACATGACCACGATTTCGTCGCAGATCGCCTTGACGACCGAGAGATCGTGACTGATGAAAATATAGGATAGATCCAGTTCGCGCTGCAGTTCCTTCAGCAACTCGATGATGGCTGCCGCGACGATCGTATCGAGTGCCGAGGTGATCTCGTCGCAGATGATAAGTTTCGGTTCCGCAGCCAGAGCGTGGGCAAAGTTGACGCGCTGTTTCTGTCCGCCCGAAAGCTCCGCTGGATGCCGGTAACGCAGCGACTTCGGCAGCCGGACCATGTCAAGAATCTCGTCCACCCGCTTGCTGCGGGCCTCGCCCTTCATGCCATGGTAGAAAGTCAGCGGCCGCCCGATAATGTCTTCGATGGGCTTGGCCGGATTGAGCGCGGTGTCTGCGGACTGGAAGACGATCTGCATCTGCCGCAACTGTTCGCGGCTGCGGCTTTTCGCGGCGGGCGGCATTTTCTCTCCGGCAAAGAGAACTTGCCCGGCGCTGGCGGGAAGCATGCCCGCAATGGTTCGCGCCAGCGTCGACTTTCCACAGCCGGATTCGCCGATGATGCCGAGATTGCGGCCCTTCTGGAGGTCGAAACCCACCGAACGGACGGCGCAAACCAGGGGAAGTCCGTCCGCCTGGATCTGGCCATAGCCGGATGAAACATCGTTGATATGCAGGAGGGGCGTCGCCGACGCTTCGGTGCGACCGGAAAATTCGAAATGCCTGGGCTCGAAGGCCGCCAGCAGTTCCTGGGTATAGGCATGCTTCGGCGTCGACAGGATATCCTCTGTGGTGCCGGTTTCCTGGACCTCCCCGCCCTTCAGGACAACGATGCGGTCTGCGATCTGGGCAACAACGGCAAGATCGTGCGAGACGTAGACGCCCGCGATACCGCCGGCTTTCATGACCGACTTGAAGGCCTTCAGAACCTCGATCTGCGTCGTCACATCGAGCGCAGTGGTGGGTTCATCGAAGATCATCACCTTCGGATCGCCGATCAGGGCCATGGCCGCCGCAAGGCGCTGCAGCTGTCCTCCGGAGACCTGGTGGGGGTAGCGGTCGCCGATATGTTCAGGATCTGGCAGGGAAAGCGCGCGGAACAGTTCGATGGCGCGAAGGCGCGCCTTGGCCGGCGGCATCAGTCCATGGATACGGGTCACCTCGATGACCTGATCCATTATTTTCGCCGATGGATTGAAAGCCGCAGCGGCACTTTGGGGCACATAGGCAATCTCTGTTCCACGGATCCGCTGACGCTGGCCTTCGGAAAGCGCCGTCATGTCCTTTCCGTCGACCATCACCGAGCCCTCGGTGATTTTGCAGCCGGGTCTTGCATAGCCCATCAGCGTCAGTGCGATGGTCGTCTTGCCAGAGCCGCTTTCGCCGATCAGGGCAACGATCTCACCCTTGGCGATGTCGAGATCGATGCCGTTGATGATCTCGATCCGGCGTCCGGAATCCGTTGTTGCTTCCACATGCAGATTTCTGATTTCGACGAGATTGGTCATGGTCAGGCACTCCGATCCCTTATCGCGCGTGGCAGATTGTCGATCAACAGATTGACGCTGATGGTCAGGCTGGCAATGGCCAGAGAAGGTGCAATGACAGCCGCCGAGGCGTAGGACAGGCTCTGGATGTTTTCATGCACGAGCGCGCCCCAGTCTGCCAGCGGTGGCTGAACGCCGAGCCCGAGGAAGGAGAGGCCGGACAGCAGCAGCACGATGAAGACGAAGCGGAGCCCGAAATCTGCGAGAACCGGACGGATTATATTGGGCAGGATCTCAGCGCCGACGAGATAGAGGGTGCTCTCCCCCCGGATGCGGGCCATCGCGATGAAGTCCATGGTGTTGACGTTCACGGCGAGCGACCGGGCGAACCGGAAGGAGCCCGGTGCATAGATGAAGGCAAGCGTCAGGATGAGCGCCGGCAAGGAAGATCCGACGGCTGCCACCACCACCAGGCCGAAAAGCTTGCTGGGAATGGAAAGCATGGCATCCATGAAACGGCTGAGTATGGTGTCGAACCAGCCCCCGAGAACGGCCGCTGCCATGCCGAGCACGACGCCGCAAGTCGACGCGATGAGGACACCCGCAAGGGCGACGCCCAGCGTGTAGCGAGCCCCCATGATGATGCGGGAGAGCATGTCGCGCCCCAGATAGTCGGAGCCGAGCCAGAGTTTGCTGCTGATCGGACCGAAATAATCGGTATCGACGATCTTGCCGGGCGGATAGGGCACAAGGTGCGGCGCGAAGGCGGCCACGATCGCCCAGAACAGGATGACTGCCAACGCGACCATCCCAACCGGGCTGAATGTATAGTCGAAACGGCGAGCCGTCGTGGGTGTGGCGGTCTGCGTCATTTGCGGAGCCTCGGATTGGAAATGATCGCGATGATGTCGGCAATGGTGATCAGGACCAGGTAGCCCGCACAGAAGATCACCGCGCAGGTCTGGATCAACGGCAGGTCACGCGTTGCGACCGCATCCACCATCAGCTTGGCGATGCCCGGATAGTTGAAGATCGTTTCGACGATGATCACGCCGCCAATCAGATAGGAAAGCGACAGGGCCAGAGCGTTGACGATGGGACCCAGCGCATTCGGCAAGGCGTGGCGCAGGACCATCCGGCTGCGGGAAGCGCCCTTCAACAGCGCCATTTCGACATAGGGTGTGTCGAGCGTCTCGATCACTGCGGCGCGCGTCATGCGAATGATCTGCGCCGAGACCACGAAAGTCAGCGTAACGACCGGCATCGCATACATCCGCAACAGGTCGGAAAAGGAGTGGATTTCATTGACGAAGGAAATCGCCGGCAGCCAGCGCAGATAGACGGCGAAGATGAGAACCGCCGTGGAGGCGATCACGAACTCGGGCACGGAAATCACACCGATGGTCAGGACGCTGACGACCCGGTCATAAAGCCATCCCCTCATGACTGCGGAGGTAATGCCAAGCGTCAGCGCAAGGGGAACTGCGATGATCGTCGTGAGGCCTGCAAGTTCCATCGTGTTGACGAAGCGATCACCGATGAGGGTCGAAATCTCCATATTGTTGGCGTAGGACTTTCCGAGATCGCCCGTCAGAAAGCCGAGGCCCCAACGGAAGAAGCGCAGGATGGCGGGATCGTTGAGATGCATCGCCTGGCGCAATCCTTCGATCGCTTCCGGCGTGGCGGCCTGGCCGAGCAGGATGGTGGCCGTGTCTCCTGGCAACAGGTTGGTCGTAAAGAATACAGCGAACGACACGATAACAAGGGTGATAATCGCGATGCCGAGCCGCCTGAAGATCAGGCTTCCGATTTCAGAGTTCATGGAAGATCTCCAGCCGCGTTGTCCGATGCCGGCGGCCATGCCAGTTTCCCATCAAACGTGTTTAAAAAGAAGAACCGATTGCCGAGGGTCCGCCTGTGACTGGTAGCCGCCCGTTCGTTCGCGCAATCGTCTGGCGGCGTCGATGTCCGGAGGGCGGGGCCCTCCGGACGACACGCGTGATCAGGGTTCAAGCCAGATGTACTCTGCCATCGAGTAGCCCATCATGCCAGCCACCGGGTTGGTCAAAAGACCCTTCACCTTGCTGGAGATCGCATCTGCATTGGTGATGTAGGCCGGGATGATGGTGCCGGCTTCCTCGGAGATCATGGTCTGCATTTCGTTGTAGATCTCGTGGCGCTTGGTCTGGTCGAGCAGACCGCGGGCCTCGAGCAGCATCTTGTCGAACTTCGGCGACTTGTATTGGCTCTCGTTCCAGGGGGCGTCGGACGAGTAGAGAAGCGAGAAGTAGATGTCGGGGGTCGGACGCGGGTCGATGTTGCCGAAGTGGATCGGCGCCTTCAGCCAGTATTTGCTCCAGTAGCCGTCCGAGGGGACGCGCTGGACGTCAAGCTTCAGGCCAATGTCGGCACCTGCGGCCTGTACGATCATGGCCATGTCGACCGCGTTGCCGGCGGCATCCGAGGTGATGACAGGGATCGACTGGCCAAGGACCCCGGCTTTCTCGAAATAGTGCTTCGCCTTGTCAGGATCGAATGCTTTCGGCTTCAGATCGGCATTGTGGTAGACGTTTGCCGGAGAAATAGGCTGGTCGTTGCCGATCACGCCAAAGCCGCGCAGCGCCGAACTGACGATTTGTTCGCGATTGATCAGATATTTCATGCCCGTGACAAAGTCCGCCTTGTTCATGTCGAGGCGGATGTTGAGGTTCGTGTAGTTGCCGTTCGTCGACTTGGACAACTCGAAGCCACTCTGCGCTTCGACCTGCTTTGCCGAACGCGGGTTGATGGCGGCGGCCAACTGGATGTCGCCGGCCAGAAGCGCATTGACGCGCGCATTGTCGTCGCCGATGGCGAAGAATTCGAAGCTATCGATATGCGGCAGGCCCGGCTTCCAGTAGTTCTTGTTCTTCTTCATGATCGAGCGCACACCCGGCTCGAATGTTTCGAGCGTGAACGCGCCGGTGCCGATCCCCTTCGTGAAGTCGGTCGTTCCGTCCTGCACGATCATGAAATGTTGCAGCGCCAGGATGAAGGGAAGGTCGGCATTCGCTGCATTGAGCACGATCTCGACCGTTGTCGGGTCGACAGCCTTGATCTCTGAAAACTGGGCGGCGATCTTTGCGACCTTGGAACCGACGCTCGGGTCGAGGTGGCGCTTCAGGGCGAAGACGACGTCGGCGGAGGTGAGCGCCTTGCCGTTATGGTAGGTCACGCCCTTGCGCAGCGTCACGGTCCAGGTCTTGGCGTCCTTGCTGTCGAGCTTCTCGGCGAGTTCCATCTGGGGAACGCCGGTCGCGTCGAGGAAAGTCAGTCGGTTATAGAGGGAGCAGCAGCGCACGTAGTCGGTGCCGTTCGAAGCCTTGGCCGGGTCCAGCGTGTCGGCGTTCGAAGACGAAAGACCGGCGGCCTTGAAATGTCCGCCGGAAACCGGGGTTGCGGCAACGGCATTCGAGGCCCGGCCGAAAACCGCAGCGCCCGCTGTCAGCGCAACGCCGCTGGCCAGCATCAGCTTCAGGAGTTCGCGGCGGGACGCACCGCGACGAATTGCGTCCTCGACGCTTGCGTCGTCGGACTTCGTCCAATTGGTGATCTTGTCAGTCATTTCATTCCCCTTTTCTGTCGGTTGGGATAGCGGCCGTCTTGATTGCGGACCTTCCACCTCGGTTGATTGTCACAAACGGACCGTTGCAGGTTTTGTGATGGCGTTGTGCAAGCTTGTTGTCGGCGCAGAACCGTCGCTTCCCACGATCAGCAAGGTTCCGAATACTGAAATCTGAAAGAAGAAATGTTGCCTTTCACCCAGTCTGCGATGTCGGGGCCTGGAGTTCGGCCCGTTTCCCGATTCAAGTGTTGCATGGCGACTGTGGCTTATTCTCCGATATTGCCGGAGGCAGCAGCATAAAATTGCGAACTTTGCTGCCCCGGCGACATTTCGGGAATCCTCTCTCAGGCCATGGCGGACCTGACATCCGGGTCGGCGAGCGTCTGGTCCAGCGTCTTGCGGGTCCGCTCGATGATCGCGTCTATCTCGGCATCGGTACAGCAGAGCGGCGGTGCATAGCCGAGAACGCCCTGCGGGAAAGCCCGGATGACGAGGCCATTGTCCCAGGCGCGGTCGAAGATGCGCCGGGCGGGCATGGCGGCGGCGGGAAGCGGGGTCTTCTTCGCCTTGTCGGTCACGAGTTCGACGCCTGCGAGCATGCCGCGGCCGCGGACATCGCCCACCAGCGGGTGATCGCGCAGGCTTTCCAGCCCGGCCATCAGGCGGACACCAGCCTTGTGGCCGTTTTCCAGCAGGCCGCCTTCGTAGAGCTTCAGCACCTCGAGTGCGACCGCCGCACTGACGGGATGGGCGGAATAGGTATAGCCGTGGCCCACGGCGGCTTCGCCGGCACCATCGGCAATCACGTCATAGACGCCGTCAGACATGAAAACCGCGCCCATCGGCACGTATCCGGAGGTCAGGCCCTTGGCGACCGTCATCATGTCGGGAACGATGTCCTCGTCGGCGCAGGCAAACAGCGGCCCCGTCCGGCCGAAGCCGGTGATGACCTCGTCGGCGATGAACAGGATCCCACAGTGATGGCAGAGGTCGCGGATGGCCTTGATCCAGCCTTTCGGCGGCACGATGACACCACCGGAGCCCTGGATCGGCTCGGCATAAAATGCTGCAACACGGTCCGGCCCGATTTCCTCGATCTTCGCCTTCAGTGTCGAGAGCGACGCGTCGATAATCGTTGCCGCATCCTCGCCGACCGGGTTGCGATAGGGATAGGGCGACGGGATCTTGTGCTGCCAGTCGAAGGGCAAGCCGAAGCCGGCATGGAAGGCCGGAAGTGCCGTCAGTCCGGCACCGACCGTCGATGAACCGTGATAGCCCTGCTGGATCGAGATGAACTGGTCGCGCTTCGGTTGACCCTTGGCATGCCAATAATAGTGGACGAAGCGGATGGTCGAATCGACAGCATCGGATCCGCCGAGCGTGAAATAGAGCCTGTTCAGATCGCCCGGCGCGCGATCGGCGAGTTCGGCGGCAAGCCGGATGGCAGCTTCCGAGCCGAGGTCGAAATATCCCGTCGCATAGGGCAGTTCGCGCATCTGGCGGGCAGCGGCCTCGACGATGCTCTCGTGGCCGTAGCCGGCATTGACGCACCAGAGGCCCGCGAAGCCGTCGACCAGTTGATGTCCGCTGGCGTCGGTGACGGTTGCGCCGCGGGCGGATTTCAAGACCCGCACCCCCTGGCGTTCATGTCCGCGATAAGAGGCGACGGGATGGATAAGATGGGCGCGATCGAGTTCGATCAGGGAATTGGCAAGCATTCTGCGTCTCCAGATGAGTTCAACCGAGGGCCTGGTTGGCCAAAGCGTAGACTTTTCGGCGGGCCTGTTCGGCATTGTCCTTGGGCGGGCGCCGCATGGCGATGCCGCCGCCGGCATGGGCAAGTCCGATTTCGGCAAGAAAGGAGGCAAGGCCGGTCTCGCTTCCCGTATCGACGCGCAGAAACGCGCCGGGACGCGAGGAGGCATGATAGGCAATGAGTGCACGGGCCTTTTCGAAATCGGGCGCAATGACCGGGCCGATCACCTCGCCGCGTCCGAAGGGGCGGATCGCCGCATAGGCTTCAAGCGCATCGCCCTGGCGGATTACTGCGATGCTGCCGCAGGCCACGAGCGCATCGATCATTCTCGACCGATCCGCACCATAGGCCTCGCGGTCGAGCATTTTCAGGGCGTCGAGATCGCCGGCAGCCATGTCCTCGACCCCCTCGGGGGCGGCGCAGGGGAGCACATGACCCTGGTACTGCAGGATCGTTCCGACGGCGACAAAGCCGAGCTTTTCATAAAGGGGCAGGCCTTCCTGCGTCGCGATGAGGCGAAGCGGCCGACTGCCGGCCAGTTCGAATGCCTCTTCCATGAGCTTCCGGCCAACGCCGAGGCCGCGCATGGACTTGTCGACGATGACCATGTTGATGGTGGCGCAATCGTCCCCATACGGCGTCACGAGCGTCGTCCCGGTGACGCGGCCATCCGGATTTATGGTGACAACACCAGCGCTCAGCTGCTGCACCAGCATCCAGTCTTCGCGCCGGTGTGGCCAGTTCTCCGCTTGCGTCAGCGCGAACGCACCATCGATATGCTCAGGCCCGAAGGCGACGATGTCAAAATGGCTCTGCATGGGTATCCCTTTCCTGACCTGAAGTCTCGGGCAGGAACAGGAAGCTATTCATCTGAAAGCATAGGTCTTCGCACTATCTTCCCCCAAACCTCAGTGCGCATCCCGCATCTTATGCTGACAGCGAAGCTGGCGGGCCCGGCGGCGTGCAGAGGGGGCGGTGCATTGACGGGCCGTTGTGCAATACTGTGCCAAACGAGGCGGTGATTAAGAAACTTTGTGCTTCCGGGGCATGCCAATTCGCGCCGCCAAGGCAAGTTGCGTCATTCTATGATGGGGCCACTGCACACAAAGCCAGAGGATGAACGTCATGGCCCCCTTTCGCCCGAAATATATCTCCTTCGATTGCTACGGCACGCTGATCAATTTCGATATGGCGGGTGCGGCCGACGACCTTTATGGCGACCAACTGGATGAGCAGGCGATGCAGAAATTCAAGAAGAATTTCGCCGCCTATCGTCTCGACGAGGTCATGGGAGCCTGGAAGCCCTATGCGGACGTCGTCCATAATTCGCTGTCGCGGACCTGCAAGGCGAACGGCGTCACCTTCAAGGACGAAGATGCCAAGACGATCTATGAGCGCGTTCCCACCTGGGGTCCCCATGCGGATGTGCCGGCCGGTCTTGCCAAGGTCGCCAAGGAAATTCCGCTGGTCATTCTTTCCAACGCGATGAACTCGCAGATCATGTCGAATGTCGAAAAGCTCGGTGCGCCCTTCCACAAGGTCTATACCGCCGAGCAGTCACAGGCCTACAAGCCGCGTTTCCAGGCGTTCGAATATATGTTCGACATGCTGGGCTGCGGGCCGGAAGACGTTCTGCATTGCTCGTCCTCTTTCCGCTATGACCTGATGTCGGCCCATGATCTCGGTATCGAGAACAAGGTCTGGGTGAACCGCGGTCATGAGCCGGCCAACCCCTATTACGGCTATACCGAAATTGCCGATATTTCAGGACTTCCCGGCGTCGTCGGCTTGTAAGGGCGATGACTATGAAATTCGTCTCCTATTGGCATGACACGGCGCCGGCCTTCGCCGGTGCCGCGCAAGGGCCAGTCAGCGGGCACTTCGATGTCGCGATAGTCGGTGCGGGCTTTACCGGGCTTGCCGCTGCACGGCAGCTTGCCAAGGGCGGGGCGAAGGTCGTCGTCCTGGAAAGCGAGCGCGTCGGCTTCGGCGCGTCTGGCCGCAACGGCGGACATCTGAACAACGGGCTCGCGCACAGCTATCTCGGCGCGAAGGCGGAGCTCGGCAAGGAGCGCGCCATTGCGCTCTACAAGGCGCTGGACGACTCCGTCGATACGATCGAGGCCTTGATCGCCGAAGAGGGTATCGACTGCAACTTCCGCCGCTCGGGCAAGCTGAAGCTGGCGTCCAAGCCCAAGCATTTCGAAGCGATCGCACGCAATTTCGAAGCGCTGAACAGCGAATGCGATCCGGATACGGCGCTCCTGACGTCCGACGACCTCAAGAGCGAGGTCGGCTCGCCCTTCTATGGCGCAATGCTCTCGAAGAAGAGCGCCATGATGCATATGGGGCGCTATGTGGTGGGTCTGGCCGAGGCGGCGGCTCGCCATGGCGCTGCGATCCATGAAGCCGCAGCGGTCAGCGATCACCGCGAGGCCAACGGCATTCATACGCTGGTGACCGCACGCGGCGATGTGACGGCGGCCAACGTGATCCTGGCGACGGGCGCCTACACGACACGGAATTTTTCCTTCTTCCGCCGCCGCATCATTGCCGTCGGCAGCTTCCTGATTGCGACACGGCCCCTGACCGAGAGCGAGGCCGCAGCCGTGATGCCGGGCAACCGCACCTGCGTCAACACGATGAACATCGGCAACTACTGGCGCCTTTCGCCGGATAACCGGCTGATTTTCGGCGGTCGCGCACGATTTTCCGCGACCTCCGACCAGCGCTCGGATTCCAAAAGCGGCGAGATTCTGCGCGAGAGCATGGAGCGCATCTTTCCGCAGCTGAAAGGCATCGACATCGACTATTGCTGGGGCGGCCTCGTCGACATGACGGCCGACCGCTACCCGCGCGCCGGTTTCCAGGATGGCCTGTGGTATGCCATGGGCTATTCCGGCCACGGCGCGCAGCTTTCGACCCATCTGGGCATGATGGTGGCGGACGCAATCCTTGGCCGCGCCGACCGCAACCCGATGCGCGAGTATCCCTGGCCGGCGGTGCCCGGTCATTTCGGCAAGCCCTGGTTCCTGCCGCTGGTCGGCCAATATTACAAGCTACTCGACAAGTTCCAGTAAGACCCTCCAGGCCTACTCCCCGAAGGCACAAACTCAAGGCGCCGATTGGAAGCAATCAGTGCCTTCTTTTTTGTAGTCATGGATGGTGGGACAAGGGCGGGATGGAGCCCGCCCCACGACCCCGTCAGGCGAGCCCGCCGATGTGGAAGCTCTTGGTCTCGAGATATTCCTCGATCCCCATCTGCGCACCCTCGCGGCCGAGACCGGATTGCTTGACGCCGCCGAAGGGGGCGACTTCCATGGAGATGAGACCGGTATTGAGCGCCACCATGCCGAATTCCAGCGCTTCGCCGACGCGCCATGCGCGCTTCATGTTCTCCGTGTAGAAATAGGAGGCGAGACCGAACGGGGTGCCGTTGGCAATGGCGATGGCTTCCTCTTCGGTCTCGAAGCGGAAGAGTGGAGCCACGGGGCCAAAGGTCTCTTCTGTCGCGAGCTCCATATCGGTCGTCGCGCCGGTGAGCACCATGGGCGCGGTAAATTGGGCGCCCTTGGGCAGGACGGGCGTCGCGGTGATGATCTTGCCGCCCTTTGCCAAGGCATCGGCAACATGGCGTTCGATTTTTTCAATCGCCGCGCTGTTGATCATCGGTCCGATCGAAACGCCGGGTTCCGTGCCCGGGCCGACCTTCATTGCTTCCACGCGGGCCTTCAGCATGGTGGCGAACGTGTCGTAGACGCCGGATTGCACCAGGATGCGGTTGGCGCAGACGCATGTCTGACCTCCATTGCGGAATTTCGACGCCAGTGCGCCTTCGATCGCAAGATCGAGATCGGCATCGTCGAAAACGATGAAGGGTGCATTGCCGCCCAGTTCCAGGCTCAGGCGCTTGATGCTGTCGGAAGCGCCGCGCATCAGGAGCGAGCCGACACGCGTCGAGCCGGTAAAGGAGATCTTGCGCACCGTCTCGTTTGCCATGATCTCGGTGCCGATATCGTTCGGCATGCCGGTGACGATGTTGATGACGCCCGCCGGGATGCCCGCCCGTTCCGCAAGCACCCCGAGCGCCAGCGCCGAATAGGGCGTGAATTCCGATGGCTTGATAACGACCGTGCAGCCGGCGGCGAGCGCCGGCGCCACCTTGCGGGTGATCATCGCATTCGGGAAGTTCCAAGGTGTGATGATGCCGCAGACGCCGACCGGCTCCTTCAGCACGAGAATGCGGCGATCGCGACTCGGTGCGGGGATCATGTGGCCGTTGATGCGGCGCGCCTCTTCCGAAAACCATTTGACGAAGGACGCACCGTAGCGGATTTCGCCGCGCGCCTCGTCCAGCGGCTTTCCCTGCTCGCTGGTCAGGATGAGCGCCAGATCGTCGACGTTTTCGATGATCAGGTCGAACCATTTTTCCAGCAGAATGGCGCGCTGGGCATGGGTTTCGGCTTTCCAGGTCTTCCAGGCCGCATTTGCGGCCTCGATCGCGGCGCGCGTATCTGCGCCGTCCATGTCCGGAACGGTGCCGATGGCATCCTGCGTTGCCGGATTGATGACATCGACGGTTTTACCGGAGCGCGCGGCGACCCAGTTTGCGCCGATCAGTCCGGCCTGGCTGAGCAGGCTCTTATCCTTGAGGTTCAGCATGGACGTGTCCTTACAATGTTGTCAGTGCGTTCTTGACCGCACCGGTAATCTTGGCGGTCGTGTCCTTTCCAGGCGCCGTGCCTATGCCCTTGCCCGTGGTGATTGCGAGCGCCTTCATGATGCGCCGGGCTGCCTGCGTCTCGCCCAGATGCTCCAGCATCATGGCGCCTGACCAGACGGTGGCCATCGGGTTTGCAATCCCCTTGCCGGCGATGTCCGGGGCCGAGCCGTGGACGGGCTCGAACATCGAGGGCGCGGAGCGGTCGGGATTGATGTTGGCCGAGGCCGCAAAACCGAGGCCGCCTTGAATCGCCGCACCGAGATCCGTGAGGATATCGCCGAAAAGATTCGATGCAACGATGACGTCGAGGCTTTCGGGCGCCATGACCATGCGCGCGGCCAGCGCATCGACGTGATAGCTGGTCACCTCGACCTCGGGATATTCGGTGGCCAGCCGCTGGGTGGTCTCGTCCCAGAACACCATCGAATATTTCTGCGCGTTGGACTTGGTGACCGAGGCAAGCTTGCCGCGACGGGCCTTTGCCTGTTCGAAACCGAAGCGGATGATGCGCTCGACGCCCTTGCGGGTAAAGATCGAGGTTTCGACGGCAACCTCGTTGTCCATGCCCTGGTGGACGCGGCCGCCCGCGCCGGAATATTCGCCTTCCGTATTCTCGCGGATGCAGAGAATGTCGAAATTCTCCGCCTTCAGCGGGCCTTCCACACCCGGCAGGAGGCGGTGGGGGCGGATATTGGCATATTGCACGAACGCCTTGCGTATCGGCAGAAGCAGCCCATGCAGGGAGACTGCATCCGGGACCTCTTTCGGCCAGCCGACGGCCCCGAGGAAAATGGCGTCGAAGCCGCGCAGCGTCTCGATCCCGTCTTCCGGCATCATCCGCCCGGTTTCCTTGTAGAAGGCGCAGGACCAGGGAAATTCCGTGCCATCGAGCGCGAAGCCGGCGGTTTCGGCAGCGGCTTCCAGGACCTCCCAGGCGGCGTCGACAACGTCACGTCCGATGCCATCACCGGGGATCAGGGCGATTGAATAGGTCTTCATGGTTTCTTCCTCAGAGGCTGATGAGCACGCTCTTGGTCTTGCGGTTTGCATGATAGGCCTCGCGTCCGAGATCCTTGCCGATTCCCGAGCGCTTGTAACCGCCGGTGGGCAGGATATGGTCGCGCGATCGGCTGTAGCGGTTGACCCAGACGGTGCCTGCTTCCAGCTTGCGGGCAAAGCGGATCGTGCGCGACAGGTCTTTCGTGAAGAGACCGGAAGCCAGACCGTAGATCGGGTGGGACGAGCGCGCCAGTGCCTCTTCCTCGGTCTCGAATGTCTGCACCGTCAACACGGGTCCGAAGATTTCCTCAACAATGGCTGGGTTCATCTGGTCGACATTGGCGATCAGGGTCGGCTCGAAGAAATAGCCCTCGCCGGCCATCAAGCCGCCGCCCGTCAGGCATTCGCCGCCGGCTGCTTTCGCGGCATCGACGATGCTGGCGATGCGGGCGCGCTGCCGCTCGGAAATGATGGGCGAATATTGCGTTGTCTCGTCCCAGGTCGGGCCGGGACGCACCGTTTTCATCTGCGCGACAATTGCCGCGACAAGCCTGTCAGCGACCGATTTCTCAATGATCAGCCGGGTGCCGGCGACGCAGGCCTGGCCGGCATTGAAGATGACGCTTCCCGCGATTGCGGCAGCAGCCTTGTCGATGTCGGCATCGGCAAAGACGATCTGCGGGCTCTTGCCGCCCAGCTCCAGCGTCATCGGCTTGACGCCGGTGCGGGCAATATTTTCCATGATCGCCGAGCCCGCGCGGGTGGAGCCGGTGAAGCTCACCTTGGCAATGTCGGCATGGCCGGTGAGCGCGTTGCCGGTGACGGGACCATCGCCGAGGACGACGTTGATGAGACCCGCCGGAATGCCGGCTTTCACGGCGAGCTGAGCCATGTAGACGGTCGAGAAGGGCGTCATTTCCGACGGCTTGATCACCACGGCATTGCCGGCCGCTAGAGCCGGGCCGAGCTTCCAGCCGGCCATGGAGATGGGGAAATTCCACGGCGTGATCGCGCCGACAACGCCATAGGGTTCGCTGACGATCATGCCGAGCGTCTGATCGTCGGTCGGCACGAGATCGCTGCCTTCCTTGTCTGCAAATTCGGCGAAGAAGCGGATCTGTTCGGCCGTCACGGCAATGTCGCCGGCAACGAGCTGGCCCACGGGGCGCGTCGAGGACAGGGCCTCGATCTTTGCCAGGGTTTCGGCTTCCCGTTCGATCAGGTCGGCCCAGGCTTGCAGCGCCTTGGTCCGCTCGCGCGGGCGCACGCCGCCCCAGTTGCTGGCTTTCAGCGCCGCCTTGGCATTGTCGACGGCACGGTCCACCAGATCGGCGTCGGCCACCGGACAATCGGCATAGGCCTTCGCGTCGGAAGGCCGATGCATCGCGATGCCGTCCGTGGTCGCGATAAGTTCGCCGCCGATAAAATGGCCGATGGGCAGGGATAGGCTATCGGGATCGAAACTGAGGCTCATGGGATGTTCCTTCTCGGGATGTCCGAGACCGGTCAGGCCATCCGAGCATGATCGTTGCGCTGGACTGTGCCGACCAATGTTTCCTGGATTTCGAAGGCTGCGGCAGACGGCCTTCCGAAAGGCAGGAATGCCGCCGCCTTCAAGGCTCTTGTCAGTTCACCACGACGTAGAACTTGCGCACCGTCTCGATCGTCTTCCAGACCCCGACGAAGCCGGGCTTCATGACGAAGCTGTCGCCTGTCTTGTAGGTGACGGGTTCGCCGCCCTCGGGCGTGATTTCGACGAGACCGGAGAGGATGTGGCAGAATTCGAAAACCTCGCCCTTGATCGATTTTGTTTCGCCGGGGGTGGCTTCCCAGACGCCGGAAAGAACCTTGCCGTCCTTTGCCTCGTCCATCGCCCAGGTCTTGAAGGACGGGGAGCCGGCAATCAGCCTCTCGGGCGCCGGCAGCGATTCACGCGGTGCAAAGGTCGGGTTCGGGTCGAGGGTTTTCAGCAGGGACATGTCGATCCTTTCGATTGTTTCAATAGCCACGGCGTCGGTCGACGAGCCCGATGGGATCGAGCCCGGCGAGATGCCGTTTGATGTTGTCAATGACGATCCGCGCCGCACTGGTTGGTTGGGTAACGCTGGCGATATGCGGCGTGAGGATGATCTTTGGATGGGTCCAGAAGGGATGCCCTTCCGGCAGCGGTTCGGGATCGGTGACGTCGATCATCGCAGCCGAGAGATGGTCGCTGTCGAGTGCGTCCAGCAGGGCTGCATGGTCGAGCTGCGGGCCGCGTCCCGGATGAACGAGAGCAGCACCCTTCGGCAACTTTGCAAAGAGGCTTGCACCCAGAAAGCCGCGCGTCTCGTCCGTCAGTGGTAGAAGGCAGACCAGGATGTCGCTTGCCCGAAGCATCGCATCGAGGCCATCGGCGCCGTGATGGCAGACAACACCATCGAGCGTCCTTGCGCTGCGGCTCCAGCCCGCAATCGGGAAGCCGAATGGCTTCATCCGCTCGATGACGGCTTGCGCGAGCATGCCGAGGCCGAGAATGCCAACGCGGCGCTCGCCGGCCTGCACCTGTGGCACGGGTGCCCAGAGTCGACGCCTTTGCTGGTCGAGATAGGCGGGCAGATTGCGGTGAAGCGCGAGTGCGGCCAGAAGCACGTATTCCTGCATCATCCGGACGATGCCGTCCTCGACCATGCGGACGATTTTCACATGGTCTGGCACCAGGTCGAGATTGAACTGGTCCACGCCGGCACCGATGGAGAACAGGATTTCCAGGTTCCTGTAGCGGTCGAGATCGTCAGGCACCGTCCAGGTCATGAGATAGCGGACGTCATCGTGGTCGACGCTCGTCTCATCCATGCTGAAAGACAGGTCCGGCAGCGCCTCGGCAAAGGCCTGGGCAAAGATTGCACCGCGTGTCGCATCGGACCTGAAGAGAAATGTCATCGAACCATTCCCCTCAAGCTTGGCAGCGCTGGCCAAGCGCCTCAATGAAGTTCTGGCAGGCGACGAGCTCGCTATCGAGAATGAATTCGTCGGGCTTGTGGGCTCGGCCGATGTCGCCGGGTCCGCAGATGAGAGCATCGATGCCGGCTGCCTGATAGAGGCCGGCTTCGGTGCCGTAGCTGACGGCACCGAGCGCCGTCTGGTTCGTGAGGTCTTCGACCAAGGATACCAATGGCGATGAGCGATCGAGCGCCAGCGCCGGGTAAGCGCTCATCTCTTCCCAATCGACCGAGAAACCCGCCTCGCGCAGTGCCTCCGCCTTTTTTCGGATGGGGGCCAGCAGGCTCTGCGGATCGACACCCGATACTGCACGCGCCTCCAGTTCGAGGCGGCAAAGGTCCGGCACGATATTGATCGCCTTGCCACCACTGATCACCCCGGCCTGCAGCGACGAGTAAGGCGGCTCGAAGGACTGGTCGAACGGCCCGACGGACAGCCGGTCCGCTTGCTCGATTGCCGCATTGAGCACGCTTGCCATGGCATGAATGGCATTGAGGCCGAGATCGGGACGGGAGGAGTGACCGGCTCGCCCTCGAATGGTCACGCTGGCGGCGGCTTTTCCTTTGTGGGCGAGAACGGCTCGCATATTGCTCGGCTCGCCGATGATCGCGCCGAGCGGAACGGTGCAAAGCGCCGGCAGTTTGGCGATCAGATGCGGCACGCCGCGGCATCCCGCTTCCTCGTCGTAGGAAAACGCAAAGTGGATAGGGTGGGCAAGATCGGCCCTTGCCAGCTTTGGCGCTGCGGCGAGTGCTGCGGCCAGATAGCCCTTCATGTCGGTCGTGCCACGCCCGTAGAGCCGTTCGCCGTCACGACGCAGGCCGAAGGGCGATGATGTCCATTCCGCCACTTCCGCGGGCACAACATCCATATGGCCGGAAATGATGTAGCCCGGGACATCGCGAGGGCCGATGGTCGCAAAAAGATTGCTGCGGTCGCCTTCCGGACCAGGCATAATGGTGACCGCGAAATTTTCTGCTTTCAAATAGGTGCTGATCCAGTCGACGATTTCCCCGTTGGGCGTACCCACAACGGTTGGAAAGGAAATCAGCCGAGCCAGAATTTCAGTCGCGTTCATATTGTCCCCGGCGCACGGATAGCCGCCCCGTCATTTCATGGCGATAATGAAGCATGACGGTTTATTGGCGGATTGAATGCCGAACCTGCGTTCGCTTCGGTCGATTGTTGTGCTTCAATGGGCCTTAACGGCGATTTATGCGGTGGCGCCGGTTTACGATGGTGAGGCTGTCGCGGAAACATGGCGCGCTGCGCATGATTACTCTTGATTGCCGGGGGCGGGACTTTGGGGCCAAGCAAAAAAAATCAGATCGCCGCCTTCTCGATGCAGATCGCCGACGTGCAGGATGCCGATCTGGACCAATTGCATGCGCTGTCGATTTCCGTAGGCTGGCCGCACCGGGGGGAAGACTGGCAATTCCTCCGCGAGGTTGGCGAGGGCGTTGTCACCAATGATGAGATCGGCAGGATCATGGGCTCCGCCATGTGGTTCCGCCAGGCGGAAGGTCTCGCGACAATCGGCATGGTCATCACGTCTCCCCGCCTGCAGACGCAGGGAACCGGCCTCTGGCTGATGGACTATGCACTCAAGGAACTCGAGGGCGTCAACCTCAGGCTCAATGCCACCCGCGCGGCCCAACGGCTTTATCATTCTCTCGGCTTTGCGCCGGAAAAGACGGTCTACCAGTGTCAGGGCATCGTGAAGGTCGGAGCGGGTGCTGCCTGTGGCGTTCCGCAGGGAGACATCCGTCTTCTCACGGAAGAAGATCTGCCGGCAATCACTGCCCTCGACGGCGTGGCCTTCGGCGTCGTGCGCGCGGGGTTGATCGACAAGCTCTTCCGGCAATCCGTCGGCTATGGCCTTTATCGCGACGGCCTGTTGACGGCATTTTCGCTCTGTAGACCTTTCGGCCGTGGCCATGTGGTTGGCCCCATCGTCGCATCGGACGATGCCGACGCCATCGATGTTCTTTCGCCCCATATACAGGAACATGAAGGCCGGTTCCTGCGGCTCGATACCCACTTCGAAAGCGGCGATTTCGCACTTCTGGCCATCCGCAGTGGCATGTCCGTCTTCGACACCGTGCTCACGATGTCGCTGGGCAAGAGGCTGCAGGAGTTTGGCCCCGCTGGTTCCGATGCGCCGATCACCTATTCGCTGGTCAGCCAGACGCTCGGATAGGCGAATTGACGGACAACACCGCGATCGGTGGGCAGAGCCAGAAACGCACGGCGAATGACAAGGATGAAACATGAAGACGCTGCTCCTGAGCAAAGAGGACGTAAGCCGCCTGATCAGCAATCGGGACGTTATCGGGGCCGTCGAAGATGCCTACAAAGCCTTCAGTTCCGGTCAGGTCGAACAGCCTGACTATCTCTCGATCCACCTGCCTGCGCCTCGAGGGGAAATCGACTTCAAGCTCGGCTACTACAAAGTCAACGAGACGATCTCCATGAAGGCCTCTTCGGGCGGCTTCAAGAACAACCCCGAAAGCTTTGGATTGCCGACCGGCATGGGGACGATCATTCTATTCGACGCCCAGAGCTGCGCCCTCACCTGCGTGATGGATGGAAGCCTGATCACAGGTTTGAGAACGGGTGCCTCCGGTGCCGTATCGGTTAAGGCGCTGGCCAGGAAAAACGCCTCGAAAATCGCCTCGATCGGCACCGGAAATCAGGCAAGAATGCAAATCCGCGCCATCAACGAGGTCATGAAGATCGACGAGATCTATGCGTGGAGCCGGACCGCCGAAACGCTCGCCAAATTCAAGGACGACATCGAAAGTGAACTGGGCATTCCGGTCATCGTTACCGGCTCCAAGCAGCAAGCCGTCGAGAAAGCCGACATCCTGATTACGACGACCCGCGGCTTGGGCGCACCCGTGGAAGCGGCCTGGGTCAAGCCGGGGACGCACATTGTCGCCATCGGAACCGATCAGCGCGGCAAGCAGGAACTGGAGCCGGAGATCTTCAGGAACGCGAAAATCGTCGTCGACTCGATCGTGCAATGTACCGAGAAGGGCGAGACCTGGCATCCGCTCAACCGGAATATCATCACCAGAGACGATATTTACGCCGAAATTGGCGACATTTTGCTGGGCCACAAACCCGGTCGTGAGAATGACGATGAGGTGACCATCTTCGATTCCACGGGAATGGCGATACAGGACATCACCACGGCAGCCAGGATCTATCGCAATGCCATCGAGCAGAACGTCGGAACCCCGTTTGAATTCTTCTCGTGAGCAAGCTCTCCGGTCCCCGGCGGATGGCTCCATGTCCGGAAAGCCTCAGCTCCTTCCAGACTTTTCCAAATAGACATCAACTCCAGATTCCTCTGAATTGCAAAAAGGCGGCGAAGGTGAACCAGCAAGACAATCATCGCAACTACCCCACCATCGAGGATATCCGGGAGGCCCGGATACGGCTTCAGCCCTATATCAAGCGCACACCGCTGCTGCGCGCGGAACGGATCGAGAAGGCTGTCGGCTGCCAGCTCTATCTCAAACCGGAAACGCTACAGATTACCGGTGCATTCAAGATTCGCGGGGCTCTGAATGCGGTGCTCTCTCTACCCAAGGAAAAGATCGCCAAGGGTCTGATCTCCAGTTCGTCGGGCAATCATGCACAAGGCCTGTCCTATGTCGCCAGGATGCTGGGCACGAAAGTCCTGCTGGTGCTGCCGACCACGACGGCGAAGTTGAAAATCGAGAATACGAAGGCTCTTGGCGCAGAAGTCATTCTTTTCGACGGCGACAATGCTGCCAGATGGAAACGGGTCTATGAATTGGCCGAGGAAAACGGTTACACGGTCGTCCATGGGTTCGAGGATCCGATGGTCATGGCGGGCCAGGGCACAATGGCCTGCGAAATCCTCGAGGATCTCGAAGACGTCGACACTGTGATCGTTCCCTTGGGCGGTGGAGGCCTCATCTCCGGCGTCGCGACCGCCATCAAGGAGACCAATCCGCGCGTGCGCGTGATCGGCGCAGAGCCGGCGCTGACGCCGAAATACTTCCACAGCCGGATCAACAACGCGCCCACGTCACTTCCGCTGCTCGACACGATTGCCGATGGATTGAGGATCAGCGTTCCCGGCAGAAACCCCTATCCCATCATCGAAAAATATGTCGATGAGATCGTTCTGGTCGACGACGAGCATATCATTCAGGGCATGCGGAGCCTCGCCGTCGATGCGAAATTGATTGCCGAACCGGCAGCATCGATCGGCATCGGAGCCCTGTTGGCCGGTTCCATCGCCGTCAGGCCGGACGAGAAGGTGTGCGTCATTCTGACCGGAGGCAATTGGGAACTGGACGCGCTTGCGGAGATCTATAAATCTTCGGCTATCTGACTTGGCTGATGGCACATCCGCGGATGTTTTAGCGCTAACCAACAGCGATCGTATCGGCGCGTCTCATGGCGCTCTTGAAGGGATACGAACCATCAACCCTGGAAGTTGGGTATCTCGAGAGCTGTCAACAATTGAAAATAAAAGACTTACAGTTAGGTCGGCTTACAAGCGCGCACGCTCAGCTTAGGAGGGGTAGGATTTCCCTCATCGGATCTCCTACAATATTCTTCACATGCTAAGAGCCTGACTCGAAAAGGCTTCAACGATAGCAATATCTTGCGAGCCGCCGGGTGAGGAGACGGATATGGGCGATGGTGATCCAGGCCTCGGCTGAGGCGACGGATTTCTCCCAATCCTTGGCGAGCCTTCGGCATCTGTTGATCCACGCGAAGGTTCGTTCGACCACCCATCGGCGCGGCAGAATTTCGAAGCCTTTGGCCTTGTCGGTGCGTTTGATGATCTCGATTGTCCAGCGGCCGATTTTCTGTAGGCGGCGTTTCAGCTTGTTACCCGCATAGCCGCCATCGGCGAAGATGTGCTTGAGCCACGGCCAGCGATGCTTGATCGCTTTCAGGAGATCGGGCGCGCCGTCGCGATCTTGAATGTCCGCGCCGTGAACCATGAGGCCGACCATCAGCCCGAGCGTGTCGACAACGATATGGCGCTTGCGGCCCTTGATCTTCTTGCCCGCATCATAGCCTCGGATGCCGCCGCTTTCCGTGGTTTTGACGCTCTGGCTGTCGATGACGCCCGCCGATGGCGAAGCCTCGCGCCCATCCAATTCCCGTGCGTCCATAACAAGGTAATGGTTGATCCGTGTCCACAAACCCATGGCTCGCCATTCATAGAAATAGCCCTGCACTGTGGTGAAAGGCGGAAAATCCTTCGGCAGCATCCGCCATTGGCATCCAGCAGACGCAAGGTAGAGGATTGCGTTGACAACCTCCCGCAAACTCGTCGTGCGCGGGCGGCCCAGCCGCCGTGTTTCAGGCATGAAAGGCGCAATCAATCCCCACTCCCGATCCGTCAGGTCGCTTGCATAGCGGGTTGATTTGCGGACATATTGCCGTCGGGTGATTTCGGTCCAGGACATCGTGAACTCCTTCGAATCTTCAACAAATCCGACGGAATCACATCCTACTGAAATCACTCAACTCTTTTTCGGTCAGGCTCTTAGGGTGTTGGAGCGGCCAGTACGCAAGCTCTCTCTCGAACGGTCCGCGCGCCCTAACATGCCGGCTGCTTGAGCCGGAAACGCTGGATCTTGCCCGATTCTGTTTTCGGCAGTTCCTTCACGAATTCGATGGCGCGGGGGTATTTATAGGGTGCAATTGTCGCCTTCACGTGGAGTTGCAGGAGTTCCACCGTCGGTTCCGCGGGGATGGCGTGCTCGGAAAGCACGACATAGGCCTTGACGATCTGCCCGCGCGCCTCGTCGGTCACGCCGATGACCGCGCATTCCCTGACAAAGGGATGCGAGAGCAGCGCCGCTTCCACTTCCGGCCCGGCGATGTTGTAGCCGGCGGAGACAATCATGTCGTCATTGCGGGCCGCGAAGTGGAAATAGCCTTCTTCGTCTTCATTGAAGGCGTCGCCCGTCACGTTCCAACCGTCGCGTACATATTCAGTCTGGCGGTAGTCGGCGAGATAGCGGCAGCCGACCGGACCACGCACTGCAAGCCGACCGACCGTTCCTCGCGGAAGCTCATTCATATTCTCGTCCACCACCTTCGCCTCGTAGCCAGTCAACGGCTTGCCGGTACAGCCCGGCTTGTAGTCGGTCAGCCGGTTGGAGATGAAGATATGCAGCATTTCAGTCGCACCGATGCCGTCGAGGATCGGTTTTCCGGTGCGCTTGACCCATTCGTCGAAGACAGGCGCAGGCAGCGTTTCCCCCGCCGAAACGGCAATCCGCAGCGACGAAAGATCGACGCCTTCGTTCATGGCCGAGAGCATGGCGCGATAGGCGGTCGGTGCGGTGAAGCAGATCGTCGCCTTGTACTTGTGGATGATCTCGATGAGGTTGGGCGGCGTGGCATTTTCAATCAGCGTCGCGCACGCGCCGAAGCGCAGCGGGAAGATGGCCAGTCCGCCCAGCCCAAAGGTGAAGGCGAGCGGCGGCGAGCCGACGAAGACATCGTCCGGCTGCACATCCAGCACTTCGCGGGCATAGGCATCCGCAATGATAAGCAGGTCGCGATGGAAATGCATCGTCGCCTTCGGAATGCCCGTGGAACCGGAGGTGAAGCCGAGCAGCGCAACATCGTCACGGCCGGTCTTCACGACTTCGAACTGCACCGGCTTTTCAAGCGCAGCGCGGTCCAGCTCGGCATCGTGATTGGCAGTGCCGTCAAAGCCGATGACCTTGGTCAGGAAGGCGTTTTCCTTGGCGCAGACGATCATGTCTTCCATCAGCCGCGTGTCGCACAGCGCCATCTCGACCTCGGCCTTGTCGACGATCTTGGCAAGCTCGGCGGCGCGCAGCATGGGCATGGTGTTGACGACAATGCCGCCGGCCTTGGTGACGGCGAGCCAGCAGGCGACCATGGCCGGATTGTTGGCCGAGCGGATCAGCACGCGCATCCCCGGCTTCAGCCCGAAATCCTCGACCAGCGCATTGGCGAGCCGGTTGGTCCAGTCGGTGAGTTCCTTATAGGTGCGGCGACGGCCATTGCCGATGAGCGCCATGCGGTCGCCGAAGCCGCGCTCGACCATGCGGTCCGTCAGCTCTTCCGCGGCATTCAGCCAGTCGGGATAGTCAAAGCCGGAAAGATCGATCGCCGGCCAGAGGTCAGCAGGCGGAAGGTTGTCGCGTGCGAATGTGTCGGCAAGGCCGGTGGGTCCCAGTGCAGTCATTGTTCCACTCTCCAAATTGGTCTGGATTGTTTGTTGTTTTGATTTTTCTTGGCGTAGGGCATCGCCCGCGCGGGTCGTCTCTTCGGACGCACAGTCATCTGCGGAAAGACTGCGCTCATTCCGAATTTATTTCAAGCTTAAAATATAAGCCCGGATTGCGGCCCTATTGACGCATTTTCAGGCAGGCGCAGCAATCTTTGGAGGGCTGCGACTGCCTATTTTCCAAGTGTTAGGCAGGAAGTGGTACTTGCCTTTTCCTCAGGAACACCAAAAGCAGCAGGATAGCAGCGACAGCCGGAACCGCTGCGGCCAGGACGATCCGCTGCGGCGGCCAGCCGAAGGCGAGCACCGCGCCGCCAACGCCGGGCCCGACAATCGAGCCGACGCGGCCCATGGCGGCAGCCCAGCCGATGCCAGTGGTGCGCAAGGCCGCCGGATATATGGTGACGGCCAGCGCGCTCTGCGCCACGCAGCAGGGAATGAAGCCCATGCCCATCAGGATTGCGAGCGGCTTGGTCGCGCCGACGGAAATGCCGGCAAGTCCGAAGACGACGATGCCGGCCAGCCCGATAACGGCCGCCACCAGCAGCGTCATCGCGGTCTGCACCCGCGCGGAGAGGGAGATCAGCAGAAGATCGCCGACCAACCCGCCCATGGAGAAGGCGGCGGCAATGGCCGGTGCCTTTTCAGGTGCAAGGCCCATCTGCAGCGCAAGCGTCGGCATCCAGGAAATCAGGGCGTAAGCGATGACGAACACGAGAAAGGCAAAGAGCCAGAGTGTCGCCGTTGCGCTGCCCATGCCGTTGCCGAAGAGGGCATACACGGCGCTGCCGCCTTCGGTCGAGCGAGCCTTTGCCACGCCGGCACGGACCGCGGTGGCAATCCACGGCAGGAGCAGAAGCGGCAGGATGCCCCCGGCAATGAAGACGCCCTTCCAGCCGAAATGTGCCATCAGCGGTCCGCCGGCAATGCCTGCCAGCACGCCGCCTGCGGAAATGCCGGTCGCAATCATCATGGCGGCCGTGGCGCTTTTCGGTCCCGGCATCAGGTCGGCTGCCCGGGCAATGGCGATCGGCAAGGCGCCGCCGAGACCGAGCGCGGTGACGAAGCGGAGCGCCGTGAGGCTTGCGATATCCGCCGCCATCACGGTTGCGAGCGAACCGAGGCCGAAGGTGACGACGCTCGCAAGCGCCATGGAGCGTGCGCCAAAGCGCAGCGCCAGCGGTCCGCAGGCCATATAGCCCACGACCGCGCCGACGCTGGTGGCCAGGAATGCCGGCACCATCGCCGCCGGCGAGATACCCCAGTCCTTGGCAAGGATCGGCGCAACGAAGGTGATGGCGATCGTGTCGAACCCGTCCAGCGTCACGATCAGGAAGCAAAGGAGCATCGTGGCGAACACTCTCTCTTTGCCGATGGATGTATTGTCATTGGTCTTCATGTCATTCCCCTCTCTGTTTTTTTTGAATGACGTCAGATGCTTGCGTAGGCTTGCACCCTCCTGTCGAAGTGAAGTCTCGTGCCGTTCTCGCCATAGCGCGGCCAGGCCGGAAGCCCTTCGCCCTCCGGCGAACCCGTGCGGGCGAAAGTCATCAATGCGTTCTGGAAGATCCCCGAAAGATCCTGCAGTTCGGCGAGATCCGCACCCGCAACCGAAGCCGCACCGGCACCGACCCAGGTTTCGAAATTGCCAAACAGGAACGGCAGGTCGAGGCAGTGGCAGGCTCCCAGGCCCGCGCGCAGCGACTGCCAATCGAACTGGTACATGTAGGAATATGCACCATGCCGAGCCTGAGCGGCGGCGAACTCGGCGCTCTGGTCGTTGAAGGCCTCATCAGCACGAAGGTCGGCAAGGATCGCACCCGGATGGGCCGGCGCGCGGCGGCTCTTTGCCTTGGCCAGCGCCGTTTCCGCACCGTCGCCAAAGATGCGCACGAATTCGGCTTTCAGCTGTTCTTCCGTGAAGTTCGCGAACATCGGATTGCCGAGCGTGAACGAACCGTATTCCTCGCGGGTGATTCCGATGATCGTGTCGCACCACGCACCCGCCCCGTCGAGGATCGCGTCAATGGGATCGCATTTGATCAGATCGCCATCGATCACCGGCATGAAGGGCGGCGCGACATCACCGGGCACGGCCGGCGCGGGCATCTTCGGTTGCAAAAGCTTGAGTGCTTCCAGGAAGCGCTCCGGAGCAAGGGTGCGAAGCGGCGCCAGATCGGCTGGATCGAAGTCCAGAACCTGCAACATGCCGCGCGCCACCGGCGGGGCATCCTCGGCCTTGCGGAGCTTGAGCCCCAGCGGCGCGCTCATCAGGATCGCGCGCTTGAACAGACCCTTGCAGGCCGGATTGGCGAGCATGACGGCGATGCTGTAGGAGCCGGCCGACTGGCCGGAAATGGTGATCTCTTTCGGATTGCCGCCAAAGGCGCCGATAACCTCACCGATCCACTTGAGTGCTGCGATCTGGTCGTAGATGCCGAGATTGGTGGGCGCGAAACCCGGCTGCGACAGGAAGCCAAGCGGTCCGAGCCGGTAGGTGATGTTGACGACGACGCAGCAGCTGTTCTTTGCCAGAAGCGCGCCGTCATAGCAGGCAAGCGAGCCGCCGCCCGTCATAAAGGCGCCGCCATGCACGAAGACGAGAACTGGTGCGGAAGCATCCGGCGCCACCGGCGACCAGATGTCGAGATGCAGGCAATCCTCGTCCAGCACCATCGGGTAGACGCCCATGACGGCATCGAGCCGCGACGGCAACTGCGGTGCGACATGGTTACGCTGCGTCGCATCCAGCATGCCGCTCCAGCGCAGCGGTCCGCCCGGAAGCTGGTAGCGGCCTTCGCCACTTGCGGGTGTTGCGTAAGGAACGCGGTGGAAAGCAGCGACGCCGTCGCGTTTGATACCCCTGACTTTGCCAAAGGGCGTTTCGAGAATGATATCGTTGGTCATCAGCATGGGCTTGATCCATTCGTTGCAGCTTCTGGAAAATAATATCTGCGAATTTGACGAATGGTGTTCTATATTCGGGATGCTACAGTCCCATATTTGGAGCCAAACATGAACGGCCTCGACGACATGTATCTGTTTCGAAAGGTTGTAGAATCGGGCGGAATTTCCGCTGCTGCACGGCACCTGGGTATCGCCAAGTCGACTCTCGCCCGCCGCATCGGCGAGCTGGAAACGCGGCTCGGCCTGCCACTCTATCACCGCGACAGCCGCCGTTTCGGGCTCACCAATTTCGGCTCGGAATGCTACCAGCACTGCGTTCGGCTCGCCAACGAGGCGGACAAGGTTCTGGCGCTGGCCGAGCGCGCCCGCGCCTATCCGACCGGCGTCCTGCATGTCGTCTGCCCGCCCGTCATCGGGGCCGCGATCGTCGACGCGCTGGCGGTGGAGTTTGCGGCATCTGTCCCTGACGTGCGCCTGCATCTCGAAGAGACGATGGGCATTTTCGATCCCCGCGAGACGCTCGCCGACTTCGCCATCTATCCCAGCTTCACGCCCCTGCCCGATTCGACGCTCGTTGCCCGCAAGATCATGTCCGCGCCCTATATCCTCGCGGCGCGGCCGGATCTGCTTGAAGGGCGGCCGCTTCCGAAGACCCCCGCCGAGCTTCAGCATCTTCGCTGCGTCGGCCTGGGTAGCCGGGGGACGGACTGGAAGTGGCGGTTTCGGAAAGGACGGCAGGTGCAGATGCACCGCTTCGCACCGGTTTTTACGACGACGCTACCGAGCGCGCTCCTGAACGCCGCCCTGCAAGGTTTAGGCGCGGCTTCGCTTCCGGCCGCCCTTTGCAGAAATCCCTTCGAAGAAAGGCAGCTTATCCCGCTGCTTGAGGATTGGTCCCCCGATCCGGTGACGCTTTATGCAGTCTATCCGAGTTCTCGGGCGCTCTCCAACGCAGCGCGGCAATTCCTCAATCTCCTGCTGGAGCGTCTGCCAATATTGCTAGCGTGAATATTTTAGCCGGTCGCAGAGCTCAGCAAGGTCACGCGCCACGACGCTCTCAAACCGCTGACCGAGCGGTGGAAGGTCAACGTGAAGTGCGCGGACGGAGCGGAGAATCCCGCGCAGCGCTTCGGAAGGAAAAGTCGGGCTTGTCGCAAACTTTCAGTGAGGTCAGAATGACCCGACCGCGGGGCTGATATTCATGCTTTGTTAACCTTTTGCAGTCCGACGAGGCACGCAAGGAGATCATTCTGATCGTTCACTGTCCAGCCTCCGGAAAAGCCAAAACCTTTCCTCAGCCAAAGCATCGCCTCGAAACCAGCGATCGTTCGCCGCGCCGTGTTGAACGACTGGAAGCCGTCGATCTTCGGCATGTTCTTCTTCACTCGGAAATGGTCACTTTCGATGCCTTGCTGGAGATGCTTGGTGACATAGTGGACCGGATCCGGATGCAGCAGCCCATCGTCAACCGAGGTTTTGATCGTCGAAGGAAAGGTGTTGGCGCCATCCGTGCCGATCTTTTTCGGTGACAACAAAGGCTCATCTTTCAGCATCTTGCGGAAGAACCTCTTGGCGGCGTCGAGATCGCGCTTTGCGGTCAGCAGGAAATCAACGGGATTTCCGTGTTTGTCGATGGCTCGATAGAGGTATCGCCATTCTCCGCGAAACTTGACGTAGGTTTCGTCGATACGGACTGATCCACAATGCGGTCGGCGAAACTGGCGCAACCGCTTCTCGATCATCGGTGCGTATGCCAGGACCCAACGATTTATCGTGCTGTGATCGACCTCGAAGCCACGTTCGCGAAACATCTCTTCAAGATCTCGATAGCTGAGCGGATATCGCAAATACCAGGTAACCGCCTGCACGATCAGCCACGCCTCGAAATGTCGCCCTTTGAAATCATCCTTCGACTGAAGCTTCAGCTTTTCGGCAATGGCATTCAAAATCATCGACACGCTCCACAACATTCGGAGCAGGAATTTCTCTCCCGATGGTCAACATTCCATTAAGCACAGAAATTTGCGACAGGCCCATTATTTGCGGGTTTCAGGACCGGATAGATCTTTGCGAACATGGGCACCTCCTTGTCATTGCATTGTCCCGATTCCACTACATTCTACAAGGCCTGGCGGACCGTGATTCAACGCTATGGAATCTATAATCCCTATACCGGTCGTGGCGCCATCAAGGGGCTGCTGCCGCATGGCCCGCATAATTTGCGGGATATCCTGGCAACTCATATTCTCAAGCAGACTGGCTCCTACGAGCAGGCGAGTTATGCGATCCAGGATACACCAGACGTGGTGCAGCAGCACTATGGCCGCTTCCTGCCGCAGGACAAGGCTGCGCTTGCTGCTCGAATTCTGAATCAGGTATGGGAAGCGGCATAGTTCCCCTCCACAATCTTGATGGATATAGCACTGAGTGCTATATAGACCGATGCCAGACCGAGTGTACAAAACAGCATGGTTCGCCAAGGCGGCAAAGAAGGCACGCATTCCCGACAAGGCGTTGTCGACGGCAATCCGCCAAGTCGCTCTTGGACAGGCCGACGACCTTGGAGGTGGCGTCTTCAAGAAGCGTCTCAACGAGAACATGCATCGTTCGATCGTTCTGGCCAAGGCAGGCGAGTTCTGGGTGTTCGCCTATCTTTTTGCGAAGAAGGATCGGGCAAACATCGATGACGACGAGCTTCTGGCGTTCCGGAAGTTAGCTGACCTCTACCGCCGCAAGACGAAAGCTGATCTCGAGGCGGAACTTAGAACCGGCGCCCTTTTGGAGATAGACCATGGCGACTAATCGCAAATTCAAGAGCGATGCCTTCGAGGCAATCCATAGTACTGTTGAAGGCATGTATGCAGCAGGGACAATCGACAAGGAAACGATGCGGACTTTCGATGAAGATTGTCTGGTTATCCCGTCGGAGCTGACGCCAGATGACATCAAGGCCCTTCGCGAAAGAAACCACGTCAGTCAGCCGGTCTTCGCCCGATACCTGAACACTAGTCAGTCGACGGTGCAAAAATGGGAGACTGGCGCCAAACGGCCTAGCGGCCCCGCGCTGAAGCTGCTTTCGCTTGTGCAGAAGCACGGGCTTCAGATGTTAGCGTGACCGGAGCTCAGTTCCGCTCGCGAATTCGATAGTTTCATTTCGCCTTGAAAGGATCTGAACCGTCGGCGCTCTATTGTTTAAAGATATTCTCGCGATGCCATCTCAGAAATTGAGGATGCGGGCGTTCGTGAACACCTGCCGGCACGATCGCTCTTTCGGTCTTGTTGATGAGACCTTGGATGCTGTCGCGGTCGTTTGCGTGACGCGAAACCAGAATCTCAAGATCTTCCGACAAGCCAATAAGGCCGCGATCGAACATCCAGTGTGCCGTGCCAGAGAGCGCGATGCCATTCGACAGAATGTCCGGGCCGTCCGCTTCAACGGGGCGAATATGGGCGGCATCGACCTCGGCGCGGCCGCCGCCATTGATCAGCTTCAGGCCTGTTATCGCGCATCGTTTGTCGTAGGCCTGCAAGATCAATCTGCGAAACAGCCGATCGCGAACGATACGCGATGAGAGCCGTGTGACCCGCACCCTTTCCTCTTCGAACATAAAAGGAGCTTGAATGCCGTCCGAGAATCCGGCGCCCATTGGCGTGTCTATTGCCTCGCCCGATCGCGGCAGTTCCGGTTGATCCTCCGCCAGGCCAATCGACAAAATACGATTGAAGTCTACCGCTGAGATCGGCCGCACGGCTGCTTGCGCCCTTCCCGAAATTCGCCCCGCGTCGTTGAGCACTCCGCGCTCGATCACGCCATCTGGCCCGCTGAAAGGAACAGCGTTGACGAAATCGAGATAGCTGCCAGGCTCGATCAGAGCCAAATACATTCCCGGCGCTTTGGGATCCGGAATGATCTGTGTGACTTTGGCGACCGCGAAATATCCGCGCGTCGCCGCCACCTTTCGCGGCTCGTAATAGATGATCCAGTCTCCCATGGAGGCCTGGACACGGCCAAGATACTGGCTCGGAAACTGATACTGCTCAGCCGGGCTGTCGTCATAGATCGAATCTGTGCGGTGAATGAAAATCCCGAATCCCATACTCGATGTCTACCATGGTGACTGCGATTCAAACCAGGGAGATCGGTCATTATGCATGCCACCAAGCGCGTCCTGCTCTACGCACGTTATTCAACAGATCAACAAAACCCCGCCTCGATCGAAACCCAGATCGATCTCGGGAAGGAATTCGTCCTGCGGCAAGGTTGGCACTTGGCCGGCACTTTCGTCGATGCCGGTGTCAGCGGCTCGTCATTTGAGACGCGGCCCGGCCTCCAGGCCGCTTTGGCGAGGTCAACCATCGGCGCATATGACGTCTTTCTCTGCCTCACCCTCGATCGCCTTTCTCGCGACCTTGAGCACAGCGCTCGCATTCTCAAGATACTCCAGTTTCATGACGTCGAGTTGTGGACGGTTCACGGCGCCGCGTCGGTGTCGTCAATGGAACTGGGACTAAGGGCGGTTCTAAATCAGGAGGTGCTCGAACAGGTTCGCTACCGGACGCGCGAAGGCATGGAGACTGTCGCCAAGCATGGCCGGGTGCCAGGCGGTATCTGTTACGGCTACAGAGTGCGACGTGAGTTCGTCGATAGCGGGGAGCCGGTGCGCGGCCTGCGTTCGATCGACGCCGATGAGGCGGCAACCATCGTCTGGATCTTTGAGCAGTACGCCGACGGCATGAGCCCTGTCAGGATCGCTGAGGAACTCAATGCACCCGGTATATCCGGTCCTCGCGGCCGACCTTGGCAGGGGACCGCAATTCGCGGGCATCGAAATCGCGGCAGCGGCATTTTGAACAATCAGGCCTATATCGGACGGATCGTCTTTAACCGCCTCGCTTATCGCAAAAATCCCACAACAGAACGTCGGGTCTCACGGGAGAATGCTGCCGAGTACCATATCGTGCAGGAGTTGCCGTCGCTTAGAATTGTCGACGATGCCCTCTGGCAACGGGTGAAGACGCGCCAGGAGGACTGGCGAACGAGCTAGGACAGGCACAGGCTACCGCTCGGCCGAAGGGCTTCGCTCCGCGCCCGTGCCAAGTATCGGCGTCATCAGCCTTACATGCGTATCGATACGCTCGAGGACCTTCGCCGGAACGACTTTTCGTTCCGGCAGCGACCACCAAAATCCGTTCACCTGTTCAACTGTGTCGACCACCGCCTTAAGCACGGCCGCTTCCGGCAGCCGTGCACGATTGGCGAAGGCTTTCCACCGCTGCACGTTCAGCGCCTTGAAGGACCGCTCGCCGGCCAGCGACAGAGCCATGGCATCCGCGGGGATGTAAGGGATTGTCGAGAGCACGTCGTAGACAGGCGCGAGTTGCGGCTTCTCGCCTGCCTCGCGATAGATCAGTGACCAGTTCTTCAAGTGCATATCGCCGTTGCCGGTGATGGCAGCGAGAGCCAGCCGGCGGACGAACTCAAGCGCGGCAGCCGACGATACAGCGACGTTCAAAGCCCCCGCAACATCATGATAGGCGGCACCTTCGTATTTCCGCGAAGGATAGACGCCGAATACCTGCGCAAAATCCTCAATATGGATGCGCTCGCCGTTTGCGCCGCGATCGAAGCGTCTGACGAGCAAGACCTTGCCATCTGACAGCGTCTCGAATTCCTTTGGTATACCCTCGAACTCCGATTGCTCCACAAGTTCGCGTTCCGGCACCTCCATCCCGATCGCTTCAGCCAATGCGAGATTGGCATATTCATTTTCCGACACCCCGGGAAACGAGGTCGATGGAAATTTGGCGATGTAGGATCCTTGGTCGTCGCCGAGCGGCAGTGTCAGTCCACCGCCCTTCCCCGTATTCTTGATGACCGAAAGCTTCATCTGGACGCCGGCAAGCGAGAACCGGGCCTTCGCCTTGGGAGCGGACAAGCTGTCGAAACGCACAATCGTTCCGTCACTCGGCACGACGCGGACTGCGCCAGGCAGATCAGACCCAAGCGCGACAAGCAGGTCGAAATCGTTTCCCGCGCGAACACTACCCGCGTGGTGTTTTTCCATCGCCTCGCGCAGCTTGTCTTCAGGAAGCAGATTGGCAAAGAACGCCGGTAACGCTCTGGCGACGGGTATCGGATCCTTACGCAAGCCGCCAGTGGCTGCGCGAAAAGACAGACTGAGCACTGGCAAGCCGCCGGTTGCGCGATAACTGTCCTCGAAGCTGAAAGCGTTAAAATCGCCGGGGGTCCTGACGATCGTGCCGACCTTGACATCGTTCAGCAGCACATCGAGCGACGAAATGGATCTCGGATCGGATGAAACTTCAGACATTCTCATCCCCGTCTGGACGCGCCATGAATGCCGGGAGATCGTCGAGATCGTCATGAGGCCGCAGCAGCGCATCGACGGCCGGGACCATCGCTTGCGGTATAAGCATCAATTCAAGCCCGAGAGCGCGGGCGATATTGATCAGCGTCGTCGTGCGCGCAGCACTGCTTCCAGCCTCTATCTCACGATAGCGGGGACGCGATATACCCGCCATGTCGGCAACCTGCTCCTGGGTCAATTGCAGGCCTTTACGCGTAGCCTTCAGCAACTGCCCGATTTCCAACAAGGATTCTAACTCAGACTGTGCCATCCCACCTACCAAACCGTTTCCGTTGACAAGGGCAAGCTATCTCAAAGATTCCAAAATCGGTCAACATGAATGATATATAAACGGACCATAATTTTCTATTTGATCTGCTTACATATCATTCATGTTGTTTTTGAACCCCGGCGCCACAGCTGGCGAGATGCATTCACCATACATGCTTTGTTTACCGCACGACCCTATTTCCGCTCGCTCTCGGCACTGGTGCCAGAGAGAAATGGAACGAGCATGCCCAAACACGACCTTTCATCACGCCATTTTCAGCGAAAAATTTCGGAATTTTGCGAGATGCGTATTGCACCGATATCCTCAAAGCGGGTGCTGGAGAAAATCCGCCCTTACCTGACCAGCCTGATCATTTACCGCAAACGGCCGCCAATCCTGAACGGCCATCTCGACTGGACTGCGATCGGAGAGGCCTGCGGTATCAAAGACGACATGACCGCTGAACTCAGGAAGCAATTGCGGCCGGCCCTTGATGCGATCATCCGTTGGCTAAAGGCGCCTCCAGTCGCTGATGACGTTTCTCCAGCAAAGCCGTCTGCCCGGACAGGTAAGGCTGAAGCGGTCACAAAGACAGCGGCGGCTTCCTCGACCAGAAAACCGCAACGCGGTCCTGCGCCAAAGCCGATCGGTGCATTCCCGGATCCGCTATTTGAGGCGACCAACGATCCGGCAAGTTTTCAAGATGCGCTCATCTACCATATGCGCCGGTTTGGCGACAGCTACTGGCAGCTCTACCGCGCGGTGGTTCGCTTGACCGAGACCTTCGACAGCAAAACGCTTCTGTCTTGGATCCAGGGCGAACGTGTCCCGCGGTCGGTTGCCAGTTTCGACATCCTGTGCCGGATCGAAAAGCGTTACCGACTGCCGGAAGGGTATTTCAAGAAGAAGCTGCCTCATCAGGCGCGCTCCGTCTACGGTCACGATCTTGGCGATATCAGTCCGGCCGAGCGGCGGCGAATTTCTTTGCATCTGCCGGATGATTTCAGCAGCCTGCCATTCACGAAGGAATTGGTGCAAGGATCAAATTTCAACGTTTTGCATCTATGCGGCCGGGATCGGAAACAGGTAGATTGATCCCGGATGCCGCACAAACATAACGCCTCCCGCCGCCATCATATCGGTAAAATGAAGTTCAAGGTGACGAACTGGGCGGAGTATGAGGCGGGCCTTCGCCGCCGTGGCAGTTTAACCCTTTGGATATCGCCGGATGCTCTGGCGGGCTGGGCAGCGCCACGTCGCAGGACGCGTGGTGGCCAGCCTCTCTATTCGGATCTGGCGATCGAAACTACTCTGATGCTGGGCATGGTGTTTGGGCTGCGTTTGCGCCAGAGCGAAGGCCTGCTGAGTTCGGTGCTGGACATGATGGGATTGGATTTGCCTGTGCCCGATCACACCACGCTGAGCCGACGGGCCAGAACCTGGAAGCCATCGGCCAGAGGCAACGACCGGCAGCATGTGGCGGACGGGCCCATTCATGTTCTGGTCGACAGTACTGGACTCAAGGTCTATGGCGCCGGCCAATGGCTCGAGGAGAAGCATGGCGTAAAGTCCCGCCGCAGCTGGCGAAAGCTGCACCTGGCGGTTGATGCCGACAGTGGCGAGATCATTGCACATAGCCTGACAGATCAGGAGGCCGGCGATGCCTCGCAGCTGGAACCTTTGCTGGATCAGATCGACGATAAGATCGGCCAGTTCACTGCCGATGGAGCCTATGATGGCACTCCCACCTATGACGCTGTCCTGCGTCATAGCGCAGGTGCAAAGGTCGTTATTCCACCGCGCTCGAATGCGGTTGAAAAGCCCAACGCCCAACCATGCTGCCAGAGAGACGACCACATAGCATCCATGCAGGCAGAGGGGCGGCTGAAATGGCAGACATCCACCGGCTATGGAAAACGAGCGTTGGTTGAAACCGCGATGGGTCGATACAAGGGCGTCATCGGTCCGCGGCTACGTGCTCGTTCATTCCGCGCTCAACAGACTGAAGCTACGATCGGCGTGGCCATCCTGAACCGAATGCTTGCCTGCGGACGCCCGATATCCGTTCGTTGCCAAGCCTCGACGGGAGCAACCAAATAATCGGCCCATCAAAGACCATATTCCGCACATCTGCTGATCCCCGCGCCAACGCCTCTTCATAACAGTCCGTGATTTCGCTCGTTTTGGAGAACTCGTCAGGTCCGGCGGGGAGATCAATGGGCGACAGATCTTGCCATCCGATTGGGTGAGAGATGCGACGACGGGCGGCGATCGAGAGGCCTGGATCAACGGCAATTTTGTCAGCTGGCTTCCCGCTGGATCCTATCGTAGTCAATGGTACCAGAGCGGCAACGTTGATGGCGCCTTCTTCGGACTCGGTATCCATGGGCAATGGCTCTTCATCAACCCCCGCGCGGACCTCGTGATTGCGAAATTCTCGTCGCAGCCGAACCCAGTGATGGACGAGATGAAGCAGCTAAACATTGCGCTTTTTGCGGCCTTAGCAAAATTGGCATAAAGAGAAGAAAGACCGTGTTCGGAGGACAGGAACGAGGGCTGGAAGCCGTCATTCTAAAGATCATGCCTCCGATATTGAATGGCAGCCATTGCGGAGCGCGGCGATGGACGCCTTGAGGGGATGCGAACCCTGGTCCGATGGGTTCGCCGACCCTACAGCACGGCATCGCACCAGCAACGACGCGCCATGATCGTCAACTCTACTCGCCGACCGCTCAGGGGCAGGTCAGCGGGCCGGCGCGGATATCGACTTTGGACTCGTCGGCTGAATGCTGCCGCACAACAGCAGATCCAACCGAAGGTTCCCCAAATGGAGTGGGCAAGCTAATATCGTAATTGTTTTCTAATTTTGGTGACTCATTTGGATAGACTACAAGCGATGGCGATGCTGGTGTCCTCGGTCGAGGAGGGAAGCCTGTCGGCGGCTGCAAGAAAAATGCGCGTCCCCGTCGCCACCCTCACGCGAAACGTCAACGACCTTGAAACACTGGTTGGCACCAAGCTACTCGTCAGGACGACCCGAAAGCTCGAATTGACCGACGCAGGGACCGAATACGTTGCTTCCGCGAGACATATCCTGGAGCAGGTGGACGAGCAGGAGCGTCGCGCTGCTGGTGAGTTTACCGCCCCACGCGGCGAGCTTGTCGTGACCACGCCCGTCCAGGTTGCGCGACTGCGTGTTTTGCCAGTTATCACTCAGTTTCTCAGTTTATACCCTGAAATACGCATCAAGCTCGTGCAGTCTGACCGCAACGTCGATCTCGTCGATTCACGTGCGGATGTCGCAATCCGGATTGGACGCCTGCGCGATAGCAGCTTGGTTGCAACCAGAGTGGGAACTTTGCGGGTAGTGGTCGCAGCCAGCCCGGCTCTCCTGGAGACTCACGGCGTGCCGAAAACGCCAGAGGAGTTAAGTGATTATCCTTGCGTCGTATTTGACAGCCCGTATCTGGCGCCGTGGCGCTTCCGCAACCCTGCTACTGGAGACATCTTTACAGTCGCCGATGTGCCAAGATTGCTCGTGTCGTCGCCGGACGCTGCCGCCTATGCCGCAATTGATGGTGTTGGGGCGACCCTCGTACTGGAGCACGACGTGGCCGACGCCGTGAACGCGGGTAAGCTGCAGTTTATCTTGCAAGAGTTCGAAGTCGAACCGATACCGGTTAATCTGGTCCATCTCTCTCAAAATATAATGCCGGTCAAACTGCGACGGTTCCTCGATTTCGCTACCCCGAAACTTCGCGCGGCGCTGGCCGATTTCGGGCGCATCCCATCAGTTTAGCGGCGACATCGGTGTGATCAAATCCATGGAGTTGCTGGAGATAAGCGAGACGTCGAGGATCAGTTTTGCCGCTGCGGCCACATACTCGTCGAGTGGCGGCGACCAGTCCTTTTCAGCCGGCCCACGAGTCAGGCCACCGGCCTGCGGCATCTGCGACCTTCTTGTCGGAAGGATCGTGTTGCACCCACCTGAAACAGAGGACCCCGCGGCAGGACCGGCCCCGATCTCGCCGCCGGCCTTAGAGCTTAGACACCCGCCAGCCTTGCCAGATCGACGATGTTCGCAGCGAAGACATCGATGGAGGCGTCGGCCGCAATGTCGACTTTCCCGTTCGGTCCGGTCTCTAGCGGTCGAGGAACGAAGGCCGTCTTGAAGCCAGCGTCTTTTGCCGCTTTGAGATCCCATTTATGCGCAGCGACCATCATGATCTGTTCCGGCTTGAATCCGAGACAAGCACATGCCGATCTGTACACTTCGGGAGCGGGCTTGTAGGCGTGAATCAGCTCTCCGGTTAACACAGCGTCGAAATCCAGTCCGCCGCGTTTGGAAAGTGCGATGACTGCCGCCATTCCAGCGTTCGACAGAGCCGATACGGTGAACTTGCGCTTCAGCCGACCGATCCCTTCGACGGAATCATGCCAGGGCCGCATCTGTCTCCACACTGACATCAGTTCGGTGCGGTCGATCTCACCGATTGGGTCAGTCAACTTGCGTTGATCAAGGATAGCATCGAGAGCCTGCCGGTAGATCTGTCCGGCGGGTGTCCACGCCTGTCAACGCCGGAGTAAAAACCGGCCACGCGGCGGCGCAAAAGTCGGCCACCTTGGCGCGCGCATGAGACCCGCGGGAGGGCGTAGCCCGAGCGGGGGTCTGATGCGCGCGCTGCGATTTTTG
>NZ_JBEPMB010000015.1:0-46927 GCF_040545545.1 Limnomicrobium aquaticum
ATTAAAGCCGCCATTGGCTTCCAGCGTATCGGTGCCCGTGACGCCGATGGCGCCCGTATCCGAGGTGAGGGCGATATCGCCCGCATCCCCGGTGAGGCCCGTCGTCTTGAGGGTCGTATAGGTCAGGTTACCCTTCGAATGCAGCGTCTGGGTTCCGCCGCTTGTGGCAAAGCCGACCGTCAGGGTGCTGCCGGAGGCGGTCAGGTCGATGGTTGTGGCGGCGGAGAGGGTGGACCAGTCGATCCGACCGCCGGTCGAGGTCACGACGATCTTGCCGGTCGTGCTGGTGATCCCCGTTCCGATGCTGTCCCCGAAGGCCGAAATGCCGGCGTTGCCGTATGCTGCAACCGTCGTGCCGCTGACCGAACCTGCCGTGGACGCGGCGGAGATTTTTCCGCCGGTGGATTTGAGCAGCGTGAAGGCGAGGTTGCCGCTTGCGAGATAGGTGGCATCGCCGCCGCTCGTCGCAGAGCCTATGGAGAGCGTGTCTGCCGTCAGCTTGAGCGCGCCGGCCGCCTGAAGGGTGTCGGCTTGCAGGGCGCTACTGCTCGTGATGTAGACCCCGGCGTTGTTGCCGGTGGCGGTGGCCGAGAACAGTGAAGCGGTGTCGAGAGCGAGCGCCGAGGTCGTGGAGCCAATACCGAGCGTGGCTGCAAGCGAGGCGGTCCCGTTGGCGCCGGTTGTCAGCGATAGTCCGCTGGAGGCCGAATAGAGCGTGCCGCCGGCCGAGATGGCAATGGCATCCGTCGCAGTCGCCGGGTTCAAGAGACTTTCGATCGCTGCCAGCGTTGCGTCGGCAAGCGTGTTCACGGTGACGGTGCCGAAAGCCTTGAGGAGTGTCCCGGCGTTCATCAACAGGGAGGCCGATGCGGTTTGGATGTTGCCGCCCGTCGAGCTGATCGTATCCGTGACCGTCAAGGCCTGGCCGGCGGAGAGCCAGATATTGCCGCTCGCGGTCAGGTTGGATACCGTCAGGCTGTTCGGCTGCGCGCTATTGACGGTCGGGGCGGAGATATTGGCAATGCCGGAGGCGCTGCCGGACAGGTGCCCGGTTGTGGAGATCGCGAGCGCGGTATTGACCGACCCGATATTCTTGCCGGAGTTCAGGACGATGTTGCCGGCCGAGATGTTGATACCGCTCAGTCCCGAATAGATCGAATAGTCTTGATGAGTCGAAATGGTCGCCGTGCCGCCGGCGAAGACGCGTTGCAGCGAGGCGTCACCCGATGCGAAATCGATGTTGACGCTGCCACCGGCCGACGCGTTGATCAGCGCCCCACCAATCTGGAGCGTCAAAGGAACGGCGCTGGACCCGATATTGCCGCTGCCGGCGACGAGGACCAGATTGCCGGGCGTGACGATCTGCGTGCTGGACGAAGGCTGGCCGGCGACCAGGCTTGCAGCGATGTTGCCGGGGGCCTTGAGGTCGACATCGCCGTGCGCAGTCAACTGGTTGATGTTGATCGACGATCCGGCGGTTGCCTGCAGATAGACCGAAGACGCCGAGGAGATGGTGAAGGCGCCAGACGCGCTGACGAAGACCGGCGCTGTCTGCGCAATGTTGAGCCCGGTGACGGTCGAGCCGGCTCCGAGTGTCGTCAGGCTGGTTCCGGCAGCAAGCGCGTGCCCGTTCGCATCGGTGCCGATCAGCGAGACGGAGCCCGGCGTGGTTGCCGATGCAAGGGCAGCCTGCTGCTGGCTGCTCAGCGTACCGTTAACCATTTGCCCGAGCGAGATCTGCATCCCGTTTGGATTGTATGTACCGATCGCTCCACCCTGCGTCACGAGCTTCACGTCATGGCCGACAATGTCCGGCGTTGCTGAGCTTCCGACCGTGGTGGAGGAGGGCTGCATGGCCGAAGCATCGACGGCTTGAACCATCTGCGCCGCCGTCCAGTTGGACGACATGGTGAGCCTGGTGGCGAGTGCACTGCCGGCCGTCACGGTGAATGGCGTCGTCGCTGCCGGCACGGCCGTTTGCCACGCAGTGCCATAGGCGTCGGCGAAAGTCGTCGCATAGGCCTGATAGCGCGCATTAGCCCAGGCCTGGATCTGCTCATCAGTCACGCTCGAGACCTGGGCAGCGCTGACGCCAAGAGCAGCGGCGGCCAGAGCCTTATATTGCGCCCTGTCGGCATCCGTCAGTGTCAGCGTGAAGACGCCGTTTGCCGCAGCCAGATCGTTTGCGGTCGCGAGAATCTGGGCATTCGTCGGCGTGACGAAGTGGGTCGCGCCGGACTGGGCGGTGCGCGCCGCTGCGATGGCAGCCGAGTTTGCAAAGGGCGCGTAGAGGGAAAGTGCCGCGCCCTCCAGCGCGCCGATGGTTCCCGACGCAACGGTGCCATTGGCGATGAATTGCAGATAGGTCGCCAGATTGGCGTTGACGGTGTTTTCAAAGCTCTTGATGGCGGACGCACCCGCGTCAGCATCGCTTGTGCCGATGAGATGAAGTGCAGCTGCGATGGCGGCAATCTGGTCCTGCGACAGGGCCGACGCGGATGTCTGGGAGAGAGAGTCGTAGATATTGCCATTGGCAACCGTGAGGGCGACATTGCCGGCGGTCGATGCGATCTGGCCGATCAGCAGGTCGCCGGTCGGGATATAAAGGCCGATATCGCTATAGGCGGATGCATTGAGCACGCCGCTCCGGGCGGTTTGCACGCTCAGCAGCTGGTTGGTCGCGCCGATGCTGCCGTTTGTACTCTTCAGCGTGACATTGGTGCCGGAAACATAGCTGCCGGATGCGGCGACAAGAGTGCCCGCTGCCGTCAGCCGAACGCTGCCGTTGGCCGCAGATACATAGAGGCCGTTCGCGCCCGAATTAAGGTTGGCGATGACACCGCCGTTTCCGGCGGCGCCTGAGAAGCTGCCGGTTGTAGTGCCGAGCCCCGTGGTGATCGTGACATTCACCGGATTGGCGGCGGTTCCGATAGATCCGCCGCTCGTCAGATTGACCGAAGCGCCGGAAATCGATGTTTCCGCGACCTGCTGTATCGACGAGGTGTTTGGCGACGTCGTGATGCTGGTGAGGCCGGTCGGGTTCTTGATGTCGCCGGACACAATGACGGAGGCGTTCGAGTTGATGGTGACGGCGCCAGTGGCGCTGCCGCTGAATGTGATGCCGACATTGTTGTCGGCGCGCTCGACGCTGGTAACGCGGACGAAGGCCCAGTCGGGGTACCATTGCGCAACGTTATAGGGTGCTGCGCAGGGATATCCCTGCCAGCATTGAGCCGGATTGCCGTTATTGTCCGATGCCTGATAACCGTGGCTGATGATATTGCCGAAAATCGTCTCGCGGTAGAGCGGTGCGCTCGGATCGACGATCACCTTGCCGACGGGGGTCAGCGAGATGCCCGATGACGAGACCCAGCCGCTGGCGGTCGACGGGACGGCGTCGGGTGACACGTAATAATAGGGATTGCCAGGCGTGCCGCTCACAAAGACCCAGTCGCTGGCCGAGGCAAAGACCGTTGCCCCTTCCTTGATCGTGGTCGTGAAGAAGCGCTTGAGCTGTGCCTCCTGAACATATTGATAGGAAGCACCAGTGACCGGCGAATAGGTCGCCGTCGTGCCGGACGAACTCGATTCCAGCCACGCGCCGCCGACAACATTGCCGTTGCCGTCGATGGGATTTGCACCGTTGCTGCTGATATAGGTCTTCACGCCCGCACCGGGATTGTAAACGAACGTCTTGGTATCGTTCGCCGATGTCCCGTTCACCTGGTCCTTCAGCCGATCGACAATCATGACCGTGCTGGTCGCCGCGCTGGCATTGGCGGCCGAGCCCGTATTGATCCCGTCGACCGAAAGGTCGAACCCGGTCTGGTTGTTGATAAGGACCTGGCCGAAGCCGCTGTTGATGTGGATATTGCCCAGCGTGTTGGAGCTGATGATCGCGCCGTCAAGAACGATGCTTGCCCCGGTCGAATGCGCTTCGATCTTGTCGAGCGATACACGGCCGCTGGAGAAATCGTAGGTGGCCTTGACGTCGCGGGCCGAATTGGCACTGAAGCCGAGATAGGACGAGACGTCGAGGCTGCCGCCTGTATAGGCCGTGTTGAGCAGATTGAAAGCAGCCGTTGCGCCATACTGGTTCGTCAGTTGCTGCGAGATCGCGTAAGCCGTCGAGATGTCGCCGCCGGCCAGGCTCTGGCGATACTGGTTGAGCTGGCCGACGAAGCTACCCATCGCTGCGTTGAGCGTGATGTTGTAGACGGTGGGCGGCCCGGCATAGATGGCGCCGTTGATGTCGATCGTCGCCGCGTGGACCTCGATCAGGTTGCCGTAAATCTGCTGGCTCTGGGCGCTTCCCGATACGGACTGGAGGTCGGGGTTGGTGATCGTGTAGCTGAGGGCCTGCTGCACATAGGCGGTCTGTGTCGTATGATAGACGGAAATCGTCGCGCCGGACGGGCAGGCGAGCAGGCCGTTATAGGAGCAGGCGCCGAAGAGGATGATCTCGGAATGCGCGTTAGCCGCATTGTTGCCGTTGACCGGGCCATCGAGTGCCGTGCCGTAAAGGCTCGTGTTGATGTCCCCGCCGCCATTGTTTTGTATCTGGTCGACGCCTTGAAGTTGGTTCACGTAGATCGAGCTTGCCACATACATGATCGCGTTATTGGCATTCGTCCCGTGTATCCCGCCGGGATAGATCGCGGAGCCGGACCACTCGGTCACGGGCGATGCGCCGGCGATGAAGCTGCCATCGGCCGAGTTCGCATCGACGATCAATGCGCCATAAGGCACCGAAACCAGAACCTGATTGCCCTGCGTCCCGCCGATGCTGACGGCCTTCTTGTTCCCCTGGGCGTCGACGACGAAATTGCCTGCACTATCCGTTGCATAGACGGTCTGATAAATCAGCGAACCGTTGGAATTGGTGATGCTGACGACACCCCCGAGATTGGTGATCGGGGCATCGACGATCAGCGGCGCGCCGGCACCTCGGTCGCCACTCGTATTGGTGAGCGCGATGGTGATCGAGCCTGCCGTGCTCGTGCCGTCGGCATGACGCGCGATGCCGGCCGCATTGGCCGCCGCTTCCGTCGCATTGCCGCTGAAGGTGATCAGGCCGGCCGGCACATTCGGGATATAGGCGCCGCCAACGAGCACGACCGCAATGGGGTTCGCATTGTTTACCGTGATCGACGGGCTGCCATAGGCATAGATCGAGCCACCGCCGGTCAGCGTATCGGCCATGATGTCGGCATTGCCGCCGGAGGCGAAGAGCGCGCCGAAGCGGACCGCTGCGATGTTGCCGCTCGAAATGTTGCCGTGATTGAGCAGCGTCTGATACTGCGCCGCCGTCAACAGGCAGCTTGCAGTGATGCTCGCCGAACAACTGGAGGTGTTGGTGGCGGAATAAGTGTAGTTGACCGGCGCGCCCGAGGCGTTCTCGGTCACGGTGCCGTCCGCGTTGATGGTCAGTTGCAGCGTGTGATACTGACCGGCAACAATCGTGCCGCCGAGATTGACAGTCGAGGTGGTCGGCGCGGAGGCGCTGTCATGGCCCACTGTGACCGGAATGAAGGCCAGTTCGTAACCATGGCCGGTCCCGTCCGCCTGGACGGAGGCTCCGCCGCGATTGGCAGCGACGCTGACGTTCTGACCGGCATAAACGCGCGAGCCGGCGCCGAGATCGACGGAGGCGTTTGTCGCAATACTGGTGGTCGCCTCGGCGGTCGGTACGGCAATCAGGCCGCGAACATAGCCTTGCGCGATCGCATTCCCCGCCAGGTTGTTCGACTGACCTTTCATCAGGTCTTTGCCCGCCGTGACGTTCACATTGTAGAACGCCGCAAGCGTGGTCGGATTGGCGGCGCTGCTGAGCACCTTGATCCGTTCGTTCTCGGTCAGGTCGATGGATGCGTTGGCGCTGCCGACGGCGGCCACACCCCATGTGGAGACATTGCCGGTCGCGGTGACTGCGCCGGTCGTGTAGGTCGCAAGGTTGATGGAGCCGCGGGTGGCCAGCGCCACGCCGGTGCCGATGTCGATCTCGTTCGTCAAGATGGCCTTGACGGTCGAGTTGACGCCCGCGCCCTGGATCAGGCCGCCGGTTGTCAGGTCGTCTTCGTCCGCGATATTGATGATGCTGGTGGCAATCATCGCGATGCTGCCGGGAGCCAGCGTCGCATCGGTGCCGGAGGTGATGTCGTCGCCATTGCCGATGGAGATGGTCGTGCCGCCGGCGTTGCGGTTGATGTTGATCGTGCTGGTCGCGCCCGCGCCGTTGATGCCGCCGCCGGCACCGGCTCTGGTGCCGGACTTCGTATCGGTGAATGTGTTGGTCGCGGTGATATTGACCGCCGCCTGGCAACCATAGGCGATGCAGACCTTGGTAAGGCCCCCGGCCGACGCATTCAGCGCCACCGTCGTGCCAATGTCCACGCTGACCGTCGATGTCCCGTCATGCTTGGAAAGCGCGGCACTCGCGCCGACAATTCCTGCGTTGAGGGAATTGGCCATCTGGCCGAAAATATCCGAATGGTCGGCCGATACCGAGATCGATGTGGCGGAAATTCTCGAATTGTCGCCCACCGATGCGGTGACGGTCGACGTGTCCGTTGTCCCGGCGACCGATCCGTTGCCGGCATAGACGCCGCCCGCTCCGGCGGTGGAATCCGCATTGTTCGTGTCGCTGCCGGTCGCGGAAATGCTGACATCCCCGGTGCCGGGCGTTGTGATATTGCCGTTGGCATCGCGTGCCTGTGCGGTGCTGAGCGTATTCTGGCCCACGCGGGCGGTCGTCGTCGACGTGGAGCTTGCCTCAGCATCGACCAGACCGACAGCCAATCCGCCGGAGATCGCCACGCCGGTGCCCTTGGCATATTGATTAGTCTTGTTCGAGGCCGAGATCGAGACGGCGCCGGACGGCAGGCGGAAGCCGTCACGCGTTTCGGCAATCACGGTCGTGTTGCTTTTAGCATTGGCCGTTGTGTCATTGAAAGCGAAGCTCAAAGCGCCGCTGCCGGCGATACTCCACGCCGCAGCCGTCGTCCCGCCCGCCTGGAAATCGGATGTCTCGGTCGGCAAAACGGTTGCGCTTGAGGGAAATGCCGTCGCCGATGTTCCGGTGATATTGACGAGTGCCTTGATCGTCAGCCCGGAGGTCTGCGTCAGGTCGGCACCGCCGTCCACGTACGCGGTGACTGTCGCATTGGCTTCGGCATCCGCGATGGAGATGCCCGCAGCCGACGAGCCCGCCGAGACGCCGAACGCAAACGCCTTGGCATCCGGCGAGGCTGTTGCGGACACGGTGAGGCCGGATATGGCGACGATGCGGCTGCCGGCAAGGACACCGGAGGTCACTTGTGCGGTGTCCGTGGCCGTGGCGGAAACACCGGTTCCGGCAAGGCCCGCACCGCCCGCGCCGCCCTTCCCGAAGGCATAGGTTGCCCCGCCCTCGCTAGCCTGCACGGTGACTGTCTGCGCCACGATACCGGCACTGGATTGGGTCTTCGCATTCACGATGCTCGAACGGTCGGCCTTTGCCACCGACGCGCCGACGGCGGCGTAGATGGACACGGCGACACCCGTCACATCGCTCGCCGATGTCGATGTGTCGGCTGCGGAAACGGTGACGGTATTGGCAAGCACCGTCCCGGTCACGCCGTTGACGGTTGCCGTGCCTCCGCTGACGGTCGAGTTGACGAGCGCATTGATCGTATTGCTGATTTCGGAAATGGCGACGGCCGCGCCCAGCCCGGCATAGCCGCCACCCCCACCCGCGATGGCGGTCGTATGCGCAGCGCGGTCGCCGTCGTCGCCGGCGCCGGCGGTGATCGAAAGCGACTGCGTGGCAATCGTGCCGCCCGAAGCCTGCGCCGTGATGGCCTGGCGAACCGTTGTGTAGCCGACGGCCGCGCCGAGGCCGGCCGAGCCGCTGACAGCGACTGTACCGACAGCATTCTCAATCGCGACATTGCCCGTGGCTGTGATCGTGACCGCATTGGCCGTCACCGTGCCGCCGTTGATCGCGGCGGTGATGCCATCGCTTCCCGCGCCAAGGGCAGCGCTCATGCTGCCGCCTGAGCGTGTCGCGGTATCCGCGCTGCCCACGGAGGCACCGATATCGCTCGTCTGGGCAGCCGAGGCTGCATCGCCCACCAGAACAACGCCGACCGTTCCCGCAAGCGCCACGGAGCCCGCGAGCGCGCCGGTCACAGTCTTGGCCGTGATATCGCGCGCGCTTGTCGCCGAAACGCCGACCGAGCCGGGTGTCCTGATAGTGGACTGATTAATCAGGGCCTGGTTGGAGCTCTTGAGGATCGCGACGTTGACGGCAGCGCCGCCCGCGGCCGATCCACCTGCCGCCACGCCGCCCGTCGTCGCGTTGAGATTGACAGTTTCGTTCCCGCTCACATCGATGCCGCTCTGGCCCGTCGGCGATGCCGCGAGGACCGTGACATTTGCGTTTTCGATCTTGGCGAGCGTCTTGTTAGTGAGGAGATTGACGGTCGCCATGGCGGCGACGCCGCCGGTTCCGCCGAGCGCGAAACCGAAGTCGTAGCTTTTTGTCTTCGTTGTCGTCGAGGCATAGACCGCGAGAGCATTGGCGGTGCCCGTCGCCCCGCTCAGCGTCACCGCGATCGCATCGTCTGTGGCACCCAGATAGGCGTTCGTCTCGTTGTTCATGGTGGCGACGACGACGCCGGCACCCACGCCGGCGGTCCCCCCGATGGCATAAGAGCCGACGATACCGTAATATCCGTCTGTCGTGTTGGCCTTGACGGCGAGCGTGCTGGCGTTGAGCGTGCCGCCCTTCGCGTAGGCCGATGTCTTGGCGGAGAATGTGTTGGCGATGGCGGAGCCCGCGACGCCGACGCTGTCGGAGGCAGCAACGCCTGCGGAGATTCCCGACGTGCCCAGCCAGGCATTGGCAAGGATCGCGACCGCGCCTGCGGGATGCGCCGCGCTGCCTGTCGTGCTGTCCTGGAGATAGGCGTTGGTCGCGCCGCTCATCAGGTTGATGACAAGCGTGACCGTTCCGGCGGCATTGCCGCCCGAGCCCGCCATGCCGACATCGAGATTGTTGGCGAAGGCCGCGCTCGAGGCCGCAATGCGGATATCCGGCGCGGTGCTAGTCAAGTTTGTGTCGAGAAGGGCGTTGACCGCATAGGCGCTTGTCGCACCCTTCATCGTGTTGGTGATGACATTGGCGGCAAGCGCCGTGCCGCTCGCAGAACCGGCAGCGACCGCCGAGATGGTCTTGACGGTCTGTAGCGAGGTGGCAACGACGGCGATGCCGTTGACCGTCACAGAGCCGTTCTGCAGCGCGGGAAGCGCGTCCGGCGAGACCAGCGCCGACGGATCGACGGCGGTCAGCAATTGCCCGCTATCCACCCCGTAACCGGTTGATCGGCCGAAGGCATCGACCGTGCTGCCCGAGACATAGGCGCTGGTCGTGCCGCTGATCTCGTTGACGAGAACGGAGGCGCTGGCGGTGGTTCCGGTGCCGGCAGACAAGGCAAGCGAACCAGCATAGACGGTGATCGCATCGGAATTGTTGGCGAGGAGAATGACGTTGTTCTGCGCTGCGACAGTCGAGCTGTTGACGATCGAGGCGTAAACGCTGGTTGCCTCGGTGCTGAGCGAAATCGACCCGGCCCCGGTGAGGCTGGACGTGTCTGGCGTCGAGGGTGCGCTCTGCTGCTGCGGGGGCGTCGAGGCGGCCTGAAGGCGGGCCAGCGATGCCGGCACGAATTTGGTGAAAAGCGTGCTGAGCGGCGAGGAGGAACTGCCGCCGCCGGACGAGGGCGTGGTCGCGGATGCGCCGCCGCTGAAGGAGCCGGTGACGGAGGCCGTCGTGATCGCGGCATTCGACTGGCCGGAAACCAGGAGCGAGCCACCCATTGCGGAGGCGGTCGTCGGCAGGTTCGCCGTGACGCTGGCAGTGGAAATCGTGGCCGCCACGTAATTCGCGATCTGGTTGACTGTGACGGAGAGGCCGACCGCAGAGCTGTTCATATTAGCGGCCAGAGCGCCGGTCGCGCCGCGAATATGCGCGCCATCTTCAGCCGTCACGGACACGGATTTCGCCGTCACGCTCGTGGGACCGCTGCCGCCGATCTGGGCGATGACGCCGTCTGCAATAGAATTGTAAACGACGGAGCCGAGGCCGGCCACGGAACCGGCGGCGATGTTTGCGCCGACCGCGACGCCGAGAATTTCGGCATCGTTGGTCGAGGTGACCGTGACTGTCCCGCCGGAGATCAGGATCACGCCGTCGACGGTCGCCTGGTTGATCTGGGCGATCTGGTTGACCACGAGCGAAAGGCCGACATTGCTCTTGCCATAGGCGATCTGGCCGGCGACGGCGATAATCGCGGCGCCGGATGCGGAAGTCGGGGAAACCGCGTTGGCAGAAAAGTCGACATTTGCATTGCCCGCACCCGTACCGCCGCCGGAACTTGCGAGGCCTCCGGTCGCGGCGATCTGTGCGTTGGAAATCAGGGCGTCGAGATTTGAATCGGATCCGCCGGAGGAGGAGACGGTGACGTCGCCCGAGGTGGCAACACTGCCATTGAGGATTTTCGCGGTGATCGTCGGAGCGATCTTGTTGACAATCACGGAACCGGCGAACCCATAGGTGCCGGCCCCGCCCGTCGCAACCGCCGCGCCCGCAACGATGCGGCTCTGGTCGAGTGCCATGACCGAGAGGCGGGCTGTGTTCACGACGGTCGAGTTGGAAATGATCGCCGAAACCGCGTCGCCCGAACTCGGGTCGCCGATCTCGACATAGGTGAGCGCGATGCCGATGCCGGTGCCGCCGCCGGTCAATCCGGCTGAAAGCGCGCCGCCGCCGATACCGATCCGGGTCTTTCGATCGGCCGCGATGGAAATCGTTCCGTTTGCCGAAGTCGAGGCGCCGCCGAGGCTGGATCTATCGACCAGCGCCTGAACGCCATTGCGGTTGACGAGCACGGAGCCGGATATCGAGGCATTCGTGGCCGAAGACGCACTGCCGGAGGTGAGCGCGACTGCCAGCCCGATCACGGTGTTTTCGCCGCCGGCGAGCGCCTGAACGCCGATATTGGTCGCCGTCACCTGCGAGTGCCTGATGGTTGCCGTCGTCATGTCGGCGCTGTTGTCGAGGGCAAGCGTGCCCGCGATGGCGGCCGTGCGGCTGGTTCCCGGTGCGCCAATGGCAACCGCAGCGGCACCGCTGGCGGTCGTCAGAATCGTATTGTTGAGCGCCTGGACGGTGACGCTATTGTCAGCCCCGCTGGTGAAAGCGGAAATATGCGCGTCGGCGATACCGGCCGAGGTGGAGAGCGATGTCAGGCTGATCGACGAACTGCCGGCACCGGCCATGCTGCCGGTGCCGTTGACCATGTTCATGTTGTCGCTGGTCAGGTTGTTCACCGCGTCGTCGATTTTCGCGGCGACCGCGGCCATCTTGTTGGCCATATAGTAGCCAAGCTGGGTGAGATAGTTGGCATCGTCGGGGGCGGTGCGCTGAAGAGCCTCGGAGGCGGTCGGCGGAACCGCATTGTTGGAATATTGGGCGGCGACGGACAGGGTCTGCAACCGGCCGGTCGTAAGCGCCGTGACCGCCAGCCTGTCTGCGGTCACAGTCCCGGGCGGCACATATCCCGTGCCCGCGTCGTCGGACCCAGCACCGCTTTTGCCGAGTTCCTGGCTGTTGTCGCCGATAAAGGCTGCGGTCGCTGTTTCCAGATCGACCAATGCAACGGACAGGCCGACGCCCGATGAGGTCGAGCTGCCGACTGCACCGGCGATATCGAAGGAGGAAAGCTGCTGCTGGGCCGAGATCGACACGGTGGGCGCGCTGATCGTCGCGAGATTGCTGATCGAAGCGGATGTATTGTTGTCGATCATCAGCACCGAAGCGATGCCGTTCAGACCCAGCCCCGAGCCCTTGCCGGAGGTCGGCGAAACGGCAAAGACGGTGTCCGCCGTCTTTGCCGACACGTCGAGAATACCTGCCGATGTAACCGACGCGCCGGCCGCGATCCCGGCAATGGTGTTGCTGTTGAAGATGTTGACATTGGCCGAGCCGCCGACCGCTGTCGCGTCCGAGCCTCCGCCATTGGTGCCGGCAATGCCAAGCCAGGAGAAATTGCCGCCGACATTGATGCTCTGCGTCTCGGTCAGCGCCTTGACTTCGATATTGCCGGTAATGTCGACGCTCTGGAAACTCGTATCGAACCCGGCGCCGGAGATGGAATAGGTGGAGGCGGGCGCGGCCGTGCCGGTCTGGACGAGGATCGCATTGCTGCCAACCCAGGCCGTGGTATCGTTGGTAATATTGAAATAGTTGACCGCGCCGGAAATGCCGCCGTCGGTCGCGGTTGCCGTCGCGTTGGCATAACTGGTCAGGATATCGTTGACGACGCCGGCATTGGCATTGAGATGCGATATGACGCTGCTGAAATCGCTCCACTGCATCCACGAATTGAGGATCGGAACCTCGGTCTGCGCATCCACGACGATCTGGCCGGCCGAAACATGGCTGCCCGAAGCGATGAAGGCGTTCGATTTATGCGTGATTTGGGCGACGGCAACCGCCATGGAGACAGCGGTCGATGCGGACGGGTTGAGCGGAGACGGATCGGAGGACGAGTTGACCTGGCTTGAAGCATCGCTGCGGATGCCCGCATCCGTCAGAAGGCTGACAACGCCGACGCTCCCGGTTGCTGACACGTTCGGCGCTGTAAGCGAGGCCTCGGAGCTTTGGCTGCCGAGATTGAGCCCCAGCGTGATGCCGCCCTTGGACGTTTCGGACATGCCCCCGTTGGCCGCCGCCTGGCCGGCCTTTCCAGCCTGGAAGTAGCCGCCTGGTCCGAAGACGTCCGTCAGGAAGGAAGACTCGCTGACGATCGTGGAGAAGGTATCGCCCGCAAAGTCGTTGCCCACCGTCGTCGAGGCCCGAACCACGTTTGCCGTCGTGTTGGAGCCTGAATAGACATCGACATTGCCGGCCGTGGTGACGTTCGCGCCGAGTTTGGCGGTCGCATAGGTGTTGATGTTGCTGACGGCAACCGAAACGCCGGCATTGCCGTTGCCCATGGCATTGGCGCTGGCAGCCGTGGAGAAGTTGTTGGTGTTCTGCGCCGCAACGGCGACGGAACCCGCCTGGGAAATGTTGGCGCCGCTGTCGATCGACGCATTCGTGCGGATCGTCCCGGTCGAATAGGCGAAGGCGGAATCCGCCGCGGTGTTCGTGGAAAAGACCTGCGCATTCACGCTCAGCGTGGCGGAGTTGACAGCCGAGACGGTGAGTTTGCCGCCGCTATAGATGGTGGCTCCGCTGGCAATGTTGGCGGAAACGGACGCATTCGTCTCGCCCACGACGATCGCCGCGCCGATCAATTGCTGAAACAGACCGCTTGCCGGAACGATATGGATGTCCGACGCGGTTTCCGAGCCGGAAGCGGAAAGGGTGACCGCGCCGCTGCCGCGAATGCTGGCGCCCGACAGGACGCTGACATTGGCCGTCGCCGACGAGCCGAGATAGCCCCCGTTGATGCCGGTGAGCAGCCCGAACACCGTCCGTCCAACGGTCGAGGCGATGTTCGTCGTGCTCGCCAGCAGCGAGACGCTGGAGGTGGAGGTGGCCGAAGCCGTGATATCGGCGCCGGTGATCGTGCCGGCGATCGTGATGCCGGTTGTCGCCGAAGACGGTGCCCAGGCCTGCAGGTCCGTTGCCGTCGCGGTCAGCTTCACATCGCCGGCGGTGTAGGCGGTCGAGGCTGAATTGTTGACGTCGGCATAGATCGCCGCGCCGCCTGAAATCGTGATCGACGGAGCCGTCAGCGTCACGGAGCCGGAACTGCCGGTGGAGACGACACCCGCTGCCGAAAGGAGGCCGGTGACATGGTTGCCGCTATAGGCGCGGGTGTCGATGACACCGGCAATCGTGATGGAATTCGACGCGTCCAGCACAACATTCACGCCGTTGCTGTAGATGCTGGCCGAGCCGGATGTTCCGCCGATCACGAGGTCGGTCGGGTCGAACAGGATCGTGCCGCTCTTGCCCGATTTCGAGCCGAGGTCGAATTTGACACCCGCCGCAATCGTGTCGGTGCCGACCGCGCTGATTTCGACAAACCCGCCATTACCGGTGCCGAGTGCGCTGGCCGTAAAGCTCGCGCCGGAGGCAACGGTCGTGTCGATATCCGATTTGATGGAGATCGTGCCGCCATCGGCGGTCCCACGACCTTTCGCCACGAATGCGGCGGTCGATCCGATAATTGTGTTGCCCGCCCGCACCGCGATCTGACCGGCAGTCGCGGAATGCGCTGCCTGCACGGCAAGCCGGCCGTCGATCCGCGCGGTCTTCCCGGCTTCGATGGAGATGGCGGGAGCTGACTGTGTCGAGACGGCGACCTGATTGGATTTCGAGCCCGCCTTGATGCGCGCAGTCTTTTCGATATTGACGCTGCCTTGCGCACGGATGCTGACCGCGCCGGAGGGACCCTTGGCGTGAACCTTTCCGCCGACATTGACGTCGCCGGCCGCAACGAGCTTGATCGAACCGTTCCTGACGACGATGGCGCCGCCTTCCGTCATCCCTGACGAATTCACGGTCGCGTGGAACTGCGCCTTCTGCCGGGCCGCCTTTTTTGCTTCCTTTTCGGAGCCCGCGACGGTGATGTCATGGGCGGTGATCTTCACATAGCTTTCGGCATTGATCTTGCCGGAAATAACCACCGATCCATCGGGCGAGATCGGCACATTGCCCTCGATCATCCGGGCGGCGAGGCCCTGGTCGATCTGGCCGGCCTTGTTGAGCACGTTGTCGAGCGTGGCCGAAGTCGGGGTGACGATGGTCAGGCCGCCGGTATTGATCGTGCCCTTCTTGCCCACGACGAGGCCATAAGGGTCGGCAAAGACGATATTCCCGCCAATCGATCCGTTCTGGTAGGAATTGACCGTACCCTGGATATCGACAGGGGCACTGCGGACGATATTGACCAGATAGCCGGCGCCGGTCGGCACATGCAGGTTGACGGTATTGCCTTCCGCCGCGCCGAAGGTAGAGAAGGAGTTATAGGCATTGCCGCCGGCAAGCGTGCCGGTCGTGATGTCGGTCACCTTGCCCTGGACCGAGAGGGAGGTCGCGGTGCGGCCATCCGGAGCGATGGTGTTGCCGGGCGAATTCGGGCTGCCCGTATCCTGACCGAAGGCGGACGATCCGGTTGCCAGCGAAATGATGGCAAAGGAAGCCAGCGCCGAGCCGCAGAGCAGTCTCGACTTGATGGCCGCTTGCCGGCCTTTGGCTGATCGCTGGCTGCGCATGAAACCTCCGAGACCTGTCACAGTCTCTGTCCTTCTCTCAGATGATCGTTCCGCCGCCCGCATCGAGCGGCGGATGTGCGTCAGAACTGGCCGGACGGCAGTTTGAAGACGTCGGGTGTCTTCGGATCGGCAAGGTAGAAAAGAAGCAGCCCGTCGGGGGCAAAGGGCTGTGCCGACTGCTTGGGATCGGTTGCCGGTGTCTTGACCCCGTGCAGCATCAGCGCGGTCGTCTTGCCTTCGCTGTCTGCGCCGCGAAACAGCAGGATGCCGTCCTTGACTTCCGCGTTCGCTACAATGGATGCGGGGACGTAGCCGGCGGTCGAGAAATAGTTGCGCAGGGCCTCGCCGTTGGAAAGCAGGCGCTCGGCCGTCATGTCCTTGTCGGTCGCCTTCGACCAGACGACCGTGACCTGAATGAGCTTGTGCGACTTGTAGCCAAGCACATAGGCGACTTCGGCAAGTCCGCCGCCCTCGATGATGTCCGGCACCTTGACGGTCAGCACATCGGTGCGGTCCGTCAGGTTTCGCGACTTCGCGATGTCTTTGGCTGCAATGCCGAAATCCTTGGTGATGGCAGCCCTGACGGCGGCCTCATCCGCGCCGAAAACCGCCGAGCGGAAACCCTTGAGCGACACGGCGGGGGCGGGGGCGGCGGTGCTGCCAGCATCGGGCGGTGTGGCCTGCGAGGCATTTTCGACGGCCATGGCATGGCCCCAGTGGAGCCCCAGACCGAGAGCGAGAACAAGTAATCTATAGGAATAACGCATTGTATTTTACCCTTGGCACGGCGATGTCGCCGGATCGATATTGTCGACTGACCGATACCCGCCGGTTCTGAAGTGCCTTTAGGACGGCAAACCTCGCGCGGCGCGGTGTGCGAATACGAATGTGCCGCCGGCCACCCGGCCATCGGCTTTCAACTTCGCTGCAGCTTTGAAATTTTTACGATTTGCCAGTTTTTGCGGATAGTTCCCAAATCGGAACTGTTGGGGCATCGTTCCAAAAATAGCGCCAGAAAAATCCCGCTTTTCCGGGTTGAAAAACAATCATAACAGGAGGTTAAAGCGCCCGGCGCGCATAGGCTTCAACGGAAGGAGGCGCGGGCGCGGCTCACGGCCAGCTGGTGGCGAGCCTCAGATAGACGGCATAGCGGGGCTGACCATCAACCGCCCTGGCGATGGGAACACCGAAGGACAGGTCGGCGACGAGGTTTTTGGACGCGGTCCAGGAAAGCCCTGCACCGACGGATTCCATCGCGATGGCCTTGGGGAAGGGATTGTAGACTGATCCCCTGTCATAGAACACGAAGGCATCGAGCCCCTGCAGTTGCGGCGCGACAGTATGATGGAGCTCGACACTGAGACTATAGCCGGCGTAGCCGGAGGCGCTGCCGGTGTCGTATCCCCGCACAGACAGGGGCCCGCCGATCTGGAACTGCTGGTCGCCCGTCAGCTGCGTCCGGTTCGCCCACTGTGCCGAACCGTTGACCTTGCCGACAAAGCCGAGCGGCATTTGGACCGTTCCGGCCGCCGACAGATTGGCGCTGGTGAATTGGTAGCGGGAGCCGCCGATATGAAGAAACGCCTGGTTCGTCGAAATGCTGGGCGAGACGCTGAACGCAAGCACCGCGCCGGCATAGCTTGCCGTCAGGCCGGCAGTTTCCTTGATCGTCTCGTTCTGCGCAATGCTGATGCCGGACTGTTCGGACTTCGAGACGCTGCGTCCGACCGACCCGTTGAGCAATAGCGCCCAACTCGGATCGACATAGAGCGGCTGGCTGATGTTGAAGGCCTCGTTCTCGGACGTTCCTGTAATATTCAGGAACTTGTAGTCGCCGCCGACCACCTGGATCTGGCCGTAGCCTGCACTCACACCAAGACGTCCGCCCCATCGGTTGAAGGGGAGGTTATAGGCGAGATTGAAATTGTGATTGCCCTCCGACCCCAGCACGTTGAAGAAGAGCTTATCGTCAATGCCCAGAATGTTGTAGCGCTGGTAGTTGAGGCCGCCTTCCCAGATGCCGGTCGCCTTGCTCCCCTGATTGTCGAAAAACGCCTGCACGGAATCGGTCGGCGGCTCGAGCACCGAGAGTGTGATGTCGGTCAGTCCGAAATCGACACCCGGCTTCAGAGCAGCGCGGATCTGCGCGTTGCTGGAGACGTTGAAACGCGCGACATCGCGCTCGATTGCCGGCACATCCACGACTGCGCCCGGTGCAACATCGACTGCGGACCTGATCCAGCCATCGGACAATATACGATTGCCCTTGACCGCCATCTCACCGAGCTTGCCCTCAACGATGGCGACGTGGAGAACCCCCTGACCCAGATCCTGGGGCGGCAGATAGGCAATCGCCGTGATGAGATTGCGCGCCGCAAATACGTCGTTGACCTTCTTGACGATGGTCTGAAGGTCAGAAATATCGACTTTCCTGCCGACATATGGCGCGGCAATTGCCTGAAGCTCTGCCTGCGAAACGAAGCGCGACGCGTCGAAATCGACCCGTTTGAGCGGAAAGGTCACGCCACCCTTCTTGCCCACGTCCTGTTGCGGCCGGGGCGGGCCTTCGAGAGACGGACCTGTTGCTTCTGGCCGGAACAGCTTTTCCACATCCTGCTGTGTTTTCTGGCTCTCAATCGCCGCCCCACCTGCGGTGGGCACCGGTGGCGCGTTTCCAGCGAAGACCGGGGTAAGGCCCGTCATCCAGCCGAAGGCACAAATGCCTATCCATGACCGCAGAGCAAAACGGCCGCAATCGAGTTCACTCGCGTGACCGATTACCTTCCGTTCCTGCACATTGCGGATCAAATCAGGCTTCATGTCTTGATAAAGCCCGGTCCGCGAGTCTGATCAAGTCCATTTGCCGACGTGCGCCGGTCTTTTCAAAGATCTTCTTCAAATATTGCCGGGCACTGCCTTCCGTCACGCCCAGTTTCGCCGCCGCCGATTTGATCTGGTCTCCGCCGACCAGCAACGCGAGCAGTTTCGCGTGCGACGGCGCAAGCCGGAAAAGCCGCTGCAGCGTTTCCTGATCGATGTCCTTCTCCGGAACGTTATGCTCGCTTTGTTGCAGCCTCCTTCGGACGGACAGAGCGCGTGCGATATGGGGCGCAAGCCGCATCAGCATTTCCCGATGCTGCGGCTCGAATTCCCTCGATCTTTCGTCTCGCATGAAGACGGCCGCGCTGACAGTCGTATCGGATTTCGGCAGTTCGACGGTCACGATGCGCGGCGTCTCGGTCGGGAGCGTCGTCATCCTGGGGCGGACGCCACTTTCCAGCACGACGGCATCGGCAGCAAGGAGGGCGGCCAGCGCAGTCAGGAATTCCTGCGTATCGGTCTGCCTGACCGCAGCGGCGTAGACCCCATCGATGGCCTGGTCGACGGCATTTCGATCCAAAGTCTCCATCATCGCATGATGAGTGAGATCGAAGTCCGGTCTCGGGTCGGAACCCTGAAAATTCCGGTAGCTCATCAAACGCACTCCGGTCGCCAAAATTCATGATTTACAGGTGGGAGCGGGCCAATTCGGCAGATCGTATCTTGACAAGGCACGGCTTGGTCGCATTCTGCCAAACGGCAATTGCATGGCGGAAAACTTCTCGTAACTTGGAAAACTGAGAAACTCATCGCATCCGTCCGGTCTGAGGTCAAGAAGAAGTTGCTCAAATAGTTTATATGTGAGAAGCGAAGGCAGCCGCGATGAGTGTGTATGAAGACCTCGTTTTCCGTATTACGGGAATTTTCCTCCAGCATGGCTGCGAAGCCATGACCATGAGCGACCTTGCCCGGCATTGCGGAATGACGCGGCGCGGGCTCTACCATCACTTCAGCAGCAAGGACGAGGCGTTTCGCGAGACGATCCGTCTGGGCAACGAACGAACCCGGCACGAGAGCCTTCGGGAAGGCGAAAGGCTGATTGCCGAGGGTGCGGGTCTGCTCGATGTCGTAACGGGCGTACTTGACGTCCGCTATGGGGAAACGCGCCGAACGCTTGCCACCTCGCCGTTCGCACAGGAGGTCAACGACTATGCCTTCCGCATCTGTCGCCCCGTGATGTTCGAAGCGGCCAGGCTCTTTCAGGCCGATTTCGTCACGTTGCTGGCCGGCATGCTCGCAGAGCGCGGGGTCGACCTCAAGGCGGAGATGAAGGTCGAGAGCCTGGTGCAGTTGCTTTGCGACGGTGCGCGGGGCACCAACCAGAGTTTTCATGTGGCGACGCCGGAAAACATCCGCGACCGGTATCGTGAGATGAGCAAGGCCATTCTTTTCGGAACCGTTGCGGACCGCTAACCGCCGCCGGTGCCCGATCCGGCGCCGTGTGGCGGATTCAAAGTTCACACTTCGTCCAACGATCTTTGTCACAATATCCATGGGCTCGGCCGGACCGGAAAACCTGTGTCGGGTTCCTTTTATCTCGGACGGTTCTCAGGCCAGGGCACATCGGCTGTCAAGTCGGCGCAGGCTATCGAGCCGAGCGGCTGCTATCATTCAACTCATTGTTAATCATGAAATATTTATGGAATTAACCTCAGCAACGCAAAGCCCATCGTCCCAAAAGTAGTCGCAGGCGAAAAGCCTCACGCCGGGATTAAACTTGAGCTGAAGCGCACCTCGATCGCTTCGAAGGCCTCTTCAATCAATGCCAGCTTCCGGACCTGATAGGCCTCGTATTCTTCCCGGAATTCGGTCGATAGCCACAGGGTGGAGCGGCCCCGGCGGCCGGTCCAGCCAAGGAAACCCTGTTCCTCTGCAACGCGCAGTTTGCGCGCCAGATGCGTGTGGGAAAGCATCGCGGCTTCCGCCATCTCCGAGATGGATGTCACGTTCGTCAAAAGCCGTGTGGCATCGCTCGCGGCTGGCTGAAGGCGGGAGATGAGGCAATCCATGATGTAGCCTCCTTCGTTCAACCAGGTGAAATGTGCGAACGCACCCTTCGGAACGCGCATGGATTCCGAGGCGATCAACGCGTCAGCCACGGCGGGCTGCAGGATGGAAACCGCGCCGGGAGTCTGCTGAAACTGGCTGCTACGCGTCCCGCCGTCAAAATTGTCGAGGACAGCCAGATGCACGAGAAGCCACATCGCAATACCGGCAACCGTGGCCTCGGGGAGGGTGATCAGGCGGATCTTGCCCTTTTTCTCAGGCGAGCGCTCCACGACCGTTCCGTATTTGCGCATTTCCAGCATGAAGGCATGCGCCGTGTTGCGCGCGGCAATCTGGTCGGCTTCGATCTTGTCGAGAAACAGCCCGCTATATGCCGCCGGCCCGTCGCCGGTCATATCGCGGAAACAGATGGCCATCCCCGCCTGCGCCATCAGCCAGCGTTGCTGTGTGCTGAAAACCGTTCCGCCGCGCGGATCGGCGGCATGGAGTTCGACAAAGGTGCCAGCCAATTGCTTGATGATTGCCTGCCTGCGCGAATGGGACATCATTTGGTCGAAGGTCAAACTCACCTTGTCGTCCTTTGCATAACCTTAGCCTGGACATTTCCAGCAAGCGCCTTTGTGAGCGCCGCGTCCTCAATCCAACAGAAAATTACACATGTTCATTAAAACTGTGCAATACGCGCCGCCCATACTCGGTTCGAATGCTATCCAGGAAGATATCTTTGAGCCGACTCGCTGATAATCGGCTCGCAATCCGTGTCTATGGACGAGGAGCAGGTCGCTGAAGGCTCGATCAACAATCGGGCCACATTCTCGTGGTGCCAGAAAGGCCGGGAGAACGACGCTTTCGGCATGCTTCCGGAAGATAGGCACACTCCTATCCGCTGACCGCGGCACGCCGCCACCGATTTTACCCCAGATACCAAACATGGCCGTTTGAAGCGCGTCAGCGGCGTTGCGTCCGGTTAGCGTGAAATCAAAAGGAGAGTTTCCAGTGATGCGGTTTTCAGTGCTCCCGCATCGGGATCCGTGCGCCCTTTCCGGCAGCTGGTTGCGCCTCTGCTGAGGTTTGGGCTGACGCGTGCGAGAATCTATCTTTACAAAATTTTGAAAATCTGTGAAGTAACCAGCTGAGACCACATGGGATATCGCCGTGACTGCACAACGCTTCGCCACCCGCCTCAATTCCTTTGGCTCCGCCGCGCATCTCGCCTGGCCGGACCACAAGGGCAAGCCGACGATCATGATGATGGCCGAGCGCGCCGCCACCGTGAAGGGGCTGACCGATCTCGACCTAAACTATCCCGATCATGTGTCGGAGGATCCGGCAGGCCTTGCGCGGCGGCTGGGCGATCTGGGCCTGAGCGTCAACGGTTTTGCGATGCGCTACTATACCAACCCCGCCTTCAAGCTCGGCGCATTCACGAACCCCGATCCGGCGGTGCGGCGCGAGGCGATCGATCTGACGAAAAGGGGCATTGATGCGGCGCGCGCCGCCGGGAGCCATCTGATGACGCTGTGGATGGGTCAGGACGGTTTCGACTATGCCTTCCAGGTGGATTACAAGCAGGCGTGGGATTACGAGGTTGAGGGAATTCGTGAAGTTTGCGCCCATGATGCAGAGTGCCTGATCTCCATCGAGTACAAGCCGAACGAGCCGCGCTCCTACAGCCTTCTGCCCGATTGTGCGACGACGCTTCTGGCGATCCGTGAGGTAGGGGCTGCCAATCTTGGCGTGACGCTGGATTTTGCCCATGTTCTCTATGCCGACGAGCAGCCGGCCTTTGCCGCGGCGCTGGTGGCGCGCCATTCCCGCCTTCTCGGCGTCCATCTCAACGACGGCTATGCCAAGCGCGATGACGGGCTGATGGTGGGTGCGGTGCATGCCCAGCAGACCGTCGAGCTTCTGTGCCAGATCCGCCGCGACGGCTATGACGGGGCGATCTATTTCGATACGTTCCCGGACTTCACCGGGCTCGATCCCGTGCGGGAATGCGAGGTGAATATTGCGACAGTGAAGCGCATGCTCCACGTGGTCAACCGGCTGGAGGCCGACAATCGCCTGTCGGATGCGCTGGCGCGGCAGGATGCCGTCGCCTCGCAGGGCATCCTTCAGAGCCTGATGCTGGGTTGAGCGAAATCGTGAGGCAGAGTGTATGAGCTTCGACAGCGACCCGAGAGCCGTCGGCCCGCGCATCCGTATGATGATGCCGATGCTGACGCCGCTGGAGGCCAAGGTTGTCGAAACCGTCTTCGCGCTCAGCGACTTTTCCGAGGAGACGGCGCTGAAGGATCTGGCTGATCTCGCCGGTGTGTCCGAGGCCATGGTGGTGAAGATCGCCAAGAAGCTTGGCTTTGCCGGCTATCGCGCCTTCCGGAAGGGCGTGGTGCGCTACAATCGCCTGCCGACCGCCGAAATGCATCGAGAAGTCTCGCCACAGGACACCTCGCGCGACATCGTTGAGAAAGTGTTCCGCACGTCGATGCAGGCGCTGGAGGAAACGCTGGCCATTCTCGACTATGAGGCCTTCGACCGCGCGGCCGATCTTCTGGTGCGCGCCAAGCACCGGGATTTCTATGGGCTGGGCGGCTCGGCGCAGATTGCCCGCGACGCGGCGCACAAGTTTCTGCGCATCGGGGTAAGGGCAAGCGTCTGTGACGACACGCACATGATGATGATGTCGGCGGCACTTCTCGACCCGCGCGACGCGGTTGTCGCCTTCTCGCATTCCGGCAACAGCACATCGGTGATCGAGGCGGCGCAGCTGGCGCGGCGCAACGGCGCGCGGGTGATCGCGATCACCAATTACGGCACTTCGGCGCTCGCCAAATCCGCCGACATCGTGCTCTGCTCGACCGCACAGGGATCGCCGCTGATGGGCGAGAATGCCGCAGCGCGCATCGCGCAGCTCAACATTCTGGACGCGCTGTTCGTCGTCGTCGCCCAGCGCGACTATGCCTCGGCCGAACGCAATCTCGACCGCACCATGTCGGCGGTCACCTCCAAACGCAAAGACAAAACCTGATGGCTTCCACACCGCGCGTCACCGTCTTCGGCAGTCTGCACTATGATATAGCCGTCAATGGCCCGGCGCGGCCGCGCAAGGGCGAGACGGTGACGGGCACCTCCTGGTATCCGAAATGCGGCGGCAAGGGTGGCAATCAGGCCGTGTCGGCGGCCCGCGCCGGCGCGCGCACGGAGATGATCGGCGCGGTGGCGGATGACGATTTCGGCCGGACGCTGATCGCCAATCTCTCCACCAAAGGGGTCGGCCATGCCCATGTGCGGCGCAATGCTGCGCGCTCAACCGGCATGAGCGTGGCGATTTTTGATGCGGACGGCGACTATGGCGCGGTCATCGTCTCAGGTGCCAACCTGACGCTGGGTGACGAAGATGCGGAGGCCGCGCGGGCGCTGCTGGAAGAGACGGCCATCCTCGTGCTGCAAAACGAAATCCCCGATGCGGCCAATGTGGCGGCTGCGCGCGCCGTGCGCGCCGCAGGCGGCCAAGTGTTGCTCAATGCCGCTCCGGCGCGCGTGCTTTCGGATGATCTCAAAGGGCTAGTCGATATTCTGGTGGTCAATGCCATCGAGGCGGAGATGCTTTCGGGCGTCGACGTGGTGGAAACGCTCGACGGCGCGCTTCAGGCCGCGCGGTTGCTGGCGAGGTCCTGGCCGCATGTCGTGGTGACGGCGGGGGGCGCTGGGGTCGCCTATGCGAGCGGGCAGGGCGCCGCGCTGACGATCGATCCGATCCGCATCACGGTGGCCAGCACCCACGGCGCGGGCGATGAATTCATAGGCATGTTCGCCGCGTCGCTGACGCGCGGGCTGGGCTTTGCCGAAGCGCTCCATCTCGCCAACCGGGCGGCGGCAAAGCTGGTGAGCACGCCGGAAGATGAGCGGGTCTGAGCGTGGCGACTGCGCGAAACCGGCAACGAATCCCGTGATCTTTACGAGTTTTCGGTTTTAGATTTTCTAACAAATCCCCTGAATATTCTAAATTGAGCTAACGTCTTTCGCCTCCTACACTTCTCTCCATAGGCCGCTTGGGAGGCGGCCGGAGAGGCATGGTGGTCGCCATGCTGTCTGGAGGAGGCCAATCGGCAAACCGATCCATGCCTGCCGTGTCCGATGGGGCGCGCGGGCGGATTTCGATTGCGACGCTTTCCCCGGCGCTCTTTTAAAACTTCCCCTGCCGAGGATGCTTTACATGAACCTTTACTCTCTTCTTTCTCAGCGCGCCGCCAACGGCCGCCCCGTCCGCGTCGGTCTCATCGGCGCCGGTAAGTTTGGCTCGATGGTGCTGGCCCAGGCCCAGCGCATTGCGGGCTTCCACATGGTGGGCGTGGCCGATCTCGATGTTGGCAAGGCGCGTGAATCTTTCGCCCGCGTCGGCTGGCCGAAGGAGCGCTATGCGGCTTCCAGCTGCGGCGACGCGGTCAAGAACGGCACGACCTTCGTGACCGGCAGCGCCCAAGACCTCTTCGACTGCGACGAGATCGAATGCATCATCGAAGCGACCGGCCATCCGATCGCCGGCACGCGCCATGCGCTCGGCGCCATTGAAAGCCGCAAGCATGTCATCATGGTCAATGTCGAAGCCGACGTCATGGTTGGCCCGATCCTCGCCGAAAAGGCCCGCAAGGCCGGCGTCATCTACTCCATGGCTTATGGCGACCAGCCGGCCCTGATTTGCGAACTCGTCGACTGGGCCCGCGCCACGGGCTTTGAAATCACCTCTGCCGGCAAGGGCATGAACTTCGAGCCGCGCTACCGCTACTCGACGCCGGACACGGTCTGGGGTCTTTTCGGCTGGACGGAAGAGCAGGTCGCGGCGGATAACCTCAACCCGAAGCTCTACAATTCCTTCACCGACGGCACCAAGGCTGCCATCGAAATGGCTGCCGTCGCCAACGGCACGGGCCTCGATTGCCCGGATAACGGTCTGGCTTTCCCACCGGCCGGCCTGCATGACCTTGCCCGTGTGTTCCGCCCCGTCGCCGATGGCGGCCGCATGGACCGTTCCGGCCTCGTCGATATCGCCGCCAGCCAGGAGCCGGATGGCCGCGAAGTGTTCAACAACATCCGCTACGGCGTGTTCGTGACCTTCAAGGCGCATAACGAATATGCGCGCGCCTGCTTCAAGCAGTATGGCCTGCTCACCGACCCGTCGGGCTGGTATGCTTCCATGTGGCGTCCGTTCCACATCATCGGACTGGAAACCTCGGTCAGCGTTCTCTCCGCCACGCTCCGCAACGAACCGACCGGTTGCTCCAAGGAGTTCCGCGGCGATGCTGTCGCCACCGCCAAGAAGGATATGCAGCCGGGCGAAATGCTCGACGGCGAAGGCGGCTATGCTGTCTGGGCCAACGCCATTCCGGCAACCCGCAGCCTTGACCTCAAGGCCCTGCCGATCGGCCTCGCCCACAATGTGAAGCTGAAGCGTCCGATCAAGAAGGACCAGATTGTGTCCTTCGATGACGTCGAGATCGTCAACGACCTCGACGTGGTGAAGGTGCGCCAGGACATGGAGCAGAACTTCCGCCCGACCAAGATCGCAGCGGAATGAGGGGGATGGGCATGACCAACCAAGCCTTCGTTGTCATTGCCGAGTTTCAGGTCAAGCCGGGCATGATGGCAGAATTTCTGGCGGCGGCGCGTGACGACGCCGCCCATTCGGTGGCCGACGAACCCGGGTGCCGGCAATTCGATGTTATCTGCCCGCAAGGGGAGACCGACACGGTTGTGTTCTATGAGGTCTATGACGACCGGGCCGCTTTCGACGCCCATCTGGAGACCCCGCATCTGGATCGCTTCCGCAAGGCGTTTCCAGCCCTTATTGTCGAGGAACGGCCGGTTCGCTTCAGCACCCGCCAGCATCCTTGAGGAGAGGGCAATGACGAAGCCGGACACGGCAAGCCATATCGCGGTGATCGGCACGGGCATCATGGGGGGGCCGATGGCCTCCCGGCTTGCCCAGGCGGGTTTCGCGGTCAAGGCCTGGAACAGAACAACAGAAAAGGCGTCGGCTCTGGAAGGAGCCGGCGTCGCTGTCGCATCGAACGTGGCTGAGGCGGTAGCAGGGGCGGGTGTCGTTATCTGCATGCTCTCTTCCGGCCCGGTCTGCGAAGAGGTGCTGGCTGCACAAGGCGGCGCGCTCGACCATATGAAGGCGGGCGCAACGCTCGTCGTCATGAGTTCGATCCCCGTCGAAACGGCCGTCGCCATTTCCAAGGCCGCAGCGGACAAGGGGATCGCCTGCGTCGACGCCCCGGTTTCCGGCGGCGAGAAGGGTGCCAAGGAAGGCACGCTCGCCATCATGGCAGGCGGCGAGGCGGAGACCGTTGCGGCGCTGGCGGATGTCTTCGCGCCGATGGGTCGCGTGACCCATGTCGGCCCGTCCGGCAGTGGGGCGCTGACCAAGCTCGCCAACCAGCTCATTGTCGCGACGACGATCTGCGCGGTGGCGGAAGCGCTCACGCTGGCTGAAAGCGGCGGGGCGGATCCGGCCAAGGTACGCGAGGCGCTACTGGGCGGCTTTGCCGATTCCACCATCTTCCGCCAGCATGGCCTGCGGATGGTCGAGGGGAATTTCCAACCCGGCGGTCCGGCCAAGTATCAGCTCAAGGACACGTCCACGGCGATGGATTTCGCGAGAAGCCGCGGCCTGACGCTGCCCGTGAGCCTCGAAGTCGACAAGCTCTTCCGCGCCATGGTGGAAAACGGCGACGGCGATCTCGACCACAGCGGCGTCATCCTCGAACTGCGCCGCATGAACATGCTGACATAAAAAGCCTGCATCGCTGAAGAATTGACCCCCGAGCCATCCTCCCGGCCTCGGGGGTTTTCTTTTTCTATTTCGGCGTGACGTATCTATTTCCGCTCCTGTTGGGCCTCCAGCACCCATGCCTCTGGCAGACGATCCCGCAATGCCTGCCCGATGATTGTCGCAAGATGGGCGCTGATCTGATGATCCGGCTTGCCCAGACCGAGAAGGCTGAGACCGAGCGAAGGCAAGCTCGGAAGATTATAGTCGCCAGCGTCCAATATCTGCACACCGGAAGGGCGTCCGAAGGGTGTGCGAAGCGCGATTCCAAGCCCGGCGGCCGTGGCGGCCCAAAGCCCGCCCAGACTGGGGCTGACGAAGGCAATGCGCCAGGCGATGCCGGCGCGATCGAGATAGTTGCATGCGAGCGTGCGAAGCAGACACGGCGCTTCCAGCACGGCAAGCGGCAGTGGTTCGCCTCCACCTGCCTGCCACAACGGGTCCTCTTCTGCAGGACCAAGCCAGCAAAGCGGCAGCGACGCGATGCGTTCAGCATCCGGTGCAGTGCCGTCATCCCAGGCAAGCGCCAGATCAAGATGGCCCGATGCGATCTTCTCCTTCAACTCGATATTCCGGCCAATACGGCCCTCTATACGGACCTTGGGATGCGCGCGCGCGAAACGACCGAGCACATGGGGCAGGAGGTTTTCGCCGAAATCTTCCTGAATGCCGAGCCGAATCCATCCCTCGAGTTTGGGGCTTTGAACGGCGTTGACCGCCTCGTCGTTGAGTTTCAAAATCCGATGGGCATAAGAAAGAAGTGCTTCCCCGCCGTCCGTCAGAGCCAAACCGCGCCCCGATCGCCGCACCAGCGCCGTGCCCGTCTGATCTTCCAGCTTCTTGAGCTGAGCGCTGATCGCAGATGTCGAACGACCCAACCGATCCGCTGCCTGCGCAAAGGAACCGGCATCAATGCCGGTCACAAAACTGCGCAGGGCGTCCATATCGAGATTGGTGAGGCGCATGGAAACTATCCTGAAAAACAGGATATTTAATCCTGAATAATCCGATTATCAGGATGATGATGCCGCGCCATACTGTGACTGTCAATTGTCTTTGATGGAGCACAGAAATGCCTTTCACGCGAATTTCCCTGCTGACCGGCAAACCGGCGGACTATCTTGCCGCTGTTGCCGATGCGCTGGACCGGGCCCTTGTCGATTGTTTCGAAGTTCCCGAGAAGGATCGCTTCGTCGCGATCCATCAGCACCGGCCGGAGGAACTGATCTTTGACAGGACCTATCGCGCCGGTTTGCGTACGGACGATTACATCTTCTTCCACATCACGACCGGCAAGGCGCGGTCGACTGAGACGAAAGCGTTGTTCTACCGCAGGCTGGTCGAGAACCTGGCGGCGTCTCCGGGTGTCAGGCCGGATGATGTTATGGTCGCCATTGTCAATTCAACCGGCGAGGACTGGTCCTTTGCCTCTGGCTTGTCGGCCGCAGTCTCCATCGGGGAGGGGGCGTGATGGGAAGTGCCTTTGACATGCAGGCGAGCTGCCCGTCGTCCATGACGATCCTTCGTGCCGGCGAAGGGATCGTGGCTGCACCTTCAGGGGTCTCAAGCGGCGCATTTCTCGTCCAGCCGCTGCTATCGAGCCGGAGGGAGGGCGAAATGACGGCGATGCGCGCCTTTGTTCCGCCGGGTGTCTGCACCCATTGGCATAGCCATCCGCGCGGCCAGCTTCTCTTTGTGACCGAGGGTGTGGGCTTCGTTCAGCGGGAGGGTAGCGAGCCGATCGAAATTCGCGCCGGCGACGCCGTTTGGTTTGCGCCCGGCGAGCGCCATTGGCACGGGGCCGCCCCCACCTGTCCTTTCCACTATCTCAGCGTTCAACCCGTGATGAACGGCGCCGCAGTCGAATGGTTCGGCCCGGTGGAACAGGAAGGCGTTCAGCGATGATCGCGATGCAGTACAGTTTCACCTTTGCGTCTTCGCGCGGGCCATCCTTGGCTGATACCGTGCCCCCCACCAACAGAGAATGCCCGGCCGGGGCCGGGCACTTCCAGGGAGGAACCATGAGCGGGCGCTTGGCCCGCCACTGTGTTCCGCGACCTCAATAGGTCACAGGAACATGGTGGAGAGCGACGGCACCAGAGCCAGGACGAGGATGCCGGCGAAGAGCGCGGCCAGATAGACCCAGATCCTGCGCATCCCGGCTTCCGGCGGCACGTGGCCGATGATGCAGGCGGCGTAATAGCAGAGGCCGAAGGGCGGAGCGAAGAGGCCGAGACCCATCGAGAGCACCACGACGATGCTGTAATGCACCTCGTTGATCCCGAACTGATGCGCGATCGGGAAGAGCAGCGGTCCGAACAGCACGATCGCCGGAATGCCCTCGAGCAGACTGCCGAGCACGATGAAGGCGACGACGGAGATCAGCATGAAGCCGGTCTTGCCGCCGGGAACCGCCGCCATGGCCTGCGCCAGCACATGCGAGAAGCCCGATTGTGTCAGCGCCCACGACATGGCGCTGGCCGCGCCCACGATGAACAGGATCGCACCCGAAAGCGAGGCGGTGCGCGCCAGCATGGGCAGAACCCTGTTCCATGTGAGCCCGCCGCGATAGACGAGGAGGCCGAGAACCAGCGCATAGGCGATGCCGATGGTCGAGACTTCCGTGGCGGTTGCGACACCTTCCACCACCGCCGAGCGGATGAGGAAGGGCAGGATGAGCGCCGGCACGGCGGTGACGAGCGCCTTCATGACGACGGAACGCGGCGCGCGCGTCACCTCGATCTGGCCCGGTTCCCGCGCCGCGCGGTAGCGGGCGACGATGGCCAGAACCAGTGCGAGCAGGATGGCTGGGAAGATGCCTGCGGTGAAGAGCGCTGCAATCGAGACGCCCGTGCTCGATGCAATCGCGATGAGCACGATGGAGGGCGGAATGGTCTCGCTCATCACGCCGGCAGCGGCGAGAAGCGAAAGGAGTTCGCCTTCCGGCATGCCGCGGCGGCGCATTTCCGGGAAGAGAACCGGGGCCACGGCCGCCATGTCGGCGGTCTTGGAGCCCGAAATGCCCGAAACCAGAACCATGGCACCGAGAAGCACATAGGACATGCCCGCCTTGGTATGGCCGAGCAGCGAGGCGAGGAAGTTCACCATGACCTTGGCCATGCCGGTGACTTCCACCAGCTGGCCGAGCAGCACGAAAAGCGGGATCGCCAGAAGAATGAGCCCGCTCATGCCCTCATCCATGCGGCCGATGATGATCGTCAGCGGCGTGGATGTGGTGGCCAGAAGATAGGACGTGGTCGCCAGCGCGAAGGAGAAGGCGATGGGCACGCCGGACAGGACGCCGATGCAGAGCAGACCGACGAAGAAGATCACGAGCGACCAGTTGCCGATGGCGGCAAAGAGCGGCATCGCGACATAGAGGCCCGTGCCCACCACGACGAAGATGGCCAGCACGGCGGCAATGTCCTTGGGCGCATGGCGGGCCAGCTTGAGCAGGCAGACCAGAATGGCGAAGGCGAAGCCGACCGGCACGGCGAGCGCACGCACCATGCCCGACCAGCCAAGGGCCGGAAGCTCGACGTAGCTCTGGTCTTCGGCATACAGGATGGAGGCGTGCATCAGCATGGCGAAGAGGGCGCACATGGCGCCGACGGCCAGAGTTTCGCACCACGCCTGCGCACGCGGCGACAGGTTGTCGACCACGAAGGTGAGGCGCATATGCTCGCCGCGCATGAGGGCGACGACCGAGCCGAACATGGCAAGCCAGATGAAGAGAATGGAGGCAAGCTCGTCCGACCAGATGAGCGGACGGTGCAGAACGCGGAACGCGATGCCCGTGAAGAGAAGGATCACTTCCGCAGCGACAAGCGCTGCGGCCGTGATCTCGACAAGAAGCCGGACGGCGGATTCGACGGTCTCAAGCCGCGTCCCGCCACCGGCAAGGAGAGCAGCGCCCCCCTCCCGGCCTTCGGCCTGATGATGGGCCGGGCTGCTCATGTGAGATCACCGGTGATGCTTTCCAGCGCCTTCCACGCATCCGCACCCAGCTTTTCCTTCCAGGTCTTGTAGAAGCCGCTGTCGCTCAGCGCCTTGCGGAAAGCCGGCTTGTCGGCGGTCTCGAAGGTGAGGCCCGCCGTCACGAGCTTGTCCTTGAGCGTGCCGTTGAGCTTCACGACATCGTCGCGCTGTTCCTGCGAGGCGCGGTCGAACTCCTTGCGCACCAGTTCCTGAAGGTCGGTCGGCAGACTGGAAACGGAGCGGCGGTTGCCGACGAGCCAGAAGGGGTCCCAGATGTGGTTGGTTTCGGAGACGTATTTCTGCACTTCGTAGAGCTTGCCGGAATCGATCGCCACAAGGCCGTTTTCCTGGCCGTCGACGAGCTTGGTCTGCAGGGCCGTGTAAAGCTCATTGAAGTTGATCGAAGTCGGGCTGGCGCCGAGCGAGGAGAAGAGCGACGTGAAGATCGGCGAGACGGGAACGCGGATGCGATAGTCCTTCAGGTCCTGCGGCGTCTTGATCGGCTTCGAGGCGGATGTGATCTGGCGGAAGCTGTTGTCGGAGGCCTTGGAGACCAGCATCAGGCCGGCCTTTTCGATCTGGCCGCGGACATATTCGCCGACCACGCCGTCGACGCCCTTCCAGGCATGGTCATAATCGGCAAAGGCAAAGCCGACATTGGTGACGGCCGCGCCCGGTGCCACGGTCGAGATGACCGAGCCGGCGATGTTGAGGAAATCGATGCCGCCGGCGCGAACCTGGGTGATCAGATCGGTGTCCGAGCCAAGCTGGCTGGCGGGGAAGAACTTGAGTTCGATCCTGCCGCCGGACGCGGCCTGGATCCGCTCGCAGGCCTGCTGAAGCCGCGCATTGATCGGCTGCGTGATCGACTGGCCGGTGGCGACCTTCATGCTGAATTCTGCGGCGGACGCGCGCTTGGTCAGAATGCCGAAAACCGGCACGGCGGCGCTGGCCACCAGAAAACTGCGCCTGGACAGGCCAGATGCGATTTGTGTGTTCGATTTCGAGTCCATAGATCCTCCCATTGCCGGGGTGAAACCGCCGGCATTCCTACTGTCACCTCGACCGGACCTGTCCGGCAAATGATGGTGATGATGATTCACAAAGGCCCATCGATACGAAGCTCGTCCGCGTCGATCCCCGAGGGCCACCTCCTCCGGAGTGAAAACCCGTTTTCACTCGCAAGAGAACGTTACGGATCAGGGTTTTGAAGATCAATTCATTTATCTTGGAGTTTTTTTTAGAAAAACTTAAAAATCGCTCCCTGCGCACTTGGAGGCGCGCATCTTCCGGAAAACGCCCTCCAAGTTTTTGAAATAAAAAGCTTCTTCGGCTTCATGCAGCGATGGAAAATGCCCGGCGCAGACATCGGGCGGACATGCAGGGTCGGCTGACGGGTCTCGGGCGAGCCGCCTCAGAGCCGGTAGATGCGCTCGGCGTTGCCGTGGCGGATCCGGTTGCGGTCTTCACCCGACAGGAAGAGCAGGGAGGCCTCGAACGTATCGAAAAGACGACGCGGTTTCGAGAAGAGAAGATCGACCGGCAGGTTGGTTCCGAACATCGTGCGCTCCGGCCCGAACACCCGGATGACGGCCTGAAGCAGCGGGATCGTGTCGGCCTTCGACCAGTGCGGATGGCCGAGGCCGAAGCCGGACAGCTTGACGCTGACATTGTCGGTGAGCGCCAGCCGTTCGAGCGCGGCCGCCCAATGACGCAGCGCCGAGGGGGATCGGTCGATGGGCATGCCGAAATGGTTCAGCACGATCTCGGTCTGCGGGAAATCCTGCGCCAGTTCGAGCGCCATTTCCATCTGCGGCCAGTAAAGCTGCAGGTCGAACGAGAGGTTGCGCGCGGCAAGCTCCCCAAAGCCGCGCCGCCAGTCCGGCTGTTCCATGAGATCGGGGTGGGATGCGACCTGAAGAGCCGGGTTCTCGTGCCAGTTCAGGATCTGGCGGATGCCGCGAAATTGCGGGAATGTGCCATGCGCATCGAGCGTTGCGCCAATGTCCGGGCTCGACAGGTCGGCATAGCCGACTATGGCCATGTCGAGGCCATCTGCCTCAATGAGCGAGGAGAGCCAGCGGGTTTCGCCCACCGGATCGTCCGCCCGCCAGCCGTTCTGCACGTGGACCGATTTGCGGACCGGCCAGCCCGACACGATTTCCCGGTATTCGAGAGGCAAGAAGTTCCGGCGGATCGCCGAGAGATCGCCTTCGAGCGCCGGCGGCCGGGAGGGGTTCAGCCACGGGTATTCATAGGTCTCGATGTCCTGAAAGTGATGATGGGCATCGACGAGGTAGTTTTCCGTCTCTTCCGTCATCGGCGGGGCCGCGTCAGCTGGTCGGCCAGAACGGCGAGGATGACCACGAAGCCGGAGGCGACATATTGCCAGAAGGAGGGCACGTTCATCAGCGTCAGCCCGTTCTGCAACGCGCCGAGCGTGACAGCGCCGATCAGCGAGCCGAAGGGATTGCCGACGCCGCCGAAGAGGCTTGCGCCGCCGATGACGGCGGAGCCGATGGCCTGAAGCTCGAAGCCCTGGCCGCCAATGGGTTCGGCCGCGCCGATGCGGGCAATGAGGATGAAGCCGGCGATGCTCGAAAGCAGGCCTGACAGCGTGTAGACGATGACCTTGACCGTCTCGACATTGATGCCGGAGAGGCGTGCGGCTTCCTCATTGCCGCCGCTGGCGACGATGCGCTCGCCCAGGCCGGTGAAGGCGACCATGACATAGGCGATGGCAGCGATGGCGACGGCGAAGACGACCGGGGTCGGCACGCCGAGCAGCTGGCCGGCAAAGAGATCCCGGAAACTGTCCGGCAGGCCGTAGATCGGCTGGCCGTTCGTGTAGATGAGGGCCGCGCCACGGAAGATGCTGAGCGTGCCGAGCGTCACGATGAAGTCCGGCAGCTTGAGCTTGGCGATCAGGATGCCGTTGACGAAGCCGCAGACGAGACCGACGCCGAGCCCGGCGAGAATGCCGACGGCCACGCCCTGGTTGGCCATGTCGGCGGCGACCATGCTGGACAGGCCGACGATGGAGCCGACCGAAAGATCGATGCCCTTGGTCATGATGACCAGCGTCATGCCGACCGCAATCACCGCATTGATCGAGGATTGCAGCAGGATGTCGAGCAGGTTGGCCGGCTGGTAGAAGCTGCTGGTCAGCGCCGAAAAGACGATGAAGAGGGCAACGCAGCCGGAGAGCACGCTCGCCTTGCGGGCAAATTCGCCCTGCTTGAGCAGGTTGAAGACCCCGCGCTTGTTTGCCTGTGTCATTGCGGGCGCTCCCATGGTTTCACTCTTGGACATTCTGTGTCTCCCCCGCCATCTTTCCGAGCAGATATTCTTCCGTCATGCCTTCGCCATTGGCTTCGATGGAGAACACACGGCCTTTGTTCATGGTGGCGATGCGGTCGCTGAGCAACAGCACCTCCGGCAGTTCCGACGAGACGACGATGATGGCAGCCCCCTTGGCGGCCAGATCGCGCAGCAGTGCGTACATCTCGGCCTTGGCGCCGACATCGATGCCGCGCGTCGGCTCGTCGAACAGCAGCACACGCGCCTGCGTCTGGAGCCAGCGGGCAATCACGACCTTCTGCTGGTTGCCGCCCGAGAGATTGCCGAGCGGCAGGCGAATATCGCCGGGCTTGATGCCCATCTCCTTGACATAGTTGCGGATCGCCGCCTTGCGCTCGGCGGCTTTCGTGAAACCGAAGAGGGAAAAGCGCTTCTGGTTGGCGAGGCCGAAATTGCCCTCGATGCTCATCATCGGAATGATGGCCTTGCCGCGCCGGTCTTCCGGAATGTAGGCGATGCCGCATTCGATGGCGTCGTTGGAGTTGCCGATGCGGGCGGGCGCGCCGCCGACATGGATCTCGCCTCTGGTCACTGGGTCGATGCCGAAAATGGCGCGCAGCGTGGCCGAGCGGCCGGAGCCGACAAGGCCGGCAAGGCCGAGAATTTCGCCTGCGCGGACACTGAGCGAAATATCGGCGATACGCTTGGTCGAAACGTGCTTCAGTTCCAGCATGACCGGTCCGGTGGCGCTCACCGCATTGTGGCCCTGGCGCATGACCGCACCGAGTTGGCGGCCGGTGATCATTTCGTTGATGGCCTGATCGTCGTGGCGGGCGACCTGATCGCAGAGGATGACCTTGCCGTCGCGCAGGATGGTGATCGTGTCACAGATGGCGCGGATTTCATCCATGCGGTGGGAAATGTAGATGATGGCCTTGCCGGCGGCCTTCAGGCTGCGAATGACGGCAAAGAGATTGTCGCGCTCGTTGGGCGTGAGGCTCGAGGTCGGCTCGTCGAAGGCGATGATCTCGCCACCCTTGGCGAGTGTCCGGGCGATTTCGACGAGCTGGCGGTCGGCCATGCCGAGCCGGTCGACCTGTGCCGTCACATCGATATGCGGTGCGAGTTCCGACAGAATGCGCGCGGCGCGCTGACGCAGTTCGGCGCGCGGAATGAGGCCAAGCGCGCCGGTTGCGCCGAGAAACATGTTCTGCGCGACGTCGAGCTGTGGGACGAGATTGAGTTCCTGGCTGACGAGGCCGATGCCGAGCGAGAGGGCGTGGCGCGGATCGACAATGCGGACCATGCCGTGGCGGCCATGCTCGATCGTGCCGGAATCCGGCTGCACGAGTCCGAAGACGACCTTCATCAGCGTGGACTTGCCCGCACCGTTTTCGCCGAGCAGCCCATGCACCGAGCCGCCTTCGAGCGTCAGGTTGACGCCTTTCAGGACATGGTTGAGGCCGTAACGCTTCTCGATGTTCAGAAGCTGCAACAGCGGTGCCGCAGTGCCGGTATGACGCGCCTCAGCGGCGGCCGATTGTTGAGATGCGGACATCGCGTCCTCCAAAGCCTTGTCGTGTGCAGGCGCGGCCAAGACCGCGCCTGACAGGATGAATACCTTACTTGGCGGCGACCGGATCGGGGAACTTGGCGACATTGTCGCTGGTGATGACGGCCTGCGGCGAGACGACCCAGACCGGCACTTCCTGGCAACCGATCAGGCGCAGCGCGACCTGAACGCCGAGCTGGCCTTCCTCGAAGGGGAATTCGGCAACCGTGGCCGCCATTTCCTTCGCGCCGACCGACTTCTTGGCTTCGCGGATGCCGTCGGTACCGACGACGGCGACCTTGTCGAGCGAGCTGCCCTTGCGCACCGCTTCGACGACGCCGAGCGCCATGCCGTCATTGTTGGCATAGACGCCGACGAGGTCCGGGTTCTGGCGCAGGATGTTGCTGGTGGCGTTGAGCGCCACGAGGCGGTCCCAGTTGCCCGGCTGCGAGGCGACGAGCTTCAGCTTCGGATATTTCTTCAGGCCGTCTTCGAAGCCCTTGATGCGGGCGCGCGCATTCGGCGAACCGGCGGCACCTTCGATCTGGGCGACCTTGCCGCCATCCTTGAAACGCTCGCCGAGATAGTCGGCCGCCTTGCCGCCGATGGCGACCTGGTCGGTGCCGATATAGCTGCTGGCACCGTCTGTCTTCGCATCGTCAATGATGATCGTCGGGATATTGGCGGCGCGCGCCGCCTTGATCACGGGGGCAAGGTTGGAGTCGGACTGCGGCGACAGAAGCAGCGCGTCCGGCTTCTGCGACAGCATGGTCTGCGCCAGGTTGAGCTGCTCGATCATCGAGGACTCGTCCTTGGCGGCCTGCACGTCGACCTTGATATTGTATTTGCCGGCCTCGTTCTTCACGCCGGCGGCGACATCCTGCCAGAATTCGTTGATCAGCGTCTTCGTCACATAGGCGAAGCGCAATTCCTTGGCCGGCTTCGGCACGGCACCGAAGGTCTTTTCCAGATCGGCGGACTCGACCTTCTCCAGCTTGGCCTTCGGATAGGCAGAGCATTGTTCGGCAGCAAAGGTGGTGCCGGCGGCGATCAGCGAAGCAGCCGATGCGGCGAGCAGAATCGTGGTGGTGTTCAATGTCATGATGATATCCTCCCGTAAGAAGCGCCGGTGAGCGAAATGCTGCCCCGCTTCATGTTATTCCTCCAAGGTGCCGTCTCCTCCACGAGAGGGCAGCCTTCCGCCATTCCGGACCGCGTAGGCCCGAAAGGTTAAGGGAGCGTAAGAAAGCGATTGCTTAGAAGCAATTTAGAACTACTGTGATTTCGTTTAGGTCTGCTAAATAGACGGAGCACTTCCAAAAGGCTTTTATCAAGGTGGGAGGACTACATCTTGCAGTTGCCGATCCGAAGTATCCTTGTCTTTCATGCCGCTGCCCGCTCGGGCAGCATATCAAAAGCCGCCGATGAACTGAGCGTAACGCCGTCTGCCGTCACGCAGCAAATCCAGTCGCTGGAGCTGCAGCTGGGCGTCACGCTGATGAACAAGATGGGGCGCGGTATTGTGCTCACCGAAGCCGGCGAGCGCTATTTCGAGATGATCGCCGACGAGATCGAGCGGATTTCGGATGCGACCAACACGATCCGCGGCCACCGCACGGTGACGACGCTCAATATCCGCGCCACGCCGACGCTGTCCAACAAGTGGCTTCTGCCAAGGCTGAAATCCTTTCTCGACGCGCATCCGGAAATCGAGCTGCGCGTTGACGGAACCAACGAGCCGACCGATTTCAACCGCGAACTTGTCGATGTGGAAATCCGCCACGGCGACGGGCGCTGGCCGGGACTTTTCGTCGAGGGACTTGCGGAGGAGACCTTCATTCCCGTGTGCTCGCCGCAGTTTGCGGGCATCGGCAGTCTCCAGCCCGGGGACGTGACGAACCACCGCCTCATTCATTCGGTGAAGTCGCAGGCGCAATGGCCGCGCTGGCTCAAGGAAGCCGGTGTCGCGCATGATTTCCGCTGCCGGCGCGTCCTGTTCGACCGCAGCCACATGGCGATCGACGCTGCCTGCGACGGCATCGGTATCGCGCTCGAAAGCGAGCTGATGATGTGGAAGGAACTCTCCGAGGGGCGGCTCATCTGTCCCGTCGCCAACCCGCATCGCATTGCGCTGACCACGCAATGGATCGTCTGCCCGCGCGATCATCTGCGGCACAGGAAGGTCAAGATCTTTCTCGACTGGGTGCGGGCCGAGCGCAATGCCTGGATGGCGCGGACCGGCGAAAGGCCCTGGATCGCCTGACCGGCCCGATATCGCCGCCGGCCCTTCCCGTGGCGGGTGACGGAAACCGTTTCCGGTTGCCGTCGCCAAACGCCTCAGTGAATGTGCGAACCACCGTTCATATCGACTTCCGTCCCCGTGCAATAGGCGGAGAGTTCGGAGGCCGGGAACAGGGCGCAGCCCGCCACATCCGAGGCTCCGCCGGCGTGCGCGGATGCTGCGGCAATGATCCCGTCAGCGGCCACGAAAAGGTGGCACGTCAAAGACTTCGTGATTTCCTCCCAAAACAGACAGACCCCTCCGTGGGTCGATCGTGATAATGCAGGCGGCGTGGCAGCACGGGAGAATGACGCATTTGGAATAGCAAAGTACTGTGATAAAATGAATTTTGTGAGAGTGGTTAAGCTCGATTTTGAGAATTTTCACAAATTGAGGCAAGATCTTGCTTTGGGCGGCAAGACGTTGCCGACCCTCCAATGAATAAGGCCAAAATCCAGGTTTGCCCCAGATGCTGCTATCCTGCCGCATATATGCCTTCGACCGCATTGTGAATTACCTCGAAGGCATCGCTCTTGAACTTGCGGATTCGTCGCCATGATCAATCGCCAAAAGGACGCCGGTTCCGAGTTCCGCGTCGAAATCAGTTTTCGTCTTGCGGCGGCAAATTCCCGCTGCCGCACGGAAGGGGCGATGAATTCCACAACGGGTCCCCGGCACTATAGCCGCGGGGAATGCCGAAGCCGCGCATCATGCGGGATACCGATCTGCATCTGGATGAGATCAGGGTGAAGAGGTGGGATTTTCGGTAGTTGAAGGCTCCCGGCCCGTCAGAACAAGTGAGCAGTCGCTTGTTCCAGAGTTCACACTGCTCGCGTCCTACGCATTTGGTTATGCCGGTGCCCGAAGGGTTGAATATGGTGGGCCGCCTGATTATGAACAGTGCTCGACAAGGCCCTCGGCCTTGCGTTGCGCTTGTTCAGCGCTATTCAATCCCACCACGATCAACAGAACACCTATCCTGACTGAGCTTTGACCCTGGAAGCCCGTGGTGGTTACACCGCGATGACCACTCGGCCGATGGGTCGAGCCTGGCATGCCAGAATAAATCCAGCTTCGGCGTCGTCCGACCCCAGACCGTCTGAGCAGTCGTGATCGACTTTGCCTTCCGACATCGGGACCTTGCATGAGCCGCATTGGCCGGCGCGACAGGAATAGGCAATGTCCACGCCGGCCTTGAGCGCGATGTCGAGAACCGTGTCGGAGGTTGCGCAATCGATTTCAGAACCCGCGCCAGAAAAAACGATCCTGGCCATTACTCCGCTTGCCTGGGCAGGCTTGGCCGAAGAGGGCGCGCCGCCGAAGCTTTCCTGGCGGAAATTATCCATGTTGTAGTCGAGCTTCTCCAGCGCCTCCTTTGCGGCGACCATGAATGGCACGGGACCGCACAGATACACGTGTCGCGCATGGAGGTCGGGCACGATCTCGGGCAGGAGTTCGTGGGAAATGTGACCCGTTGGGCCGCTCCACGCCTCTCCCGGGCGGCTGACAACGAACGTGGTCTTGAAATTGCGGTGCCGCCGCGAAAGATAGTCCAGTTCTGCCGCATAAATGAGGTCGTCGGGTGAGCGGGCGAAATGGACGAAGTGGATATCCGCCCCGCTCGCGGTGTCGCAGAGCCAGCGCGCCATGGACATGACGGGCGTGACGCCACTACCGCCAGAGACGAACAGATAGGGGCCCGGCGCTTCGCCGACACAGGTGAACTTGCCGAACGGACCTTCGCCGAAGACCTGGGTTCCGGGCGTCATGTTTTCATGCATCCAGTTAGAAACCAGCCCGTCAGGGATGCGCTTGATCGTCACCGACAAGACATGCGGCCGAGAGGGTGTGGCCGAAATGGTGTAGGACCGGCGCACGATCTTGCCGTCGATCGGCAATTCGAAGGTGATGAACTGCCCGGGCAGGAAGCGAAAAAGGCGTCCCGGATCGGAAACAAAATGGAAGGTTCTGACGTCATGGGTCTCGTCGACGACATCGACGCAGGTGAGTCTTATCTTTCCACGCTGCCAGACATAGTCCGGCGATACCTCGGCCGTCAGGAGGTCTGCGCTAAACGCGATCGGCAAGGACGCCGCGCCTCTTGCTGCAGTCGTCTCCTGAGACGTCGCGGCGCCACCGGACCGAGCCGATGGCCGACGGATCAACGCGGTCACAGCGTCAAATTCGCTCGCCGCTGCGGTATCGCGGCGGAACAGACCGGCCGAGGCTTTTGCCACAGCCAGAAGTTCCGCGCAGAACTTTGCGAGGTCGGCTTCGATCTGCACTCTTTCTTCCGAAGAAATGGATGTCAGAACCGTGTCGATAGACGCTTCCACGGCGTCGACGCCGACGCGGATGTCGCCTTTGGCATAGCGCTTCCAGAAGGCCGGCTTTTCTTCGCGCGTGTGGATCAGCGATCGCTGAAGTAACGGCGACGAGCACCAGGAGGGGTTGGCGATCAGTTCCTCGAAACGCTCCATTTCATGCGCCGTCATCGCGCCGTCGCCATCGGCAATGCGCACGAAGATGAGCAGCGGCAACTCGACTAGAACCCTGGATTTTTCGGTAATACGAGCAATCATGGCAACCTCTTACTCGGCTGGAGCCGTTGCGGGCATCGAACGCGCGACTGCGCGGCCCGCCGATGCGATCGTGTCCTGCAGATAGCCGGAAACGACCTTGAGAACGCCAAAGGTCGCTCCAAGGTCGCGTTGCAGCAGATCGTCGATGACGTCCCTGGGGATAGATATTGCAATCGCCTCTGCGCTTGCGACCTCGATCGATGCGGAGCGCGGCCGGCCGGTGATGACACCCAGTTCTCCGAACACCGCACCCTTCTTTCCGCCCCCGAGCACCAGCCTGCCGTCAGCGCTGTTGACGAAGGCGACAGTCTCGCCGTCGACCAGAACGAACATGTCGTCGGGTGCATCGCCATGGCGGCAGATGAGATCGCCCCGCCTGAAGGTCTTGATCGCAGCGGCATCCGCAATGCGGGCCAGAGCCGAAAGGTCAAGTTGCGAGAACACGTCCACCCTGACGAGTTCGGAGATGATCTGGAGACGGGCCGAGACGGTCCCACGCTCGGCGTGATGCTTCAGATCCACGATCAGCGGCGGCAGATTGACGAGCACCTCCCAGAGCTCCGGCCGGCCAGCGTGAATGCCATAGAGTGCCGAGATTGCGAGCCCCGCAATGAACGGATCTGGATCATGGGACAGGTCGCGCAACACATCTTCGAGAGGGCGAACGCCCCCAATGACGTCGAAATATGTTCTCCCAGCCGTCTCTGTTGTCCGGGACAGGAAAGCGGAATGCAGATGATCCGGAATGAGGCCGATCCCCTCATCAATCGCCTGTGCCGCTTTTCGTCCGATCAGCGCCCGAAGCGTTCGTCCGATGCCAAGCACGACCGTATCGTCACGGACCGAGGCAAGCCACAGGAAGAGTTCACGCACCAGGCTTTTCTGCTTGAGCATCAGAGCGTGGCGCAAGAGAGCGGATTCCGCGGCTTCACTCGCTGACAGAGAGAAGCGGTCGATTTCGACGCGTTCGATCCTGGCAAGAATTGCGCGTGCGTTGTCGATGAAATGGCTGTCGTCTTCGGTCAGCCCAGCTGCGATGCGCAAATGCTCTTCGTCGGAAATGTTGAACATTGCCTTGACCGGCTGGAACGCATCGATCGCTGCAGGGCTTGCAAGATACTGCGCCGGCGCGATCCCCGCAGACAGTCCGCGCTGGATCAGGTCGACCAGAAACTGGCGATAGTTGTCGCGACGGATCTTGGTTTCAGCCGACTGGGCCATGTCGGAATTGAGGATCGACGGATCGGCGACGCCCAGGGCTGCGACGATAGCCTCGTGATCCGCGTCCGTGAGCCCGAGATGCGAACGCACTTCGCTCAGCGTCTTCAGACTGTCGGCAGACCGTGTCTGGCCCGTCTCGATGGCGTCGGACACAATGCTGCGATAGGCCTCTCGCTTCTGCGTCTGGGTGAGATTGGGCAGGGTGCGGGCAAGCACATAGATCTCGTCTGCGGAGAGCTGCTCTATCTTGCGTCCTTCCAGCACGTCCTCGAAGCGGAACCCCATCCGGACCAGCTGCTCGCGCAACGTAGTGCCGAGGTTTTCGCGCCTGTAGCGATCCGGATCTCTGGCCAGCGAACGGATCATCCACGTCACCGACACGAACACGATGGTCATGTCTATCAGCTTGATCGCCCATGGCGGCATCAGGAAGATGTTGGGCCGGCCCGCGAAGACATAGAAGAGATTGAAGCTCAGAAAGGCGCTGATCGTCAGCATGTGGTGACGGCGGCGTGTCTTCGAGATCGAAAGCCCGCGAGCCTCCGCAATGGCGGCATAGGCAGCCTCGATTGCGAGAAACAGCAGATAGGACAGCGCGATAGAGACCACAAAATAGAGCGGTGCGGCAAGAAGCTTAGGAATCGGAACCGCATAACCGTCGAAATAGAAGCCGGGGTTCAGAAGTTTGCCGAGCTGGTTGTTCTCGTGCGTCCAAGCGCCCGTCATGTAATAGGACCAGCCACCGGAATAGGCAAAGTAGTAGGTGTAGAAGGCGAAGACGAGGCCGAAGAAGCCGTAATAAACGAAACGCTTCTGGTCGGAATCAACCGACTTCCAATAGGAGTTCTCCAGATCGACATCCGGACAGTTCGATGTGCAGCCGACACAGATGCTCTGGTCCGTTCCCTCCCTGGGCGTCCGGCATACGGACTGTGCCAGAGGCGACTTCTGGATATGGGCCTTGGAGTCCAGCAGGCCGCCTGGCCCGGTATATATGCCCTGAATGACGGCCGTCGGACAGAAATAGTTGCACCAAGTCTTGCCGCCGTAAAACAGGCCGACGAGAAATGCAAACGTGATCAGGAACAGGAAGGCGAGCAGAAGAGCGGTCCGGTTCGAATTGTAGAACAGCAACCGGCACATCACGCCGAGCGCGAGAAAGGTGAACTGGAAAAGCAGCGCATGTTCACGCATCCAGGATTGCGTGGGCATGAGGGCAAGCACCTTTTCGACCCTGCCGCTGCTGCGATTCAGCCGTTTGATGCGCCGCTCGAAACCGAACATGCGCGGGATCTGGCTCACCATGGAAAGCGGACAGATGCGTCTCCAGAATTCGTGCCCGAAGACCATCAGAACGACCGGTACGAAGGGGAGTACCATCGTCCAGAATATCCGGTTCGACATGTGATAGGGCTCGGAGGAAAGCTCCACCCCCTGGACGGTCACGATGGAATGAGACAGCCGAAACGGGCTCGCCAGATTATCCGGTTGGGTGAGGGCTGGGGTTAGCGGATCCCAGACCAGCGAGACCATCAATACGCCCCATGCTGCAAGCAGGCCCCAGCGGACCCGGCGCATATGTAATTCCTTGGCTCGTGAAAGCACGCGCGACCACCATGAAATTCTTGATTTTCCCTCAAAAGCAGGGGAAACTCGGATAAAATGAAGAATACGAAATTTCGGAAATCAATTGCCTGATTCATAGAATCAGTCCTCATTTGGCACAAGCAGAATCCGCGCCAAAACCCCTGCAAATTGCAGGTTCGCTATATGATGGAGAGGGCGCTTTGCCGCTTTGCCGCTTTGATTGGCGGTTCGCCTGATGGGTTCACGTGTTGCGACACGGAAACTCACCGACTTTTGAATGTTTTTGTCTGGCATGCGAGGCTGCTTGCGGTGATGCTGGAGGCACGTTTCATCGAAGGATTTTTCAAATGCCGATCATTTCTCCGCCATGCCTCTGCAGCAATTTCAATCGCAGACAATTTCTGGCTACCTCGATTGCGGGCCTGGCCGCATCCGGTTTCGGCCTGGGTGACGCCTACGCTGCCGGACTGAAGCTCCGTGGTCAGGCAAAAGTCGATGGTGTTCCGGCAACACAGGGCACGATCGTCACGGCAAATTCCACGGTTGAGGTGCCCGCGGGCTCCGAGGTGGCGTTCGCCGTCAAGGATGACGCTTTTATTCTTCGCGGAGAGGAAGGGTCGGGCGCCAAGGTGACGTTTGAAAGCCCAACCGGTGCGGTTCAGTCTGCGAATGTCCCCATTGGGGCCTTGCTTTCGGTCTTCTCGAAGGGGAGCGGGCGAACTGTTGTCGGCTCGACCGCGACAATCGGAATCCGGGGCACCGGATTTTACATGGTTTCGAAAAGGCGGTCGACCTATGTCTGCTATTGCTACGGATCATTCGAATTCAAGGCAAATTCTGTGCCGCAGGTCCGTTCCGAGACTGTCAGCAGTTATCATGACAAGGCCGAGACGATTTCCGTCGGCGCTAAGGGCCCCGAACTCCGTGTCGTGGCCAAGCTCATGAACCACTCTGATGCCGAACTGATCGCAGCAGAGCACAGCGTCGGACGCAAGGCGCCATTCGAGCGCTGAGAATGTCGCCGCAAAGCGCGGGCGGGAGGGCCTTGATGCGACAAGTTGCCGGCCGGTGGCGTGCGCCGATCCTGGTCATTTTCATCGTGACTTTCGCAGTCCTTCATATGGGACGTTGGGTGCCCATTGGCCTGGTCGAGCGGCTGGAAGGCTGGGCCTACGATATGCGCATACAGGCGTTCCCGCCGAAGCGTGAAAACGATTCTGTCGTTATCGTTGACATCGACGAGCGAAGTCTGGCCGAGTTAGGCCGCTGGCCGTGGTCCCGCCGGACGATGGCAGGACTGATCACGGGTCTGCTCTCGAATTATCACGTCAATACCATCGGTCTGGATATCGTGATGGCGGAACCCGAGAGCGCAGAGGCCGATGGCGCCTTCCGCGCAGCCGTTCAGGGACAACCCGTTGTTCTGGGATACTATTTTTCGTCTTTGGCCGAAGGGCGGGGCGGGGTTGGTGCACAGATGCGTTCCGGTATTCTGCCGCACGCGGCTATGTCGATCCAAGCTCTCGATGGCTTGAACTCCGGCTACTCTCATTGGTCGGACTACACCGCCAACACGGCGGCAATTGTGGGCGATGCGCAGCCCCAGGGGCATTTCAACCCATGGATGGATCCCGATGGTGTGATCAGAAGGGTCCCGGCACTCGCGGAATACGACGGGCAGCTTTATCCGTCGCTTTCACTAGAAATGACACGCGTTGCCATTGGCGGCACAGGCTATGCCCTGGAGGCAGCGGCCGGCATGCCCGCGGCCGGGATCCGCATCCGGTCATTAGACCAGAACGCGATTATTCCCGTTGACGACGAACTGATGATCAACGTGCCCTTTCGTGGAGGCCGCGGGAGCTTTGACTACATCTCGGCGGCGGATGTTCTGGCCAGGCGTGTTGCGCCGGAAAGGCTGCAAAACAAGATCGTATTGATTGGCACAACCGTACCGGGCCTGTTCGATCTTCGGGCCACACCAGTCGATCCGGCGTATCCCGGCGTCGAGGTGCATGCGAATGCGATTTCGGCGATGCTGGATGAAACGTTGCTTCGAAGGCCCGGCACCGCATTGCTGATCGAGCTTGCAATGGCCGGACTCGGCATGGCTCTGACCTACGCCGCTCTTTTCATCCTGCCCCCTTTGGGAGGTTTTGTCGCAACCGCGCTGATCGTCGTCCTGCTAGCCGCTGCAAATGCGGTGCTATGGGTGAGGCTCCATTGGGTCATCCAGATCGCTCCCGGCCTCACGGCTATCCTCACTCTCGCCATCGGGCTGATCGCCTTGCGGTGGCTGGAATCCATGCGCCATCGCAACGAAATTGTCGGCATGTTCCGCGAATATGTCCCAAGGGAGGTGGTGAGCGAACTGGTGAATTTGAGGTCAGCAGATTTGATGGCTCCGAAGCAAATGGAGCTCACAATCCTCTTCGTCGACATCGCAGGATTTGTCTCGTTGGCGCGTGACCTGTCGCCAGACCAGGTCGCGGCGCTGCTGCGGAGAGTTCTGAATCCGCTCTCGGATATCATTCACGAGACTGGTGGAACCATCGATAAATATATCGGTGATTGCATCATGGCGTTTTGGGGTGCGCCGATCGTCGTGGAGCATCATGCTTTGCAGGCGGTGACGGCAGCGATGCGAATGCAGGAAACAGTCGCTGCCATCAACCAGTCGCTCGCCGAAGACGGACTACCCTGTGTTAGCATCCGCATCGGCATCAACACCGGTCCTGTCGTCGTGGGAAACATGGGCTCGACCTTGCGGCGGAGCTACACGGTCATCGGAGACGCTGTCAATCTTGCAGCCCGCCTGGAGGGGGCGACACGGTCCTATGGTATACAGATTTGTGTCGGCGGTCGAACCGCCGACGCGACGGGCCAGGCATTTGTTTATCGTCGCATAGATCGTGTTCAGGTGGAGGGCTACTCTCTGCCTGACGACCTATTTGAACCGATGGCAAAAATCAGCTCGCTTTCTGACGAGCATCGGGCGGAGCTTCTATTTCACATTAACGAATGGGACAAAGCTTTCGCGCATTATCAAGCTGGTGACTTTCAGACCGCGAAAAGTGCCTTGCAGAAGCTCAAAACACATTCCCAATTCAAAGGGTCTGTTCAACTTTTGGAAGACCGCATGGATCACATTGTTCGCGGTGGAATGTCCACTTCGTGGACCGGTACCTGGAGGTTAGGCAAGAAATAGGATTGTGAGTTCTTTACCGTTGGGGGGATCGGCATCGGTTCAGGAGGTCGGCCGCCAAATGCACTCCTTGCATTTTTGGCCCAACATGGACAGCATTTTGATTTACCTGATGTCCCTTGCCATATTTCCGCAAACTGGACGCGCTAGCCCAAGTGCGACTTTGGTCGGCGTGACAGTTTCTCGGTTCGGTAGCCATGTCCGATAACATTGGCTCGGAAGACCTCGGCAG
>NZ_JBEPMB010000016.1:0-26211 GCF_040545545.1 Limnomicrobium aquaticum
CGTCGCAGAAGGTAAATAGGTGGCCGACTTTTACGCCGCCCGAAGCGGGACTATCCCGCCGCTACCGTGGTAGGTTTTTGCACCGCCGCTCTCAGTCGCGGCGCCGGCAAACGCCGATGCGTAAGCCGTGATTGATACCAATAACCAGGTAGTTTGTCATCAAATATTTTGATATCAAACTTTCTTGCCGGGTTGGGGGAGGACGGATATGCTCCGTGCCCACAGGCGTTGGTGCTGAATAAACCTGCGGATACCGTGGCGCATCTTTCTTGGACGTCTGGGCAGACCGGAATGGGTGCCAAAGGAACGGAGGAGGGTAACAATGGATAACATTCAGCTTTTGATCGACAACGAAGACCGCGCCGCACTGGCGGGCGGAACTTACGAGCGCCTGGATCTTGTGACCGGCGCAGTCGCAACCAAGGCTGCTGCCGGTCAGCCTGCAGATGCAAACGCAGCGGCCGCCGCAGCCGCAGCAGCATTCCCGCTGTGGTCGGCGACGGGTCCCGGTGAGCGCCGCAAGCCGCTCCTGAAGGCCGCCGACATCATGGACTCCAAAGCCGGCGAATTCACCCGCCTCATGACGGCGGAGACTGGTGCGACGGCCCCCTGGGGAAGCTTCAATACGATGTTTGCAGCCAATGTCCTGCGCGAGGCAGCTGCTATGACGACGCAAATCGCGGGCGAAATCATTCCATCCGACAAGCCGGGAACGCTCGCGATGGGGGTGCGCCAGGCGGCAGGCGGTTGTGTTGGCATCGCACTTTGGAACGCACCCGTCATCTTTTGTACGCGTGCGATCGCTCGCCTGCGGCAACACGGTCATCCTCAAGGCGTCTGAAATGTGTCCCGGCAAGCGTCGTCTCATTGGCCATGTCCTGCGAGAAGCCGGCATCCCCAAGGGGTTGTCAATGTGGTTACAAATGCGCCAGCGGATGCCGCCAGGATCGTTGAGGCACTGGTGGCCCATCCGGCCGTCAAGCGCATCAATCTCACCGGCTCAAGCCGCGTCGGCAAGATCATCGCTAAGCTTGCGGCCGAGCAGCTCAAGCCGGTTCTGCTGGAGCTTGGCGGCAAGGCACCATTCGTCGTTCTCGATGACGCCGACATCGACGCTGCTGTGAATGCAGCCGCATTCGGCGCTTACATGAACCAGGGTCAAATCTGCATGTCGACCGAGCGGATCATCGTTGACGCAAGGATTGCCGACGCTTTCGTGGAGAAACTCGCGGCCAAGGCAAAGATGCTGCCGGCCGGAGATCCGCGCGGAAATGTCGTCCTTGGTCCGCTGGTGACGCCTGAAGCCGCCGAACGTGTTCAGGAATTGGTTGATGACGCGGTTGCAAAGGATGCAGCCCTGGTTGCGGGCGGCAAACGTAATGGTCCGATCATGGAAGCAACGCTTCTCGATCACGTTACGCCTGACATGCACATCTATTCCGAAGAATCCTTCGGTCCGGCCAAAAACGTGATGCGTGTCAACGGCGACGAAGAGGCAATCCGCGTCACCAACGATACGGAATACGGTCTGTCATCGGCGGTCTTCAGCCGCAATGTGGAGCGCGCGATGGTCGTTGCCTCCAGAATCGAATGCGGGATTTGCCATGTCAATGGTCCGACAGTTCACGATGAAGCACAGATGCCGTTTGGCGGTCTTGAGGCATCTGGTTATGGTCGTTTCGGAGGGCGGGCCGCGATTGCTGAATTCACAGACTTGCGGTGGATTACGATCGAAGATCCGCAGCAGCACTATCCGTTCTGAGGTCAATTCGGAGAGCCATCGTGAAAGTATCCGCCAAGTCCATCGGGGAGGTGCCCGGCCAGAATGAGGGCGACATTCTCATTCCGGCGGCATTCAAGGATGTCATAGGCTATCACCTTCGTGTGGCCCAGGAAGCGTCATTTCAGGCATTCAACGCATCGCTTGAAAAAACCGACCTGAAACCGGGCTGGTATTCCATCCTCACGATTCTCTCCGAATATGACGGCTTGACTCCCTCGGACCTGAGCAAGGTATGCGGTCGCGATCGATCGACACTGACCTCGACACTGAAGGGGCTTGCCGTTCGCGGCCTGATCGAAAGACGACAGAATCCCGACGATCAGCGCAGCTACAGCGTTCGCCTTACGGACGAGGGGCGCAAGATGCATTCGCGCCTTCATGCATTCGCGCGGGAACATGACCGCCGTCTCGACGAAATTGTCGGCAAGGACAAGGATGTCCTGATCGCCCTTCTGGCGAAGGTCGTCGGGGCGCTCGGAAAGGGCCTGCTGATAATGTGATGGCGCGCTGAACATGTCGCTCGTCCTGCGCCCATTGAAAAACGTGACGGCAAGCGCCGTGTCGCCATGGTTGATCAGCTCCTTACGCGTCGTTTCGGAAATATTCTGCTCCTCAGACCGCGAGGAGGCCGCCGTCGACCGGCAGTGTCACGCCCGTGATATAGGCGGCCATGTCCGAGCAAAGAAAGACTGCTGCCCCCGCCAGTTCGTCCGGGCGTCCGGTCCGGCCCATGGGTAGCCGTGGCATCCATCTTTTCAGTGCAGCCGGATTGGAGCGCAGGTCGGAATTGATATCGGTGTCAATGATCCCTGGGGCGATGGCATTGGCCCGGATGCCGAATTCTGCGAACTCGAAGGCCTGAGACTGGGTCAGTTGCTTTAATCCTCCCTTCGAGGCGGCATAGGCACCGTTGCGATGACCGAGGAACGAGGTGATCGAACATATGTTGAGAATGGCGCCTTTCGTTTCTTTCAGAGCGGGTAGAAATGCATAGCTGACATTAAAGGCACCAGTCAGGTTGATATCGAGCGTCTTGCGCCAGACCTCCGGTCCGTCGGCATCGCCAAGCCCGGTGCGAAAGAGGACGCCAGCATTGTTGACGAGTATCGAAATCTTCTTGCCTCTTGCGCCAAGCGTTGCTGCAAGTTCAGTCGCTTCCCCCGGGTCGGTAACGTCAAGGTGGTGTCCCTCGGCCTCGATCCCCTCATCGCGGAGCATCGCTGCGCTCTCCAGAACCCTCTCGGCCTGCACGTCGGTCAGGAACACCGAGGCTCCAGCCTGGCCGAGGCCACGGGCGATACCCAGCCCGTTGCCCTGCGCCGCGCCGGTTACCAGGGCAAGGTGCCCTTCAAGTACCCTGGGGATCATGCAATTCACCCTTTCTCCGCGCTCAGGCGGTTTTTTGTCTACAAAAGTGCGGCGCGTAGCGGTCGAAAGAAGGCCTTGATCTCGGCGGCCAACGCATTCGGCTGTTCCATGGCGGCGAAATGGCCGCCTCGCGGCATTTCGGTGTAGCGGCGCAGATCCGAAAAGGACCTCTGCAGCATTTCCCGCGGCGGCAGACTGATTTCACGCGGGAACACGGCATAGCCCGTTGGCGTTGTGATCTTCTCGCCCTGATTGAGCAGGAGCGGCGCCAGGGCATGCTCTCGGTAGAGTCGCAGCGAGGAAGCAATGGTGTTGGTCACCCAATAGAGTGTTAGGTTGTCGAGCAGCAGATTCCTGGGAATGACCTGCTCAAGATTTCCGTTGCAGTCGCTCCAGGCAAAAAATTTTTCGATGATCCAGGAGGCAAGGGCCACGGGCGAGTCCGTGAGTCCATAGGCGAGCGTCTGTGGTCTCGTGCGATGCATGTGCATGTAGCCCGAACCGTCTTCTGCGAATTGCGCGCTGGCGGCGACAAATCGCTGTTCGGCCGTCGTCAACGGCTGACGGTCGATATCGTCTCGCGAGGGGCGCAATGTACCCGGCAGAAGATTGAGGTGCAGACCGGTCAGCCTGTCGGCATGACGCCTCGCGATCCAGCAACTGATCGTCGCACCAAAGTCGCCACCCTGCGCGAAGAACCTGGAATAGCCTAGCCGCTCCATCATGCTCACGAAGATCGAGCCGATCGCCTCCGGGCTTGTGCCCGGCGCGGCGGGTGCTTCGGAGAGACCGTAGCCGGGGATCGAGGGCACCACGACGTTAAATGCATCTTGGGGGTCGGCGGGATCGGTGAGCAAAGGTACCAGATCGCGCATCTCCAGAAAGGAGCCGGGCCAGCCATGGGTGATGAGGAGTGGCGCGGCTCCGGGATGCGGGCTTTTAACATGGACGAAGTGCAGATCGCGCCCGCCCAACTTGGTCACGAATTGCGGCAGGCGGTTGATTTCCGCCTCCCGGGCGCGCCAATCGTAACCGTTCGCCCAATAGGCGCAAAGATCGCGCAGATAGCCTTCTTCCGTTCCCTCTGCCCAGGGCTTTGATCGATAGGTCTGCGGCCAGCGCGTACGGCGCAGGCGGTTGTGCAGGTCGTCCAAGGTCCCGTCCGGCACGGCAAGCCGGAAGCGGTTCATGGCGACCGTATCGCTCATGCGCCACCGTGCGCCCATTTGCGAAGCCTTTCGTCGGCCCAGTCGATGTCGGCCTTGGCGGCGGGAATGCGCTGCCACCAGGTGTGAAAGCCGTGCAACATGCCCTTGGCAAACCGCGTTTCGCAGGGCGCGCCGCCCTCCGACACCCGGCGCGACATCAAGGCGGAGTCGTCGGCGAGAGGATCGAGTTCGGCCGCGAGAATGATCGTCGCCGGCCAGCTGTCCGGGAGCGGCGCCCGGGCGGGTGAGAGTTCTGGATGAGCGTGATCGGTTCCTTGCGGCACATAGGATTGGCGAAAGCTGAAGAGTTGCGCCGACTCCTGAAAATAGCCGGTCCCGTAGAGTTCTACCGACGGGTTCGAGAGGGTCGCATCGAGCCACGGGCTGAAAAGCGCGATCATCGATATGTCGCGGTGGCCGGCAAGAAGACGGCGGCGCAGGGCAGCCGTAGCGATACCGGCCCCCGCGCTGACACCCAGCATCCCAATGCGCCGCGTCCTAAACCCCAGCGCTCCATCGGCAATTTGCACAAGGATATCCTCGACGTCATCGATGCCGGCGGGAAAAGGGTGTTCCGGCGCGAGGCGGTAGCTGATCGACACGATCGGAAGCCCGGTGCTATCGGCAATGCGCCGTACTTCCGAATCTACCGCGTCAAGGTTGCCGAGAACGTAACCGCCACCGTGCACGTAAATCAGCAACGTATCCTGAATCGCAGACTTCGACTGGTAAAGCCGGACGGAACGGGGACCGCGCCTCGTGGCGATTTCCATGGTGCGAACCGACGCCATTTCTGCAGCCGGTCCGGTCATCTTCAGACCCTGCGACAGGCCGAAAAAGCGGTGTTGCTCCTCCCGGGTCTGTTCGACCCACGGTGGCACGCCGACCTCAACGGCCCAGGCGCGAACGAGATCGATCTGGGCTGCCCTGGCTTCGTTGTGGATCGCCGGCAGGCTCATGATGCTGCGGCCGCCTCTTTGCGCGCGGCCACGTTTTCGATCACGAAGCCACGATAGCCGTTGTCGCGAACCCGGGTACAGATTTCGCCATAGGCCGCGAGGCCGCCGAGATAAAGCAGGAAGACGCGCGGCTTACCGGGGATATTGGCCCCGACATAAAAGGAGTTTGCCTTCGGAAACAGTGTTTTGTCTGCTTCTTCGCGGACCGCCTCCACCCATTTGTCCTGTGCTGTCTTCTCTGCCTCGATGCGGGTTGCACCGCAGGCCTTGAGGTCGCGGAGGCAGCGCGCAACCCAATCGACATGTTGCTCGATCGCCAGGATCACGTTGACCGCGATCGACGGGCTGCCCGGTCCCGTGATCATAAACAGATTGGGGAAGCCCGCCGACATGAGTCCGAGATAGGTCCGCGGGCCTTCCTGCCAGGCATCGTGAAGGCTGTCGCCGCCAAGGCCTCGAATATCGATTTTCAGCAGTGCGCCGGTCACCGCGTCGTAACCTGTGGCGAGGATCAGGACGTCGGCCGGATAGCTGCCGGCTGTCGTGACCACTGCATTTTCTGCGATGCGTTCGAGCGGTTCGCGCCTCAGGTTGACCAGCTTCACATTGGGTCGATTATAGGTCTGGAAATATTCCAGATCCACGCAGATACGCTTGGTTCCAAGCGGGTGGTCAGTGGGGCAAAGGTCTGCAGCCGTCTGCGGGTCCTTGACGATTTCTCGGATCTTGTCGCGGGCGAAATCGGCAGCGTACGAATTGGCAGTCTCGTCGGTCAAAAGATCGGTGAACGTGCGCGTGAAGGACGGGCCTCCAAAGGCCCAGCGCTCTTCGAGTGCCGCTTTGCGCTGTTCTGCTGTCATTTCGGCGGCAGGGACTGCGTTAATGTCGAAGAGCTGGCCGGACTTGGAGGCGTAGAGGTCTCGCACGTGGGCCTGATGTTTCGCGCGCCAGTCGCTCAGCACGTCCTGCGTCATCGGGCGGTTGCGCATTGGCACGCTGAAGTTCGGCGTGCGCTGGAAGACAGTCAGTTGCACGTCTTCCTTTGCTACCGTCGAAATTGTCTGGATCCCGGACGATCCGGTTCCAATGATCGCGACGCGCTTGCCATTGAGATCGACCTTGCCTCTGGGCCAGGCGCCGGTGTGATAAATGGGTCCCTTGAAGTCGTGAAGCCCGGGAAGATCGGGCACCTGGCCTTCCGACAGGCAGCCGGTTGCCATGACCAGATAGCGGCAGGCGAAGAGCTCATCTTGCACAGTGACGACATGCCATTCGTTCGCGCCCGCGTCGAACCGGGCGGAAGAGACACGGGTGTTGAAGCGGATATGCCGTTCCAGATCGTGGCGCCTGGCCACATGCCGGGCATAGGAGAGGATCTCGGGCTGCTGGGCGTAACGCTCGGTCCAGTCCCATTCCTTCACCAGTTCCGGATCGAAAGTGTAGGAATATTGCAGGCTCTCGATGTCGCAACGCGCACCCGGATAACAGTTCCAGTACCAGACCCCGCCGACGCCATCTCCGGCTTCCAGCGCGAGAACGTTGTGTCCATCCTTGCGGAGCTTGTAAATGGCGTAGAGTCCCGCAAAACCGGCTCCAACGACCAAGACGTCACTTCTTGTGGCGTTCTCAGGCATTGCTGACGTCCTCTTGCGGCTGAGGCTCCAACTTCGGGCGCCGGAAGGGTCCGTCCCTGAGGTCCAGCGCTTTCTGCAGTCCTTCGACCTGGACGAGTTTGGCAAAATCGGTCGCGGCCGACGTCTGGTGGAAGAGCACATCGAACTCAACGCCTTCGGCCATCATCGTGCGCACACCAAGCACCTCGAACCATCGGTTGGCGACGTGCTTGTGGATGGAGAGCGCCGGCAGCGGTACCATTGCAACGCGCTGGGCATAGTCCATGACTTCCTCATCGAGGCGGTCCTGGGGCACACACCGGTTGGCGAGGCCAAGCTCCCGAGCCTCGGGGCCGGGAATGAAATCCCCGGTAAACATGTATTCCTTGGCTTTCTGCAGCCCCATCTTCAGGGGCCAGAGCGCCAGCGTCACCGGGATGCCCACGGCCCGCCCGGCCGGATGGCCGAATTTGGCCGTGTCGGCGCAGATCGTGATGTCACACATTGCCGCCATCTCGCCGCCGCCGCCCAGGCAATAGCCATGCACCTGCGCGATCGTCGGCTTGGGGAAATTCCATAGCCACATCAGGCGCTCGGCGGTTTCCCGCAATCTTTCGCGGTCGGCCGTCACTGCCGCGCCGCCTTGATAATAGGCTGAGCTTTCGGTCGAATTGCCGGGCAGCGCCTTCAGGTCGTAACCCGAGCAGAATGCCCGTCCGGCGCCGCGAATGATGACCACGCTGATTCCGTCGTCTCTGGCGATGTCGCGCAGATGTCCCTCCAACGCGCCGCGCAATGCATCGTTGATCGCATTCAGCCGATCGGGACGATTCAGTGTCAGGCGGCTGACCTTGCCGAAATCTTCTCTCAATACCTCGTCTGACATTTATCTGTCCTTCATTATGTGCAATGCGCGTCAGTTGATGCGCGGGACTAAAGGGGAGAGCGAGGATTGAACTTCGGCTCGCGCTTTTCGACGTGGGATTGCATTCCCTCGGGAAGGTCCGGCCCAAAGAAGCCGAGATTTTCATAGGCAACGGACGCTTCGAAGATCGGCCACGCCTGCCGGTACCACTGGTTCATCACATTCTTGGTCCAGCGGATGCCCGTCGGGGCGCCCATGGCAAGGCGGGCGGCTAGCGCGACAGCCGTCTCCATCAGCTTGTCGTCATCGACACACATCGACAGAAGACCGATGCGCTCGGCCTCTTCGGCCGAAAGCGGATCGCAGGTGAAGAGATAGAGCTTCGACTTCGCCATTCCGCACATCAGCGGCCAGATCAACGCGGCATGATCGCCGGCGGCGACGCCGAGGCGGGTATGCGCGTCGACCAGCTTGGCGGATTTTGCCCCGATGCTGATATCGGCCATCAGGGCGACGGCCAGACCGCCGCCTGCGGCCGGGCCGTTGATCGCCGATATGATCGGTTTGGAGCAGGTCATCATGTTCTCCACGATTTCCCTCGCGTCCTTCATCATCTCGATCATGAAGTCGAAATCGCCCGCGATCCTGCCGTCGACGGCAAAGTCGCCACCGGCGGAGAAGTACGTGCCTTCGCCGGTTACGATCGCGCAGTTGACATCCGGGTCGCGGTCGATGAGCCGCCAAATCTGCGCGATGTCATGGTGCAGATCGTAGTCCATGGCATTGACCTTGCCGCGCGACATGGTGATGCGCAGGACATGTTCGGCCGGCCAATCCAGTTTCAGGCTCTTGTAGTCGGGATACTGCATGGGAACTCCGTATTTTAGTATGGGCCGAGGCCGAGTGTGGAAAACAGCTTGCGCAGGGCAGGTTTGTCCACCTTGCCATAAGCTACGCGAGGAAAATCCGGCATGATGTGGGAGCCCGCGATGCGCTGGAATTTTCCGACGCGTTCGTTGACCCAAGCCGTCAGCTCGTCGGCGGTCTCGGCGGCTCCATCGGCAAGAATCACATAGGCAAAGGGCGTTTCCACCCACTCTGCATGCGGAACGCCGACCACACAGGCCTCGCGCACCGAGGGATGGCCTGAAAGGACCTGCTCGATGTCGGATGGGAAAACGTTCAGCCCTCCCGATTTGATCATGTCCTTGAGGCGGCCCGAGAGATAGAGGTAACCGTCGGCATCAAGGTAGCCGAGATCGCCGGACCGGGTGAATGTGCGGACGCGCGGGCCTATCCACACCTGCTCGGCGGTCTTTTCGGGCGCGCGGTAATAGCCTTTCATCAGGCCGATCCCGTAGGCGCAGATCTCGCCAATCTCGCCGGTCGGCAATTCCTCGCCGTCCGGACCAACGATCCTGATGTCGTCCAGCATCATCGGACGGCCGACGGATTCGGTCTTGCCGCGTTCCCGATCCTCGGGGCCGATCACTGTCGCAAAGCCCTCGGAGGTACCATAAACTTCCCAGATGGCTGTGTATGGAAGCGCATCTTCCGCCTTCTTGCGCGCCGCTTCCATGAGTTTCTGCCCGGCGCTTTCGATCACTTTCAGGGAAGAGGTGTCGTAGCTCGCCAGATTCGGGTCCGCGATGATGCGCGAGAGCTGGGTAGGCACCATGAAGGAGTGGGTGCAGCGCCAGCGCTGGACCGCTTCGAGAAACGCGGTCGAGGAGAATTTCGGCATCAGAACCAGCGTCGCGCCGCGAAACATCGCAGCGCTCAGCATCGCCCAGGTGCCGTTCGTGTAGAAGGGTGTGGAAACCAGGGCCACGGAAAAGGGCCCCATTCCGAAATGCACCGGCATACCGAATGTATAGTGATGGCGGGCGAGGTGGCTTACCTCGATCCCTTTGGGTGTGCCGGTGGAGCCGGAGGAATAGACGATGTTGATGGTGTCATTGCCCGAAACCGGCACGTCGACTTCATCCAGCCGTCCGGCATTGATGAAGACTTGGGCATCGCGAAGCCCTTGCGAGGCGCCGAAAACCAGGATGTCGCTGGCCGTCAATATTTCCAGTTCCGCCATCTTCGGCTTGAGAAGCTCCAAGCCGGCCTGATCGGTGAACAGAAGTTTCGATTCCGAATTGTTGAGCATCGCGGCCAGCGCATCGCCTGCGTTGAGCGGGCTGATCGCGGCGGTCGCAGCCCCCATGCGGACCGCACCCCAATAGGCGACAAAGGCGGGAATGCCGTTGGGCAGGAGCAGACCGATCTTGTCGCCCTTGACGATGCCAGCATCCATCAAGGCGTTGGCCGCCTTGCGGGTCTCGAGTTCGAGTTCGCTCCAGGTCAGAACGGTGTTGCCGCAGATGACGGCGGGGTGCCTCGGCGAGAAACGCGCGCCATGACGTATCACGTCGGAAAACATGAAATCGCCCTGGAAATGCATCGCAGTTGTGGTGCCGTCATGCATCGGCATGTCTCTCCCTTGGGCCGCGTGGTTTGCCCGCAGCGGCGCGTCCTCTTCGTGTGTGCACTATTGACGGCGGCGAAAATCTTGTCAACGTAAATTGTATATAGTAAAATCAAATTCTACATAGAGAATTTATTGGGGCTTCGCCGCCGTGGGGGATACCGTGTCGCGCATACCTTATACCGAGATTTCAAGCCTCGACGCAGCATCGCAAGCAATCTTGCGGGATGTGCCTCGCAACCTTTTTCATCTCGTGGCCGCCCTTCCCGGGGCGCTGCCGGGCATGGTCGCTATGCAGCATGCCATGCGCATCTCCCGCAGCCTGGACCCGAAGCTGCGCGAGATCGCGATTCTGCGGATCGGATACCTGTTGGAGGCCCGCTACGAGACTTATCATCACGAAGGGATCGGTCGCGCGGTCGGACTGACCGAGGCGCAGTTGAGGGCGGCTCGCACCGGCGATCCGATGGGCATGGAGGAACTTGACGCAACTGGGCTCGCGATGGCTGGCGAAATGGCCGTCGGTCCGGCCGACCCTGTCACGCTGGACCGTGTGCGCGCGCTGGCGGGCGACCAGGCAGCGCTGGAGCTCGGGATGACCTGCGCCTTCTATGTCATGGTGTGCCGGCTTCTCACCAGCTTTGACATTCAAGTCGAGGACGGCCAGATCGACTACGCTGCCTTGATGCGGCACACCACCGGGGGACCCGTGTGATCATGGCGCGGCCGGGAGGGGCCCAGTCGCGCCGATGCGCGTCATGCCGCGACAAGCCGCAAGGGCAATGTGTCGAGCGTGTGCAGCACGTTGTTGCGCCTGATCTTCGGGTTGTCGATCAGCAATTCGAGGCGCTCGACATGTCTGGCCAGCGCCCCCAGCAGACTTTCGGCTTCCATTCGGGCGATCATCTGTCCGGCGCAGACATGCGGCCCGTAGCCGAACGCGGTATGCTGGCCCGTTACCTTGCGCTCGAGGTCGAACTTGTAGGGATCGTTCCATCGCCGCGGATCGGTATTGGCGGAATTCGGGAAGGCCATGATCTTGCGCTCCTTCTTCAGCAGCATCCCGGAGAGTTCCGTATCTTCGACGATCAGGCGGAAATGCACCTGAGAGGGCGTGTCGATACGCATGCCTTCCTCGAAGGCGACCTTCATGACGGCCGGGTCCTGCCGGGCGAGAGACCAGGCAGCCGGATTGCGGGCAAGTTGGTGCAACGTATGTCCAATGGCCGCGATCGTCGTGTCGACGCCCGCGCGCAGGAAGGAACGGACATGCGGCCCCGCGGTCCCCGGCTCGAAATCGCCGTCCGCTTCGGCCTGGTGGATCTGTTCGGCAAATCCGCTTGGCTTTGCAGCCTCGCGGCTGGCAAAGTGCGCGTAGAGGGGGAGAATGCCGGCTGCGCGCGCGACGGAGGCCTTGGTACGCTCGTTGTTGGGGCCGATCTGATTGAAGTTCATTTCGCCGATCAGCAGGAAGTTGTCACGCGGCATGTCAACACCGAGAGCGTCGGGAAGAACCTTCAGGAGGTAGGGCTCGATCAGGTCGGCCACCGCGTCGATGTCCGACTTTTCAATGGCGCGCAACACGACGCGTTCCGCCTCCTCCACGAAGTCCTCGCGCCATTGCCGCAAAACCTTCGGCGAGATGATGCGGTTGAGAGTCTGGCGCACCTTGGTGTGCCGGGGCGGATCGACTTCGGCGATCGGGCTTGGATCGCGCCAGGAGCCGGGCTCGCGAATGTCCGACATGCCCAGGCCCGCTTCGTTGGAAAAGCGTTGCCAGTCCGACATGATCGTGCGGACCTCCTCGTGGCGGCCGGTCGCATAGACATTGTAGAGAGGCACCCAGACGACGGGTGCCGCGTCCCTCAGTATCTCGTGGAACGGATGGGGATTGTCGACGATCTCGTCCGCGAAGGGATCGACATCCAGCGTTGGCGGATCGGCCAATGCCGTCGGGGTATTGTCTGTCATGGCTACTCCTCCCATGGGGATCCATGCACAGATCCCAAACCAGCCAAAAATTCTATATAAAGAATTTACATTTTATATTGAAAATATGTTGAACTAGTCTAGGCTATTCGTCAAGTGGCGGCGACCAAGGTCCGGGAGGGGTGATGCCAAACGTCATATTTGTCCGACATTCAGGCGAGGAAATCGCGATCGACGTAAAGACCGGTGAAAGTCTCATGCAGGCGGCAACCCGCCAGAGCATACAGGAGATTGTCGGCGTATGCGGCGGGTCCATGAGTTGCGGTACGTGCCATGTCTTCGTCGAACCCGACTTTTTCGAGAAAACCGGAGAGATCGGCGACACGGAGGATGTCATGCTCGATCTCACCGCCACCGATCGCCGCGAGACCAGCCGGCTGAGCTGCCAGATCGTGATGGCCGAGGCGCTGGCCGGGCTCAGGGTCCATATGCCTGAATCGCAACTTTGACGGGGTCGATCATGCGCGCTCTTGTCTATGCCGGACCACACCGGATGGAGGTCCGTGACGAACCGGTGCCGGTGCCGAACTCGGAGGAATTGCTGGTACGCATCGAGGCCTGCGGCATCTGCGGGTCCGACATGCATGTCTATCATGGAAAGGATCCGACCCGGCCTCCATCGACCGTGTTGGGACACGAGGCGGCGGGCACTGTCGTCAGTGGCGCGCGGGCCGGTGAGCGTGTGGCTGTCAATCCGCTTGTCACCTGCGACGAATGCGACTTCTGTCGCGCCGGGCATACGCAGCTTTGCCGGAACCGTCAGATTATTTCGCGCGATCCGCGGCCGGGCGCGTTTGCCGAATATATAGCGATCCCGCCGCGCAATCTCACCGTGCTCCCCGCCGGAATGCCTATCGCCGAGGCAGCGCTGGCTGAGCCGATGGCGGTGTCGTGGCATGCTGTCAAACTGGGTCTCAAGGCACTCCGCAAGCCACTCGACAAGGCAATCGCCTGTGTCATCGGTGGCGGGCCGATCGGCCTTTGCGCAGAGCTTGTTCTCGGCTTGCACGGCGCCAACCGGCTCTATCTGTGCGAACCGAACGCGGTACGCCGTACCCGAGCCGAGAAGGAGGCGCTCAGCGATATTGTCGTATATGCCCCCGACGGTCCTGGCGGGCCTGCGCGGGACAGCGTCGATCTGGTGATCGATTGCGTAGGTTCCGTGGAAAGCCGCGCCGCGGCCTGCCGGATGGCGGGTCGCGGAGGGGTGATCATTTGCGTCGGCGTGTTGCATTTTGGCGGAGGGCTCGACGACCGCAAGATCCTCATGGACGAATTGGCGGTCGCGGGCGCCTATTGTTATACGGCCGAAGAGTTCGCAGACGTCGTCAAAGCCCTCGGCAGCGGCCGCCTGGGACGGCTTGGCTGGTATGAAACCCGGCCGATCGGCGCCGGGCCGCTCGCATTCGACCAGATTGCGGCTGGCACGGCCGAAATTCCGAAAATTATTCTTCTTCCGCAGGAGAGATGAGACAAAATGGACAGGCCAATCTTCGATTCCTACCATGCCGAGTTTCGCGACCAGATCAGGCGGTTCATTGCCGCCGAGCTTGCGCCGAAGGAATCCGTCTGGGCGGAGACGGACGGCGTAGACCGCGAAAGCTGGCGGGCCGCCGGAAATGCCGGCATCCTGTGCTGCGACATTGCCGAGGAATACGGTGGTCCGGGCGGAGATTTCCTCTTTAACGTCGTGGTTATCGAGGAGATGGCGCGCGCCGGGCTGCTTGGCGCGGGCGGCAGCTTTACCGTCCATTCCGATATGATGGCGACCTATATCGACAGCTTCGGGAGCGAGGATCAGAAGCAGTGCTGGTTGCCGAAAATGGTGGCAGGCGAGATCGTCGGCTCGCTGGCGCTGACGGAGCCGGCAGCCGGGAGCGACCTGAAGTCGATCGCCACCCGCGCAGTCCGCGAGGGCGACGAATATGTCATCTCCGGGCAGAAGATCTATATCACCAATGGCGGCATCGCCGACCTGATGGTGGTCGCCTGCAAGACCGACCCTTCGGCCGGAGGCAGAGGCATCTCGCTTATCCTGGTCGAGGGTGACCGGCGGGGTCTCGGCCGCGGCCGGCCCCTCAAGAAAATCGGCATCCCATCGCAAAACACCTGCGAACTGTTCTTCGATTCGGTCCGTGTGCCGGTCGCAAACCTGCTCGGCCGCGAAAATGGCGGCTTCGGCATGCTGATTACCAAGCTCGCACGCGAGCGGCTCACGCAGACAATTCGCGGCATTGCCGTGGCCGAGCGGGCTATCGAGATGACGGTGGAACACACCAGTCAGCGACGCGCCTTCCAGGGGGTGCTGGGCGATTTGCAGAACACCCGTTTCAAGCTTGCCGAGCTGTCGGCCCTCGTGGCAGCCGGCCGGGCGCTCGCCGACAAGCAGATCGCGCTTTACTCTGCCGGGGAGCTTGACGCGGTGGAGGCGGCCAAGGGCAAGCTCTTTGCGACCGATCTGCAGTGGCGTGCCGTCGATGAATGCATGCAGCTCTTTGGCGGAGCGGGCTACATGCAGGAAACGCCGATCGCTCGTCTGTTCGTCGACTCGCGCGTCAGCAAGATTGCAGGCGGCGCCTCCGAAGTGATGAAGCACATTATCGGCGATGCGCTGTTTCGAGACCGGCACTGACCCCAGCAGGCCGCTCCGGTGCATCCAGGACACAAGATGGATTGCAATGATCGCCCCTTCATTCTATCTGTGCAATATTCAGGGGACGAAATGGATCAGAAACACGACAGTAGACCGGCGCGCGATCAAGCAATTTCCAGTCCGCCGGACGATGACGACGTCATCGGCGACGACAGCAAGGCCTCGCGGGCACCGGCTGTCGACAGGGCGCTTTCCATCCTCAAGCTTCTCGCAAGCGAAACGATGCCGCTCGGCGTCACCGAGATTGCCAAGCGACTCGATCTCAATCCCAGCACATGCCTTCATGTGCTGCGCGCCCTCGAGGCGGCATCCTTCGTCCAGCAGTGGCGCGGCGGCAAGAAATACATCCTCGGGCCCGGCATCCTCGTGCTGGCGCGTCAGGTCCTGAGCAAGGACAGTTTCCTGCGCGACATCCAGCCGAAGCTCGCCAGGCTCTCGGAGCGCTTCCAGTGTACGGCGCTGGTTTTGCAGCCCGACAACGAAGATCATTTCGTCGTCACCGGGATTGCAAAAGTCGAGGGCTTGCTGAGCATCCATATCGAAATGGGCCGGAGGGTCCCGACGCTTGTGGCCGCGCTGGGCCGTTGCGTTGCTGCGCGTTCAGGCCTTTCGGAAGCCGAATTGAAGCGCCGATTCGACAAGCTCAAGTGGGCCTCGGCGCCTGATTTCGCCTCATGGCGAAGGCAGGTCGCGACAGCGCGGGAAACTGGGATCGGAATCGATCTCGGAAATTTTGTCGCCGGGTTCTCGATGTTTTCCACCATCGTCTTCCGAGGGGGGGCGATTTGGCGCGCGATTTCAATCGTCAAGGCGGGTGTCGAATTCTCCAAACAGGAGATCGACGAGATCAGTTTTGCGTTGAGCCAGCTTGCCGACGAAGCTTCCGACTACAATTAAGGGTCTGATCTGGCCTTCCCGCGCGATGTCCTCGGACCAACCTTCGTGGCTGTCCCCTGGAAGGCGTTACTACGGAATATCCATAGAATTCGGTTACTTCAACCCTTCGAACGAGGGATTGCGCTCGAACCACCGCCGCCTGTCTATTCTATTAGAGAAATCATTTTTCTATATTGACAAAAATATACCCCTGAAGCAGAGTGCCTTACAGGAGGAGGCGGTCCTGCTTGGGGCCGCGGCAAATGAATTTTATGGGGGGAGGCTGCATGGATTCGACCGCTATCATCCTTGCAATTGTCTCGGGCTTGGCCTTGGGCAGCATCTACACACTGGTTGCCACCAGCTTTACGCTCGTCATTGCGGCGAGCGGCGTCTTCAATTTTGCGCAGGGCACGCTGGTCATGCTGGGGACGATCGCAACCTACATCGTCGGACAGGTCTACGGGTTCAGCGCCTTGAGCACCGCCGCCCTGGTCACCCTGATCGGGCTAGCCCTCGGGCTTGTCACCTACATCGTCGCGGTTCTTCCGGTCGCGACGCGGGCGCATTCGCTGACACATGTCACCTTGCTGACCACGATCGGACTAGGAACGGCGTCCAATGGCGCGACGGCGGCTTTCTTTGGCGGTGACTCCCGGTTCGTTCCGTCTTTCGTCACCGACAACCCGATCCTGCTGGCGGGTATGCCATTGCGGCCGATCTACCTGGTCGAGGCTCTTTGCGGCCTGCTAATCGTTGCGGCAATCCAGATCGCAATGCGCCGCACGATGCTGGGACACGTCTTCCGCACCACGCTTGAAGATCCCGAAGGCGCGGGTCTGTTCGGGATCGACACCCGCAAGGTCGTGGCAATTACATTCAGCCTCGCCGGCGCGGTCTCCATGCTGGCCGGATTTCTCGTTGCTCCCATCGTCGCAGCAAGCGTCAACAGCGCAAATGATCTTGCCTTTTTCGGTTTTGCAGGCATGGCGATCGGCGGCTTTGGCAGCTTCGGCGGCACCGTCATCGGAAGCCTGGTCGTCGGATTGATCGTGGGCCTGTCGCCCCTGGTCGGCGGGCCCAACGCGCCGGTGCCTTCGGTCTGGATCGCAGTCGTGTTGGTTCTCTTGGTCAGGCCGTCCGGTCTTGCCGGTTCGATGGGATTGTTTGGCGCACAGGGCGCGCGGGAGATATGAACGTGGAAGCCACCTTCCTTTCGGCCGGCCAAGCCCTGGCCCATGCCCATGCCCATTTCCGCTCCGTGCGCCGCCGGCTCGACCGGATATCGCTGAGCGGGGTCGCCGTAGTGGCGGCGGCGCTGGCAATCCTGCCCCCGTTGTTCGGGGACTCCTATACGATCGCCCGATTGAGCAACGCCGTTTTCTATCTCATCGTCGCCCTGGGATTCAATATCGCCTTTGGCCTGGCGGGCGAACTCGCGCTGGGCTACGCGGCGATCATGGCCGTTTCCGCCTATACATCCGGCATGCTGAATGTTTATCTCGGTACGCCCGGTATCGTGAATCTGGCGGCCTCGCTCGGCGTGGGAACCGGTTTCGGCGTGCTCCTGATGCTGCCAAGCCTGCGTGTTCGCGGCTGGTATTTCGGCCTCGTGTCGATGTTTGCAGTGCTCGCCATGCCATACCTGATCGTCATGGCGGAAGATTGGACCGGCGGAGAGAACGGTCTCGTCGGCATCACCGGGCTTAACCTGCTCGGCGTCAACTTCAGCTTCAACATGATCTATGTGCTGGCCGTGGTTGTCTTCGCCGGCTTGTGGCTGGTGGTGGACAACCTTCGCCGCTCCACCTGGGGTCTGATGCTCACCGCTTGCCGGGACTCTTTCTATGCGGCCCAGGCCTGCGGCATCAATCCGACACGCATCAGGATGGTGGTCTTCGTGCTCGCCTCCGTTCCGGCGTCCCTCGCCGGCTTCCTGATGGTGAACGCCGAAATGTTCGCCAATCCCGGCAACTATGACATGAACCTGACACTGCTCATCCTGACCGGCGTCGTGCTGGGCGGGGCAGGCACGCTCTGGGGACCCGTCCTCGGCGTCGGACTGCTGGCGGGTTTCAGCTTCTGGGTCGGTCCCTTCAGCAGCTACAACGCCGTAGCCCTTGGACTGATGCTGATGATTGGCGTTGTCGCCTTCCCGAATGGTGTCGCGCGCAGCACCGGCAAGAGCATCCGCAACTGGATGTCGGGCCGGATGACGGACGTGCGGCCCTCCTCAATCACACCCCTGCGGCGCCATGCGTCATCCGGAAACGCCAACGCGCCAGTCGTCGACATCAAGCGGCTCACCATCGCCTTTGGAGCCCACACCGTGGTCAAAGGCGCCAATCTTCAGCTGCAGCGCGGCACCTTTTGCGGGCTCGTCGGGCCGAATGGGTCGGGTAAGTCTACCATACTGAACGCGATCTGCGGCGCCGTGCAGGCGAAATCCGGATCGATCGCCATCGATGGGCGTAATGTAACCGGCCTGCCGATGTATGCGGTGGGCGGCATGGGTGTCGGCCGCACGTTTCAGATGCCGCAGCTGATCGGCGATGCGTCCGTTCTGGAAAACATCATGATTGGCGGCGTGGGGCAAACCCGGAAGGGACTGTTGGGTGCGCTCCTGCGTTTGCCAAGCGAACGCAGGCGGTATCGCGAGATTGAACAGAGTGCACTGCATGCCTTTCAGCGTGTTGGACTTGCTCCCGAATTGGTCGGGGCCGACGCTGACGACCTGCCTCTGGGTCTCAAGCGTATCGTCGAGGTGGCCCGCGCGATCGCCGCCGATCCGCACCTGATCCTGCTCGACGAGCCGGCGGCGGGGCTGAACAGGGCCGAAAAGCTCAAGCTGGGCGAAACTCTCCGCCGCCTCAATTCAGAGGGCGTCAGCGTCGTGCTGGTGGAGCACAACGTGTCCTTCGTGCAGGAATATTGCAACGAGATCGCGCTGCTGGACGACGGGCTGATCGCTGCGCGCTGGCGCGACGGCGAGCCGCAGCCGACCATTCTGCGCGATTATATCGACCAGTATCCAACCGCGGACCATGACGAGGAGGTATAGCCGATGGATAAGGCGACAGGCTACCGGATCGAACAGTGCTCCGCGTGGTATGGCCAGGCGCGGGTCCTGTGGGATATTGATTTTCATGTCGGACCCGGCGAGGTGGTCGGCGTACTTGGGCGCAATGGAGCGGGAAAGACGACTCTGCTGAAGTCGATTGCGGGTGTGCTGCGCAAGCAGACGGGACACGCAACCCTCAATGGACGTGACATCGGCAGCCAATCCTCCTGGCAGATTTCGCGGGCAGGCATTTCGCTGGTCCGGGAAGGCGCGATCCTTCCAAAATCCCTTTCCGTCGCCGAGGTCATTGCGCTGGGAGCCCGTCTTGCCGGCATCCGGGGCCGCGAGCCGGTGTCGATGGCGACGATCCTGGAGCGCTTCCCGCTGCTTTCCGGTCTCGAAGATCGGAAGGTCGCCCTGTTGAGCGGCGGCCAGCGTCAAGCTGTTGCACTGGCCAGCGGGCTCGCGTCGCGGCCTGACATGCTTTTGCTGGATGAGCCGTCCGCCGGGCTTGCGCCGACCGTGGCCGCCAGCGTCTTTCGCGCCATTTCAACTTTTGCAGCGGACGGCGTCATGGTCGTCGTCGTCGAACAGCACGAGGCATGGCTGCGCGGTCTCGCCGAGCGCACCTATTGGATCGACCTCGGCCGGGTTGCAGCCAGCAAGACCAATCGCTCGGACAGCGAACAACAGGGAGGAAGAAATGAAATTGCTTCTTAGTAAGGCATGCATCGCCGGCGCGGCGCTCGCGCTCTCGCTCGGTGTTGCGGCTGGCAGCCTTCATGCCGAGGAAAAGAAACCCTTTGTCATCGGCGCCATATTCTCCAAGACCGGAGCCTATGCCGGCGTCGGCGGTCTGCTAGAGGCGGCGCTGACAACGGCCGTGAACGAGGTGAATGAAAAGGGAGGCATCCTCGGACGTCCGGTCAAGATCGAGGTTCGGGATGACGGTTCAAATCCGGGACGCGCCCTGCTTGCGGCGCGCGAACTGGTCGGCGACGGCAAGATTGACGTGATGTATCCCGATGCCATCAGCGGACTGGTTCTGGCGATCCTGCCCTATACGTCCAGCGAAAAGATCATCACGGTAACCAATGCCGGTGCGCCGGCGGTGGGTGACGCGACGAAATTTCCCTACAGCTTCCAGTATGGCGATACCGCCAATGCGCGCGCCGACGCGCTTGCGGTCGCGATCAAGAAGGACGGGGGCAAGAAAGTCGGCATCCTGGTCAATACCAACCCTGCGATCATCGCGACCGCCGACGAGTTCGAAAAACAGGCAAAGGCCCTCGGCATGGAGGTTGTCGGCTATGAGAAGTTCGGCGCGGAGGTCAAGGACCTGTCCGCCCAGCTGCAGAGCCTGCGCGCCGCGGGTGCGGATCGCCTCTTCTTCGGCGGTCCGGCGCAGAACAACCTTCGCGTCGCCATGGTCGGGCTGCAGACGTTGAATTGGAAAGTGCCGCTCTTTACCGATCTTTCCAGTATCACCAATCTCAACATGGCCACCGAGCTGCCGGAGACGACTCACGATCAGCTTCATGTTCTGACGGTTGCAGCGGCCACGCGTGTCAATGGCAAGGTTGATCCGCAGGTCGGGCAGTTCGTCACCCGGCTTGATAACAAGCGCGCTTTGGACCCCGCCGCGGTCAACACGCGCGACGTTGTCTACCTGATGAAATGGGCCTACGAAACCGCGCAGGCGAAATCCGGAAACACCAATCCCGACACGGTGCGCGCAGTGCTGGAAAAGGCGGGCACACCCGGATACGAGCTGAAGGACATTCTGATCTACAAGCACCCCAACTACACCACCGAGCGCCACACCACCTCCGAGGCGGATTATACGCATGTATGGGGCCTGATGGGCGTCAACGAGGCGAAAGACGGCATGTATGCCTCGACGCCTTTCGTCGCTGACGCGAAGTAGCAGACTCTTTCGGATCCGGCCAGAGGCTTCTCCAGCCGGATCCATCCACCTGCGGCCGCCGGGATCGAGGGCGGCAGGTTTCCGGGGAGAAGCCGTGCGCGGTTGTGTGTGAACGTCCGGAATGATCAAGGCCCAAGAGCGCTTGCGGCCTGTCCTGGCATGCCGCGCGCCTTGGGATATACGTTCCGCCGCCAACCGTAGATATATCAGATTTTGATTTGCTGCCGTTGTGTGCATCGCCCATTCGCGGTACGCCGCTGCGTAAGCGCGCGATCCGATCCGATTGCCATCGGGCCGGCGCTCCATCGCTTCTTGTTGGATGCATAATCCGGCCCATCCTCGTTTCACTCCGGCCTGACAGACCTGGTTCTTTTGTTTTCGTTTGTCTTATCGGGAAAGCCGGGTTCCGCCTTTCCCTGACACTCCAGCAAGGCGTTCCAATTCTCCCCTCTCCAGTGCTGTTGATCTGAGCTCAACTGTCCGCTGCCGGAATCTCAGTTGCGGCACCTTCAGGCGGCGCGACACAATGGATGCTGTAAAGCCGTAGTGGCCAAGATGTTCAGGGAGGAGCCAAGTGCCTGGAAATGCCCAAATTGCGGCCATGTCGCTCCGCAAACGAAACGGAAATCTTTCCCGCACGGTCAAGATCGGGCTTTGCCGGAGCCTGTCCGTGCAAGGCACCCTGAATGGGTTCCCTGGGATCCACGATGGGATGGGCCGATCATGAGGCATGCGCTGGGCGGTGTTAGGGTCGTTGACTTCACACAGATCGCGGCAGGGCCCACCTGCACCATGCTTCTCGCGGATCTGGGCGCACAGGTCATCAAGGTCGAGGCTCCGGAAGGAGATCTCGGACGAAAACTGGGGCCAGGGTGGATCGGTGACGATGCATCACTTTTTCACGCCGTCAATCGGAACAAGCAGGGAATTGCCCTGGATTTGAAGTCTCCCGGCGGTGTCGACGTCGCCCGCCGGCTAGCGGCGTCGGCTGATGTCATGGTCGAGAGCATGCGTCCCGGCGTGATGACTCGATTGGGTTTGGGCTACGCGCGCGTGGCGGAGGACAATCCGCGGCTGATCTATTGCGCTATTTCCGCCTATGGGCAATCAGGACCTTACGCGGGGAAGGCCGGCGTGGACGGCATTCTGCAGGCGGACAGTGGATTGATGAGCATCATCGGTTCGGCCGGGGGCGATCCGGTGAAGGTGCAAGCCCCGGCGGTGGACGTCTTCAGCGGCAATGTTGCGGCCATGGCTATTCTAGCCAAGCTCCACCAACGCAACCGGGATGGGCAGGGCGGCTTTCTCGACGTGAACCTTCTCAACGCTGCGCTGGCGCTGCAGCATTCCTCCATCGCCAACTATCTTGCAGACTGTGTGCTGCCTGAGCGGATCGGCAGCGCAGCGCCCTATTCGGCTCCAAACGAGGCCTTCGAGACGTCCGACGGCTGGATCATGGTTGCCGCCTATAATGGGGGCAGGTGGGAAAGACTGTGTGTGCAGCTCGGGTGTCCGGAAATCCAGGATGATCCGCGTTTCCGTACCTCGTCCGACCGGGTGGCCAATCGTACCGATATGCGGAACATCCTGGCTCCTTGTTTCCGGTCCCAATCCACATCGCACTGGCTGAAAAAACTGACTGAGGCCGATATCCTGTGCGCGCCCGTTGCGACTTATGCAAATCTGTTGGAACACCCACAGGTGGAGGCAAACGGCATGATCACCCAGGTGTCGCATCCGCGCTTCGGCATGATCAGTGCACCGGGACGTTGGTGCGTGGATCATTAATCGGGTGGTCGTAGGTAGTTGGTGAACGCAATGACCGGTCTCTTGCCCTATGCCTTTCAAACACAATGCCGCCCGCCGTCATCGCATCGGCAAGATGAAGTTCAAGGTGACGAACTGGCCGGAATATGATGCTGGCCTGCGCCGGCGTGGTAGCCTGACGCTTTGGATGACGCCAGAAGCGCTGTCGTCCTGGCAGGCGCCGAAGCGCACAACGCGAGGCGGCCAGCCGCGCTATTCCGATCTGGCGATCGAGACGGCTCTGACGCTGGGTCTGGTGTTCGGCCTGCGACTGCGTCAGACGGAGGGCTTGCTGGCATCTGTACTGAAGCTGATGGGCTTGGATCTCGCCGTACCCGATCACACGACATTGAGCCGACGGGCACGGACAAGGCAATCGGCGAACAGGTGGAAAGTGCATAGCTGTCCGAGACCCGTTCACGTCCTCATCGACAGCACCGGGCTCGAAGTCTATGGCGCTGGCCAGTGGCTGGAAGACAAGCATGGGACCAAATCCCGTCGGGGCTGGCGCAAACTGCACCTGGCGCTGGACGCTGACAGCGGTGACATTATCGCTCACGTCATGACCGATCAGGATGCGGGCGACGCTTCACAAGTCGAGCCGCTGCTCGATCAGATCGACGGACCGATTGGCCAGTTCACGGCCGATGGCGCCTATGCCGGCGACCCGACCTATGATGCCGTCAGCCGGCACAGCGCCGGTGCTGCCATCGTCATTCCCCCGCGCTCCAACGCGATCGCTCGCTCGGACACAGACATCGACAGCCAGCGCAACCGGCACAGCGCCGCGATCCGGACCGAGGGGCGGATGAAGTGGCAAGCGACCACCGGCTACGGCAAGCGGTCGCTGATCGAAACTGCGATCGGCCGCTACAAGTCGATCATCGGACACCGACTGTGGGTACGCTCCTTCGGTGCCCAGCAGACCGAAGTTGCCATCGGCTGCGAGATCCTCAATCGCATGCTTGACTGCACACGCCCGAAATCCGTCCGCTGCAAGACAAAAACCGCATAACCTCGATATCAAAGACCGAAATCCGCTCACACCGACATTGCTGCACCAACGCTATCTGTCTGCCCAACCTATGATTTGGGTGTCGGGTATTGATCGGCCGACAAGACGTGGGCCCTCCCATTTAATCACTTTTCGGGTAGATGTTTCCCATATTTCGCTAATTCCTCAGCTTTCCAATTAGATGCATTGTCCGTCTCGAGCAAACCGCTCGTCAGCCAAAACGATTTCGAAGGAAGGAACTTGCGGTTGTTTTCACTATTTAACTTTTTAAAGCCTAGGAGGCTAAAAATGAAGCTAGTAAACAAGGTCGCTTTCATCACGGGCGGCACCTCGGGTATCGGTCTGGAGACTGCAAAGTTGTTCCAGGCGGAAGGTGCGAATGTCGTTCTGGTCGGCTCCAACGAGGAGCGTCTGGCCGCAGCCGGCAAGGAACTTGACGGCAAGGCTCTTCTTGTTCGTGCCGATATCCGCAAGGTTGCCGATATCGAACGTGCGGTCGAAGAAACCCGCACGAAGTTTGGTCGCATCGATGTCGTATTCGCCAATGCCGGCGCCACCACTGTCGCAACTCTCGAAGCGGCAACCGAAGAATATGTTGCTGAAAACATTGCGCTCAACTTCACCGGCACGTTCTTCACGATCCAGAAGACGGCTCCGATCATCGCCGACGGCGGTAGCATCATCGTCACCACTTCGTTCCTGAACACGATCGGTTATCCCGGCCTCTCGATCCTCGCTGCCACTAAGGCTGCAACGCGCTCACTGGTCCGCACCCTGGGTGCAGAACTGGCGCCTCGTGGTATCCGTGTCAATGCTGTCAGCCCCGGCGCGATTGCTACGCCGTTCTACGGCAAGATCGGCCTGCCTGATTCCGTCCTTTCGGAAGTTGCCGCAGGAATCACGCAGAAGATCGGTCTGAAGCGCTTCGGCGAAGCCGCCGAACTCGCAAAGGCCGTTCTGTTTTTGGCGTCCGACGACTCGTCCTACACAACCGGCGCAGAACTGGTGATTGACGGTGGTTTGACCCAGTTCTGACGGGCTTTTGTCAAGTCATCGCCAACTTGGCCCGCCGTCTAGGCATTTCTGCGGATGGCGGGCCGTTCGCTTACAAACAGCGAGCTCTATAAATTGGATCCGTTCCTGAGGCCAAGTCGAATTGGCCAGCGCCTCGCGAAGTTTCGGCACGGCGGAATGATGAGCGGCCTCAGTTTAAAGTTCTGCCACATGTTCAAAGAGTTACGCGCTAGAGCGCCGCGCCAGCGGGCGGTCGACTAAGCCGCGGCCAAATCAAGAGAAAAGTAATATGTCTGCATCATCAAAGGTTACCATTGCTTTCTGTCACGGTCTTTTGGCGGATGGTTCTTGCTTCAACAAAGTCATTCCCGCTCTTCAGGCCGATGGTCACGAGGTGATCTCGGTTCAATACGGACTCGACTCCTACGAGGAGGATCTTGCAACCGTTAAGCGGACGCTGAACCGCGTCGGCGGTCCTGTTCTGCTTGTCGGTCACTCCTACGGCGGCGCTGTTGTCACCGGTGCGGGAATGGACGACCGTGTTGTAGGTCTGGTGTACATTGCTGCCGTCGCTCCTGACGCCGGCGAGACCGTGCAGGACCAGCTAAACAAATATCCGACTGATATTTTTGGCCATCTCGAAATGGCAGACAATCGCATTTGGTTGCGATCGAGCGGGACGGAGTTGCTTGCAGGCGACCTGCCAGAGGCTGAACAAAAGCTAGTTTGGGCGACCCAGTTCGCACCGAATGCAGAGCTAATTGGCCAGCAGAAGCTGACGGCCGAACAGGTCGCCTGGAGGACCAAGCCGAGCTGGTATTTGCTGGCTACTGAGGACCGCACCGTGCATCCCGATCTGCAGCGCTGGGTCTCCGATCGGATGGGCGCGAACGTCACTGAGGTGGCGAGCAGTCACGTGCCCATGCTTTCACAGCCGGGAGTCGTTCTCGAAGTCATTCGCAAAGCCGCGGCGACAGTAGAGAGCCGCTGATCACTTTGCCTTCGCCTCATACTTATGGGGAGATCGCTTTACGGCGGTCTCCGTTGTGGCTGCGGATCCGCATGGCACTACCGGTCGTTGTCTTCGCTAGTAAGACTGTTTTCGGGCCGCAGCCATTATCGCGCAAGCAGATCCGCCATGTGTCTATACGAATCATTCTCATTCGCTCTCGAGGTTTTCAACATGACGGTCAAAACCAACGGCTCCGGCTTCTCGCCGACGCGCCGCGGCCTCCTCGCCGTTGCCGCGATATCGACGCTTACCGCTCCTGCATTTTCGAGGTCTTCGCAGTTGGCTTCCAACGTCTCCTCCAAATTCAGGGACATCAAGGCCATGACCTTTGATATCCAAGGCACCGTCGTCGACTATTATACTCCGTTCCTGCGCATCAGCAGCGACATCTCAAAGCGACGCGGGCTGTCGATCGACTGGCACACCTTTCTGCTCGATTGGATCGCCGGTGCCTCGGCCACCATCCAGTTGATCGTCGGTGGAACACAGGCGTGTGAGAGCGGCGGTGCAAAAACCTACCACGGTAGCGGCGGGATAGTCCCGCTTCGGGCGGCGTAAAAGTCGGCCACCTATTTACCTTCTGCGACGA
>NZ_JBEPMB010000017.1:0-19967 GCF_040545545.1 Limnomicrobium aquaticum
TCAGATATAGTTCCACGGTGTAGATCCCCAAGCCCTCCTGCAATCGTCGCAGAAGGTAAATAGGTGGCCGACTTTTACGCCGCCCGAAGCGGGACGATCCCGCCGCTACCGTGGACTAATTTTGCACCGCCGCTCTCACCCCGTCTCGATTCTTCCGGCCGCAAGCCAGGCGTTGAGCGCATCGACGGGTCGACCCGTCAGATAGACGACCTCAGCGTGTTCCGAGCCGGACGTCTTGGTGCGCCCCAGATGGATGGCGAGAGAGGCGAGGGGAGGGCCGCCTTCGACGGTGATGGGCGGCTCGACGGTGAGTTGCTCGCGGCGTAAACCGGCAATCTCGCTGCGACGACGACCGCCTGAGGCAAAGGCGACCATCAGGATGGCCCGGTCGCGGATATCGCGCAGACTGTCCGTGCTGCAGGTCGCGAGCAGTTTTGCAAGAACATCGCCAGTAACTGCCTTCGCGCTCTTGCGTTTCCTTGGCCGCGGCGTCGCACGGACGGCAAGGCGTATCGCGGATTTCAGGGAAGGGGAGGAGAAGACGCCGGTCAGGCCGCGCCATTTCGTCAGCGTCGACCAGTTGGCAATCCGCCGCCGCACCGTGTCGGGCGCGTGCGGCCCTGGCGATCGCAGAAAACCCTGTTCCCGCAGGCTCTGTTCGACATCGGCTGGCATGCCGTGGTGAGGATCGATGTCACGCTGTTCGGGCTGCCACAGATGGTGCGCGACGAATTTAAGAGCCAAGGCTTCGGGCGCCGGCCAGGGGAGGGAAGCCCCGGTCGCGGCGAGCGACCAGGCCTGCAGATAGGCAAGGTCGGATGTGAGTGCGCGCAAGGTGTTTTCGCCCATGCCTTCGTTGACCAGGTGGCGCAGAGTTTCGATGTCCTGGTCGGTGTGGCTTTTACTTCCCGATTTCAATTGAAAAGCCAAGCTAAAAACCCGGCATGCTGTTTTGACCTAACGATTTCATGCCTGGTGAGGGGAGGTGCCTGTTAAAGCCCTGATGCCTTTGTCAAATTGGTCCGGAACCGGTCGCGCCGCCGCTGATATTTGCGCGTCATCTCAGCCGAAGCGTGACCCAACTGCTTTTGCACGTAGCGCTCCTCAATGTCGGCCGAGGAGGCAAGCCCGGCGCGCAGCGAGTGCCCTGAGAACAGCAGTGCACGTTCTCCTTCTGGAAGATCGGATCGGACGCCCGCGGCAAGGGCTGTCTGCTTGACCAGCCGAGCGACATGCTTGTCGGATAGCCTCTCGACGTCGACCGTCTTGTTGTCCTTGAAGATGCGTCGGAAGAGGGGGCCTCTTGCGATGCGGCCGAAGCGAATCCAACTCTCAACCGCAGCGACGGGGCAGGTCTGGTCGGAAGCGCCGCGGCCGACCTCGACTTGGCGCCAGCCGGTCTTGCCGCGCAGCGTTACCAGGATCCCTTGGTTTGGAAAGATCTCGATCCAGCCATGGCCGTCGCTCTGATCGTCGCGGACGACATCGAGACCGACGACCTCGGAACGCCGCAGGCCGCCGGCGAAGCCCAGCAGCAGAATTGCCCGGTCACGCAGACCTCGCAGATCATGGCCGAGCGTGTTGAGCATCGCCTTGAGGTCGTCGCCTAGCACCGCTTCTTTCTGCCGCGGCGGCGTTCCGTGCTTGCGGCGAATGCCGGCGAGCACCGTCGCAATATGCCGATCGGAGCGATCCATCGGTACGCCACGCTGGGTAAAATTCCAGGCGAGGCCGGAGAGACGACGCTCTATTGTTGCGACCGAGAGCGCAGGGGCACTGCGTTTGGGACCGCCGGCAGCGGCGCCCGAGGCACAGGCGCCGATATAGAGCCGATCACCTGGCTTGAGGGCGGTAGCGGCTCAAAACCCTCGCGCCGGCACCAGGCGGTGAAATGCCGCCAGTCCTTGGCATAGGCCTCGCGGGTGTTTTCGGAACTGGCGGCGTTGGCGTAGGCTGTCGCGGTCTCGACCAGGGCTTCCAGCCGCGCCGAGACACGGGGTGTCGGCTGCGGGGCGGGGGGTGAGACACCCATCTCCGTGACAACATCGACGTCGTCGGGCAGATCGCCCGGGGCAATATCGACGATTTTGGACGTGTTTGCCGGGGGCTGTTGCATGATTTGGGAGACTATCAGCATATGTCCGGTAATGCAACATTATTGGACATAAAACCATGTTGACGGGCGGTGCGGTTTTGGCGGAAATAAGCGGTATGAACTGCACGCGTCCGACTATGCTCGGCGGCATGGGTTCGCGCTCCCGCTCCGCTCTCGCCGCCCCGCCGGCGGCCTTCTCTACCTTCCGATCAGCTTCTGCGCCAGGCGACGACCGGGACCTGGGCTCATGCTGGCGTAGGCGCCAAGCAGGTCTGGGAGACTTATGCCCGGTTCGTTGCCGGCCGAAGCACTCGGCCGTCCTCTTCTTCGTCCGAGTGCGTTCGTCAGTAGCTCGATCCAAGCGCGGCGGTCACTCGGCGACGGAATGGGATGTCGGAGAAGGCGCGCTTTGCGTTCCTCATCGTCATCCTCAGCACCATCCACCGGCCATTCACTTGGGAGATTGAGGCGTTCGGCGCAATACGTCCGTGCCGCTGTCGACAGGCTGGTGAGGATCATCGTTGAGTAGCAGCCGCCGACACTGGGCATGCCCAACAATCGGCGAATAAGCACAGGACCAGACGGGGAGTGGGTCATTGCTTCCAGGCTGCAGATATTGTCGATGCATCGGTCAAACGTTCTCGTTGCTGGACTGAGGTAAGGAATGGATGCGCGGCGCAAATCATAGCCGCACGAGACACAATAATGTTGCGGCACGAGTTCGGCCTGGTCGAAAACCGCAATGTGGCCGTGGCAGGATGGGCATCGGTCACGCAATCTGCAGCCATGCCTTGTGCATGAAACTCGGCTGGCCAGCCGCCATCGCCGCCGAAAGTATGGCTGTGCATCGTCGGCCAGACAGCGAGAACAGAACTGCAGCCAAGTTGAACCGTCGCGTCGCCCGCTGTTGCGCAGCGGCAGCAGGAGTTGCTTCGGTAAAGTGGGCGACAACGTCATTGCCGAGAGCTGATCGGACGAAATACCGGTGTGTGCGCGGAGCAGGCTGGCGACATCACTCGGCAGCCTCAGATCAAGGGCTGCCGACCACATTCCCGATTTGAGCCCGAGTACACGAGCGAAGGCCCTGGGGCTACACCATTGGAATAGGCAAGCCGGTGCAACCAGCTCGACAGCAATTCGTCTGGCTGCGGCATCACGATGACCGGCCACCGGTCGGAAACGGCATCGCGATATCGTTCACGGATGCTGATGACCGGCGCGTGCGCCGTCGTCATAGAAGGGTCTCGCGGAGAGCTGAGTTGCGCCGCTGCGAGATCGGCACGTGGCGCAGCTCGTCAATGCTGGCTTTGCTGATGCGTTCGGTCCCGGATCTGATCGCGGCGATGGCAGCCTTCGTGACGATGGTGACGATCTCGCCGATCAAGCCTTCCGACAGACAGAATATCCGCCGCGCCAATGCTTCGTTCGACAAATCCGAGACTTTTGCGAGCGGCAAAGCGGCTTCGAGGCTGTCTAACAACGTGAGATAGGTCTCGTCATATTGCCACCGCGGAACCGCCACCAGATCGAAGCGGCTCGCCATCTCGCTGGTGGCGTTGACGAAATCGCAGACGGCCACCTCGCCGATCAGCACCGGCGAGATGTCATACTGGCGGCCGATGCGCCGCAGGAAAGCAAAGACGGCTTCGACGTCGCGGGCACGGCCCCGCAACGCATTGTGAAACTCATCGAAAATCAGCATCCTCGGTTTGAGGCTGGACAGGAAGTGATCGAGTTGCTCTGCCTTGCGGCGAAGCTCCCATATGTCGCCGCCAGGAGCGCGCAGCGCCTGCAGAATGCTGGCATAGAAATGACCGAGCCCGGCGCCTTCGCGTGTCTGGACCATCCATACTTTTTGCTCGGGTGCGGTTCTCAGGTGCTCGACGGCGAACCGCTCGGCGATCATCGTCTTGCCGTTGGCGTACGGCCCGACCAACATCAGCCCTTGGGTTCGCAAAGATGGAGGTCGTTCCAACAGCTCGGCCAGCCGCCGATGGCTGTCCTGGGCGACATGATGCCCGATCCACCGTGGCGCGCGGATATAGGCGATCCTTTCCTGCTGATCACGGTCAAGATAGGACCGGACATGCTCGAGCAAATGATCCACTATTGCTACCAATCCTCCACCGGGAGCCGGCGCTTCTGGCGCGGGGGATGCTCTACGGGAAGAGGTGCCGGCGGCTGCATGACCGCATAAGGCTTTTCCGCCGCAGCGGCATGGGCATTGCGCACGCTGTCGCGCAGCCGGCGCTTGGAAGACTTTGCGGTCTCGGCGATGGCTGCGATCTCGCGGCGAAACGCCACCTTCTCGACGTTTGAGCGTTGATTATTTGTACGCCGACGGGCGCGCTCTGCTTCATGTTCCCACAGCGTCAAAGGCGTCAGCTGGCTGTCGCGTCGCTCGACCGGGCGAAACTGACGGGTTTCCGGATCACGGACGTAGACATGACTGATGTCGCGGGGATCGTATCGCACCTCGATCTTTTCGAGCCGGTCGCGCTCGGGCACGAGGATGCCCAGCCACGGCGAATAGTAGTGCAAGGCGAACATGCTGATCCCTTGCGGTGACAGTCGTCGTTCCGTCCCCGGCAGAAACGACAGCAGCACACGCTGCGGATCGTCGCCAAAGTCCGGCAGTTCCGTACTGTTGCGTTGCCATTCGGTCAGCGGCACCTTCAGGGTCTTGGAATTTTCCTGAAGATTGTGATCGATGACCGCGAGCGCGATGCAGCGCTCCAGATCGGCAAAGCTCAGGCACGCGCGCCGCTCGGCCGGATATTCGTCGCGGTGGGCGACCGAGCGCCCCGACGAACCGGGATAGGCGGCGAGAACCGCATTGAGCTTTCCCAGCAACCGTTCAACCACCCCGCCCTGATGGACGCGGCCGCGATCACGATAGCGGACCCGGATGCCGTAGTCGTCACATCCGCGCTGGAAGGCGTGTCCCTTGAACTCCATCGCCGAGTCCGTGACCAGCAGCCGCGGTCGACCGAACATCGGCCAGACGTGATTGAGATTGCGTGCGGCAAGCCATGCGTCTTTCGGGCAGATGGCTTGGGCGAGACAAAGCGCGACGGACAAAACCGACGGCTTTTCCAGGGTGAGGCAGAAGCCAAGAATGGATCGTGTCGCCACGTCGGTGATAACAGTCAAATACGGGCGGCCGACGAACACACCGGCACCATCGACCACCTCCACGAAATTGATGTCAGTCGGCGTATGGTCGATTTGGCACACGGCGAGCGGGTGCGGCGCGTGGATATAGCCTGGTCGCGGCTTCAGCCGCAGCAAGTGCTTTGGATTGGCCGATCGCTTCTTCGCGATCTCTTCAGGCGAAAACAACATCGGGATGCGCCGGGCGACCGTCACATAAGAGGGGACGGCAAGACCGGCTTCCTCGCACCGTGCGCGGATCTCGTCGACCACCGGAGCAAGTGCAGTCGGCTCAAGCGTCAGCCACTTCTCGCGAAGTGTGGCCGCAATGATCTTCTCCACCTGTTCCTGCAGCCGCTTGCGCCGACTGATCGCGGTGCGAGGAAGCAAGGCGGTCACCGTGCGATCGGCGCGGTAACGCGCAAGGAGATTGTAGATTTGCCGGGTGGTGAGCCGCAGTTCAGCCGCCGCACGCTTGATGGCAACCTTGTCAACTTTGATGTTATCGAAACCACCTCCCTGCGGTGCTGGGAAGCGAGTTCGACAAGTTGGGCAAGTCGCAGAGCGTCAGCTGTGGCCAAGCCACTCCGCCGCAAATCCAACGAGAACATATCAGTCGACGATATGTGGCTCGAGCTCCTCGTCGCGGCTTTGCTGCCGATCGAGAACTACGCAAGGACGCCGAAACAGGCTTGCCGATTACTATAACGTCGAGCATCGCCCTTTTCAGGGCCATGATGCATTTGATGATTGGCTTTCGGCGTCGTATCGTTCAGTCCAGCCTCGGACGCAAACCAATCTGCGCGCCAGGATTTTTAATATTTCAGCCCTCCCGCTTGTCTGGAATGATTACGACGAAAGCCTTGGCGTCCTTGCCGCCGATCGCGACACCATGATGATGGACGCTGGAATCGAACTGCATACAGTCTCCCGGGCCGAGCAGGATCTTCGAACCCGCAAACGTAAACTGCATCTGTCCCTCAAGAACCAAGATGACTTCCTCGCCCGCATGGCTAAATTCGGGTCGGCCGATATCGTCGCTCAGACAGGGCAAGGTCAGAAAGAAGATGTCGGCCCGCGGATTGGTCTTCTTGGGCGACCCTACCTCGTAGACATAGCCCAGTTCGATACCGTTGCGGTTCATCTGTGTGCGCTCTGAAACCCGCGTGACCGCAATGGGACCGCGCTCGCCGTCCGGTATGAACACATCTGCCAGCCGAACGCCGTAGACATCGGCAAGTCGGCTGACAACGGCGATGGATGGCGAGGCCGTGCCGCGCTCGACCTTCGACAGATAACCTTTGGTCACGTCAGCCTGGCTAGCGACGGCATCCAGGGTCAGGCCGACGGTTTTTCGAATGTTTCGCAAGGTTGCGCCGAGATCGCTAGTGGCCAACGTCTTCCCCCATGTCGTTTTGTCGTCACTTCCCATTTCGGAACGGGTCCCGAAGCGGACTTGTTGTTATCGCATAAAACTAGTTGACATTGAAGTGTCTTCATAGGAAACATTCAGGAAACCTAAGCGACATTCGGGAGGATGTGATGGCGCTGGGAGCGAGAGTTCCGATTGCAAAATATCGATATGCAAGGCAGCCTGGCATCGGTGCGCGTTGATGACTCAAACGCGCCATTCCGCCGCTGCATTGGCCGGGGCAACTTCGGGGCCGACCATCGGCACGCTTTTTCGCGATGCGTCGCGACGCCACGCGGCCAACATTGCCATCAGGGCGGGCGCGGCGCGCACCAGTTACGCAGATCTCAATGCACGGGTGAACCAGGTCGCGGATTTCCTCAAGGGCAGGGGACTTGGCCGGGGCGACCGGGTCGCCATCCTGTCGGAAAATCGCTCGGAATATCTCGAGATCATTCTGGCCTGCGCCAAGCTCGGCCTGATTGCAGCCTGCCAGAACTGGCGGCTATTGGCGTCGGAACTCACCCATTGCATAAGCCTGGTCCAGCCGCGGATCCTGTTCAGTTCGCAGCGCTATGCTGACATTGCCATGTCACTGTCGAGCGACACGGTCGAGCGCGTCACCTTTGGGCCGGCATTTGAGGATTGCCTCGATCCGGCATCAACCGGGGAGCCCGGCGACGAGGTTGATCCGGAAGACGGGCTGCTGATCCTCTATACCAGTGGCACGACCGGCTTGCCCAAAGGGGCGCTGATCAGCCATCGCGCCATGATCGCCCGTGGATTGGCGATGATGGTGGACTGGTCGATTCTGCCGACGGACGGCTGTATCGCATGGTCGCCATTCTATCACATGGCCTCCGCCGATCCGACGCTGGCTGCTATTACCCAAGGCGGCACGATTTCGATCGTCGACGGCTTCGATGCTGACGCGATCGTCGCCTGCCTGCAGGAGGAGGCCTGTGGCTGGCTAGTGCTGATGCCGGGCATGATGCAACGGATGATCGAGGCGTTGAAGGCATCGCCGCGGCCGGTCAAGCGCATTGCCGGCGCCGGCTGCATGGCCAATCTCGTGCCGCCGGAGCAGATTGCCGAAGTCAGCCGACTGCTCGGTTCACCCTTTCTCAACAGCTTCGGTTCCACCGAAACCGGGGCCGGCCCGGCCAGTGCATCGATCTTCCCCTCGGGATTTCTGCCGACGCAGTTCGGCAAGCATCAGTCGTCCCTCTGCCAGATCAGGCTGGTGGACGAAAACGACATGGAAGTGGCGACCGGTGAGATCGGCGAAATGTGCGTCCGCTCGCCGATGCTTTTCAGCGGCTACTGGAGCGCACCCACAGTGACCGAACACGAGTTCCGTGGTGGATGGTTCCACACGGGCGATGACTTCCGCCGGAACCACGACGGTTCACTGGATTATATCGACAGGCGCAAATACCTGATCAAATCGGGTGGAGAGAATATCTACCCGGCGGAAATCGAGCTGATCCTCAAGGCGTCGAACCGGGTCGAGGAAGTCGCTGTCGTCCGCCAGCCGGATGCCGTCTGGGGCGAGATCCCAGTGGCCTTCATCGTTCGGCGCGATCCCGCTCTGTCCGAAGACGATGTAATGGCACTCCTTGATGGCCGGTTGGCACGCTATAAACGGCCAAAACGCATCATCTTCATTTCATCCGAGGAGCTTGTTCGCAACACGACCGGTAAGATCCAACGCAATTTGCTGGAAGACAGGCTGCACGAGGTAGAGGCATGAGCGGACGATCAATCACCAAACTCTCGCAGGAAAAGATCGTCGCTATCATCACCATCGTCCTGGTCGTATTTTTCTCCGCCACCCTGCACAGCTTTCTGACGCCGGGCAACATTCTGGCTCTGTTGCAGAATGTTGCAATTCTCGGCATTCTCGGCATTGCCATGGCGCTTGCTATCATCGGCCGCGGCATTGACCTGTCCGTGGTGGCAATCATGGCCGTTTCAGTTGCCTGGGTGCTGCAGCTAAACAATAATGGTGTCGATCTTTCCCAAGCCATCGCGATGGGTTTCGTGCTGGCGCTGGCCATCGGGCTGATCAACGGTGTGCTGATCGCTTATCTGGAAGTGCCGGCGATCTTCGCGACACTGGCCATGGGGACTGCGGCCTATGGCTCGGTCAGGGCGGTTCTGCTGGAAGACAATCTGGTTTATCTCAAGGCCGCCGGCGACAGCTGGTTCAAATGGATCGGCAGTGGCCAAATACTGGGCGTGCCCAGCCCTGTCATGGTGTTTGCGGTCATCGCGCTGCTGGCGCATCTATTTTTGAGATTTGCCGTTCCGGGCCGATTCCTTTTTGCCATGGGCGACAATCCGCTGGCGGCGCGCGCGACCGGCGTGCCGATCCGGCCGCTGATCGTGCTCCAATATCTGCTGACCGCGGCGATCGCCTTCGTTGCCGGCGTGGTGATGGCAACCGCAGTCGATAGCATGGAGACGCGGGTTGCCCGTTCCAACCTCGTGTACGACATCATCCTCGTGGTGGTGATCGGCGGCATTGGCTTGAATGGCGGCAAGGGCGGCATCCGCAACGTGCTCGTCGGAACCCTGCTGATCGGCGTGCTGCTGAACGGCATGACGATCATGAACATCCCCTACACGCTACAAAACATTATCAAGAGCCTGATCTTGCTCGCCGCGATCATCATCGATGCGCTCATGAATCCGCGCGACGAGCAAACTTCGCAACAGGGCGACATCTGATCGGGGAGGTCGGTTGCGCCAAAGGGAGGAAGACATGTCGATAACTGGGAGGAGAACGAAAATGATACACTTCATGAAAGGCTGCGCTATTGCAGCGTCGGTGGCGATGGGTGTGCTTGCATCGTCTGGTCCGCTTCAGGCTGCCCCCGATGATGGCCTGATCAATGAGAGTTCCGCAGCACTTAAGGGCAAGAAGGTCGCCTTCGTGCCGATCGCGATGGGATTTGATCTTACCGAGGCGTGGGCCGCTGGTCTCAAGCTCGATGCGCAGCGCTTCGGCTACGAACTGACCATTCGCGATCCAAACTGGAGCGTCGATGCCGGCGCGCAGGCAATATCGCAGCTGATTTCCGAACAACCTGATGTCATCGTCGTCCACCCGCCTGAAATCCAGGCCTATACCCGCCTGATCCAGCAGGCCAATGCTGCTGGAATTCCCGTCATCACCGTCAGCCTCAAGGCCGATGCCAATGGCGACGTATTCGTCGGACCCGACTGGTATGACCTTGCGGTCAAGGAAACCGAGTCGATGGTCAAGTTCTGCGGCAAGGATTCCGGCAAGTCCGGCAAGATTGCCGTCATGCAGGGCGTGTTAACCAACCCGACGTCGCAATACGGCATCCAGGCCATCGAGGCGACGCTGAAGGATCATCCCGAAATCCAGATCGTCTCCAACCAAGCGGCGGACTGGGATGCCAGCAAGGCGCATGCGATTGCCTCGACGGTGATCAAGGCCAATCCGGATCTCTGCGGCTTCATCGGCCTTTGGGACAATATGGATGTCGGCATTGCCGCGGCAATCAAGGAAGCCGGCAAGCAGGGCCAGATATATATCGCCAGCTCCGGCGGCGGTAATCAGGTGTCTGCCTGCGACAATATCGAGAGCGGCAATTTCTCGAGCTATGTTAGCTACGACGCCAAGGGGCAGGCCCGCGACCTGATGATGGCCGTGCGGGCCATTCTCCAGAACAAGCCCACGACACCCGGTGAGCACTCAGTCGGCCTCTATACGCCGCTGAAGGTTATCACCAAGGAGACTATGACGGCCGATTCCTGCTGGAAGCTCGAAGACGTCAAGAAGTTCGGCCCCTGAGGCGAACGTCACGGTGCCTGTCCCCGATAGGCACCTCAACTTACCCTAACCTTCATATGGCCATGCGCGAAACATTGACCCGCCTACGGTACAGGTTTGTGCCGGACCACATACTTGGCGAAATCCTCGCCAAGAGCTGGATCGACAATGCAATTCCGGTCGCGATTCTGATCCTGACGCTCTGCGTCCTCGGGTCGATGATCCCCGGGCTTGTGGCGGTCGGCAGCCTGCTCGGCATGTCGGCGCAGTTCGGCGAACTGCTGCTGGTCGTCATGGCCATGACCATCGTCATGCTGGCCGGCGGTATCGACCTCAGCGTCGGCTCGGTCTTCGCTCTGGCCAATTTCGTCACGCTTGCCCTGTTCAACATGCTGGGCTGGCCGATCCTGGTGGTCATTCCGGTGGCTATCCTGTGCGGGGCGCTGGTGGGTCTGGTCAATGGCATCCTGATCGGTTACCTACGGCTGCGGGCCTTTCTGACGACGCTGGTTACGCTGATCATCGTCCGCTCGATCGTTGATATGTTCATCCTGGAATATGCGGTGAAAGTCGCCCGGCCGACGACGCTATCGCGGATCTGGGACTTCATCAGCTTCAAGCGCGTTCTGGGAATGCCGGTGGCACTCATCGTCTGCCTGGCAATTGCCATTCTCGCGCATTTAACCCTGACGCGCCTGCGCCCAGGCTGGCACATCATGGCTGTCGGCGGCTCGAGGCGCTCTGCTTTCAACGCCGGCCTGCCGGTGCGGCGGACGATCGCCATGACCTATGTCCTGTCCGGTATGCTGGCCGCCCTGGCCGGCGTATTCTATGCCTCGCGCCTGAATGCAGCAGGATCCGACACCGGTGTCGGCTTGGAAGTGCTTGCTCTGACCGCTGCCGTGGTCGGCGGCAACAGCTTGGGTGGCGGGCGTGGCTCGGTCTTCAAGGCCGTACTGGGTGCGATTATCATCCTGATCCTGTCCAACAGCCTCCTGCGCCTGTCACTGCCAACCGGCGGCACATCCGCAGTGCTCGGTTTCGTGCTGATCGCAGCCGTGGCTATCGATGTGAAATGGGTCAAGCATCGCGACAAGCTGCAGACCAGTGTCTATGTGTCGCCCACTTTTCTTGCACTCGGCAAGGCGCCCGAGACGGCGGAAGGCTCGGCATCACCCTATGCACTCAACAACCTTCTCAAAGATGTGGAACTGATTGGGCTCGGCGAAATCGACGGACCGGAAGATCCTATCCTCGACGCCGCCGGCAATCTCTATTGCGGTACGCGCCATGGCGATATCATCCGCTTCTTCGCGCCGGATTTCACATCCAAGGAAGTCTTCGTCCATACCGGTGGTCATCCGCTCGGCTTGGCCTTCGATCGGGACGGAAACCTGCTCGCCTGCGTCGCCGGCATGGGCCTCTACCGGATCGGCCCGGACAAGAAGATCACCCGACTCTCCGACCAGACGAACCGCAGCTGGCTTTCGGTGATCGACGATTCTCGCATGCGCCTAGCCGACGATCTCGATATCGCACCGGACGGGCGGATTTTCTTCAGCGAGGCGACGATCCGCTTCGACATGTCGGACTGGATGGTCGATGCGCTCGAAGCCCGCGGCAACGGTCGCATCATCTGCTACGATCCGTCAACCGGATCGACTAGAACGATCATGGACAAGCTGCGCTTCCCCAATGGCATCACCATGGCGCGTGACGGCGAGTCCTTCTTCTTTGCCGAAACTTGGGGCTGCTGCGTCTCCCGCTACTGGTTCGCCGGGGCAAGGACAGGCCAGCGCGAGGTCGTCATTCCCGATCTGCCGGGTTATCCAGACAATATCAACCGCGCTTCGGACGGCGGCTACTGGCTGGCGATGGTCGGCATGCGAACCCCGATTTTCGACATGGCGCTCCAGAACCCTGGCTTCAGAAAGCGGATGGTCGAGCGCGTTGCGCCGGACGAATGGCTGTTTCCCAACATGAATTACGGCTGCGTCATCAAGTTCGACGAGAACGGCCGCATCACCGACTGTCTATGGGACAGCCGCGGCACCAATCATCCGATGATCACCTCGATGCGCGAACATGAGGGCTGGTTGTATCTCGGCGGCGTTTCCAACAATCGCATCGGTCGCTACCGCATTCCGGGTGGAGATCCGACCTGGACCGCGCATGCGTCCTACCGCGGAGAGGCAAGATGATTGCGCCGATTAGAAACTTCATCGACAGGATCCGGGGCAACGGCCGCCACGCGATCACCACGCCGCCAATGGACGGCGTGCTGCAGCCGAATACGCTGATCGAGGATGCCCCGCTTCTGGCTCCCATATCACGACCGGACAATCTCGTGCGTCGGGGCGAAGAGATGCTGTTCTCCTCCGGAAACCAGCTGATGCGCATCAACGGCACCACGCCCGAGCCTGTCGAAGCATTCCCACATGCTGTCAATGCGCTTGCGGCCTCGACCGGCAATGCGTTGGCGATCGCGCTTATGGACGGCAGCGTAATCGTTCGCGGCGGAAAACACGACGGCTTTTCGCTCGACCAGCGACAAGCCGCAAGCCTGACCTGCATAACGGCTCTGTGTTTTTCCGGCGAGGACAGGCTGCATATATGCCAAGGCTCGCATCGCAATCCGCTCTCAGAATGGAAGCGCGATCTGATGGAGCGCAACGCCGCGGGATCGGTGTGGACGCTCGACCTGAGCCAGAAGTCATTGACGAAGATCGCCAGCGACCTGGCTTTCCCCTATGGCATCCTGGCCGATGACAAGGACAGCTTGGTCGTCTCGGAAAGCTGGCAAAGTCGTCTGATCAGCATCGATCCGTCAGGAAATGTCCGGCCGGTTCTCGAGGATCTGCCGGGCTATCCCGCGCGGCTGGCACCGCAGAGCAGCGGGCGTGGCGCTTGGCTCTCGGTGTTCGCGCCACGAAGCCAACTGATCGAATTCGTGTTGCGGGAGGACAAGTTCCGCGCCGATATGATGCGCTCGATTCCATCCGACCTGTGGATGGCGCCCTCGCTGACCGCGCCGCATTCCTTTCTGGAACCATTGCAAGGTGGCGGGCTCAAACAGCTTGGTGTGATGAAACCCTGGGCTCCAACACGGTCCTTTGGGCTGATTATCAGTCTCGACGAGAATTTTGCGCCCGTCGCCAGCTGGCACAGCCGCGCCGATGGCACGCGCCACGGCATTACCAGTGTCGCGGACCGTGGCGAAGAGCTGGTCGCTGGAAGTCTTGGAGGCGATGCGCTCGTCTCACTCAGGCATAGCGGAGGGCTACCGGCATGAGCGATGCCATCGTCGAACTTCGCAATGTGACAAAGGCCTATGGCGGCGTTTCGGCCGTCGACAGTGTCGATTTCATACTCCGGCGGGGAGAGGTCCATGCCTTGCTCGGCGAGAACGGCGCGGGCAAATCGACGCTGACCAAGCTGATTGCCGGCGTGACCTCTCCATCGAGCGGCGAACTACTCGTCGCCGGCAAGCCGATTTCCTTCTCAACGCCGGCGGCGGCGATGGCGCAGGGCATCAACATGGTGTTCCAGGAAAACAGCCTCGTGCCGTCGATGACCGTGGGCCAGAATCTCTTCCTCGGGGACGAGCGTTTCTTCAACCGCCTGCGGCCACTCTACATCGCCGCACAGCAATTCCTTCAGTCGCTGAACTTCAATGTCGATCCCTGGGCTAAGGTCTCGACCCTGGGCGTCGCCAAGAAGCAGATGGTGGAAATTGCCCGGGCAGTGCGCCACAATGCCAAGGTCATCATTTTCGACGAACCCACAGCCTCGCTGACGCCGGAGGAAAAGCATCACTTTTTCTCGCTGATCTCACGCCTCAAGGGCGATGGTGTGTCGATCATCTTCATTTCGCATGCCTTGGAAGAAGCGCTGGAGATTGCCGATCGCATCACAGTCATGCGGGACGGCAAGATCGTCATCTCCGACATCACGCAGAATTTCGATCGCGACCGGATCATCACCGCGATGGTCGGGCGGTCCCTGTCTAAGGATCTGCACGAGAAGGCGGTACGCAAGCCGCGCAAGCCTCTGAAGAAAGTGCTGAGTGTGCAGAACCTGTCGATGGGCAAAGTGGTGCGCAACACCTCCTTCACCGTCTATGGCGGCCAGATCACCGGCATTTTCGGCCTCATCGGCTCGGGGCGGACCGAAACCGCAAAGATCATTGCCGGAATTGCCAAACGCAAGTTTTTGCATGGCGGCGAGACGAAGCTCGGCGACCAATCGGTGCGCTACAGCGTCCCGAAGGCCGCCGTCCGTGACGGCATCGTCTATGTGACGGAAGATCGCAAAATGGAGGGCTTTTTCGATACGATGTCGATCGCCGAGAATATCGGTATTGGCTATCTGACGGCGGGGTTCAATCCGGGACCGGTGGTTCGGATGTCCGAGATTGCCAAGGTCGCCGCTCAGTGGTCAAGCAGGCTCAATGTCCGCACAATCAATTCCCACGCCCGGGTAATCGAGTTGTCCGGCGGCAATCAGCAGAAGGTCGTGATCGCCAAGTCACTGGTGCAGAAGCCGCAACTGGTGATCTTCGACGAGCCAACGCGCGGCGTCGATGTCGGCGCCATCGCGGAAATCCATCAGATCATCAACGCGCTCGCCGACGAAGGTCTCGCTGTAGTGGTGATCTCATCCTACCTGCCCGAGATCCTGAGCCTCTCAGACCGAATCCTGGTCTGCCAGAAAGGCCGGGTCGTCGAAGAGTTCAATGCTGAAACCGCGACCGAACAAAATATAATGTTTGCGGCCGTTCACTGACTGAACGCGCCTGCCCCGTCGCCGTCACACGTTTCCGCAGCCATGGCCGCGAACCAAACGGAAGGAGTACTACTATGCAGAAAGTATCCGCAGCGACGGTCGGGATCGGAGAGGTCCCGACAGGGCGATATCCCGAACGCAGCGAAGTCGAGGCTGCCATCATCGCTTGCCGAGACGCCATTCTCGATGCCGGCATATCGCCCCGCGACATCGATGTGATCATGCCGGTCGGCGCGCTCGCATCGCGCCACTGGAATGTCGATCTGGTTTTCTCGCGGCTTTGCGAGGAACTCGGCATGCTGCGCTCAGCCAAGATGAACGTGCAGGTGATGTCCGGCGGCGCCACCAGTTCGAGCATGCTGGCAGTTGCCGAAGGCTTGATCGCCGGCGGGCTGGCAAGAAACGTTCTGTGCGTCCATTCCGACGCCGTCGGTTCGCTGCCAAAACAGGCGGGGATCGATCTGTTTTCCACGACCGGCGTTTCGGAGGAATGGGAAGCGCCGTACGGTCACAACATGAATGCCGTCGGCGCGCTTGCATCTAACCGCTACATGCACGAGACCGGCACGACGGAAGAAGAGCTCGCCGCGGTCTGCGTCTCCTTGCGCAAATGGGCCGAGCTCAATCCGAATGCGATGTTCCGCACCCCATTGACGATCGAGGAGGTGCTCGCGTCAAAAATGATCGCCACACCCTTGCGTGCCAAGCATTGCAACATGCTGGCAGACGGCGCATCGGCCTTTATCGTTGCCCGCGCGGAAGATGCGCCCCATATCACCAGCACACCGGTCTATGTGCGCGGCCACGGCTCACTGGTAACCCATTATTCCATCTCCCAAGACACCGATCTGGCAAAGTTGGGTTTCGAGCAGGCAGGCATGGAGGCCTATAAAAAGGCCGGTATCGGCCCGGATCAGATCCAGCTAGCGCAGATCTACGACGCTTATCCAGTCTGGCCGCTGATCACGCTTGATGGGCTCAAGCTCTGCCGTGGAGCGCGCGCCGGCGCTTTCGTTGCCGCAGGCGAAACGTCGCCCGGCGGTTCACTGCCGATGACCACCAATGGCGGAATGCTGTCCCAGGGTCATACCGCGGTCGGCGGCGGCATTGCTGTCATGGTCGAAGCCTTCCGCCAGCTGATGGGCAAGGCCGGACCCCGCCAGGTTCCGAACTTGGTCAATGCGGTCGAGACCGCCTCGGGCGGCACATGGATGGATTCTCACGTCACGATTCTTTCGCGGGAGCACTAAGATGAACACTCCGACACGTCCTCTTCCTCACCCGAGCGCCTGGTCCGATGGCTACTGGAACGCCGCCCGCGAACGCCGGTTCGTTGTCCAGGAATGCCATGAATGCTCCAGGCTCAACATGTATCCGAAACTGTTTTGCCCGCATTGCCTCAGCGACCGTCTGGGCTGGCGGGATTCCGAAGGCAAGGGCGAGATCTATGCGGTCACTGCCCAGCTGGCAGGGCCACCGACCGGATTTGCCGATCGTCTTCCCTATGTGATCGCCATCATCCGCCTCAATGAAGGTGTGCAGTTGATGAGCAACATCGTCGGCGAAGGCGCCATCGATGCCAAGATCGGTGACAGGGTCACTGTCGATTTCGAAGAGGCGGGCGACGCTGTGCTGCCGGTTTTCCGGCTGGAGACCATGGCATGAGCGCTATCGCGGTTATCACCGGTGCCGCCCAGGGGATCGGCGGCGCCACCGCCGCTCTGCTGAAGGAGCGGGGCTGGGTGGTGCACTCGCTCGACCGAAATCCGAATCCAGATCCGTCGATCGTCAGCCATATCTGCGATGTCACGTCGGAAGAAAACATTACCGCGATCGCCGCGGAAATAGGCGTTATCGATGCGCTGGTGCCCTGTGCCGGCATCAACCTGCGCCCAGACGACAACCGGGCGGAGCAATTGACCATCGACGCCTGGAACAAGACATTGGCCGTCAATCTGACCGGTGTCATGCTAACGGTTCGCGCCTTTCGCCCTGGCATGCGTATCAATGGATCGATCGTGCTGTTGTCGAGTGTGGCTGCGCTCAGGGCAATGCCGCTTGCCGATGCCTACACCGCTTCGAAAGGCGCGCTCGTGGCGCTGACTCGTACGTGGTCGGTGGATTACGGCCGGTTCGGCATTCGCGTCAACTGCGTCTGCCCTGGTCCGACGGCCACGGAGATGATGTGCGGCGTGATCGAGCAATTTGGTGCCGGCCAGCAATTGCAACTACCGCAACAACGCATGGGGCGGCCCGAAGAAGTCGCGTCGGTCATCGCCTTCCTGGCGTCGTCCGAATCTTCATACCTTTCCGGCGCGATCATTCCGATTGACGGCGGTGCCACCGCACATAGCGCGGGCATGCCTTTCCCGAAGTTACGAACATGAATTCCAAGTTGTGTTGCATCCCGTCCCGAACGCTCACTGCAGGCGACCTCGCGATGACGCAAGGTGGGGAAGGCCGCACGCCGCTGGTCGTTCAACCGTTACTTCTGATCAGGAGCCTTACCATTGACCAGTCCAGCAGGGCCGCGTTCATTGAAACGCATGACCCAATCTCCAATGATCTGGAGCGTGACGTTCCCGAGACGGATGGCATCTGAACGGGATCCGCCGTCATAGATCGAGGCGAGCGCCAACAAACGTCGTATCTGCGCTGCGTCATTCATCGCCGCGCCAGCCATTGAAGACCGGCTCTAGTAATCGGCACGCAACGAAATCCCTGATCGCACCGCAGACCTCCGGTTTGCACCCGAGATTCAGAGTCACCGCGTTTTGGGAAGGCCAAAGAGTCGAGCTCAGCGAGGCGGCGCATCAATCGTTTCGCCGGGGTGCGTTCCTGTTTTAACTGGATAATCTTCAACGGAGCAAGATACGAAATCACCGGGTCGTCGGTCCACATCCCTTCAAGGCGGAGACGCGGGAAAGGCAGGGTGCTCAAGCCTTCAAGCCCCGCGCGCTATGACCGACAAGAGCCCCCAACAGCAACCGCATCAGAGGCCTCCTTGTTGTGCACCTCGGGCGAAAAACAACATCTGTTGTCCGCTGCGCTACGGGCTCGCGCATCGCCCTCGTTCAAGACCTTAGAGAGTAGTTGGGGCTTTCATTGCGGCAGATATGCGTCTGCTCCTGTGGCGATGATGTCTTCTTCGCTGAGATGCTTATGCCAATGCGAGTAAAGCACGAAGCGATCGCGGGAAAGCCCGGTATCCTTCTTCAGGTGCCGATGAATAGCACTGAACGCTCGGTGCTCGCATCCGCCCCAGACAAAGACTGCATCGAGCTGCTCGGGCCATTTTATCGTGCGGATGCGATCCTCCAGCAACGTCGTCGTGCCGGCATCGGCGCCGTTGCGATGTAGCCAGGCGACCGCCATGCCGGACGGACAGCGAAGTGGCAACTCGTCTGCTTTGGTGTCCACCTCGATGAACGCATGGCCGGTCGCGGTGGCGGGCAGGTTTTCAAGGATCCTGGCAATACCCGGCAAAGCGGTTTCATCTCCGACCAAAACATGGAATTCTGCGTGTTTGGGACCATTGGCGGCGGGGCCGAGGATACCGGCAAGATCGCCCGGCCGCGCGTCTATGGCCCACCGGGTCGCCGGACCGGGCTCAGCGTGAAGGGCAAAGTCGATCGTGATGTCTTGGGCTGCTGCGTCGATATGCCGGATGGTGTAGACCCGTGTCGGAACAGCCTTGTCATCCGGCCATACGACATGGCCGCGATGATCGAGCATCGGCCAGCGCGGTTCAACTGTGCCGCGCGGCTGGAAGATGAGCCGACAGTGGAACTGGTCGTTGCGATCGTACCGTTCGAGATTTTCCCCCCGGAACACGATCCGGCGGAGGCGGGGAGCAATGTTTTCGACGGATTTCACATGCATTATGCGCAAATCGGCTGGAAGGGCTGGTTCGGCATAATCCCCTTCCCACTGGATCTCCAGGTCTTCACGGGCGGCGATGAAGCCGATTGGCCCCACGAGCGCATGTTTCAGCCGATTGAGACCACCTGCGTCCCTGGCTTCGGCCGTCAGCCTGAAGCCGTTTCCGGTCGTTTCGAACGTGGCAGTGCCGAACGGTGAGCGGATATGATGAACACCATCGGCTTCTTCGACTGTCATGTCGTGGGTCGCGATTGAGTCGATGATCGGCTCGACGTAGTCCCTAATTTTGGCAAACTGCACCATGGCGCTTGCGCGATATCGTTTGTTGATGATCGGTGACAACCGGATTTCTCCTTGAACTCAGATCGAGGCCCACAACGGTCCCTCGATGGGGAATGCCGCGAAATCGCGATTGATGCGATCGAGCATGGCCGCAGGGTCGAGATCGACGCATTGCTCGGGGTGAAGCCATTTTGCGGCTTGGGCTATGTACAGGATGTTGAGCGGAAGATTGGTGATCAGCCCGGTCCATATCCCATGAACGCGCTTCGCGCGAACGCTTGGCAAATGGTCGAAGGCAGGCCTTCCATCGATCAAACGCTGCAGTCCTTGCCGGCCCAAAGCGGGGTCGATACCAGGCCCGATCGCGGGCCGGCTTCCCGAGGCCCGTCCGCCGCCGGAGGCTATGTAAACGTCGTGGGGCGTGGACAGCAGATATGAGAGCGGCGGTGCAAAATTAGTCCACGGTAGCGGCGGGATAGTCCCGCTTCGGGCGGCGTAAAAGTCGGCCACCTATTTACCTTCTGCGACGATTGCAGGAGGGCTTGGGGATCTAC
>NZ_JBEPMB010000018.1:0-17196 GCF_040545545.1 Limnomicrobium aquaticum
TCCGGCCAAAGGTCGGCCCGCTCCGAGTGATGGGCGCTCCGCAGTCCTCCGGATGGCCTTCAGGACGCAGCGGCTATCGCCGCCGTTTTTCCATGATGTAGCCTGACGGCTACACAGCCCTCCCCGAAAGCTGTCCGCCCCATGGCCAGCCGTGCCGGTGGCGGGTAAACTGTGCGCATGTTCAAATTACCCGCCGACCTGAAGGCCAAGGGCGAGAAAGCCGAGGCCGCGTTTCGGGCATGGCTGAATCAGGAAAGCGCCGCTTTCCTGTACATCGAGCAATCGCCGCTCAATGTGCCCGCGCCCTTGCGCGGCAAAATCAAGCGGCCGGACTATCTCGTTGGCCTGCCCAGCGTCGGCATGGTGGCCTTCGATGTGAAGGCCAAAACCACCTATGACGACTGTCTGCTGTTCGAGGCCGGCGAGCTGAGGAAGCTCCGCCGCTTCTCCGGCATTTTCAACGTCACGGTGCTGTTTGCCTGCCTCGACCTCGATGCGCCGGAGCGGTTCTTGTGGGTGGCCCTGCACGACCTGCTACAGCGGCCGGTCGAACGCCGTGGCAGGGCGGCCGTGGTGGCGATGCCCGTGGCCGAGGCCTTCGCCGTCAGCACGGCCGAGCCATTCATGGAAGCGTTTTTCCGCTTCGGCCGACAGGCTCTTGAGGTGTGACCCCAATATGTGGGGTCGGTCAGCTGATGCCGGCGCCGGCGCCGTCGCAATATGTGGTGGTCAGACTGGGGGCGCTGCCCCCAACGCCGTATCAAGGGGCCGAGGCTCCGCGCCGGTGGCTTGTGCGCCCGCACCAACCCCCTGACACTCTGCCCCCCGCGTTCGCCACGTGGCAGGGGTGCAAGTCCCTTGCACCCATCTACTAGAGCTGGAGTGCCGGATTTAGAGGATTAACGAAGACCTATGCGGGAATCGGCGCTAAGCTCGACAATATGCTCTGGCTCCCCAGCAAACCATGCGAAGGTGCCCCAAGCCAACGTCTCGGCGGTTCGCTTGAAGGTGGACTGGCTCCGGTCGAGATAGGCAGTCACAAAGGCCACGTGCTGCAGGTCAAACCCCGCATCCAGAGCCAGTTTTTCCAAAGCGGCCTTTCGCCTGATGCCAATCGGACCGTCCGTTGCAACCACTTCCACGAAAACGAGGAGCGGATGGGCGGGTTTCAGGTCAACCAGAATGACATCCGGCAAATCCTTATCGGCTTTGATGGAAAGACCGATGGACGAAGCCAGCTTGTCATCTCTGGCAACAACCTTGTTGCCGCTTTCGCTCACAAAAAGCACGGCTGGGTCGGCAAGAAATCGCGGGGCGAAAACTTCGATGACAGCTTTTGTGATGACCGAACTGGGACCGGCCTTGAGACGCCGTGTTTCGCCGCTGGGGAACTCCACTTGGACATGCGTTCCACCTTTGGCCGCGCCTGCTCGGACTATAGCAATACGCGCCAGCGCGCCGGCATTCAGATAGTTCTCCTGCCAGTTCTTGATGGCTTTGTCTAAACTATCGGCCGTAAGGTCGGGGGCCATCAGCGCGGCAAATGCTGCCTGCAGCGAATAGCGGCCTTTGCCGGAGGTGGTCGGCACGGTCGTATCTTCAACGGCAGCGCCAGTTGCAACGAGAGCTTCGCGCAGCGTGTCGTCCCTGATGCTTTCGCGGGTGGTGTCCGCATACCAGCGGTCGCCAACGACATGGCTTCCGGCCTTCATGATGTCCGTTGCATAGGATAAACGGTCGGCGTCGGCGGTAAGGGCCGATTGCTGCTCCGTCATGCGGTAGACATGCTTCGGCGCGAGAGCGGTTTCAGACCCCTCAATGGCGTTGATATAGAGCGCGGTGAAGACAGTCCTTGACGCGACATCATTGACCAGCCGGTGGCGCGCTGACGTGCCCACCGGAAATATCTGTTCCAGACGGCGCTGGATTTCCTGCCATGACAAGAGGGGCGGCAAATTAGACAAGTCGATTGTCTCCAAGGAATAGTTTATCGAGGAAACAGTCGATTTCCGTTTGCGGCGCGCCGTTTTCTACCAACAGTGCGACCTCTCGCATGCTGTCGGCCGCCGGCAAAGGTAATGCTTCCAGTTCAAAGGCAGAAACGGCAACGCTCCCGCTGATGCAGCGAAAGGCCCTGTCGGCGATTCGACTGTTCAGAACGGCCGCCACGACGGCTGCAGGAACTTTCGCTCGTCCATGCCCAATAGGCTTCACCATGTTCAAATGGTTCTCAACGATGACGCCATCGTGCAGCTTGATAAAGGATTCTGGCAGCTCCGCAGCAATCAAACGGCGCGCCTGTTCTTTCGATGTGGTGCGCTGCAGGAGTACGCAGGGCTCCGATACCTTGAGCGAGCCGTCTCGCGGATTGAGCTTAAAATAGGGCTCATGATTGCGCTTTTCGGCGCGGAAGACGAATTGGCCTTCGGCAGTCACGGCTTCGGCCCAAATGACCGGCAGTGTGTCTTTTCCCGCTCGGGTGCGGAATTGGCCTTTGAAGCGGTTCCAAACCAGTGGGCCGGTCGATACCTTATAGCCCCAGTCACTCAGCCGTGCCGGCAGCCTGGTCAAGCTGTCCACGAGGAGACCGTCGGCAGGCGTCCGAGGAGCCAACCACGGGTCCGAAGGCACTTGGGGCAGCTCAAAGGCACCAGCGTGCGTAACTTCCGCCGTGCCGTTGACCGATAGGTAGTGGACGGTTGTTGCACCACGACGGCCGCCGCGCCGGTAGGTCGCCAGAAGCGCCTCCTGCAGGACGTCATCAAAGACGCCGCGCCGTTCGGTGATGAAGTCAATGGCGCATGGGGGTGCCTTTTTCGCAAGAAGCGCGCGGAGAGCCTTGAAATACTCACCGGCCAAGAAGCCCGTGGGCGTGACATAGGCAATCACGCCGCCCTTGCGTGCCCACTGGATGGCGAGGTCTGTAAACAGGCCGTACATGTTGGCGTGGCCAAAAAGGCTTTCCCGATAGCGCTCCCGAAGGTCTGAAGCCAGCCTGACCCGACCGTAAGGCGGGTTGCCGATAATCAGGTCAAAAAGCTTTCCGGAAACGGTCTGCTGCAGGCTGTCGCAGACGTGGACAACAGCGGGAAACGGACGACCCGTGGCACAGGAAATGTCAGCAAACGCGATTTCCAGCCACGTTTGGGTCAGTTGCGCCGCGAACGGGTCAATCTCAAAGCCTTTGAGGTGCTGGGCGAAATGGTCAAAAAGCGCGTTGCCAGACAAGTCACCAAGGCAGGTCTGCATCCGGAGAGCGACCGGCAAGAGAAAGGCCCCTCCCCCACATGCTGGGTCGAGGACGCGCGCGCTTTCCCACTGGATTCCGGATTCTTCCGACAACCTCAGAAGCCGTTCCGTCAGCGCGGGCGGCGTGTAAAAGGCCCCCCACTCGCTGCGTAGGTTTTCGGGAAGCATTGAGGTGTAGCAGGTGCTCAACTGGAAGGCCGCATTCTCAATCGTGAGCTTTGCGGCTTCCTGCCCGAGTGTTTCGGCAAGACCGGCAGCGGCGGCGTCAAGTTTGTAGGTGAACGCCGTCACCAACCGGCTTGCGCTCGGAATCGACGCGGGTTCCCGCCCCGTTGCCAGTATGTAGGAACGCACCGCGTCAGAGATGAACGACCAAATCGCCTGTTGGCGCTTCCTCGGCTCAATCTTTTCGCTCCACGCACGGGCCATAGCCCTGCACGCGTCAAGGCTCACAGGCGAGCCGCCGACGTTACGTGTTGCACGTCTCGGCTGGGAGGAGGGTCTGGTTTTAAGCATCTGTCCGCAAATTCTATTTATCTCACGCTACCCTGATTTGGCGCTTTTGGGCAATTTATATTGTTGGTTGCATTGGTTGAAAAAACGTCAACAAACGCGAATTTGGCCTGCCCGCAATGAAAGAGCCACAGATGTCCGAAAAACGACCGTTTTCCGGACATGGCGTGACCCCCTGCCCTTCGTGGTCGATTTTGGCGGTTTGAGTGTCCGGAAACTATGTCCGGATTTCTATTGTCCGGAAAACGGTCTTATGCGACTATCCGGACATGCTCATAGGATATGCCCGCGTCTCGACCACCGACCAGAATCTTGACCTGCAACGGGACGCGCTCTTGCGCGCCGGTTGCGAGAAGATTTTCGAGGAGAAGAAGTCGGGCAAGGCTGGCAGCAAGCGGCCGGAGCTGGACGCGGCCCTCGCCTTCCTCCGGCCGGACGACGTGCTGGTGGTCTGGAAGCTCGACCGGCTCGGCCGGTCGCTGGTGGAAATGATGCGCACCATCGACCAGCTCCGGAGCAACGGGGTTGCCTTCCGCAGCCTGACCGAGGAGCTGGACAGCGAAAGCGCCCAAGGCCGCTTCTTTTTGCAGATACACGGGGCCATGGCGGAATACTTCCTCGACCTCAACCGCGAGCGCACCATGGAGGGCCTGAAAGCCGCCCTCGCCCGTGGCCGCACGGGTGGACGGCGCAAGGGCCTGTCCGAGGCCGACATCGAGGCGGGGCGGGCGCTGCTGGCGTCGGGGACGATTCCGGTGGCGGACATCGCCAAGCGGTTGGGGGTCAGCCGCTCGACCTTCTACACGTATTTTCCGCAGGCGCGCGTGAAGGCTTTAGCTCACGGGCGCAGTTGAAGATTTTAATTTTATTCAACAATTTGGCGGCCAATGCCTATTACTTGACTAAATAACCTTGGAAACTCGTATAATATGAAGATCCATTGATAAGGGTGTCTCCGTTGTTTGCAGCATATATTTCTATGTAGTCCGTAGTCCCATTCATCGGAACAAGTTTTGTTATTTCTACCTGCGGTGAGTTGGACGATTGAAGATAAAGAGCAGAGCCGTTTTTGTAGATTTCGACCGTACATGACGTAGGAACGCCTGCACAGAGAATCGTGGAATTAATATTATACATGCCCGCAACTGTCGGGGTGAACCGGTTCGATGCAAAATTGTTATTGGTATCAAAAGCCTTAGTGCTCCACGTCATCTTGGTATCGGTTCCAGAAGTTACAGTCTGTATAGTTCCATTTTTATGGACACTAAACGCGACAGTGGGGCTCGAGCCATTAATCGGCACTCCGTTGACGCTGATGGCTGTTGTGGAAATGGTCCCGTTTACTTCTAACTTTGCATTTGGGCTGCTGGTGCCGATACCGACGTTGCCGGAGGGGTCGATGCGCACGCGCTCGGTGGAGCTGGTGCTGAAGACGATGGGGGCGGCTTCTTGAGTTTGCAGCACCAGCCCGCCGGTGCCACGGGATTGAATCCATGAAACGGCGTTAGGGCCGCTGTTGTCGCGGATGAGGCGGAGGCCGTAGGAGGTGTAGGTGGCATCGCCGATAAGGTCGATATAGGCGTAGTTGTTGCTGGCACGGCCAGCACCAAGGCGTAGGGCGTTTTCGCCGGTGCCTGCCATCAGATAATAGGTGTTGCCGCTGTAGTTTTGTGTGAGCCAGCCCGATGAGGAATTGATGAGACTGCTGGTGCCGGAGACGATGCGGTCTCCGGTGCTGGAGGGCAGGTTGGTGAGGCCGGAGCCGTCGCCGTAGAAGGCGGTGGCGCGGGCCGTGCCGGATACGTCAAGGGAGTAGGCAGGATTAAATATGCCAATGCCGACTTTGCCAGTGGAGTCGATGGCCATGCGCCACGTCCCCGCAGTTTCGTCGCCAAAGACCAAATGACCGTCGTTGTTGGAATATACGGAGTATGTCCGGCCGGTACTAGCCGTAATATTTTGAAGGAAGACACCGCCACCAAAGCCTATTCCATGGCTATATATGACGCCGGAGACATCCAGGGGATAGCCGGGAGCGGTAGTGCCGATGCCAAGCTTCCCGCTAAAATACCCGTTCGTCGCAGAAATCCCGCCCGCCTGCACGTAGCCCGTGGCCGAAATGTTGCCGTTCGGCCCCATCACCGCTGTTGTCTGCGCCCATGCAGGCACCACCAGTGCGGTGAGTATCAGGGCAAGGGCGGCGGCGTTGACGCGCACGGCCTACCCTTTCACCGCAGCAATGAACCCTTTGGGCGCGGCCATCACCGGCAGGGTGACGGACGCGGAACCGTTGCCGAGGCGTTGCACCAGCTCGGGGTGTTCCTTGGCGGAAACGGTCTGACCGTTCAGCGCCAGCCAGCCTTGCGGGGGCACCGCGCCTGCGAACATGAACACCGTGCCGGTCGGAATGGCGACGTCAAGCGCCGCGCGCGTGGCCTTCGGCGTCATGATGCGGTCGTCACGGGCTCCGGCGACGGCATCCCCCGTCGTTGCAATCCACCCGCCGTGGACAGACTCGCCAAACAGCGGGCCGGTCACCTTGGCGGGGCCGGTAATGGTGTTGTCGGAGCCGTCGGCGGCCGGTGAAGCCGCAAACGCGGCGGCGGGGACGATGAGCAGCAGGGCGAGAAGACGATAGTTCATGCCAACACGATAACGCAGCCCCCCTGCCCTGTCCGTAGCGGTGCCCAATCGTTCAGCAGTTCCGTGGGTTGAGGGTGGTCATGCGGCTTTCGGGCCGTCGCGCTGGTGTTCTTGCGCCCCACCTAAGCGGGGAGAGGGAACGGCATCCATGGCCCTGCCCGCACACCCGAGTTGGGCACAGGACACCGCCCCCTCCCCCGCTTTTGGCCGTTGCTGCGCAACAGCGCGACAACCAACGAAAGCCAAAGACATGACCCACGACCCCAAAACCCTCCGTATCCGCGAGCTGAACGACGTGTTCCGCACCACATGGCTGACCGGCACGGTGCTGATGACCGAAGGCATCCGCGACCTGCCCGAAGCCACGCAGTCCCGCATCGCCGAGCTGGTACAGGCCTTCGACGCCTTCACGGCCGACAACGACCCGCACGGCGAGCACGACTTCGGCGCGCTGACCGTGGACGGCCACAAGATCTTCTGGAAAATCGACTGCTACGCGCCGGACATGATGCACGGCTCGGACGACCCGAGCGACCCCAAGGTGACGCGGCGGGTGCTGACCATCATGCTAGCGTCGGAATACTGACGCCCAGCGTCCGAGCGCTGCTGCGTCACGACGCAGCAGCGCTTTCATTCTGCGGAATCCGGCCCTTGAAATAGGAATATAAACCTTATAGGAATAGGCCATTATTCCTAGGCAATTCCATGACCACCATCGCCGACATCCGCAGCAGTCAGGTCTGGCTTGGCATCCGGTGCGAGGCCTGCGGCCGCTCGACCTACATCCCCCACCTTCTCCTGCCCGCGCGGCTGGCCCCCGACCTGCCCGTGCATCTCGCGGCGGCGTTCTTCCGCTGCAAGGGCTGTGGCGGCAAGCGGCTGGTGAGCGCGGCCCACAACCCCGAAGACGCCGCCAAGCCCTTCACAGAGGCATGGAAAAAACGGATGGCGTAGGGCTTTTTGAGGGTGTCCAGCGTCATGGTATGACAAGGGGCCAGCTCCGGAGGCATTCTTGAAAGACCGGCTCGAAACCCTCGCCATCTATGCCCTCTTGGGGGTGCTTTTCCTTGGCACCCTCGCCTCCATCGTTGTCCGCCTTGGGCAGGCCTTCGGGCTGATTCCGTCCTGAAGCTGTGCAGTTCCGCACCACGGTCGCGTTGTAAACCTTGAGATTATCTCCGCAGACTTGGTGGCGCATAAGCGCCCTTTCCGCTTTTCTGCATTTACGCTTTTCTGTAAAAGCGTAAATGTGATTTTCCGGCCGCAGGGGCTACCCCATTTTGTCACCGGCCCATGGTAAGAAACGATTAATCGTGTAATCGTAAAATCGTAAAAGATGATTCACAGAAAGGCGACGCCATGATTATCGGAGTTTTGAACCAGAAAGGCGGTGTTGGCAAAACCACGATTGCCATCAACCTCGCCGCCACCTACGCAAAATCCGGCCTCCGCGTCCTGCTGGTGGACGCCGACCCGCAGGGCAGCGCCCTGCAATGGTCGGCCGCGCGCGACGCAGAGCCTCTGTTTCCGGTCATTGGTATGGCCAAGCCTTCCCTCCACCGCGACCTGCCGGACATCGCCAAGGATTATCAGGTCGTCATCATCGACGGCGCACCCCGCGTCAACGAGCTGGGCCGCGCCGCCATTCTGGCAAGCGACCTTGTGCTTATCCCCGTGCAGCCCTCGCCGTATGACATTTGGGCCGCTGCGGACACGGTGTCCCTCATTCAGGAGGCCCAGCAGTTCAAGCCCGACCTGAAATGCGCTTTTGTAATTAATCGTAAAATCGCAAATACGGCGATTGGCCGCGACGTGGGCGACGCCCTCGCGCAGTTCGAGCATGTGCCCGTCCTCAACGCCACCCTGCACCAGCGCGTCATCTATGCGGAAAGCGCGGGGCAGGGGCTGGCCGTCATCGAGGCTGAACCGAACAGCGAAGCCGCCCGCGAAATCGCCGCCCTTTCCAAAGCCCTCACATCCACCAATGAGAAGAAAGCCGCATGAGCATGAAAAAGGTCACCATGAAAATGCCCGCCAAGAAGCCCGACGGGGCCGACGCATGGGTCAACGCCCGCACCGCCGACGTGTCGGAATCGGCTCCCACCGCCGAGGTCGTCAACCTGCATCCGGCCGAGGCCGTGAAGCGCCTGACCATCGACGTGCCCGAGGGCCTGCACAAGCGCATCAAGGCCGCCTGTGCCATGCGCGGCACGAAGATGGCGGATGTTATCCGCGACATGCTGGACAAAGAGTTCCCCGTCGCATAATCGGATTTACGATTTTACTGATTTACGATTATGCAGAAAACATCAGATGCGGCCAATATGCTTTCCGCCAGACCGGACACAGAGTAGGGTAGGGGCATGACCATCAACAAGTTCCAGCTCATGAGCCGTGAAGATTTCAGCAAGCTGAACCTTCACGAAAAAAACACCTACCTGCAGGAGCTGGCCACCGACTTCGCCCAAACCTACAACCGCGACCCCATCGAGCTGGACAAGGACGCCCTGAGCCGCCTCCGGCGCTATTACAGCCGCCGTGTCTGGGCCGACCTCAAGCTGGACACCATCGGCGGGCCGCTCGCCCGCAGCCTGGAGGCGCTTGGCGAGCGTATCCGCCACGAGAGCATCCAAGGCGACGTAACCGCCGCGCTGATGAACGAGACTGCGCCCAAGCGCGTGCTGCGCACCCCGCCGCAGGACGACGCCCAGCTCATGTTCTTCGTGCCCACCGTCTACGACGCGCCCCTCAAGGACGACGTAAACCTGATGGACGTGGCTCCGTTCTCCCTTAGCAAGCGGGCCAGCAGCCGCGTCATCAAGTACGAGCTGAAAGACAGCCTGATTACCATCGAGGGCGGCGCGGAATCCGGCATTGCCACCGTGTTCGACTACGACATATTCCTCAACATGGTGTCCTATCTGGCCGAGGAGGTGCAGCAGTTCCGCCGCGACGAGGCCAAGGGCTTGAGGCCGACCCTGCCTCCGAAGGTGTACCGGCCGAACGCCTCGCACATCCTCAAGTTCTGCCGTCGTTCCGACGGCGGCAAGTCCTACGAAGACTTGGAAGCCGCGCTTGACCGCTTGTCCAACACGACCATCAAGGTCGTGAACCTGTCCGGCGGCAAACGCCGTCAGGTGGACAGCCGCCCGATGATTGGCGGCTACAGCGTCGTCAGCCGCACCGGAGCCAATAAAATCGACCTTATCGAAATCACGATTCCGGATTGGGTCTACACCAGCGTCGTGCGCAACGACAAAAAGCTCCCGCTCCTGACGCTGCACCACGACTACTTCCTTATCAGTTCGGCGCTTGGCCGCTTCATCTACCGGCTGGCCCGCAAAGCCGCCGGAAAGACTGACGCGGAATACTATTTCACCGAGGTTTACAGCCGCAGCAGCTCGGAACAGGAGTTCCGCAAGTTCGCTTATGACCTCCGCGAGTTTATCGGGCGGACGCAGGCGTTCCCCATGCCGGACTACGACCTCTCGATTGTCGAGGGCAAGGACGGGCCGAAGCTACGGATGCAATACCGTGCCGATGGTACGGGGGCAGGGGATGCGGAAGCCCTGACGGTCGCGTGATTTTGTCGCGCGCCGTTTTTCGCCGACGACACTTTTTGTCGTCAATCCGTACATCGCCGACGACAAAAACAAGGGCTAAAGCCGCCTTTTCAACCGGCAGGATTTTGTCGTCAAAAATGGCGCTTCCGTTTTTCGCCGACAATTTTCCGTACATCGCCGACGACAAACCGTTTTTTACCGACGACAAACCGTACATCGCCGACGACAGACCGTACATCGCCGACATGCCCTCTCCGCAAGCTCTTGAATCCCATGACAAAAAAGGCTGTTTTTGCGCCTAAAACTTATTAAAACTTAAATAAAACAGAGAAAACTCTTAAAACAGGCTGCGCCTGATTTTCTAAATCTGGATTTTGGATTTTTGTCGGTGTCGGTAATCCCCACCAAAAATAGAAAACCACCGCACGGCGGCGGTGGTTCCCTAATCCTTTACGGCCATCGGCTTCCCAGCCTGTACCGTGCTCAAACTGAATCATATTCCATTGGTGCTTACAAGGCCGCAGAGCGCCATCAGGAGCGTTTCGGGGGGGCTAGATGAGGGGTTGCGTGTCGCGAGCTGGAAACCCCCTTAAAACCGCTCCTAATCCTTTTCGGAAATATCCTCGGGGATGTGGGGGCAGACGGCCCCCACCACTCGCTCGCCTCAATTCCGCTTCGCCATCCCTGTCTCGTTCGACAGCGGCACGGGACTTTGCGGGCTTAGCAGCGGCGTAACGGCGCGGCGCAGCGGGCCGAGCTGCCGGATGTAGGTTTCATTCTGCAAGGCCTGCCGGCGTTCGGCAAGTGTCGGATGTGTCGAGAACATCGACCCTGAAGCAAAACCGCGAAACATCAGACGGGCGTTTTCGCGCTCGAAGTCGCTCAACGGCGGTTCGTTGTGCAGCTTTTCCAGTGCGGAAATCATCGCCTCCTTACTGGTCAGGATGGCCCCGATGGCATCGGCCCAATACTCGCGCTTGCGGGACAGGCCCAGCACGAACAGCTCGGAGAGCCACGTCAGGAACCAACGGCCCCAGCCTTGCACGGTGCGGGAAAAGCCGAGATACCAGACGAGGGAGTTTTGAAACGACCGTGCGAAGCCCATCCGGCGCATGTCGTTGTTGACGACATGGCCCAGCTCGTGGCCGATGATGGCGTTCACCTCGTCTTCCGTGAGGCCGTTAATCAACGGCTGGCCGATGACCACAAGGGCGTTGTCCGGATTCGACCCGATGGCGTAGGCGTTGTTATGCGGCATGACACCGACCCACGGCTTGACCGACAGGCCGAGGTTGCCGGCGAGGATGTGGACGCGCTGGGCGAGGGGGTCGCTTTCCTTCAGCAGGGAAACGCCGTGTTGGGCAACGGCGCTTTCCCGTTGTCTGCCCAATCCGACCAGGCCCCAGACGGTGCCCCATATCGGAACCATGAGGAAGCCGCCGAAGATGCTGCCGCCGGCCACCGCGAAGCCCACACCGATGGGGAGGGAAATCAGGCTTCCCCAAATCAGCCCGACCCAACTTCCGAAAACCAAGCTCAACCACGTGGGCAGGGTGCTGTGGCGAACGCTTGCTGCAATGGTCGAATCTGCTGCCATATTATCGCTCCTTTGAAATCTGCTCTGGTGCTTTGAAATTGACGCGCGACTTGCAAATGGGGCCGTTGAACCACGGCTCCAGTTTGGCCTGTATGGGGTAGGGTGCCCCGCCAATCTTCAGGATGGCGTTGCGGGAATGGTCGGGGAAATCCTCGTTCAGGAGGGCTTCCACCTCGGTAGGCGTCAGCAGCGGCCGCGCGCTGTAGCCCAAGTTCGTGCTGAGGGTCTGGGCGGTGTTACCGCCTTGCTCGTTCATGTTTCCCGAGGGAGTGGAGGTATTCTGCGAATAGCTCGCCTGCAGATGCGCCACGGTCGTGTTGCCGAGCAAGTCGGACACGAGGCGGCCGGTGTGGGTGTCTTCCGTGCCGAAAAACACCTTCACCGTGGCGTCAAAAAACGCCTTCCACGAGTTCGGGTAGTATTCCTCAAGCGTGGCCTGATTCTGGAGGAAGAACCACAGCCGGACGCCGGCGCTGGTATGTGTCCGGATGGCGTCCCGAAACTCCGGAAAGTGTTTCAGGGACAAAAACTCGTCGAGGAGGAAAAGCACCGGAATGTCCGGCTTTTTCTCATTCAACAGCATGGCGTCGAGGGCGGTGGACAAGACCAGCCGCAAATAGGGGCTATACGTGCTCATTTTGCCGAACGGCACGTTGATGTAGACCGTCGTCGTCTGGTCTTTCAGTGTCCGGAAATCGACGGTGTTGCCCGTGTTTGCGCTCAAGCTCGCTTCATCGAAAATCGACAGGTGCGTGTTGAGCGTCTGCATGAGGGTGCTAAGGCTTTCGGGGCGTTTGCCCAACACGATTTTCGACGGATTCGCCAACTCCGGCCGGCCGGTTGCGACCATCTCCTTCGCAAAGTCGATGATGTCATTGCCCGAGGTGATGTTGCGGACTTCCTGCATAGTGCGGCGCTTTTGCGGGGCGTCTCTGGCCACGGACAGGATAACCGCCGCCAAGAAGGCGATGGCATCGTCACGAAAGAACGATTGCGCCTTGGGGTCTTCCGGTATCAGGACGCCGGCCGTGGCGCGCGCGTCGGAAATGGTCTTGATGGAGGCGAGCGGGTCGAAACTGTCGCTGCCTTCCTTGAATGGCGCGATGTTGTAGACCGGCCCCAAGGTTCGCCGCCACGCGGCCGTGTCGCGGTAAAGCTCGCCCTTGGGGTCGAGTACCACGCAGGAGCCGCGATAGCGCAGCAGGTTTGGCACCACCAGCGTTGACGACTTGCCCTTTTGGGTCGCCGCCACCGTTATCAGGTGGCCCACCTTGTCCCAATGAATCTGCCCGAGCACATTTTGGGTTTGCGGGTGACGCAGCAGGCCGAGGAAGATGGAGGAGGGGGTATCGAAGGCCGTGGCCGGCTTCAGGTAGCCGGCCTTGCGCAAATCGTCTTCCGTTGCCCAGCGGGCCGAGCCGTGGATGGGCGGCGGATTCCGCACGGTTTCCTCCACCTTTTTCTCGTATTGCTCGCGCTGCTCCTCCATCCGCTTTTGCGTCCTGCGGTTTTGGCCGGCGCGGATGATTTGCTTTGCGAGCTGCAGGGCGAAGTTGGCTGTGTTGAAGCCGCCTCCGGACTTTGGAACCCCGACATTCTTCAGCGGGTCGAACTTGATGATGCTCACCGGCAAGCCCCCTTTACCGTTGGTGTGGTGGCCTACGTTGTACATCCCTCCGTTGAAAATCAAGGGAAAACCTGCGGTGTCCTAACAGCGCACTTACGCATCGCCCAATGTGTACGCATTGGGCAAAAGAGGCGATGCGCTGCACGGCTTTCTGACCAGCGCGACACGCGACTGGAGAAAGCCAGCAGGTGCGTCAGGGGCAAGCCCCTTGAAACCCCTCCGTGCCGGCGAGAGAGCTGCGGTCATCCCGCCGGTTGCGTTGGCCGCAATCGGCGGTAAAGTGGCGGAGGGTGTGCGACTGTCGGGGCGAAGGTGGCGATATTCCACTTACACGTGAAGAACATCAGCCGTGGTTCCGGCCGGTCGGTCGTCGCCGCCGCCGCCTACCGTGCCGGTGAAACCCTGCCCAACGAGGCCGAAGAACGGTTGAGTGCGTTCGGCGGCCGGCGCGACGTGCTTCACAACGAAATCGCCCTGCCGGCCGATGCGCCCGACTGGATGGCTAACCGCGCCCAGCTCTGGAACGCGGTGGAGGCCGCCGAAATACGCAAGGATGCGCGGCTCGCCAAGGAAATCGAAGTGGCCTTGCCGCGCGAGCTGTCCGCGCCGGTCTGGCTGGGACTGGCCCGCCAGTTGGCGGCCGTCTACGCGGCCAAGGGCTTCGTGGTTGATTTTGCCATTCATGACGACGGCACCGCCCATAACCCGCATGTCCACATGCTGCTGACCACCCGCCTCGTCACCGCCGAAGGTTTCGGCGGGAAAATCCGCTCCGCAGACGGCCGGCAGTTTGTCGAGGAGGCGAGGGCCTTGTGGGGCCGGCTTGCCAACGAGGCCCTTGCTAACGCGGGACTGGACGCTTCGATTGACCCGCGCAGTCATGCGCGGGCAGGGGTGGAGATGACCCCGACCGTTCACCGTGGCCCCGATGCGCAGGAGCGCCGGTTGAGGAGAGAGAACATGGGACTATCGCGTAAACTGCCCCGCAGCACGGCTCCCACCGACCAAGCGCAGCTTGACCGGCTGATGGAGGGGTGGCCGGCAAGCCAGATGGAGCGCCGCGCCGAGCAGGAGCGGGACTTGCCCGTGCCCGACCCTGCCGGCAACCCCATCAGCCCGCGCCAGCTCGAAGCGGCGCAAGAGCGCATGGTGGAGGATATGGAGCGCCAGCCGTTCGACATAGCGCAATCGCGGCGGTGGGCGTCACCAGAGGTCGGCCCGTCGCAACCCGAGCCAGACCGCGAAAAGCCGGTGGTGTCGAAACGCTGGACCAGAGAGGCCCCCGAGCGTGAACCGGAGGAGGTAAAGGCCGGCGCGGTGCGGTCACGCCGCTGGCAGGAGCCGGACAGGGAAGCGGACGATGACCGCGACGCGGCGCGGTACGAGCCGACACGCGAGCCTGTCCGTGATTAGGTTACGGGAGAACCTTGCGCGGCAGCTTGCGGCTTAAACCGCGCTTTTCGCCAGCGGCGAGCGGTTTCGGCTTCAATTTGAGGATGCCGAGCTGATAGCCCAGATACCGCAGGTGCCTGCGGATGTACGAGTTGCGATGAAAGAGCGATAACATAAATTAGAATATTCTAATTTTTATCTCGAGGTCAAGAAATGTCTACACATTCTCTGGATGAAGACGAAGAACGCCGGCTGGCGCGCAAGCTCCAGAAACTGGAACGCGAAATGAACGAGCTGGACAGCCGCGACAGCGCGCTCATGGAGCAGGCCTACGACAATCCGCAGGAAGCCGAGGACAGGATGGTGGCGTTTCGGGAGCAGAATGGCGAAAACGGCCTGTTTGTGGCCTTGCGCGAGCGGCCGGAACTGTTCGGGGACTATCCGCGCGACAAGGCGCTGTTTGATGACGCCTACAACGCGCGCAAGGCCCTGCCATCGAACTTTGATGAATACCGCAAGCGCCGCGACGAGTCGGATGAAATCCAGCGCACTTTGCAGACCATCAGGCGGGAGCGTGGCGAGCCGAGTCCGGACGACGATTTTCCTCAACGCTAGGCTTTGGGTGTCGGTTTAGCATCGACGCCCCAGCTCACGCGCAGGTATTTTTCCGGCTCGCCGTCCGGTTTCTGGCGGGTTTTCCATTCTGCCAGAAAGCCCGCCTCCTGAAACTCCTTCACGGCCGCCGCCGCTACCAGCGTGGCAGACAAGTCCATAGGTTCGCGCGGCTCAAATATGGCGGCCGTCTGCCCTTTGGAGGCAGCATCCGAGAGCCGGTTGGAGACGTTTTCCTGCCCGAACACCTCTCCGGCCATGGCCTCCCGTATGATGCTGGTGCGCTCCCGCTGCCTCATCAGGGCGTCTTTCGCAAGGTTAAGGGGGCGGGTGTCATTGGCCATTTAGGCGGCTTTCTGTTGCTTGGCGTTCGGCGCGGTGCGACGGCCTAGGTAGGTGTCTGTGACATCGAGGCGGCCGTGGCCCAGCTCGTGGGAGATTTCCAGCCGCGCGGCGCGGTCGCGGTTGGCATCCGCGGGTGTCATCTTGTCCGCGGTGACACCGCCCGCGGCGGGGCATGACCAGCCCGTAAGCTGCTTGTAGCGCCATTGCGCGTAGGCGTGGCGGTAGCCGTGGGCGTTGCTGATACCCGCCTTCAGGAGCTGGTTTTCGTAGTTCTTCATGGCTTGGTAGTAATTGCGCCCCTGCCCGATAAGGGAGCCATCGCCCACCTTGTCGCGCAGCTCGTCGAGCAAGGCGCGTTGCTTGGGGTGGGTTATGGGGATTTCCCGATACCGGCCGCCCTTGCACCAGCTCGCCTTCAGCGCGATGCGGTCGCCCTTGTCGGCGATGACCGGCCGGAACTTCAAGGCTTCCTCCCGCCGCATCCCGAATGCGGCTTCCAGCTTCAGGGCGAGGCGCACGCTGTCGTCGGTCACGCGGCCGAGGGCGGCTTGTTCCAGCCGCTTGGCCTTGTTCCCTGAAAACCGGCCGCGCTCCGCGAGGCCGAAGGTGTCATTCGTTTTCGGGACAATCCCGTTTTTGCCGACCTGATGCCCCCACCACCTGATCCATGTCAGGCGGTTGCGGATGGTCTGGTCGGAAAGGCCGCCGGTCTTCCACCGGCTGACAAGGGCGTCAACGTGCTTGCCCTTGAGGCTGCGCGCATCGGGCAGGCGGTAGCCCATTTGCGCTAATTCTTGTGCCATTGCCATAAGGCCCCGCTGCCGCAGCGCGCGGGTGCCGAAACTCCCCTCGCCCGAGCGGGTACAGAGGTTTTTCAAGCTGAAGCCTAAAGCGTCCATGGTGTATGTCGTTCTTTCGCTAAGTTTTGTTGACCGCCATGAACCCGCTTACGGTGTTCAAGGCCCTTGCCGAGGCAAGGAAAAGGCCGGATACTCCCTGTTGTTATCTCCGTTTCTACGGTCTGTTAGTCTCCGTGTGGTTGCGCCCGTCTGCGGGCCGTTGTGTCATGCGGTCGTGCATCTGGTGCGTTCATTTCAATGGTTGCCTGTCTTGGCTCCCCCGTGTCGTGCCCGTGGGGCCGTGCATGTGGGCGGGGGTCTGGTGGGTGCGCCCTCTGGCGCTCGGTTGATACGTGTCATGTCAGGTTCTCCTTTCCGGTGAGAGTTGGCGGCAATGGCCGGTGGCTGTTGCAAAGATGTTTCGTCGTCAGGCCCGACGAGGTTCGGGTGAACCTCGTCACTCCCTTATGGGGCCGTCCCTCATTCGTTCTGACATGGCCCCCGACGTGCCCCACGTCCGGCGAAAGCGCCAGCGGCTCGCCCTGTCACTACCTGCGTTGCGGTAGTGACAGGGCTGGGCTCACAGCCCGCCCGTGGTGGCCTTGCAACGGTTGCTGCGGCCAATGGGAGGGCAGACCCTCCCAAACCCTCCCTGTGGCCCGCCTGTCGAGAGGCGGTCCAACGGGGACTATGCAACCCCCGCACCCCCGCTTGGCGTCCTTCCGGCCAAAGGTCGGCCCGCTCCGAGTGATGGGCGCTCCGCAGTCCTCCGGATGGCCTTCAGGACGCAGCGGCTATCGCCGCCGTTTTTCCATG
>NZ_JBEPMB010000019.1:0-16087 GCF_040545545.1 Limnomicrobium aquaticum
GCGCGCTCGTCCAAACAATCCAACCAGACGAATGTGCGAACTATCTCGAAAACGCCGGATATGTTTCCGTTAAAAGGTGAAACGCTCTAGCCGGGCAGAGCGCCGCCCAGCCCCAAACAACGCGGTATTTGCGCCGTGCGAGGTGCTGACACTGTTTCAGGGTTTGGAGCAATCTATCCTCAAGCGGTACATTTCCTGGAAGAGATCAACTGGCTGCAAATCGCCTATGGCCGTGATCCTGCTGGCGACGCGTGGGGACTCGAAAGTGATCAGCCGGCCAACGATTGGCCCGCGGCAGATCGGTGAGGAGACCGTCGCTTACTCTGTCAAGCACTTTCGGGGCTGGCCCCACATGACGGTTTGCCGGAGTGTTAGACCTGAAAGCCGCCACAGCTCGGGCACCCGGATGCCAAATTTCCACATGAAGTCGCTGGCTCAGGACGCCACCTTCACGCCGCGGCCGTAGACGAGCAGCATGCTGATGATGACGGCGCCGTAGATGATCTGGCGGCCGGCTTCGGGCATCTGCATGATCGAGAGCACGGAGTTGAGGAGAACGATCAGTACCACCCCGACCAGCGTGCCGACATAGCGGCCCTGACCGCCGAGAATGCGGGTGCCGCCCAGCACGACGGCGGCGATTGCCGGCAGAAGATAGGGAAGCCCCATGCCCTGATAGGCCTTGGCCGAATAGCCGGCCAGAAGCACGCCGGCGATGGCTGCGCAGACGCCCGAAGCCATGAAGGCGCCGATGATGACCATGCGGGTGCGAATGCCGGAGAGATAGGCGGCACCCTCGCGGTTGCCCGTCGCATAGATCGATCGCCCGAAGCTCGTGCGGGTGAGGATGAGCGCAATGCAGATCGAAACGAAGGCCCAGACGAAGATCGCGACCGGGATGCCGAAGAGCCGTTCGGCGGCGAGAAAGCGCATCAGCGGCGTTGCCTGGTCCTGCGGTGCAAAGCCGCCGGTATGGGCGACCATGAGGCCGCGCAGGACGGAATCGACCCCCAGCGTGAAGATCATCGAGGGAATGCGGAGATAGGCGATGCCCAGCCCGTTGACGAGCCCCACCGCCAGACCGACCGCGATGCCGGTCGGCAAGGCCATGTTGCCGCCCACGCTTGCCGCCATCATGGCGGATGCGGTCAGCGTCCATGGCACGGAGAGATCGATATGGCCGAGCAGGATGACCATCATCATGCCCGCTGCCACGATGCCCAGGAACGATCCGGTCTGCAATTGCTGCAGCAGATAGTTGGGCGACAGCAGCGGCGCCGAGCCCTGCACGCTCAGCGTATAGCCGGTGCCGATCAGCAGGATGACGACAATGAACAGCGATGCGACGGCGATCGGCTTGTTCTCGGGCCGGATACTGGAAAGGAAACTGTTCATCACATCACCTAGCGAAAGAGGTCCAGATTGTTCTTGACCCGAAGCGTGCGCAGCGCGCCGAGGCTGACGGCTGCGAGCAGCACGATGCCTTCGATCAGCGGCTGCAGCAGCGGATCGATCGAGACAATCCGGAAGTAGAAGGAAATGACGCGCAGGATGCAGGCCCCGACCAGCGAGGCAATCGCTCCGCCAATGCCGCCCAGAAGCGACGTGCCGCCCAGCACTACGGCGGCGATGGAATTCAGCGTATAGGCGCCGGCCTGCATCACGTCGGCATTGCCCGACGAGGTCTGGATTGCCAGATAAAGTCCGCCGCAGGCGGCAAAGAAGCCGGCGAGCGCAAAGGCTGCAATCTTGGCGCGGTTGATCGGAAGGCCGGACATGTAGGCCGCCCCTTCCGCCGAGCCGATGGCATAGACCGTGCGTCCGGTGACGGATTTCCGGAACGGGATCCAGACCGCAAAGGCGACGACCAGCAGTGTGATAAGCGGCACCGGTATCCAGGAGACCGGCGCAAACCATGCGGCATCCGGGTCGAACAGATGATAGGTATCGACAAGGTCGCGAAGGCTGTTGGTTGAAGCCCAGTTGAGATCGGCGTCGATCTCGCCGCCGGGCTTGGGGCGGATGAAGAGTGCAATGCCGATGGCAATAGCCCCCGTTGCCAGCGTGACGATGATCGGCTGCAGCCGCCCGTAGACCACGATGATGCCGTTCATCAGGCCAAAGGCTGTTCCCGAAAGCAGCGTGACGAACATGCCGAACAGGATTGCGGCGGGAGAGCCGTGGACGAGTTCGGAGGCAATGCAGGAGGTCAAGGTCATGACCGCGCCGACACTGAGGTCGAGACCGCCGAGAAGAACCGGCACGGTCTGCGCCATCGCGAGAAAGGCAATGGCGACCGTCTCGTTGGCATTCTGAACCAGCACGGCGGATGAAAATCCGTGCGGATGAAGGATGTTGTAGACCAGATAGATGACCAGCAGCAGGGCAAGCGCGCCATAGAAGGCGCGGCTTTGGCGGAAGCTGTTGGCGAGAGCATTCCTGATTTTGTTCATGCCTGCCCTCATGCCGCCGACTGGGTGTTGATGTTGAGCGACGCCGACACGATGGCTTCCTCGTTGATGGCCTCACCGCTGAGTTCCGTCGTGATTGCTCCGTCATACATGACGGCGACACGGTCGCAGCAGCCGACCAGTTCGGCATAGTCCGTCGAATAGAAGAGGATCGCCTTCCCCTCGTCGGCCAGTTCGCGCATCAGCTTGTAGATTTCCTGTTTTGTCCCGACATCGATGCCGCGGGTCGGATCGTTGAGCAGAATGACGTCCGGTTCGGTCATCAGCCATTTGGCGATCACCACCTTCTGCTGGTTGCCGCCCGAAAGCGTCGCCACGGCATCCGTCGCCTCGTTGATCTTGATCTGCAGCTTGCGAATGCCATCCTCGACAGCGGCCTTTTCCTTGCCACTGTCGATGAAGGGGCCGCTTGAGACCTTGTCGAAGGAGGCGGCCAGCAGGTTGTCGGCAATCGACATGGGCAGCATCAGCCCTTCCGTCTTCCGGTCTTCGGGAACGAGCGCAATGCGTGTCCTGCCGGTCTTGGCGGCATAGGGCGAGGAGGGCGAAATGGTGGTTCCGGCGGCTTTCACCTGCCCGCCAACGCCGCGAAGCACGCCGAAGAGGGCGAGCAGCAATTCCTTCTGGCCCTGACCGTCCAGCCCGCCAAGGCCGACGATTTCGCCCTTGCCGACGCTGAGATTGACGCCCTTCAGCCGGTTTTCCCAGGAGAGGTTCTCGATCTCGAAATAGGGGGCTGCCTGGCGCGGGGCGGGCTTCGGCGGGAAATGCGCCTCGACATCCCGGCCGATCATCAAGCGCACAATTTCTGCCGGAGAGCGCTCGCCCCTTGCAAACGTGTCGACATGGCTGCCGTTTCGGAAAACGGACAGCGTGTCGCAGAGCCGCTCGACTTCATGCATGCGGTGGGAGATGAAGAGCGACGCGACATTCTCGGTCTTCAGGTCACCCAGAAGCCCATAGACGGTTTCGACATCGCGGCTTGTCAGCGCCGAGGTTGCCTCGTCGAGGATCAGGACCTTGGGCGCCATGCCGAGCGCCTTGGCGATTTCCACCATCTGCCGGCGCGACAGTGACAGGTCGCGCACCAGTGCGTTGGGGTTCACGTCCTCGCATTTGATGCGGGCGAGAAGCGCTTCCGCGCGGCGCCGTTGCGCGCGCCCGTCGATCAGTCCGAAGCGGCGCGGCGGATCGGAAATCGAGATATTGTCCGCGACCGTCAGGTCGGGCATCAGCGACAGTTCCTGGAAGATGCAGACGATCCCGGATTTCGCGGCCTCGGAGGGCGAGCGAAACCGCGCCTGCTGCCCGTTGAGATACATCGCGCCCGTGTCGGGCTGCAGAACCCCGGACATGATCTTGATCAGCGTCGACTTGCCGGCGCCGTTCTCGCCGAGAATGGCGTGGGTGCTGCCGCTGCGGCAGGCAAAGTCCACATCCTTCAGCGCCCTTGCGCCCGAGAAGGATTTTGAAATGCCGCGCAATTCGATAATCGGAACACCCGCACGGGGACTGTCGTTCACGATTCCTACTCCTCCGGGTCAGGTTGGCCATAGTTTACTCGACCAGCCGCGCCCGCCGGGATCGACGGGGAAGCCGGATGAAGGCATGCCGGCCGGAACCGGCATGCTGCATGTCAGGTCTGGGCTTACTTCGTGTTGGACTCGGTCTGCGCCATGATGGCGGGGCCCGAGATGTTCACGCCGCAGGGCGGGAACTCGTTGACGGTGAAGAAGTTGTCCGGAAGATTGGACCAGTAGTTCTGGCCGTCCTTCAGCTCCTTGTAGGTGGCGACCGGCAGCGGCACCGAGATGAGCTGCGGCATGACATTGCCTTCGAGCGCCGAGATCGCGGCCTTCATCGCAATGGCCACCAGGCCCGGCGACTGGCCGATCGAAATGCCCTTCAGGCCATCGGCAGAGTGCTCGGCAATGGCCTTGCGGAAGCCGTTTTCGGATTCACCGGCAATCGGCACCCACGGATGCTTGGCGTCCTTGAGCGCCTGGATGACGCCGTTGGAGCCGCCCTGGCCGACAACGGCATCGAACTTGCCGTGGACGGCAATCGCGTCCGCCACAACCTTCTGCGTGGTGCCATCATCCCAGTTGCCGACAACGGAGACCATTTCCCACTTGCCGCCATCCTTCTTGAACACCTCGTTGATGCCGACAGAGCGGTCGCGGTCAACGGAGTTTCCGGGCAGGCCGCGAACCTCGAGGATCTTGCCGCCCTTGACGCCCTTGGCATGCAGTTCGTCGAGCGCGAACTGGCCCCACTTGCGGCCCATTTCGAGCTGGTTCTCGTTCACCTGCATGACCTTGTCGGTGTCGAGAACGTTGTCGAAGGGAACCAGCACGACATTGTTCTTGTCGGCGAGGCGGATCACGCGGTCGAAGCCGTCCGGCGCGACCGCGATTGTCACGATGGCGTCATAGCCCTGGTTGATGAAATCCTCGATCGCGCCCAGCTGGGCCGGCGCGTCCGTTCCCGTCGAGACGACCTTGAACTCGGCGATCTTGCCCTTGACGGCCGGATCTTCGGCATAGGCCTTGGCGGTCTTGATCATCTGGATGCGCCAGGTGTTGCCAACGAAGCCGTTGACGATGGCAACCTTGTAGGGCCCTTTCTTCTTTTCCCACTGCAGGTACTTGGTGTCCGCGCCCCACGGCGCGAAGCATTTGGGCTCGGCGCCGGGGCCCGAGACGATTTTGGGTCCGGCAACCGACAGGCCTGCGCTCAGCAGCAGGGATGCCGTCGTTGCAATCAATAGTACCTTAAGTTTCATTTTCCTCCTCCTTCGGCACCCTCTCTCCGGTGCCCGCTTTGGCAGACGCCACCCCATGCGTGCGTCTCATGCAACTGCAGGAGGGCCTCCTCCGTCCGGCAGTATCCCTGACCGTTCCGCCTACTCTGCGCGCCGAGATTGCCTGCGCCTCATCAATCGCTGGACAACTTAAGCTTTTTTTTAGCAGAACTCATATACGGACAATTAACAGGGCGATCAGGTTATAAGTCAATAATAATATTACTAATAGGCGACAAAAAACGGACACGGCTGTTGTCCGTCTCTTCGTAGTGGGTCAACGCGAGCGGTCGCCGCACGTCGGCAAGTCAAACGGGGTCTGGGGTGACGGCGTAATTTCCGCCTGCACGAGGCTCGTATGTCAGCCCGAGGCGCGCTCGACGAGCTGGCATTCCACTTTCAGCTGGTCATGCGAGCTGTTCAGCCCGCCGGCAATGTCCTGAATGAGCTCGACGGCCATGGAACCCATCTCGTACATGGGCAGATGGAAGGTCGTCAGGGGCGGGCGCGTGAACTGCGCGATGTCGCGATTGTCGAAGCCGACGACGGCAACGTCTTCCGGGATTCGCTTGCCGAGTTCCTTGAGCGCCTCGATGCAGCCGATGGCCATCAGGTCATTGGCGCAGAAGATCCCGTCGGGCGGGTTCGGGAGCTTCATCAGCTCGTGGGTCTTTGAGTAGCCCGAGGACGGTTCCCAGTTGCCGTAGTGAACGAGTTTCGGGTCGAAGGCGAGATCGTTGCTGGCCAGCGCCTGCTTGTATCCGTGCAGTCGGTCGCGGGGGTTGTCGAGGCCCTCCTGGCCGTTGATCAGGGCAATGCGCTTGCGCCCGTTGCGTATCATCCGCTCCGTTGCTGCGCGAGCACCTGCGACGTCACCGGGGATGATGGACGGCAGGCGGCGTTGCTGGTCGTAGCAGTTGACGAGCACCGAAGGCGCGCGGAACAGGGCTTCCGGAGGCTCCACCTTGCGGGTCAGTATGGTGCCGAAGATGTAACCCACCAGCGTCTGGCTTTCGCAGACCGAGAAGACCGCTTCCTGCGGGTCTTCGTCCTTGCGGTAGACGCCGAGAGTGACGATCATGCCGAGTTCAAGAGCCTTCTGGCGCGCGCCTTCATAGGCCAGGGCCATCCAGGGGTCCGTCGTCAATTCGTCGACGGTAAAAACGATGACTTTGTTGCCATTGCCGTTGGCCGACGCGGTGCGGTTGGAAAGCCTGTAACCGAGTTCAGCCGCGGCATCGAAGACGCGTTTCCGTGTCGCTGCACTGAAACGCGCTCCGGAGCTGCCATTGAGAATGAGTGAGACTGTCGCCTGTGAGACGCCCGCTCGCGCGGCGACATCCATCATTGTGGGTTTCAATGCATTCTCCATGACCGATGCCACAGCCGACTGTCAGGCACGCAATCGTTCAGGACCTGAAATGCCTGATCCGGTCAAATGCCACGGCAACTATGATGAAGGTACCTATGAACATTCCCTGCCAGAATGTCGAGATACCCAAAAGGATCATCGAATTGCGGATGACCTCTGTCAACAGCGCGCCAAGCAACGCGCCAATGGCGGTGCCTTCGCCACCTGCCAGGTTCGCGCCGCCGATGACAGCCGCTGCGATCACCGTCAGCTCCATCGACTGGCCGAGATTCGTCGTCACGCTGCCGAGCCACCCCGCCATCAGGATGCCGGAAAGGCCGGCGGTGAAGGCGGAGAACATGTAGATGCTGACCTTGATGCGTTTCACCGGAATGCCGGTGAGGACTGCAGCGTTTTCATTGCCGCCGATGGCGAAGACATATTGTCCCCAGCGGGTCCATTTGAACGCCAATGAGACGACGACGGTGAGAAGCGCCAGAGCGTAAAGCGGATGCGGGATGCCCAGCGTCGAACCGCCGCCGATCCACAGCAGAAGGTTATGGTCCGGGCCGAATTCCCACATCATCTTGTTGTCCGAAAGCACCATGGCGAGTGAGCGGACGCCCGATAATGTGCCCAGTGTGACCACAAAGGCTGGCATGCCTCCATAGGCGATCAGCACGCCGTTCAGCACGCCCACCAGCAATGCAGCTCCGAGCGCCAGAACGGCGGCCGGCCAGAACCCCATACCACCGGCCATGAGGACGCTGATGACCATGGCGCTAAGCGCCACCGACGAGCCGACCGAGAGGTCGATGCCACCGGAAGCGATCACCGTCGTCATGCCGATGGCGATGATGCCGACGAAGGCGAAGTTGCGTGCGACGTTGAAGAGGTTCCGTTCGGTCGCGAATGTATCGGTGAGCAATGTCAGGGCCACGCAGGCCACGACGGCCGCGAGGAAAACCCAGAAAAGCTGCAGGTTCGTCATGCGGGCCAGAAGGGTCTTGTGCTGGCTTCGTGCGATAACGTCTTCGATTGTCGTCATGACCTTCCCCTCCTATGCCGCTTCGATCGCGCCGGTAATCAGTCCTGTGACTTCCTCCGGGGTGGAGCGGGCGGCCGGCTTGTTGGCGACCAGTTCGCCGCGCCTAAGCACGGTGATCCTGTCGGCGACGCTGAAAACGTCCGGCATGCGGTGAGAAATCAGGATCACGGTGATGCCTTGATCGCGGAGCCGGCGGATCAGCTCCAGCACCTCATGCACTTGCCGAACCGAAATGGCCGCCGTCGGCTCATCCATCATGACGATCTTCGGCCGGGAGAGGAGCGTGCGGGCAATGGCGACCGCCTGCCGCTGGCCGCCGGACATTTTCCGGACCAGATCGCGCGGGCGCGTTTCCGACTTAAGCTGTTTGAAGAGATCGGCCGCCACTTCGTTCATGTGGCGATAGTTGACGTATCGGACAGGACCGAGCTTCGCCATCGGCTCGCGGCCGAGGAAGACGTTGGAGGCTGCTGTCAGGTTGTCGCATAGCGCGAGGTCCTGATAGACCACCTCGATGCCTTCGCGCTGCGCATCTTTCGGCTTGTGAAAAACCACCGGCTGGCCGTCGATCGAGATCTCGCCCGCGGACGGAGCGAAGTTGCCGGCGATGATTTTCACAAGCGTGCTCTTCCCCGCGCCATTGTCGCCCATCAGCCCCAGAACCTCCCCGGGATTGAGCGAAAGTGAAACCGAAGAGAGCGCCTGAATGGCTCCGTAACTCTTCGATATTCCCGACAAAACAAGCCTCGACATGCATCGCTCCTCCCCTTTTTTCCGAGAACACGGGACCTTTCCTCCCGTCTCGTCTGCTCTCATTAAATTAATAATAGCTTGACTTAATATTATTAGTAAATAAATATCTCAACCAATAAGAGAAAATGATCAGGGGGGACGGATGAAGCTGCTGGTGACAGGTGCGGCCGGGAAGGTTGGTCAGGCTTTTTTGCCCGCCTTCCTCAGCGCGCAGCGGTTTTCCGGCTGGGACGTCGTTGCTCTTTGTAATAACCGGACGATTGATGCAGGCGAGCGCGTACATGTCGTGCGCGGTTCAATGTCCGATGAAAGCGTGATTGCCGAGGCACTCGAAGGCGTGACGCATGTCGTGCATCTGGCGGCGGTCAAGGAGACGCCGGGGCAGGCCATCGATGTTGCCTTGAAGGGCCTTTATCTGATGCTCGAACGGTTTCGCGTCGCGCCGGACGCGCGCCAGTTCCTGCTGCTCAGCGGCGATTGCGTCGTCGGCCATATTTTTCAGGACTATTCCGCGCCGATCACCGAGGCGGCGCCACGGCGCTCCTATCCCGGCAGCTACGCGCTGACCAAGGTTCTCGAAGAGGTGATGCTGGAGCAATACGCCATTCAGTACGGCCTGAGCGTTACGACGCTGCGCGCGCCCTGGATCATGGAGAAGGACGACTTTCGCTATGCGCTCAGGCTGGACGACACGCAGTTCGGCGGCCCGGCCTGGGAGACGCTGCTGAATGAGGTGACCCTGGAGCGGGTGAGGCACGGGGGCTACTACCCCCTCCTGAAGGATGCGAACGGCGGTTTCCTCAAGCGGAACTTCGTCCATGTCGATGATCTGGTGGAGGCGATCCTGCTCTCGCTGGATAACCCGCAGGCCTTTGGCGAACTGTTCCACATCGCGATGAACGAGCCTGTCGATTACGGCGCTCTCGGTCCGGTGCTCGGGAGGAGCGAGCGGCTCGAGGGTCTCGAGATCGAGACGCCCTTTCACAGCAACTGGCTCGACAACACCAAGGCCCGGAAGGTGCTGGGCTGGAACCCTTCGGTCGACCTTGAGGAGCTGGTCGAGCGTGCATGGAAATACCGGCGCGGGGAGGGAGACCCGCGCATCGTCTGGTATCCCGGCTGAGGACGCTTCCTTCGTCGGCTTTTGCAAAGGAGGAGAAGTGCAATGAAATTCAAATATCTGGCAATAACCGCCCTCTCGGCGGTCGCGCTTTACGCCGGACAGGCCGGCGCCGCAGACAAGAAGACTTTGGCCATCGTGGTCAAGGGGCTGGACAACCCGTTTTTCGAGCAGATCAACCTGGGTTGCAAGAAATGGCTCTCGGAACATGCCGACAGCGAGTACAAGTGCCTTTACACCGGACCTGCTTCCTCGGCCGATGAGGCCGGTGAAGTGCAGATTGTCGACGATCTTCTGACCAAGGGCGTTGCGGCCATCGCGATCTCGCCCTCGAATGCACCGGCCATGGCCACCCGCATTCGCGAAATCGCACCGAAGGTGCCGGTCATGACCATCGATGCGGATTTCCTCGAGCCGGACCGCATGCTGCGCAAGACCTATCTCGGCACTGACAACTATCTGATGGGTGTCAAGATGGCAGAGCAGGCCAAGGCGCTCAAGGCCAAGGGCGGCTCTGTCTGCCTGCAGCTCGGCAACGTGGCTGCTGCCAATATCAATGCCCGCGCGCAAGGCTTCCGCGACACGCTGGCAGGCGCGAAGAATGTCGACAGGCTGACGGGCCAGAACGGCTGGAAGGAAATCGAGGGATGCCCGGTCTTTACCAACGACCAGGCGGACCTTGCCAACCAGCAGATGTCGGATGTCTTCACGGCCCATGCGGATCTCGACGCCTTCATCCTGATCGGCGGCTGGGCGCAGTTTGCTCCGCAGGCCTATACGCAGGTTACCAACCAGGTGATGGACAAGCTGAAATCGAAGAAGCTCGTGATCATCGCCGGCGATACGCTGCCGCCGCAGACGCAGGCTTTCCGCGAGGGACGGAGCCACGCCCAGGTCGGTCAGCGGCCTTTCGAAATGGGCTATCGCGCGCCTGACGTCATGATCCAGCTGATCAAGGGCGAGAAGGTCGATGATCCGCTTTACACCGGTCTCGATGTCTGCACGGCCGAAGCGCCGGGCTTCTGCGAGAAGAACTGAGACCTCCGGGCGGGGCAGTCGGCCCACATCGATCTTGCGCCGCTCAATACGGACGTTCGGGAGCGCAGAGGTTCCGCGCTTCGGAACGCTATCTTCAACCTGAAAAATTGCGGTCCGGTGGAGCGGGCCTTGGGAGGACATCATGAAGAAGAAGATTATCGCAATTTCGGCCCTTGCGGCGCTCGCGCTGAGCGCCACGACGGCCATGGCCGCAGACAAGCCCGCGCTGGCTTTTGTCGTCAATGCAGCCTCTGATTTCTGGAAGCTGGCCGAAGCCGGCGTGAAGGCGGCACAGAAAGAACTGCCGGGGTATGAACTGCAATTCCGCTACCCCGCGCAGGGGACAGCCGCCCTGCAGAACGCATTGATGGACGATCTTGTCGCCGCCGGCACGGACGCGATCATGATTTCGTCCGCAGATCCGAAGAACTCGATCGATGCGTTCAACCGGATCGCCGGGCAGGTGCCGCTGTTCACCACAGACAGCGATGCCCCGCAATCCAAGCGCATCGCCTACCTCGGTTCGTCCAACACGGATGCCGGCGTCCAGGCGGGCGAGATCGCGGTGAAAGCCATGCCCAAGGGTGGTAAATGCATGGGCTTTGTCGGCTTCCTCGGGGCGGACAATGCGAAGGAGCGCATCGCCGGCTTCAAGAAGGCCGTCGAGGGCAAGGGCATCGAACTGGTCGATGTTCGCGCCGACGACGTAGACTTCCCGCGCGCCCGCTCCAATGTGGACGACGTGCTGGCCGCCAACCCGGACATCAACTGCATGGTCGGTTTCTATTCCTACAATCCGCCCAAGATCTACGAAGCCCTGCAGGCCGCCGGCAAGCTCGGCAAGATCACGGTCGTGGCCTTCGATGAAGACCCGATTACGCTGGGCGCGGTCAAGGACGGTTCTTTCGCGGGGACGGTCGTGCAGGATCCCTATCAGTGGGGCTATCAGGGCACGAAGCTGATGGCGGCCTATCTCGAAGGCGACAAGTCCAAGATTCCGCAAAACGGGCTGATCATCGTTCCGACGAAGGTCATCGACAAGAGCAATGTCGATGCCTTCTCGAGCGAACTGAAAGCCCGCATTGGCGGCTGATCGTCTGCATCCCGATGTTGACCTGCGCGCGACGCTGTTTGCGCGCAGGCTCATGACGGGAGCCGCTGGAGCGCGCGCATGCCTCACCTTGAAAAGCCCATTTCGCTGGAACTCGTCGGTGTCACCAAGATCTATCCCGGTGTGATCGCTCTGGACGACGTGTCGCTTGCCATCCGCGGCGGCGAGGTTGTCGGTCTGATCGGCGAAAATGGCGCGGGGAAGTCGACGCTGATGAAGGTGCTGGGCGGCACGATCGCTCCGGACCGCGGCCGTATCGTCATTGATGGTTCCGACGTTACGGACCTGACGCCAGCGCGGGCGGTGGAACACGGCATCGCCTTCGTCCACCAGGAGCTGAACCCCTTCTCCAATCTCGATGTAACCGCCAATGTCCTCTTGGGCCGCGAAATCCGAAAAGGCAGGTTCGGCGTCCTGGATAGCAAGGCCATGGAGGGGAGGGTTCGCCCGCTTCTTGAGATGCTGGGGACCCGGTTCGGGCCGAACGATCCGGTCTCCGGCCTGTCGCTGGCGGACCAGCAATTGCTGGAGATTGCACGGGCTCTTTCCATCAATGTCCGCCTGCTGATCCTCGACGAACCGACCTCCAGCCTCACACTGTCCGAGACGCAGCGGCTGCTGACAATCATCCGGCGTTTGCGCGACGATGGCGTGGCGATCCTCTTCATCACGCATCGGCTGGGCGAGGTCGAGGAGATCGCAGATCGCGTTGTCGGCCTGCGCGACGGCAGGAATGCCGGCGGGCTTGAGCGCGCCGATATCGACAAGGATGCGATGGTGCGGCTGATGATCGGCCGCGATGTCTCTCAGTTCTACGAGACATCGGCACAGCCGGCCGGTGCTATCGTGCTCGAAACGAAGGGGCTGAGGACGCGGACCTATCCCCATGAAACGGTCAATCTTGCCTTGCGTGGCGGCGAGATCCTCGGGCTTGCCGGGCTGGTGGGGGCGGGGCGCAGCGAACTTGCGCGCGTCCTCTTTGGCATCGTCATGCCGGATGGCGGGACGGTGGAGGTGTCGGGAAAGACGGTGCCGCCTGGCTCAGTGATGGAGGCGATCAAGGCTGGCGTATGCCTCGTTCCCGAGGATCGGAAGTCGGAAGGCCTGTTCCTGGACTTTTCCGTCGCCGAGAACATCGCGGCTCCCAGCCTTTCCGCAATCTCCCGGAATGGCTTCGTCGACCGCGATGCCGAACTCGCGCTTGCCGACAATGCGCGGCGGGAGTTCTCCATCAAGGCGCCGCGACTGGAACGGCCCGCCGGCGAACTGTCGGGCGGCAACCAGCAGAAGATCGTATTGGCCAAATGGCTGGCGACCCGGCCGCGCGTCATCATTCTCGATGAACCGACGCGCGGTATCGATGTCGGCGCCAAGGCGGAGGTCTACCATCTGATGCGGCGGCTGGCGGCGCAGGGCGCTGCGCTGCTGATGATTTCCTCGGACATGGAGGAGGTGATCGGCGTCTCCAACCGGGTGATGGTGATGAGCCGGGGCCGCGTTTCGGGCTTGCTCGAACGCCATGAACTCTCCGAGGAAAACATCCTCCGGCTTGCTGTCGAATAGGAAGGCTCACATGCACAAGAAAGATCTGGGATTGGCGGTGCTTGTTCTCTGCGTGGGCACGATCGTCGCCCTCGTCAATCCAAGGTTCATCTCGCCCGTCAATCTTGCCAATACCGCAAACCTGATCGGGCTCTTCGGCCTGTTCTCGATCGCCGAGGCCATCGTCATCGTGACGGGCGGCATCGAACTCTCCATCGGCTCGGTCATTGCGCTTCTCGGCGTCATCTTCATCGACCTCATCGCCACCTGGGGCGTTGCGTGGCCGGTGGCGCTGGGCGTCGTGCTGGTGCTGGGCATCCTGATCGGACTGCTGCATGGATGGCTCATCACCAGACTGCACCTCCAGCCTTTCGTGGTCACGCTTTGCGGCCTGCTGATCTATCGCGGGGTTGCCCGCTTCTATACCAAGGACGGAACGGCGGGGTTCACCTTCGGGTCGGACTTTCCTATGCTGGAACGGATCGTGGCGGGCCGCACCGCCGGCATACCCCATTCCGTCATCGCTTTTGCCGTCGTCACGGTGGTCGCCTGGTTCATCTTGCATCGCACTGTCTTCGGCCGCCATCTCTTTGCCGTCGGCAAGAATGAGGTGGCGGCCCGCTATGCCGGGATCAATACCCGGCGCGTGATCGTCTCGGCCTATGTGCTCTGCATTTTCCTGACCGCCGTCTCGGCCGTCTTCTTTGCGATGTATACCCGTTCGGTCCAGCCCGCCTCGCACGGCAATTTCTATGAGCTCTACGGAATTGCCGCCGCCGTGCTGGGCGGCTTCTCGCTCCGGGGTGGCGAAGGCTCCATCATCGGCGTGGTGCTGGGCGTCATCCTGCTTCAGGTTCTGCAGAACCTCGTCAATCTGCTCGGCATCCCCTCGTCGCTCAACTTCGCGGTGATGGGCAGCGTCATCCTGCTCGGCGTGATCGCCGACACGCAGGTCGAAGCCTACAGGCAGCGACGCCGGCATAAAGCGACGATGTCCGGCCTTGCCAGACAGGTCGAAGAGGCCAGCTAAGCGCGTGCGAAGAGACCAGCAGTTGAGGTATGAACCAGCGACACGCACCGCAAGGCCAGGCGTCTTTAGTGATTATGGCGGGGCGGCGTGCGTGCGATGCCGCGGAAATCGGTTGCGCCCTTGATCGTAGCGCCCTCCGAAAGCTGCGTGACCGTCTGTCGGTAAAGTATTTGCCACGGCGTCGCCGAAGGTGGAACATTCGGAAGGCCGTCGCCCTTTCTCATCTCGATTTCGTCTTGCGATACGAGCATGTCGCATCGACCCTCATTGAAGTCGAGCCGGATCGTGTCGCCGGTTCTCAGAAACGCAAGCCCGCCGCCGGCCGCGCTTTCGGGCGAAGCGTTGAGTATCGAGGGGCTGTCGGCAGTTCCGGATTGGCGTCCGCCGCCGATGGTCGGGAGACTGGTAATTCCCTTCTTGAGCAGATGGTCCGGCGGCTGCATGTTGACAACCTCGGCCGCGCCCGGCCAACCGAGCGGTCCGGCGCCGCGAATGACGAGAATGGTGCGCTCGTCGATATTGAGCGAGGGATCATTGATCCGCGCGTGATAATCTTCCGATCCGTCGAAAACGACTGCCATGCCCTCGAATACGCCCTCGCTGCCCGCCGCCGAGAGATATCGGCGGCGAAATTCCTCCGAGATCACGCTCATCTTCATGATCGCAAAATCGAACAGATTGCCTTTGAGAACGAGAAAACCCGCGCGCTCCTTGAGCGGCTCGCCATAGGGTTTGATCACCTCGCGATCGGTTGCCTCCCGGCGCTTCAGATTGTCGGCAACCGTCTTGCCGGTCACGGTCCGGCAGTTGCCGTCGATCTTGCCCGCCTGCAGCAACTCCCACATCACCGCCGGGACGCCGCCGGCGCGGTGGAACCGCTCGCCGAGATAGGTGCCAGCCGGCTGGACGTTTGCCAGCAGCGGAATATCGAAACCGTGAATCTGCCAGTCCTCGGGAAAAAGTTCGACGCCGACGTGCTTTGCCATCGCTGCGAGATGCGGCTGAGCGTTCGTCGAACCGCCGATCGCGGAATTCACCTTGATCGCGTTGATGAAGGCGTCGCGCGTCAGGATGTCGGAGGGCTTGATTCCTCCCTGACCAGCTCCACCGCTCGAAGGCCGGTGCGATAGGCCATCTGACCGCGTTCGCGATATGCGGCCGGAATGGCGGCGCAGCCTGTCAGCGACATGCCCAGTGCCTCGGCCATCGCATTCATGGTCGAGGCGGTGCCCATCGTGTTGCAGTGACCGACGGACGGCGCCGAATCCAGTGCAGCCTCAAGAAATTCCTCGCGCGACATTTCGCCCGCCGCCGTCGCACGCCTTGAGCGCCAGATCACGGTGCCGGAACCGACCAGGTCGCCATCGTGCCATCCGTCGAGCATCGGACCCCCCGAAAAGACGATCGCGGGAATGTCGATGGTGTGGTCTTGTCGCAGCCGGTCGTCAAGACCACGCCGTCGAGCGGATAGCCGTAAAGGATCTCGACAATTCCAAGATAGGCAAGGTTGTGGTCCAACGCTGCCGTAGGCCGCTTGCAGTTTTCAAACAGCGGATGCGTGGGGAATTCGATCGGGATGCCGCCGGCGTCGCGGATTCCGTCGCGGACGCGCCGCGCCAGTTCGAGGTGGTGCCGATTGCAGGGATTGAGGTCGCTGCCCGACTGGGCGATGGCGATGATCGGTTTGCCGGCGCGAAGCTCCTCGGGCGTAATGCCGTAATTCATTGGACGCGCTAGCCCAAGTGCGACTTTGGTCGGCGTGACAGTTTCTCGGTTCGGTAGCCATGTCCGATAACATTGGCTCGGAAGACCTCGGCAGG
>NZ_JBEPMB010000020.1:0-15798 GCF_040545545.1 Limnomicrobium aquaticum
CAAAAATCGCAGCGCGCGCATCAGACCCCCGCTCGGGCTACGCCCTCCCGCGGGTCTCATGCGCGCGCCAAGGTGGCCGACTTTTGCGCCGCCGCCTGGCCGGTTTTTACTCCGCCGTTGACACTTGCCCATTGCCGTCGGCCAATTGACATGATCTTCCATGGCCGCTCTTGCAGTGTTCTCCAGGCGTAGCAGCAGTGGTCGACGATATCTTCGTAGGACTTGAAGACGCGGTTGGAGAGCCAGTTGTCCCGCATGAACTGCCAGATGTTTTCGACCGGGTTCAACTCGGGCGATTTGGGCGGCAGTGACTGGATGGAGATGTTTTCTGGAACGACGAGATTGTTGGACATATGCCATCCCGCCTGGTCCATGATGAGAACGGCGTGTGCGTTATCGGCGACATTGCCGGATATCTCGATCAGGTGCTGGTTCATGGCATGGGTGTCGCACCACGGCATGACGAGAGCGGCAGCCTTGCCCTGTTTGGGACAGATGGCACCGAAGATATAGGCCGATCGGGTTCGCTGGTCGTTTGGCGCGGACGGTCTTGTTCCCCGCTTTGCCCAGCGGCGGGCGATCTTGTTCTTCTGCCCGATGCGAGCCTCGTCCTGAAACCAGATTTCGATCACTTTGTCCTTGGCGGGACCGGCGGCGATTTCTGCCACTGCGGCGGGGAAGTTATGGAATGGCTCGCCCCTCCCTCCCGCGTTGTGCATTCTGCATGAAGGGATTTAACAAGGAGCAGAGCAATGCAGATAGCCGTGTTATACGCCCCCTGGCTGAATTCGACTCTTGGGCTTCCCAAAATGCGATGAATCAGAATCTCTGGTGCAAACCGGAGGTTTCCCATGGCAGCAGCGATTTCATTGCGGGCGGATTTTGACGCAGAAGGTCTTCGGCGTCTGGCCCGCCAGAGCAAGCATGCGGCTCAGGCACGTCGCCTTTTGGCGCTCGCCTTGATCTGTGACGCAGGCTCGCGCTCGGATGCGGCACGGCTATCGCCGGCGATAGCGCTGGCGGCGGGACCGGAGATTTCCGGCGGTGCGGTGCTGGAAACGAGCCCTTCTGTGCCGGTCGACGGGCATCCGGAAAGAAGGGCGGCTAGGGCGCAGGCTGCGGCAAAGTTGCGGAGGGGTTGCAAGGCGCGCGAATGGTAGAGAGGGATGTTCATTACCGCCCTCCCCGGTTGATGGTGACCTTTTCCTGTTTCCAACCGACCCCGACACGAGCACGGCGCGATCGACATGGTAGTCGACGACCATCAAGTCGCCCTTCATCCGATAGTTGACGATTCGGTTCTGCTCGCTAGGGCGTTGTCACGTTGTTGGGGAACGCGAGATTGAAGGGCTGGAGATCGTCTCAGACTATGTTGGGTCGCGGCTTTCCACTGCGCCATAGCGCAGATCCGGTGGATATGGGTGGCGAGAGCTGAGCGCTTTTGATACGGTGCGACGAAATGATTTCGGATGGCCGAAAAGACTGAGACGAAGCGTTGCAAGCCGCTGGTCGATCGAAATCCCTGCATCATTCGTTCTCGTTTTCGAAGTGGTAGGTGAGAGTTCTGCACCCGATTGTTAAGCCCTTTGTGCGACCGGTGTTCGACTCTTGGCATGACTTCCCGCTTTGCCGCGCCATATGATCACAGTTTATCGGTGCCGACGCCTTTCGGCTTGAGGCCCTGCCTTTTCAGCAGTCTGATCAGCAATCGCTTGGTATCCTTGGTATCGCGGCGGGTTTGGACGATCTCGTCGAGAACATAACCGTCCTGATCGACAGCGCGCCACAGCCCGTGCTTTTGTCCGCCTATGGAGATCACGACCTCGTCCAAATGCCAGATGTCCTTTCGCGAGGGCTTCTTTCTGCGCAACTGCTTTACATAAGCTTGGCCGAACTTGCGGCCCCAGCGCCAGATCGTTTCATAAGACACGAAAATGCCGCGCTCTGACAACATCTCCTCGACCATCCGCAGGCTCAAAGGGAAGCGGAAATGCAGCCAAACCGCATGGGCGATGATCTGCGGTGGATAGCGGTGGTTCTTGTAACTGATCATCGGCGCGCTCATTGCAGCCCAATTATCCGTCAATCGTTAAGCCGCAGACAACGTGACAACGCCGGCGAATGGGTTTTGATCAGCGAAGATCCGTAGTAACCGAATGCCAGCCTGCGGACGCCCGAAAACCTTTCATTGCCAAGCCTCGACGGGAGCAACCAAATAAGGGGACCCATCAAAGAATGAGCTCCGCTCATTAGCTGAGCCGCGCACCAACGCCGTTTGCGTGGCATCCGGCATGCCACCGCCTTGATCGCCTTCGGTGGATTTGACCCGCAGCTATCGAGGCTGTCTAAAAATATAGGGTTCCGTCGGCACATGTTACGCATTGCCCACCTATTCTGAAGATTGAGTTGGCTGTTACCTCCACGCTGATCTCGCCGTTCCGTCCCACACGTTGCCCCTGCCCAGCTAAGTACTGAACATTGCCCTCCGCAAAGAGTCCACGGCGGGCTTGAAAAACCGCGACGCTTCCATTGCCGCTTCCGCAGACGGGATCTTCATCGACGCCGCAAGACGGCGCAAATGAGCGAACTTCAATTGCTTTGTCACCGCCACTATATTTTCCGAATACGGTGATACCGGTCACACCAAAAAGCCGCTCGAATGTCGCAGATCGTGTAAAGTCTGGAGATAGCGCGAGAACCTTCTCTGCACTTTCGAGTTGTGCAACAACCCAAATTGCCCCCACATTGACAATCGCCGGTGCCGCATCGCGTCGAACCGAACAGCCTAAAATGCCCTCCAACTCATCCAGTTCGGATGTCGGGAGGGTCTCCATCGTTGCCTCCGGTAGCTGGAACGTCAATCGGCTCAAGCCGTTGTCCTGGCTCGTCCTGATCTCGACCAGTCCCACGCCGCATTCCTGTACCAGAATGTCGTTCCTTGGCTTGACCAGTCCCGCTTCCAGCACAGCATGAGCACTGCCGAGCGTCGGATGCCCTGCGAACGGCAACTCACCACCAGGAGAAAAGATCCGAAGGCGATAGTCAGCTTGCTCGGTGCTCGGAGGAAGGACGAATGTCGTCTCTGACAGGTTCGTCCATCTCGCGATCATTTGCATCTGGATGTCGTCCAAGCGTTCGGCATCAAGGAAGACCGCTACAGGGTTTCCCAGCAGGGGTCGTGATGTGAACGCATCGACGATCTTATATTTGCGCATGATTTGTTTCTCTCAATGTTGGGCCAGCGGTGGGCCATTTTCTGATGGCTGTCGCAACGACTTCAAACATGCAGAAATCTCTCTACCAGCCGCGCCCACATTGCGGCGCCTGTGGTCAGGCTTTTGTCGGCAAAATCATACTTGGAACTGTGGAGGATCGCAGAGTCGCGCCCATTTCCAAGCCGCAGGAAACTGCCAGGTTTCTTTTCAAGGAAATAGGCGAAGTCCTCGCTTCCGGGGATCAGCGGGCAGGTTTTCACGTTGTCGATACCGATGAGCTCTTCGGCTACGAGACGGGCAAAATCGGTCTCAGCCTGGGAATTCACGACCGTTGGATAGAGCCGCTGGTATTCAATCTCTGTCGTCGCCCCGTAGGCCTCGGCAGTTGACGACACCAGTTGCGAGATCCGCTTTTGCAATACGTCTCGAACGGTCGGATTGAAAGATCTGACGCTGAGGACGAGCGTGGCGGTTTCCGGAATGACGTTGCTCGCGTTTCCCGCGTGAATAGATCCGATGGTAACGACAGCCGTTTCGGTTGGATCGACATTGCGCGATACGACAGTTTGCAAGGAGACGCCGATGTTGCAGGCAACGATCACAGGGTCGATCGTCAGGTGCGGCCGTGACGCGTGTCCGCCCTTGCCGTTAATGGTAATCGAAACCGTGTCGACAGCTGCCATCATGGGACCGGACCGAAGGAGAATTTCTCCTTTCCGGGCACCAGGATGATTATGCAAGCCGAAAATGGCGTCAAACGGAAATCGTTCGAAGAGACCGTCGGCGATCATGGCTTGAGCCCCGCTATTCTTGCCTGCCTCCTCTGCCGGCTGGAATATCAAAGTCACGGTGCCATCGAAGCGCCGGGTCCGCGCAAGATATTCAGCAGCGCCAAGAAGTATCACGGTGTGTCCGTCGTGTCCGCAGGCGTGCATTTTCCCGGGCACGCGGCTGGCATGGGGCAGCCCCGTTTCTTCCTGAATGGGAAGGGCATCCATATCCGCACGAATGGCGATGCCTTTACCGCTCGATCCCGATGTCAGCCGCGCCACCACACCGTGACCTCCGACGTTCTGGACCACATCATATCCCCAGGCGACAAGCTTTTCGGCGACCCAGCGGGCAGTCTCGACTTCATCGAATGACAGTTCCGGGTTGGCGTGCAGATACTGGCGCATTGCGACTAGTTCCGGCTCCATCCCAGCAAAATCCGAAACCTGGGCAAAGTGGTTTTGTTGAGTGTTCATAAGTAATCCGTTCTCGGCACCTGATGCTGGGCATCTGCCGCTGCTGCTTGCAAAATGATGGGGATGAGCGAAGGGGCAGGCGCGCACGCGAAAGCCTCTTCAACAGAAAGCTAAATGAAGCGCGACAGAAAGGACTGGGTCCGGGGATGACTGGGATTACCGATCACGTCCTCGGGCTTTCCCATCTCGACGATCTTGCCACCGTCCATGAAGACGACGCGATCGGCAGCCTCCCGTGCAAACCCGATCTCATGGGTGACCACGATCATGGTCAGCCCCTGCTTGGCAAGATCGCGCATGGTGGACAGCACTTCGCCCACCAATTCCGGATCGAGTGCCGAAGTCGGTTCATCAAACAGCATCAGCTTCGGCTTGATCGCAAGCGCGCGTGCTATTGCGACGCGTTGTTGCTGCCCTCCGGAAAGCTGGCGCGGATAGCTATGCGCTTTGGAAGAAAGCCCGACGCGATCCAACAGCCGCATCGCGTTTTCAGTTGCTGCGCTGCGGCTTTCCTTATGGACACCGACAGGCGCCTCGATGACGTTCTGCAAAGCGGTCATATGAGGATAGAGATTGAACTGCTGGAAAACCATGCCGATTTTCTGGCGCTGTTTGGCGATCGCAGCGTTGGACAGCTTGTCAAGCCGTTCTCTCCGCAGCCGGTAGCCAATCTGCTCTCCATCGACTTCGACAAATCCGCTATCGATGGATTCCAGATGGTTGATACAGCGAAGGAACGTCGATTTACCAGATCCGGAAGGACCGAGAATCACGACCACCTCACCGGCGTAGACATCGAGGTCGATCCCGTCCAGTACCAGTAACGGTCCGAAGGATTTGTGCAGGTTGCGAGATCTCACAATCGTCTGCTGGTTGATCTGTCTCGTCGTCAATGGCTTGCCTCCTGAGCAATCGCTGGAGCGAGAACCTTGGTGTCCGCCGGCGCCCGATTATCGCTCCTGAGGTCGCTGCGGTTGTAATATCGCTCAATGTAGCCTTGACCGATGTTCAACAGTGACGTGATGAAAAGATACCAGATCACGGCGACCATCAGCATCGGGATGATCTCGAACGTGCGGTTGTAGATCGACTGTACTGAATAAAGCAGGTCGGCCATGGCTATGACGCTGACGAGCGAGGTCGCCTTGATCATGCTGATGAGCTGGTTGCCGGTCGGCGGCACGATGGAGCGCATGGCCTGAGGAATCACGACCCGCCATAGCGTTCTTACCTTGGTCATGCCGAAGGCTTCCGCTGTTTCTGTCTGACCGCGATCGACCGAGAGTAGCCCGCCGCGGATGATCTCGGCCATGTAAGCTGCTTCGTTCAATGCCAATCCGACGATTGCCGCCGTCATCGGTGTGATGACCGAATTTGTGTCCCAGCTCGCCAGGGTCGGACCGAAGGGGACGGCGATCGACAACTGAGGAAACAGGGTCGAGAGATTGTACCAGAAGATGAGCTGGACCAGGAGCGGAGTGCCGCGGAAGAACCAAATGAACAGGTTCGCCAAAAGGCTTGCAAGCCTATCGCTCGACATCCGTGCCACAGCCAGGAAAAGACCGAGGATCACCCCCAGGACCATCGCGATGACTGTCAGACCGAGACTGACATACAGGCCACTGATCACCGTCGGATCAAAGAAATACTGAGCGACGATGGACCAACCGAAACTCTGGTTATTTGCAACAATCCAGGCGAACTGGCCGGCAATCAGGATGACAATCAGCCAGAGTGCCAGGCGACCCGTTTGGAACGGCCGATGCGCCTTCGCGACATCGCGAAGTTCGTTCTCGCGCAGGGACTGCGCCGAATTTTGATAGGTCACGCTCATTTGGACGCCTGGCCTCCCAGATTGATCCCCGGCTGCTGGAGCATGTTGCTTTCAAGCCCCCACTTCTTCATGATGGCTGCGTAGGTGCCATTTTCCATCAGCAACTTGATCGCATCATGCAGGATCGGACCCAGTTCCGATCCTTTTGGAACGACGGCACCCTGGTAAAGAGCTTCAAAGCCGTTCCTCTGGCCTACACCTGCCAGCTCTAGCTGACCATTGGCCTGTGCCACATAGTAGACCAGCGGTGCCTGCGACGAGAAGAATGCGTCGGCGCGCTTGGACCGTACGGAGAGAATGGAGCTCGGCTGATCCGTATAGGATTGAACTTCAATCGCGGCCTTGCCGTCTGCCAGGCATTTTTCCGCTTGCGCCTTAATGACTTTTTCTGCCGAGCCGCCAGCCATCACTGCAATTTTTTGTCCACATGCCGTATCGAGCGTGGTGATGCCCTTCGGGTTTCCTTTCTGAACAGCGAAGACAACGAATTCCTCAACCCAATCGATGAAGTCGTTGGACTCCTGGCGGCTTTTGAAATCTCCGATGGGTCCGAACCCAAGCTGATAGCGGCCGGAGTTGACGCCCGTCAGGAGCGCTGGAAGCCCACCGACGGTCGCGTGTTCAATTTTGATGCCGAGGAGCTGGCCGATCGCATCAGTTAAGTCGGCGCTGGCACCCGTAAGTTCAGTACCCGTTACGATCTCATAAGGTGGAAATGAACCAGGGTTCACTGAGACCATTTTTCCGTCATCGAGGATTTTTTTTGGCAGTCTCGCCTGAAGTTCCCTGTTGATGGGTAAATTTACGGCGGTGCTCTCATTGGCAAAGACCGGGCCGAGCAGCAACGTGTGGAGGAGTGCTGCCGATAGGATTATTTTGATAGACATCGTTGTTCCCCTTTTTTTGTGGATGGGTTGGCGTTTTAAGCGGTGGCTTTCACCCGACGTTGGAGACGTTCAAGACTGAACGGCGAAGAGTTCTGTCGGTGAAAGCAAACGAGGCAGAATTTTCTGCTCGTAGAGTTCGCTTGCGAAATCTCGGATCATCGCTTCGTTTGCGCTGAGGCCGCTGTCATTCCAGGTTGGCAGCAGGTCCGCCGAGCACCGACGCAGTTCATCAATAATCCAGGGTGTCGTGTCAGCGTATTTCTCGCGCTTTTCCAACCAGAGACGCTTCGATTCATCCAGCATCCGGCTGACTTCGTCGACGATCCAGGGATGCTTGGAGACCAGTTCGGCTTTCAAGCCGATCAGATGCATTCCCGGTACATAGCCAACGGCTTTGAAGTAGGCGACTTCAGCTGCCCGATAATCATCGAGAACCGGGCGGAGGAGCGAATCCTTGTCGAAGAACCCCTTGGGCATAAAAGGTGTGAAGACGGCATCCAGCTCTCCTGCCTGGAGAAGTTCGACCATCGGACGTTCGCCTGGTGCCGCTTCGATGCGCCCCGGTCGTCCGTAACCGCCAAGACGATCGGTAACCGGATGTGCTTCGGTAAGCCGACCGGCATACCACATGGCATCCTCTATCCCGACGCCCTCGCGGCGAGCAGCGGCTCTTGTCCAGACGGTGCCCGAGTCGCGCCAGCCAGTGACGCCGATGTTTTTGCCGGCGAGATCTGCCAGGCTGCGCACGGAACTGTTCTTTGCGGTGATGATGCATCGATGCCGGAAGCCCCGCATAATAAAGTTCGGAACACCAACAAGGCTATCATCCCCATTGAAGCGCTGCTCGCAGTAGCGACTAAAGGAGATTTCGGCACCGTCAAAGGCGACCTGCATCGTCAATGTCCCAACCCGCTCGATGTCGAGTGTAAGGCGGGGCGAAGTGACGTCCCCCACGACAATCGGCGTGATGTAGTCCCAGTCGCGCAGGGAAAGGCGGATATTGAGTGTCATTCGGTGAACTCGCAAAGACTTCGATGGCTCACCTTAATTGTTTAGAGTCATGCTAACAAATATTATTACGTTATTGAACATTTAAAGCAGTTTTCTATCGATAGAAGTTGGCGCGCGGCGCACGGTAACTCTCACCTGCTTGCGACCCATACGCGTTCAAACGGCTACCTTGCCCTGTGGGGCGATCGATGCACACACTCGCGCAAGTCGCCCCACAGTAAGAAATGCGCAACTTACTTCTGGACCTCGCCGCCCAAGTTGATACCAACTTTCTCGATCATGTTTCCGTCCACCTTCCACTTCTTCATGATCGCGCCGTAGGTACCGTTGTCGTGAAGGATCTGCAGGCCGTCTTTTACGATACTTGTGAGCGGCGATCCTTTCGGCAGCACCGAACCCTGGTAGAGGTCTTCAAACCCGTTGCTTTTTCCTACGCCAGAGAGCTCCAGTTGGCCTCCTGCCTGCTCGACAAAATAGGTAATCGGCCCCTGTGATGCGAAGAACGCGTCAGAGCGATTAGATCGAACAGCAAGAATCGAGCTTGGTTGGTCGTTGAAGGATTGCACTTGGATTGGGGGCTTGCCTGCGGCTGTACATTTTTCCGCCTGCTGATTGATGACCTTTTCCGCTGAACCACCAGCCATGACCGAAATGCGGTGGCCGCAGGAACTTTCCAGCGAGACAATGCCTTTCGGATTGCCCTTCTGAACAGCAAACACGACATATTCACGAACCCAATCAACGAAATCGTTGGCACCTTGGCGGCTTTTAAAATCACCAATCGGACCGAAAGCTAGCTGATAACGACCGGAGTTCAATCCAACCATGATCGCAGGCTGACCGCCCACGGTCTGATGCTTTATCCTCACTCCGAGGACTTTGCCGAGCGCTTCAAGCAGTTCAGCGCTTGCTCCGGTCACGCTGTCGCCTGACACGATGTCCCATGGAGGGATCGATCCATTGTTGACCGATAGCAACTCGCCGGAATCACGGATTTCTTTTGGCAAACGAGCATGAAGATCTTTGTTGATCGTCAATGTCGCCGCCTCTTCTGCGCCCGCATGTCCTGCGGCCATTGCCACAGCGAACACCAAAGCCGAAAGTGCATATTTCCGCATGTTAGTTCCCCTTATTTGTAGAATGCCTGACGCAAAGAGGCTATTTGTTTCCTTGGTATCAAACAAATGATATTACGTTATTGAACATTCAAAGGAGTTCGGATTTTGCTCGAGGTCGAGATCGTCAGCGCGAAGTGGTTAGCGACAAAAATCGGAGATAGGTCCACCCGTGGAATCGCACTTGAAACGAGTGCTCTTATACGTGCAGGAGTACTCCCTGTTGGCACCCGTCTGCCGCCGATAAGAGACATTGCATTCGAACTGCATGTCAGTCCCGCAACAATTTCCGAAGCTTGGAGTGAGTTGCGACGGCTCAAAGTGATCACTGGACGAGGGCGTAACGGCACCTGGGTTAGTGGTAATCGCTTTGTCGCGAAGCCAGAACGTTTGTCGACACCGGGTGACTACGGCACCACGGTGCTGGATCTTACTTTTTGCGTTCCGGATGTGGCGCTTCTCCCACCCCTGTCTGAAGCAATGGCTTATGCGGCATCTCTAGATAAGGTGAACAGCTACGAGCGTAGCAGGATCATCCCTGAACTCCGTGACGCCGTAGCGGGGCGGTGGCCCTATAAGCCGGAGGCGTTTCTCACGGTAAATGGGGGTTATAACGGAATATACATTGCGATGCACGCATTGCTGTCGCCAGGATCAACTGTTGCGATCGAGAACCCCACTGCAGTGAGGCTCCTCGACATTCTCGAAGATCTAGGGGTCAAGATTGTTTCCGTCGCCTGCGACGACGATGGTCCGACACCCTCCTCATTGGCAGATGCCCTGAAATTACGTCCCTCTGCCTTCGTCTTCCAGCCGCGCTTGCATGCCGTCACCGGCGCAACGGTAAGTCCCTCAAGGCTGGTGGAACTGGGTGACGTACTGGCATCGTCCGAAGCGCTTATCATTGAAGACGATGGCCTAGGCGATATTTCGGACGCTGACCCGGTTTCTCTTGGCGGTCGGTTTCCAGATCGGACGATTCATGTAATCTCTTATTCTAAGGCTCTCGGTCCCGACCTACGACTGGCCGTGCTATCGAGTTCTGAACTGATTATAGAACAGCTTCAATCCTATCGCGCTTTCAGCGCTGGATGGACAAGCCGTCTCCTGCAAGGCGCAACCGCCTGGCTATTGAAAATGCCTGAAACCTGGGAGGCGCTGGCAAAGGCCCGGCAGGTCTACCAACTGCGGCGCAATAGCCTTGCGAACGCCTTGGCCGAACGTGGAGTACCGATAACGCCGAGCGGAGGCCTGTGCCTGTGGTTGCCGGTAATATCCGAACAATTTGCGATGGTTACTCTTGCAGCCCGCAATATCGCGGTTGCCCCTGGTGGACGGTTTTCACTGTCGCCGAATAACCATATCAGGGTCGCGACCAGCATACTGTCCGACCGATTTGATGAGGTCGCCGACGCAATCGCACTCGCTCGTGTTCCTTGAACGATCCTGGCAGCGGGCGGTCGGGTCTCGGCGGATATTCGAATTGAAACGTGCAACCGCTCGGAGCCTGGTCAACTCTCAATCTCGGCGATCATTTCGATCTCTACCGCAATTCCCATTGGCAGTTCATGTGCGGATACAGATGTCCGCGCATGTCGGCCCTTTTCACCGAAAACTTCGACAAAAAGGTCGGAAGCGCCGTTTATCACGCTGGGTTGCCGGTCGTAGCCGGGTGCGCTTCTGACCCATCCGTTCAGCTTTACGATTTTCGCTATCCGATCCAAAGAGCCGAGGTCCGAACGGGCCACAGCAAGAAGGTTCATCGCTGTCAGTCTCGCTGCTTCATATCCTTCCTGCTCAGTGAGTTCGTCCCCTATCCTACCTTTGAAGATCACGCGGCCATCTATGATCGGGCCCTGCCCCGAAATGTAGAGGAGATTGCCGGTACGCATGGCTGATAAGTAGTTTGCGACCGGGCTAGCGGGCGTCGGCAGTGAAAGCCCGAGTTCACGGATACGGCGATCTATTGAGGACATCGGTTTTTCCATTCAATTTAGTGGGATTGCGGCTGCGGCCGTGTGGCTTGGCCCCTCGGCGTCAGACCTGAAGCGCTACGCCGTCACGCTGGGGATCTGCGCCCCCTGACCAATCTTTGCCGTCGAAAACCAATGCGTGCGGCGCGCCGAATGCAAAGCTCTGGATAGACCGCACAATGGGATAACCCCACTGTTCCAATTGGTCAGTTACATATTCGGGAAGGCGGTTTGACACGTCGATGATATCGCTGGTTGCTGAAATCCGCGGAGCCGCAACGGCTTCCACGGCCGACATTCCAAAATCAACAACATTGAGAATGGACTGGAGGACCGCGCCCGTGATGTGGGCACCGCCAGGAGCCCCGACGACCATTCGAGGTTTGTCGCCTTTAAAGACGATGGACGGGGTCATTGAACTGTATCGACTTTTACCAGGAGCGATGGATCCAGGTCGGCCAGGACGAGGGTCGAAGACGTTCATGCAACCATTATACATGAACCCGAGACCGTCGGTGATGACGCCGGAGGCGGTTCCCAAGGAGTGCGTCATCGTGACGATATTGCCACGTTTGTCGGAGACGCATACCTGTGTGGTATCCTTTGATTCCATATGCTGAAGCCGTGTGACCGAGACCTTGTCTCCGCGTCGGGCGCGCTCCACTTGCTCAAGCGCGTAAGCTTTCGAGGTGAGTTTTCCGATCGGTACGTCAATAAACGCAGGGTCTCCGACGAACGCTTCTTTGTCTCTTGTTGCGAACTTCATAGCCTCGGCAAGGTATTTTAGAAATTCTGCGGAGTTGTGTTCCATTTCGCGGAGGTCGAACTTTTCCAGAAAATTGAGCATCTGAATCAACACTACACCCGCAGCGGGAGGATTGCTCGTCGCAATCTTGTGACCCCGATAGTCGCCTATCAGCGGCGGCAAATGTTTCGTGCGGACATTCGCAAGGTCCTCGAATGTAATAAGCCCGCCATTGGCTGCCATGTCGGCAACAATCCGCTCGGCGATTTCGCCTTTGTAGAACACGTTGGCACCCTTGCTGCCGATCAGCTCCAACGTGTTGGCGAGATCTTCGTTGACGATCGCTTCGCCAGGAGTTTTCAATGCACCGTCGGCGTGGAAATAGATTTCACGGCCGGTGCGGGACCATCTAAGCTTATCGACTAAGTCGATGCGGCCGAATTTACTCTCAGGCTGAAGCCACATCGCATGCATCTGAGGGCGAACGCGAACGCCTTTTCTGGCTTGTTCCACCGCAGGGCGAACCAGATCTTTCCAATCCCACGTCCCGAATGAGGAAGCCGCATCCTCGTAGGCACGCAAACTGGTCGGGACGGCGATTGCGCCATATCCCAGATCGTTGATTTTGCCCTCGACCAGAAAGCCAAATCCATCTCGCGTTTCACCGGTTACGATATTTGCCCACATGTCCGCCGTCGCTTTCGCGGGACACGTCGCGTGAAAGTCCAGGCAGGTATGCACGTCCCTCTCAGGCAAATAAACCTGCATGGTCCCAAAGCCAGCGATACCCGCCATCTGGGGATCGACAACACCTTGCACGAGCGCGCATGCGATCGCTGCATCCACAGCATTGCCACCAGCCATCAAGACCTTCGCGCCGGCTTCTGCGGCCTCGCGTTGTGGCGCTACGATAATCCCGTTCACAACTTTCTCCGGTCAGTTTGTCGCTCAGCCTCTGCGGAGCCCCCATCGACGTTTCCTATTCCAGCCGGATATTTGAACATGTCATTGCATCCGCCGACACGCAGGCTATTTGTGTTTATCTCTTCGCACAAATGTTATTGCGTTACTGAACATTTATTCTGATGACAGCCTGAGCTGAATGTTCGAGGTGTCGGGCACACTACCGTTCGAGGGCGCCATCCACCGGCCGCCGCGTCAAAGCCGCCCTCCGGAGTAGGTCCCGGATTAAAACGATCGGTCTGATCACAGCGAACGACTCCTCGAACTCCCCCAAGAGGAGCAGTCCAACGCATATCGACGACGCTACCCTTTTTGCGAACGGCGGCTGGACAGGACGACGCCTGCTGTAATGATCGCAATGGAGAAGAAGGTGGCGAGGGACTGCGTTTCTCCCAGAAGCGGGATCGCCAGCAAGGTAGCCACGGCCGGTGCCAGCGAACCAATGGTAGAGCTTTTTGCGGCGCCGAGGCGGGAGATAGCAAAGGCATACCCGACCGTTGATAACAAGCCGACCCCAACCCCCTGGACAAGAAGAAACGGGAGGGTGTCGGCAAACGTGAAGTGACCAAAATTGCTCTTCACCAAGCCGAAAGCGATCATCACGACTAACACGATCAAGGATCCGGTAGAGATCAGCAGGCCGTTGGCAATGGCGTCAACTCCAGTCCGTTTCAGACCGATTGTATAGGCGCCCCATACCAGACTGGCCACCAAAAGGAACGCTACACCGTGCATCGTTTCGCTGGTGACTGGTTGCGGCTGCCCGACGACCATGCCGCCGGCACCAAGAATAATAAGCCCAAGTGGCAGCCATTGGCGACGTGGGGTACTCCAGCGTTCAAAACACCAGAGGAGGATTGCGACAGCAACCGGCGTTGTTCCTGCAATAAGCGCGCCCACATACGCCGCAGACGTCGTTCTAGCTCCTTCGCTGGCGATGAAGAAAAAAGGTACGCCGCCGAGAAGTACCAATAGTGCGTCCTTCGGAACCACCTTCCTTAGTTGATTTAGGCGTCGAAACGTAAAAGGTAACAACAATATCAAAGGTACGGCGAACCTGATCATTGCAACATCCGCCGGGGCAAGTGGAGACGCTCCAATTGCGCGCATCGTGAGGGCGAAGCCTGCCCATACCATGACAACCATTGCCAGCACGACATAGCCAATAGCGGTAGATTGATGCCATGGGGTCGCCGACTGTCTGAGATTCGCCGCGGAATCCGCCATAATGTTCACCGCCAAATTCGTTTCGCAGTCAACATATGCTTCTCTGTCATGTGGATTCTTGCTAAGATCGCGTCACATAGTGAGTTTTTTGGCAGATTCTGCCATGAAAGGGATTTGTGTGGACGACAAGGATCGCCAGATTATTTGGGCGTTGCAGAAGGACGGTCGCCTTACCAACCAGGATCTGTCGGAGAAAGTGTCCCTTTCCCCCTCGCCCTGCCTTCGCAGACTAAGGCAGTTGGAAGACGACAAAGTGATCCTCGGCTATACGGCCATCGTCGACGAAGAGGCTTACGGCCTACCGATCACAGCATTTGTAAGGATCAAACTCGAGCGCCATTCGGCGGGATCAGTGGCCGCCTTTGAAAAGCGGGTCAGAGCGATTGACCATATTCAGGACTGCTACGTCATGACGGGTGAGGTTGATTATCTCCTGAGAGTTCTTGTTCAAAGCCTGAAGGACTATGAGCAGTTTGTTCGCCAGCAACTCCACAATATCGACGGTATCGCTGCGATCGATACAAGCTTCGCTTATAGTACTGTGAAGAGATCCACGGTATTTCCGCGCATTTGATATGTTGAATAGCCTGCCTGAAGAAAGGATGCCACACCAGTGATCACTGCTTCGCTGGGTAGGCCACCCCGACTGCTCTGACGCTCAGGGCAGGTCCGGCCCTAAGAGGAGCGGATCGACGGATGACGATTGCTTGAGGGCTCGCAGGCCGAAGGTTGTCCGAGAGTGCTGAATACCAGGTATCTTGTACAGTTTCTCGCGCAAGAAACGTTCATAGTGCTCGGTTCCCGAGACTGCGAGCTTTATCAGGTAGTCATAGTCGCCGGTCACCAGATGCGCCTCAACCACTTCAGGAATGCGCAACAGCGCTTCTCCGAACGCTTCAAGGACCTTGTCGTCGTGCTGATTGAGCGTGACTTCGACGAACACCGTGTTCGGCAGACCCATGGCTCGGTGATCGAGGAGGGCAACATATCCCGCAATCACCCCGCTTGTTTCAAGTCGCTTTACCCGCGTCCAGCAGGGTGAGGACGAGAGGCCGACTTTCGCTGCAAGTTCAGCAATCGTAAGCCGCCCGTCGACGCGCAAGGCTGACAGGATCTTTCGATCCATGGAATCCAATGGTCGCATTAGAAGCTCTCCTGCCGACAGTACGTGTATTCTGCATATTTATAGAAACAGTGCAATCTATGCTGAATTATTCGCAAAATGCCGAAAATGACGGGAAATATTCGGCGCGATGGAAGATAGAATGTCCCGGTAGAATGCAGATCTTGCAGGCCGACAAGGAGCCATCATGCCATCGTTCTCAGCCATTGACGGGTTGAACGCCAGAAGAGGGGCCGACGTGCTGCTGGAAATCCTGTCGAGCGAGGGGGTCGAGTACATATTCGGCAATCCCGGTACCACAGAGCTGCCTCTGATGGATGCACTGCTGGATACGCCTGACATCAAATATATTCTGGCGTTGCAGGAAGCCTCCGCAGTTGCGATGGCGGATGGGTATGCCCAGGCGGCCCGGCGGCCCGCATTCCTTAACCTTCACACGGCCGGTGGACTGGGACACG
>NZ_JBEPMB010000021.1:0-8623 GCF_040545545.1 Limnomicrobium aquaticum
CGCTCGGGCTACGCCCTCCCGCGGGTCTCATGCGCGCGCCAAGGTGGCCGACTTTTGCGCCGCCGCCTGGCCGGTTTTTACTCCGCCGTTGACACGTGGTCAATGTCGTCACCAACGCTCCCGAAGACGCGGCCGAGGTGGTCAATGCCCTTATCGATCACTCTGCGGTGCGGCGGATCAATTTCACGGGATCGACCGGTGTCGGCAAGGTCATCGCGCGGCGCGCCGCCGAACATCTGAAGCCGGTTCTGCTGGAGCTGGGCGGCAAGGCGCCGTTCCTGGTGCTGGACGATGCCAATCTGGACGAGGCGGTCGCGGCTGCGGCCTTCGGCGCGTTTTTCAACCAGGGCCAGATCTGCATGTCGACCGAACGGATCATCGTCGTTGAGGCCATTGCCGATTCCTTCGTGGAAAAGTTCCGGGCCAAGGCAGCAAAGCTCATTGCCGGGAATCCGGCCGAGGGGAAATCGCCACTTGGTGCCGTCATCGGTAGGGAAACCGTGGAGAAAGTGCAGGCACTGGTCAGCGATGCCGTTTCCAAGGGCGCCAAGCTTGCGACCGGCGGGTCTGCGGAGGGCGTTTTAATGTCTGCCACCGTCGTCGATGGCGTGACGAAGGACATGCGCCTCTATGGTGAGGAGAGCTTCGGCCCTGTCGTCGCGGTGATGCGCGCCCGCGATGAAGACCATGCCATCGAACTGGCCAATGACAGCGAATACGGTCTCTCCGCTTCGGTCTTTACCGGCGATGCCGCTCGAGGCTTGCGTGTCGCGCGCCGCATCAAGTCAGGCATCTGCCATATCAATGGACCGACCGTCCATGACGAGGCGCAGATGCCGTTCGGCGGCGTCAAGGGTTCCGGCTACGGTCGTTTTGGTGGCCAGGCTGGTATTGCAGAATTTACCGAGTTGCGTTGGATCACCATCGAAACCCTGCCGGGGCATTTTCCCATATGACGACGGCTACCCGTCTTCTCTACAATGCACACCCAACTTGGTGACTTATCCCAGTGGCATATGATCAAGCGACTGGTCACGGACGAGGGGAAACCCGCCTTAATGTCCTTCAAAGAAACCCATCAACTTACTGTGTCATTCGCCCGTTTCCCACTTATTCATCTCCCCCGAATGAGCTTTGCCAGTGCTAAGCTCGGAGAAGTGGTGCAAAGAGATTTGCCATTCGCCGGCGCTATTCACGATGACAAAGGATGAACGAACACGGTTCTTGATAACTGAGCCATCACGATAGTAATTGACGATGTCGCCGAAACCCTGGGCGGCGAAAGCGTCCCCGCTCAATGGTCGCAGGTTCTGGTCAACCAAGGCCAGCGTCACCCGTTTGAGCGTGATCTGGTAGGTTGCGAAGTAGTCTTCTATTTCGGAGCGACCGATGTAAAGCTTAGGCAGGAGACCGAAAAACAGCGCATCATGCGTGTAGATCTGAGACAGTGACTTTATATTCCAGGTCTCGGACGCCTCGTTCCAACGTTGCTGAATACGGTCCAGTGCAGCCTTGTGCATCGCTATTACTTTCAGGCAAGCGCATACTGCCACGCCTGCGGTGCTCTGAGGCGGGTCGCGATCGCGTTTGATGTGAGGGTTGGTTCGGGATCATCGTGCGGACCAAAAATTCATGCCGTCCGCACGATCGTCGGGCTCAGTCGTAATATTCCACCGGAGCCTTCTTGAAGGTATTCCAGGTTTCCATATCGTGACCCGGCACGACAATGGCATTTTCCTTCTCGGCAATACGTCGGAGGCGCCTCACTGAAGCGGCAGCTTCCTGAGCAGAGGTCAGTGCGCCTGGCAGGCATTTTTCGTTCCAGTGATCCATCGTATAGGCCGCATCAATGGCAAGAAGGATTGAACCGCTATTGGGCAACCGCACCATGATGGACTGGTGCCCAGGTGTATGACCGGGCGACAGGAATGTTTGTACACTCCCATCACCAAAGACGTCATACTGATCTTCGTTCTCCATCACGTCCCAGGTTATGCCGTCCTTGGTCAAATCTTTCTGAATATAGCCACCCTTCATGAACCAATCAGGGGCGAAGGCCCATTCGATCTCGCGACGCTGCACAAGATGGCGCGCCTTCGGAAAATTGCCGCAGGCGCCGGAATGATCGAGGTGCAGGTGCGAGTGCAGAACGAACTTGATGTCGTCCGGTTTCATGCCGATCTTGGCAAGTTGCGTCACGCACCCCTCTTCCGGGTTCATGATCGGATAGTATTTCTTCGTCGTGTCTCCCCACCACCCCTCCGGGTCATGCGCCGCCTCGACTGCCGTACCGCCGTCGATGACGATGTTTCCCTTGGGATGAACGATCAGGTACCAGGGAATTGGCGTGAAAAAGTCGGTTTGGCCGTAGCCAAGCTTGATATCGACTTCCTTCTGTCTGATCTGTCCAGTTTGAAACATATAGAGCCTGATATCGGTGCTCATTTGGCTTCCTCCTTCGTTTTAGGTGATATCTTCGCTGCGCGCAGATCTCGCGACTTGCCACTCAAGGTGGCCGCGAGCAAGTCGTCATAGGTCCAGCTTTTTTTCGGGGCCTCCATCACGCAGTGACCATCGTGGATGACCATGATTCTGTCGGCGAGTGCCAGCGTCTCCTGCAGAGACGACGAGATCAGCAGTACCGCGGCGCCGTCGCGGGCCAGTTGCAGGATGATGTCATAGATTTCCTTGATCGCGCCGACATCCACCCCATTGGTCGGTTCGACAAAGATGTAGACGGAAGCCTTTGCGCTCATCCATTTGCCAATGACGAGTTTCTGCTGATTGCCGCCTGAGAAGAAGCGAACCGGAGTGGAGGACACACGCGGGCGAACGGCCAGTTGCCCCATGACATTATCGGCATAGCGCGTCATAGTTCGGGGTCGGATCACCAGAAGCCGCTGGAGCGACTGCAGCACCGGCAGGCATATGTTCTCTGCAGCTGAAAGCGCGGGAAAGAGCGCCTGCTTGCGTCGGTCCTCCGGAATGAGGGCGACGCCTGAGCGGCGCGCCGCCATCGGGTTGCCGAGATTGATCGTCCGGCCTCGCATTTTCGCGGTTCCGGAATGACGGACAATGCCACCGATCGACCTGGCAACCTCTTCCATGCCTCCGCCAACCGGACCCGTGAAGCCCAGAACCTCTCCTGCGTTGACGTTGAAGCTGAGCGGAGCCAAATGAGCCGTTTGGAGATTGTCGACCTCCAGCAGGACTTCCGGCCGCACGCCGCTGCCGTCGTTGTAGGTGGCCAGTTCAGCACGGCTGCGGTCCACCATAAGTGCCGTGACGCGGTCCTCCGTTACCTCTCCGCGGCTGAGCGTTCCGGATACGAGGCCCCCCCGCAGGATCGTTGCCCGATCGCAGATTTCCTGGACCTCTTTCAGGCGGTGAGAAATATAGACGATGGCGATCCCCTGCGCCTTGAATTCTTCGATGATCCGAAAGAGGGCTTCGGATTCCGATGCGGAAAGCCGGGCCGTCGGCTCGTCGAGCACGATGAGTTTGTAGCGCCGGTGAAACAGGGTCGCCAGGGTGACAAGTTGCATCTCTGCGGCAGAAAGCCCGCCGGCAAGCCGCCGGACATCGAGATCGATTCCCATCTGCGACAGGATCTGTGCGGCTTCGTCGTGGATTTTCCGGTCGCTTATGGCGAGTTTCCCCGGCTCGTTGCCAAGCAGGATGTTCTGTCCGATCGTAAAGCTGGAAACCAGTTCAGCGTCCTGATAGACCGCCCCGAGACCCAGGCGATGGGCATCGGGCGGGCTGGAAATCCTGACCGGTGCGCCTTCAAGTAGAATTTGGCCGGCGCTTGGCGTGTAGACACCGGTAAGGATCTTAATGAGCGTCGACTTGCCGGCGCCGTTTTCACCGAGCAGGCCGTGAACTTCGCCGCTGAGAAATGCAAGGCTTACGCCTTTAAGCGCCTTGGTTCCGGCGAACTCTTTCTCGATGTTCCTGAGCTCGACGAGTGGTGTTGCATTCATCATCATGGCCTCAAACGAACTTCAAGTGAACTTCTTCACGGTTGAGAAGCGCATTGGCGCCAACCGCAACGATGAGGACGAGACCCTGGAAGATATGGCGGGCGGCAAAGGGGAAACCGACCATGTTCATGCCGGAATCCACCATATAAAGGAAGAATACACCAACAAGCGTACCGAGCAGATGTGGCTTGCCTTTGCCAAGCACAGTCGCGCCAAGGAACACGGCGGCGAAAGCCTCGAGCAGGTAGCCTTCTCCACCGACCGGTTGGGCCGAGGACGAGATAGCTGTGACGATCACCCCCGCGATCCCGGCCATCAGCGCTGACAGCACGAAGGCCAAAATCACCCAGCGGTAGACATTGATACCGGAGTAGAACGCAGCCATCGGATTGTCGCCAACAGCGGCGATGTAGTGGCCAATGCGCGTCCGGGTCGCAGCAATATAGGCAAGCGCAAAGACAGCGAGTAGAACAAGGACGGGAACGCCTACGATTCCGAGCTTCCCTTGGCCAAGATAGAGGAAGCCGGATTCGTCGTAGCCGACTGGGATCTGATAACCTCCGGTGATGAAAACGTTGATCCCATCGAGAACGAACATCACGCCAAGAGTGACGACAATACCCGACAACCGGCCATACGTGACAAGGATGCCGTTCACGGCGCCGATCAGGCAGGCAGCCACAAGAGCGAGCGCAATCGCCGGCGCAGGACCGACGATCGGGATCAGAAAGGCAACCAGGATCGATGAGGTCGTGACGGTCAGGCCGATCGACAGGTCAAAGCTTCCGGCAACGACCACCCAGGTCAAACCCATCGATACGAGTGCGCTGACAATCATCGAGAAAAGGATATTGTTCAGATTTGAGGCTGTCGCAAAATAGGGCGACGCCAAGGAAAAGCCGATGGCCGCGAGAATGAGAACGATAATCGTTCCCCATTGCCTCAAGATCCGCAGCGCCACGGATTCTTTTCGTGCTGGCGGAACGGCGGCAGCCTTGTTCCTGGTCGCGGCGGTGAGATTTTCTTGTTCTGCGTGCGTCAATTTTTAATTCCAGTCGCTCTCAAGGGAAAAGGAATACGAGCCGCGCGATGCCGCATGCATCCGCTACGAGCATCACATCGTTCCTGACCCTGAACTTAAAGACTATATTCGAAAGTAAGGCATGCGACGGCGAGGTATAGCCGCCGCATGCCGAGCCTGCCCTAGCCACCAAATTGCTTGAGCAGCGCTATCGCCTGCTCGTCCCAACCCTTGAGTTCGGCGAGAGCCTCTGCCGCCTGGTCCGGCGTTTTAGTGATGACCGGAATGCGATAGACAATATTTGGCACGTCCTCGCCGCGCGCAAGCTTTACTGCCAGTTCGCCGGTCCTGCGTCCGATTTCAGGGAACGGCGAATCGCAACTGAAGACAACCGGCACCTGCTTTGCGGCCCAGGCTTCAAGAAACTGGGTCGACAGGTAATGGTTGAACAAGGGAACGTCGTCTCTGCCCATCTGCTTGAGCGCCTGACCGGCACCGAGCGTGAACGGCCACCACCAGGAGATGAAGCCGGCAAGCGAACCCGGTTCGGGATGCGCCTGCAGAAGCGACAGCATATTCTTGCGACCGACTGAAATTTCGTCGGTCGTACCCTGCCCACCATCAATAAACGGCAGCACCTTCATGCGCGGCTCGTACCGTGCCATGAGTTCGAACATGTCGACTTCCATGTCGAATGGCGAGAAATAGCCGCGCTGTTCGGCCGTCTGGGCGAAGGTGCCCTGACGACCGGTATAGTTCTGAACGAAGTATCCAAGGGTCGTCGCCGTTCCCCAGACGTCATCCATGACGGCGGGGGAGTTCTTGACCGGAGTGGTGAAGCCGACCGTCTTAATGCCGCGCTTGTGCGCTTCATCGGCGATATAGGCGGTCTCCGATTCCTGGGAATAGATGCCCATCACGAGGGCATCGATGCCGCGATCGAGAAGTGCTCGTTCGGCGGATTGCTCACTTGCCTTTGTCGGCTCCCCACGCACGGTGACAACCTCGCCACCGGCATCAAGGATGGCCTTGACGATCTGCCAGCAGCCGCGCCGCCACGGCTGATTGAACGGCCCATACGTCAAGGGAACGCCGATGCGGACCTTCTTTCCGGGCGCAGGGGGCGTGATTTCTTCAGCGCTCGCAAGCATCGAACTGCTCAACAGCGCAGCGCCTCCCAATGCGCCCCCGAGCCCCTTCAGTAGGGTTCTGCGACTGAATTCTGTAAATTCGGTGGCCTCCTGCGCCAGCATGCGCAATCGTTTGGTGTCGTCCAGAAAACTCATAACTTCCTCCCATCCTTCAAGTGAATTGCGTCCGGAATCGACCCTCCAAGAGCCGCCAGCGTCGTTGGTATCGGTGCTTGCGCGCGTTGACATGAGCTCACGTCAATCGCTTCCGACGACAACTCCTCCAGTGGACAATCAACCATGTAAACTGGTTGCCTGACAAGTGAAATCTGCTATGATTGCAAAAAATATCGCATTGACCTTCGTGAGCCCATGGTAACTGACTTCGCTGATCGGGCGGTACGGCGGCAGCATCTTCGGAGGAACGTATGATTCATGATGACAAGGTCGCGAGGGGGCCGTCGCTTGCAGATTCAGTGGCAGCGAAAATCCGAGGTGAGATTACGTCTGGGGCCTATTCGCGGGGCGACAAGCTTCCAACAGAACGGGATCTTTCACAGAAGTACGGGGTGAGCCGACCAATCGTCAGGGAAGCAATCGGAACCTTGAAGCGCGACGGTCTCATTACAACGCGCCAAGGGCTTGGTGCATTCGTAGTCGAGACGAAAGAAATGGCATTCCGGCTTGCAAGCGTCGATCTCAGCGATGCACTCGACATCCAAAACGTGATCGAACTTCTAATGGCCGTGGAATCGGCTGCTACAGCTTTGGCCGCAGAGCGCCGCTCTCCACAACAGCTTTCGGCAATCGAGAAGCAGTTGCATTCTATACAACGCGCGTTTGATAGGAATGAAGCTGGTATCGAGGAAGACATGGCCTTTCACAGAGAAATCGTCGATGCCAGCGGCAATCCCCACTTCCGTGAGATGTCCGATTTTCTTGAAACCCATGTGCGCAGATTTATACGCAGAGCGCGAGCAAGTTCACTTCGCAACGCTTTGCTCTCCCAGGTTCAGGACGAGCATGTCGCAATCTTCAAAGCAATCGCAAATGGCTCTCCACAGGAGGCGAGGAGTGCTGCGGAGGCACATCTGAGGGGTGCCGCTGATCGGCTTTCACTTCATATTGTGAGGAATGCCAATGTTGGGGACGGGCAGGATGACATGCCGCAGGACAATTGTTGAAGACGAGGGGAGGGCTTGGCAGCAGGTGGTTGACCGTAAGAAGCCACGGCATGGATTTTCGGTTTGGTTCTCACTTAAGAACGCCCGAACCAAGCACCCCAGCCGACTTCGACATAGTCCCAAATAAGCAACGATACCGCATCGAGAACATGCTCGGCAGGAATGAGGACTGGACGTGAGCGCATCGGGAGTTACGACCGATGCGCTCCTGCTTTCCTATACGCAATCCTCGCCGCAACTTGCTGCCATCGCCTGGATTCGCAATCGAGCCAAACTTCAGACAAACCGAGCCAGCTTTATATGCCGGTATCTGCGCCAGGGACTGGCGCATTTCCCATCGGCCGCCTCCATCTGCGTGTCAATCGGCATGCAAAGTTGACCCCTTTAGCGGGGTAATCGGCATCCAATTTTTTTGCATGCCGAAACACAAACGATGCTGCCAGCGAGACGACCACATAGCATCCATGCAGGCAGATGGTCGGCGTAAATGGCATGTCAGGTATCCACCGGCTATGGCAAACGAGCTTTGGTTGAAACCGCGAGGGGTCGATACAAGGGCGTCATCGGTAAGCGGCTACGTGCTCGTTCAATCCGTGCGCAGCAGACTGAAGTTGCGATTGGCGTCTCCATCCTGAACCGAATGCCTGCCTGCGGACGCCCGAAATCCGCTCAACGCCAAGCCTCGACGTGAGCAGCTAAATAGGCGGCCTATCAAAGAGCGACTTCCGCACATTTGCTGATCCCCGCACCAACGCCACGTCGACCTCCTTGGGGGCCTCTTGTCCGTGAAGCGTAGGAAATTCTACCTTTGTCGATATGGGTTTTCTAGACTTTTACGGCAATGATCGCTTCGATTTCTACGACCACACCAAACGGAAGAGAACCCATCCCGACGGCGGAGCGAGCATGATACCCGGTGTCGCCAAGCACGTCGATCAGCAGATCCGAGCAGCCGTTCACGACCTTGGCATGATCCAGAAAATCGGGTTCGGCGTTGACCATGCCCGTCACTTTGGCAACGGCATCGATGCGGGAAAGATCGCCGAGCATGGACTTTGCAACGGAAAGGAGTTGCAGGCCCACATTGCGTGCGGCCGCGTATCCTTCGTCAACCGACGTATCTTTACCCAGACGACCGAGAACAAACGAGCCGTCCTGATTGCGAGGGATTTGCCCCGAAAGGTAAAGGGTGTTTCCGACAAGCCTTGCCGGTCGGTATTGCGCCAAAGGCATGGGGGCTGGCGGTAATACCAGCCCGAGAGATAGCAGCTTCTGTTCCGGTGTTGTTGTCATGCGCTTATGCCT
>NZ_JBEPMB010000022.1:0-2500 GCF_040545545.1 Limnomicrobium aquaticum
CCATCCACGGCCGGATTGCTTCGATCCTCGCTGCGGTGGAGGCGACAACAATCCTGGAGCGTCAGTTCGAGCTTCGGAAGCAACACGCATATATCGAGGGAATTGAGTCCGGTCGTCTGAACACGGAGCAGAAACAAAAAGAGTTCCTCGACGCATGCGCGGAGGAACTCTCTGTTCGGCGACTTGCTTGGGGTAATTTACAAGTCTCAGTGGTTGCGGGGGCAGGATTTGAACCTGCGGCCTTCAGGTTATGAGCCTGACGAGCTACCGGGCTGCTCCACCCCGCGTTAAGGCTGCGACCTGGATTGCTATCCAGGGAATCAGGTATTTTGAGGTCTTGAGGCCTCAAAAGACAAACGCCGCGGAAGCGGCGTGGTGTTTCCCCGTCGTTGCGGGGCGTTTTGCGATAGAGAAGATTTCAACGAGTTGCATTTTATAGACCTGGCAGCGACCTACTCTCCCGCGTCTTGAGACGAAGTACCATTGGCGCTGGGGCGTTTCACGGCCGTGTTCGGAAAGGGAACGGGTGCAGCCACCCCGCAATAACCACCAGGTCAATAAAAGGCAACAAGTTGTTTCGAGAAGCTGGATTTTAAGTTTTGACGCACCGTCCGCAGGGCCATTGGCCCGTGAGGACAAAACATCTCTGAAGCCAAAGGCTTCAAGATGCGCATTGATCAATGAGAACGATCAAGCCTATCGAGCTATTAGTACTGGTAAGCTTCACATGTTACCATGCTTCCACACCCAGCCTATCAACGTGGTCGTCTTCCACGGCTCTCAGGGAATACTCGTTTCGAGGTGGGTTTCCCGCTTAGATGCCTTCAGCGGTTATCCCTTCCATATATAGCTACCCTGCTATGCCCTTGGCAGGACAACAGGTCCACCAGAGATATGTCCATCCCGGTCCTCTCGTACTAGGGACAGATCCTCTCAATATTCCTACACCCACGGCAGATAGGGACCGAACTGTCTCACGACGTTCTGAACCCAGCTCACGTACCGCTTTAATTGGCGAACAGCCAAACCCTTGGGACCTGCTCCAGCCCCAGGATGCGATGAGCCGACATCGAGGTGCCAAACAACCCCGTCGATATGGACTCTTGGGGGTCATCAGCCTGTTATCCCCGGCGTACCTTTTATCCGTTGAGCGATGGCCCTTCCACGCGGGACCACCGGATCACTATGACCGACTTTCGTCTCTGCTCGACTTGTCAGTCTCGCAGTCAGGCGGGCTTATGCCATTGCACTCGACGACCGATTTCCGACCGGTCTGAGCCCACCATCGCGCGCCTCCGTTACTCTTTCGGAGGCGACCGCCCCAGTCAAACTACCCACCATACACTGTCCCGGGCCCGGATAACGGGTCGCGGTTAGACATCCACGAAGATAAGGGTGGTATTTCAAGGATGGCTCCACAAGAACTGGCGTCCCTGCTTCAAAGCCTACCACCTATCCTACACATGCCTTGGCGAATGCCAGTGTAAAGCTATAGTAAAGGTGCACGGGGTCTTTCCGTCTAACCGCAGGAACCCCGCATCTTCACGGGGAATTCAATTTCACTGAGTCTATGTTGGAGACAGCGGGGAAGTCGTTACGCCATTCGTGCAGGTCGGAACTTACCCGACAAGGAATTTCGCTACCTTAGGACCGTTATAGTTACGGCCGCCGTTTACTGGGGCTTCGATTCAAAGCTTGCACCTCTCCTCTTAACCTTCCAGCACCGGGCAGGCGTCAGACCCTATACGTCGTCTTGCGACTTCGCAGAGCCCTGTGTTTTTGATAAACAGTCGCTACCCCCTGGTCTGTGCCACCCCATCATACTTGCGTACAAAGGGGTCACGCTTCTTCCGAAGTTACGCGTGCAATTTGCCGAGTTCCTTCAACATAGTTCTCTCAAGCGCCTTGGTATACTCTACCTGACCACCTGTGTCGGTTTCGGGTACGGTCTATACGGTGGAGCTATTTCCTGGAACCTCTTCACCGCACTCTCAATCCAATAAGAAAGTACGATTTACGAGATCCGTCACTACCACCAGGCCCACGAATATTAACGTGGTTCCCATCGACTACGCGTTTCCGCCTCGTCTTAGGGGCCGGCTAACCCTGCTCAGATTAACTTTAAGCAGGAACCCTTGGTCTTTCGGCGAGGGAGTCTCTCACTCCCTTTATCGTTACTCATGTCAACATTCGCACTTCCGATACCTCCAGGAGCCCTCACGGGTCTCCCTTCACAGGCTTACGGAACGCTCCGCTACCACGTGCAGTAAACTGCACATCCTCAGCTTCGGTGCATGGCTTTAGCCCCGTTACATTTTCGGCGCAAAGACCCTTATTTAGACCAGTGAGCTGTTACGCTTTCTTTAAATGATGGCTGCTTCTAAGCCAACATCCTGGTTGTTTTGGGATCCTCACATCCTTTCCCACTTAGCCATGACTTGGGGACCTTAGCTGGAGGTCAGGGTTGTTGCCCTTTTCACGACGGACGTTAGCACCCGCC
>NZ_JBEPMB010000023.1:0-5637 GCF_040545545.1 Limnomicrobium aquaticum
CGTCGCAGAAGGTAAATAGGTGGCCGACTTTTACGCCGCCCGAAGCGGGACTATCCCGCCGCTACCGTGGTAGGTTTTTGCACCGCCGCTCTCAGGATTATGCGTAGATCACCGCGGCGGGGCAGGTTGAAGACTGTCTTCGCCACGATGAACTTGACATAATCAGAGTGCTTTAAGGAACCTCATCAAGTCGTCAGATGCCCGGAAGCGCCCGGGTGCTGCCCCTGCGGGCTGCAGCTTCATCAGCGCATGCTCCTTCATGGTCAGGTCTGCCTCGACGTACATGTGCGTTGTTGCAGTGTCTTCGTGACCGAGCCAAAGAGCGATGACGGTGATATCCACGCCAGATTGAAGCAGATGCATCGCTGTCGTGTGGCGAATAACATGCGGGGTTACTGCTCGACCGGCGAGTGCCGGATGCTCGCGCGTGGCCACGTCAACAGCAAGCTGCAGCCTTTGGGTCACGTTAGAACGGGTCATGTGGCCACCGCTGCGGTTCGGAAAGAGCATCGCATCGGCCGGCGGCTCACCGAGCCGCCGGCGCCAGCTACGAAGCAGCGACGCCGTTGGTCGCCACAAAGGCACCGATCGATCCTTGCGGCCTTTGCCATGCAAATGTGCAGCTAGTTGTCCTTCGAGCACGACATCGCCCCAGCGCACGCCGATCATCTCGGAAACGCGCGCGCCGGTATTGTACAGGGTGCTGAACATGGCACGGTCTCTTTGGCCAGCCCAAGTGCTAGGGTCTGGGGCCTCGATGATGGTGCGGATCTCGTCTCTCGACAGAAAGCCGACCATGGGCCGGTCAAATCGCTTCTGCGGGATTGCGAGCGCTCGTTCGATGGTGGCCAGTGCATCGATGTCGTGATGTCCAGCGTATTTTAGGAAAGTCCGTATTGCCGCGAGGCGCGCATTGCGACTTCGCACGCTGTTGCCACGTTCCTTCTCGAGGTAATCGAGAAATGCCAGGAGCAACGGCGCGTCGAGGTCCAACAGTGCAATCGCGCTTGGTGTTCGGTGCAGTCGCTGTGCGGCAAATCCCAGGAGCAGCCTCAGCGTGTCGCGATAGGCGGCAACCGTCTGACGACTGACGGCGCGGTGTTGGCCAAGATGTTCAAGAAAGAAGCGCTGAACAAGGTTAGAGAGGGACGGCGCGTTGCGATCAGACATAGTCGTTCTCCCCGAGTGCGAAGCCTTCGAAGCGTGATCCGGCGGTGGCCATCAGATCGGGGATGCCGGTCATGTACCAATAGGTGTCCGATACCTTGGCGTGGCCGACATAGGTCGAGAGCGCCGCGATGGCGTTGTCGATGTCGCATCCGTCTGCTTGCCAGCGCTCCAGCCGTCGACAAATGAAGGTGTGCCTCAAATCATGAATGCGAACGTGGGGATAGGAACCGCGCGGCATGATTCCGGCTGCGAGGCGCAGCCGTTGAAAGACGCCGTGGACGGTTCGCTTGTTGAGGCGTTGCCCGCCTGCGATGGTGAAGAAGGCTTGCTCCTCTTCCTTCCTGGCGAAACGCTCTCGGACCAGCAGATATGAATCAAGCGCGCTGGCGACCGACTGATGAAACGGCACATGCCGAGACTTTCGGAACTTGGTCATACGCACCGTTGCACAGCAGGCTTCGATATCGACATCGCGGCAGCGCAGGTTGATCGCCTCCGAAATGCGCAGCCCGGTCGCGGCGATCAATCCGATCAACGCCTCGAACACGACCGATGGCAGCCCCCCCTGCGGTTGGAGGGCGCGTGCCGCGGCCATTAAGCCGAGGATCTCGTCATCGGTATAGATATGGGGCGTCAACCTCCGCCGCGACTTGCCGAATATCGGCGTTGTTGGAAACTCTGTCACGGGATCCAGGCGCGTCATGTATGCTGCAAACGGCTTCACAACTGCCAGCCGTCCAGCCCAGGTGAAGGGGTGACTGATCCGCGACCGGTCCTTTGTCCAGCGGATGACAAGGTCGTTGGTCAGTGTTCCGCAGTTCTGCTCGTCGGCGAAACCGGCAAAGGACCTCAGCAGCCGAGCGTCGGGGCCGCTGACGTTGAAGCCGAGCATAGAGCGTTCCGCCAGGTAGGCTGCGACATGTTCCGTCATTGTTGTCTTCATCGCCATCACGCCCTCCCTGGCCAGGGAAGAGCGACAGCCGACAGCCGGTCGAAATCGATCTTGGTGTAGATCTTTGATGTGTCGAGGCTGCGATGGCGCAGGATATCGGCAATGTGCTTCATCGGTGTGCCCTCGCGTAGCAGTCGGCTTGCCACGCTGTGGCACAGAACATGCGGGTCGCACCGATCCCAACCGCACCGGCGAAACGCGGCGATGACTGCACGCTTGGCTACTCCTGTCTGGACCGGACGATCATAGGGCGCGACATGGCGAACGAAGATCGCCCGGCTCACCGTCTCGGGCCGCTCGTGCCTGAGGTATTCGGCGATTGCCTCGCCGGTTGCCCTGGGCAACGGCAGGCAGTCCATGAAATGCGTCTTGGAGCGAGCGATCCTGACTGTTCCGTTCCGCCAATCAATGTCCTCGATGCGGAGCTTGACCACTTCCGCACAGCGAAGGCCAAGATCGGTGACGCATCTGACCATGGCATAGGCCCGTCGACCAGATGGTAGATTCGCATCGAACGATGCCAGAAGCGCGTCAATCTGGGCTGGTGACAATGTCTCGGGTAGTGACGCCAGACGCCAGTGCGCCGCGCGCGGGATGGCCTGCAGAAGTTTGCTGACCTTGTCGCCGCACATCTGTCGGTACTTCAGATAGCCGCCTATCGAACTACCCGCGACGCGCACTGCCCCGGCGCCCCAATCGCGACCTTCACCCAGGACGAACCGCCTCATCGCTCCGGTATCGATCTTCGTGATGTCGACAGAGCCCGCGCCGAAAGTTTGAGCGAGGAATCTGCCGACAATTAAACCACGTTGCCGCCGTGTGGTCTCCGCTAAGCCTGCGACGTCACGCATATAGGCATCGAACGTGGCCAGCTCCTTGCTTAGCCCATCCTGCTCGTCATCCGGCCGAATGGCCCCCTCGGCCTCAAGCAGTCTCAGCAGGTGACGAATGGCGGTTCGCAGTTCATACCGCGTCCGGCGAACTGGCTGAGGACAACTGCAGATCGGCAGGTGATCGTTAAGAAAGCGATCCAGCACCGCCGCGCTCAGCGATGAAAGACCAATGCCCTGCTCGCCGAGCCAGCGTGCGAAATGGGCGACGCTCGCAAGATAGACGCGGATCACATTGTGCGCGTACCGGTCTTCCCGAAGACGAGCGACATAGCGGTCCTGATAGGATGATAGAGTGCTGGACGATAGCCATGCTTGAGGTCCAGGCTGCAAAATGATGGGCTTCATGGAAATCTCCCCTTCCAGTGATTGGAGCAGGGAGAATGAAATTATGCGCAGTTGGAATCGTCACGCTGCTTTCGCAATCGCTGTAAAACAATGGTTTTTTACCGAGGATCCAGAAAGCCTACACATAATCCCGAGCTTCGCATAATTTCGGTTATGCAAAGATTTGCATAACCGAAAGAACGCACTCTTCGCGGGGCATGACGCTGGAGCCGAGAACTGGGCGACCATCGCCTCGCTCATCGAGACCTGTAAGCTCAATGCCGTCCATCCGCTTGCCTACATGACCGCCACGCTCACCGCCATCGTGAAAGGACATAAGCAAAGTCGGATCGATGAGTTGTTGCCGTGGAATTACGCAGCTTCGGCGGCACGGCAGTTTGACCTGACCAACTAGCTGCCGGTCGGTTCGTCTGGCCTTGGCCAGACGAGAGGCAATCCGATCCGGGAAGTCTAAAGTTCGCCCAGAAACTTGGTCGCCAACTCCGATACTTCCTTCGCTCGCTCTTGTTGAAGCCAATGGCCCGCGTCTTGAAGAACATAGGAGCCTCGCAAGTCAGGTACCAAGTTCGGCATTGCGGCGATAATCTGATCCATGCCGGGTATAGTCAGGCCAGTATCACGCTCGCCGATCATGAAAAGTGCGGGCACCTTGACCAGTTGTCCGACGCAGCCTTGCTGCAGCTCCCAGTTGCGATCAAGATTGCGATAGTAGTTCAATCCTCCGGTGAAGCCTGACAATTTGAAGGCTGTGACCAGTTGGTCGAATTCTCGGCTGGGTAGCCATTCCGGCAGCTTGTCGGGAGTTGGAAGGCTTGCCAGCAACCCGGTGCTCTTCGCGACCATTCCGAATGGATTGGGTGTCCCATCGCCCGGTTTACGTCGGCCTGCTTCTCCACTTGCTGCGAACATGAGCTTGCGGAGAGTCAAGCTCACATCGCGGTTAAACTCCTCATCGGCGAGCTTGGGTTCTTGAAAATACAGCGTGTAGAAAAGTGCGTCTTCGGTTTGCGGGAAAATCTTTGATGGTCGCACAGGTGGCTGTCCCATCATCGGCACGCTAAGTGCGACGACAGCGCGGAACCGATCTGGCCGCAACAGCGCAGCTTGCCACGCAATTGTGGCACCCCAATCGTGGCCGACGATGACGGCCTGGTGCTCACCAAGCGCATCAAGCAGTGCCACCAGGTCGCCAACCGCGTGGAAGACCGTGTATTGATCTATATGTTCAGGCGCGTCGGTACCGCCATAACCTCGCATATCTGGCGCAACGGCGCGGTAACCAGCTTGTGCAACTGCGTTGATCTGGTGTCGCCATGCGTATTTGGTCTCAGGGAAGCCGTGGCAAAACAGAACCAACGGGCCTTGACCTGCATCGAGGATGCTCATGTTGATGGTGCGGGTCTGAATAATTGTCTCTTTCACGGACGCCTCCTGATTTGCTGGCAGGGCTATTGATGGAAAGGCAAACACGAGTGGCGAAAGACTCAAAAACTGACGGCGTCGCATTTGCGCTCCTTCTATCGTGTAACAACATGTGTTACGGTAAGAGCTCGATGTCAAGATAGCGTAACTATAATTGTTGCGGAAAGGTCTGTGATGACGACCGACGGTCGGCTCGCCAGAATGCTGCACGTGTTGGTTCACATGGGACTGCTCGGCGGCAGGGAAACATCAGAAAGGATTGCGTTGATGCTCAACACAAATCCCGTTGTTGTGCGCCGTACGCTCGGGGCGCTGCGTGAACATGGGATTGTTGAATCCGAAGGCGGCCGAGGAGGCGGTTGGAAACTGACCCGGTCGCTCGATCAGGTCACTGTGCTTGACGTCCAGCGCGCTCTAACAAAGGGGCCTATCCTCGCCGCTCCCATCTCGCGAGATCACCCAACCTGCCCAGTCGAGCGTGCATCGAATTCTGTGCTGGAAAAGGCGCATGCTGCCGCAGAGGCCCATCTGATTGCGAAGTACGCTGCCACGACACTGGCGCAGATAGCGAAAGATGCCAAACACAGTAAGCGCCGTCTGCGGCCCATTGGATTGGCTGTTTTTTGAGGCTTGCTGGGTATGCGAGAAGGTTTCCGGGAGTATCTGGAGATTTGCATGGCAGAAGATGGATTTGTTGGGCGCTACGAGGTTGTCGAGCCGCGGCGTGGCAACCGGCGTTGGCCGGATGATGTGAAGGCGCGGTGCTGTCAGGTTAATCCGGACGAGCGCGCATCCGGTGGGGTTGGGGTGATCAGGTGGCAATTCCGGCCACGTCTTTCCAATGTGCGATCGCCC
>NZ_JBEPMB010000024.1:0-2800 GCF_040545545.1 Limnomicrobium aquaticum
GTGAGCGTCCGGCGAGTGGATTTTGTCAGGGTCGAGAGACCGAAGTTATAGGCCTCGCTTGGCTTCGTCGGCCATGACGCGCTCGATCATCTCGGGGTCACATCGCTCATCGAGGAGAAACTGGCGGATGCCACCATCCCATGTTCGTATGTCGGCGAGCAGGTCCCGGAGATCGTCCACGCCGTTCTCGGTGAGGCCCTTTGTGCCATCTTCGCTGCCGTCGCGAACATAGAGCAATTCACCCTCGGCGATATTGTCCGAGTTGGCCGTCACTTCCTCGATGAGTTCGAGGTTCTCGCCGATCATGCCGGCGACTTCTTTAAGCGTATAGATGAACCTTGATCGCGCCATCACGCAGCCTCGGACAGGGTTTTCACTGGCTTCCAGTGCCACGGCAGCAGCTCTTCAAGGCGATCTGCGGGATGATCCTGAATGCGGGTCAGGACGTCTGTCAGATAGACTTCCGGATTGAGGTCGTGGAGTTTGGTCGTCTCGATGATGGTCAGGATATTGGCGATGCGCTCGCCGCCCTGGTCAGAGCCTGCAAAAAGCCAGTTCTTTCGACCAATTCCGAGCGGGCGCATCGCCCTTTCAGCAATGTTGTTGTCGATTTCGACACGTCCATCGTCGATGTAGACGCTCAAGGCCGCCCACCGTGACAGGGCATACCGCATCGCTTCAGCCAGCTTCTGTTTCTGCGGCAAAGTCGAAAGCGTCTCCTCGATCCATGCCTTCAAATCTCGAAGAACGGGACCAGCGTGTTCTTGTCGCAATGCCTGGCGCTCGGCGGCCGTCATGCCGCGAATGCGATCCTCGATATCGTAGAGCGCACCGATGCGCGACAGCGCCTCGTCAGCCACAGGAGACGGCTTGAGCTTGATCACGTCATGGAACTTGCGACGCACATGCGCCATGCAGGCCGCTTCAGTGATCTGGTTGCCGTAAAGCTTCTTATAGCCGCCATAGCCATCAGCATGCATCACGCCGCTGAACTCAGCGAGGTGGTCTGCCGGATGCGCGCCCTTGCGGTCGGGGCTGTAATAATAGGCAATGGCTCCAGGCGTCCGATCTCTATACCCACTGCCATCGAAGACATAGACCCAGACCCGGCCTGTTTTTGTTCTCCCGCGCCCAGGGTCGAGAACATCGACCGGGGTATCGTCCGTGTGTATTCGATCGACCGACGCGACATGGGCCCTGATCAGCAAAACGAGCGGCGCAAGAAGGGCCGATACCCGGCCTACCCAATCCGCCATAACGGAGCGAGAGATGTCTATTCCCAAGCGATCATACATCTCGGACAGACGGTAGAGTGGAATGTGATCATCGAACTTGGAGACCATGATATGGGCGAGCAATCCCGGCCCAGGCTTGCCGCGCTCGATCGGCAAAGTCGGCATTTCGCCGGACACCGTCGTATCGCAATCCTTGCAGATCATGCGCTTTTCAACATGGCGGACGATCTTCACCGAAGCCGGAACGTGCTCCATCACCTGCACGACCTTGTCGGCCGCTTTCAGGAATGAAGTTCCGCCACAGGTCGGGCAATTGCAGGGTGCTGCGTACACCATTTCTTCGGTCGGAAGGCCATCCGGCAATGGCCGGCGTTTCGGCTTGTTCGGGGCATCCTCCAGATCCGGCAACGGAGCTTTTCCAGATCGAGCCTCGGCTTCGGCGCGAGACGCCTCGATCTCCTCCAGCATCAACTCGAATTGCTCGATCTTCCGATCAATTTTCTCCGAAGAGGCACCGTGCTGCCGATGTCGAAGCAGCTCCAGTTGTGCACGCAGAAGACCGATAATGGAGTCGCGCTTGCTGACTTCGGCCTTTTGGCTCTCAAGCTTCGCCGCCTGTTCAGCGACGAGCGCGCGCAGTGCCAAGAGCTCGTTCTGACTGTCCAGAGGCGTTGTTTCCATGCCCCAAAACATAGCCGATTTGCTGTGAAAGCGCCAACATTTTAACCCGGATCCCCTTGCAAAATATAGCTTTTACCCCGTTCGTCCGGGGGCTGAAGTCCAGGCCGGTCGACGCCAGTCTATCCCTTCCACAAGCATCGAAAGCTGCGCCTGCGTCAGGTGTGCAACGCCTTCTTTCGCAGTGGGCCAGGGAAAGTATCCGCGCTCCAAAATCTTGTAAAACAGGCAGAACCCTTGGCCGTCCCACCACAGAAGTTTGATCCGGTCGGCGCGTTTTCCGCGGAAGCCAAAGATCGCACCGGAGCCCGGTGTTTCCTTGATCACCGCCTCGACCATGGTTGACAATCCATCGATGCCACGACGCATATCGGTCACCCCGCAGGCCAGATAGACCCGCACATTCCCAGAAGGCCCAATCATGCCGCCTCCACGCAAGCGATCAAGGACGCCAACGTCTTGCGCTTAATCTCGGCCGGAACCTTCAGTCTGCGACCGTTCCGTAGACGGATCTCAACGAGCATCGGCGTCCCACGATCGGCAGGATCCTGGGCAGCGCCAACGTCGTCAATCAGATGCACCGGAAGAAACGAGGTTGACGTATCCGCCTGACCCCGCATCTTCCGCCACAAACGGATCTGCGCAGGAAAGATGTCATGACGGCGGGCAACTTCACCAATGCGAGCGCCGGGTTGATCCGCTTCCGCCAATATCGCCAGCTTTGCTTCCTTCGACCATCGTCGCCTCCGCTCAACGCCGGAAATGATCTCCATTCGCGCCATGCCAATCCCTCAGATCTGGAATTAATGCCGGCACTAATGCCGGTTCTAATTTCAGAACATCGCCCATTTGGCCCGCTCAGCAAAAAGCGCTCACCGGACGCTCAC
>NZ_JBEPMB010000025.1:0-2533 GCF_040545545.1 Limnomicrobium aquaticum
ATCCTCGTGCGTCGCGCGTTCAACGACGCGGGTGCGGCGCCCGCAGGACCCGTCTTCCTCTCCTTGCCGATGGACGTCATGGAGGAAATGAGCACGGTTGGTTTGGTGGACCGCTCCGTCATCAACAGGGACGCCGTCGCCGGCGGGTTGCCGGAACTCGCCCGGATACTATCCTCGATCGTCCCTGGCCGTCTGGCTCTGATCGCAGGAGACGAGGTCTATGCGAGCGATGCATCCGCCGTCGCCATGGCCGTTGCCGAATCCCTGGGTGCCAAGGTTTACGGCTCATCATGGCCATCACGCATTCCCGTGCCGACATCGCATTCTCTTTGGGCGGGAAATCTTCCAACCAAGGCGAGCGCGCTCTCCGATCTGCTCTCGAACTATGATGCGATCTTTGCCCTTGGCGGGAAATCACTGATCACGATCCTCTATACGGAAGGTTCGGCCGTTCCAAACGGGTGCGACGTCTACCAGCTGTCCTCCGACGTTCGTGATCTCGGCCGGACCTATGCAACCAAGCTCTCGGCCGTCGGCGATCTCAAGGCATCGCTCACGGAACTGCTGCCCTTGCTTAGGGAGATGACCAGCGAGCGCACTTCGACATATAGGAAACAAGTGGATGATGCAGGCCGGGCACGCGCCGCGAAACGGGTCGAGCTTTTCAAGCTCGCCGAGGACCAGTGGGACATGCTGCCGATGACCCCGCTTGTCGCCGCGCGCGAGGCCGTGAGGGCTATTGGCCCGAAGATCCCCATCGTCGATGAAGCGATCGCGACGTCGAGCCACGTGCGCGCTTTTCTCGACAGCGACCTATCCAGCCAGTATTCGTTCATGCGCGGAGGTGGTCTCGGCTGGGGAATGCCCGCGTCGGTCGGCTGTTCCCTGGGGCTCGGTCGCGCGCCTGTGGTCTGCCTGATCGGCGACGGGGCGGCCATGTATTCTCCGCAGTCCCTATGGACAGCGGCCCATGAAGAACTCCCGATCACTTTCGTTGTCATGAACAATCGGGAATACAACGTCCTCAAGAATTTCATGAGGTCGCAGACGAACTACGTTTCAAACCGGCTGAACCACTTTCTTGCCATGGATCTCGAAAATCCACGAATCGACTATGTGGCATTGGCGGCGTCCATGGGGGTACCTGCGACACGCGTGCAGCGGGCGGCAGACGTTGCTCCGGCCATTGAGGCGGGTATCGCCAGTAGAAAAGCAAACCTCATCGAGGTCCTGATCAGTGCGACGTGACCCAGTGCGAAAGATCATGATGACGACCGATCTCCCAAAAAGACAGTTCCCGATTTCCATCGATGGCAGAGTGTCGAGCCGCGAGGCCGAATCCCGTGGTCATGCATTTCTCGTCACGACGTCGGGTGAAATCCAGGCACCCCTCAGAGTGCTTGCACTTTTTGGCCAACGGGACCTTATGCCAACCAAAATACTCGTCGAATGCAATGGAAACCAAAACCGGATTATGATTGAAATACAAGATCTTCGTCATGACGACGCCGGCATTCTTGCCGAAAAAATGAGGGCGCTTGTTTCAGTCCACGACGTTGAACTTCAACCACATCTATAGGAGCGCTGCATGAAATTGAATCTCCAGCATATAGCCGCCTTTTCGAATGGGCAGCGCGGCGGCAATCCGGCGGGCGTCGTGATTTGCGACGTGCTACCCGAGCCGGGCGTAATGCAAGAGGTTGCTGCACAGGTTGGCTATTCTGAAACGGTGTTTGCGGCGCCTGGCGATGAAGGCTGGCGCGTTCGTTATTTCGCGCCGGAGGTCGAGGTGGATTTTTGCGGTCACGCGACCATCGCACTTGGCGCTGCACTGGCCCGCCACCAGCAGCCGGGGCTCTTCCGGCTCAGTCTCAACCATGCGCGCATCACCGTTGACGGCTATCTTTCGGAAGCGGAATGGGGCGCGTCTTTTCAGTCGCCGCCGACCCGCAGTGGGCCGGTTTCAGGCCCGGTCCTGACAGAAGCGTTGGATCTTTTTGGTTTGACGCCCGACGATCTGGACGGTCGCATCCCGCCAGCCATTGCTCACGGCGGCGCTGATCATCTCGTGCTGGCCCTGAAGACCCGCGAAACTTTGAAGGCGATGCACTATGACCTCGAAAAGGGGCGAGCCTTTGCCGAGCGGGAAGGCTTTGTCACGCTCAATCTGGTTTACGCAGAGACGGACACACTGTTTCACTCTCGCAACCCCTTTCCGTTTGGCGGCGTCTATGAAGATCCCGCAACCGGCGCAGCGGCAGCGGCGCTCGCGGGCTACATCCGCGACATCGGCTGGCCGCATCAAGGCACCATCGTCATTCGTCAAGGCGAAGACATGGGCATGCCTTCACAATTGAAGGCCGAGATCACGCCCGAGACCGGGGCCAGCATTCGCGTTTCCGGGAGCGCCCGCCTTATTCGTGAAGTACAAACCCTGGAGGCATAAGCGCATGACAACAACACCGGAACAGAAGCTGCTATCTCTCGGGCTGGTATTACCGCCAGCCCCCATGCCTTTGGCGCAATACCGACC
>NZ_JBEPMB010000026.1:0-2491 GCF_040545545.1 Limnomicrobium aquaticum
TGTCAACGCCGGAGTAAAAACCGGCCACGCGGCGGCGCAAAAGTCGGCCACTGTGGCGCACGCATGAGAGCCCCGGGAGGGCGTAGCCCGAGCGGGGTTCTCATGCGTGCGCGGCGCTTTTTGAGGGGGTTTCAGCCAGGCTTTCGGGCGCGGCTTTGGGCGAGACGATAGCTGTCGCCGTTCATCTCGAGGATGTTGACGTGGTGGGTGATGCGATCGAGCAGAGCACCGGTGAGACGCTCGGACCCCAGAGTTTCCGTCCATTCGTCGAAAGGCAGATTGCTGGTGATGAGAGTGGCGCCCCGCTCGTAGCGCTGCGAGATCAGCTCGAACAGCAATTCCGCGCCGGTCTTGGAGAGCGGCACGAAGCCCAGTTCATCGATGATAAGCAGCTTGTAGGCGGCCATCTGTTTCTGGAAGCGGAGCAGACGGCGTTCGTCACGCGCCTCCATCATCTCGCTGACCAGGGCGGCCGCCGTCGTAAACCCGACGGACAGGCCCTTCTGGCATGCGGCCAGGCCGAGGCCGAGCGCGACATGGGTCTTGCCCGTGCCGCTCGGGCCGAGCGCAATGACGTTTTCCCGGCGCTCGATCCATTCGCAGCGTGCAAGCTCCAATACCTGCATCTTGTTGAGCTTGGGGATGGCGGTAAAATCGAAGCTGTCGAGGCTTTTAACGACCGGGAACTTGGCCGCCTTGATACGGCGTTCGACCTTGCGGCGATCCCGCTCGATCATCTCCCGCTCGGCAAGCCGGGTGAGGTATCCGACATGATCAACGCCTTCGGTGGCGCAGAGCCGGGACAGTTTCTGATACTCGCGCTGGAAGGTCGGCAGCTTCAGGACCTTGAGATAGTGCGCGAGAAGGATCTCTGGTGCTTCTGTGCTCATGCGGCTTCTCCCGCATCCGACGACAGAAGTCGCATGTAGGCCTTCGCCGAGGTCGTCTCGACCGTCGCCCGAGGCAGGTAGGGATAGATCGCCAGGTCCAGCCGCGGCGGCCGGCGTTCCACCCGGCACAGGATCAGATGCTTGACGGCGTCGAAGCCGATAGCTCCGAGTTGCAGGGCCTGCTTCACCGCCGCATGCAGGTCAGCGAGCTCAAAAGTCTCCAGCAGACGGAGAACCTGCACATATTCCCGCCGGCCATGCTTTGCCATGCGACCTTCCATCAGCCGGCGCAGCGTGGCGAACTCATCAGGCAGATCCCAGCCCTGGAGAGGGGCTGCCTGATCCAGCGCATTGATCTTCCGCTCGATCAGCGGCAGGTAATGCAAAGGATCGAAGACGACATCTTCCCGCTCCCAGCACCTCGGATGGCGGGCGATGATCTCACCACGGCAGCCGATCACCACTTCGTCGACATAGCCCCGGATCCAGACGTCCTGATGGCCATAAGCGACCGGCACGGAATAGTCGTTGGTCTTGTAACGGACCAGCGACTGGGCTGTGACTTTCGCACTCGCCTGGTCGCAGGCATCGAATGGAGATGCCGGCAACGCACGCATAGCAGCCAGATCCCGCTGCAATCGTTCGCCGATCGTCTCGCTCTCGCCGCGCAGCCTGTCGCGCTGACGCTTGCGGCATTGCTCCTCCAGCCAGGCGTTGAACGCATCCCATGTCGGAAACTGCGGGATCGGAACCATGAAGTTGCGCCTGGCATAGCCAACGAGACCTTCGACGTTCCCCTTGTCGTTGCCTTTCCCAGGACGGCCGTAACGATCCCGGATCAGGTAGTGGGACAGGAAGCCGCTGAAGAGAGTCGCGCGCTTGCGTGTGCCATCGGGCAGGATCTTCGCCACGAGGCAGCGGTCATTGTCGTAGACGATCGATTGCGGCACTGCGCCGAAGAAGGCGAACGCATGGACGTGGCCATCGACCCAGGCCTCGGCCACCGCCGCCGGATAGGCCCTGACGTAGCAGCCGTCACTGTGCGGCAGGTCCAGCACAAAGAAGTGCGCCTTGCGCTCCACGCCGCCAATGACCACCATCGCCTCGCCGAAATCCGCCTGACCATGGCCTGGCGGATGCGACAGCGGCACGAACACCTCTTGGCGACGCTGATCTCGCTCGCGCATGTAATCCTTGATGATCGTGTAGCCGCCGGTGAACCCGCGCTCGTCCCGTAGCCGGTCAAACACCCGCTTGGCCGTATGGCGCTGCTTGCGCGGCACCTTCACGTCCTCATCGAGCCAATGATCGATGGTCGAGATAAACGCATCCAGCTTCGGCCGCCGTATCGGTGATTGCCGCTGATAGCCAGGAGGTGTCGAATAGGACAGCATCTTGGAAACGCTGTCGCGCGATATGTTGAAATGCTTTGCAGCCTGACGCCGGCTCATCCCTTCCGAGCAAGCCAGACGGACCTTCAGATATAGTTCCACGGTATAGATCCCCAGCCCTCCTGCAATCGTCGCAGAAGGTAAATAGGTGGCCGACTTTTACGCCGCCCGAAGCGGGACTATCCCGCCGCTACCGTGGTAGGTTTTTGC
>NZ_JBEPMB010000027.1:0-2091 GCF_040545545.1 Limnomicrobium aquaticum
GCGGCGGCGCAAAAGTCGGCCACCTTGGCGCGCGCATGAGACCCGCGGGAGGGCGTAGCCCGAGCGGGGGTCTGATGCGCGCGCTGCGATTTTTGAGAGGGCTTCAGCCGGCCTTTCGGGCGCGACTTTGGGCGAGACGATAGCTGTCGCCGTTCATCTCGAGGATGCTGACGTGGTGGGTAATACGATCCAGCAGCGCGCCGGTCAGACGCTCCGATCCCAAGGTTTCCGTCCATTCGTCAAATGGAAGATTGCTGGTGATCAGGGTCGCGCCTCGCTCGTATCGTTGCGATATCAGCTCGAAGAGTAATTCTGCGCCGGTTTTTGAGAGCGGCACAAAGCCCAGCTCATCGATGATGAGAAGCTGGTAGGCTGCCATCTGCTTCTGGAACCGCAGCAGCCTTCGCTCGTCACGTGCCTCCATCATCTCGCTGACCAAGGCGGCCGCTGTCGTGAAGCCGACAGACAGGCCCTTCTGGCAGGCTGATAGGCCGAGACCGAGAGCCACGTGGGTTTTGCCCGTGCCGCTGGGCCCAAGCGCGATCACGTTCTCCCGTCGCTCTATCCATTCGCAACGGGCCAGTTCCAGCACCTGCATCTTGTTGAGCTTGGGGATGGCGGCGAAGTCGAAGCTGTCCAGACTTTTGACGACGGGGAATTTGGCCGCCTTGATGCGGCGCTCGACCTTGCGGCGGTCGCGTTCGATCATCTCCCGCTCGGCAAGCCGGGTGAGGTATCCGACATGATCGACGCCCTCTGCGGCGCAGTGCCGGGCCAGCTTCTGGTACTCGCGCTGGAAGGTCGGTAGCTTCAGGATTTTGAGGTAGTGGGAGAGCAGGATCTCCGGGACTTCGGTGCTCATGCCGCTTCTCCCGCATCCGACGACAGGAGGCGCATGTAGGCCTTCGCCGACGTCGTCTCGACCGTCGCCCGCGGCAGGTAGGGGTAGATGGAAAGGTCCAGTCGCGGCGGTCGGCGTTCCACCCGGCACAGGATCAGATGCTTGACGGCGTCGAAGCCGATGGCTCCGAGCTGGAGGGCCTGCTTCACCGCCGCGTGAAGGTCGGCAAGCTCGAAGCTCTCCAGCAAGCGCAGAACCTGCACGTACTCACGCCGGCCATGCTTTGCCATGCGGCCCTCCATCAGGCGGCGCAGCGTGGCGAACTCTTCCGGCAGGTCCCAGCCCTGGAGAGGTGCTGCCTGATCCAGCGCATTGATCTTCTGCTCGATCAGCGGCAGGTAATGCACGGGATCGAAGACGACGTCCTCCCGGTCCCAGCATCTCGGATGGCGGGCGACGATCTCGCCGCGGCAACCAATCACCACCTCGTCGACATAGCCGCGCACCCACACATCCTGATGGCCGTAGGCGACCGGCACGGAATAGTCGTTGGTCTTGTAGCGAACCAGCGACTGGGCCGTCACCTTGGCGCTGGCCTGATCGCAGGCATCGAATGGAGATGCCGGCAACGCACGCATAGCAGCCAGATCACGCTGTAGTCGCTCTCCGATCGTCTCGCTCTGGCCGCGCAGTCTGTCGCGCTGACGCTTGCGGCATTGCTCCTCGAGCCAGACGTTGAACGCATCCCATGTCGTAAACTGCGGAATCGGAACCATGAAGTTGCGCCGGGCATAGCCAACGAGACCTTCGACGTTCCCCTTGTCGTTGCCTTTCCCAGGACGGCCGTAACGATCCCGGATCAGGTAGTGGGACAGAAAACCGCTGAACAGCGTCGCGCGCTTGCGTGTACCGTCGGGCAGGATCTTCGCCACCAGGCAGCGATCATTGTCGTAGACGATCGATTGCGGCACGGCCCCGAAGAAGGAAAACGCATGCACGTGGCCATCGACCCAGGCCTCGGCCACCGCCGCCGGATAGGCCCTGACGTAGCAGCCGTCACTGTGCGGAAGATCCAGCACGAAGAAATGCGCCTTGCGTTCCACGCCGCCAATGATCACCATCGCCTCGCCGAAATCCGCCTGCCCATGGCCGGGTGGATGCGACAGCGGCACGAACACCTCTTGGCGACGCTGATCTCGCTCGCGCATGTAATCCTTGATGATCGTGTAGCCGCCGGTGAACCCGCGCTC
>NZ_JBEPMB010000028.1:0-1603 GCF_040545545.1 Limnomicrobium aquaticum
CCGCTCGGGCTACGCCCTCCCGGGGCTCTCATGCGTGCGCCACAGTGGCCGACTTTTGCGCCGCCGCGTGGCCGGTTTTTACTCCGGCGTTGACACATAATCCCGAGCTTCGCATAATTCCGATTGAGGGCAATCGGCCTGATTGTCCGCTCAACGCTGTTGTTGTCGATCTCGATGCGCCCATCGGTCAGGAAGAGCTTCAGACCATCCCAGTATTTGGCGATGTAGGCCAAAGCCTCGCCGAGCGGGGACTTTGCAGCAACACGGGCACGGTGATGGACGAGCCAGGTCTGCATGTCGGCGACCAGTGGTGCTGACCGCTCCTGTCGCCCGGCAAGACGAGTCTCCGGATCGAGGCCTCGTAGCTCGGCCTCGATCCGATACAGTTCGCTGATGCGTTTGACGCCGTCCTCGGCAATAGGTGCTGCTCCGTTGCGGGTGATCTCCACCAGCTTGCGACGGGCGTGTGCCCAGCAATAGGCAAGCCGAATGTCCGGTCCGACACGCTCTGGCGCGAGCAGCCTGTTGTATCCGGCATAACCGTCGACCTGCAGGATTCCCGAGAAGCCGTGTAATATCCGTTCTGCATGAATGCCCCCGCGACTGGGAGCGTATGTGAAGGCCACGCCCGGTGGAGCACCGCCGCCCCATGGACGATCATCCCGCGCCAGCGCCCAGAAGTATCCGGTCTTGGTCTTGCGGGAGCCGGGATCAAGCACCGGAGCACGGGTCTCGTCCATGAACAGTTTGGACGAGCGTCTCAGGTCGGCAATCAGCGCGTCGAAGACGGGACGCAGTTCATAAGCGGCTCGGCCGACCCAGTCGGCAAGCGTGGAACGGTCGAGATCGATGCCTTGGCGGCTCATGATCTGAGCCTGACGGTAAAGCGGAAGGTGGTCTGCATATTTGGAGACCAGCACATGGGCGATGGTGGCTTCCGTCGGCAGCCCTGCTTGGATCAGCCGTGCTGGTGCCGGAGCTTGAAAGACTCCGTCTGTGCAGGCACGGCACGCATATTTGGGGCGATGGGTGACGATTACGCGGAACTGTGCCGGGATCACGTCCAGCCGCTCAGAGACATCCTCGCCAATGCAATGCAGGCAACCGCCGCAGGCGCAGATCAGGCTTTCCGGCTCAATTACCTCCTCCACACGGGGAAGATGCTTTGGGAGGGAGCCACGATTAATCCCGCGAGGTTTGGCAATCCTCTTTCCGGCAGGAGCGTCCGCCTCATCCTCGGCATGGATCACGGCCATGGCCGTTTCCAAGTCTTCCAGTGCCAGGTCGAACTGGTCAGGATCGGCCTTCTCGGATTTGCGTCCGAAGGCTGCCTGTTTGAAGGCGGCGACCAGCTTCTCAAGCCGTTCGATCCGCTCGTCCTTGCGAGCGATATGTTCGTCCTTACTGGTTATCGCGACATCCTTGGCCGCCTCGCGGGCCTGCGCCGCGATCAGCATCGCCTTCAGAGCGGCAACATCATCGGGAAGTTCGGCGGCATCAAGCATAGCTGTCAACGCCGGAGTAAAAACCGGCCACGCGGCGGCGCAAAAGTCGGCCACTGTGGCGCACGCATGAGAGCCCCGGGAGGGCGTAGCCCGAGCGG
>NZ_JBEPMB010000029.1:0-1442 GCF_040545545.1 Limnomicrobium aquaticum
CTTTCGACGGGTGTCGTGGGTGCTCTGAACTCCACGCAGGTTGCTGCATTGACCGGGGGCGATCTGACTGCGCTTTCGACGAACATCGCCGCGATCAGTTCCAAGGCGATTTCGGGGATTTCGACGACGAACCTCGCTGCTCTTGGCACGGCGCAGCTGAGCATCCTGACGACGGGCCAGATGACCGGCCTGACCTCGGCACAGGTGAATGCGCTGACGACGGGGCAGATCGGTTCGGTGACCTCGACGCAGATTGGTGCCTTGAGCGCCACGCAGGTTGCGGGTCTTTCGAACGCCAACGTCGCGCTGCTGGGCAATTCGGTTCTGGGTGCGATCAAGACGAGCTCGATTTCGGGTCTGACGACGTCGCAGGTCGGTGCGCTGGTATCGGGGCAGATCGCCGGGTTGACCAACGGACAGATCGGCGCACTGTCGTCGAGCCAGGTTGCAGCCCTGGGTGCCAACGTGGTGCAGATGTCTTCGAGCCAGCTCGGGGCAATCAGCGCGAAGTCGATTGCGGGCATTCCGACAGCCAATATCGGGTCGCTGGTCACCGCCAATCTTGCGGGTCTGACGACGACGCAGATTGCGGCGATGACGACGGGCCAGGTGGCAGCACTCGGCACGGGTCAGATTGCCGGGTTGACCTCCACGCAGCTTGGCGCGCTTAACTCGTCGCAGGTCGGCGTTCTGTCGGCCGGTCAGCTGACGGCTATCAGCACCGGCATCGCATCGCTCACCTCGAGCGCTGTCGTCGGGCTTACGAGCACGCAGATCGGTGGATTGGGCACGGCTCAGGTTGCGGTCGTCACGACGGGGGCGGTGGGTGCACTGAGCTCCACGCAGGTTGCGGCGCTGACCGGGGGCGATCTGACTGCGCTTTCGACGAACATCGCCGCGATCAGTTCCAAGGCGATTTCGGGGATTTCGACGACGAACCTCGCTGCTCTTGGCACGGCGCAGCTGAGCATCCTGACGACGGGCCAGATGACCGGCCTGACCTCGGCACAGGTGAATGCGCTGACGACGGGGCAGATCGGTTCGGTGACCTCGACGCAGATTGGTGCCTTGAGCGCCACGCAGGTTGCGGGTCTTTCGAACGCCAACGTCGCGCTGCTGGGCAATTCGGTTCTGGGTGCGATCAAGACGAGCTCGATTTCGGGTCTGACGACGTCGCAGGTCGGTGCGCTGGTATCGGGGCAGATCGCCGGACTGACCAACGGACAGATCGGCGCACTGTCGTCGAGCCAGGTTGCGGCCCTGGGTGCCAACGTGGTGCAGATGTCTTCGAGCCAGCTCGGGGCAATCAGCGCGAAGTCGATTGCGGGCATTCCGACAGCCAATATCGGGTCGCTGGTCACCGCCAATCTTGCGGGTCTGACGACGACGCAGATTGCGGCGATGACGACGGGCCAGGTGGCAGCACTCGGCACGGGTCAGAT